>DASYDH010000050.1:0-214837 GCA_036499685.1 Lacunisphaera sp. | reverse complement strand
CTCGCCTGATCTCAACCCCATCGAAATGATGTGGAGCAAAGTAAAGTCACTCCTCCGCAAAGCCCAGGCCCGCACCCATGACGATCTGCTCCTGGCCATCGCCTCCACCCTCCGCGCGGTTACCGCCCAAGATACCCTCGGCTGGTTTGTCGCCTGTGGCTATAACTTTATTTTTTGAAATGCTCTAAAAAAAAGACGGAGACCTTGCTCTTAGATTGGCGCGATCTGTGATGCCCTCAACCACCGTCGATTTAGTGATGTCAATGGCATGTAGTTCGCCATGTGCATTCAGACTAATATATGCGGCCGCAAGAATCCGTCTGCCTTGCTCGATGAGTGCTGCGATTTCAAATGATCAGCCGGAAAATCGATGCGCGCCCATGTAAAAATACAAAATTTGAGGGACCGCGATTTGACTCAATAGTGGCACGGCGAATCGCGCGACGTCGGAGCTGACGGGTCAATTGAGGGCGTTACATCGAGGTAACATTTCTACCGGGAATCCGGTAGTCGGATAGGTCGTAATTGTACAGCGACTCTCTTTTGTTCCATCGGGCCACTTTCTTGTCCGTCACTATTGGTTTTGCCAAAATTCCCTTGTGATTTTTTTTATGAAATGTCGTCTTGCACAAATTAACGAATGGGAGATCGTGGCAGTCGAAGCACAGTTTAAGCCTTCAAAAATGGCTGCGCTCTGTGCAGTCTCGCTGAGGCAACTTGAGCGGTATTTCATGGATCGGTTTCAGCAACCACCAGGAAAATGGGCCCGGGCTCTGCGCTGTCGCTTGGCGTGTGATTTGATTGCAAAGGGCTGGTCGAATAAAGCCGTGGCTTTCGAAACGCATTTTTCCAACGAATCTCACCTCTGTCATGAATTCGCATATCACTATGGAGAAGCTCCGCAAAAATTCAGCCCAACATTTTTGCAACGGACGAAATCTGAAAATATTGCATAGTCTTCATTTGAAACGTGATCGGCGCGAAAATTGCAATTTAGAATCGCATCGAGGCAATATTCACAAAGGAAGCAAATAAAAGAGGCGAGCTGACGTGACATCCCTACGTTACCACGAGGCCTTTTCAGGAAAAGGCCTTCTCACCAATTATTTACTTGTTTAAAGAAATAACAGGTGAAGGGAGTGTGTTCCATTATAGCATGGGGACGCCGAAGAGAAAAAATGAAGGCTGAGGCGTTCCAGCGGCGGCGACTGAAGACCTCACGCTAGTCGGTGAGCCGGTGGGTGCAACAATTGTGGCGGGAACTGACGAATGTGCGACGGCAAGGACGGAAAGTCGCAGCTGAGCGAGACGGCTTACGTCAAGCTGCGGGCCGCGTTGCTGGCTGGGCCGCAACGGGTGGAATTTGCCACTGAATTCTGGGGTGCTACGAGCCCGCCAGCTGCTCGTGCAACATTTCAACCAGCGCTTTTCCATTGTCCACATGTGGCAGCCTGCTCGGTCAACTCGAGTTTAGCCCCCGACGTGCCGTGTGGCGGGCCTATGGCGGTGCTATTGGAAAGAAAAACGAGATCGGCGACTCCACTGCCCGAGGAACTCTCTGGGAGCTCAGCTATGCCGCCAGCGAGGCACACAAATCACATCTCAAACTCATCGCCGCCTTTTCTTTCATCAGGCCGAATAATTTTGATCCAATTGTCACTTCTTTGTGAACTATCACTAGTTCATCAATCATTTTTCGGTCGAAGATCGTTCTATCAATTTGACCAAGCTTGGTTCGTCATTGCTCCCTGCATCCACCGCCATATTGTTGATAAAGATCGTAGGAGTAAAATGCACGCCGGCTGCTTGAGCCCGATCACGTAGTGCTATTGTTTCTTTGCGGACTGCTTCGAGACGATCGTCTAGCCCAGTTCGATCCATCCCAAGATCGATAAACAATTTTTCTATGTCTGACATTTTCATGCCACCCTGTTTTTGACGGTCAAATTGTAGTGCCCACATTTCATAATATTTATTCTCTCGCTTTGCGATTTCCAATGCTTGTGTTTGCAAAACCGAATAATCCCATAATACGCGCGGAATAATATAGAAAGCAGCTTGTTTTTTGAACCGTTCCGAAAGACGTGTGAGCGTGGCGAACTCACGATTGCAACTCGGACAATTGGGGTCTAGGAATATCACCACGTTTACCGGACTCGGTGTTCCAAGTGCAGGAATGTCGTTCTTGATCCAATCACCAGTTTTAAGAGGAGGAATATTGCTCGCGTAGCGTGCGGGCTTCATCTCCTGCAAACGCTGCAGTTCGATGAAATTCGGTAGCGATCGCCCCACCATTGTAGTGAACTGTGCCGCACTTTCGCCTTGATCGAGCCGACGCGTGCCCAATTGGTTAACTATAATCATCAACGCGGCGAATAGGCTCATCGAGACGAACCCTATTGCAGACACATAACCAAGCTCTAACGCCCTGGCAGATTCCGGCAAAGGCTCGAATCCTCCCCGCCGATACTGAACGATGTGAACTACAAAAAGGCCCGTTACCAGACTGCCGGATATGAGACATAAAGGACAGAGTGCCTTTGCCACAAACACCTGATAATAGAAAAGGTAGCAGCAAAATGGGAATGCAAGTGCTACTGCAACCTCTGAAAATGAGTGACAGTGACGAGCTATTGAATACGGAAGAAGGATTTTTGCGAAGGCCAACGTGCCAACTAGAAAATAGAAACAATAGCCCCATGTAGCCAGCGAGGCATCGAGCAAGGTGCTTACCTTTTGCAGCTGAGGGTCACGGCATCCGCTTACAAAGCTTGAGCCTACGCCCTCACCGAATCCCCAACAGCCTTGGTCGAAATTTCTCTCTTTTTGGACCCAAAGGTGCAAAGTGATAACCATCCCTAAGACAGACAATAAAAGTAAAATTCGATTTAGCATTATGCAGAACAACGTCCGATTTGCCGATTTGAATCTAATTATCCCCTATGAAGGGGAGCTGGCTGTAGGAAACGAATAAATACGGAGAGCTAATTTCAAGTAATCGATGCAGATAAAGACAGTGCTCAAGAGCCGGCCAAATGGCGGGCTCTTGAGCGTAAGGCCCCGAGATTAACCGGAGCAAAAGGCCGCCGAACAATACATAGCGCATCCCTCCATAGCATTGCCGCACGTATTATAACATTGTTGTAGGTCGAATTGATCGAGGGCTGGGTATTGCGCCCTACAACCTCCCTGGCACAGGGATAACTGAGAATAGCAACTGTCAAGGCAATGGTGACAGGCTTCTTCATCAGCGTATGCAAAAATTGACGCTGCAAGGAAGCCGATCAGAGCGACCACCGGAAAAAACCAAGACTTCCTTCTTGGGTTTGCGGTTCCATGAGTACTATCTGTATTCATATAATGTCCCTAGTTTGTTTATTTTTATTACTGTTTGGTGCTGCATCAAACCTCTTTAGGGGATTGACTCTGCGCCATGAGAAGTGGGTCCGACATTGCGCAAAGATCGCGACCGGGCCGGAGGAGGTTAATAATTTAGGAGACGAGCAATGCCGCTTAAGACAATATTACGGGTTCCCTCGATATTGTCTTACGAATATTTCGATGAAATTCTTTTCACAGAGTGATTTTTATAAAATCTATTTCTATTCACCAATCTAAATGATTTGTTGAAATGCGACATTCTTGTCGTAATGCGACATTTAAAATTTGCGGTTCATCGGGGAATCAGGAGGTATCTAGTGGGTGACCGTTTGAGTGTTTCTCAATATATTGAAAAAGATTCTTCCGTTTGCGTGGCAGCAAGTTTATGTCCCGGTTCCCGCTGTCCAAATTTCGGGGTCTACTTCAGGCTGCGTCGATCACGCGGCCTGATCTACAGCGCCTGCAGCATCTCCCGACAATGATTCGCGGTCACACGATTGCCGGTTTTTTCCGCGAGAGAGATGCCCTCGTTCAGAACGCGACGTGCGTCGTCGGTGTGACCGTTGGCGGCGTAAGCCTGGCCCAGAAACAGGCAGCCTTGGGCATTCCCCGGTTGGAGGCGGTGGTAGGCCTCCAGTGGAATCAAGGCATCGGCAAACCGACCTTGCACGAGACAGAGCACGCCGAGGCTGACCTGAAGTTCGGCGTTGTTTGGATTGAGCGCGATTCCATCATGGTAGTGACGTTCGGCGGCTGCGGAATCGTGCTTCGCCTCTGCGGCGGCTCCTGCGTGCAGATGCCAGGACGACATCATCTGCCGGGCTTCCGGCATTTCCGGATGCGATTCCAGGAGTGGTCGCAAATAAATTCCCGCCGACTCCCAGTGTCCCCCTTCCAGCTCGACCCGCCCAAGCACCGATAGCGATTTTTGAAAGGTGGGTTGAAGAGTGAGCGACCGTTTCAATGCGATGATCGCTTCGTCGGTGCGGTCGAGACCAAGCAGGGACAGGCCAAGATTGAAGTTGGTTTCGGCATCATTGGGATTGAGCGCCAGCGCCTGATGAAATGCTGCGATCGCCTCATCGGGCCGGCCGAGATCGCTGAGAGCGCGCCCCAGGGTCGAGTACAATTCCAAGTTGTCACCGACCTGTCGTAGTCCTCCGCGGACGACGCGCACCGCTTCCTCTGTCTGCTTCAGCTCACGGCAGGCCTGGCTGAGGCTGAGGTAATAGGTAATGGATGGCTTTGAATTTCTTAATCGAGGGAGACTCTGCTCGAGAGTAGTTCGCGCTTTGGCCGGGTCGTTTTGCTTGAGATAAAGTCCGCCCAGCAACTCGTAGCCATGAGTGTCGCCAGGTCGGACTTGAATCGCGCGTTCGTAATAGGATTTTGCCCGGTCGGCGTGGCCGGTCTGCAGTTCGAGCGTGCCCAGCGCGCATAACTGATCGAAATCATAACACCAGTTCCAGAGCTCATTCAGCCATGGATCTTTCGCCTCGCGAAAGCGTCCGGTTTCCCTTCCCAACCAGCGCTGGCGGTCCGCGCCAACGGTATCGCCGGCTGACGCCAGCATGTCGGCGTAAAGATTGTGCGCAGACGAAAATTCTGGAGCATCCTTGACGAGTTGTTCGATCAAGCGGCGCGCTTCGTCGGACCGGCCGTTTTGCAATGCGATCCGTGCCAGCCACAGGCGCGCATACGGATCGCCCGGCACCAACGTGAGTCGCTTTTCGTAGTCGCGTGCCGCAATTTCCAAGTGCCCGGTCTTGAATTGCAAGCCGGCCAGCAATAACCAGGCCGGCGCGTAGTCCGGGGCGAGCGTCGTGGTTTTTTCCAGCAACGCGGCCATCGCGGGGTAATCGCTCGCCATGCGTTCCTGATCGGCAAGGTAGTAATACCATTGGGCCACGCGGGGTTGTTCGCTGCAGAGCAGTTGCCAGCAGGCAGTGGCTTCTTCGTTGAAGCCGTTGGCGTGATAAAGGCGCCCGAGTTCGGCCACACTCGCGAGTGGATCGGAGGATTTTTTGGTGCCAGCTTGGGCCTTGGCTAACAGTTCGGCCAGCCTCGCTGCTTTGCCGGCCAGATCGGGTTGCTTGGGAATGGCCGCTTGCACACGCTCCGCCAGATTCGGCTGACGCCACCACCACGCTGCGCCGCCGGCTAGTGCGGCGAACAGCAAAACCAATGCACCCGTTACCCACCGTTTACCGCGTCGTCCGTCGGCACCCGAGCTCGGCCTCGTTGGCTTTGGCTTGTTCACTTTTTTCGCCACAGCGTGATGTTGCTCATGTGGTCAAACGGCGGAAGCGCATGGAAGCCCCCGGTCACGATTACGGGCACGCCATTGCCGTCGAGGTCGCCGATTGCCGCTGTCACAAACTGGTACGGCCGATGGGCGAGGGCCACTGGCGCGAAATTTTCGTGGCCGTCGTTTAACCACGCCATCATCGCGACGGCGTTCGGATTGGATTCGTCCGCGAAGCAACTGACGGCCAGCAGGTCCATGAATCCGTCACCGTTCAAATCGGCCGCGCACGGGGTGTATGCGCCGGGCAGATTTCCCACGCGATGGAATTTGAACGTGCCATCGCCGCCACCTTCCAGCCACTGGATGCCATGCCACGGATGCGGACCGGTCACGGAGTAGTCAAAACCGTCGCCGTTGGTGTAGATCAAGTCGGGCTTCCCGTCGCGATTGACGTCCGCGACATCCAAACCGCTGCTGCCGTAATCCTCGTTAGTCGAGCCCCACGCGATCGTGTCGCGGAATTGCCCGCCGTCCAAATTATGAAACCAATGCACTTCCTCCCACTCCTGCGAAATCAGCGCGGCAAAATCCAATTTGCCGTCGCCGTCGAAATCCGCCACTGGTGTGTGGATGCAACCGGACTGCGTGTTCACGATGTGGCTTTCGAAGTGCCAGTCGCCTTTGTTTTCCAACCAGCGGGTTTCCCCTTGCGCATAACCGAACTGGCCGACCACGAGATCGAGCGCGCCGTCCTTGTGTCCGATCAAATTGGCGCCACGCACGTCCGTGACGCGGGCGACGTGGTCGAGCAGCACGTGTTTGCGGAAGTGCTGCCCATCGAGGTTTTCGAGGACGATCACGGCACCGATGCGGTCGTTATTGGGCGCGATTTGCCCCATGCTTGCGACTAAAATGTCCAACCGGCCATGGCCGTAAATATCCGCTGCTGACACATGGGCCGGCGCGGCAATTTCCTCGCCAATGATTTGCTCCGTGAAAACCCCGCGCGGTGCCTGTCGGATCCAGCGGACCGTGTTTTTCTGGCCCTCACAATAAACGATGTCGGCCAAACCGTCGCGATCCAGATCGACGATCTGGAGATGCGTCACCAATGGCCGGCCGAATTCCGCCACGGCGCTGCCAATGGCGATTGGGTTGTATGCCAAATGCGGGGCGACAGGCAGGTCGATTTTATTTTGGGAGCCCGCCCGCTCCCGCGAGCATCCCGAAAGCACCAAACCCATCGCACCAGCCCACGCGAGCGAACCGATGAACGAGGCGAGAAAAGCGATTTTCGAACGATGCATTGTCACCGGCTGCCATTTTTTTTCCCCGTCGTGGTGCGTCGGAAACCTTGGTGGGCAAACAAAGCGATTGGCCTTAAGTTGCGGGAAATCCGAAGAAGGAAATTCATTCAAATTCGAGGGCGTTCGATGAAATCCAATCAACTGTCGGGTCCGGGTTATGGCAAGCGCGGCCAAAGTCTTTTTCCCGTGGGGAGGTGGCCCGGTCATGGTGGCGTTTCTTCAGGTGAGGCGGCAAGCGGGGTAAAAAGCAGGCCCAGCGACCGTTTAACTTTCAACCGCCAGTTGGCGGTGCGCGTCTAGCTTCCAGGCTTTCCGCTTATGTTCGCTTCCACGGAAACCAACCCGCCGCACGGGGTACCAAACCGCTCACCTTGTCGGGAAATTATTCTTCACGCCTTCCCGACGAGCGTAGTCGACGCGATGGCGCGCAACGATGTCTTGCAAGTCGTGTGTTTTGCCGTGCTGTTTGCCATGGCGGTGATCGCCGCTGGCGCGTCCGGGAAACCGGTGCTGGATTTTTGCAGCAGCCTCGCTGCGGGATGTTCAAGTTCGCTGGCCTGATTATGAAGTTTTCGCCATTGGGCGTATGTGCGGCAATTCCATCAATGTGCTGGGCAATTGCCTCGCAGGTGTAGTCGTCGTGCGCTGGAAAGGAGAGTTCGACTGCGCCAAAGCGCAGCGCTTTGGGGAATCCAGCGAGGCACAATCTTGATGGGCTATTGCCTTGGCCGGATCGTCTTAGCCTTTCTTTCCGGCCAAATGGTTTGCGCACGATGGGTCCGCCCCTAGATTCCGTTTAACTCATGGACGATTTATTGGGCAACACGTTGGAAGCAGTAATGATAGTCGCTTTGATCTTGGCCAACGGATTTTTTGTAGCGACGGAGTTTGCCTTGGTCAAGGTACGCGCCAGCCAGCTGAAACCGCTCGCAAAAAAGGGCGGCTGGCGGGTGAAACTGGCCCTGCGTGCCACGAGTCACCTGGGCGCGATGCTTTCAGCGTCCCAACTTGGTGTGACGCTGGCCAGTCTTGGCTTGGGTTGGCTGGGCGAGCCTTACCTCGCACGTCATCTCGCCCCGTGGTTGAACCGTTGGGGTATCTTGGATCCCCACGCAGTGTCTTCGATCGCCTTCACGATCGCTTTTACGGTCATCACGTTTGTCCATATCATCTTTGGCGAACTGGGACCCAAGGCGATCGCGATCCAACGGGCGCAAAAAATAACCCTGTGGTTTTCCGCCCCGCTGGTCGTTTTCTACTATGTTTTTTTCCCATTCATCTGGTTGCTCAACTCTTCGGCGAACCGTTTGCTCGATTGGTTTGGGCTCCGGCCTGCGGGCGAAGGGGAGCACGCGCTTTCACCCGAGGAATTGGAATACGTTTTCAGTCACGCCCGGCACGTGCACCCCGGTGATGCGCTGATCAATAAATTAATGGTGCAATCCCTGCGCGCGCGCGAAACCACCGCCCAGCAAATCATGCGGCCTCGCGACCAGGTGATCGCCCTCTGGCTTGATCGCCCTCTGGGTGAAAATCTGCGCATTGCGCAGACCAGCGGTCACAGTCGTTTCCCTGTTTGCTCGGGGTCGATCGACAAGGTCGCCGGCCTTCTCCTGGTCCGCGAATGGTTATGGCAGATTCAGGCGTTGGGATCCGATACGCCGTTTGAGCCGCTCGTCCGGGACGTGGTGGAATTCGAATTGAGCACACCGCTGCACAGCATGATCGAGCGTTTCCGCTCGGCGCGCAGTCATCTCGCGGTCGTGTTGGACGGTAACAAACGGCTGGCGGGCATCATTACTTTTGAAGACGTGCTCGAGGAAATTGTCGGCGATATCCGCGACGAATTCGACATCGAGCACGGTCCGGTTTACAAGCGGACCGAAAGTGCCATCGTCGTCAGTGGTTCGTTCACCATGCGGGAACTTCAGGCGGAAACCGGCTGGCCGGTGGAATGGCAGGCGCGGGAGACCGTGGCCATGTGGACGATGCGGCAATTCGGTCGCGTGCCCAAACGCGACGATACGATGACGGTCGGCGAATATCGTCTGACCGTTTTGGAGGCCAATGCCGAGCGGGCGCGACGCGTGCGTATCGAGCGTATCAGTAGCGAAGGTAAGGATCTGGTGGCGTGAGCGGGTGGGACAGCCGCATAAACGAGATTTTCGACCAAGTCTCAGGCCCGGCGGCGGGACAGCCATACCATGATACCGCCGAAGAGCAGGAAAATGACGCCCCAGAAAATGTTCACATTGTGACCGAGCGAGTGCTGCACATAGATGGAGGCATCTGAGATGAGTCCATACACTGTGAGGATGGTACCGAGCACGATAAAGAGCAGGCCCATCGGGAAACGGATATCAAGTTGCATGGGAGATGGGCGTTAGGGTTACCAAAAGATGAGGTTGAGCGCGACTGTGATGGTGAGGACGATCATGGCGAGGGGGACTGGCCGCGCATACCACGGGCCGTGGCGATCGTGCGGAATCTCGGTGAGCGAATAGACCAGGCCACGCAGTTCGTCTTCGGTACGATTCGGCACCGTGGCCAGCGAGATGAACAATGTGCCGAGGAAGCAGCCGGAAAAAGCGAAGATCGCCATCCAGAAGTTCTGCGCCATCGAGCTGGCGAAAGTATGTTGCACGGAAATCCAGCCGCCTTTGAGCAGACTGGCTGACTCACCGATGGGGAGTGTGTTACCTTGGAAGGCCACGGCGGAAATCGTACCGATCAGCAGGCCGAAGAACGCACCGTGTCCGGTCGTGCGACGCCAGAACATACCGAGCAGGAAGATGGCGAATAGCGGGGCGTTCACAAAGCCGAACACGAGCTGGAGCATGTCCATGATATTGTTGAACTTTGCCGCGGCGTAAGCGCAGGCGGCGCTGATGAGCAGGCCGACGACGGTGGTGATACGTCCGACTTTCATAAGATGCGCGTCCGACGCGGTCGGGTTAAACCAACGCTGATAAAGATCGTAGGTCCAGACGGTGTTGAACGCCGTGACATTGCCGGCCATACCGGACATGAATGACGCCATGAGCGCGGTGAGACCAATACCAAGCATGCCGTTCGGGAAGTATTTCGCGAGCATCGCCGGCACGACCATGTTGTAGTCGGGGTTGCCGTCGGCGCCGATTGGCAACGGGATGTCGCTCGTGCCGCCGCGATGGTAGATCGCGATCGCGAGCATCCCTGGTAGGATGACAAGTGCCGGGAAAAGCATCTTCGGCACCGCCGCGATGATCGGCGTGCGGCGTGCGGCGTTCATGTCTTTTGCCGCCATGGCGCGTTGGATAACGAGAAAGTCTGTGCACCAGTAACCGAAAGAAAGCACAAACCCCAGGCCCGCCACCAGGCCGAACCATTCGATACCGATCGGATTGGAGGCGGAATTGCCCATGTGGGCCCACGAGGAGGTCCACGCCCCCGGCATGCCCCGTTCCGCCGAGTAGAGTCCGAGTTGTTTCGTCAGGCCATTCCAGCCGCCCACATCCTGCAAGCCGAGGATGACCAGTGGCAGGAAACCGAGGACGATCAGGAAAAATTGCAGCACCTCGTTGTAGATGGCCGAGGTGAGGCCGCCAGTGTAGATGTAGATCAGCACGATCAGACTCGAGACGGCGATGCAGGCGTGGAAATTCCAGCCGAGAATTGCGTTGAGCAGCTTCGCCAGTGCGAACATCGAAATGCCAGAGGAGAACACCGTCATGACGGCAAATGAAAGCGCGTTGAATGTGCGCGTCTTCTCGTCGAAGCGGAGCTTCAGGTATTCCGGCACCGAACGCGCTTTCGAGCCGTAGTAAAAAGGCATCATGAAAAGACCGACAAAGATCATCGCGGGGATCGCGCCGATCCAGTAGAAGTGACTCGTTGCGATGCCGTATTTGGCACCCGAGGCCGCCATGCCCATGACTTCCTGCGCGCCCAGATTGGCGCCAATGAAACCCAGTGCGCAAATCCACGCGGGCAGCGAGCGGCCGGACTCGAAGAAGTCAGCGCTCGTCTTCAGGTGTTTTCGAATCACCCAACCAATCCCGATCACGAATGCGAAATACGTCGCGATGATCAGGTAGTCGACGACATTGAGGTTGAATAGAATCGAACCACTGGTCGCGAGCACGGGCTGAGGAAACACGTAGGCCATGGGAGAGTGGGATAAACAAAACGTGGATGGGTGGGTGACTATGAGTTCTGAAAATCCTCTTTTATTTCGTCCCACCGGGACAATCCGGATTTAATTTTTTATTGAAGGTGCCGGTGGCTTGACGGCCGACGATACTTCGAGCGAGAACTGGCTGGTTAGTGTTGCAGTTGAAGCGTCGCCGACAAAGACATCGAAATCTCCCGGCTCCGGGCCGAAAGTCATATTGGCGCGCCAGAATGCGAGGTCACCGGGCGTGAGCTGGAAACGGACGTCGCGGGCCTCACCGGCGGCGAGTTCGATTTTCTGGAAACCTTTCAACTCCCGCACGGGGCGCGTCACCGAGCCGACCCGGTCGCGCACGTAGAGTTGCACCACCTCCTCGCCGGTGCGCGAGCCAGTGTTGCTTATGCGCACGGTCACCGTGAGTGGCGCGCCGCCTTCATGCAGCGTCGGCGCGCTGACCCGGAGCTGATCGAACGCAAAAGTGGTGTAGCTCAGGCCAAAGCCGAACGGATAGAGCGGAGTATTGGGTGCATCGATATAGTGCGAATAGTACCGGTCGTTCGGCACATCGGGCAGTGGAAGTGGCCGGCCGGAATTTTTGTGCGCGTAAAAAATCGGAATTTGCCCGACCGAACGTGGCCACGTGACGGGAAGATGGCCGGCGGGATTATACGCACCGGTCAGCACGTCCGCGATGGCCGGGCCGCCCATCGAGCCCGGGTGCCATGCGAGGACGATGGCGTCACACAGCGGCTCCAGGTTCTCGATCGTTAGCGGCCGGCCCGTCATGAGGAGGAGCACGACAGGCTTGCCTGTGGCATGGAGCTCTCGCAGCAGCGCGCCTTGCGGCCCCGAAAGATCGAGGGAGCTGCGGCTGGTGGCCTCACCGCTTTGCCCGATGTCTTCGCCAAGCGCGGCGATGATGACGTCGGCATACCTGGCCGCTGCGCGGGCAGCGGCAAAGCCGGAAGTATCGTCGCCACGCACTTCGCAGCCGGGCGCATAGCGAAGGCGTTTGCCCGGAAAAATCTTCTCCAACGCACCGCGAACGGTCACGGTGTCCTCCTGCCTGCCCTGAGCGTGCCAGGAGCCGAGTTGGTGAAATGGCGAATCGGCGAGCGGACCGACGAGTGCGACGGTGAGTTTATCGGAGGTTTTTAGCGGAAGCACCCCTTTGTTTTTTAACAATACGCACGAGCGGCGGGCGAGGTCGCGGGCCGCTTCAAGGAAATCGGCCCGAAGCAGCGTGCTTTTTTCACGCGACTCGTCGCAAAAGCGGTACGGATCGTCGAAGAGCCCGAGGCGGAACTTCGCGGCGAGGATCGCGCCAGCGGCGGCGTCGAGCCGTGATTCGGGCACAGCGCCGGAACGGACGAGCCCGGCGAGGTACGGGCCGTAGGCCTCGCTCTGCATGTCCATATCGAGACCGGCGAGAAACGCCTGGCGGGCCGCGTCGCGCAGATCGGCCGCGGAGCCGTGGGCGCGGAGTTCTTCGATCGCCGCCCAGTCTGAAACGACGAAACCGCGAAAACCCCACTCGCGGCGGAGGACGTGGTCGAGCAGGAAGGCATTTGAAGTGCATGGCGTACCATCGAGATCGTTGAACGCGGCCATCACCGAGCCGACGCCCGCGTCGACTGCGGCGTGGAACGGAGGCAGGTAGGCGTCGCGCAACACGCGTTCGGTGATGTCGGTCGTATAATAGTCGCGGCCGGCCTGCGCGGCGCCATAAGCGGCAAAATGTTTGACGCAGGCGAGAATGGTCTCGGTCGTCGCGAACGTTCCATCGCCCTGAAAGCCGCGGACGCGAGCGCGGGCAATTGCGGAACCGAGATAAGGATCCTCGCCAGCGCCTTCGGCGATGCGGCCCCACCGCGGATCGCGCGCGATGTCGACCATCGGAGCGAAGGTCCAGTGAATGCCAGCAGCGGCGGCCTCGGTCGCCGCGATGCGCTCGGCGCTTTCGATGCGCGCAAGATCCCATGACGCGGCGGTGGCCAGCGGGATCGGAAAGATCGTCCGATAACCGTGGATCACATCGAGGCCAAAGAGCAGCGGGATGTGCAGGCGGGAGGATTCAACCGCGAGCTTCTGCCATTTGCGCGTCTCGGCAGCGCCGATGACGTTGAGCAAGCTGCCGACCCCGCCTGCCTCGATTTGCGGGGCGATGGACGACGCCTTGGCTGGCCCCGTCATGTCCTTGCGCGAGGAATACTGCACGAGTTGCCCCACCTTTTCGTCGAGTGTCATGCGGGCGAGGAGTGCGCGCACCCGGTCGTCGACGGAGGTGGAAGCGTTCACCGCGCCCTCGGATGCGGGTACGACGGTCACCTTGGGGATTTCTGCAAACGTGCTGCCGACCGGAACGAACAGGGCCGCGACCAACATGCAGCGGAGCAAGGCGGGAATCGGGGAAGACATCGTAGGGGGTTTCGCCAGAGTGGATAGAACGTGCGCCTAATCAGTGAAGAGAATGCACCGAAGGTAATTGTTCCAAATAAATTACCGGGCGGGATGGCGGGCCCACTTTAAATCATCAAAATAAGCCGCCCGGCTCGCGCGACTGCGCCCGATGTGTCTCAGTCGTGATCCTGCCATGAAGACCCCAGGTTATCTGCCTCCGCCAATCCATACGGAAGATCTTGCGACGATCGTCGCGCGGGTGGGCGGCGCGCTGGTCGTAAAGGCTAACGGGATGCGGGTCGATTACGCCTTGCCGCGGGAGGCGTCCGCCGAACTCTTTGAATTTCTGCGTCCCAATGCCATGGCTGAAATTGGATCGACGTTCATTGCCCGCCTGCCTGGCGGACGGATCTTCGGTTCGGGAAACGTTTTGTCGCCCGACGGGAAATCGATCGCCCGTGACGTGTCACCCGATTTTGGGAAACCTTTCAACGAGCACTGGTTATTGAGCTACGGAAAAATGCCGCCGCCGGTGACCGTTGCCGGTCGCACCGCCGTCATCGCGACCACGTTGGGCAACGGTTACGGGCATTGGCTGCTGGAAGAACTGCCCCGATTGATTGCACTTGAAACCGATGGCTGCGAAACACTCATCGCGCACGCAGGCGCTTCCTGTCAGCGGGAGGCCATCGCGCTCAAGAGCTTTTCCGGAAACCTGATCAATGCCAGGCGACGCGACCACTATTCCTGCGACGAGTTAATCGTGCCGAGCTTGGGTGAACTGACGCCGGAGACCGTGGCACTGCTCAATGATTTTGTCACACCGCTGCGTGACGAAGACAGGACGCCCTCATTCGGGGAACGTATTTATATTTCGCGAACTGGCGCGAAGCGTCGTCACGTAACCAACGAACCCAGGCTCTGGTGCGCCTTGGAATCGCGAGGCTTCATCAAGCTTCACCTTGAAGAGCTGACGTGGACTGAACAGATCACCGCTTTTCATTCCGCCAAAGTAATCATCGCGCCGCACGGTGCCGGGTTGGCCAACTTGGTTTTCTGTCGACCGGGCACAAAAATCGTCGAGCTCTTCCATCGTTCCTACGTGAATCCCTGCTACTGGCAGCTCGCATCGCTGCAGGCGCTGGACTATCGGCCGCTGGTATCGGCCGGCACGGAACCGCTGGCGCAACTCCTCGTGGCCAATCGTCTGAATATCACGGCGGAGATTGCGCAGGTTTTAGCGGCGCTCGATAGGTAGCGCCATTTTATTTTGGGGACAACTTCAAGGCGGGTTTATCCGCGATGTAGATCATGTAAGCGCTCCGCTTGGCTGACGGATAAAGTTTCGCTGGCACCGCTTGCACCGCGAATCCCGCCTTGTTCAATCTTCGTTCGATGTTCGCGTCCGGACACGCCGACCAGACGGCGGCGCGACCGCCGGTTTTCAACGCTTGCGCGATCACATCCATTCCGCGCTGGCTGTAGAGCTCGTTGTTTTCCGTCATGACCATCGCGGTGGTGCCATTGTCGATATCGAGAATGATCACGTCGTAAGGCGTGCGTGCTGACCGGCGGATCACCGTCTTGACGTCTTCCTGGAGCACTTTCACGCGGGGATCATCGAGCAACTTGCCGTTGAGTCCGGAAAGAAAGGTGCGGTTCCACTCGACGATTTCAGGGAAAAGTTCCGCGACGTGGACGGTGTCCATGCGCCCGGCGCTTTGCAGCACACTCTTCAAAGTGAAGCCCAGGCCGAGGCCGCCAATCAGGATTCGTGTGCCTTTTTTCCCGGCGTGTCGCTCGCAACCGAGTGTGCCCAACTGCAGTTCCGACGCCGTGACGGCGGAGTGCATCAGCTGCTGGCCATTCACGCGGATGCAAAAATCACCGTCGTGTTCGACGAGGGTGAGGCGCGCGCCGTCGGGGGTCTTCGTTTCTGCGAGGATGACGTTTGGCTTCATGAAAGAGGGTCAAGCCTGCGGGCGCGGAAGAGACACTACCATAAAAATATGCCGGAGTTGCGTCGGAGAAATATTTTGCCAGATTGTTTTTCATGAATCCACCGCTGCTCCGGTCTTCGCGTGATGTTCCGCTGGTTCACGCTCAACTTCAGCGCAGCATTGGTGCGCGGACGTTACTCGCCGGAATCGCCTTGCTTGGCGTGATGGTCGCCACCTGCCCGCTCGAAGCTGCCGAAGCGAGCGGACCGCGGTTGTTGGTCGCCAACAAGGGTGATCACACGTTGGGACTAATCGATCCAGTGGCTGGCAAACAGATCGCGGTCGTCGCCGAGGATGGCATCACCGGACACGAGGTGATCGCTTCGTCCGACGGCCAACGCGCGTTCGTGCCGATCTACGGAAATTCCGGCGTCGGCGGAAAAGGGACCGATGGCCGCCTCATTCGCGTCATCGATCTCGCGCGGAGGGAAATCGTTGGCACCATCGATCTCGGGAAAGGGTTGCGTCCGCATTGCGCAATGATCGGGCCGAAAAATGGCCGGCTCTATGTGACGACCGAACTGGCGGAATCGGTGACGGTGATTGATCCCGCGACATTGAAAATCACCGGCTCAATTTCCACTGGTCAGCCGCAATCCCACATGCTGGCCCTCACTCACGATGGCCGGCGTGGTTACACTGCGAACGTCGGCCCAGGTACGGTTTCGGTGCTGGATTTGGAAAACGAGAAACTGATTTCCGTGATCCCGGTTGCAAAACACATTCAGCGTATCGCGTTGTCCGTGGACGATCAACGGGCCTTCACTTCAGATCAGGCGGAACCGCGGATCGCGGTGATCGATACCGCGACAAACAAGGTGGCGTCGTGGATCGCGCTTCCGGGAATAGGCTTCAGCACGGCCGCGACGCCCGATGGACGTTGGCTGTTGGCGACGATTCCCGGGAAGAACCAAGTGGCAGTGATCGACCTTCATTCAATGGAAGTGAGTCAGGTACTCGCTTTGCCGCGCGCACCGCAGGAGGTGCTGATGCGCCCGGATGGAGCAGTTGCTTATGTGTCCTGTGATGCCACCCGGCAGGTGGCAGCCATCGATTTGGAAAAAATGGTCGTGGCGCAAATGATCGATGCTGGCGCGGGTGCGGATGGCCTCGCGTGGGTGCCTGCGAGTAAGGCGGACTAGGATAGTCCGCCGTGCCTGCTCAGTGCGTTCGCCGGACCATTGACGTGGTCACGGCCATGACGGAAGGCACACCTTTTTGTGCCCAGATGATCATGATGCCGTTCGCATCGTCCACAACGGCAATCTCTCCATCGCCACAGGTGAAAATTTGCCCGGCGAATTGATATTTATCCCCAGTTTTGAAAGTGTGCATTGTCTTTGAACCACGGTATGGGGCGATCTGGCCCTGGATAAAATCTTCTGCAATGTTCTTCGTGAAGTTCGCGCGTTTGACGGGCCGCAAGCCCTCGGCGATCGAGTGGCCGCTGGCATCGAACGTCACATTGTACATTACCTGGCCGTCTTCCACTTCGAACAACCAGATCGCGAGATCCTTCCGCGGTTGCTGCTGCTGTTCCGGTTTGCCGTAACGGGCCTTCAATTGGTCCAGCGTGTCTCCGAGTCGGGCGCGGGCCGGGCAAAAGGTCAGCAAGCCAATCAAAACTGCCATCAAGGTCTGCGGAGAAAAGAGAATGGTCACGAGGGAGATTGGTGGAATTTATTACCGGAAGCAACCGGGTAAATGAGCGGGAAACGTTGCCGCACCCTCTTGAGGAACTGCGGCGACCTCGCCGCAGTTTCGTGGCTTTTTTTAGCCAATCAAATTTTTGAGTGCCGCGAGATATTTTTCCTGCGTCCGCGAGATGACGTCGGCCGGCAGCCGGGGCGCAGGCGGCGTCTGATTCCATTTCAGCGCGAGCAAATGATCGCGGACAAATTGCTTATCGTAGCTGGGCGGGGATTGTCCGGGCGCGTAGCTGTCGGCCGGCCAGTAACGCGACGAATCGGGCGTGAGCACTTCGTCGATCAAGACAAGATTGCTGGCCGAATCGGTGCCGAATTCGAATTTGGTGTCCGCGAGAATCATGCCCGCCTTCCGCGCGCGGTCATGGCCGGATTGATAAAGGCGAAGGCTCAAGCTCTTGACCTGTTGATAGAGCTTTTCGCCAATAATCGCGGCACCTTGGGCGTCGTTGATCGGTTCGTCGTGCTGGCCCTTGGGTGCCTTGGTCGTGGGCGTAAAGAGCGGCGTGGGCAATTTGTCCGCCTGACGCAGGCCGGCGGGGAGTTTGTTGCCACAGACCTCGCCGGTTTTCTGATAACTGCTCCAGCCACTGCCGATCAGATAACCACGCGCGACGCATTCGATGGCGAGCGGTTTGAGTTTGCGCACGATCATGCTGCGCAATTGCAGATCGCGATCCTTGATACCGCGCCGGGAAAATTCGGCGGCCTGATCCTGCAAAAGATGGTTGGCAATCACGCCGTGGGTTTGGGTAAACCACCAGTTGCTCATTTGGGTGAGGACAATGCCCTTGCCGGGAATGCCATCCGGCAGAATGACGTCGAAGGCGGACAGGCGATCAGTTGCGACCAACAGCAGAGCGTCACCCAGGTCGAAGATCTCGCGGACTTTGCCGGACGCAAGGAGGGGGAACGGAAGGCCATCGATTTTAGTGACGGCAGCACGGGGCAGGGCGGCGGCGATTTCGTTGAAAGTCATGCGGTTTTCGCAGGAGGTAACGCGGCTCACGACAAAATGTAAAGCAAGGCGGCTGCTCCCTCCTGACGTTCCCACGCGAACAAATCCGGCAATCTGCTCGGGCCGCCTGACCCCAACCTCGCATTATGCAGTGAACGGAAAAGTCCCGCGTGAATTTCGTTCCCGTTAATAATTGCTTTCGAATGGTTTGAGTTTGAGGCGCGCGCACGGCACGGCACGCGCTTTACCTCTTCTACCATGGCAATCCTTCGTCGTCCCCGCTCCCGCAGCTCCTCTCCTTCGAAGCGTCGCGCACCGCGTTCCGGCAGATTGAAAGGCTGGCGTGGCTGGTTGCGTCAGAACTGGCGCACACTCACGACGATTGCGGTTGTCGCCATCGGCTTGAGTCTCGCTTGGGGTCGCATCGACATCGATCAGGTTCACCAACAGGCGAAACATATTCCCGCAGTATGGGCTTTTCTGCTGATGGTTACATTACCGTTACTGGGTTGCCCTGCATCGATTGTGAACTTGGGCGCGGGGATTCGTTTTGGAATCGCGGGTGGCCTGCCTTTGGTCGCGACGGCGATCGTGCTCCATCAAGTGACTGCATTTTTCCTCGTGCGTTGGAAACCCGAGATTTTCGGTCATCTGGTAGATCCGATTCGTCGGCGACTGCCCAAAGGCTCACATTCGGCCGTGGCAGTTTTTTCGGCGTTGCTTCCGGGTGTGCCTTACTGGATGCAGGTTTATTCCATGCCGCTGATTGGCGTGCCGTTAAAAACCATTTTGTGCTGCTGCGCACCATTGCATACGATGCGTTCGCTGATCGCGTTGATCGGCGGTGGAGTGAGCGGGCATTTGACGAAGGGTTGGTTGATTGGCTTGGGCTCTTATTCGCTCATGCTGATGTCGGTTTGCGCCTACGCCGGCCGTCGGATACGGATGCATCTCGCCCAAGGCCATCGGCGTCGTCGTTCGCGACCGGCAGTCGCGAAGTCGAATCCGGAAGAGCAGGAAGCAGCGTTTCACGCAGCGACGGTCGGCGGCGGCAAGTAATCGCCGTCAGCGCGCGGAAATTGATTTCCTGCCCATCTCTTTTGAGATGGGTTATTTTTTGGCGGTTTCTGACTGCATTTGCCGGGTGAGCTATTCTTAGTGCGACCGTCTCCAACCCACGTACCCCCGGGGCGCAAAGCTCGAACCCTACCCTTATTATGTCCCAGCCAGCAAACAAACTGCCGTTCCGCGAAATGCTCGCTTTCGGCTGCGGTGATTTCGCCTCCGTTCTTTATTGGCAGACGTTCATGCGGTACCTGCCTTTCTTTTATACTGATATTTTTGGTATTACGGCGGGCGCCTTGGCGACGATGTTACTTTTTAGCCGTATTTGGGATGGGATTTTCGATCCGATCATTGGAATGCTGGCGGATCGCACCGAGACGCGTTGGGGAAAATTCCGACCGTTCATCCTTTTCGGGTGCGTGCCGTTCGCGATCTTTGGCGTGTTGACGTTTACCACGCCGGGCTTTGGTCCGGCCGGAAAACTCATTTGGGCGTATCTGACGTACAACGCCCTCATGATGCTCTACACCACGGTGAACATTCCTTACACGGCCTTGATGGGCGTGATGACGAACAATCCTGTTGAGCGCACGCGGCTCTCGTCGATCAAGTTTATGTTCGCGTTTTCGGCTGGCATGGTGATTTCCGCCACGCTGCTGCCGATGGTGTCGGCGCTCGGCGGCAGCAGCCCACAACGAGGATGGTCGCTGGCGTTTGCGGTCGTTGGCGTCGTAGCCGTCGGATTTTTCCTGATGACGGTGTTCGGGACCAAGGAACGCATCAAGCCCGCTCCCGAGGAAAACACCTCGGTGCTGCGCGATTTGAAATACCTTGTCACCAATCAAGCGTGGGTACTGCTGCTCTGCACGACACTGACGTGGATTTTGTTCATCGCGCTGCGCAGTTCTGTTTCGACGCACTATTTCAAATATTACCTGTTTAATGGCTCGCCGGACAAACCGCTGTCGTTTCTTGGCCACAACTTTACGTTGGATACCTTGGTGTCGGCGTTTAACACCCTTGGCCAGGCTGCATCGGTAGGCGGGGTGCTGTTGGTGAGTTTGATTGCCGGAAAATTTCCGAAGAAGGTTCTCTTTGTCACCCTCTTCGTCCTCCAGATTTTATGCACCGTTTCCTATATTTTCCTGAAACCCGGCCAACTCGGTGCGATCTTTTCCCTCGAGATTCTGGGCAGCTTCCTCGGTTCACCGTTGCCGGTGTTGATGTGGGCGATGTACGCCGACACCGCCGACTACGGCGAATGGAAGAGCGGCCGCCGCACGACGGCGCTGGTTTTCTCCGCGTCGACGATGAGCCAGAAGTTCGGCTGGGCGTTGGCGGCATTCGTCGCGTTTAAACTGCTTCAGTATGTTGGTTTCGTCGCCAACGAAATTCCCTCGGAAGCCGTCAAGGGCAGTCTTGTTCGCTTGATGAGCATTTATCCCTCCATCCTCGGCGTCATTTCCGTCGTGATTTTTCTCTTCTATCCGCTGAACGAAAAACGCGTGGTGGAAATAAACGAGGATTTGGCAAAGCGCCGTGGAATCGGCGGCGGCGCCACGGTGTAGTGGTTGCGCGAGGCGTGGATCAGCACGTCATTGCTGACAAATGACGCTGTGAACCGCCAACGATTTCTCCACGCCTCAGCGTTGCGGTTGCCGGTTACGGGGCCGGTTTATTGTTCGTCAGCTCGGAAATCCGAGCGATTAGTTCGAGGCAGCAGCGGCTGTTGTGGTAAGGGCATTTCCAAAGACTCAGCTTGGCGTTGGGAATGTTTTTTCCCGACGAGGTGGTGAAGCTGAGAATGGCGGAGCCGTCGCGTCGAAGCGTATTGTGCCAGCCGCCATTTTTGCGATCCACCAGTTTTTCCTGGATAAAACGCCAGCTGGCCATTGATTGTGCGAAATCCCGCGCATCGCCGGAAAGCTGATAGGCGTTGAGGAATCCGACCGCCGATTCGGCTTGTTCCCACCATTCCTTGTTCGTGTTGGTTGGGCCACGAGGATTTCCCTCGTTGTAGACGCCACCATCCACGTCGATGCCCTCCGCCGCGGTTACCTTCGCAATCGCGAGCGCTTCCTGTTTGGCCCGCGCGATGAGGGACGGATCGCCCATGACTTCCGCGGCCTCGACCAACAGCCAGCTCAGTTCGATATCGTGGCCATAAGAAACGTTGTCGCCGATTGGCGTCCAATCGTCCTGCATGAACAGGATCAAATGATGGGTCTTCGGATCGATGATGCGCGTCATCGTCAGCTCGATCAGCTCACGTTGACGCTGTTTCAATTCCGGGTCGGGCCACACGCGCATGAGACTCGTGAAACCCTCAAGGATGTGAATATGGGAGTTCTGCGATTTCGGGGCTTCGCCGAGGAGATTGCCCGTGCGACCATCGGTCCGTTCCCACTTGCGATCGAGCGCGTCAAAATAACCGCCGTTTTTTGGGTCGTATGCATGCTGCTCGATCAGACGATAGATGGCGACCGCTCGATCGAGCGCCGCTTTGTCTCCGGTTGCGCGATAATATTCGCTCAAGGCATAAATGCCGAAGACCTGGCCATAGATTTGTTTGTGGGCATCGAGCGGTTTTCCGTCCGGTGTGATCTCCCAGAAAAGGCCTCCATATTGTTGATCAATAAAGTGCGCGGTTAAATCGGCATAGGCAAAGCGAGCCATCGCGAGATATTCCGGATCGGGAAAACGTCGGTAGGCGGCTGAGAAAGCCCACAGAATGCGCGTGGTGAGCAATGCTCCGCGGGGCATGTCGTCGCGCACTTTCATGTCTTCGCCGATGAACGAATGAAATATATCGCGTCCGGGAACGCGGGCATGGGCGAGCCAGAACGGGAGAATGTTTTGCCGCAGTTCCTTTTCCGCGCCCGAGGCAAGGGCTTGGAGATCCGCCGGCCTGACGCTGCTGCCGGCGGGAATCAAGGGCGTGCTTTGAGAAGGGGCTTCAGCTGCGTGAATCCGGGTGAAACAGAGTATTGCCGTCGTAAGTAGAAGCCGGGATTGCAGGTTCATGGGTAAAAAGCAAACGGGTGAGTGAAGTTTGCCACGCCAAAGGGAAGCGCGGAGTGGGCAAATCAGTTTAACTGGCTTAACCACAGAGGTCCCGGAAGGCGTTGGAATCAAGCCAAGGTTTACGATGCAAGACGGGACGGACGGAATCGTGTGAAGGAGATAAAAAACTCTTGCGCGACCCTGCTCAGGCCGTAGCTTGCCCGACTCCGCGCTGGTCCCCATCGTCTAGCCCGGTTAGGACACCACCCTTTCACGGTGAGAACCGGGGTTCGAATCCCCGTGGGGACGCCAACTTAAGTTCTTAACAGTAAGAACTTAATTTTTCGGTGAAGCTAGGTTGCCCACTTGACTGGACAACCTAGATCATGAAACACACTAAGTTTGTTGTCAGCTCGTTCGAAAATCGGAACGGAACCACCTCGTGGCGCGTGGACGGCTATTTCAACGGCCTCCGCATTCGCAAGAACTTCAAGACCCGGGAAGAGGCCGCCGCCAAGCAATCCGCTTTGGAAGTAAAGGCACTGAACGCGGCCAATGGTCTGCACACCATCGCGACGGTTTTGACGGCGGAGCAGGTGCGCGAGGCTGAGGCCGTGTTCCACCGTCTGGGCGAAAACGCCCGGTCGCTTTCGTTCTACGTCGATTTCGCGGTGGCGAACTATCGCGAACCGGAAAAACAAAAGCTTTTGGCGGATGCCATCGCCGAGTATGTCGCATCGAAGGAGCACGAATTCGCGCAGGACCAGCTTTCGCCGCCCCAGATGGGGCGCATTCGCATGGACCTGAAACGGCTAAAAGCGCACTTCCCGCGCACCACCATGGCGGTCATCGCCGTCGCGAAGCTCGTGGAATTCCTGGAGACGGGACGGCCCGGCGTGAAGACCTACAACAACCGGCGCGGAATTGTCTCCACGTTCTTCAAGTTCAGTTTCCACCGCGGCTGGCTTGCAGAGAACTCGATTCCGAAGGTGCCGCACTACCGCATCCGCCGCCGTCGTGGCATGGCGCAGACCTTGTCAATCGCGCAGGCCCAAGCTTCATGGATCACTTCGAATCATTCGAGGGCGGCCGTTGGGTGCCATATTTTGCGCTCTGCCTGTTCGCGGGCATTCGGCCGGGCGTGCCTCACGGCGAAATCACCAAGCTGAAGGCCGACGCCGTGAACCTCGAGGGCGGCGTCATCAACGTGTCCGCCGAGGTCTCGAAAGTCCGTGAGCCGCGCCGGGTGACAATCCAGCCGAATCTCGCGGCGTGGTTGCGTGCCTACCCGCTCGACAAATTCCCAATCGTCGTCGGTAACTTTCAAAAACGCCGGAAGAAATTCGCGAAGGAATTCGGGCTTACGCACGACGTGCTCCGGCACACGTTCATTTCGATGTTCGTCGCGAAATTCCGCTCCATCGGCGAAGCGTCGATCCAGGCAGGTAATTCCGAAAGCATCATCCGCAAGCACTACCTCGACCTGAAAACGACGACGGAGGCGGACGCGTTCTTCGGAATCTTGCCCAAATACACGGCCGCCTTGCCGAAACCAATCGCCACGACGCTGTCCTTCGCGGCATAAGCGTCCGCGGCTGCTTGCCAGACCGAGTTCTTCAACCAGATTGCTTTCGGCTCCTTCTATTGTTCCGACAAATACGACCTGCTGGTCCCGTTCACCGCCCAGTTTTCCGTACTCGCCGCGCTAATGGCGGACATCAAGCAGGACGGCAACGCGGTACTGCCGCTGCTCATGCAGAAACTGGAAGCATCGATTACCATCTACGGCGCTTGCGGGGAATGCGCGCGCCGCAAGCTTAAGGTCCTGCCCGTGCATGACTCCCTCATTTGCCGCGCGCGCGACGCCGAAGCCGTCGCGGCCATCTTCGCCCGCCATTGGGCTGAGCAAACGCAAACCCCCGCCCGGCTGAAAATCGGCTAAGGCGCGGGGAGGAACGCGCGGGCGAGCAATTCGATTTCCGCTCGCGGCAACCGGTGGACCGCCGCCACGTCGGCCCAGCCGCCCACGACCTGTTGCAGTCGCTTCACGATGGCCCCGGCCTCCGCGGCGGGGAGGTCATAGTAGGGCGCGGTCGCCAGCGCCAGATTGACGTCGGGGGAAGGATCGCCCGTGTCGATCGCTAGGTGGTGCTGCGCCTTGTCGAGGTTCGGATTGAGGTCGTAAGCCGGCGCCAGCCGCCAGCCATCGGTCGCGAGGATGAATCCGTGATTGCGCAGATGGTCGTCCCGGTTCGACACGAGGATATTGAAGACCACCCGCGTCCAGAGTTCTCGCAGGTCCGCCTCCTTGTGGGCGGCACTGCCCCGCGTGCTGAGAAATTCCGCGAGTTCCAGGTAACTGGCATTTTCGCCGTCGCGCCGGTCGAGCAGCGTCATCGCGGAGACAAAGAAGCGCCGGCCTCCGCCCGGCACCCGGTCGAACCGCCGGCAGGCGAACGTACGATGCCGCTCGCCAAGGCTGAGCAAGCGGGCCTCCGGCACCTGCAACCCGGCCTGACGGGCGAGTTGATGCACTACCATCTCCCATGCCCCGACATCGCGCCGGTCCTCCCGGCTGGGGAACTTGGCGATCCAGAGCGCGCCCTCGGGATCGGTGTAATTGGCCTTGGGGCGCGCTCCACCTAGGGAACTGCCCGGTGCCAACAGCGCGATCAGCCATTGGCGAAACTGCGGTTGCTCGTCGGCGCCCGGCGCCTCAAGGGCGAGCGAGGCCGCCTCCAGTTCGCGGAGCGAGGCGACCGGCGGCGCCGCGAGGTGCGCGTCGTCGTCCAAAAACGGCGCCGCCGCGTCGCGGCGGAAACGCAACGCGCCCATCCGGCAGATGTCATGCACCCCGAGCAGGTAATCCCATTCGGTCAGGGTGCGGGCTTGCCGTTGCTCCTCACGGGCCTTGAGGGTTTCCCGCCGGTCGAGCAGCAGCCGGCCCCAGCGATCCGGAGCGGAGTCCACAAAGATCCGGAACACGCCGTCCTGGCTGGGATAGCTTTCGGCTTGGTGCAACTGCAGGTCCGGATCGATCTCGAAAGCATTGGGCCACTCCAGCCACGCGGGGTCATAGGCGAATGAGAACACGGCATGGCCATGGGCCGTGGCGTGGAATAAGGTTCCGACCCTGCTCAAAGCCTCGATGATGTCGGCATCGAGGCAGACATCGACCTGCTGGCGGCTCGCCACTGCTGATTTGGCGCGCGCACTCATGGGGTCGGATAGGACGGCGAAGTTTCGTCGGGTGATTGCCGGGAGGAGGTCACGCGACGCGGCGCGGTTTTGCGTGTGGCCAGTTTCAAGTCCTGCAGTTTACGGCCCAACGCATCATCGCGGGCCAGCAGATCGAGGTCGTTTTGCAGGCCGAGCACGCGCAGCACGCTCGCATAGGAAGCGAAGGTGACGCCGGGGTCGCCCGCCTCCACTCGATAGAGGGTCGCGCGCGACATGCCGGCGCGGATAGCGACGGATTGAGTGGAATAACGCCGGCGCAATCGGGCAAGGCGCAGCCGGTCACCGAGCGCCGTGAGTTGGCGGGTAGCGGAAGGGAAGAGAATGGGAGCGGTCCTTGGCATAATGTCTCATACTTTAGACAATATTTGTCATCTTTGTCTAGAATATAAGACATTAGCTTACTTAAGGACTCGGGCTGAAGGCCGCCTCACCGGGGTTTCTGGCACCAATTCGATCTGTTGAGAAGGGGTTTCCGGAGTGGTTTCACGCCACACGTGATAGGTGGCGAGGTCGCGAACTAGGTAACGAATCAAGGCGGGGTTCATTTCATGTTCGGCCGAAAACCACCGGGAGGCGCTCTCGCTCAAGACACGGCCAAGGCTAAAGAGCATGGTCACGACAAAGGCGGCCCCCGTCAGCGCCACCACGCCGGTAAGCCAAAGCCCGACCCACTGCGGTTTCAGAGTGATCACGATTTCCAGCGCGGTCGCCCGCACCTCGCTGTCGAACAACGTGAGCGCGGTGATCAGCGTGGCGACGGCCAGCAGGAGGAAACCGTGCGGGTCCCGCAACAAGAGCGCCATCCTGGGCGTGAACGCCAACCATAGCGAGGCGCGCCAGCGCTTCACCATCGCGCACGAATTGGGCCACTTCTTCCTCCACGCGGGTGACCCGGTGTTCGTGGACCAGTCCTTCGTCATGATGCGTGACACCGCGTCCAGCGAAGGCGAGAAAGTCGAGGAACGAGAGGCGAACCTATTTGCCGCCGAGCTGCTGATGCCGGCCAAGCTGATCGTCAAGGAAGTCGAAGACATGGACGATATCGACATCGTCGATGACGGCAAAATCGGGCGCCTCGCCGATAAATTCGGCGTGAGCGTGCAGGCCATGTCATTCCGCTTGGCCAATCTTGGCGTTTCGCTCGCCTGAATCGCGTCAGTCGTTCCAGTCTATTCGCCACGAGTGGAATCGTGGCGCGCAGGCCATCCTGCGTGCTGACCGCGAGGTAGACCATGAACTGGATGTACAACCAGCCGGCGGTTTGGCCGAATCGTTTCTGCGCCTGCTGGTCGGGCACCGTCAGGTGGAACGCCCAATCCTGATTCACGTCGGATCACTGCGTTGCGTGGGAATCGACATGAAGCGCCACCTGTTAAGGCCGGATCAGGGAAGTTTTCGCGCTACATCCCTTTCTAGGCCTGAGGGGTATTTTAGTCGGATCCATCCGCACCACACGCGCTTGGTGTTAGGCCCTTTATTCAACAGGTTCTTAAAGGTGCCCGGAGCCCGTGACGTCGGCGGCGCGGGCGCGGCGACGTAGGGCTCCGCAGCCGGTGCGACCGGCATGGCTGGCGCTCCCGCGCGGACGCCACGGGGTGGACGGGCGCGTGCGGGTTGCTCCCGCGCCGGCTCCGAGACCGCCGTGGCCGGTGCTGCGGCCGCCTCCTTCGCGGTGACCACGTCGGCCAACTTTGCCGATTCCTCCGCGTCGCGAATGGCTTGGAACTGCGGGCCGGGACGCGCCCGCATCCTGCCCGAAATCTGCCCGGCACCGGTGCCGCCCTCGGGATCAAACACGCCGCTCGTTCCCAGCACGTCGATCCCGCCGGGCGGAGGAGTTTTCCATTGGCCGCGCTGCATCTGGAGCGTTCGATTCGCCAGGATATACCGTCCCTCTCACGTCACAGGTGTACGCGTTCGTGGCGGATCCTTCGGCCACGTACAACGTGAACTCCCCGGCGAGGGTGGCGTTGCTCTGCTGCGTGAGCGACAGCTTGAACTTGATCGGGTCTTGCGCCCCGGCATAGGTGCCGTTGTAAACCCCAAGGACGGAAGCCGCCGTGGTCGCTCCGGCGGGCTGGGCCTGTACTCGCAGAGTGAATACAGATACGATCAGGACGGCGGTGACGATCAAACGAGAAGCGGACGTGGCCATGGGCGTGGAGTGTGTTGTCACGAATCCAGTTTCCAAGCGAAGCTCTTGGTGGGGAGGAGAAACGCACGAACGATAGAAATCGTCGATGTTTTAAACATCGAACCTCTCATTTCCTCGTCAGGAGCTGCCGTGGGAATGCTCCCACCGCCCCTTGAAGGCCATCCTCGACAGCAGTGCAGCGCACGAAGACCAAAAGAGGCAGTTCCTCTCCGACCCCAGGAAAGCCGCTGCCTTTGCCAAGCTAGTGTTCGACCTTTTGAAGGCGGCGAGTTGAGAGCCGTCCGATGGCGACAACATACATCAGTTAAATCATGGCCCACCGCTAAGTTCGTCCTGTTGTTTGGATGCTGGAGTCTGGCACGAAGACGCCAACCGTTAAAAACCACCTGACATAGACTTCTCCGATGAAGTCGCTGCGTATCTTGTTTTGGGACTTAAAAAGTTGCGATAGGAAGTTAAAAACTTAGGTCGATCTTTCCAACTCTTGTGAGTTACGGGGCTTGTTGTTTGGCCTACCTAAAGCGTCAATATTTCTCAGCGGCCCGCTGGCAGATATTTTGCCGTGAGCGATCGCACTCTTCATCTTGGCCCACATCACAGGTCCGTACGGAATGGTTCCTCGGTATAGCCTTTTGCCACTTTGGAGCGGATCAGCTTGGCTTGTTCGTGTTGTGCTGCCTCCACGGTCGTGAAAGAGCGGGTCTGGCTTTGACCTTTGGTGCCGATACGGCCGAAACGCACGGTCAATTCCTTTTCCGTCAAGCTGACTTCCCAGAACTTGCTTGAACCGTCCTCGGTGCAAACATAGCGACGGTGACTCGTCGGACCGGCTGCGGCGAGCGGCTTTGCCATGGGAACGGAGGCGATGATCGGTGGCTCGCTCGCTGGCGAGACATCATAGGGCGCCGCCAGTTCTTCGACCAACGGCGGGGTCGCCTCGTCAGGAATTTCCGGCTCAGGCTCTTTTTCACCGGAGAGTGCGCGCAGAACCTGCCGCATGCCGCCCTCGGGATCTTGCAGCCAGTCCTTGGTGTAGATCGTGGTCAGTCGCCAGCCGAACGCGGACAAAATACCCGGGCGTTGCAGGTATCGTTCGAGCAAGTCCCGTTGTGCGTAGTGTCGGTCGTCATCGATCAGGATGCCCAGCGAATAGCAATCGTCGTCGGCCCGTCGCACGGCGAGCGGGAGGCGGAAAGTCGAATGGCCCACTTCCTTGTCCACCGTCCACCCTTGCTCCGCCAGCGCTGCGGCGATCTGCGTGGCGACAATGTCCGAAGGGGCGGCCTCTGCTTTTGAGGGACCGAGAGGATTCGCGGCCTGCAACACCCGGCGGGCCGTGGTGCCATCGCCTGCCGAGGCAGCCGCGGAGTATTCGAGGAAATTGCGCAGGCAATTCGCACCATCGTTGAAATCATTCGTGATGTCGAAATGCTTGATCGAACTCACCACCGCCATGTGTTTCCGGGCACGGGAGAAAATAACGTTAAGCCGCTTTTCGCCGCCGCGTTGATTGATCGGGCCGAAATTCATCAGCATGCGCCGGTTTCGATCATAGCCGTAGCAGATACTCAGGATGATGATGTCGCGCTCGTCGCCCTGCACATTCTCGAGGTTCTTCACGAAGAGTCCGTTGAATTGTCCTTCGTCCTCGCGCTCATATTCCACCTCGAGCCGGTTGCGGAACAGCGGATCGTCTTCGCCGAGCCGGTTGACCACACTTTCAATTTCGCCCTGTTGCGCTTCCGAGAACGCGACGATGCCGATGCTCGGACGATCCTCGCGACCAAGCAGCTCGCGCAGCAAGCGGGCAATGTAGTCGGCCTCGGCGGTATTGCGCCGGCTCTCGTAAACGGCGCCGGGTAGAAAATGGAAACTCACGCTCCGCGCCAGCAGGTCGGCGACATTGACGCGGGCGTCGTCGGCCTGCTGGACCACAATCTCCCTGCGCGTCCGCCCTGACACGCGTTGATCCGGCACCGTCAACAACCGGCCGTCGTAGAACGCGTGGTTGGAATAGCTGATCAGCGCTTCCGAACGACTGCGGTAGTGCCAGCCCAACATGGTGGCGGGCAGATTGCGGGCGGCCTGCGTGAGAAAGCTTTCGGCATCGAGATCCTCGACGATGGCGCCGGTTTCCGCGTCATCGCCAAGCGATTCCTCAGTCGACCGGGTGGCGGAGAAAAAGTTGGTCGGTGGCAGCTGCATTTCATCCCCGACCACGATGATTTGTATCGCACGCGAAACCGCCGGCACCGCTTCCTCCATGAGAATCTGGCTGGCTTCGTCGAAGATCACGACATCGAAGACCTCCTGCGTCAGCGGCAGCGTGTCTGAAACACTCAGCGGGCTCATGAGCCAGACCGGTTTGAGGTCGCGCAACACAATGCCCGTTTCATCGTCAGCGAGGTCGCGAATCGAACGATGGCGCATCGTCTTGGAAAACTCGTGTTCCAGCTCGCGCCGGCCGGTGGCATAGAGACGTTTTAATTCCTTGTCGGCCTGGCTGAGTTGCGCCGCGGGCGTCGAGGAGATCTGGACCTGGCGAAGAAATTCACGCCGCACTTTCTGGTGGATCCAGCGGGCGTTAATGCCGAGCCATTCCCGGTGATAGTCGCGCAAGCGCGCGATCCGCCGGGACAGCACGCCGCCTCCAGTGGCTTCGAACGCACGATCCTGACGCGCGACGGCGTCGTAACTTTGCCGGGCCATCGCCGCTTCCATCTGCCGGTCCGACAAGGGAAGCCGGCGCAAGGCTCGCTGCAGTTCCGCCGGCAGACGCAGCACTTCCGCCAGCAGCGGCAACACGTCCGGCAGCCAGACCAAATCGGTGCGCAATTTCCTCAGTTCGTCGGCCAGCACCTTCCGCTCATACGTGGCGTAGTCGATCATGATGAGACCAAGGCATTCCTTCAACCGGGTGAGACCGGACCGGATGGCGGCGAGGTTTTCCACCATGTAGGTCGCCTCCGGATTTTCCAAAAGATAGGTGTGCAGCGCGCGGGCGGCGGGCGGCAGCAGCTCGATGCGGGCAGGGGAATTTTCCAGCCAGTTCACGCCCCTTTCCGTGGCAACTTCGCCGAACGCTTCCTGAACCGCGAGCAGTGCGGCAACCTCCGCGTCATTGGCGGCATGCTCCGCAGTCAGCTGGGTCAGGATCTGCGTCCACCAGGGCCGCACGGCGTGCCGGGAAAAATCATAGGAGTCGTTGAGCAGGCGACGCAGCTGCCAGAAAGCAGGCTGCAACCAGCGCAGGAATGATTTCTCAAACGATTGCGCCCGGACGAGCGCTGCGGCGGTGTCAGTCGGGGAAAGTTTTTTGCGCCAGGAGGCGGTGACGGTGCGTGCCTTTTCCAAAGCGGCCTGCGAATGGCGCCAATCGCGGATGGCCTTTGCGGCTTTCTTGGCGCGGCTCGATCGGGGATTGAGCAAGTCCAAAGCATCGGCGGCGGCGAGATCGGCAATTTCCACCGCGTAGTCGACGACCGCGCCCGCATCGCCCAAGTTGCCTGCTTGAACGGTTTCACCCAGCGCGTCCAACGCGGTGCCGAGCCGGGCCAGTAATTTGCCGGCTTCCTCGGCGGTGGACGTGATCAGCGCCAGCGGTTGCGGACTGCCGAGCACGCGCTCGGTGAGATGACGGAAAGAGTGCTTGGCAAAGGCGGGCGAGCCATTCAGCCGGGCGAGAGCGGACGACAAACTTCGCAGCAGTTCAGCGTGCGGTTGCCACTTCGCGTAGGGTGGCACCCATTCTCGGGCGAGCGGATCGAGCTCAACCGACGCATCCTTCAACTCGACCAATCGGGCCAGCAACGCGCGGACGGAAAGACTGCAGCCATCGATCTGCGCCGCGAGCGTGTCGCTCCAGCGGCACAAGGCAGCCAGTTCGATGTCCATGACACGGATCAGTTCGGTCCGGCGGGCATCGATCGTTTCATCGATCGGCTGACTGAGAAACGCATCATAGGTCTGCTTGAGATTGCGGATGAAATCGCGCTTGTCCGTCTGCGAGTCGTGAATCAGGCAGCACAAATCATCCAACCCCTGGCGACCGAGCCGGTGAAAGACCACGTCGATCGCCGCGCGTTTTTCGCAGACGAACAGCACGCGGTGCCCGCGGGCCACATAGTCGGCGATCAGATTGGTGATCGTCTGTGATTTGCCCGTGCCGGGTGGACCTTGAATGATGTAGCTGCCGCCGGTGCGGGCTCGAGCCACCGCCTGGGTTTGCGTAGGATCGCAATCCACAATGGGGAATTGCTCGGCCATCGATTTGGCAGCGGGCGGAGCCGGATCATGCGTGCGCGGTTGCAGCGAGAAGATGGACTCGAATGCCTTGCCGGCGTTCGTTTGCTCAAGCAGGGCCGCGTAGTCGCGCACGAGCGACATCTTGCGGTAGTTGAAATTGCCGAGCGTGAGACTGCACAGATCGAAATCCCAGTCGTAAGGATTGCCCGAGCCCTGCGGCTCCTTCACCGCATAAAATTGTTTTTCCCGTTCCGATCCTTCGGTCGGCGCGGCGGATTCGAGGGGATCGACGATGTGCGGCATTCGTGGCGCCGGTGCTTTGCCCGCCACTTGGGCGAAAGGGAGCGGTGACGGTTTCACGCGTTTGAGAAACAGCTGCAGCCCGAGCGGACGGAAACGATCCTTCTCGTAACTGTAGTCGAAAGACTCGAAGCGGGCGGGACCGCGGCCGGCGAGACGTTGCCGGCGGCGAAATTGATCGAGACGCTGTTTCGCCCGTTCGTGAATCAGTTCGATCTGCGGCCGGTCGTGTTTGCGCAACGTCACACCCGGCTCGCTCGCCCGGATCTGCTCGGCCAGCAGCGTATGGAAGGCGTCCATCGTCGTCTCGGACAGGTCAACGAATTCTGGCAGATTAAGTCCGTAAAGCTGGCGCAGGTGATGGCGGAGCGCGGGATTTACTTCCGCTTCGGTCGCCAGCGGCTTCAGCACATACGAATCGCGCACGCCCTTTTTCCGGATCAGCTCAACCGGCAGCAGCAGAAGCGGCGAATGAATGCGTTCCTCGGGCGTCTCCTTGAGATTGTGCCAGCGGAGAAAACACAGCACGAGCCGCAGCTGGGCGAAACCAAACTCCTGCCGGTCACGCCGCTCGGTGGCGATGATCTGGTCGAGCACACTCGACGCGTAGGGCGCATCTTCAAAGCGGACATAACTTCCCAGCGTGATGGATTCGCCATTGGAAATAGCTGCGGCGATTTTCGAATGCCAGAGAAACAATTGTTCGGCCTTGATGTTGCGATGGTCGAGCAACAGCGGAACCGAGGCCAGCGTGAGGTTCAGCGTCTGCAGCGTGGGCTTGAAATGAATCAGCCGGTTGCGGCGCGAGATCTCGAACAACCGGTTGCGGAGGTGCGTGAGGATAATCTGTCCGCGTTCGCGCGGCGCGCTTTCGCGAAAGCCGCGCAGCTGCTGAAAATCCACCGTGAAATCGGCCGACTGGTCGCGATAGTTTTCCAGTCGCAGCACCACGGTCTCCAGCGTCTGCACCCGCCGGTGGCGGTTAAGTTCGGTCATCTGCACGATCAGGCCGGCGATCACCGGGTGCAACCGCTCATTCAGACTGAACAAATTATTCCGATTGCGCACGAACAGCTCAAGATCCTGGGGATCGCTGAGGTCGAGGGAACACGCCAGGCTGGCGAGCACCAAGCCGAGGGAAAATATGTCGGTCAATTGGTCGTGATGCCCGCATTGATGCTCCCAGCTGACGTAGTTCAGCACATAAACCGGTTTTTTTGCCTCCTCTCCGGGAGTGCCGATGAGCAGATCGGTGTGCGTCAGGCTTCCTTCGTCGAGGTCGGCGGTCCGGCGTGATTCGCCAATGACCTCGATCGCGGCACCCGCGGGTTTCTGCAGCTCTGAAATGCGCGAGAAATTTTTCCGGGGTTCCCGCATTTGCCCGTCTGGAATCCGCAGCCGGATGTCGTCGACCTGCACACGTTCCGGTCCATCCAGCGGTGCCACGAGCCCGTTCTGATGCGCCTCACTGATCTGTTTCAACAACGGCAGGAACGCGCCGATGACATCGTCCGTGCCAAAACCCCCCGCATCGCAGCCGCGACGGAGAAATTCGATAAAGGGTGGGACCGGAATGCTCATGTGGCCGGCTCCGGTGCGGGCGGCAGTGCTTCCTCGCGCACGCGCTTCGCATCGCGTTTCTTGAGTTTGAGCTCCTTGACGGACAACGCTTCGAGGCGGTCTTCCCACTCCAGTTTTTGGGCGAGCAGGTAGGCGGCCTTGAGCGGTTCATCTTCCAATTCCGGATCGACCGCGGAGAAATCCAGCAGGAGATAACAAAAATAATCCCGCACGTTGATCGGTACTTCGCGAAGTGCCGCCAATAAATCGTCGTCGGTGTGATCTGCGGCGGCGAACTGGAGATCAGGAAAATAAAGCCGGGCGTGGGCTTTGACCAGATCGGACTGGAACCACGGTGCGCGCAGGAGCAGCCTCAACCAGCGAAGGGTAAAATCCGTGAGACGATGCTGGCCGAGCAGATCCAGTTTCTCGAGGGAAACGGGGCCTTCGATCATGCGCGTCACCTCGGAATCGGCTTCGGGTGCCTTGTCGGCCCAAAGGCGGATGGCGCGCGCGCGGATGAACGTTTCGGGATGACTGAGTCCTTCCGTGCGGGCCTTGGAGCGGGCAAAGACTTCATCCGCTTGCTTCACATAACTGCCGGCATCCACCTGGGTCAGTCCGGTGTGAAGTTTAACCAAGCCGGTGATGACCGGGCCGGCTTCCCCTGTGACGCACAACGCTCCACGGTCGGCATAGATCTCCGTGTACAATCTCAACAGACGTGCGCTCTCGACCTGACTGGACTCGGCGCGCGCTTCGGACGCCATCGCCTGGGCCATCCGGTCGGCCACAAAAAAACGTCCGGATGCCTCGTTCCACAAGCAATAGTGAGCCAGTTCATGGCCGAACACGCCGAGCAACTCCGCTGGCGTGAGCAATTGCAGGACGTTTCCCTCAAACACAATGTGCGCTTCTCCGGGCAGGCAATAGATCGAGGCATTCACACCGTGGTTTTTCTGCGACTGGTAAAGCGTGACCGGAAGATCCGGCGTTAGACGGGCGCGGGCTTGGTCAAGGGCACGAAACACATCAGGATGCGTGGCGGCATCCAGCCGGTAAGTCTGCTTCAGGAGTTCCAGCCGTAATTCCTCAGCGTAGTCGGATTGCGCCTGCGCTGAGGCGAACCATTCCCACGCCTCGGATTCCGCCGCGTTGAGATAATTGGCCAACGCCTCCTGGTAGGGTAATGGCTGAAGTGGTGGATCAGGAAGCGCCATTGAGCGAGGCAGTCTTGGGTCCGGCGATTACCCGGTCAACCAATCCTCTTTCGACTGTGAATAAGCCGGAACTTTGTGAAAACATGAGATGAGCGACTCGATCCACTCTTCACTTAAAATCAGAAAACAGTCGAACTCGGGGAGATAGGTAAGGGCGCGCTTATTCAACTTGTTCGTAACCGCTATTAATCAGCCAGAGCATAAGTCTGATCGCTCTTAAAAATACAGAGCCGTGGGTGTGCTAAACCGTTTTTGATCCTTTGAACCCTCCAGTTCGTTCGCGAGACAACAAGCCGGTCTAACGTACCAAACAGGGACGCTTGGGGTCGAATTTCCAGCCGGGGATCAGAAGTTGCATCGCGATTGCGTCGTCGCGGGCGCCGAGGCCCATCTTCTGGTAGAGTTCGTGGGCTTTTTCCAACTGCACGAGATCAATTTCGATGCCGAGGCCGGGTCGTTGCGGCACGTTCAACCGGCCGGCTTTGACTACCAGCGGTTCCTTCGTCAGTCGTTGTCCGTCCTGCCAGATCCAATGTGTGTCGATCGCAGTGACCTTGCCCGGCGCGGCCGCGGCCACGTGTGTGAACATCGCGAGGGAAATATCGAAATGATTATTAGAGTGAGATCCCCAAGTCAGGCCGTGCTCCCGGCAGGTCTGCGCCACCTTTACCGAACCGTTCATCGTCCAAAAGTGCGGGTCGGCCAGCGGAATATCGACCGCGTGCAACGCGAGTGCATGTCCGAGTTCGCGCCAGTCGGTGGCGATCATGTTGGTCGCAGTCGGCAGTCCTGTTGCCCGACGAAACTCCGCCATGATTTCCCGACCGGAGAATCCTTTTTCCGCGCCGCACGGATCCTCGGCGTAGGCGAGCACGCGTTCCTGGCCCTTGCAGAGGCGGATGGCTTCGGCGAGCGACCAGGCACCGTTCGGATCGAGTGTGATGCGAGCCTTGGGGAATCGGGTTGCGAGTGCCGTCACGTCTTCCATTTCCTCCGCGCCGTTTTTCACGCCGCCCTTAAGTTTGAAATCGTTGAAGCCGTAGCGCGCGTGAGCCGCTTCCGCGAGCCGCACGATCTCCGCGGTCGTCAACGCCTCCTCGTGACGCAACCGCAACCAGTCATCTTTCGCGTCGGGTTCAGAGCGGTAGGGCAGGGAGGTTTTGCGGCGGTCACCGACATAGAAAAGATAGCCGAGGACCTCGACCGAATCGCGTTGCCGGCCTCCACCCAATAAATCGGCCACGGCAACGCCACGGTGTTGCCCGAGCAAATCGAGCATCGCGGCCTCGATTGCCGTGACGGCGTGAATCGTCGTACGCAGATCGAAAGTCTGATTGCCACGTCCGCTGGCATCGCGGTCGGCAAAACGTGCATGGACTGTTTGGAGTGCTGCGCTAAAATTACCAACGGCCTGCCCGATAACCAGTGCCTGAGCGTCTTCGAGCGTCTGGCGAATTTTCTCGCCGCCCGGCACTTCACCCGCACCGGTCCGCCCGGCGTTGTCTTGGAGTAGCACCACGTTTCGCGTGAAAAACGGCCCATGTGCACCGCTCAGATTGAGCAACATGTCATCGTGTCCGGCGACCGGAATCACCCGCATCGTGGTTATTTTCGGAGTGTTGGGATCCGCAGCGGTTGATTTCATGAAAAGCTATTCAAGCGGACCGAAGTTCGACGCGTTTGATTTCGCCTACTACGAGCAGGTAGCTGGCGATTGCCAGCGCGGCATGTGCGCTGACGTAGACGAGAGCCCAGTTGAACGATCCGGTCGACCTGAGAATATAGCCGATGGCGATCGGGGTGGTGATGCCCGCCACATTACCAAAGGTGTTGAACAAACCGCCGCACAAACCAGTGACGGTTTTTGGCGACGTGTCGGCAATCACCGCCCAGCCGAGCGCGCCGATGCCCTTGCCAAAAAAGGCCAGGCTCATGAACAGGATGACCGCCCACTGGGCGTTCACGTAATTGCAGGCAATCATGCTTACGGAGAGCAGCATTCCGATGACGATCGGTGTTTTTCTTGCAACCGAAAGCGATTGACCGCGACGAAGCATGCCGTCGGAAAACCAACCGCCCAATATCCCGCCGGTGAATCCGCAGAGTGCCGGCAGGGCGGCCACGAAACCCACCTCAAGGACCGACATGCCACGCTCCTTTACGAGGTAGATGGGGAACCAAGTCAGGAAAAACCACGTCAGCGTCGTGATGCAGTACTGGCCAAAATAAATTCCAAGCAGCATCCGGTTGCCGAGCAATTGCCCGGCGGTCGACCAGCGCACCGGTGCATTCGCCGCGCCTCTGCGATCCAGATCCACGAGACCTCCGCCCTGCTCGATGTGCGCGACTTCCGCCGCATTGGCCGCCGGATGATCGCGCGGTCCGTGCATGAGTTTCGGCCACAGTGCGGCGAACACCAATCCCAGCGCACCCATGAACCAGAACACGGCTGGCCAGCTTAGCTCGTGTATGATCCAACCCATGATCGGTGCGAACAATACGGTGGCAAAATATTGCGCCGAGTTGAACACGGCGCTGGCCATGCCGCGTTCTGCAGTCGGAAACCACGCCGCTACAATCCGGCTGTTGGCGGGGAACGACGGTGATTCCGCGACGCCCAGCAGAAAGCGCAGTGCGAACAGGATCAACACCGCGCCGGTAACCGTGAACGGTGCGAAAAAAGGCAGATTGATTGTGAACGAATGATTCTGGCCAAACACACAGCCCTGCAGCAGCGTAAACAAGGACCAGAGCGCGATGCTCCAGAAGTAAATCCTCCGGGAACCAAACCGGTCCAACAACCAACCGCCGGGTATCTGACAAATGACGTAGGCCCACGAGAACGCCGAGAACACGTACCCCATCGCCACCGGATCGAGCTTGAATTGCCGGGCGAGATCCGTTCCGGCAATCGAAAGCGTGGCGCGATCCGCATAGTTGACGCTCGTGAGCAGAAACAGAAAAAACACGATCCAGTAACGGATACGCGTCGGTCGCTCCGCCGGATTTTCTGCGACGGTGACCATGCAATCCAATTATTGCGGGCCGAGCGACTTGATCAACGCATCGATGCGGGCAACTTCCTCCGCACTCAGGTCCACGAGCGGTGGCCGCACCGGGCCGGCATCGTGGCCGACAATCTTTGCGCCTGCTTTCACAATGCTTACCGCGTAGCCCGGCTTGCGATTGCGAATTTCCAAATACGGCAGGAAGAACGAATCGAGTAATCGGCCGGTCGTCTCGTGATCGTCCTTTGCAATCGCACGATAGAATTCCATCGCCGTTTTGGGAATGAAATTAAACACCGCCGACGAATACACCGGAACGCCGAGTGCCTTGTAAGCTGCGGCGTACACTTCCGCAGTCGGCAATCCACCCAGATACGCAAACCGGTCGCCGAGTCTGCGGCGGATCGTGACCATCAGTTCAATTTCTCCGATGCCGTCCTTGAAGCCGACCAGATTCGGGCAGCGATCGGCGAGTTTGAGCAACGTGTCCGCCTGCAGGCGGCAAACGCCCCGGTTGTAGATGATGACGCCGAATTTCACCGATTTGCACACCGCTTCGATGTGCGCTGCAAGACCGTCCTGTCCGGCTTCGGTGAGATAATGCGGCAGCAGGAGAATGCCTTGGGCTCCGAGGCGCTCGGCTTCTTGCGCGCAGGCGATTGCCTGTCGCGTTGCTCCACCGGCGCCCGCTACAATCGGCACCCGGCCACGGCAGGTGTTCACCGCCGTGCGAACGACGTCGCTGTAATCCTGGGCGGTCAGGGAGAAAAATTCCCCCGTTCCGCCGGCCGCGAAGAGGACGGTCGCGCCATACGGCATGAGCCATTCCAGTCGCTGAATGTAAGTGTCGGCGCGAAAATCGCCGGTGGCATTAAAGTCGGTCACCGGAAAGGACAACAGTCCCGACGACATGGTTTTCTTGAGCTCCGCAGGGATCATGGAGAAGGAGGCGAGGTGGAAAAATTGATGCCGATGTCCGCAGCCCAACGCAAGCGTGGGAACGTGGCCAACTGGTCTGGCATTCAAAATTTTATCAATGACTCACGTCGCAAGTGGTGTACGTTTTCATTGATGACTGCTTCCGTGCCTTTTTCGACTGTCGGCCGGCTCCCGGCGCCCGGCGACAGCGTCGCTATCGCGATCCGCGAGATCGCGGCGGGCACGGTGGTCGAACTGGACGGCGGGTTACATGCGATCGAGCACACCGTTTTGGAAGGGCACCGCTTCAGTGTGCGTCTCATCGCGGCGGGCGAACCATTGCTTTCGTGGGGGGAGATATTTGGCCACGCCCTGGTCGATCTCCCGCCCGGCACTTATGTGTGCAACCAGTCTATTCTCGATTCACTAGCGATGCGCCGGATCAAAGGATCAATTCCGACGAAACCCAATTTTTCCGATTACCTCGTGCCGTTCGTCCTCGACGAATCCAAACTGCGCCCGGCTCCTCCGGTTTCTTTGCTGACCGACGGCCGCACTTTTGCCGGCTATCGTCGCTCCGGCCGGCGCGGTGTCGGGACGCGCAACTACATCGTTATCCTCGGCACGACTTCGCGCACGGCGAGTTTCGCGCGACAACTGACCGCACGTCTTCAAGCCCTCGCCCGCGTTCACCCGTCGCTCGATGGGATCGTGGCGATCGCTCACACCGAGGGCGGTGGACCCGGCGAGCCGAATAATTCCCTGGAAATTCTTCGCGCGCTCGCGGGCTTCATCGTTCACCCCAATGTCGGTGCAATCCTTGCGGTTGACTACGGCGTGGAACCCATCACGAACGCGCGTCTCAAGCGCTTCATGCACGAACGCGGCGATCCACTCGCCGATGTACCACATGCGTTTCTCAGCATCACCCAGGGCCTCGCGGCCGCCCTCGTCGAAGGCGAAGCGATCGTACGCCGCTGGTTGCCGGACGTTTCCGCCCAGCAGCGCACACCGCAACCCGTCAGCGCACTGCGCGTCGCACTCCAATGCGGCGGATCCGATGCATTCTCGGGAGTGTCCGGCAATCCGCTCGCCGGCGCCATCGTTCATGAGGTCGTGCGCCGCGGTGGCATCGGGGTGTTGTGCGAGACCGACGAACTCAGCGGCGCCGAATCCTATCTGATGAAAAACGTGCGCGATGCCTCAATTGCCCGCGCTCTCCTCGATCGGGTGGCCCGTTTTAAAACGCGGCTCAGCTGGCACGGCGTCACGCCCGAAAGCAATCCATCTGCCGGCAACAAGCTTCGCGGTCTTTATAATATCACGATCAAATCACTCGGTGCGGTGCACAAAAAGGATCCGCGCACGCGCATCGATCATGTCATCGACTATGCCGATCCGCTCGGTGCGCCGGGATTTTATTTCATGGATAGTCCGGGCAACGACCTCGAGGGCATTGCCGGACAGGTCGGGGCGGGCTGCAATCTGTTCCTTTTCGTGACGGGCAACGGCTCGATCACGAACTTTCCCTTCGTTCCGACGCTAAAACTGACCACCACCACCCGCCGCCACCAATTGCTCATTCACGAGATGGACATCAATGCGGGTCGTTATCTTGACGGTGAATCGTTCGAGTCACTCACGGCGGAGTCGTTCGAGCTGTTGCTCGCCACCGCTTCCGGCCAGCGCTCACGTGGTGAAACGGCGGGGCATTCGCAAACTTCCCTCTGGCGCAACTGGCGGCAAACCGACGCCACTCACGTCGCTGAAATCCGCGCCCGCCCCGCGCCGGACGGCCACCCGATTGAGGTCGGGCGGGACCAATGGGCCCGTCGCAACGACGAGGATGACGACCCCGTGCTTCGTCTCTATTCCAACGGCGATCGTTTCGCCACCGAGCGCATCGGGTTGGTGCTGCCGACGAGCATGTGTTCCGCCCAAATCGCGCGCCTCGCGGCCGACCGCATGAATGCCAGCGGTCTCGCTGATCGCCTGGGCTTTTCGCGTTTTATCGCTCTCGCGCACAGTGAAGGTTGCGGTTTTGGCGGCGAGAGCATGTATCATTTACTTTATCGCACCTATCGCGGCTATGCGACGCACCCCAATGTCGGTGCGACCTTGTTGCTCGAGCACGGTTGCGAGAAAATTCCCAATGACGCCATGCGCCGTCAATTTGAACAGGCCGGGATTCCGATCGACCGGTTCGGCTGGGCCAGCGTGCAACTCGACGGCGGCATCGACCGCGCCCTCGCGAAAGTTGAGGATTGGTTTACCGCTACGGCGCCGACGCTTGCATCTTCTTCACGTGTTCCGGTTTCATTCGGTGCGCTCGCGCTCGGGCTGCTATCCGCGCCTCCACCCGTCGCCTGCGGAGCCGCAACTCTCGCTAGGCTCGCGCGCCGGATTCTCGCCGGCGGTGGCTCAATACTTTTATCCGAAGGCGATCCATTGCTCGCGTCAGCCGCGTTTCGCGAGATTGTGTTCGGCGATGCAATGCCACATGCGACGCTCGCTTACGGCCAGGCGTTCACGGTTCCTGGTCTTCACATCGTCGCGACAGATTCCGACCATTGGGTGGAAAATCTGACTGCCCTCGGTGCCTGTGGAGCGCACGGATTCGTGGGCTTGGTGGGAACTTCGTCGCAGCAGTCCCACCCGATGCTCCCGCTCGTCCAATTGACTGAATCTGCTTTTCCCGGCGCTGTCACCGATGTCGATCTTGTCCTTGCTGGTGATGAGACGGCAGACGACCTTGCCTTGTCCGCTATTCTGCAGGCAACGCTTCAGGGCGAGAATGCACCCGTCGCCAACCGCGCGGGTTTCGTGGACTTCCAACTCTCGCGTGGTCTCCTGGGTGTGTCGACTTGATCGACGGCACCATTTGCCAATGAAATGTCATCGCCGGGAGAAATCCTCGCTTTCATTTTAGCTCGCGAAGTTAGTGGTTAACTCATCCGGCCCGCGGAAGAGACTGACGAGGGTCTAGCGCAGGGGCGCTGGACAAAGGGCAATGCGGAATCCGCGGTAGGCGCTGGCCTCGGCGGGAGGGTTCGCGGCGCGGGCGGCCGGGCGCAAGGCATTCGTTCCACTGCCGAAACTGCCGCCGCGATTTACGCGAAGAGTGCCCGCGTTTGGCCCGGTGGGATCGATAGTGGTTTCTCCGGCATAGGGCCCATACCAGTCGCGGCACCACTGCCAGATGTTGCCATACATATCGTAGAGTTCCCAGGAATTGGGCTCTTTCTGACCGACTGTGCGCGGGCCGGAATGAGTGGGTCCGATGCGGCGTCCTTTATAACCGTCAGCGCTATTTTTGTCGTACCACGCTATCCGGTTAAGCGATTCGGGTTTATTTCGGGCCGCATCGATCGCAGGAGTGGTTCCGGCCCGGCAGGCATATTCCCACTGCGCTTCGGTGGGCAGATTGTATTCGTAACCCGCGGGCAGTCTCCCAGCTACTCGTTCGATTTCAGTGAGACGCTGGCAGAATTCCGAGACGTCATTCCAACTGACAAAGTACATCGGTAGATTGTCGTCCTCATTCGCGAGATAGGTGGCGAGGTCGGCTTCGCGCGACCAACGCATGAAATCCCGCAGGGGTTGGGATTTCCCGCCGAGGTCGTAGCGCGTGTCGTCGTTGATCCGGCGCGCGAGTTGTCCGCGCAGGTCGAGGTGCATGACTTGCTTCCATTGTGCGATAGTGATGGGAGTTTTTCCCAGCCAGAAACCCTGCGTGAGCGTTACACGACTTTGCGGGCCTTCATCCGCTTTACGGCCAGGTTCGGTTTCCGGACTGCCTCGGAGAAACGTGCCAGCGGGAATCCATTGCAGGTCCAGCATTACGCCATGGGAGAGGGAAACCGTCCATTTTCCGCCCGGCGCGGGAATTGTCTTCGGTCGTTCGTCCGCGAATGAAACCGAGACAGCGGCCATTGAAAGCCAAAGGCCCAACACAGTTGAAATGAACGCGGTTGATCTTGGAGGATTCATTCCAACGTTTCGGCGATAAGGTTGGGTCAAGCGCAAAAGCCGATCACGTCACCGCCGCGACTTCATAGTCGTTGACGCGGGGCACGGTGAATTCGATCCGGGATCCGTTTTGGCTGAAGATAATTTCCTGTCCCGCACGCAGGAGTTCTACGCGGGAGATTTTTCTGCCGGCGGGAATTTCCATCGTCACGACTTGCGGGCCGATTGGATAATGCCGGCGCAGCCAGCCCCGGTGCAGATTGGGATTATTGTAATTGAGAATATGTACCGCAAACCCCGGATCGGTTTCCCAGGCGAACAATTCCACCATGCCTTCGCCCGTGACCGAAACCGGCGAACGGCCGTGCAACAGCCAGCGGACGGTGTTCTGCAAAAGCAGCGCAAGGTCGGTGTTGCCGGAGCGCCATGCGCTGCGTTCGTTGTCGCCGGGAAAATAAGCGAGGCGGCTTCGTCCGTTTTCCCTCAGCACGACAGCGGGCTGATGGGTGTGTGATTCGAGCGTGTAGGCCATTTCGGGCGGATAACCGGAGTTGGATCTTACGACCGTCAACGGAGACAAATCGCCCGCGGCGGTGACGGGCACTACGAACTGTGCGCCGGGGATCCAATGGGTGTCGTCGAAACCAGTGAGAATTTCATGCGCGTGTTCGATCCGGGCATACGAGCCGTAGTTCGCGATCGGACCCTGAACTTCGCCCGAACGACTGGCCCCAAATAATTTCTGCAGGCCAAAATCACCGCGCGCCGCGCCAGTTTCGGTGAACAATCCGGTTTCAAAGGTCGTGAGCAGAGAACCGCCCGCGTCCGTGAAGGCTTGCAATTGCCCGCATTGGGCATCGCTCAGCAGCGCGACGTTGGGGAGAATGAGCACATCGTATTTGCGCAGGCGTTCGGCGGACAAATCCTCCTCATGCACAAAATCGAAAAGAAAACGACCTTCGAGCAGCACCGGATAAAGGCCTTGCATGAATTCCTGCGCGGCGTGTCGCTGCGAGGTGACTGCGCCCGGCGGCGAATAAAAGGCATTTGGCCGTTGCGCCCACACGACGCCAAGATTGGCGATCGGACGACGATAGGTGAAATGGCGGTCATGTCTGGCCTGCCATTGGAAAAAATCGCGCCCGGCTTTCCACCAGCGTCGATCTTCCCCGAGGCCGGTTTGGGCGCCGAGCCAGTGATACCAGACCCGCATGCCGCTTGCGACCGTCTGCGCCATCCACAGGGTGGTTTCCGCGTGGCTCTTCGCGGTATTGCGCCACTTGATTCCACCGGTGGCCCAGGAGCCCACCACGCTGGTAGTGGTGCGTCCTTGCATGACTGAGTAGGCGACGCGTCCCTGTTGCGCGCAGGTCCACGCCGGACTGGCTTCGCCTTCGCGGCCCTGATTGTCGCAATTAAACCACAGGCAATCCTCCGCGAGGACTTTCAAGTTGGTTTGCGCGCCGATGCCCCAGCCGAGATTGCCGTAGAAAATGTTATCCGGTTTTTTCTCGCGAGCGATGCCGGTGTAGAGGCGCCACAATTCCACGGTGCGTTGCAGATGGCGTTCGTGAAACGCCGGCGTGTTCGGTGCGGGCGCTTCGCGGCATTGCACGCAGTGGCATTCGGGCAAATCGGCGAGCGTCGGCCATGCATTGGTGAACAGGCCGTCGACGTCGTAGCGCGCATTGATTTCTCGCATGATCGCGGGAATTTGTTCCGAAAAATAAGCGGAAAAAGGGCACGTGTTAAACAAGCCCGGTACGGGCGCATGCGGCACGGGCTGGCCTTTGGCATCGTGGCGAAACCATTCGGGATGGGCATCCAACGCTTCCTGCCACAGCAAATCGGGACTAAAGCGCGCGATGACGCGGATGCCACGTTTTTTAGCAGCAGCACAGCACTCACCGAACAGGTCGCGATCGCCGAGAAATTTCGAACGCCGATGGAAGGGAATCGCCGTCGGATAAAACGCGATGATGCCGGTGACGCTGACCAGCACGACATCCACTTTCAGCTCCGCCCATGTATTGGCCCAGGCCTCGACGTCGAGTTCGACTGGATCGCGCTCGTTGAAGTTCAGTTGCCCGACGCGACGGATTTGCTGATGCCATGGACCGTTGAAGTTTGGCGCGGCCGCCGATGGCGCCGAAGTCGCGGGAAGCTCGCCGGCACCACGTAAAACGGTTTGCGACGCGATAGTTGCAGCACCGAGGGTGAAAATGAATTTGCGGCGATCAAGATTCATGGCGTCCGATGGGTTGGTTTTCTGCTGTGTAACGGCGTTTATTTTGGCAATGGCTGTCCGTGCGGGGACCGGTGATCAGTTAGCGGTAAGCGAGCTGCGGCGGGAGAGGGAAGCTCAGATTTAAACGGGTGGGAACGGGGATCGCGGTGGAACAACTGAGAAAGCCGGCATTCGCTTTGCCGGGGTGGGCGAAAACGAAACAGCACGGTATGAAACAGTTTTATAGCTGTCAAAACTCATTGACCACCTGAACTCCGATTTGTGAGTCTCCGGTTCCAGATCGCGTGTGCGCGATTTCATCATGAGAAAATTATCCCGTACAGTGGTGGTGGCTGCGATCGGATGGTCGGCCGCGGCGTGTTTATCCGGTCAGAATAAAACTCCGCCGGGCCCTGTGGTCGATTTCGGCACCCGGGGGATTGAGCTCCAGCCCTATGTGGTGGATCACCGGCACGGTGAAGGTGCGGTGGTCGATCTGTCTTTTTTGCACGAAACTCCCGCTGGCCGGTACGGATTCATCCGGGTGGAAGACGGTCACTTCGTGAACCCGAAAGGTGAACCGGTGCGTTTTTGGGGCGTTAATCTCACCGAGTGGACGCGGGGCTCCGCTTCGATTCCCTCCAAGGAAGATGCGCCGATGTGGGCCGCGACCCTGGCGCGGTACGGCATCAACTTTGTGCGCCTGCACTTTCTCGATTTGCCTGCGCCGCGCGGGATGATCGATGCCACGCGCGACGACAGCCAGCACTTCGACGCCGGGCAGCTAGACCGCGAGGATTTCTTTATCGCGGAGCTGTTGAAGCGCGGCATCTACGTCGACTGGAACATGAATGTCGGCCGGCATTTCAAGGAGGGCGACTTGGTCTTATCGACGAAAATAAGGAAGGGACCGCTTTTGTTCGACCGTCGGTTGGTGGAGCTGGAAAAGGATTACGCTCGCCAGATTCTTACGCACGTTAACCCCTACACGCAGCGCCGCTATGCTAATGAGCCTGGCGTGGCGCTGGTGGAAATTGTCAACGAAGATGCCGCATGGGTCGGGTGGACCGCCGATAGCCCGTATGATCAGGAACTCGATGGGCTTTATCACGACTGGCTGGCCCGTACGCTTTCCACCGAAGAATTGGCGAAGCTTCGTGCGATGATCGGGATTGACGGCACGGCGGAAATTCCGCGGTTGAAAGGAGAGCAAGTAAGCGCGGCGCCAGCGGAGCAGTATTATGTGGAGTGTCGTTTTTTCCGTGATCTGGAGGCCGGCTTTTTTCAGGAAATGCGGATGTTTTTGAAAAAGACGCTCGGCGTGAAATCACCGGTGGTCGCGACGGCGGATCATTCCCATTCCAGTTCCGGCTACATGCTAGTGGCCGATACGTCGTTGCTGGATGTGGTGGATGGACACACCTACTGGCAGCATCCAGAGGACAAAATTTATCACCATGCGCCGATGGTCAACGATCCGCTCAACTCTACCGTGGCGGAACTCTCGCGGTCGGCGGTGGCGGGAAAGCCCTACACCGTCAGCGAGGTGAACAATCCCTTTCCGAATCAATTCGGGAGCGAAGGCATTCCGATCCTCGCCGCTTACGCCGGCTTTTTGGATTGGGACGCGGTGGTCTGGTACACGTTTGAACCCAAGCGTCTGGCCGATGCTCCTGCCTACGTGGGGGATCATTTCGATCTGTCGTTGGATCCGGTGAAAATGCCGCAGCTCGCGGCCGGGGCGCTGATGTATTTGCGGGGAGATATTGCCCGCGCAAAAATCACCGTCGAGCGCTCCTACACCCGGCAGCAGGTAATGGACAGCCGGCGCGCGCCCGGCTTGGAGCGACCCTATTTCACGCCCGGCTTTCCAGCGTCGATTCCCTTGCTGCACGGCTCGCGGGTGAAATCCTTCGATGGTGAGCCGACCGCCAAGGTCGCAGCGACCGAGGGCCTGCTCAAGAGCGACACCGGCCAGCTCGTGTGGTCGGGCTATGCAGAAAAAACCGGCGTGGTCACGATCGACAGCCCGCGTTCCCAAGGTCTCATCGGATTTGTCCGGCAGAACGGCGTCGCGGTGACCAATTTATCCGCCAAGGTCCGGAATAATTTTTGCGCGATCGTCCTGAATTCCCTCGATAGCGATTCCATCACGCGAGCGTCGCGACTGCTGCTGACGACCGGCACGCGAGTCGAGAACACCGGGATGCACTGGGACGCTACGCGCTCGCGAGTGACCGAGCAGGGTCACGCACCGACGCTGATCGAACCCCTGACCGGCATGATCGTGCTGCGAAATCTCACCGGAGCCGTCCACGTGCTCGCCCAACCCCTCGACGGAACCGGCCACCGCCTTGGCGAGCCCATTCCCGCGCAGAAAACTGACGCGGGCTGGGAAATCCTTGTGGGGAAACCCGTGACCACTTGGTACGAAATCAAGGTGGAACGATGAATCGCGTGCTCCGTGGATTTCTTTGCCCCGGATGAATTGGATCAGACCAACTTGGTCATCTCACCGGGGTTGCCGGGAAACAATTCCTTCGACTGGACCTATTAGTCGGATCTCTCCCTCGAAACTCCGCATTGTGGCTTTGTCATTCTGCTCAAGAACTCTCCTTCACCGATAACGCGGTAGCTTCGCGGACTAGGGCGAGATGGCGCGGCAGGGAAATACGTTCGTCGAAACGCTTCGCGACGGATGTTTGCGCGTTTTTCGCCCGGCGAGTGTCGTTGGCAAAGTGCGCCTTGAGCGCGTTGCGCAGCGCCTCGGCGAGTTGATAATGATCACGCGGCTCGACCAGCCAGGCTTCGCGGCCGGTCAGCAGTTCGGGGATGCCGTTGACGTCGGTGCTTACGATCGGCGTGCCGAAAGTGGCCGCCTCGAGGAGTACGCGCGGCGAGGATTCCTCGAAGCTGGTGCAGACGAGAATGTCGGCCAGACGATGAAAATCATAGTTCTCACGCGTCTCCGGCACGAAGCGGACGGTTTGGAGCTGCGCGTGTGCGACCTTGGCTTTCAGTGAGTCCAGAAAGGCGTCGCCCCGTGCGCCGACCAGCACGAACTCAATTTTTTGATCCGGGTAGGTGGCGCGTAATTCGGGTTCGAGCAGTTCGGCTGCCTGGATGAAAATATGCTGGCCCTTGCGCTCGCACACGGTGCCGAGATTGAGCAGCAGGATGGCGTCCGCGGCGAAGCCGTGCTTGGCGCGCAGCGTTGTCTTGTCGTGGTGGGTGAGGAAAGATCGAATGGCGGTGACATCGAGCCAGCTTGGCAAAACGCGAAATCGTTGTCGCTGATCGAGCGGGGCGAAGATTTGCCGGGAAGCGTCGGCGGTGAAGACTACGCGCTGGGCCACAGTGACGGCCTCTTCGACCACGGAAAACAGTGCGGGATGAACGAGTGGCGCAAAGAGCCGTGGCACGGGAGCGCTTTCATGGACGTAGAGTACGGCTGGTTTTCTCAAGAGATGGGCGAGGTGCACCGCCCAAAATGATACCAAGGTGTTGGCCAGCACGAGATCGATGGCGGTGTCGTCGAACTGTTGGCTGAGTGAGCCGAGCCTGGCGTGAAATTCGGCTGCCGTAGTGGCGCCGAGCATGGGCCCGAGATCGAGCACGGTCACAGGCATGCCGGCGGTTTCGAAAAGCGAACGCAGCGGTCCGTCGATCGGGGAAACGACGCTGATGCTGATGCCGGATTGGCGGACGAGATAAGCGGACAGTTCCAGAACCAGCCGCGGTGCACCTTCGAAGTTGAGATTGTGGGTTGCGACCAGAATCCGCAGTGGCCGCTCGTTTTTATTCACTGGCGGGATTGACGCCGGGAGTCTGCCGGATTTTACCGGATAGTTTTTCCAGGCGGACCATCCCGCGCGGACGATTCCTTCAGTCGAAACACGATGCCGCCGGGCGGCGCGCCGCAATGCCCAGATCGCCTGGATGAAGGGAAGACCGGCGACGACTGGACTGGTCGTGATGGAGTTCGCGGGTTTTTCCGGGACGAAACGCTGGGCGAAAGCCAGGTGTTTTTCGCCGGAGTCGAGTTCAGCGAAAATTTTCAACAGCACCGGGCGGTTGAAACCAACGGGAAGCTCGACCTGGCCCACAAAGGCGGCATTTGCATGGTCCGGGACTTCCGGGGAATTTTCTGCGACGTCGCTGCGGGCGAGACCATGGGGCAGGACGACTTCGCGGAGTGGATCGATGATGGCAGTGAGACGGGAGATTTTTGCTGTGCGATGCGTGATCCAGCCGGTGATGGAGAGCCGGCCGTCCTTGACGCGGCCGGTGAGTCGCGGTTCTTCCAAGGCGCCGGCAAAAGGGGGATTGGGGAGGGAATTGAGTGGCTCGGCGAGAACTTCGGCGAGGGTTTCAACCGCGAACTCAACCAGCGGCCGATCCGGTGAACGCGCGGCGGAGCGAAGAAGGGTGGGGATGATAGCCGGCAGCATTTCCGCGAGGCGGATCGATGTCGCCGGGATCGCGGCATCCCGGGCAACGGTGATCGGGGTACGGAAAAACTCCGTCCAGCGTCCGGTCAGATCGCGGGCTTCCAGACGTAACAGCGAGGCACCGCGCATCGGCGAGAGAAGAAAAGAAAAACCGGAATAGGGCGGACGTGATTCACCCGCGCGGGGCAGGCCGTGCAAACCGAGAAAAGATTTTGGACCGAGCCAGGCGCGGACGTCGGTAATGGCTTGGCCGGCATCAGGGCTGATCCAGCCAGCGATCCAGGTTTTTTCCGAGAGAAAAGACCAGTTGGCGGGATGGATTTCCACGGCAACCTTCCAACCAGTGGGCGGTTTCATGGCCGGTCGGTAGGTGAGAGGGGGAATGCGCCTGAGCGCGCAGAGGCTGGCAAGGTCAACCACGCCAAACTGGGCTGCTCCGGTGGCAGGTCAACTCTCAGCTAGGCTTATCCGATGAACAAAAAAGCCCGGCTTCGTGAACGAGGCCGGGCTTTGGAATGGTGAAGGTGAGGGGAGTTGAAAATTCCCGCCACCCGGAAGCTAAGTTGCCAGAAGAGCGCGGACTTAGTTAATGGTTAATGAATTAGAACGAGAGAACAAAAGAACGAGAAATCGGAAAAAGGAAAACAAAAACGGGAGTTCTGACAACTTTGGCAATTGGAGTTAGCGGAAAAATATTATGTATCCGTTTGTTAATGCTCTTCACTTCTTCTAAATCTATTTAATTGAGTCGTCGTCGACTGGCAAATGACATTTTTCGGGAGTGGAGTTACACTTTCAGGCTATGAAAGTGGAGCGGCATTGTGGTGACGTGGATTTTGAAGGGAGCCTTGATTGGTGAGACAGGTTTCTCCTTTGGGCACGGGTTACTGCCGCAGTTCTGCCCTCGCCTCGCCAGTAGGTCCCCGGCTGGGATTGGATTCTTGTGAACACCACTGATTGATAGTAACTGTAATTTACTACTTTTACGTAGTGTCTTGACATTACTATCATAAAATAGTAACATGCTTGTATGAATTATCCTGTCGATACTCCGGCCCAAGCACGTGCGATATTGAAGTCGCTGCGCACGGCCAAAAGTTTGAGCCAAGCGAAGGTTGGCGAACTCATGGGGGTTAACCAAAAACGGATTGCCCGGATCGAGTCAGCTCCTGGGCGGACGAGCCTCGCCCAAGTGGCGAAGCTCGTTGCCCTATTGGGTGGGCGGCTGGTCATCGATGATGGACGAACCGACTCCAAGAAATCGAACACCACTTGGTAACCATGGCTACCGCACTCATTGTCTGGATGAACGGCCGACGCGTAGGTATCTGGGCGCAATCAAGAGGAACAGCGACGTTCCAATACGATCCTGCGTGGGCGGAAGCATCAGACCGGCGGCGTTTGTCGCTGTCGCTGGACTTCCAGCCCGACAATGTGCCGCACAAGGGCGCCGTGGTGACCAACTACTTTGAAAATTTGCTCCCAGACAGCGAATCGATCCGTAAGCGCTTGCAAAGCCGTTTCGGCACCGAATCGCGAGATGCTTTCGATCTGCTTACAGCCATCGGACGAGATTGTGTCGGCGCAGTCCAACTCTTGCCCGAAGGTGAAACGCCCGTAAATGTCGAGACGGTGAAGGCAGAGCCGATCGACGAAGCTGACGTGGAAAAAGTGATCGGCGCATCGTTGTCGGAGGGCCGCGTCCTGGGTCAGGCCGACGAAGAGGAATTCCGTATTTCAATTGCGGGCGCGCAGGAAAAAACCGCACTTCTCCGCTATAAGAATGAATGGTGTCGCCCGCTAGGCACCACCCCGACCACGCACATTTTCAAGCTCCCGCTTGGAGTGGTAGGCAACATGCAGGTCGACATGAAGGACTCGGTGGAGAATGAGTGGCTCTGCCTGGAGTTGATGAGAGCCTTCGGACTCGATGTGGCAAAAACCGAAATCAGTCAGTTCGGCGCGCGCAAGGTTTTGGTGGTCGAGCGCTTTGACCGGATATGGCAGGGAAAAAAATGGATCGCTCGCCGGCCGCAGGAGGATTTTTGTCAAGCCTTGGGGGTACCGGGCCAGAAGAAGTACGAAACGGATGGTGGTCCCGGCATGGCAGACATACTTCAGGTCCTTGCATTCAGTGCCGAGTCGGCGCGCAACCGACGCGATTTCGCCAAAGGCCAATTACTCTTCTGGCTGATGGCCGCGACCGATGGTCACGCCAAAAATTTCTCGCTCTTTCACGAACCGGGTGGTGCCTATCGCATGACGCCGTTCTACGACGTGCTCTCAGCTTGGCCTATCATCGGTGTGGGGCCGAATCAGCTCGCTTGGCAGAAAGCTACGCTGGCCATGACAGTCCGAGGCAAGAATCCCCATCGCAAATTGAAGGATATCAAACCACGACACTGGCAGATCGTTGCGAAGCAAGCTGGCTTGAGTGATGCGGATGGTTTGATCAATGAAATCTTGCAAGCGGTGCCGAAGGCGCTGGCGACCGTAGGAGCAATCGTGCCGAAGGGTTTTCCGGCTCGGATTAAGGACAAGATTTTCGAGGGGATTGAACAACAGGCCAAGGTACTCGCGGCGGGTTGAAATTCGCCCCGTCTGCTCGCACGTCCTCGATTCAACGGTAATTGAGCTCTGTTGATCAGCCACAGAGCGCCCACCACAGACTCAAGGCTGGAGATATTTCACGCTCAAACCGCATTCAATTTTAATTGAAACATCGCATATATTGAATGTCGCCTGACCATCCTTCCCTGAAAGCGCGCCTCATAGCGTATCGTTCTCATTTAATTAAGTCAGACCATGTCGTGACGCTGCAACGAGCAGAGTATTATACGGCGATTTTTTCGTCCGATATGGCAGACGTTATTTGATAATGCGTCCGCTATATCAGACATTAACTGCATGCCCAGTGCTTCATCTCTTCCGTTGCCTGCCGCCCATGCTCTCAGGCAGATGGGGCGCGACCTCGCGCTTGCGCGGCGCAAGCGGAGGATTTCCACAGCAGATATGGCCGCTCGTCTCTTCGTGAGTCGCGATACACTTTGGCGATTGGAGCGAGGTGATCCGTCCGTTTCATTGGGCACTTTCGCCACCGCGGCATTCGTGCTTCAACTGCATGAACGCGTTGCCACACTGGCGGCTCCAGCCAGAGATGCGTTGGCTCTCGAGCTAGATGAACAGCGCTTGCCGCAGCGCATTCATCGTTCCCGAAAATGAGCGTCGATGTGAATATGACCCATGAGGCAGCTAACATCGAGATTAGGCGCGACCAAATGCGGAAGGGAACGGACAATGATAAAGTGCGCCTTGAACACTGATATTTGGCGTGGGCGTATAAATCCGAAAGCCGTTAGTTAATCTATAGGTGCAATCAGAAACGAAGGCCGTCTTGGAGCTGCTCGATGAGTTTTTTCGCACTGGGTCGCACGCGGGGTAAGCGTGAATTCCACGCGAGCACGATGCCGCGATTCAGAAGGCTGAGTGGCTCTGCGGGAATTTCTCGGTAGGATCCCGGCTCCAGTTCTTTTAATGCCAGAGCGGGCAGCACCGATCCAAATCCGCCCGACCGAACTGCCGCCATCGCTTGGGGGAAAGATTGGCAGATCAACGCGGGGCGAAGTTCCGTTTGAAGCGTTTTAGCCACATCGCGCAATTTTTGAGTGAATTGCCCATCGCTGGTGTGAGCGGCAAACGGGATTTTTCCGAGGACGTCGCCCAGCGTAAGATTTCCGCGTGCAGGCAGAAGAGCTTTCGGTACGACCGCGACAAAACTCAATGAACCAAGCGGAGCCGACTTGAGTGGCGCGACTACCGCATCCTTGCGGATTACGCCGAAATCTACCCGGCCATCTTTCAATTGTTGGACGATTTCGTTCGTGCGCAGATTACTCGTCGCAAAGCGGACAGACGCTTGTTTGCGCATGATTTCTCCGAGGCGCGGAATTACCAGCCAGTGAATCAGGCTGTCTCCTGCCGCGATGGTGTAGTCCACGCTTTCCGAGCGGCACTCGGCGCGGAAATCCTGGAGCGCGTGCAACTGCGAGCGCACGAGCTCAGCCAGTTGCACCCCTTGAGGCGTGAGCTTGAGTTGCCGGCCCTGTCGGTGTGCCACCTCCGCGCCGAAAAATTCTGACAGCTCGCGGAGCTGTCGGCTGTATTGGCTTTGGCGGATCGGATCTCCGGGTGCAGCCTTGGCGATGCCCCCGGCATCGTAAACCTCAACAAGGACACGTAAGCGATCAAGGGAAAGACCGCGCTCGGAAAAGAGATTATCATACATGACTACCCAGTCAGGTATGATGCATCAATTGCTGTGGCAAGCCTGCTTCGATGTGGTATGATCCGGAGATCAACAACTGACTGATCTGAACAAATCCAGGAAAAGATCACAAAGCCTCTTGATTTCTCCGACCGATCTTCCGTTGTAACCTGTAGAACACTTTAACGTCATCCACCTTCCCATGAAAGCCACATTATCCATATCAGCACCAGCCGTCCGTATCACGGATAGGCATTGGTCGTATGCGACCATGTGTGCCCGAGCGACCCTACGGTTGCTTAGTGAATCCGGTAGATTTCAACCCGGACAAACAAATTTTAAAGGAAGTGGGATAACCTGACGCCCAGAGCTAACTGTAGCCTCGCGCAGCCCACTTCCGCCCGGAAGTGGGTTTTTTCATGCCTGAAAGGGCCGCTTCCGGGATCCGAGACATTCTCGTTTTCCATATTCCATAAGCGGCTTCATCGCTGAGCCCAGTCAATCAGCCAACGTCCGCATCAAATCCCGCGGCCGTCCAATCTGGCAGACCATGTCTGCCAACAGGGACGACGGTGTGTGTTCTTTTTTGTGATATGCAGGACCGCCTTCGCGCGGTTCTGCACAAAACGCGCGGTGCGCCCTCGGGGCGTTAAACGGCAAGGCCGGCCGTGCGTTTCATTTTTTCCGCCTTGTCGTCTAAGACGTGAGGATGCCGGTCTTTCAAGCCGGTGATGCGGGTGCGAATCCCGTCGAGGCGGCCATTTCCTATAGGAAGCGCCGGTTGTTGATCCGAAACCGGAGTGCGCTTTTGCCCCATCGGATATTACAGGAGCTTGCCGGCAGCCAGAGCCGGCAGGGGCTAATTTAGTTTGCGTGTGTGGCGTAGGAGTAACGCAGCGGTCCGCCAGTCCGCAGTCCCGGGTGCGGAAGGCCAGCAGGCCGACCGGCGCGCCGTAGGTGTGGGGCAAAGCCCCGAGTGCGAGAGCACGAGTCAATCCCGGCGCGCGCACCATGGAGCTGTGGTGTTAACAGTCAGCACAGCGGACTTTTAATCCGCCAGGTGCGGGTGCAACTCCCGCCGGCTCCACCATATTTAACCCGCGATCATTGAGGGCGGACGCTCGGAGAAGTCTTCCGGCGCCGAACGACCTGAGTCGCGGGTTTTTTCACGACGTGCCCGAGCAGCGAAGGGGCCGGTCCGCAAAACCGGTAATGCCGCGGGTGCAATTCCCGCCGTCGTGTCCAATTTTTCGGGGCTGTGATGATAATAGCAGCATGCCGCACTTGCAATGCGGACGAGACGGAGCCTAACCGTCCAGCTCCACCAGCCTTCGCTCTTTCAGAGCTACGGCTCGGCAAGCCAGTTTAATGAGAAGGCTGCCGCGCCGAAGCTTTCGCGAAGGACGGGCTGTTCTGATCTTTTGCCTGGGAGGTGTTGATAGATGCATGACTGCCTTCCAAGCAGAAGGAGCCGGCGCGCTACCGGCCCCGGGCACCACAGGCCTTAGATGTCCAAGCGGACGGGTTGGTTTCCAAATCCGACCGGGAGGGTGCGAGTCCCTCAGGGCCTGCCAGTTTTATGGAGGTTAGGCCGATCTAGTGATGGCGCGTGGCCGAAGACCACGAGAGCGCGGCGCAAAACCGCGAGCCTCCACCATTTTTTTGCAGGTAGAACGAGGTTCCGCGTGGTCTCATAAGCCAACGCGCCGGTCGGTGCGACTCCGACACCTGCACCCATTTTTTTCGGAGCGTAGCGTAGCAGCTAACGCGCTCGGCTTGGGACCGAGAGATCGCAGGTGCAACTCCTGTCGCTCCGACCAATTTTTCAAGTGCGTGGCCCAGTTAGCAGGGCACCGGCCCGTGACGCCGGGGAAGTGGGTGCAATTCCCACCCACCTGACCAATTTCGCTCGTGGAGATGAAGCAGTCGAATCAGCCCTCTGTCGAAGGGAAGTCAGTCGGTGCGAGTCCGATCACGAGCGCCATTTTTTGGGCGGGTCGTCCAACAGTTAAGACCCCTCTCCTACACAGAGGAGATCACGGTGCAAATCCGTGCCTGCCCACCATTGTCGGGTAGCTCAATAGTAGAGCGGCCGTCTGTTAAGCGGCAAGATGCAGGTGCGAGTCCTGCCCCGACAGCCATTTGATTGAGATGCAAACAGGCTGTGGCCTATGCGCCTATCGCCGGTGTGTGCGTGCCCGCCGAATATTTCGCGCGTCCCAATTGTGAGGGCGCGTGAGGAAGGGTCAAAGCTCCAGGGAGCAGAGACCCAAACAAGAGGATAAAACCATGAATGCCATCGCTCTGATGATCGCTTGGTTCGCGGTGGCTGCTCTCGTGTTCATCGCACGGAATGACTACCGCCGACGCCGGCCGATTCGTTAGAAAACAACGCCGGTCCGGAAGGAAACTTCCGGACCGGTTTAATTTTAATTTTTAGCTGAACCCGATTCGGACTCGGAAGCATCAACAGCGATTTCGTCGGCGAGTGAGCCAGTGACCACGCCTGCCCGACATGCAGGAAGGCCGGGTGCGACTCCCGGGCCGACGACCATGTCTTTAGTCGGTATCGAAGGATATGATCCGGCAAGGAGATCAGCTGGCCCAGCAGAAATGCTGGAGATGAGTCACCTTCACTCGGCCGGCACCAATTTTGCGGTGTCGTCTAACAGCAGGACAACGGGCTTTGGACCCGTGAATGGAGGTGCGAGTCCTCCTGCCGCAGCCATTCGACTTTGCTCATGGCCCTGAGCCTGTCGAACGGGCCAATTTCAGTTTTTGGGTCGCAAGCTTTAATAGTGAAGCCGCCGGCTCTTAACCGGCAGAACCCGGAGCATTACCGGGGCGTCCCACCACGGCTCGGTGGCGCAGCAGTCAGCGCAGCTCCCTCATAAGGAGAAGGTCGCGGGTGCGAATCCCGTCTGAGCCCCCATTTTTTCGAGGCGTGGCAGAGCAGCAAATGCAGCGCGCTGTAAACGCGCCGCCCTTACGGGCTGCGGAGGTGCAAGTCCTTCCGCCTCGACCAATTTTATTCCGGCAAAGCGTAGGTAGCGACGTATCCCAGTGGTATTGGGAAGAGCGGAGCGCAACTCTCCGTGCCGGATCCATTTTATGCGGACGTGGCGAAACAGCATACGCGCCGGCGCGAGAAGCCGGTGGGCGAAAGCCCGTGAGGGTGCAATTCCCTCCGCCCGCACCAATTTCGCGGCGTGGTTGGAACAGCAGACACGGCGGGCTTAAACCCCGCTGGACCCTTGGGTCCGTGCCGGTGCGATTCCGGCCGCCGCGATCAATCATGCGGCCGTGCGTGGAACAGTAGACCGGGCGGTTTCAAAAACCGCTGCGCCTTTTGGCGCGTGGGCGTGCAAGTCGCCCCGGCCGCACCAATTTTTCGGTGGGTGGTGGAATGCATACACGCGAGTCTCAGAAACTCGTGGGCGAAAGCCCTTGCAGGTGCGAGTCCTGTCCCGCCGACCAATTTAGCGCCTCGTCCTCTAGCGGGCAGGAGATCCGTCTCTCAAGCGGGCAACGCGGGTGCAAATCCCGTCGGGGCGACCAGTTTTTGCCGCGTAGTTCAAAGTGAACCGTCCGCCTTATAAGCGGAATCGCGCTAGATGAGCGCCAGGTCCGGGAGCGTTACCCGGCGCGGCAACCACGCCTGTCAGACGTAGCGAGCGACGTGCCGGCCTTGTAATCCGGACAGGCCGGTGCAACTCCGGCGATAGGCTCCATTTAATTTCCGGGTAGTGAGATCAGGGTTACTTCGCCTTAAACGCGCGTGGTTGTCGGTTCGAGTCCGACCCTTTCCAGTAATGGGAAGGTAGCTCAATGGTAGAGCACGTTAATATACCTTGGTCGGTTTTCTCCCGGTTTCCATTTTTCTGGGCAGTGAAGGTGAAACTACTTCGTCACCACCAAATCCCGTGCCGTGGCTGACACCATTGGCTGCAAATACGAGCGCCTGCCATTCGTGAAAACGATTGGCGGGAAGGGCTCCAGGGAACTTCGCCTGTTTTTCTCCCAGAAAACAATTTCGGAGGCAGTGAGCGTGCGGTTACTTCGGTAAACGCGCCTGTCGAAAGACGGGAGTTGCAGGTTCGACCCCTGCTCAAGCCGGCAACGGTTTGGTGGCGGAATCTTCATAAACCCGCTCGCAACTTTCTCCTCCGATTCATTTTCGAGGGTAGTGAGTACATGGTTACTTCGGACAAGCGCGCAAGCGTGAGTCGGTTCAAACCCGGCAAACCCATGTACGGTTTCCTCCCTCGTCTCAATTTACGGGTAGTGAGTTTGCAGTTACTTCTAACTGAAATGTCGGTGGTTCGATCCCATCTGCGCTTCGGCGCATAGCTCAGTGGTAGAGCACTCAGCGGCCGCAATGCCGTCTCTGCGAACGTAATTCTCCCGTATTTTAACTATCGTCTCCCGGCGTTTCCGGGTCATCCGCCGTACCAGAACTGGCGCGGCACTATTCATAAAAGGAGGCCGTCATGGCCAAATTCAGTATTCTTCCATTTCTTTCGCGCAAAGCTACCGTGCCAAACACGGTGAACTACGAGAGCGGTCGCGCGTTCATCCAGACCGCCAAACTCGAACTCGTTTCGATCATGCTCACCACATTTCTCGAGGATGAGTTTTATCGCACCGAGAAACAAACCACCGCCCGTATTCGTGAACTGATCGGCAAGGTTGGTGATTCACGTTTTGTCGCCAAGGCAGCGATCTACGCTCGTCTCACGCATGGCATGCGTTCGGTGAGCCACCTGGTTGCCGGCGAACTGGCCAAGTCTGTCAAGGGTGCGCCATGGACCAAGCGTTTCTACGCCCATGTCGTGCGTCGCCCGGACGACGTGGTCGAAATTCTCGGCTACTATCTGGCGATCTACGGTCGCCCGGTTCCCAACGCCCTTAAAAAGGGCTTGGGCTTGGCCCTCGGTCGCTTCGATGAGTATCAACTCGCGAAGTATCGTCGCGATCACTCGCTCTTCAAGCTGGTGGACGCGGTGAACCTGGTTCGTCCTCGCGCTACGCCAGCGCTCTCGAAGCTCATGCGTGGTGAGCTTGCTCCTGCTCAAACGTGGGAGACGAAGCTCACGCAAGCCGGCGTAGCGGAGACGGTCGAACAAGTAGCTGCGGCCAAGTCGCAGGCTTGGGCTGAGCTGGTCCGCGAGGGCAAGCTCGGTTACCTCGCCCTTCTGCGCAACGTGCGTAACATCCTTACGCATGCGCCGGAAGTCGTGACGGAACTGTGCGCGCAACTCACGGATGAGAAAGCTGTCCGCCGTTCGCTCGTCTTCCCATTCCAGTTCCTTTCGGCCGTCGAGGTGCTCAAGCAGGGTAACCTGCCAGGTGCCGATCGCGTGATGGATGCGCTTAACCAAGCCATCGATCTCTCGCTCGCCAATGTGCCAAAGTTTGAGGGCAACACGCTGATCGCGCTCGACTCGTCGGGCTCGATGGCGGGTCGTCCGCAGACGATCGGTTCGCTATTCGCAGCCGTGCTGGTCAAAGCCAGTGGCGCAGACCTCATGGTCTTCAGTGACGAGGCGCGCTACCTGACGCTCAACCGGCGCGATTCGACGCTGACGGCAGCCAACAGCATCTCGTTCGCCTCGGGTGGCACGAACTTCAATGCGATCTTCGAGCGCGCAAACCGCGCTTATGACCGCATCGTGATTCTGTCCGACATGCAGGGATGGGTTGGTGGTGGTGCGCCGGTGAAACCGTTCGCGGATTACCAGCAGCGCTACAACATTGCCGCGCGTGTCTTCAGCTTCGACCTGAAGGGCCTTGGTACGCTCCAGTTTCCACAGGAGCGCGTCTTCTGTCTGGCCGGTTGGAGCGATCGTGTATTCGAGATCATGCAGAAACTCGACCGCGATCCCGAGGCGCTGGTGCGCGAAGTCGAGTCGGTCCCTCTGGAGGGCTGACTCTGTTTGATTCTGTCGGAGCCGAACGATGTTCGGCTCCATTTTCCCTTCATCGTCCAAGAGCTAGGACGCGAGCGTGCGAAGCTCGAAATCGAGGTGCAAGTCCTCGTGAAGGGACCAATTTTCCTCGCGTAGTGAAATATACATCATTCCGCGCTTCGAACGCGGCGATGCGGGTGAGAGTCCCGCCGCGAGGTCCAGTTTGTTCGCCGAGCCGCCCGTTTACTGGGCGCCCGCTCGGCTCACCCCTCGCTTTGCTCGGGGCTGCGCCATCATCGCGCTCCCGCGCTCTGTCTCCGCGTGGCCGAGTAGCTTAGGCCTCCGCCTTCTAAGCGGACTGACGCAGGTGCAAATCCTGCCGCGGGGACCAATGGAGAGTGAATCCGCCGAGGCGCGGACACTGTTTCGACGGAGCGAAGCGGAGATGGATCGCCTGAAAGGCGACCCGAAGGGCGAGCGCTGCGAGTCAAAACAGATGGATCGGCCAGACCGATTGGGGCGCAAGACCTCCGCTCTCCGCCATTTTGTTCGCCGAGCCGCGGGTCAGCGGGCACCCGCTCGGCTTACTCCTCACTTTCGTTCGGGGCTGCGCCATCTCCGCGCTGCCGCGCTACGTTTTATCCGCCCGTAGCTCAAAAGCAGAGCAGCCGACTGATAATCGGCCGACCTTGGCGCAATTCCAAGCGGGCGGACCAATCCTTGGAGGGTTAACTCTGGAAGCCAGGGGCCGCGGTGCTAACGCGTGCGGCGGCCAATGGCCGCTGAGGGGCGGAACCTCAACCCTCCGCCATTGCCGGGTCGTCTAAAAGTAGGACAGCGGTCTCTGAAACCGTAGATGCACGTGCGAGTCGTGCCCCGGCAGCCATTTCATTCTCTGCAAGCATAGATAGCGATGCAGCGGTCCCGTAAACCGCCCAGGCCGGCGCACGCCCGGCGCGGAGATCCACTTATGTCAGCAGAGCAGCCCACCTCGTGGGCGCCGCACTTCATCACAAAAAAGAACACACACCGACATTGGCGAGACCAGGCCCGGCGAGAGCCCTCTCATTTTTCCATCCATTCCCATTATGAACACCGATCTCCTCGAAAAACCCATTGTCCTGTCGCTCAACCGTGCGTGGCAGGTCATCGGTCACCGCACCGTCAAGCAGGCGCTCATTGCGCTCAATGGCGGATCGGCCGGCCTGCCGCCTGCCATGGGTCTCGACATCGCCTACCCGAAGCTTGAGGACAACTCCTGGAACTTCGACCGGCCGCTCTACTTGAACCCAGTTGCCTGGGACGAGTGGATCAAGCTTCCCGTACGCGAATTCGATTTCGTCGTCTCCACCCCGAAGCTCCGGATTCGTGTGCCGACTGTCATCATCTCGACGCAGTTCGACCGTATGCCGATGCGCGTTCCGCGTGTCAGCCGCACGGCAATCTTCGCCCGCGATGGAGGCGTCTGCCAATACACCGGTGAAAATGTCGGCAAGCACGGCGGCAATCTCGACCACGTCATCCCACGGGACCGGGGTGGTCGCGATTCGTTCGAGAATCTCGTGTGGGCCAAGCGGGAGATCAACTCTCTCAAGGCCAACCGACTTCCGCACGAAGCCGGCTTGAAACTTCTTCGCCGTCCGAAGGCCCCGGCAATTCTGCCAGTCGCCGCGACGATCCGCGAACCCAAGCACCCTGACTGGCGCCACTTCCTCACGCTCTGACCGCAACGCGCAGGTGAGGGAGTCGCCGGACTCGGTTCACCTACCAGCCATAGTACACCTGCGCGTTGCGGCTCTTACATGACCTGCATCAATTCCAGTCCACTCGTCCTCGCCGACCTCCTCGACATCGTGGAGACCGCGCTGGCTACGGTCTCACGCCGCCTGCCCGCGCATGTCGGCCGCGATGACCTGGCTTCGGTCGGCAAGCTCGCGCTCATCACTCTGGTGGCGCAAGCCGACGGTCCGACCAACGAGGTGCGCGCCTTCTGCTTCGTGCGGGTGCGCGGCGCCATGTTGGACGAGCTGCGACGACTGGATACACTCTCGCGCAACCGCCGGGACGACGCCAACGCCGTGGTCCGCGCTCAATTCGCGCTGACCGCCAAGCTTGGCCGTGCTCCGTCCGTCAACGAACTCGCTTCGGAGACAGAACTTCCGGTCACCGCCGTTTATTCGGCGGTGGCTGCGCTTGCCGCCGAGTCCGAGCTCTTGGAGGTCGAGTGGAGTACGCTCCCCGATACTGAGAGCCCGTCGCCCGTTGAAAATGTCGAGCAGTCCGACCTGCAGGCGAGTCTTCGAGCCGCGCTGGAACGCTTGCCCGCCAACATGGCTCTCGCGCTGCGTCGTTACTATCTGGAGGACGCCACGCTTGACGACATCGCCGCTGAACTCGGCGTGTCGCGCGAGCGCGCCCGCCAGGTTCGTGACGCCGGTGAAAAGAAACTCCGGGCCGACCTGATCGTCCTGTCGCTCTGGCAAACGTTGTTCGCCCAATCCTGATTTCATTCAATCCACGGCCCGCTCTTTCGGGAGCGGGCCATATTTTTTCCGCCATGTCTACCACCACGCTGATTCGTCCCGCATCAAAACCTCTCCGTCTCGCGAAGCTCATTCCGGCCAAGCGACCAGCGCGACCGCGATTCAAATCCCGTCTTTTCCGCCATTCCCTTCGTCATGCGTTTTTCTGATAAACACACGACTCGCGACAAGCACCTGCTCCGTCTGGAGCGGGAACTGATCCGCTTGAACAAGGCGCAATGGAATGCACCGATCATTCCCTTAGAGCACCCCTATCAACGCGGATGGTTCAAGACTTTCCAATTGCGTGAAGATGCGCTTCACCATCCTCAACTACTCGTATTCAAAACGATTCTTGCGGTGGTGAATCACCGGGTTCACTCGCGCCATCCGGGATTTATTCAACGCAATGGCAACGCAATCGTACTTCGGCCGCTCATTATCGAGCCACGCCGCTGGACGAAATTGAGTTGGTCATTTTCGCATCAACGCCTCTTTGCGTACGGACAATGGCTGGTGGAAAACATTTATCCTTGGTCGCAGTATCGCTATCGAAATCACATTCGTGGATTCAAACTGATCAGTACCTGGTGGCTGGAGGAAAAAATCCACCCTTACATGATTACTCACCAAAAGGTGGACCTTCCAGAGGTGCGCAGTCGCATCGCAGAAATTGAAGCCCATTTCCGCGCTCGATTGGGAAGAGAGCGGCTGAACCGCTTGCACGGCCGTCATGCTTATTGGCGTTATGGCCCGGCTTCTCCAGCTGAGCAAAGAGCCACTATCGCCTTCGTGGAACAGTGCCCAATGCACAAAATCGAAACCTGACTATCCAGTCATATATTCTGCATTGTGGCATCTATGAAGACTTGTGATGCTCTGTTACTATGGCCGAATAAATAATTTCCTCGAAATGAACCCCCTAGAAATCCGCCAACGCCTGTTTGCATCGCTACACCAACGGTTGCGACCCGAAGATGTAGCGGAAGACATTCTCGCCTTAATGCGAGATCAACTTAGCGACAGCGAAATCAGGATGCTTGATACGGCTGCACGTGGATCGCTTCGCCGTGGAGGATTTGGTTACACTTCAATGTCCATGGACTTCAAACAAGTGGTTGGATTTGAACGACAATTCACGAAAGCTCGCGAACTTTTTGTATCACCGTTTACCGCCTCCGACAGTAGCGCTAAAGCTCAACTCGAACAGTTAAATGAAATTATCCCGGCAATTTCGAATGAGATCGGCGCGGTCACAGGTAGTTTTGATTTTCGAGCAGATCGCTTGAATCGTGATGCTCGTAAGTTACACGGATTTGATCTCTCACAGAGACGTTACAACAAGCTTTTCCGATTTATTGCGCGTTTGAAAAAGAAAGCCGCCCGCGTTGATCGATCGCTGCAAATTCGCCAACTTACTATCGCAGGTAAGTCACGCCTATCCCATCAAGTGAAATGGGAAGACTTCAAATCGGACGACAATACTGGCGCTTTTATATCCTATTTCACCGCGCGCTCAAATATGCGAAGCGAGTTTACAGTTGAGGGACAACAACGACCTTACGATGAAATTGCGGATATGCTTTTTCAACGTTGCTGCCATGGAACGGCTACGCACTGGTGGGCGATTGCTCAGGTATATTGTCCACCTTTTGTTGTGACACATCTCTCCGATGAAGAGAAAGGCAGGTTACTTGCACGTTGGTTTCAAATCCTCGAGCAAACGGCTGCGCTTTTGCGGCAGGTTTGGTCCGAAAACACCTTTAAGCGCGACACTATGATAGTTGCTCGTGGCAACGATTCCTCCACTTGGAATCAACTGGCTAGTGCTTGGAACAAGGGTCGGGATGCGTGGTTCGGACTTTTGGAGGCTTTGGATTGTGCCGAAGGACTCTCACTATTTTGCCCAGGAAAGGTCATGCGTTTGATGGCAGCAGATGTTGCTGCTTGGCACCGCACAACCGGTGGGGCACCTGACACGCAAACATTTGTATGGCGTGATCTTCCGTTGCCTTGGCATGTCTTTTCTGGAGAAGTCGAATGCCCAAAAATACTTGTGGAAGAAACCTGCCGCAAACATGGGGTTGATCCAATAAAGGCGGGATGGACCCATGCGCGCGAAATGGGGGCTGTTGCCCCTTTTCGTCCCACGCCTGAATTGGTTCACGGTGTTAGTGTGGGGCATCCTGGTCTCGCTCTTCTCTTCCGTCGCTGGGGCTTGTTTTCCGGCAAAACGATTACACAACCTTTCAAAGAATAATTTCGTCCGGGGTAGCTCAGTGGTAGAGCGGTCGGCTCGTCTCCGACTGGACGCAGGTTCGAGCCCTGCCCCCGGACACTCCTTTTTAGAACATAATGAACATGGAAATTAAAGCCCGCGATCTGATCGCTGCTGGCTGGCATGAAGGCCGCCGGCTTGGCCCGGCTTTGCGCCGCGCCCGCGACCTCGAGTCGTCGGGTCTGGAGCGCACGGACGTGCTGACTCAACTTGAACAGGAATTCCCGAAGCAACTCGCGGTCATCCTCCCGCGTTACGAACCAGCTCCCTTGGCCGAAGCCATCGAGGTGGATACGCCTGAGGAGCAGGCCAACGTTGCCACCGTGCGGACGCGCATGCACGAATTGCTCCACGTCCCAGTGGTGCAACGCGGCGTGATCATGCCTGACGCCTGCCCAACCGGCGGCGGTCGTGCGACGATTCCGGTCGGTGGCGGCATTGAAGTCGCCAATGCCATCATCCCCGGTGCGCACTCGGCCGATATCTGCTGCTCGATGTTCGCTTCGTTCTTTCCCGCCAATCATCCGGTTGGAGAAATGATGGATCATCTTCAGAAGGTGACTCACTTTGGTCCGGGCGGACGTCCGCGCGGCTATCAAATCACTTCGCCGGTGCTTGAAGAGCCCGTGTGGGATAATCCGTTTCTCCACGGTCTCCGCAGCCGCGCGCAGGATTTTCTCGGTACTCAAGGCGACGGAAATCATTTCGCCTACATCGGCCGCATCGAATTCACGGAAACTCAACGTGTCGCCATCGAGGCTGCCGGCTATACCGAGCTGTCCGATTGGATCTCACGTCGCGATGGGAAGTTCAATGTGCTCGTGACTCACCACGGTTCGCGCGGCCTCGGCGCCGATCTCTACAAGCGCGGACAGGTCGCGGCACGCAAGTGGTGTGATGAAAACGCCAGGGATATTCCGGATGCTGCTGCCTGGCTGCCGGGCGATTCGCCTGAGGGCTTCGCCTATTGGGACGCCTTGCAATACATCAGCCGTTGGACGCGCGAGAATCACTCCGTCCTGCACTCGGCTTTGCTGCGCCGTCTTGGCCAACGTGCACTTGTTCAGATTGGGAACGAACACAATTTTGTGTGGAAACGCGGTGACTCGTTCTTTCACGGCAAGGGTGCAACGCCTGCTTGGCGCGATAACGAAGGTCGTCCGTTGCTCGGACTGATCCCACTCAACATGGCGCGTGAAATCCTGCTCGTGCTCGGATCGAACAACAACGACTACCTGTCATTCTGCCCGCACGGAGCCGGACGCAATCTGTCGCGTTCGGCCATGCTGCGTCCTTTTAAGGATGCGGAAGGTCTGATCGATCCGTCGCGGATTAAGCAATCGCTCGACGAAACGACGGGCGGACTCGATATCCGTTGGTTCTGCGGGGGCGCCGATCTCTCGGAGTCACCGCTCGGCTACAAAGATGCCACCAAGGTGAAGGCCCAGATCACGCGCTTCGGTCTCGCGACCGTGGTCGGAGAAATCCAACCGCAAGGCTGCATCATGGCCGGTGAGGCGCCCGAGCCGCACTGGATACGTACCCGCCGCGAAAAGAAAGCCCGCCACAAAGACGAGCGTCGTGAAGGACAAGTTGATGTTGCATCAGACTCGATGTAGCCAAGCTCTCGCTTGAACCACTCCGTATGACCTCAGCGCTAACAGAAGTTGTTGAAAATGTTTACGCGGTCTTCGCCTCAGTGCCTCGACCGCGGAAGATTGAGGGCTGCCCATGTTGCATTGAAGACAAGGAGGTGGATGTCTTGCTGGCGAAGCCGCTGAGGGAGATCTCCCCGCAGGAGCTGTCTTCATATGCTTCATCGGTATTTCTTACGGTGGGCTGCGAAGAGGATTTTCATTATTTCTTGCCTCGAATTCTTGAGATCACAGTGACCGATCCCGGATGGTGGCCTCACATTGAGGTGACTGGCCGTGCCCTCGGCACGGCTCAATGGCTGAAGTGGCCTGACGCCGAAAAAAAGGCGTTTGAGGCAACCACCCCGGTACCTTCGGGAAAAACCTTCCTTCGTACTGCTATCGTACTGCTATGCTGGATCCTTGCTGGACGCTTCAGGTAGGGTTGCGGTGGGTGAAACACCCCGGCCGGAAAGGTGACCACTGTGACGGGGACGAGAACACCGGTCATCACGACCATCAGCCATGAGTCCTCGCGTTTCTGCCGGCACCCACGTTTTCGTTTCTCTCGAAGTTCCTGGGTCCAACAATGCGCCCGTCCATCCGCGTGGTGCGGTTCGCATGATGACGGAAGCCCAAGTCTTCTCGGATTGATGCCGAGAATTTGCTCGGGATTTGCAAATGAGGTGACGCGTCTTGGAGCCTGCATGACCGCAACGCCCCAACTGCGGTCGACTCCTCGCTCAAGCACGTTATAGCGAAACACGAGCCCGTCGGCGCAACCGACACCACGTGCTTTCGATGCGAGCTTAATGATCAAGTCACGATGAGGCGACTCATAGAGCCTCACAGCGATTATCGTTTTACTCCACCACGTCGCGGCAGCGGGATTCCAATCGACGGGCGATTAGGTCCGCCAGTTTTTGAGTCAGGACGGGTCTCTTCTCGGCCAGAAGGTCGGGAAGCCATTTCGGATTTACGACGGCGCACGCCCGCGATGCTTGGGTGATTTTGTTTTCCAGCCACCAGCCGGGAAGCGCCAGTATCGGTGAAACAAAAACCTGTTCGCCAATTTCAGCGTGGATCCAATCAGTGAGCCATTGTGCGTTCCATTCCGCTTGATCCAGTCCATGCGTATCTTCTCCCCAAGGCCAATCGAGCGCACGACCGTTGAAATAGACTTCGCTGTCTTTCCGTCCCCGCCGGGCATTTCCCTTGCGTCGGGTCTTGGTCTCCACCGCCACCACCCCCCCGAGGCCGACGACGATGTGATCGATGTTGAATTTCTTTCCGTTGTTTTCGAAAGGCACGTCGTGAAATACCCGCCAGCCCTGCAATTTTGCCGGCTCAAGCCGTTCGGCGACGTAACGCTCACCAAACCAGCCGAGATAGCAGTTTTGCCGTCTTTGCCAGATCCGGGCGATTCTCCATCCGCTTGCTGCATACACTGCGAGCATCGCGAATAGCCCGAGGCCGAATGCCTTCGTGGGGGTTAGGCCGGCGGCCTTGGCGATGGTGTCACCAAATAAGCTGACGGAAAGAAGCCCAAGGCAGATACCAGCCATAACCTCGAAGACCAAGCGCTCGTCGAGGTAAGCAATTTTCACTTTCAATTCCTCGCCCGGTCCTCGCAGTAATTTGTCGTCGGTTTTAAAGGGCCATTTTGTTTTCCGGCGCCATCTCAGCCAGACGACGATCCCGATAATCATCACGACAAAGAGGACCATCGCCGCAACGACGAACAACAGAGCAATGTATTGAGGTTTCATGGGACTTTGGAAGAAAGACTGATTTGATGATTGGAGAGAAAGGAGCTCCATTTTCGGCCCGCGCGCTTAGCGCGCGGTTTGCTTCCCGGCATCGCTAAATCGAAACCACCCGGTAGCTCAAAGGTAGCGCAAACTGCTCACAGAGCTTAGCAAGGTAATCTCTATCCTCGGCGGCTACGGTGGTGCGCCCCACGATCACCAGCTTGTCAGGGCGGCGCCTACTCCGGGCCGGATGGTAGGCATATTCGAGAATTTGACCCAAGGCCTGTCGAATCACCGCACGGGGATCGAGATCGGTTTTAATCTCGAAATAGATGAGTTCGTCGGCGGTCTCCACCCGGACATCCACGAAATCCTGCTCCCGCCAGACGCAACCGTCTCCATATTCCGTTTTCAGCTCCGTCATGAGTTTGGCCTGCATCTTGTTGTGCTCGGGGGTGTATTCGACCGGCTTCGTGCCTCGACGGAAGAGCTTTCGGGATTCCGGCGCTTCCTGTGATCCGCGCCGTCCGGGAATTGATCCCTCGATCCGATCTTGGTCGGTCGGCTCCAATTTGTAGAGCATGTAGCGGTGCCGGGCATGAATCCACGCATCGTCGGGCAGGAAAATATTGGGCGGGTAGGTATCTACGTTTTCGAGCCGGTAGCGCACGTTGAGAACGTGCTCAGCCCATTTGGGATTACCCAAAGCATCAGCATTGCCGCCAATGGTCTTGACCTCCTTCTGCATCATTTCGAGCCATCCCTTGCTCCGGAAGGCATTGAGTGCTTCCTTGGCTTGCTCGTCACTTAGCGCTTCCAAGCCATTGATCGTGGCAACCAACCTCCGCTTTTTGTCGGGCCGAATCGTGTAAAGAGTCACGTCCAGTGACTGGCCCAGGTAGGTTTTCCGATTCTTGTTCAGTCCTTGGATAAAAGCGTAACGCCAGCCGTCGATCACCCACTCAGCCCGGAAAAGCCAATCCTCATGCCCAAACTTGTTTTTGGCATTGTAGGTTTCGCCGGACTCCAATTCCCCCGCATCCCCAGTCGGTCGCTGCCAGCCAGCGGAATTGTAAGCGATCCGGGCCAGTCGCTGACTGTTGGAAGCCTTGGATTCGTCCATCCCGGAGAGATGCTCGGGATGGCGTGCAGACCAAAGACTCCGCAGCTTCGCGACCAGTTCATCGGAAATAGTGAATCCACTCGACTGCGCATTGATGAGCGATTCGGGAATCCCATGGTCAAGCAACTCGTCTCGCGAGATTCCATCCTCCTTTCTCACCATCTCGTGCCAATCCACTCCAATATATGAAGCCTCAATCCCGGCTTTTCGTTTAACGGGATCCCAATGCTTACCCGGAAACGGCTTCTTGCTGACTATTCCCCTCCCGAGTAACCCCGGGCAATCATCGCCCTGCCTCAGTAGGAAGACCTGCTCGCCCACATTGATGTCCCGCCGATTTCCCGAGCTCCATTGAGTTTGCGACGTGGGCGCGGTCTTTAACTCCTCCACGACTTCCAGCATCTCGGAATCCGGGGTCTCTTCGAAATTCCCCCAAGTCAGCAGGAACGTCCGGACCGGGGCGGCTTGCCCGCGCTCTAATCGGCACTCGCCGGTTTCCTTATCATAGCTTGCGACCAACCAAGGGACCGGATCGAGCATCCGGAGATCAACCTTGGAGAAGTCTGCGCCATTTTCGCCCCGCCGAGTGCCATCCACGATGATTACTCTGACGGGAAGCTCGCCCAGAAAAGCCATTTGAAGAGCGCGGTCCATTCGCTGGGCCCGTTTCATCCGCAAGCCTGTGGCTTTCAGTCCCACTTTGCGGTAGTTGAGATTTTGGAAGATGCTGTTCCCCTCCTCCATCAGTGAATGCCATAAACAAAGAACGACGGTCTTCTTTGCGTCGTCCCAAAATGCCCAATCGTAACAATATTTGGGATTCGCTGCCGGAACCTTCGGCCGTTCGTAGTTCGCCCAGTCGGTGGTGTCCACCCCTGCATCGGTTACGAGATTGTAGACCAATTGTTTCGACTGCGGTTTGAGTTCAGAAAGCATGGTAACTTGGAGGTGTTCAGGGGAGCTAATTCATCAAGCCCAACAAGATTTCGTGCATAACGGGATTAGGATAATATTTTTCACGGAGAGGCATCACGATTCAGTGCGATGACGTCTTCGATCATTGACCAGTAATAGAGTGCTTCGGGCGATAGAGGCCGTAGGACGGCCTGCAGACCGGCGTTTTCTTCGGACAACTGAATCCGTCCGAGATCGGCCGCTGCTGGCACGCGTTGAGCGAGGTTCTTGGGGAGTTCACTGACCATGCGATATTTGATCAACGTCGCGAGCAGCGCGGCGCGCGATGCGGCGACCCGGGCGTGTCGGTCGAAAGTGAACGGCTCGGTTAGCAGATGTGACGCCAGTCCGCGCTGCCCGGATCGCAGGATCGTCTGATGAGGCGTGTGGGTAGCCGTTTGGTTGGATGGAGCCAGACACAAAGCGCGGGCTGCTTCGATCGTATCGTCGAGACATTGCTCGAGATTGAACCCGCCGCCGCGATAGTGATTCTGTGTTTCGAAAGTCGCGCGATAGGTGTCATCGACCTGATTGAGATTGGTCGCTTCGGGAAACAGGTTCCCGACATCGAAAAGCTGTTTCACAATCTGTAACGGATCGCGTTCACGGGGCTTTCCATTGCGGTCGAGTGGATCATACAAGACGCCGATGGTTGTCGGCGCGAAAGCGGCCAGTTTGTCACCCAAGAGGCAATCGATCGTGGGAAGGACAACGTGGCTATCGGTCTCGAGTTTGATGAACGGCGCGGCGATGCTCCGACGTTCCGTCACCGGATAGCTGTGCCCGGTGGTGATGACATCAAGGAGAACGTAGGATTCCGCCTGCTGCCCGGCGGCAGAATTGAAATACACTTTGAAATGCCGGGTCGGTGGCGCGTCCCGGTCGCGTTTCTCCTGATGCTCATAACGCAGGAAAGGCGGGCGATACATCGCCACCTGATTGAGCACGGCCTTGATCCGCTCGATGGGTTCGGTGGTGGCAATATCCACGTCGATGGAAAGGCGGCGCACCGGATTCAGCAACAGCACGAGACTGGTTCCGCCCTTGAAGACAAAATCCAAATCCGCATCCGAAAGCCGGCTCACCAATTCCAATGCATGAATGCAGCGTTCCAGAAATTGCAGATTGTTGGGCCGCACACCTAGTGCCTCTGCCTGCTGCTGCAGCCAAGGGCGTTGGAAGCAGTCGGGATGTATCATTAAATTAAAGAAAAGAATCCAGTTTTGTCACAGAACGTCGTTTTGTGACAAAACCGGATTCAATAACTTTAAAATACTATCCTCTATTCGCTTACGTGATGAGTATTTCAACATGTCTGACATATTAATACGACCAGATCGTATTGCGCCTGAGAAAACACCGGCGATTTCAGAGGCGTCCATGAGCGGCAAAACCCGGGATTCATCGACCAAATCGACCAGCACTTTTTCGGGCGCCGCGTAACGACCGTCAATCGGGGCTTGGGACAGCCCACCCACGCGGACGACCACGGTCTGCTCGCGCACGGAAAAATTCTTGGCCTCGCGTTTACCCGGGTCGCGGTAGGCGTCGTAGCCGCTGTCGCGCAGAAGTTCCCAAACGGCGTTGAGTCCTTCTTTCTCCACATAAACGAAGGTCACGAACTTCCCTAACAAGTGATGTATCCAGGGATTAATTTGCTGGGTGGACCACGCGGCGAAGGCGAGTAGGGGAAAAGCTTTCTCGACGAGATCTACCACCGGGGCGACGTGGGTACGGTCGAGGGTGAGCGGTTTCGCCAAGGTGCTATACCAACCGCGACCGGCATCGTAGAGGCTGCCTGTTTCGACGAACTCATGCAGGTAGCGTTGCAGCGTTTCGGTCTCCACGGCTAGCTTACGGGCTTTCAATTCGGCACGGATGGCCTGGAGCGAAATGTACGGGCTGCGGCGGCCGAGCTCGGCGAGGATGTGATCGCGCAACACGGACTTGGTGTCGGCGGTGGCGCGGTCAACGCGCACGGGTGGTGCGCCTTGAGTCTCACCGATGCCGTAAAGCGCGGTGACGAGGCGGTCCACCTCGGCTTCGAGGACGGACACGTCAGCGTCGGGCTTGGGGCGCTTGGCCGCGAGAATCTTGTCCACCAAGGCTACGATGGGCGCTTGTTGCTCTGGCGTCACGTCGGGGATCGGGAGCTGTTTCCAGTCGTCGGGGTAGAGGTCGGTGTTGCTGCGGCGATTCGCACGCAGGAATTCACGTGCTTGGCTGGAGTTCAGGCACGCGAGCAGAAACTTCGTGGCGTAACGTTGGCTAGTTTTCTCACAATCTTCGCGGGAGGGAAGTTCATCTGACTGCGGCTCGCTGGCATAGCGGGCACTTTTGCGGATTGAACGGTTGAGGACTCCTTTGAGCGATTGCCACGGCACGGCGATGACCGTGGTGTGGTTGGTGACGAGTTGGCCGTCATCATAGCAGATTTTCAGATCATCTCCTGCGACGCGCAGGATAAACAATTTATCAGGAACGTCGTAGAGTTCAGGAAAGGTTGGGCGGCGAAAAAGCTCCGGAGCCCGTTTGGTACCCCATTCAAGCCATTTGTGCGTGCGTGGTGTCCATTTTCCAAGGTGCTTCCCTTCGACAAACTTTTTTGGATGCTTGGAGTCGCGGGTTTCGGAAACAAGATCGGCCAATTCAAATTCGCCCTTGGCGCGTTTTTCGTCGGCGTGGGCCACGATGCCGACGCTGATGTAGCAGATGGCCTCTAGGGGCTGAGTGGCTGCGGAAAACGTTTTCGCGACGGCATCCTCCGGAAAAAAGGTGCGATGCGTCAGATTCCGCTGTTCGTCGGTCGGCAGCAGCTTCACGTGGCCGATCATCGGTTCCTCGGGGAGTCGGTCGGAGCGTTCGAGGTGGAGACGGCGTTCGGGCCGCCAGTGCGTGCCGTTCGCTTTCTCGACGAAGAAAATGATATTGCGCACGCCGGCATCGAAGAGCTTGAGGTCGCTGACAAAATCGAGGCGCACGATGCGCGCGTGCTGGAGAAACCAGTTCTGCGATTTCTGAGCGTATTTGGCGTGGCAGTAGCCGTCGGAGACGATCTGCGCCATGATACCGCCGGGCTTCAGGAGATGAAAACTCTGCTCGACGAAGGCGACGAAGAGATCCCATTTTTCCCAAAGCGTTTGAAACTTGCCAGTGGCGAGGATGGCCGCACGTTGCGCCACTTGCGAGGGATGGTCGGCACGGACGTAGGGCGGATTGGCGATGACGATATCAAAACCGCCCTGTGCGAACACGTCCTGGAAAAAGAAATGCCAGAGGAAGAACGGGCGCTCGGCGGTGTCCTGCAATTCGCGGAGCCGGGTGCGGCGTTCCTCGTTAGCGGCAATCTCCGCACCCAATTCCGCGACGCGCTGCCGAGAGCGTTTGGCGCGGGCGTCCTTGGCGATGAACTCTTCTTGCTGGGCCTTGGTGCGCAGCCCCCGGATCATGCGGGCCAAGTCCGCCTCGTGCTGGTGCTTTTGGATCTCGAGTGACTCACGCACTTCGGCGATGCGATCGTCGATAAACTGGAGAACGCGCTGATCGATCTTGGCGTGAAGGGCGTTTTTCTTGTCTTTGCCCTCGATGGAAAAATAACTGCGAAGGAGTTTCGTGAACTGGGCGGATTCGCTTTCACTCGGGGCCGAACCGAGATCAGCGGTGTCGCCGGGCGCGGTGAGCAAGCTCATCTGCCCGGGGAGAGTGGCGCGTGGTTTGGCGCCGGTTAGTTCGTCGAGCGCGATGCCCTCAAACCATTCGAGGAGCGAATTCCCCTGCATGATCTTGTAGTCGAGGTTAGGCAGGGGCGTGGGCGCATCCTCATCGACCACGAGTGAGAGCCAGAAACGGAGGCGGGCGATGTCCACCGCGCCGGAGTCTAGATCCACGCCGTGGATGCAGTTCTGGATGAGGTCGCGCTTGGCCTGGGCGCGGTCGAGCGTGAGGTCGAGCGTGCTCTTGATGGTAAAGATGACCTGAAGGAGGCCGATGGGGAACGCGCCGGAGCCGATGGCGGGATCGCAGATTTTCACGCGGTCGATGGCGGCTTCAATGGCCTTGGCGTACTGGCGGAGGTATTTTCCCTGCGGCGTGGCGGGCTCACCGAGTTCGTAGGTGTAAACGAGGCGGCGTAGCGCCTCGGCCTCAGGCGCGGAGTCGGGCACGCTGTCAGCGAGAAGCTGACCGCGCAGGTAGCGGTAGAGCGACTGCTGGCACATGTAGTGCACAACCTCGCGCCGGGTGTAATACGCGCCCTTCTCTTTGTTTTCCTCGAGAAGATTTTCGAAGATGCGACTGAGCATCTCAGGATCGATGCCGATCTCGTGGTCGTCGGGGGAGTTCTCGTCGATGGTGAAGTTGTAGCGGCCGAAGAAATCGAAAAGGTCCTGAAAAAGTGCGGGCGGAAAGTCCAGCTTTGTGGTGGGTACAGGATCGTCATCGAAGAGACCGCCGTTGAGATACGGCACACGGGTGCCGGTGAGCGCGAAGAGATCCCCAAGGCGACGGGTGTTGAGCGTATCGAAGAAGAGAACGGCGAGGCCGGTGGAATAGAATTTTTCCGGCTTCGAAAAAGAACCGAAAAAGCTGAGGAAGAAAACCGGATCGCCACCGGTCCAATCGGTGCGGGCGGACGGCGCGCCCAGCCAGCCCTTGCGCTGGAGAAAGTGAAGGAAGACGAGGCGGCCGAGGAGTTTTTTGACAAAGTCGCGGAGACGTTTGTCTTGCTTCTCGTCGTCGCCAAACGCGCGACGACGAACGAGCTCGTTGAGCCCGCCGAGGTGGCGACAGAACTCGAGGTAGCGCTCTTTGTATTCGGTGAAGAACTCGTCGGAGAGTTTTTCGACGGAGAAAGCATCAATGAGATCGCCGAGAGTTGCGGAAGGCTTCACCGCCAGTTTAAGGAAGCGCTGGGCGGCGGTGGTGCAGGATTCGCTCTTGCCGAGGACGTAGGTGAAGCGCTTGGGGTGCGTCTCGATAGCGGAAATAGTCCCGTCGGCTTCGATGCGGGACTGCCGGGAGATAAAGCTGAACCGGTATTCGCCGACAGAGGGATGGAAATAAAAGGCAAGCGCGCCGTGGACGGTGGCTTCGTCGATGAGCCGTCGGGCGAGGTCGCGCAGGCCGACGCGGTTACGGGCGATCTTGGTACTGGTGTCGTTGAGTTCGACCTCAAAAATACCGAGGCGCTTGCCGTCGGCGAGGGTGATGACGCCCAGTTGGAGTATTTTTCGGGCGACGTCGCCTGCGAACTCGATAGCGTGCGGCGTGACACGGAAGTCAGCCTGCGTCAACGGGAGGATCTGGCGGAGGAGGCCTGGCTCATTGCTGGCGCCGATCCAAGTCTTGCTCTTGTAAGACTCGCGAAGCGTTTTCCGGAGTGTGATTAGATCGAGTGACATCAGATGAACGACTCGGAAATAATGATTTCAGGCAGATGCGCAGCAGCTGGAGAAAAGGGGTTGGCGGTCGCGGTAGCAGGCGCGGGGGGAACTTCTATCGCGATCGGGTATTTATTTAGGATGGCGACGACGCGTTCGAGTAGGATGGACGGAGCGACTGGGGTTTCTTTCACAGCTTTCTGGACCTTGTTGAGATCGCGATGAAGTTGCTGGAATTTGCCGACGCGAATGGCGTGCTGGGCGGATTCGATGAGCGATTGTTCTTTCTCGGAGGAAACGGGCATCTGCCGCAGGGCAGAAAGAAGTTGAAGTGCCTTCCGTTCATTGGGGCCGAGCTTGGGATCGACCTTCTGCTCGCGAGCGAGGTCATCTTGCAGCATGCCATGGAAAATGCCGATGGCTATCTGTACTTGGGCGTGATGTTGATCATGCAGCGAAAGCGATTTTTCGTCGGGTTCGGCGCGGAAACGGCGGGCGGCCTCGACAAAGGTCAGCTCTGCGTGCGTGGCATCGGCGCGGGCATGGATGAATGCGTCGCGTCGGTGGCTCCGGATGAATGCGAGTGTGGAGCGGGCGAGGTCGGCGTTGGCCCGGCCCGTGCGGGCGCGCTGGGGGAGATTCTTGATTTGCTTGAAGCGGTCCTCGTGGGCGGCCTTGAAGGCGCGCAATTCCATGAGCAGGGCAAGGCGTTCGTCCACCTCTTCCTTCACCGTTTTCTCGAACAGGCCGAAACTCTCGGGATCTTCCTCGTCGGAATAGATCTGGCTGTCCTCGCCCATGGCGACGTGGAAAGCATGGAGCTTCATCTTGGCTTTTTTCTCCAGCTCGATGTCGCCTTCGACTTGGGAGGTCGGGAAAAAATTGAAAACGTGAATGTCTGTATGGGGTGAACCGATGCGGTTGACGCGGCCGATGCGTTGCATAAGCCGGGTGGAATTCCACGGGGTGTCATAATTGACGACGATGTTCGCACGATGGAGGTTGATACCCTCGGCGAGCACCTCGGTGGAAATCAAAATGTCGAAACGGTTGTCCTGCTCCTTGGCGGAAACGCGGGCGTCGAAGTTGGCTTTGACAATGGGGAGGGCCTCGTTGCGGTTGGCTCCGGATACAGCAAGCATGCGATCGAAGCCGGCATTTGCCAAGGCGCGGACGAGGTAGTCGGTGGTTTCGGCGGACTCGGAAAAGACGATGAGCTTATGGGCGGGGTTGAGCTTTTTATCGAAGAGCCCGCGCTTAAGGCGGGAGATAAATTCGTCGAGCTTGGGATCGACGGTGATGTCGTGCCAGGCGGACCCGAGGTTTTCGAGGATGGTCGCGTCACGGCGGAGGCCCTCGACAAACGCGGCATCGAAGTCGGCGGGTTCGCAGATCTGGATGGTGGGATCGGTTTCGGAGGCTTCCGCGATGAGAGCGATCAAATCCTCCTCACGATCTTCGGAGAGGTATTCTGTAACGGGCAGATTCGGAGCGATGTAGATTTTACCGCGATCGAACATGCCCACCATCTGGCGCGTGGCGGTGGCGAAGCGGTCGAGCGATTTCCGGAATGCGTAGAAGCTGCTGTCGAGGCGTTTTACGAGCATCGTCTTCATGATGAAGGCGAGCTGAGCGGAAATGCGATCAGCCTGTTGATAGCGGGCTTTCTTTTCGGGCTTGAGGTAGGCGATGGCTCTATAGCGGTTGTAAGTGATGCCCTTGGCCGGATCGGCGAGCAACAGGATCGTACGGTCGTAGAGGTCTTCGAGCGCAGGCGGAAGTTTGTAGAGGATTTTTTCCGGCGTCTGAACTTCAGGAAGCGTGATGCCTTGGGCGATCAAATCGTCGCGATAGGCGGGATGCGTCCACAAATCCTGCCGGGTGCGGCGAACGGTGAGCGGTTGGATTACGTGAGTGCGGATGAGTTCGTAGATGGCGCGGACCCCCTCGCGCACCGCGACGGGATCGGGGTCGCGTTTGAGGCGGTCGTATTCCTTGATGAGCGGAGCAAAAAAGCGCTGGAGATTGGCAGTTTCCAGGGTGGAATCTTTGCTGTCTTGGAAAAGGTAAACGAGATTGGCGATGTCGCTCGGGCGGTTATTGAGCGGAGTTGCGGAGATGAGGATGACCTTCTTGGCGAAGGTGCGGCCAAGTTCATCGCGGCGGCGAGTGGGTGATTTGCAGATGCGTTGAAGCTCCTGGTACATCCCGGCGGTGTCAGTGCGGAACTTGTGGGCCTCGTCCACGACGACGAGGTCGTAATCTTCCGGGTGGCGGATTTTATGGAGGCTACCCGTGGTGATGATCCGGGTATTTTTTAAATCGATTTGTCGGATCGTGTCTTCCCAATTTTCGATCAGGGCTGGTGGAACCACAAAGAGCGTGGAAGAGTGGTGGTTCGTGATGAAGCCGTTCGTGTAGTAGAAGCGTTTGGCGATGAGCGTGGCGACGAGGGTCTTCCCGAGACCAACTACGTCGGAAAGAAAAAAGCCGCCGTGGCGATGGAGCTTGGCATAGCCGTCGCTGACTGCGTCGGCTTGATAGGAGAGTTTTTTGAAACCGGAAGGAAGGTCTTCCAGGACGCTGGGGTCGTAGTGGATGGCGGGCCCGAAATATTCGGCAAGAAACTTTATGAAGAGTTCGTGCGGAGTGAACGAATCATTGAGGAATGTATGGCGCTTTATCTCCTGCACATGTTCAGGTGCGATAGGCACTCCTTCATCCCAAAGCCTGTTGAATGTCTCCGTAGCGAAATCGATGTCGTGGTCATCGCGGAGCTCGACGTTAAACTCAAAATTGCGCTCGAGCCCGGCGTCGGTGAGGTTGGAAGAACCAGTGATGACCGCACCGTAGCCGTGGGCGTGCTTAATCTTTTCGCGGAAAATATAGACTTTGGCGTGGATCGTCTGCGAGGGGTGCACCCGAACCTCGACTTTACCGGTGGAAATGTCGTCAACGAGACCGATCATGCCTTCCTCCACGGCGCGGGTGTAAGCAGATTTTTGGATATCGGTGGAAAGAGCGGTCAAAAACTGGGCTCGTGAGGTGGCTGGGTTAGCTCCGAACTGGAGTCCCTTGTCCCAAGCCTCTTGGACTAGTCGGTCAATGTTGATGCCTACGAGAATTCGGATTTTTTGCGACCGTAATATATATGGACGAACGCGGAAATAGCCTGAAGCGCGGAAGTATCCCACCAAGACGTCGAGGAAGTGGATCCTCTTGTGTTGAAAGACGCCTTCGATCTTTTCGATCAGAGTTCGGCCCTCTTCATTGGTGAAGAACTTAGTGGACATGCGGCTTTAAGACATCAGGACAGCGAAACGGTAAAAAGGCGGCAAGCGTCTAGTCGATGCGCCCCACTTTAAAAATCTGCTGGCAGGGCGGCAGTCCCGGCAACCAGAGAAGTCTCCGCCTTCGCTTCAGCTTGGTCCACGCAGGGCAGAAAGATTAGGCGATGACATGGGTCTTTAGACGACGCGCGCTCTCTTTTTCCGCCAGATTGCGTTCTCGGGTCCGGCCTGATCCGACGAGCGTCGACCAAGGCGAGCAGATCATAAAGCGCGGGGTCGCGTTGTGCTGCCTGAGGCACGCTGCGGTAGAGGGGGTGTACTGCGGCGCCTTGCACCTTGCCGTCCGGGTCCGGCCACACGGAAACCATCTGATCGGACTCGCTGATTTTTCCGGATAAGACCGGAGCAGCCCACGCGGTCGGCATACCTCGCGTAATTTCTTTTGGCTTTGCGGGAAAAGCATACGGCACTCCGTGGAAAGCGAAAGGCGGCCAAAATGATTCCGACTATCAGCGGCTGGCAACTAGCTCTGGCGCAGGCTGAGTTTTTTCAAATCATCCAACCGGCCTTCGATCAATGCGTGCTTCTTTGCCCGACTCCAACCTTTGATCTGCATCTCACGCTTCACGGCGGCTTCCAAGGTAGATTGAGGTTCAGAGTAGACCAACTTGAGCGAGATCAGTTTTTTGGTATGAGGCCCACCGCGACCAGTTTGATGGGCTAGGACACGCGCAGCAACATCACTCGTATATCCCACATAGTAGGCGCCAGTGGCATCCTGGAGAATATAGACGTGATAAGACTCAGCCATGGTTCGATGGTTCGGTGGTTTGATGGTTCGGCGGGCTCACCACGGGCGAGTTCACCACGGGCGGGTTGGTCTTCTTACTGAAGGTGTATTTGACACGCTCACTGCAGGGCGCGGAGGGCACTATTCCACTTTGTCCTGTACGGCCCGCTATGAGCAAACCGGCGCGCCACCTAAAATTGGGTGTAGGTGCGCGGAATGCTGGGTTCCGACAGTTCGCCCTTTGACGCTTCTCGTATACCGCCGTGGCGCTAAAAGACGCTGAAGGCCATATGAATTCGGACATAAAAACGCCCTTTGGTTCGACGGGCTCACCACAGGCGGGTTCAGCACCATTCGACCTTGTTATGGCCCGCCATGAGCAAACCTGCACCCAATTAATTGGGTGCAGGTGCGTCGAATGGTGGAGGTGAGGGGAGTTGAACCCCTGTGTCCCTAGCCTTCACGCGCCGCATCTACCTGTATAGCGTCTGATTGGATCTTGCCTCGGGGGCGCGATGACGCGCGCTCCTCCCTCAGCCAGCCGTGGTTTGAAGATACCTCGGCGACGTCACGACGGCCGTCACCGATATTCCTGCTGTCGACGCTCCTAGCCACTAGCAGGTGTCATGGTAGGAACGTAGCTGCAATTTTTAGGCAGCTAGAGGCATTTCTTCGAATGTGCCGTTTGTTTGTTTTGAAGGGGGATTAACGAAAGTCCTTCGCTTTCGACAGGCAGCTGCGCGCTCTAACCAAGGGTCGAATCCGGAACACCCCCGAAATGGGAAATGACTGGTGACCAACTGATGAGTACACCGTCAAAGAACGTGGAAGGGATAACGTGCCATAAAGAATCTGGAATGCAAGCGGGGTGATTGGGGGCGATTCATCCGGAAGGCTTGCCCACGAAATACACGAAATGGCACGAAAATCAGGGGGATGCGTAGCGATCCATTTTTCCATTTAGACCAAACGCCCAATGCTTTTACACGAAGGTCGCAAAGCACGCAGAGCAGGCTCCTATCGTAGGTATTGGCTGAAGCAGTTTTTCGTGTCATTCGTGTGTTTCGCGGGCCACTCCGATTGCATTGTTTTGGTTCAGCAGAAACCCCAGCGGGGTCGCTGCGGCTCCAGGATGAGACCTCCTGATTCCAGCCCGTGCGGGTTCGGGGAGAGGGGAAACGAACGGGGCTTGAAACAGAAGTTGTCTCGCGAAGGATGCGAAGTTTACGAAGGCCGGTCACCTCGGATTCTTTCGTCCCCTTCGACTACTTCGCTAGACATCTTCTGCTATAAATGCCCGTCACTCAATCTGACTAACGATACAGGGCGATGATCGGAAGATCGGCGGCGGCGAGGTCGTAGCGCGCCAAGTCGTCGGGTTTTACCCATGCGAGTGCGACGTGCTCGTTGGCGGTTGGCGCAGACGATTGCGGCGCGAGTTGACAGACGAAGGGCAGCATCTCGATGACGACGGTTTTGTAGTCGTGAAGAAAACTCGGAAGCGCGCGGCGAATTACGATCTCGCAACTGAGCTCCTCTTTGATTTCGCGCACGACGGCAGCGGAGGCTGCTTCGTCCGGTTCGACTTTGCCGCCGGGAAATTCCCACTTGAGCGGGAGGTGTTTGTTCGGCGGGCGTTGCGCCAATAGCAGGCAACCATCGCGTTCGATCAGGGCGCAAACGACGGGAATAGAAACGGGCGACGGCATCGGCGCTTGTTGAACAAGGCTGCGTCGGATTGTGCAACTTTTCTTCAACTGCGGGGTTTTTCCTCGCATGAAAACGGTGGTCAAAGTTCTTCTGGTCGTCGTGGTGCTTTTGGTTGCGATCAAACTCAGCCCGATAATTTTTATGCTGGCGCTCGTGGGCCTTTTGGCCGCGACGTTTTTGGGTGCGATCGGACTTTCGGTGCTGGCGGTGTTTGCGGCGATCGTTCTGACGCTGGCGGTCGCGCTTTCTCCGATCTGGATTCCGGTGCTCGTGATTGTTGGACTGGTTTCGCTCTTCAAAAAAACGAACCGGCCACCCCAGTCGCCGCCGCTGGCAGCGTGAAGAGAGTTTACACCAAGGAAGCAAAGGCAGCGAAGGCCAAGCAACAAACCGACGATGACGACTTGCCCCGCCGAAGCCTTGCGCGAAGGAGGGTCAGTCGGCGTACACTTCGTAGAATTCATGGCAATGAATTCATTAGCGGTTCAAAACTTCTGAATCGGTCCGTTCGATTCACGGAGATTTGACCACTGATGGTTTCGCTCAATGGGGACGCGAAACCTACAGTATCACCTTCGACTAATCGTCTACGGGATTGGAACTGAGGTGTCCGCTCATCGCGGACGGGATTGAATATGATTCAAGTTATTCCATTTCATCGCGATCTCTGCTCCGGTCATTCGACAGGCGCAGGTTGTCTTGAGCGAAGTCGAACGGACGCGAGCTCCGCGTTTAAATGCCGTGTTTTTGTTTTTCCGTCTTCGTGAACTTTGCGTCCTTGGTGTAAACTCTCCGGATGCGGGGTGAGGGCACCCCGCCCACAACAAGCCTGATTGAGTAATACCGTGCGACGGCGAAAATAATTGGCCGGCCTCTTGCATCCCGCTGATGGGCCTGCCTCACTGGTGACAACATGGCTAAGTCGGCGGTGGATCCGCATAAATTCGTTTCCCAAATCAGTCTGGTTGGTCGGAGTGGCGGCGCGGTCAAGACGCTGACGGGTTTTAAAAAACAGCATCACACGCTCCCGGATGCGGTGAATCCGTCGACTACGGCCTTCTTGGGAAAACTTTGCGCGAACGAACTGGCGGCGGAGGGCGAGGATTTTTTCCAGCGCGCAAAGGCTGCGCTCGGCTACAAACGCGCGGATCTGGCTTTGGAAGTGACGAGTCCGAGTGCGCAACTCACCGCCAAGGATTTCGTTTTTGAATTATCCTATGCGCTCGAGAAAACGGAGCCGGAGCGTTACGCGATTACCCGCACGCTGCATAGTTTGCGAAGCGGGAATCTGATCGAGCTGCCGGAATTCGACGAGCTGTTCGCGGGGATATTTTCCGCCATTGTCTTTGGCCTGACGAAGGGCGCGCGAGTGGAAGCGGTGATCGATGCAATCGAGGCCCTTGATGACGAAACAACGTTAACGGTGAGTTATCCGTCGGATTGCCGACACTGTGTGCTGCAAGTCGAGAATGTCGCGGCTGAAGTAGTCTGTGACGGCGCGACGTTGGAAATGCGCTTTCCAAAAAATGGTTCGCCGCGGGAACTGGTTGCTGGGTTTGGGGAAGTGCGTGCAGCTTTTGCCCTGACGAAAAATCACGTGCTGGCGGGGTTGCTTTGAGCGGCAGGAGAGGAGACGGGATGAAGGTGGCCCACGAAATACACGAATAGACACGAAATCGGAGGAGAGCATTAAACGGATTATGATACCAACAGCCCAATCCTTTTACACTAAGGAAGCAAAGGACGCGGAGAACAGAATGAAATCCAATGCAGTACTTAGCGGTCTTTGCGCTCTTGGTGTAAAGTGCAGCAGCTTGGAGCGACCGGTATGAGATCCATTTGATCCGGGTTTTCAGATGGGATGTCCCAGGAAATCAGGCACAAAAAAGCGGCGATCCGGTTAGGGATCGCCGCAATGATTTGTAGAGAGCGTTGGGAGATTATTTGATCATCTCCGCCACGAAGGCGCGTTCTTCCACCAGTTCCTTGTTGGTGGCGGCGATCTTCGATTTGGCGAAGTCGTCCATCGCGTAGCTGGTGATGACTTCATAGGAACCGGGCGTCGTGGTGCGCACGGGCATTCCCGCCCAGACGTTGGCGTCGAAGCCGTAGTTGCCATTGGATTTTACCGCAATGGAATGAATCGCGCCGGGCGTCACGAGGCTGCGCACGTGGTCGACAAGCGCGTTGGCGGCGGAAGCGGCCGAGGAGGCACCGCGGGCGGCGATGATCGCGGCACCGCGTTTGCCGACGGTCTCGAGGAATGGACCTTGCAGCCACGCGTTGTCATTAATGACGGTCGTCGCGGGCTGGCCATTGATCGTGGCGTGGGCGAAGGCCGGGAACATCGTCGGGCTGTGGTTGCCGTAAATGAAGATGTCTTTGACGGCGGTGAGATCAACGCCGGCTTTTTTAGCGAGCTGGCTTTGCGCGCGATTTTGATCGAGTCGCACCATGGCGGTAAAGCGATCAGCGGTCAGGCGTTTGGCCTGGCTGGCGGCGATCATGCAATTAGTGTTGGCGGGATTGCCGACGACCGCGACCCGCGCGTCTGCGGCGGCGACGGTGTCAATGATCTGACCCTGCCCAATAAAAATCTTGCCGTTGTCCTTGAGCAAATCGGCGCGCTCCATGCCCGGACCGCGCGGTTTGGCGCCGACGAGCAGACACCAGTTGGCGTCCTTGAAGCCGACCTCGGCCTTGTCGGTTTGCACGATGCCCTTGAGCAGGGGAAACGCGCAGTCGTCGAGTTCCATGGCGACACCTTCGAGTGCTTTCAGGGCTTTTTCGATCGGAGCCTCGATGAGTTGGAGGATGACCGGTTGGTCTGGTCCGAACATGGCACCGGAAGCGATGCGAAAAAGGAGCGAGTAGCCAATCTGGCCGGCGGCACCGGTAACTGCGACACGGATGGGGGTCTTCATAGAAAGAAAAGCGTAATCAGGGAGCGGCGGAAAAACACGAAATTATTTTCGACGTGGATCGATTAAACGGAGGCTACTTCGGCTTAGAATTTCCTGGTGAGTTGTCCAAGTGGACGGTCAGGCGAACCGCGGAGTCAGCGCCGAGTGAATTTCCCGGACGAGGGATTCCGTCGTGTTCCAATCGATGCAGGCGTCGGTGATCGACACGCCGTAACGAAGTTTATCCTTGGGCTGAGGGAAGGGCTGGCTGCCGGCCTCGAGATTGCTTTCCACCATCGCACCCATGATCGAGGTATTGCCCGCTTTGATCTGCGCGAGAATTTCCCGCATCACCTCAGGTTGCCGCTCGGGCTGTTTGGCGGAGTTATCGTGGGAGCAATCGACCAGAATCGATTTGGTCAGGCCGGCTTTCGCCAGCAATTGCTCGGCTTGGGCGATGTGGGCGGGCTGGTAATTGGGGCCGGAAGTGCCGCCGCGCAAGACCACGTGGCAATCGGGATTGCCGCGTGTGACGATGGCGGACGCGGAGCCGTCCAAATTAATTCCCAGGAAAGTATGCGGTTGGGCGGCGGCCTTGATCGCATTGATGGCGGTCGGAATTGAGCCGTCTGTGCCGTTTTTGAAACCGAGTGGCATCGAAAGGCCCGAGGCCATTTGACGGTGCGTTTGCGACTCGGCGGTGCGAGCGCCGATCGCGGACCAGCAGATCAGGTCGGCGATGTACTGCGGAGTGATCGGATCGAGCAGTTCGGTGGCGGTCGGCAAACCGAGATCGAGCACATCGCGCAAGAAAGTACGGGCGAGGCGCAGGCCGGTCGCGATGTCGTGGGAACCGTCCAAGTGCGGATCCATGATCAGGCCTTTCCATCCGACGGTGGTGCGCGGTTTTTCAAAATAAACCCGCATCACAATCAATACGCGGTCGGAAACTTCGTGCGAAAGGGCGGCAAGTTTTTTTGCGTAGTCGCGACCCGCGTCGAGATCGTGAATGGAACAGGGACCGACGATCAGGAGGAATCGTTTGTCGTCGGTAAAGATCACCCGGCGAATATCACCGCGGGTGCGCGTGACGAATTCGGACTGAAGCTCGGTTTTGGGCAATTCCGCGAGGAGGGCTGCGGGCGAAGGCAGGGCGCGGGTTTCGACGACATTGATATCGGAAGTTTTCTGCATGAAGGGCGAGCTTGTCGTGGTTCAGCGGCAGGGATCAAGTCTTGCTCTCTGTGAGAGCCAAGAATTTGGGCAAAGAAAAGGCCGGTCGCCTACCCCTAAGCGACCGGCCATTGCTTTCTTAGTTACCCCAAAACTCCCGCTATGCGGGAGAAGTGTTAGTTGACTGCAATATAGTTAGTTGGTTTCCTCGGTTCGTCAAATGGAAGATCATAAGATTATTGAATCTTGTGCCTACCATTTATGGATGAACTGGATATAAACATTATTTGTGGGAAATTATTTTGCATCGCTCTGTGGTTTTCGACCGCCAACTTGGCTGAAAATAACCGGCGAGGATGTGTTTGGTTTTCTTCAAGGCCAATTCACCAATGATCTGAAAGGACCACCTGGTTCCGCGACCTATGGATTGTGGTTAAATCAGAAGGGAAAGGTGCTCGCGGACAGTCACGTTTTGAGGGAGTCGGAGAATCAGTTTCGCGTGTTGAGCGACTACTCGTCGGCCGCGACCATTGTTCAAAGGCTGGAACAGTACATCATCGCGGACGATGTCGTGATTGAGGACCAGACGGACGAGGTGCGCGGTTTGGTTGTGCGCCAAAACGAAACGGGCGGAGAGCTGCTCGCGGCGCGGTTGGGCGCATTACCGGATCCAGGGAAATTTAGTCAGATCGACGGGGGGTGGATTTTTCGCGGTCGCCGAAGTGCTTCGGAAAACTATGAAATCATCGGTTCCGAAACGGTGGTGGCGGAATGGCAAAAGCGATTGCTTGCCGCTGGCGGTACCGAAGTAGGGCCGGAGGAAATGGAGCTGGCGCGGATTTCGTCAGGAATTCCTTCGGTGCCCCAGGACATCGGCCCGGGCGATTTGCCGAACGAGGCGGGTTTGGAACAGGAGGCGATTTCATTTACGAAAGGCTGTTACCTTGGGCAGGAAGTGATGGCGCGGTTGAAAAATTTGGGCCAGGTGCGGCGGCACTTGCAGCGGGTGCGAGGCGAGGGCCCGGCACCAAAAATGGGAACGCCGCTTTTTCAGGGAGAAAAAAAAGCCGGCGAGATTCGGTCCGCGGTTTCGAGCGGCGAGGGATTTGTCGCGCTGGCGATGCTCACACGACTCGGCTTGGACGAGAAAGCCGGATTTACTTTTGAACCGGGAACGAAATCGAGCTATGATGCTGAATTATGGACGAGCTAGCCAGACTCACGGAGCTTTGCGGAAAGCTGGGGGCGGCACCACCTCAGGCCGAGGCGATGGCGAGGCAATTGCTCAAGCGCGCCGATCAACTTGCCATCGAGCGAAAGAAGACCCGCGAGGAATGCATGGCGTACCTGCTTCGACTCCTGATCCAAGGCAACGCGGGCGTGGTTCCACCGGAATTCAGCGCCGGGGAAGACGACTCAAAAAAGTGATTGGAGTTCGTTGAAGTAGGCGTCCACCCAGCGGTGGGCACCGAAGAGATAAATCAGCGCGGCTACACCGAGCATTGGTCCGAAAGGCACGTGCGCGCCCAGTCCGAGTTCGGCTGGCGTTCCGTCCGGGTTTTCCGCGCGTAACCCCGCCGCGGCCTTTTTGCCGGTGATTTTCTGGACGAGCATCGCGACGATAAACCAAACGCAGCCAAGCATGGCACCACCGAACATGCCGAAGACCGCGCCTTTCCAGCCAACAAAGGCCCCGAGCGCCCCGAGGAATTTAACATCGCCAAACCCCATTGCCTCTTTTTTCAAGATCGCCTCGGCGAACAGCGCAATCCACAGCACGAGCGCGGAGCCGACGAAGAGACCGAGCACCGATTGTTGGACCGATCGAATGCTCGAGATGAGGAACAAGTCGTGAGTCTGGCCGTGGAGTGCCGGCAGCGCGAATGACAAAAAAAGGCCGACGGCAGCACCCCCAATCGTGAACACTTCGGGAATGATCATGTGATCCCGATCGATAAAAAGCGCGCAGATCACGATTGCACAAAGCACCATGACAGCGACGGCTTTGCCGGGGGAAAATTGCAGCCAGCAAATCACGAAGAGGGCGGCCGTCAGGAATTCAATGGCGGGATAACGGAAGCTGAAGGGTCGTCCGCAGCAACGGGCGCGACCGCGCAGGATAAGCCAGCTGAGAATTGGAATGTTATCGTACCAAGCGATGAGTTTTCCACAGCCGCAGTGTGATCGTGGCTTCACGACCGATTCTTCCTTTGGAATGCGATAGATGCACACGTTGAGAAAACTCCCGACACAAGCGCCGACGAGTCCGACCCACACCGGAAAAAACCACGGGGGAACAATATGGGAAATTTCTTGCCAAGTGGGGATCATGGGAAATCAGTTTAATGCCCGGCGAACGGCTTGATCCATCGTTTCAATCGGCGCTTTTTCACCGGTCCAAATTTCAAGTGAGGCGGCCCCTTGGTGGACCAGCATAGAAAGTCCGTTGGAATTTGGGATGCCCAAAGTTGCGGCCTGCCGCAATAAGGCAGTTTGCGCGGGACGGTAGATCATATCGAACACGTGCATGGGTCTGGGAATTTTTTCCAAATCCAAAGGAGAATCGTCTTCGGGTTCCAATCCCAGCGAAGTGGCATTGATCACTATGGATTGTGCGGGTAGCTTTTCGTTTTGACCGTATTTTAAACTGAAAGGGTGAATATTATGTTGCCCGGGGTAAGTCGTTCTAAGCTCGTCAACGAGCTTATCGCGCAAGATTTGCGTGCGATTTCCAATCCAGAGCGACGCACACTGGTTGCGTAAACATTCGGCAGCAGCAGCTCGGGCGGCACCACCAGCACCCAACAAAATGATCTCAGCTCCGGTCAATTCGACCGCTAAATCATTGCGTAACGCGGCGGATAATCCAATCCCGTCGGTGTTGTATCCTCTCCACCAAGTTTCAGTAAATAGAAGCGTGTTAGCGGCTCCCGCAACTTGCACGAAAGAATCTTTTATCTCAAGGTTCGGTACGACAAGTGCCTTGTGTGGGACGGTCAGGTTTAAACCGCGAAATTGCTTCTCATGGAAAACTCGGAGTGCGCCTTCCAACTCGTTGGACGCAATTTTAAATTTGAAGTAGCGCCATTTCGCAAACTCGGGTTTTGCTTTCGCGAGTTCAGCGAGCGCCGCGTTGTGCATTACCGGGCTGAGCGAATGATCAATTGGGCTGCCAATGACTGCCAAAGCGACGCCATCGAAAGGCCACCGATTTAATTGTCCGTCTTCGTTTAGGCACAACGGCCAATATTCCAACTCGTTCAAACCGTATGTGCGTTCTGTGTCGACGTTCATTGAACGACCTAGCAAAGCCCACTTCACGGACGAGAACGAGCCGATTCTGTCAGGAGGCGTTGCGTTCGTACGCGGCTTCGAATTCGGCGACAAAACCGGCAAACAGCTGGGCCTGCGCGGGCTGTTCCGAGTCGGTATATTGCCTGACCAGATTGCGGCAGCAGCGGCTGAGGACTTCGCGCACCGGCGTCGGCGCGAGATCGATGATGGAGGCGTTGGCGCTGCCTTCCTTGAGCAGGTCGAACGTCTCTTCCGCGCTCAGCAACAAACCGGCGTTGAAGGTATCGATGAAGAAGGGCGCGGATTCCTCGAAACAGCCGACCATGAAGTGGCCGGGCAGGCCGACGGGCTCCAGTTGTAAGCCGACTCGTTCCGCGACGAGCAGGTAAACGATCGACAGGGAAATCGGGATTCCTTTCCGGCGGATCAGCACTTGATCAAGAAAACTGTTCAATGGATCCGAGTAATTGTCGGCATTGCCACGCAAACCGTTTTCGTGAAAGAGCACGCGATTGAGCACGCGACATTTTTCGCGGGCGGTGGCGGGTTCCGCGATGAGTTCACGACAACGCGCGGCCATCGCGTCCAGTTTCAGGCAAACTGCGCCCACGTCCACGCCGGGATTCACTGTGCGGGCCAGCAAGATCGCGCCGGTTTCCAGCTCGTAGTTGAGCGAATGGATGAAGTCGCGGAATTCGCTGACGGGATCAGTGAAGTTCAGTTCACGCAGATATTGCGAGGCATGTTTCGCGACCGCAGAATCCGATTGGCGCGCCAGTTCCTGGAGAAAATCGGCGCTCGCTTTTCCGCGCTCGGCGAAACGGGTACGCAATGCCTGTCGCACGGCGGGCGAGGGATCGTCCAACAACGCGACCAGCGCTTTTCTTTCCGAATCCGCGATCTTTTGCGCTTCCACGGAAATCACCCAATGACCTTCAGTGGTCAGTGCAACTTGGAAAGTTTCGGCTTTTTGAAGATTTTTCTGGAACTTTCCGTTCAGGTTCTCGGCCCGAACAGTGCACTGCCGACGCGGATCATCGTGCTGCCTTCGGCGATGGCTGCATCGAGATCCCCACTCATGCCCATCGAGAGTTCACGCAAGGGTGCGCCCAGTTGCGCCACGAGTTGATCGCGAATCGATCGAAGGTTGGCAAACGTGCGGCGGGCGACGCTCGGATCGTCCGCGAGCGGGGCGATCGTCATGAGTCCGTCCACTTTCAAATGCGATTTGGTCAACGCCAATTCAAGCAGACGCGGTGCGTCTCCGGGCTCGACGCCAAACTTTGCCGGATCGTTGCCGGCGTTGACCTGTAACAGAATCGAGAGCGGCGTGCCTGTCTCACATGCGGCGCGATCGAGCGCGGCGAGCAGTTTTTCGCTGTCCACGCTTTGGATGCGCTGGAAATTCGCGGCGGCCAGCCTGGCTTTGTTTGACTGTAAATGTCCGATCAGCTCCCAGTGCACTGCGACCGATGTTTGCGCACGCTTTTCCACTGCTTCCTGCACGCGATTTTCGCCCACGCTCATGAAACCGGATCGCGCGGCGTATTCAACTGCTGCGGCCGGATGATTTTTCGTTACGGGCAAAATTGCAATGTCGCGAGGATTGCGTCCCGCCGCGGTGCACGACGCGCGAACGCGCTCACGCAATTCGTCCACCCTCTGCTGGAATAAGGTGTAGTCAATAAGCATAACTGATTCGCGCTTTTGGGATGGCTTGCTGATTAGTATTTATTATGGTGGTTCCAACAACGAACGCCGCATGCAAATCGAAAACTTCAAAATCTTCGCCGATTTGGTCGAAACCAAAAGTTTCTCCAAGGCCGCGAAATTGAATGGCATTACCCAATCGGCGGTCAGCCAACAGGCCCGCTCGATGGAGCGCACGTTTAAAACGCTGATGATCGATCGGAGTCAGAAGCAGTTTAATCTCACCCGTGAAGGGCAGCGAATCTACGAGGCGGCGAAGGAGATTTTGCATGGTTACGAAAAACTGCAGAGCGAACTGCAGGAAATGAAAAAGGTAATCAGCGGGACCATCCGGATTTCGACAATTTATTCGATCGGGCTGCACGAGCTTCCGCCTTATATCAAAAAATTCCTGCACGATTTTCCCTCGGTGAATGTGCGGATCGAATACCGCCGTTCGAATCTCGTTTACGAAGATATTCTCCACAATTCGGTGGATTTTGGCCTGGTGGCGTTTCCGCAACGGACGCGACAGATCGAGATGATTCCATTCCGCAACGACCGGCTGATCTTGATCGCGAATCCCAATCATCCACTGGCGAAGGAAGAGGATGTGGACATAAAAACCTTGGCGGCGCACAAATTCATCGGTTTCGATCCGGACATTCCGACCCGGAAGGCAGTCGATCAGATTTTCCGTGACTACAAATTGGAAATTACGCCGGTGATGGAGTTCGACAACATTGAGACGGTGAAGCGCGCGGTGGAAATCGATCACGGCATCGCGATCGTCCCGCAGGCCACCGTGTTGCAGGAGGTGCGGCAGGGGACGCTGGTCACAATTAATTTCAAGGGAAAGGAGTTCACCCGACCGCTGGCGATCATGCATCGCAAGGGTCGCGTGCTGACTCCGGCAATGAAGAAATTCATCGATGTCCTGAACGTCGAGATAACGAACGCCTGAGTTTTCGCGTCCGCGCAGCCCGTTTGCGTTTTTCGGGAAGAAGTGGGAAGTTGGTGGCTCTTACCACCATGAAATCCTCAAATTTTTTGTCATTAACTCCGTGGATTGGGATGGCTGCAGCGGCCTTGTTTTTTGCGAGTCAGTTGGTGCGGGCTGACGATACGCCTGCCATGGTTAATCAGATTGAACCGGCTTGGAAACTCACGGATCTCAATGGTCACGAAGTCGGCTCAGCCGAGCTCAAGGGGAAAGTGGTGGTGTTGGATTTCTGGGCGACGTGGTGCGTGCCCTGCATCGGAGAAATCCCCGGCTATATTGAATTGCAGAAAAAATATGGATCGCAGGGCTTGGTGATCGTGGGTGTTTCCGTTGATCAGAAAAAGCCGGAGTATGTTAGGAAATTCGTCCAAGCTAAAGGCATGAATTACACCGTTGCAATGGCCGACGATAGCATTGGCGACGTTTTTGGTGGGCTCGATGCCATCCCGACCACCTTCTTAATCAGTCGCGAAGGCCGGATCGTCAATCGAAAGGTGGGTGCGATGCCGAAAGACGAATACGAAAAACTCGTCGTGCAGGCGCTGCGCTGAAAACCAGCGCGCGCGTTTGAGAAGACGAGCGCGTGGGAGTGGTTCAATCCAATTTGGCCAGCTCGGCGCGGGCTCTCTTCATGGCGAGGTCGTCATAGACGCCGCGTGAATGCATCGCGAGACAGTGATTCCATTGCGAGCGCGCTTGGTCGTTTTCTCCCGCCGCGAGGTAAGCGAAGCCCAGCTCGAGCCAGTGACTTAATTCGTCCGGTTCCAGTTTGGTCGCGATTTGGAGTTGTCGAACCCCTTCGTTGACCGAGGCCGGAGGCAGCTCGCTATAGAACAGCTTCACGAAAAATTTCGAAACTCCATTCAGTGTGGCGACCTCGTAATTCCAGCGCCCGAGCACATGATGGGCCCACGCATAATTGGGGTCCAGGGCCAATGCGCGTTGCGTTTCCTCCCAGACGAGCCGGGAGTATTTTACCTTTTCACGGGTATCGCCATAGAGCGCGAGTTTGCCGTGACACACGGCCAGCGACAATACGTTGACGGCATTTTGAGGATCGAGCGCGACTGCGCGCTGGGAATATTCCAACGCGATTTCGGCATAGTGTTTTTTCCCGGCGATGTCCGACTGCTCTGCGACCAGATCAGAATATTGCCGGGCAATTTTTTGTAGAATGATTGGATTGTCGGGAGCGTTCCGATCCGCGCGTTGATACAGTTCGAGCGCGCTACGCGAATCTTGCCGGGCTTCCGCGGCACCAGCCCGTTGCATCAGCTCGCCCGGAATCGAGGCGTGCAAGACGGGAAGAGAAAAAATGGCGGAGAGAAAGAGGCGAACGAACATTATCTTTTTGATGGCGTGAAGGGGACGATGCGCAGCGGTGTAGGAAATCACCAGCAATGAAATTCGGCAAATTTGCGTACTGTCAGAAATCATTAGGAGTGCCGGACCGAATGTAACTTAGCACACCGGGAAGTCATCGTTGCGTCACCCACCTTGTGCGCAACGTCGTTCGTATCCGGTCTGCGGATCACCCCCGCGGTCCACCACATCCAACCACCCTAGGAAATGAATCCGATGAATCATGTTCAAACCCTGGCGTCCCGGCCCATCGGCTGGCGACTCTTGATTCTGACCGCCGCAGCCACTGTGACTATTGCCGCCATCCCGTCGATGCGTGCGCAATCCGCTCCCACGCCTGACAAGACAGACGCGTCGAAGGAAGTGATCCAGCTGCCGGCGTTTGTGATCAGTGAAACTCCGGCCAACCCATATGTTTCCAAGCAGGCTCTGTCCGGAACCCGCGTGGCCATGGATCTGCAGGACATTCCGCAGACGGTTTCTGTCGTCACGAATGACTTTATCAAGGACACGATGAGCCAGCGCATGCTCGACGCGGCGAAATACATTACGCCGGTGGTCGAGTCCACGCTTCCGGTTGGGGGCGATCGCTACACCATTCGCGGTTTCCAAGTTTCCCACGAGTTCGTCGATGGCATGGTGATCTCCGGTGAGGATGGGTACAGCATGTCGATGGCGCCTTATAACATTGAGCGCATCGAAATCATCAAGGGACCAAACGCCATTCTGGTTCCCGGTGGTGCTCCCGGTGGTCAATTCAATCCCATCACCAAATCGCCGATCATGAAGGACCAGGCGTCGGCGACGCTCGAGCTGGCGCAATATATCGGCGACGCAATCAGCACGGACATTAACCGGATTATCTCACAGAAAGACGGCATCGCTGGGCGCGTGGTGGCGGCCTATTGGAACAGCGACGGCTACCAGAAAAATTTTTTCCGTAAGGGTTACATGTTCGCACCCTCGATCAGTTGGGAACTCTCGCCGACATCGAAGTTGATCGCGAAAGCAGAATTCGTTCACAACGACGAGAGCCCGGCCATCTCGGTTCCAATTGATCCCGCAGTCGGCAGTGACGACAACGCGGTGATTGCCCGCGGACTGCCCCGCGATTTTAGCTTCGGCAGCGATCAGGACCATCGTATTCGTGACACCGCGCGTCTTACGCTTGAATTGCTCACGACCCTGAATGACCACATTACCTCGCGATTGATGGTTTCGGGCGACCAGGTCGTTCGCAAAGACCAGGGTGGCAGCAGTGCCGCCATTTTCTGGCCGGTTAACGGCGTCCTCACCGCTTTTAATCCCACCCGCGATCCCTATACCGGCAAATATGAACCGGGTGTAACTTGGACGGTCGACAATTCCGGCCCAGTTGCGATTGCGACGAAGACGCTTACGCCGATTCCCGATCCGAGCACGTGGGTCTTCCGTCGCATCAACGGCAGCGATCACCTCGAATATGACGAGGCCCATCTTCGCAATGATTACGCCGGCAAGTTCGAAAGCAGCTTCATCAAGTCCACGACCATCGCCGGCCTCGCCGCGAATTTTTCCAAGACGAAATGGAGAAGCTGGGCGGGTGCTTCCCAAGGTCCTGACGTTCCTGATACGGCGGCCGGTCTGAGCAACATCACCTACACGCCTTATGCGTTCACTACCTTAACCCAAGCGAGGGACGCGAAGCTGCAAGAGCTGCAGTTCTACGCTCAGGAAAATGCGGGTTTCTTTCAGGATCGATTGTTGCTTTCGGGCGGCGTTTCCCGGTACTTCGGTACCCTGACGCGCACGGACACTACCAATATTCCGGTACCCAGCGATCGGACACTCGGTATCTCCAGCACTGCGGCCAGCTACGGCGTGGTCCTCCGTCCGATCAAACCGTTGTCATTCTTCTTCAGTCATAACAGCTCCGGTGACACGATGCCCGGTTCGCTGCAGGCCGGAAATTTCACGTCAACGTACAAGCCGTCAAATGGCGAACAGGATGAATTCGGTTTGAAGGGGTCCCTGTTGGGAGACAAACTGACTTTCTCAATTGCGCATTTCGATATTACGCAAACGAACTATGCGGTACCGAACAGCGAATATTACGTTCTGGTTTCGCAAGGCAATCAAGCCGCGGCCAACTTACTTCCGACCAGCACGTTTCTCGACGTCAATTCGAAGGGGTGGGAAGCTGAGGGTAGCTACGTGGTAAACAAGAATCTTACCTTGATCGGAAATCTATCGTCTTACATCTATCGTCAGCCGACCGGGGTTCGCATCCGTGCGGTTCCCGATCATATCTGGGCGGCGTTTGCCGACTATCATTTCACCGAAGGTGCGTTGAATGGTTTCGGCGTGAACATCGGTGTCGATTCCAAATCTGACATGGTGGGTGAAAGCGTCACCGCGCTCACCACGACGAAACCGCTGGCCGGCGTGACGCAGACTTATCCCGGTGTTGCCGCAGGATTCGTTCCACAGGAAGCGTCCTACAAGTACGACGGGCGGGTATTGGTAAATGTGGGCGTCTCCTACAAGGCAAAAACCTGGGTCGCTCGTGTGCAGGCCAACAATGTGTTGGACAAGGATTATATCGCCGTGGGTGGCAGCCGTACCGCCATCGCCGTGGGCAATCCCCGCGAATTCCGCGCGACGTTCACCTATACCTTCTAAGAGTGAATCTCTCTTTTCTGCAGCCGGCCCAATTGCGGGCCGGCTTTTTTATGGCCGTCAGATGCTGCCCAAAACAGCTCACTGCGGTTAAGCGGCGATACGGTCAGATTGCGGAACCGGCTGTTTTGGCGCGATTTTCTTTCTTGGGCGCAATGGCGGTTCCGGGTTTGCGGGAATGGCCGTACCCTCGGGCTCCGAATCGGTAGCCACCAAAAGAGATATTAACGATAGAACGATAACAGCCGCGATCATTTGCTTGGTATTTTCGGAGCCTCCTCAGAGAGCTGAAGAGGCAAGTTGTTCCAAAGAGGTGGTCGCAACAGCGATTAGCGCATCGCGAGCCCTCCTGCGGCAAAAGTATGGTCAGTACCGATGGCCGCCACTCTGGAAAAGAAGTACTTTGCTCCCTACCGCAAGCTTCAGATCGAGTTCGAACGGTCTAAAACCCTAAATTACATTCAATATTAGCTTTAGCCTCGCCCTATTTTTCTATGCGTAAGTGATTTGCCCATAACTCCCGGTTTACAAAGGTTTAAACCCTATTTATTGAGCATCCTCCCGAAGAGAATCATAATCATGACCTCCGCGGTGGAGTCGTGAATGTATCCACCGCAAATTGTGTAAAGTGGCGCAACGCGCCTTCGTAGTCGTCGTTTTGGCAGAGACCGCGAGTGAGAGTAGTCATCTGATGCAGGGTGGCCAATGTATGATGCATCGCGCCGATAACGAAATTGAGCCTCCACATGAATTCCGCCGGTTGAAGGTTTATTACGTGTTTTCGAATGGCCCGCGAAAAATGGCTCGTAATCAGATGAAGCTCGGTCGCCAGAAGCTCTTGTGTAAAAGGTAGTGGTTCAACGGTGCTGCGACCGATCAAGCGCGACGAACGCCCATTTTTCTCTTTCGTATTGTTGCCCGGTTCAAAAAGAGGACGGGCCAAGATATCGATGATGAGAGTCAACGGAATCGGGTTGTCGCCGGCGACTTCAATAGCACTCCCCAACTTTTCCAGCCGACGTTGATTTATCGACCTCAGCCGCCGGCGTAAAATCTCGCAATATAGGGATTCTTTGTTTCCGAAATGGTAGTTAACCGCCGCCAAGTTGACCTTGGCCATCTTGACGACGTCTCGAATCGAGGTACCATCATAGCCCTTCGTTGAAAATAAAGATTCGGCTGATTCTAAAATCCCTTTTACTGATTTATTTTCAGATGTTTCCACAATAGAATCAAACGTTCGTTTTAATTTATAAAGCTATCATTGATTGATCTGTCAACGCAAGTAAATCGCCGGATTGCACCATTTTCCTGGAAATGAAATCAACCCACTGGATGATCTCGAAATCGAGAGGGGTTTGGTTGCGCCAGCCCCCGGGTTTCATCAACCCGCTCAATTCCGCATTTCGGCATCGTCTAGGGTGGTTTCCAAACGGCCACAATTGCCTTGCGTTTGCCCCTTCGCTGGACGTTCTTACCACTCTCGTTAGAGATAGCGTTTAGATGACAGGATCTGGTGAGTCGTAGGCTGAGCGTCAGGCTTAAGTGATGATTTCGAAACCCAAGGTGGGAACGGACTGGCAGATAGCGAAGGATCTACGAATTATCACATGAGCAATTCCAAACTCTACGTTGGAAACCTATCGTTTAACACCACCGAAGACGAGCTGCGCTCGGCCTTCAGCCAATTTGGTTCTGTGACCGACCTTTATGTCGCCATGGACAAGATGACCGGTCGTCCGCGCGGTTTCGCTTTCGTTACCATGGGCACAGCTGATGAAGCCAAGCTCGCGACTGAGAAGATGAACGGCACCGATCTCGGTGGCCGCGCTCTCACGGTTAATGAAGCCCGTCCCAAGGAAGAGCGTCCAGGTGGCGGCTTCGGCGGTGGCGGCGGTCGTGGCGGCTTCGGCGGCGAACGTCGTGGCTTCGGCGGCGGCGGCGGTGGCCGGGGCGGTCGTGGTGGCTACGGCGGCGGCGGCGGCGGTGGTGGCGGTCGCTACTAATATCGCTTTCGCATTCGCGAACCGATTTTTCAATTCAAGCGGAGTCTTCTCGACTCCGCTTTTTTATTTTGTGATTTTGGCCGGAGTGGTCGCAGCATGATACGAATGAAGCCGCCGCCGACCGAGATGAAAGAGCATCTTGCGCGGATCGAGGCATGTGCTGTTTGTCCCCGCATGCATCGCCCTGCCGTCGTCGGCCGCCCGGTGAGTGGAGGGGTCATTCTTGTGGGTCAGGCACCGGGCGACAAGGAGCCGAAACTCGGCCGCCCTTTCGCTTGGACTGCCGGACGCACTCTTTTCCAATGGTTTCGCGAGGCGGTGGGTTGGACGGAAGAGGAAACTCGGGATCGGATTTATTTCGCTGCGGTTTGTCGTTGTTTCCCGGGTAAGAAGGACGGCGGCGGTGATCGAGTTCCTGATCAGGAGGAAATTGCCGCGTGTTCGCGATGGCTCGAGGCTGAATTTGCGTTGCTTAAGCCTGAGCTCGTTTTGCCGGTGGGGAAACTGGCCATCAGCCAGTTTCTTCCCGTGACTTCACTCAATCTCCTGATCGGGGAATGTCTTCGGATCGACTATCGCGGGCATTCCACCGATTGCATTCCACTCCCGCACCCCTCGGGAGCTTCCCCGTGGCATCGGATCGAACCGGGGCGAACCCTGTTACGGCGCGCGATGAACCGGATCGCCGCTCATCCTGCGATCGCCCGCGATTAATTCTTCGCAAATATATTTGCTTCGTGCGTTTCGGCGCGCTGCCTTGGCGCTTTCCCATGATCACGCGTCACCGGCTTATCATCGTCTCCTTTTTCCTCGCAAGCTACGCCGCCGCTTTCGCCGCCCACAAGACTGATAAGAACACCTCCAAGGGTTATAGCGGGTACATTGTAACCGACGCAGCGACCGGACGGGTTTTGCTGGAGGACGGCGCGGACATGCAAACTCCGCCGGCCAGCATGACCAAGCTCATGACATTCGCCGTCCTGTACGACAAACTCTCCAGTGGTGCCGTCACGCTCCAGACGCCCGTCAAAATTGCGCCCGAGGACGCGAAGATGGGCGGCACGCAGGTTTATCTCGACCCGCGCGAAACGTTTCCGGTCGAGGAATTGATTTACGCCATGATGATCCAGTCCGCGAACGATGCGGCGCACGCACTCGCGCGAACCGCGGGCGGCTCGGTGCCGGCGTTTGTTGATTTGATGAACGCGAAAGCGCGGGAACTCGGCATGACTCGCACGCTTTTTCGTTCTCCTCACGGTTTGCCGCCACCGTCCCGGCGAATTGCGGATGGCGATCTGACGACACCGCGCGATTTCGCGATCTTGTGCCGTTACCTTTTGAAGAATACCGATGTCCTTCGTTACACTTCTGTGCGAACCCGGGATTTTGGCGCGGATCGGAAGGGTGGCCCGTTGCACATGCGGAATCACAATAATCTCCTTGGGAAAGTCGCTGGAGTTGACGGCTTGAAGACTGGCTACACTGGTGGCGCCGGTTATTGTCTGAGCGCCACAGCCGAACGTGATGGACGTCGCATCATCGTGGTGATCATGGATTCATTCGGACCAAATCGTCAGATCGACATGGGAAGGGCACGTGATCGCAAGGCCATTGAGTTGATCGAGCAGGGTTTTGCCGCCCATCCGGATGAATTTAAAACTGCGGTTACGACCGCCATGCCCACCGTCGCTTCACCGAACCCGGCGGATATCCCCACGGTCAAGACGACCAAGGTACCAGTAACCGGCGAACAATCCTCGACGCCGCCACCATCGGCACCTACGTTTCGTGTTATTCTCCCTTCAAAAAAGCCGTGAACAAACCCAACCTTATCCATCGCCTGTTCTTTGTTTCACTTCTGCTGCTGGTTTCCGGCGCTCCGTCATTGTATGCGCAGCGCGAAAAGCTGCCGGCCGACGATCGCGATATCGTCGAGAAAAAATGGCCGAATGCCAAGCGCACCTATACTTGCCTGCGTTATGTCGTGGTGCAACCGGGCCAAAAGGACGGGCCGAGCCCGGTGCCGGGCAGCATGGTCGCGGTCATCTACAAGGGCATGCTGTTAGACGGCAGTGTATTCGATGAAACTTCTGATCGCGATCACCCGCTGGTTACGCGGCTCGGTCGTGGTGAATTGATCGACGGATGGGAGGAGGCACTTCAAAAAATGCACAAAGGCGAGAAATGGATTTTGATTGTGCCGTCCGAAATGGGTTACGGCGCGCGGGGCAAACCACCGGCGATTCCGCGCGATGCCACCTTGGTATTTGAAATGGAGTTGGTCGATTTCGGACCTCACTTGAAAAGCAATTGAGACGGCGCTCGAACTGCGGAGCCGGAGATAAAGCGCCGGTCGTCAGCTCGACTTTGACATTGTTATAAGCGCATTTTGGAGGGATATTCGCGGCCCATGCCACTGCGCGCCCAAGCTGCATTCCGTCGTTTGCTCGATGACGTTGGTCCGGTCGACTTTGTTGGCGTGGAAGAGCGCGTGGCCAAATACACCGCGCGCAGCATAAAAAATTCCGCGAAGCTTTTCGGCCTGAAACTCGCTGCTTCGATGGTCGACCTTACCACCCTCGAGGGTAAGGACACACCGGGCAAGGTGGAGTCGCTCTGCCAAAAGGCCCTCCAGCCGCACGACGACCCGACCATTCCCGCGGTTGCCGCCGTCTGCGTTTATCCTTCGATGGTGAAATATGCGCGGCGGGCACTCGGATCGAACTCTCCGGTCCGCATTGCCTCGGTCGCCACCGCGTTTCCCTCGGGGCAGGCACCCCTAAAGACGCGACTCGCCGAAGTAACCGCCGCGGTGTCCGCCGGCGCGGATGAAATCGACATGGTGATCAACCGCGGGGCGTTTCTGTCCGGCGAATATCGATTGGTGCAGGATGAAATTGCCGCGATTCGCGACACCTGCGGGACCGCCACGCTCAAGGTCATCCTCGAGGTGAGCGAACTTGAAACCTACGACAACATTCGCGCCGTCTCTTTTCTCGCGATGCGCGTTTTGCGGCCGAACGACTTCATCAAGACCAGCACGGGCAAGACGTCCCTCAACGCCACGCTCGGAAACAACCAGGTGATGATCGACGCGATCCGCGACTTCTATCTTGCGACCGGTGTTCCGATTGCGATGAAACCGGCTGGCGGGATTCGCACGGCGAAACAGGCGTTGCAATTCCTGATCGCGGTGAAGGAAACGCTGGGCGACGAGTGGTTGAATAATACCCGTTATCGTTTTGGCGCCTCATCGCTGCTTAACGATCTCCTGCGGCAGATCGAAAAACAAAAGACCGGTGCCTATCAAGCCCCTTACTATTTCAGTGAGGCGGCAGAATCCTACTGATTTTTCCCATGGCCAAATCCATCGCGAAGCAAACCCCGCGCGGTCGCGCGCAGCCGGAACTCATTTTTGGCGATCTCTGGCAATTAGATCCCGCGCCCGAGACGGCCGACCCCAAGCTGAAATCCCGCTACGAACTGTTCATTGAGGGGGAATTCGTCGCGCCGATTGCCGCAAAATATTTCGACTCCATCAATCCCGCGAACGAGACGAATCTGGCCGAGATTGCCTTGGCGGATGGGAGGGACGTCGACGCCGCCTACAAAGCGGCGAAGAAAGCCCACGAGAATGTCTGGGGAAAAATGGCCGGCAGCGACCGGGCAAAGTATATTTTTCGGATTGCCCGTCTCCTCCAGGATCGTGCGCGGGAATTTGCCGTTGCCGAAACCATGGATGGCGGGAAGCCGATCAAGGAGTCGCGGGATTTCGATGTGCCGATGGCGGCGGCGCATTTTTTCTATCATGCCGGTTGGGCGGATAAGCTCGACTATATCGCACCCGGCCGTCGCGTGACGTCGCTGGGAGTCGTGGGACAGGTTATTCCGTGGAATTTTCCATTGCTGATGCTCGCGTGGAAACTCGCGCCGGCGCTGGCGATGGGGAATTGCGTGGTCATCAAACCTGCGGAAACGACGAGCGTCACGGCGCTGAAGCTGGCGGAAATTTTCCAGGACTCCGGTCTTCCGCCCGGGGTGGTTAACATCGTAACCGGGTTTGGCGAGACCGGCGCAGCGGTCATGACACATCCGACGGCGGCGAAAGTCGCTTTCACCGGCTCGACCGAGGTTGGCAAGATCATCATGCGCTCGCTGGCCGGCACTGACAAAAAGATGACAATGGAGCTCGGCGGCAAGGCGGCGAATATTGTGTTCGACGACGCGCCGATCGACCAGGCAGTGGAAGGCATTGTGAACGGAATCTTCTTCAACCAAGGCCACGTCTGTTGTGCGGGTTCGCGATTGCTCGTCCAAGAGTCGATCGCGGATGAAGTGCTCGCGAAACTGAAAAACCGGATCAAGGTGCTGCGAGTGGGCGATCCGCTCGACAAGAACACTGACATCGGTGCAATCAATTCGAAGGAGCAGCTGGCGACCATTCAGCGGCTCGTTGCCTCCGGAGTGAGGGAAGGAGCGACGATGTTTCAGCCACCGTGCAAACTGCCGGCGAAAGGCTACTATTTCCGTCCGACGGTTTTCTCGAATGTCACGATGAGCCACCGGATCGCGCGGGAGGAGATTTTCGGCCCCGTGCTCAGTGTGATCACGTTCCGTACGGTGGAGGAGGCGATCGAGAAGGCCAACAACACGGCCTACGGTCTCAGTGCCGGCGTTTGGACCGACAAGGGTTCCCGCATCCTGAAAATGAGCACCGAGCTCAAAGCGGGTGTGGTCTGGGCGAACACCTTCAATAAATTTGACCCAACATCCCCTTTTGGCGGCTACAAGGAATCCGGCTTCGGTCGCGAAGGCGGCCGGCAAGGCCTGCTCGATTATTGCAAACTCATTTAGCAGTCATGTCGGACGCAAAATTTTTCACTGCTCCGATCAAAACGGATAAGATGCCGCCCGGCATTCCGTACATCGTCGGGAACGAAGCCGCCGAGCGTTTCAATTTTTATGGGATGCGCGCGGTGCTCGTGGTGTTCTTGACCCAGTACTTGATGGACCGTTCGGGCGCGAAAGCAGTGATGAGCGACAATGAGGCCAACGAATGGTATCACTGGTTTGGCGCCTCCAATTATTTTTTCCCAGCGTTCGGTGCGATTATCTCGGACGCTTTCTGGGGCAAGTATCGCACGATCATTTGGCTATCGTTAGTCTACTGCGCGGGAAGCGTGGTTCTGGCGCTCGATCATACGCGGCTTGGCCTCGGAGTGGGATTGGGACTGATTGCACTCGGAGCGGGCGGGATCAAGCCGTGTGTCTCCTCCCATGTGGGCGATCAATTTGGCGAAGACAACAAACACTTGATTTCGCGCGCCTTTGGCTGGTTTTATTTTTCGATTAATTTCGGTTCGTTTTTCTCCATTTTACTCATTCCGTGGTTGCTTGAGAATTACGGAGCTGGCGTTGCTTTTGGAGTGCCGGCTGTACTGATGCTGATCGCCACCTTCGCGTTTTGGTCGGGTCGTTACAAGTTCGCCCATATCCCGGCGGGTGGGAAAGCCTTTCTTCGCGATACATTCAATCCCACGGGACTGGCGACCATTGGACGCCTGGCGATAATTTTTGCTTTCGTCGCGGTGTTCTGGGCTCTTTGGGACCAGAGCGGCAGCGAATGGGTGTTGCAGGCGGAGAAAATGGACCTCCATTTTCTGGGCATCACCTGGCTTCCGTCGCAGATCCAAGCACTCAATGCCATCATGGTCCTGGCATTCATCCCGTTGTTTCAGTACGTAATTTATCCCGTGATCGATCGCATTTTTCCCCTGACCGCGCTTCGGAAAATTGGTTTGGGTCTAATCGTCATCGGTCTTTCGTTTTTCGTGAGCGCGTGGATTGAGACTCAACTCGCGGCGGGATTGAAGCCGAGCATCGGCTGGCAGATTCCAGCTTACGCGCTACTTTCCGCAAGCGAAGTCATGGTGTCGATCACCGCGCTGGAGTTCGCCTACACGCAGGCACCGAAGACCATGAAGTCGGTCATTATGGCATTGTTTCTCTGGTCGGTTTCCGCCGGCAATGCATTTGCAGCGATGGTGCATTGGTTCATCGCCAATCCCGATGGCACGACCAAGCTGCATGGCGCGTCCTACTACAACTTCTACGCCCTGCTCTCCATTGGTTGCGTCGGAATTTTCGTTTTCGTGGCCAAAGTATATCAGGAAAAAATCCATTTACAGGGCGACCTGCCGGCCAATGAGGCTGTCGCCGATACCGTTGCATCCACATGAAACTTCGCCTTCCCATTACCAAGACACCCAAGGTTTATGTCGGCGGCGCGTTTATCCGCTCCGAGAGTGCGCGAACCTTTTCGCTACCGGACACGTCCGGAAATTTCTTCGCCAACATTCCGCAATGCACCCGCAAGGATCTGCGCAACGCGGTCGAAGCCGCGGCGAAAGCGGGCCCGGGTTGGGCGAAACGCACCGCGTATAATCGCGGCCAGATTATTTACCGTCTCGCGGAAATGCTGGAGGCGCGCACCGCTGACATGTCCGATGCGTTGGCGGTCGGCGGGGCGAGCGCGGCTTCTGCCGCCAAGGAAATTGCCGCGACCATCGACCGGCTCATCCACTACGCCGGCTGGACCGACAAATATGAGCAGGTGTTGGGCAATGTGAATCCGGTCGCGGCATCCTATTTTAATTTCACGGTCACTGAGCCAATGGGCATCGTCGGCATTCTCCCGCCCGAGGAGATGCCCTTGCTCGCCTTGGTATCGCTCATCGCGCCCGCGATCACGAGCGGCAATACCGTGGTTGCACTGGCCTCGTCCACGCAGCCTTATCCCGCGATCGTGTTGGGCGAGATGCTGGCCACGAGCGATCTCCCGGGCGGCGTCGTCAACTTGCTCACGGGTTTTCGCAAGGAATTGGTGCCGACGTTTGCGACCCACGCGCATCTTCGCGCAATCGCCGGTTGCGCGAACGCCGGGGAACGCGAACAGCTGAAGCGGTCTGCCGCCGATAGCGTCAAACGCGTGAACCTGCGGAAATCCGAGGAGCCGATCGACTGGTTCTCCGACAAACAGGAAGGCCTATACGAGATTCGTCCGCATCTTGAGTTCAAGACCACGTGGCATCCCATCGGAGCTTGAGTTATGATTCCCGGACCTGAAGCACAGCGCATCAAGGCGCAATTGATGATCTGGTGGATCATCTGGGGCGGCGTGTTGGCCGGTCTTTGTCTGTTGTATTTTTTCTTTGGCCGGGCCAAGCCGCTCCCCGTCGCTTCAACGGCCGAGTTGTTGACCAATCTCGGCGGTTTTCCCCTGCTGTTCATCAGCGTAATCATTCGCTGGCTGGTGTTGCCGCGTTGCTCCGACCCGGGTCGGGCGCTCGTGATGTTTATTATCGGTCTGGCTTTGGCGGAGTCCTGCGGGATCCTTGGGATCTTTCTCGGGGGCGCTTACCGCGATGCGTTGTTCCTACTGGGTGTTTTCGGCGTCATTCAATACGTGCCGGTCTTCGCCCGAAAGTTTTTTGAGCCGCGCTATTCGGGGTACATTCCCAATAACTGAGCGCCTGCCTTACGAGTGGTCGCGCTTTTTGAGAAAGCGCGCGATTTCGCGGGCGATCGGCATGGCGGGCGCGGCTCCCGGTTGCAGGACGGAAAGCGCCGCGACGGCGCTGGCGTAGTTGGCGGCTTCGAAGATGTTGTGTTTGAACTTCACCAAACCGGCCGCGAAGCCGCCGACAAACGCATCGCCGGCGCCGGTGGTATCGACCGCTTCCACCGCGTGCGCGTTGATGCGCCTAAAAATGTCCGGTTGCGAAACGAAACAGCCGCGGCCGCCGAGAGTGACGATGACAACGGGAACTTCGAGCGAGCGGCAGAGTTGCTGGAGCAATTCGCCTTTGAGCGTGGCGAGGGAATCTTCGGTGAATCCATCTTGAACGGCAAATGATGCGGTTCGTAGCAACGCTGCACCGCGCGGGCGCAATTTCAGGAGAGCGAAGAATTCCGCCTCATTCGGGATGAGCACTTCACTGTGGCGGAGCAGCGCCACATCGAATCCGGCGCGCATGGGTGCCGGATTGAAAACGGTGATGGCACCGCTGCGCCGCGCGATCCGCAAGACATGCGCGGCGGTGGCGTAATTCGTTTCGCCCTGGCAAACGACCACCTGGGCGGACTTGACGATTGCCGTGGGAATATCGTGCGGACGCAGGCCGAAATTTGCGCCCGGTGAAACCACGATGTGGTTTTCACCCCCGGCGTTCACCGTGATGACGGCCACCCCCGTCGTATGTTTTGGTTTATTGACGAAATGCGCCTGAATCCCGGCGTCATCGGCGAATTTGCGGGCACTTGTCCCGAAGGCATCGGGCCCAACTGCACCGCAGAAGAGGGTGGGAACGCCGGCGCGCGTGGCCGCGACCGCCTGGTTGAAACCCTTGCCGCCGGGACTGGTGCGGAATTCGCCCACGACCTCGTCACCGGGACGTGGGAACGCCTTCACGTCGAACGCGAGATCCTGATTAAAACTACCAACGACTAAAACGGAATGCTTCACGGGGTGGGATAAATAGCAGAAGACTTTGCGGGGCGTTCGCCAAGCGCAGGATTGCGACGACCGGGATTTTTTGTGGGTACTCGTTCCGGTGCAAGCGGCGTGCCACGGAATATACTCTTACGACGAAGCCCTGCTGAATCCGTTCATCCTCCGCAAAGGGCCGTTCATCCAATAGCGGATGATTCCGTCCTGTTTTTAGAGCTACCTGACCGGCGTCGTGAAAGCGGAACTCTCCCTACCAAAGCATCCCATCGCCGGGCTTGCCGCTTCCGATGGCCCTGTGGTTCAATCGGGTCCGTTGATGCCGTCCCGACTCGAATCGTCCGCTAAAAACCAACGCGCCAAGGAGCGCCTGTATGTGCTTTGCCAATTGGGTGGTTGGGTATCGTTTCTCGGGCTGCAGCTCTATTTTTCCAACGCGTTTTCGGACTCCTCCGCCAGTGCCGATCGGGATAGGTTAACCGAACTGGCTTCATACGCGATGGTCGCGTTGATGGGTTTGGTGCTGACGCACTATGCGCGCTTCTGGATGACGCGCCGGGGTTGGAAACAAATGGGCTGGCGTGCGCTGGTGCCCCGGGTGTTGCTGATGGCGGCAATCCTCTCATTCCTTTGGAACGGCTCGGGCTACGGCTATTCTTATGGCATGGTGGGATTGCCCTGGCCGTCGAAATATAGCGTGGGACTGATTTTGACCGTCAGCTGTTTGAATGGAATAGCCCTGATGGTCGGCTGGTTGAGCATCTACTTTTTTTATCATACGCTCGATCGGATCCAGCGCATGCAACTCGAGCAGCTGCGTCTGGTCGCGAATGTCAAGGAAGCCGAATTGCGTGCGTTGAAATCGCAGGTCAACCCGCATTTCCTGTTCAATTCACTCAACAGCCTCCGGGCGCTCATCGACGAGGACGCTCCGCGGGCCCGCGAGGCGGTCACCCGGCTGGCCAACATTCTCCGCTATTCGCTGCAGTCGGGCCAGGTCGAAACGGTTTTGCTCAAGGACGAACTGGACGCGGTGCAGGATTATCTCGCGCTGGAGCAAATCCGCCACGAGGAGCGGCTGCTCGTGCGATGGGATGTCGCAGAGGAAGCGCGTTTGCAACCCGTGCCGCCGATGCTGCTGCAGACGCTGGTGGAAAATGCGGTCAAGTACGGAATCTCCACCCGACGTGAAGGCGGGCTGATCACCATTTCCGCGCAATGCACCGGGGCTGTTTTGCATATTCGTGTTTCCAATCCGGGGGAAATTTCGTCGCCAACCAACGAAGCGTCGGCCAAGGCCGGTTCATCGACGGGCGTGGGTTTGCGCAACGCGTCGGAGCGGCTCAAACTCCTTTACGGTGAACGAGCGACCTTGCGGTTGCTGGCCGAACCGGCGGGTTGCGTCACGGCGGAAGTTTCGCTGCCCTGCAAGTCGCTCCACCCATGAAAGCCTTGTTGATCGATGACGAACGTCTCGCCCGAAACGAACTGCGGCGTTTACTGAAGGTGCATCCGGAAATCGAAATTGTGGGCGAAGCGGTCAATGCGGGTGAGGCGCTGGAAAGAATCGCGGAATTAAAACCCGAATTGCTTTTTCTCGATATCCAGATGCCCGGCGACGATGGCTTTGCGTTACTGGAGAAAATCGATCCGCCATTGCCCCAGGTTGTTTTCACTACGGCATATGATGAATTTGCCGTGAAGGCGTTCGAGTTTAATGCGCTCGATTACCTCCTCAAACCCGTCGATCCCAACCGGCTGGCGATCGCCATGGAAAAATTGCGGAGTCACGCGGTGCGATCCGGGGAGGGAGCCGCCAATCGCGAACGCCTGGGGCTCGACGACAAGGTTTTCGTGCGCGAAGGTGACCACTGCTGGTTTGTGCCGGTGAAAAACATCCGGCTGCTTGAATCGGAGGGGAATTACACGCGACTGTATTTCGATGACCACAAACCCCAGCTGTTCCGCTCATTGACGGCAATGGAGGAGCGACTCGACGCCAAACATTTCTTCCGCGCCAACCGCAAACAGGTGATCAATCTTGCGTGGGTTGAAGACATCGAGCCATGGTTCAGCGGCGGCCTGCTCGTCAAATTAAAGGGCGGGCTCAAGGTCGAGCTTTCCCGTCGCCAAGCCCAGGATTTTCGTGACCGCATGAGTCTATGACGCACATCACCAGCATATGATCGAGGCCCGGCATCTCACCAAAACATTCAAGGATAAAAAGCGTGGCGTGATTTATGCCGTGAACGACATCTCGTTCACCTGCGCGCCCGGTCGGATTTATGGGCTGCTGGGCGCGAATGGCGCAGGCAAGACCACGACGCTGCGCCTTCTTGCCACGCTTCTGCAGCCAACGAGCGGGACAGCGACACTCGCCGGCTACGATGTCGTTAAAGATCCGCAACAAGTGCGGGCTAATGTCGGCTTTCTCGCGGCGAGCACCGCGCTTTATGGCCGGCTGACCGCTCGCGAGATGATCCGGTATTTCGGTGAATTAAACGGCTTGAGTCCGGTGCTTATCCGCGAGAGGACGAAGCAACTGGCCGATCAGCTCGACATGCATGAATTTCTCGACCGGCGTTGCGATAAGTTTTCCACGGGAATGAAGCAGAAAACTTCCATCGCACGTACGCTCATCCACGATCCGGCGGTGATGATCTTCGATGAACCCACGCTTGGACTGGATGTCATGGCCGCGCGGGCCATCGTGCGTTTCGTTCGCGAGTGCCGCGACCGGGGAAAAACTGTGATTTATTCGACGCACGTCATGAGCGAAGTGGAAAAACTCTGCGATCAAGTCGGGGTAATCCACGATGGCCGGCTGCTGGCGGAAGGTACGCTGGAGGAATTTCGGACGCGATACGCGGAACGTGATATGGAGGAAATCTTCGTCAAGATCGTCGGAGGGGAAACCAAATGATAAACTTGAAAAATATCCTCACGGTTTATCTCAAGGAATTGAAGGATTCGCTCCGCGACCGGCGGGCAATCTTTTCGATCGTCGTCGTGCCCACGCTCCTGATGCCGGCGTTGATGTTCGGGGTGGGGAAGATTGCCGCCGGAATTTTCTCCAAGGCGCGCCAGGAAACGCCGACGGTGATGATCATCGGCGGGGATGATTCGCCCGATATCGTGGCAAAGCTCAAACAATCGGAGAAAATGCGCATCGTGGAATCCGTCGCCGATTGGAAACAGCGGATATCGGACAAAAAAATTCGCGCGGCGGTGCAAATTCCGCCGGGCTTCGAGCCAAAGTTGAAGGCGGGTGACGCGGGCCCAATCCTGATCTATAATTACGGCGGCGAATTAAAGTCGGGTTTTGCCGCGGAGGTGTTGGAGAAATTTTTCCGCGACCTGCGTGAGAAAACCGTGACTGACCGCCTTGCGGCACGGTCCCTGCCGCCGGGTTTGATCACGCCATTTGAAGTAAAACGCGAAAACGTCGCCCCGCCGGAAAAAGTCGGTGGCAACCTGCTCGGTGGAGTTGTGCCATATATTGTCATCCTGCTCTGTTTCACCGGAGCGATGTATCCCGCGATGGACTTGACGGCGGGAGAAAAAGAACGCGGCACCATGGAGACTTTGCTTTGCAGTCCCGTTTCGCGGACAAATCTTGTGTTGGGCAAATTCCTGGTGGTGCTCACGGGTTCACTTTCAGCCATGGTATTGTCGCTCGCCTCGATGGGAATCAGTGCGACGGCGGCCGGACTGTTTTTTCTCAACGGCCACGGCGGCGCGGGAAAGCTGGCCGCCGCCCACGCGAATGCTGCGGCGTCGGCCATGCCGACGATCGACCCGTTGGGTTTGTTCGGTGTGATCGCGATGATTTTTCCCGTGGCAATTCTGTTTTCCGCCGTGCTCTTCACGATTTCGCTTTTCGCGAAAAGTTATAAGGAAGCCCAGAGCTATACGGCGCCGATGATTTTTTTCGTCCTCATGCCGGCGATGGTTGGAATGCTCCCCGGCGTCGAATTGAACGCCGGTCTCGCGCTCGTCCCGATTTTAAATCTTTCGCTCGTTTGCAAGGAGATGCTTTCAGGCATATGGCATTGGAATTATATTGGTTTGATCTTCGGTTCGTCGTGCTTTTATGCCGCCGTTGCGCTCGCTTTTGCGGTGAGAATGTTCAATCGCGAGGACGTAATTTTTCGTTCCTGAATTTTTGGAAAAACGCCTTCAATAATTTCGTAAAAGGCGGCGTGAAGTTGGTAAACCCGGCGTAAATGGGGATTCCACCTCTAGGCAGCGAAGAAGTTACCTGTTAGTGTGTCGTCAATCCCGTATGACCATGACAAATTCGCACGACAGTCAAGAGGCCGCGCACCTGGAAAAACTCCGGTCCCAAATTTCCACCGACATCGAGGACATGCAGCAGAAGGAAACGAGCCTGCGCGAATATGAGCAGCGTCTCCGCCTCCTCGTGGAGCACGCGCAGAACAGCCGCCCGCCGCAGACTGCGAACCAATTTTATTCCACTACGGCTCCCACCACCGCCAGCGTTGACGCCGAGTGGGAAAAATACCGCCGGGCTCATGCGTTGCTTGAAGCTGCGCGTCGCGGACTCTGCGACGACCGGCTTGCGCTCAAGGAACGCGAGGAAAAACTTCAGCTCCGCGAGGAAGAGGTCGCCCGTCGCGAGGCTTGGATCACGGTGCGTGAACAGGAGGCGGAAGCGAGTTCCCAAGCCCGAATTGCGGCCCAGCAGGCGCCAGCGCCGGCCCCGAAACCCAAGACGTCTTTCACCGCGGCTCCGTTCCTTGCCGCACGCAATCTGATCATGCGTAACAGCAGCGGAAGTTGATTGTTACTGCTTCGATTTTCTTTTCCGCCCGGACCCATCACGGTCCGGGCTTTTTATTGGAAATATCCGTGGTGAAAGCGACCGGCGTAATTCTCGCTTGCACGATGTGGCTGAATCACTCATGAACCCGTTCGTGATTCGTAATTCCAACCTTCGCTGCGTACGCCCGGCCGTTATTATGGCCGCGGGTAAACGTGTCTGGTGGAAACCACCGGCTCGGCTTCGATGGCAAAGCGCATAGCGCAAAAGCGGCCCAGCCGCTCTTAAAAAATCCATCCACTGCCGAGCCCGACTCATCCGAGTCGGGCTTTTTATTTTCCCAACCCAAACCGTCAGCGCCTCCCTCCCGAACATGTCATCCCTCGCCACCCTCCCGAGACCGCAAGCCACCCAAATGGAATTGCCCACCGTGTCGTTCTTCGGACGCACGTTGGATGAATACGGCCGTTTCTTCTCGCTCGAACCATCCAAATTGCGCGGCCAGGCTGTGTTGGATGTCGCGGCCGGTCCGTCCTCGTTCACGGCGGAAGCGGTGGCCAAAGGCATCGACGCCGTGGCGGTCGATCCGCAATACTGCCGGCCTGCGGGTGAATTGTCCGTGCAGGTCAGGGATGACTATCAACGGATGTTTACCCAAATGCGGGCAAAGCCGCATCTTTTCCGCCTCAAATCTTTTTCCTCAATTGCCGCGGCGGAGATCGACCGGCGGGCCGCGGCTCAGCGTTTCCTGAGTGACTACGAGGGAAATGACCGTCACGGCCGGTATGTGCGGGCGTCTTTGCCGTTGTTGCCGTTCCTCGATGGGGCATTCGACCTCGTGTTCTGCGCGCATCTGCTTTTCATCTATTCCGCACGCTTCGATTTCGAATGGCACTTGGATGCCTGCACCGAGCTTGCGCGGGTGAGCAGCGGCGAAGTCCGGATCCATCCGGTCTGCGAGGCTAATGGCCGGCCCTATTCCGAATTGAACCGGTTGCGGGCCGAACTCTCGTTGCGCGGCGTGCTCAGCGAAGTGGTGTCCGTGGACTATGAGTTCTTCGCGGGTGCGACCAGCATGCTCGTGCTCAAGCGCAAGCAGAGTCAGCGCTACTCGCCTCCGTAGCTCGTTACTGCGACCTTGCCATGGAGTGTTCGATGCCGCAGCGGGGTCGCTGCGGCTCCAATTTTCGGTGCGCCTTGGCCGGGGCGAATGCGCGACGATCGTAGCTCAAACTCAGGACTTTTCCATTTCGCTCAATTTGCCGGCGGCGACTTCCCATGACTTGGTCGCTGCCGCCAATTGATCGACGATGGCGCTGAGCTCCCGGTTCAAGTGCTGCGCCTTGCCCGGTGAATTGTACGTCTCGGGCGCTTCCAGCTGGGAAGTCAACTCGTTCTGTTTGGTCTCCAGTTGGGAAACTTTTTCCTCGAGATGACCGACCTCGGTTCGAAGTTTTTTGATTTCCGCCGGATTGGATTTGGCTGGCGCGGCGGCTTTGGGCGCCGGTGCAGCGGTGGCCTGCTTCGGGCGGGCGTCGGTAAAGCCGGCGGTCAACGCGGCGCGGGCGTTGCTCGCCTTTGATTTCTCGAGATAGTAATCGTAGTCGCCCGCATACGCGGTGAGCCGTCCGCTGTGCACGTGAAGGACGTTCTTCGCGAGTTGGCGGATGAAATAGACATCGTGGCTGATGAAGATGAAGGTGCCCTCGTATTGCTTGAGTGCATTGACCAAGGCGTCGATGGAAGGAATGTCGAGGTGGGTCGTGGGCTCGTCCATCAGCAGCAAATTCGGCGGATTGATCAGCAATCTGGCCAGCGCGAGGCGGGATTTTTCACCACCGGACAAGACGGAGGTTTTTTTGAAGACGTCGTCCTTGCGGAAAAGAAATCCACCGAGCACCGCGCGCGCCTGTTGTTCGGTCAGCTGATTTTCAGCGGTGCGCAATTCCATGACGTTCTCCAATACCGTCAGGTCGAGTTTCAGGTTGTCGCCGCGGTTCTGGGCAAAATAGCCCGGAACCACGTTGCTGCCAAGGTCGCGCACGCCGCCTTGAATCGGAATCACGTCGGCCAGGATTTTGAGCAGGGTCGACTTGCCGGAGCCGTTTGGTCCGACGAGCACGATTTTCTGGCCGCGTTCCGCCTCGAAATTCAGGTCCTGGTACACGACGTGGTCGCCGTAGGCTTGATGGACCTTTTGCAGCTTGATGACCTTCAGGCCCGAGCGAGGCGGTTGGGGGAAACGGAAATTCACCCGTTTCAATTGCTCCATCGGTTCCTCGACCGCTTCCTCCTTCAAGCGTTCGATCTGCTTCTCCTTCGACTTCGCGCGCGAAGCCATCGAAGCCTTGGCGCCGAAGCGGTCCACGAATTTTTGCAGGTGCGCGATTTCGCGTTGCTGGTTCTTGAATTGGGCGGCCTGTTGCTCTTTGCGGGCGACCTTTTCGTTGAGGTAGTCGTCGTAATTGCCGGTGTACTTGTTGAGCGTGCCGCCGCTGAGTTCGAGGATGCCGTTGCACAACGAATTCAGGAATTCGCGATCGTGGGAAATGATGACCAGCCCGCCCGGATAACGCGTCAGGTAGTCTTGAAACCACAGCAGAGCCTCGAGATCGAGGTGATTGGTCGGTTCGTCGAGCATGAGCAACGCCGGCTCGCTGACCAGCAGGCGCGCCAAATGCGCACGCATGACCCATCCCCCGGAAAATGATTTAGCCGGCTTTTCGTGGTCGGTCTCGCGGAATCCCAGTCCAGCCAGGATCTTCTTGGCGCGCGGCTCCAGCGTCCAATCGATGTCATAGTCATCGTCGTTTTCGGGCACCAGTTTCTTGCCGCTCGTGGCGATGTGAAGGATGCTTTCGTCACGCACCGGAGCACTTTCCTGTGGCAGATAACCAAAGTCCGCGCCGCGTTCCCACTCGATGGTGCCTTCGTCGGCGGTTTCCTCGCCGAGGATCAGGTTGAACAGCGTGGATTTGCCCGCACCATTGGCACCGACCAAGCCGAAGCGGTCGGTGCGCGCAACAAAGAGCGAGACCTCGGAAAAGAGTTCCCGGGTACCGTAGGATTTGGCGACATCGGCGAGCGTTAACATAGCGAACCCGCGAGCAAGCAGCCTCAGCGCGCCGCCGTCAATGCTTTGCTCTCACACCGGTAAATTGCCGCCGGAAGCGTGGGGAATTGCATCGCGGGGACGGATTTGCGCTGGCGTGGATTGCGGGGTTAATTGTGATTGTCCTTCATGCCAAACCGTCTCGCCGCCGAAAAATCGCCCTATCTCCGCCAGCACGCGGATAACCCCGTCGAGTGGTATCCGTGGGGCGATGAGGCCTTGGTCAAGGCGCGGACCGAACAAAAGCCGATTTTCCTGAGCATCGGCTATTCGACCTGTCACTGGTGCCACGTCATGGCCCACGAATCGTTTGAGAATGCGGGAATCGCAGACGTCCTCAACCGCGATTTCATCCCGATCAAGGTCGACCGGGAGGAGCGCCCCGATCTGGACCGGATTTATATGACCTATGTGCAGCAAACGACCGGTCACGGCGGTTGGCCGATGAGCGTTTGGCTGACTCCGGACGGCAAACCGTTTTATGGCGGCACTTATTTTCCACCCGACGACCGGCACGGCCGGCCGGGCTTTGCCGCAGTGCTGAGTGCCATCGCGCGGCACTGGCGGGAAGATCGTGCAAAAATCGAAACTGGCGCGGAGGAAGTCGTGGAATCGCTCCGACGTTACGGTATGCACGGCGTTTCGCGCGAAGTCGCGGGCGAGGCAAAGCTGGCCGAGCCATTGCACGAAGCGGCAGGCGATGCGTTCGAGAAATGTTACCAGTACTTTTATGAAGCCCACGACGAGCAATGGGGTGGATTCGGCGGGGCGCCGAAATTTCCACGGGCTTCGGTGATCAATTTCCTTTTCCGCATCGCGGCACTGCAAGGCGTGGAATCGGAACTGGGCGCTCCCGCTTTGAAAATGGCCGGGCACACGCTGCAAAAAATGGCCGAGGGCGGACTGCACGATCACGTAGGTGGCGGCTTTCATCGCTACTCGGTGGATGAGCAGTGGTTTGTGCCGCACTTTGAGAAAATGCTCTATGATCAGGCGCAGATTGCGCTCAATTACCTCGAAGCAAAACAAGCGACAGGCCGCGAGGTGTTCGCATGGCTGGCGCGGGATATTTTTGACTATGTCCGGCGCAAGCTGACTTCGCCGCAGGGCGGTTTTTATTCCGCGGAGGATGCCGACAGTGTAGTGCCGGAAACGGAAATCAGTCGCGGCGAGCAGGAAAAAAAAGACGAAAAACCCGCGCATGCCGAAGGTGCGTTCTATGTTTGGACAAAGGATGAAATTGATGCCGTGCTCGGGTCGGACGCGCCGTTCTTCTGTGCTCATTTCGGGATCAAGCCGGAGGGCAACGTCGCTCACGATCCTCAGGCGGAATTCAAGGGCAAGAATGTCGTGATGCAGCGGCAATCACTGGCCGTGACGGCCAGGGAATTTGGATTGGAGATAGCAATGGCGAGCGGGAAATTGTTGGATTGCCTGCAAAAACTGAAGCTTCGACGCGACGTCCGTCCTCATCCTCATCTCGACGACAAGGTGATCACGGCGTGGAACGGCCTGATGATTTCCGCCCTCGCGAAGGGACATCAAGTGCTGGCGGACGAAGGCGCGGGTTATCTGACTGCGGCGACCCGAGCGGCGGAGTTTATCGAACGCGAGTTGTACGACGCGTTGAGCGGGGTGCTTTATCGCAGTTGGCGGGAAGGCCGCAGCCGGATCGCGGGATTTGCGGAGGATTATGCGTACCTTGTCCAGGGCTTGCTCGATCTCTACGAAGCGGGTTTTGAAATCCGCTGGTTGCAATGGGCGGTGAAATTGCAGGCGACGATGGACGGCCTTTTTTGGGACGCTGATCACGGTGGCTATTTCAATTCCCGGGCTGATGACGTGACGGTGATCGCGCGCCTCAAGGAAGATTATGACGGAGCCGAGCCCGCGCCAAATTCCGTGGCAGTCATGAATCTCATGCGACTTGACTGGATGCTTGGCATCGCTGGCGCGCGCGAAAAGGCATTGCACACGATCAAGGTGCTCAAGGGTCAATGGAGTCGCGCACCGCATGCGCTGCCGCAACTGCTGTGCGCGTTTGAACTCGCCCTCACCGAACCCCGCACGGTGGTGTTGGCTGGCGATCCACAGTCACCGGAGTTTCGCGCGTTGGTGGCGGTATTGCATGAACGACTGGGATTGCGGCGGGCGATTCTCGCCATCGACGACACCCCGCATGGCGCGGTCGCGAGGCGATGGCTGGGCGGGCACCGTGCCTATCTCGCCGATTTCAAGACGGTCGAGGGCAAACCTGCGGCCTACGTTTGTGAAAACTTTACGTGCCAGCGCCCGGTCAGTTCCCTCGCCTATCTTCGCTCGCTTTTGAACTAGGCTGAGGCGATGTAGCGTACGTCCATAGCCGTGGTCCGCGTTGTTTTGATGCTTTGAGCGCTGGGAAACTTCCGGGGTATTTACCTGAGTAACGGTGGCTTGAGTAATTCGGTTTAGGGTCGATAGTAAGGCCTCTTTTGCGCGACCCCCGCTCATTTACGATTAGTGAAACCCGCTGGCTGCGTTGGACTGGCGTCCCGGTGGTTGCGGTCGGGTTGATCGTGGTCGCAGGATGGGTTATGGGTACGCGTTTTCTCACGACCTTCGTCGCGGGAGGTTCGCCCCTGGTGATGAATACTGCGATCTGCCTGATTGTGTGCGGGGTCGGATTGGTGGCATTGAGCGGAGGTTTTTTTCGACTCGCAGCCATCAGCGGGATCCTGGTCGTCGGCCTCACCACCATAGTAATCGCGCAGTTTTTCCTCGGTCATCCGCTGGGGATCGACGAATTGTTTTGGAAGCATGAATTCGTCGTTTCACTTACGCTGCCGGGGCGGATGGCACCGCATACGGCAGTGGCATTATGGCTGGTTGGGTGCTCGCTTATTTTGCGCGCGCGGGGCTGGAGTCGGCATTGGCTGCTGCCGGTGATGGGTGGAGTGATTGTTGCATTTGCGCTGCTGCCCCTGCTGGATTTTCTCACCCTGCGATTGATCGCGGATATGGCGGTCGTTTATCGGGGAATGGCGATCCCCACGGCCGGCTGCCTCATCCTGCTCGCCGCCGCAATCCTGCGTCCAACCCTGTCGGATGCGAATCGGGAATCAGCCGCCTTGCCGTTTTTGGCCATAGCGCTCGGAATGCTGGTATCGATCGGAATCGTTCTGCTGCAAAATAATGGAGACCTCATCGCGGCCAACCGGACGGTGACCCATACTTTTGAGGTTCGCGGAACCGTCGACTCTTTCATTGCCGCCATGGCTCGGGAGGAATCATCCGCTCGTGCATTTGTCCTGACCGGCGATGACTCTTTCAGCGTAAGAAACACCGACTATCGTGCCGATGCGCTGCGACGGATCGACGAGTTGAAACTACTGGTTTCGGGAAATCCGGAGCAATTGGTGCGGGTTAATTCATTGGCTGAGCTGGCAGGGCGTAAATTCATCGGCGACGAGCGGATCGTGAGGGTGAGGCAAAGCCAGGGGCGGGAGGCTGCCGAGAATTTGCTTTTGGCACCCGGTTCAAGAGTCTCAGGTCCGGTGGAAAGCCTGGCCGAAACGATCAAGACCGAAGAGGACAAATTGCTGGCGGTGCGGAACGCCCAGCGTTTTGCGTTGGAACGCGATTCCCGGATCATGGAGATATTCGGGGGCTTGATCGCGCTGGGCTTGCTGGGTGCATCGGTGTTTACGGCGCGACGCTCAACGGCGGCCAGAAAACTGGCGGAAAGCACCCTTATCACGGCCAACCAACTCCAGCGGGCAGTGCTCGATGGAACACGGTTCGGGGTAATCGCCACGAAGCTCGACGGCACCATTCAGGTGTTCAATGCTGGTGCGGAAAAAATGCTGGGTTACACCGGGGAAGAGATGGTGGGGCGTCGTTTGCTGGGATTTGTGCACGAACCCGGTGAGATCAAAGCGAGAGCGGGAGAACTGACCGTATTGCTTGGGCGAAGAATTGAACCGGGGCTGGAAGCGTTCGTGGCGCAGGCAAAATTGGGGCGCACGGACGAGCGGGAGTGGACGTATGTTCGCAAGGACGGGAGCAAACTACCGGTGCTCGTCAGCATTTCGCCGCTCACTGATCCATCTGGTTTTATCACCGGCTTTTTGAGTGTGGCGCAGGATTTGACCGACAGCAAGCGAACGGAGGTGGCGTTGCAGGCGAGCGAGGAGCGGCTTCACCGGGTGCTCAGCCACGCCGATTGTCTCGTATGGGAGGCGAATGTCACGCTGACCGGTGCCGACTGGACTTGGGCGATGACGGTTCATCCCTCGGGTTTGTATCGGCGGCTGACCGGCGAAAAAGATGGAACCAGCCGTGCCGGTTTATGGTACCAGTTCGAAATTCCGGAACGGGAGGAAATGAACCGCCGTTGCCGTACGGCGATGGAAACTGGTGCGCCGGGCTATGAACAGGAGTTTCGTTTGTTGTGGAACGAGCGGGTGAGTTGGATCAAGGAATCGGTGTCGATCACGCCCACCGGACCGGATCGTTTTTGGGTGGTGGGTGTGGCGGTGGATGCCACGGAAAGCAAGCGGATCAGGGCGGCGCGCGATGAGATAGTGGCGCGCCTGCACAAGTTGGGGGCGTTGGTTCCCGGAATGATTTATCAATTCCGTTTGAGGTCGGACGGCAGCTCATGTTTTCCGTACGCGAGCGAGGGGATTCGCCAGGTTTATCGCGTGTCGCCGGAAGAAGTGCGGGAGGACGCGAGCAAAGTCTTCGCCGTGTTGCACCCCGATGACCTGGTGGCCGTGACGGAATCAATCCATCAGTCGGCGCGATCACTCCAAATCTGGCAGCACGAATATCGCGTGCGCTACGCCGACGGCACGGTACGCTGGCTGCTGGGCAATTCCGTGCCTGAACGCGAGGCGGACGGCAGTGTGCTCTGGCACGGATTTATCAACGATATCACCCAGCGCAAGCAGGCGGAAAAAGCGTTGCGGGAAAGCGAGGAGCAACTGCGGTCATTCGCGCAGCTTGCGCCCGTGGGCATTTGCCGGACGGACCTGAAGGGACGTGCGCTCTACGTGAACGAACGCTGGTGCGAGATCACCGGTCGGAATGCGGCGGAAACCCTGGGCACGAATTGGGGCATGACGTTGCATCCCGAGGATCGAAGAAAAGTTTTCGAGGCGTGGGCGGCGTTGACGCGCGGCGCGGAGGAATCGTCGCTCGAATACCGCTTCCGGCACCCGCGTGGCCGCGTGGTCTGGGTCGCGGGAGCGGCCATCTCGTTGCGCGACGAATACGGCGTGATTACCGGATTTCTCGGCACCGTGACTGACATCTCGCTCGCAAAAATGGCGAAGGCGGCGATGGAGGAAAGCGAAGAGCGGTTCCGTCAGGCCTTTGAATTCGCCGGCATCGGCATGGCGATTATCGGACTCGATGGCCGGTGGGTTCGGGTGAACCGGGCGATTTGCGAAATTGTCGGGTATTCCGCCGACGAACTGATGCGGAAAACCTTTCAGGATATTACCCATCCCGCCGACTTGAACGCCGACCTGCGCCATGTGAAGCAATTGCTCGAAGGCGTGGTGAAGTCGTATCAGATGGAGAAGCGGTATTTTCACCGGGACGGTCACGTGGTTTGGATTCACCTCACCGCTTCGCTGGTGCGCGATGCGGCGGGAGCACCGGTGCATTTTGTGTCTCAAATCGAGGACGTTACGATCCAGAAAAAGCTGGAGCGTGAACTGCGGGAAAGTGAGGAACGCGTCCGGTTGGCGGCGTCGGTGGCAGGCGTGGGTATTTGGGATCTCGACCTCAAAACCAAGCGGATTGCATGGGACGCGCAGATGTTCGTCCTCTATGGCGTGACACCAACCGCGGATGGAAAGGTCGATTATTCCGTCTGGGCTGGTGCGCTTGGTCCGGAGGAATTGGCGAGACAGGAGACGATCGTGCGCAATGAGGTCATTCAAAGCGGAGCCTCTGACCAGGAATTCCGCATCCAACGGTATTCGGATAAAGCCCTGCGGATTATTCAGACGTCAAAGCTCACCGTCAAAAATGACGCGGGGGAAGCCATCCGCATTGTCGGGGTGAACCGGGACGTAACTGAATTGCGGCAAAACGAGGCGATCCTTCGCTCGAGCGAAGAACGACTGAGCAATATCTATCGCGCGATGGCCGACGGCCTGGTGTTGCAGGACGACACGGCACGCATCCTGGAATGCAATCCAGCGGCCGAGCGAATCCTGGGTCTGACTCGCGACCAAATCATGGGCCGTACTTCGTTGGATCCGCGCTGGCGCATAGTGCGGAGCGACGGCAGTCCGTTCCCGGGAGAAGAGCATCCTGCGGTCGTGACGATTCGCACGGGTCGAAAAGTCCGTAACTTTGAAATGGGAGTGCTTAAGCCCGACGGCTCGGTTACCTGGATCTCGATTAATACGGAGCCGTTGACGGTTACGAGTGCCGGGGTCCACGAAGTTATTTGCAGTTTTTCTGACATCACTGAACGAAAAAACCTCGAGGAGTCGGTGCACCATGAGCGGGAGCTGCTCCGCACGGTCATCGACCTTTTGCCCAGTCCGATTTACCTGAAGGATCGGGACAGCCGTTTCCTGATGGTCAACCGGGCATTGGCCAGGTGCCTCGCGAAAGACAGTCCCGCGCAGCTGGTTTCGCTGTGCGATTTCGATTTGTTCGACCCGGATGTGGCGGCGGCTTTTCGCGCCGATGACGAAGCGGTGCTGGCCGGACTTCCCGTGCGCGGAAAGGAAGAGACGACCGTTTTCCCGAATGGCGAGAAGCGCACCTATATGACGACCAAGGTGCCGTTCCGCGATGCGCAGGGGAATATCACCGGCATTCTTGGCATCGGGGTTGATATCACCGAGCGAAGACAATTGCAGGACAGCCTTGCGCTGGCCCGCGATGAGGCGCTCGAAGCGTCGCGACTCAAATCGGAGTTTCTTGCCAACATGAGCCACGAAATTCGGACGCCAATGAACGGCATTGTCGGCATGTCCGAACTGTTGATGGATTCCCCGCTTGACGACGATCAGCGCGAGATGGGGAGCGTTATCCAGAAGAGCGCCGAAAGTTTGCTCGGCATCATCAATGACATTCTGGACTTCTCCAAGATCGAGGCGGGCAAACTGAGGATTGAGCCGGCGGAGATGGAATTGCGCGCGGTGGTGGACGACGCGATCGTCCTTCTTCTGCCGACGGCGGAAAAGAAACATCTTGAGTTAACCTGTGAATTCGATCCGGCATTGGAAGGACTGCTGCTTGGGGACAGCGGTCGCATTCGCCAGGTGTTGCTCAACCTCGCCGGCAACGCAGTTAAGTTTACGTTGAAGGGGCGCGTATCGATTCTGATCCGGCGGATGGAGGAACGTGCGACAGAGCGCGTGATCGAGGTCCGGATTCAGGATACCGGAATCGGCATCTCCCCCGCAGCCCAGAAACAACTCTTTCAGGCATTCACCCAGGCGGACGGTTCGACCACGCGACGATTTGGCGGCACCGGACTGGGTCTGGCGATTTCGCGGCAACTGGTTGAACTGATGGGTGGCGAGATCGGGTTGGTGAGCGAGGAGGGGCACGGCTCGACATTCTGGTTCCGTTTGCCCCTGCCCAAAGTCAGCCGTGAAAACGAATCGATGCGACCGATTGATCGCGAGGAGACGCTGTCCAATCAAATCCAGCCGGGGCTGCATTTTTTGGTGGCAGAGGATAACCTTACGAACCAGATGGTCGCGCGCGGCTTTTTGGAGAAAATGGGGCATCACGCGGATTTTGCCGTGAATGGGAACGAGGTTCTGGAGCTGCTTAAACGAAAATCCTACGATGCGATCCTGATGGATTGCCAGATGCCGGAAATGGATGGCTACATGGCCGCCCGTCGCATTCGTGCGGTTGAGGTCGAGCGCGGTACTCCGCCTATTCCCATTATCGCCTTGACTGCCTTTGCGATGGCGACGGATCGCGCGAAGTGCCTGGAAGCCGGCATGAATGATTATTTGCCGAAACCGTTGCGGGCGGAGGAACTGCAAAAAGCGTTGTTGCGCTGCAATCTGGCGCAGCGCAACGGCCACGCTCGCGCCGGGGCTCAGGCTGCGCGGACCAAATCTTCGCCTCCCGCTGACGCGCTGGTGGCCGATCATGTGGCCCAACTCCGGGGTCTGCCCGGTCGGGAGCGCGCCACGTTGCTGGAGGAGGTGGTGGAGATCTTTTTACGGGAAACGCCGGATTCCCTGTCGAACCTCGGCCAGCTGGCAGATCGACGGGCTTTCGTTGAAACGGCGAAATTGGCTCATCGCCTGGCTGGCAGCGCGGCCAGCATTGGCGGGAAATACATGCAAGCAGCCGCCCAAGTGGTCGAGTCGGCCGCTGCCCGCGGTGCAGCGGCCGACGTGACGGAAGCGCTGGCAAAGCTTGACCGTGAGTGGCAACGCGTCAAAAGCGCATTGGAACAGTTGCATCTTCCTTCCCCATGAAAGTACTGATTGCCGAAGACGACACGATTGCCAGCCGCGTTTTGGAAGCGGCTTTGCGGAAGCTGGGCCATGAGGTGTTGATGGCCAATGACGGCGAATCCGCCTGGCAAATCCTGCAAACGGAATCGGTACGGGCAGTCGTGAGTGACTGGCAGATGCCTCGCCTCGACGGGCTCGATCTTTGCCGCCGCGTGCGAAAACGGGAGGGAGATTATGTTTATTTCATTTTACTGACCCACATGGAGGCCAGTGAAAAAAATCTGGAGGAAGCCACCGACGCCGGGGTGGACGACTTTCTCGCCAAGCCCATCAATTCGATCCAACTGTGGATGAGACTACGCGTGGCGGAGCGGATTCTCGGATTCACCACTGAAGTCCGGCAGCTGGAGTCGTTCCTGCCGATTTGCGGTTACTGCAAAAAGGTGCGCGACGATAAGAATTACTGGCAGCAGATCGAAGAGTACATCAATACCCGCACCGGGACGAATTTCAGCCACGGTGTCTGCCCGGATTGCATCGAAAAAGTGCTTCGGCCCCAACTCGCGAAACTGGGCGTCACGATGCCGCCGCCTAGCGCTTGAGCGCCTCGCGGACGAGGCGCTGGTCACCGTCGTTTGGCGCTGGCTTCAGATGGAGCACTGCGCAAAGCAGGTTGTAGATGTGGATATTCTCCACCTTGGAAATTTGCCCGTGGTGTTTGAACGCCGGACCATCGGCGATAAAAAGTGCACCCATATCCGGCAGCGCCGGATCGTAACCATGCGAACCGTGCTCATAGTTTGATTCGCGATTTGGCCAGCCGACCTTGCTTTCGATATTCCAACCTTCGTCGGCGATCAGGACCACCGGTGGAATCCTCGGGTTGTCACGATAATGAAAATGCGCTGGAACTTTCTCGCGCAGATAAACCTGAAGGTGGGGAATGTGCTTTGCGCGAATACTGGCGACGAGCTCGGCCGCCGTACCGGTTTTAGGACGCACACCGCCATTGGGTCCATACGATTCAACCTGCACCGTGGACACCGGCATCAAATCCTCGAGGAAGATGACCCGTTTGGGAGAAACGGGTGTCATGCCGTGATCGGAGACGATCACAAAGTTCGTGGTCTCGCGCAGGCCCCGTTTGGCCAGCCCGTCGAGCAGGCGGGCGATGGCGTGATCGACTTCCTGCACCGCTGCTCCGGTTTCGGGCGCATCGGGTCCGAACTTGTGGCCCATCCGGTCAACGACATCAAAATACAGCGCGCAGAATTTCGGCAGGGAAGCGGCGGGCCCATCCAGCTGCTTGAGCAAGTCATCAACGTTTTCGTTTGAATCAATATTACCATGAAATGTCCTGTAGTAGGTCGGATGAAGCCCCTGCACGGAAGCCTGTGAACCCGGCCAGAAAAAACAGGCGGTGTGGAGATCCTTTTTTTCCGCTGTAATCCAAATGGGCTCGCCCTCCGACCACCAGCGGGGATCAGCATTGTCAGCGATTTTGCCCTTGTTGAACGACGCCTTCAGATTGGGATCGTAGAAATAGTTGGAAACGATGCCGTGATGTTCCGGTCGCAGGCCGGTGACGATCGTGTAATGATTGGGAAATGTCTTTGTGGGAAAACTTGAGATTAACCGTGTGGCATGGACCCCATCGGCCGCCAGCTGGCTCAGGGTTGGGGCGGAATATTTTGTCAGATAGTCCCAGCGGAAAGCATCGATCGAAATCAAAATGAGCGGACCAGTTTCTGCGGGGGCGGACCGGGCCAGCCCGGCGACCAGCAGGAAAAACAGGATGGAAGCGGCGAAAAAGACGGACGAACGCATTTTCATGGCGGGGGCAAGGTCGCCCAGATTGCCTTGAATTTAAAGAATATCTTGGCGTCGTGCGGTGGATTGTCATGCAATCGGCAGATGAGCGATGCCGAACGCCTGATGAAACTGGAGGAACGCTATGCACATTTGCAGCGCCATGTGGCCGAACAGGACAAGGCAATGCTTGAGCTGACGGAATTGGTCAGCCGCTTAAGGAAGGAAACGTTGCTGCTGAAAGCGCAGGCTGTTCACGGAACGACCGAACCCGGCGACGCGGCGGCAACGGAGGAACGGCCGCCACATTATTGACCGGGCTCGGGCTATCGGGTGGCAAAGATTGCGCGGCGTGCAGCGGCAAACGCCCGTTAGAACAGAGCAGTAACCTCGACGTGTTTGCCCGGATCGAGCACGACCTCGCCGGTTAAGGCGGCGGTTTCATCGTTTTTGTAGAGTTCGCAGCGGACGGGTGAAAGCGCGTCGTTGGTGGCCCAGCCCCATTTCCCGATTGAAACAAATTGCATCGGTACACCCTTGTCCCAGCTGAGCCCCGGGCCTTCGCCACGAATAAAAAGTTTGTTGCCAATCCCGATATACGCCGTCGCCAGGAGACGCGTGGCACCGTCGGAGGAGACGGCCGACTCGGCAGCCGCCGAAGAACGGTTTGCGTCGCCCGGTGCCAGGCTTTCCGCCGGCTCATGCGAGAAAGTAAATTCGTGAACCGGCGGTTCATCCTCGGATGACGCACTCGCGGACGGCCCGGACATGGCAGCCAGGGTATCCTCGGGGCGTGATTTGCGCGCCGGCCGGTTTTTTTTGATTTTAACTTCTTCCGCGAGCGAGGGCGGCTCCTCGGGAGTTTTGTCATCGAGCACGGCCACCGACTCCACCAATGGAGTGGAAGCTGGCTCGCGCGTGGGCGCTGGCGGCGGTGCTTCCACATGGATCGATTCGGGCTTTGTAATTGCTGCCAGTGCCGGCGGTGCGCCTTCGACGACTGCCGTGGCTCTTTCCAGTTTCGCCAGCTTGGCGTCGAGCGCCGTCATGAGTGCGCTCAGTCGCGTTTCGAATTTCGCGGCGGAATCGCTGGCGGAGTTTTGGACCCTGGTTGCAGCGGTCTCGGCGGCCACGAGTTGTTTGCGGCTGGCGGCTTCGAGCGTCGCCCAGTCGGCGAGGGCTTTCTGGATTTTCTCGGCGACGGCCTTGAGCTGCTCACTATTGGAGGAGCGCAATTCGGCCAGTTCCTCCTCAATGGATTCGTGTTCGCTTTCCTCCTTTTCGGCGAGGGCGGCGTTAAACTCCACGAGTTTCTCCTGCATCCGATAAGGCAGTGTTTCCGCCGCGTGGGCCGTTTTATGCGCGGCCTCTTCGACTGCTTTGATTTGCGCCGCCGCGCGCGCAAGGCTTTCGCCCGCGGCGTGCAGGCGCTGGACTTGCTCGTCGGCCCGCGCGCGTTCCTCCTGCACATATTCGGCGGAATCCGCGGCGTAATCCGTCAGCAATGGAATCATGAATGCAACCATGCTCAGGATCAGCAACCCCACGGCGCTGAGGAACGGCAGCGGGGCGAATTTGTTCGGTGCAAATAGAGCGATCAGCAGGACGCCGGTGCAACAGGCGACGGCAACAGCGATGAACGGAATCTTTTTAAGGCGGGGGGCGGGTTCGAGATTCATAGGCGATTCGCGCGCACGATTGTTTTCACGACGGAGAACCCATTTCTCAAGGCTAAAGGAGCACGGCGGTTTTTTGAGAATTGCGTTGAGCCGCTGGATTGGACCGGACTATGCTTCGTTCACCGAGATGAATTTTTCCCACTTTGTGAGGATTGATCGGGAGCGCCGCGGTTTGGAGCGGCATTACGTCGTTCACACGCACGACCCGAAGTTCACGTTGGAACTCGCCCCGGATCACGATGCGCCGGACAAGGTCGGTCAGGGAATCATCAAGCGCATCTGCGTGCCGAATTCCTGGGCCGGTGATTATGGCAAGTACGGTAAGATGCTGAGCGCGGCGCAGGAGTTTTTCGTCCAATCTGGTGCAGGTGGCGGCGGTTCCCGCCGGTAACGTCCAACGGGGTCGATGCCGACGCGCGGTCATCGACCCATCGCTTGCCACGTCGCGAGCATCAGGTAGAGCAGCATGCCGATTCGAATGGAGCCTTCGAATGTCAGCACAACCAGGATCCACTTAAGCCCGCAGGAGCTGCGGATGGAGTAACCGATCGCGGTGACCGCGAGCAGTACGACGCCCTGCGCCCGGCCGAGCGGGTGCAAAAGCAAGAGAACCATCCAGATGAAATAGAAGATGAGCCCTGCGAGCCAGACAACCGCCATCCACCGCGCCATGGGCAATTCTCGCGGATCGGCATTCACCCGGATATGCTTAATCCCCATGTATCGTTCGCTGAGGAACAGTTGCCATAGCTCGAAAAACAGGAAAACAGGGGCGAGCAGCGCGACGGGATTCATGCGACGGGAGAATGTCGCGCCGACGGTGGAACGAGGCCAGATTTTATTGGCGTGGCGAAGTGGGAAAATGAGGATGGAATTTCGGCGATTCGGCTGTATCTTACCGATATCAGCCGCTTGCGCTGTGCGTTCGTTTGCAGCTGCGCAGGTGGCAAAACCCCAACCCGGAGTTTGTCATGACGGCAATGTTCCTTGTGAAATATCTCAGCACCTCGCTGGTCGCGGGCGTGCTTGGCGGTGTGGCCATGGAAGTGGTGATGTGGTTGATCTCACGCGCTGGTTTGGCAAAGGGCGACATGATCCTGGCGCTCGGAAGCTTGATCACCAAATCGCGCGATAACGCTTACCGGGTCGGTTTTATTGTGCATGCGATCGCGGCCATCGGCTTCGGATTGGTTTACACGTTGCTCATGATAACGCTCGGTTCCACGCACCTGCCACAATCGCTGATGATCGGGCTGGCCGTCGGCGTCGGCCACGGTCTGCTGGTCAGCTTGGGGCTTGTGTGGGTGGTGTCGGATCAACATCCCCTCGCGGAATTCAAGGAAGCGGATTTGCTCGTGGGATTGACCCACTTTGCCGGCCACGTGGCGTACGGCGGAATAGTTGGATTCGTGGTCGGAATTCTGCCGTTGGTTTAGCCGGCGTTGCCAAGCGGGGGCTTTTGCAGCGACGATTATTTGCCGCCGTACCAAACGCCCCGACGCCAGTTGTGACGTCGAAGTTTGAGTAAGAGATCATCGGGCAACGCCACCAAATCGCTCACGCCGCAATTGGCATCGGCTTGCGCAACGCTCCTAATCCCAGGAATCACCGTGGAGACGGCCGGGTGGGCGAGGACGAATTTTAGCGCGGTTTGCGCCAGCGTGTAATTTGTGCCGGCGATATCTTTTCTGATTTCCTCGGTGTGGGCCACGGCGCGGGCAAGCCGGTCACCTTCAAAATACCTGGCGCGAAAATCATCCGGCGTGAACGTCGTGTTGCCGGTAAATTTCCCGGTGAGCACGCCCTCATCAAACGCCACGCGGACGATGATGCCCACGCCACACTCGCGGGCGACATCGAGCAACTCGGCGGCCGGTTCTTGCTCGAAAATATTATAGATCACCTGCACGGCGTCGACCCAACCGCTGCGCATGAGGTCGATCACACAGTTCTGGTCCTGTTCCGGGGTGGAAACACCGATGAGACCGATTTTCCCTTCGTGTTGAAGTTGGCGCAAAACTTTGAACGGGGTGGGATTTCGATTCCACGCGCGAGTCCAGGTGTGTAGTTGGAGCAGATCGAGACACTCGGTGCCAAGATTGCGCAACCGGGTTGCGACGTTGTCGCGCAGGTATTTTTCACCGTAACGTTCCTCTGCTTTGCAATAAGGTGAAGGTGGCCAGATACCGTTCGAGGGCGGGGTCTTGGTGGCGACAAAGATGGCCTCTTTTTTTCCTGCGGTCCGACGCTCCTGCAACACCCGGGCGATGAGTCGCTCGCTTCGGCCGTCGCCATAGCCAGCGGCGGTGTCGATGAAATTGACGCCGAGATCCAGTGCCCGGTTCAACGCCGCGAGCGAATCGGTGTCGGCCTGCGCTCCCCACGAACCGCCGATGGCCCAGGCACCGAATCCGATTTCAGACGATTTGAAGGCGTGTTTTCCAAGGGGACGATATTTCATCGGGAAAACCTAAGACCAGTTTGGAGGATTTGGGAAGCGGCGATGTTGCATCACTTTCAACCTGGGCATTGGCCTTAACTTGGCCAAGACGATTCTGCAGGTCCGAAACGGGTGCCGGCGGGAAAGTGCAAATCGAACCGGCTCGCGAGTAATTCCAGCAGTTCATCGGCCGTCGCGAGAGTGCGTCGTTCGATGATTTCCGTGCCACGGCGATGGATGAATTCGCGATTGTTCAGGGTGAAGCGCCGTCCTTCAGTGTCGGCGCGGGCGACCATCAGGTTTTGACGGAACTTTGAGTTCGGGTTGGTGCTCGTCCACCAGTTGGCGAGCTCGCGATCAATGGATGGCATTTCCTCGCCGGAGAATTCGCAGGCGTCGTTCCATTCCTCGCCGAGGCGGATCTGGTGGAAAAAGCGCCCGCTCTCGCGAACGATGCGGCGGGATTCGTGCGGCGTGGATTGTTCGCCGTCAAAATCCAGGCGAATGGCCGACGTCAGGGAAATTCCGCCGAAGCCAACGTCAGTGAGCCATGGTTCCCCGGCGATGGTGACGCGAAGGAAAAGGTGGGTGCGCGGAGGAATGAAATCCCGCGGATGCTGCCAGCGCACTCGCGCGCTCACCGGCACGGCGTCGAATCCGAGTGCCCGCAACGCCAGCAGTAAAAGATGGTTTTGTTCAAAGCAATAACCGCCCCGCTGCTCGCGGACCAGTTTGCGCTCCACCGCGGCAGGCGAGACGTCGATGCCGCGACCGAGCAATACGTCGAGATTTTCAAAGGGAATCGACGTCGCGTGATGTCGGGTGATGGCATGCAACGCCTCGAGATCGGCTGTGTGCGATCCCGTGTAGCCAATTCGGGCAAAATAAGCCGGAAGATCGATGGAATGGTCCGCTGAAGACATGGCGTGAGTGGAGCACGCTTCCCTTCGGTATCCAACGACGCAACGACTGCGCGGGAGTTTTTTTGGACAACTGTGATGCTGGCGCAGAGAAACCGAATTTGGCTGCGTCGGTCCGCGATGCATCCGGCTCTACTTCGCGACGACCTCGGGCTCAGCTTCCTGCGCTGCGATCATTTTTTCCAGTTCGCGATGATTGGTTTTGCCGGTGCCGAGCTTGGGGATCGATTGGACGACCTTGATTTCGCGGGGAGCGCAGAGATTGCTCAATCCCTTGGCTTTGACGGCGGCGCGAATATCTGCGAGCGGGATTCGTGGCTCATTCGTGACCGCGATCAATTTCTCGCCCTTGTCCTCGTCGGGTTGGGCGATTACAGCGACCGCGCAACGCAGGCCGAACTGGGGAAACGCGCCGGCCAATGCGTCTTCGACGGCGGTCAGGCTGACCATTTCGCCGCTGACTTTGGCGAAACGTTTCATGCGGCCGCGAATATGCAAATAGCCGTCGCTGTCGACGTGAACGATGTCGCCGGTGTCGTACCAACCGTCGAGCTCCTGAAACTTCTGTTTGGCTTCCGGATTGAGATAACCCTTCATCACGTTTGGTCCTTTGACGAAAAGGCGTCCGCCTTCCTCGACCCCGGGAACCGCTTCCAAGCGATAGTGGAGTCCCGGCACAAGCCGACCGGCCGTGCCAATTGCGGGTTCCATCTTGGTATTTAAGCTGATCAGCGGGCTGCACTCGGTGGCACCGTAACCCTCGAGAATGCGGACGCCGAATTTGCGTGCCCAGGTATCGAGGGTTGCCGTCTGCACTTTTTCCGCACCGGCGATAAGATAGCGCAACGAAGTGAAATCGTAGGGATGCGCCTTGCGCGCGTAGCCGTTGAGGAACGTGTTCGTAGCCATCAACACGGTGCAAACCCGATCATAGATCAGCGTTGGCACAACGCGGTAGTGGAGCGGCGAAGGATAGAGGAACGTGTAGCAACCGCGGATGAGCGGGAACAGTGTTCCGCCGAGCAGGCCGAAACTGTGAAATAACGGCAGCGCATTGAAAAACCGGTCTTCGTCGGTGACGTCGATGACAGCAATCGCCTGCCGGACATTGGCGAGCAAGTTGCGATGGGTGAGCTCAACTCCCTTGGGCACGCCTTCCGATCCGCTCGTGAAAATAACCACGGCGGTGTCTTCCGGTTGGAGTGGCGTATTGCGGAGTCCTGCGCCGGTGGAAAAAGTGTGGCGAAGCAATGCGGTGAATTTTGTGAATCCCGAAATCTGCGGACTCACGTCTTCGAGAAAAATAATTTTGATGCCGGCGTCTTGCAGCAGAGTGAGATTCAATTTCGCTTTTTCAACGAACTGCCGCGAGGTGATGACATGCTTCAATCCTGCGAGCTGGGCGCAGAGCAGCATCACGGGAATTCCCGTGGAGAAATTTAGCATCGCCGGGACTTTTTGAGCGGCCCACAGACTGAGTAATGTCACTGGCTGGCTATTCACATTAGGCAGCAAAACGCCAATGTGTTCGCCTTTCGCCGGTCCGAGCCGGTGCCGCCATTCAGCGGCTAGAACGTCAGCGGCGACCATCAGTCTGCGGTAACTCATTTCCTTCAGGCTGATATCTTCGAGGGCAATTCGCGTCGGAATGTTGGCGGCGGTTTCTGCAACGGCGGCCAGGAGGTTTTTCGGACCATACTCCATCTCCACTTTAAACTGCTGGAGCGTCATCTGGTCGCGCAGCCAGTTCGTTACTTTTTGCCGGGCGACCGTATTGGAAATGTTTTGGAGCACGGGCGCGGTTTGAGCTGTGCTGAAATGCGCCGTGACCCGTGGAAACCACCGTTTCCAGCCGCCGTGACGGACGAAGCGCACCCGGCTCGCGCCGCGCAAATAACAGGTGATGACTTTGGCGTTGGTGTTGCGAATGAGAAAGCCAGTGCCGTCGAAAACCTTCATGAGACTGCCCGTGCGCGTGATTCGCCCCTCGGCGAAAAGCACAAGTCGACCGCCTTTCGCGAGATACTCGGCCATGTCGCGCACTGCATAGGGCGAGGAGTTGTCGACGGGAAACGTGCGGCGGTTCACCATCATTTTGCGCAGAATCCAATTCGAATTGGCCGTCGTACTGGAGGTCACGAATTTCCAATCGTCGTCGAGGACCAGCCCGACAAAAAGCCAATCGAGCCAGGAAACGTGATTCGGAACCAGCAGCACGGGACCGGGTGTGGTTAGCGCTTCAGTGTCGTAGGCGCGGAATCTAAAGCAGACACGGGCGATCACGCGGAGCAGAAATTTCATCGGGTGGAAGTGCGGGTCGAAAGCTTCAGCCAAAGGACGAGCGCGGCGACGCCGATTGCCAAACCGAGAAATACACCGCTGGAACTGAGGCCCGCTTTCACGCTGGCAAAAACGTAAGCACCGGCAAGACACATGCCGAGATTGTCGCCGAGATTCTGCACCGCAATGGTCTTGCCGAGTTTGTCAGGATCGGATTCGGCCTGGAGCGTGGCGTTGAGCGGAATCAGGAAGAGACCCGCGGTCACGCCGGTGGCGATCAACAAAAGTACGACCGGCACGACGAGAATCAACGGCCCGGCGTGTCCGACAAAATGTACCAACCATAAATCGAGATCATAGTTCCATGGGCCAAGCTCTAGTTTCGGATGACGCCAGAATTCAAACGAATTGACCGTGAACAAGAGAGCAAGCATCGCGGCTAGTGAAAAACCGTAAAAACGTGTCCGCCTCAGATCACCCACGGGATGGAGTTTGCCCGCGAGAATGCTTCCGCCCATGACGCCGACGCTGAGCCAGAGCCCAAGCAGGGCGATTTGCGTGTTGTCGGGCAGATGCAGGACGTCGAGGCCCCACGGTTGAAAATTGATTTTCATCGCGGCGCCGCAGACCCAGAAAAGGGCCGTGCCGGCTAGCACGCGTCTCAAGCGCGAGGACGCGAGTAATTCGCGCAGATGATGGCCGAATTCGCTGACGCTCGTCGAAAGACGCACGTCCGGTTTGTGCGGCGTGGGCGTCATGAAGAAGTTAAATAACAGCGCGGCGAAATAGATGCCGCCGACCGCGACGTAGGAGACGATCACGTGGTCCTTGTAAACATCGGCCAGCACCGAACCGACGATCGCACCGCCGAGGATGGCGACCAGCGTGAGCAACTCAACCAGGCCGTTGGCTTTGACGAGGCGTTCGCGCGGGAGGATTTCGGGGAGGATGCCGTATTTTGCCGGGCCGTAGAAGCACGCGCCGACGCCCACGACCAGATAACCGATTCCTTGCCACGTCGGCCCAAACCACCCGCTTAACGCGCACAGTGCGGTGCCGGCGACTTTCAGGGCGTTTCCGCCGGTCAGCCACTGGGTTTTTGCGTAACGGTCGTTCAAGTAACCCGCGAGCGGCGCAAGCAAAACGTAAGGCACGAAAAGCAGACTGGTATAAATCGTATTGCGGGTGCGCAGCTCGGCGCCGGTGATCGCGCCGGCTTTTTGGAGGTAGGTGAGCTGGCCGACGATGACGGCGAGAATGGCGTTGTCACCAAAGGCACCGAGAAATTGCCCGACGAGCAGCAAGGGGTAGTTGCGAGCGGACCTCATGAAAGCTGCGACGATGCCGCGACTTCACGGCGAGGCCATCGCGAAATTGCGGTGATCGAGGCGAGGGAACCGAAAAGCCATATTCCCATCCCGCCCGCGCCGGAATAGCCGGGTTTATGCTCGATGTGGACGGACTGGGGCTCTTCTTTGAGTCGAAGCTTAAAGGCGTCGAGTCCGCGCTGAAGGTTTTGAGTCAGATCGTCGGCGGCCATCACTAGCCCGCGTGCCGAGTCGCCGCGCATTTCTGCCGCGGTGCGAACCATGGTGGAATGCCCGGTAACTGCGCTCGCCCCGGGTGCGCGGAAGAGCAACCGGCGGCTCGGAATATCGTAAACAACCGCTTCCATGAGAGTATGCGTGTCGTTTTTCTGCGCGGGAACGATGTAGGCACCCACAATGGTCCAATACGCCAGACTCCAGGCGGTATCGCTGGAATTTTGTGCCTGGTCATAGGAAATCAGGGCGGCCACATCCACGCCCAGCAATGATCGCACTTGATCAAGGTTGTCGAAGCCGCCGCCCGGGCGGAGATAAGTCTCGGGAAGAATTTCGATGCTTTGGACGAACGGCAGCGCCTTGAATTTTGCCGAGACCCGGCCCATCAGTTCGGCTTTCTGGGCCTCGGTAAAACTCACGCCCTGATCGAACCGGTTGGGCGCCCTTTCCCTGGTCGCCGATGGGACAAATGCAATGCCGACTCGCAGCGGCAGTCGCAAGGTGGGAATCCCCGGCTCGACGAAGGGTTCATTTTTATCCGGGTAAAGAAACTGCACGACGCTACTCGCCTGATGATGACGGGAACTCCGGAACGCGACACAACCCGTGAGAGCGGCGGTGAAGATTGCTAGGACGGGCAGAAAAAGACGATTGGCTTTCATGAGCGAAGCTTACCCGAACCGTCGTGCTGGGCGTTAATCGATAAACTGAATGCGTCGCATTTCCTCCGCCAATGGGCAGTGCGGTTCACATTCAGAGAACGGACGGAACGGCGTTGCGTCGTTCCGTCGGGTGACGCACAGTCTCGCCGTCCATGAACATTCATCATCTGGAGTTGTTCTATTACGTCGCGAGACACGGCGGCATCAGCCGGGCGACACGGAGCATGCCGTATGGCATCCAACAACCGGCGGTAAGCAGCCAGATTCTGCTGCTGGAAGAAGATCTGGGCACGAAATTATTCGAGCGTACACCGTTCAAACTGACGCGGACAGGAGAGGAGTTGTTCGCCTTCGTCCGTCCGTTTTTTGAAAATCTCCCGGAGATGTCGGCGAAACTCCGTCAGAAATCCGCGCCGCATTTGCGCATTGCCGCATCCGAGTTGGTCCTGCGAGATTACCTGCCGGCCGTGGTGGAACGGCTGCGTAAAACCGAGCCCCGCTTGAAACTCGGCCTGCGATCAGGCTTTCAGGCCGACATGGAAAAATGGCTGATGGAGCGCGAAGTCGATGTGGCCATCACGCCACTCGATAGCAAACCACCGGGGAAAATTCGCTGTTTGCACCTGATGCGTCTTCCGCTGGTGCTGCTCGTGAACAAGAAATCGAAGCTCAAGTCTGCGGCCGAACTCTGGAGTCGCGGCGAAATTGACGAACCGCTGATCTGTCTCCCGCAAACGGAGGCGATGAGCCGGATTTTTCGGAAAGGACTGGCGCAACGGAAAGTCGATTGGCCGCAGTCCATCGAGGCGAGTTCGATGGATCTGGTCACCCGTTACGTGGCGAATGGTTACGGCATCGGCTTGAGCGTGAATGCCGCCGAAGTGGTGCGGCACGCGTCGGTGCGGATGTTGCCGCTGGATGATTTCGAGTCACTGGAAATCGCCGCGCTCTGGAGCGGTGAATTGACTCCGCTTATCCACGCATTGCTGGAAGAGGCACGGCACTACGTCGCGCAGCAATGGCCCGACTGGGTGAGCAAAGATAAGTTATAAGCGTACGAAGACAGGACGAATTCTCCTCACGCGCCGCTTTGCCACCGCCTCACGGCAGCAGTGCAGTCGTCAGCGCCGGCACGTACGTGATGAGCAACACGCCGATCAGCATCACGATAAGCAGCGGCAGGACGGCGCGGATGGTTTCGCCCATCGTTTTTTTCAAGCGGGACGAAGCGAGAAGCAGGTTCAATCCCACCGGTGGCATCAGGAAACCGAGTTCCATGTTCGCCAAAAAGATGATGCCGAGATGCACGGGATTCAGGCCAAGGCTGACTCCGATCGGCACAATCAGTGGCACGACGACCACGATGGCGGCGTAAATCTCAATCAGTCCTCCCACGAGCAGCAGTACCAGGTTAAGTCCGAGTAGAAACGCCCAACGCGAATGCACGTGAAGCGCCGCCCATGCCGCGAGGGCATCAGGCACTTGGGCGTCGATCAGATAATTCGTGAGTCCCAACGCCACGCCAAGGATGAGCAAGATGCCCCCGATCAACATGCCCGCTTCGGTCAAAACGCGTGGGCAATCCCGGACAATCTTCAGGTCGCGATGAACGATCACTTCGACGAAAAACGCGTAGAGTGCGGTCACTGCCGCGGCTTCCACCGGTGTGGCCCAGCCGCTGAACAACGTGCCCAGTGACACCACCGGAAGCAGCAATTCCCATTTGGCTTCCCAGATCGCGGCGCGTGCATCGGCCAGGTTGAATTTCGCGTTTGGGCTGACGCTCTTTCGTCCCGCCCAGATGCCCCACGCCGCGGTCATCGCGATCAGCAGCAATCCGGGCAACAGTCCGCCGATAAACATTTCCTTGATGCCGACCTTCGCGATGATCGCGTACAAAATCACGGGCAGGCATGGCGGCAGCAAAATCCCCAGTGAACCGGCTCCCGTGACCAAGCCCAGCGCGTCGCGTTCGGAATATTTCGCGGCCACCAAGACCGGCATCAGCAACCCGCCGAGCGCGAGAATGGTGACGCCTGAACCGCCGGTGAGGGAGGTGAAAAATGCGCAGAGCAACGCGGTGGCGATCGCGGGGCCGCCGCGTAACGAGCCAACAACTGCTTGAAAAACCCGCACCAAGCGGCGCGACGCACCGCCCTCCGCCATGAAATAACCGGCAAGCGTAAACAGCGGCAAGGACGGCAACGCGGGGTTCGTGACGAGCCGGTAGTGTTCCACTGGCAACGCCGCGATGGGTTGGTCCGCGCCCCAGAATAAAATCAACCCGGCACCGCCCAACGTGACGAAAACAGGCGCACCTAAAACCGTTGCGACGAACAGCACCACCATCGCCGGCCAAACCATATTTTCCGGTGGCCACGGCGACCAGACACCAATTGCGACCGTGGCGGCGATCAAGGCCAGGCCTGCGAACCGTCCGCTCCATTTAGGTGAAGTGCGATAAGCCAGACGCAGCGCAATAATTCCAAATCCAATGGGAAGGACTGTCTGGATGATCCAAAGTGGCACGCCGGGGATGAACGTGTCTCCTCCCTCGCGTTCCGCCTGGACGAATTGAACGCTGGCCACGCAGAGCAGCAGTGTAATCGCGGCGGAAAACGACTGGCTGAACCAATGGGTGTGTTTCTTCCACGACTCGGGTAGGAAGGTGACGGTGGAGAGCGAAAGCAGCCGGCTTTCCCGTGCCGCGAGCGCGCCGCCTAGCATACCGACGATCAGCGTGAGATGTTGGACGATGGTGCTGGAGCCCTCCAAGCCGGTTTTCCACCCAGCGCGCAAAATAATTTCAAGTACGGGAAGCGTGACCATGACGGTCAGCGCGAGGATCATCAACAGGTTCTCAGAGCGAGGCCAGAAGGTGGGACGCGGTTCATCGGACGATTCTCGCGGAGCGCCGGTGTGCATCGGTCAGGGCTTCGCCGGCGCTGGGCCGCTGCGGAACTCCGCCAGCCGGTGTTGAACCTCGTCAAAAATGTCCGCCGGCACCGTATTGCCGCGCACTTTGGAGAGGACGGCGTCGCCCAGCGCGCGCCACTCCTTTTCCGCTTCGGGGGTGAGCTCTTCGACCTTGAGACCGTGTTCCGTCATGACCTTGATGGAATTCTCATCCTCCGCTCGGCTGAGCTGGCGGATCTTCGCGCCCGTGGCATCGGAAATCGTGCGGATCTTCGCTTGCACCTCCGGGGACAATTTCGCCCAAACATCATGCCGGACCACGGCGGCACCGACGATGGGACTCCAGTTGAGGTCAAGCATGTGCGAAGCCGGCCCGTAGAATTGCCCGGCGAGGGCGACAATCGGCGGCACCGGCACGACGTTGATCAAATCAGTATTCAGCCCGAGCAGAATGTCGGAGGTTTCCAAACTAACCGGATGATAGCCGATCGATTTCATGATTTCGTTTTCAGCCACGTCGCCGGCCCAGGCGAAAATTTTCATTTTTTTGAAGTCGTCCGGATGCAGGCCGCGTTCCTTCGAGAAAAACCTGACCCAGCCGGCGTCGGCCCAGAAGAGCACTTCGTAGCCTTTGGCGCGAAGGCGTTCCTCCAGCATCGGTTGCATTTTCTCGCGGACGTAATCGACTTCCGGCCAGGTGCGAAAGGCGAGCGGCATCAGCTGGAGGCCGCCGACACCCGGATCGATTTCCGAGAGACCGACGACCGAAAGCACGCAGGCATTCAGCTGTTTGATGCGCATCTTCTTCACCATCTCGCTTTCGCCGCCGAGTCGGCCGTCCGGGTAGAGAATCAGTTTGAGCGAACCGCCTGATGCCTTCTGCCACTCTTCGCCCATTGCTTTTAGCGCCTGATGTTGCGCGGTGCCGCTGGGTAGAATCGTACCGAGCCGGATTGTCACGTTTGCCGCCCGCATGGGGAGGTGCGCCGAGACGGCAATCAACAGCGGAATGAGAGCGAAGCGGATGCGGCCGGAGAGAAAAGGCGATAACGTGAAAAGAAAAAACGGTTTCATGGAACTTCGAGTAGAGGTTACCTATCGACGGGCAGGAACAGCTCGTCAATTCGTCCGAGCAACCAGCGGGCGCGGCGCTGCATCACCAGATTGACGAGCCGCCATTCCGGACGGGCATTCACGTCAATGGCGAGCGCCTGGTTGAGGAGGGACTGAAACTGCGCCCGATCCTGTTTCTGCACACACACGGCCTCAGCATACGCGACGAGCGGACTGGCTTGTTGGCCATTCGAAAGCTGCATCGCCCGTTCAAAATGTTGGCGGGATCGCGCGGCGGGATCACCGCCGCCATCGGGGCGGGCCATTTCGTAGGTGATGAGAAAACTGTGAATCGCGCCGTCGTCGTACGATTCGTTTAATTCCAGCGCGCGGTCGATCAACGCTTCGGCGATGGGTAATTCCGCGATGAGACTTGCGTCGTCCTTCGAATCGGAGATGGCCGCCGCCCAGGAAACGGCGGTCCAATAGAGCAAACGCACATCGTCGCCGCGGCAGACGCGCACGGCGGCGCGGGGATTTTCGCGAAGTTTGGCGGTGAAACGGGAATGTGCGACCTCCAGTCCGCGCAACCCGTAATCTCTACCGCGAAGATACAGTCCGCGCGCCCGGGCTCGCGCCGCGGCGGCAGCGGCCACGTCGTGGTCCTCGAGGTGATCCGCATCCTGTTGAACGAATGCGTAGCTGTATTGGGTAAATCCACTCGAGGCGGCAAACAGCAGACCCGCGTGCCGTGGATTTTCGGCGAGCAGGCTCTCCATCAATTTCAAACTGAACGGAGTCGCCTCCCGGATCAGTTCAGGATCGTTGTCGCTGGCAAAAGCGGTGCCGCCCTCCGCGAGCGCGTCACCGAGTTTGTTGACCGCGATGTGATTGACCGACGAACAACCCGCCAGTGCGACGGTGGCCGCGCAGGCGGAGATGAGACGGAATTTCGGATGCAGATTCATCGGCAGTCACGAAGGACACAAAGGAATCAATTCATCCCTGTGAAGCAAATCCTGCGGCAAATTTTCACGACCCGGGAAGGATAACTCCCTATGGACATCGACCCTTGGGAAACGCACGAGAGCGCGTACCGCGATAATTTATTTCAATGCCAGCCATCCGTAGGCGCCGGCGAAGATGAAGCATTCCGTGAGCAGCAACGCATAGCCGAGTTTGAGCGGAGGGGTCGTGAGCACTGGCCGGACTTCCAGCCATGGAAGTACGCACAGCCGGCCGCCCCAGAAAAGGGCGGTGGCACCACTGACGGCGCGCGCCAGCGGCGATCCGCCGGCCAATTCTCTGGCGAAAAGCAGGGAAAAGAGTCCGAGCACGGCGATCGTGACGCCGATCGATACATTTTGCGCGATCGCAAACCGGCGGTGAATGGGCGGAAGTGTCGCAAGACTCTTTTCCCAGTCCGGAGGAATGGGAGTGAAGCAGGCGAGGGCAAGCGTAAGAAAATGAAATACACCGGCGGCTCGCACCCCGGTAATCCAAAAAAAATCGGACATATCGGCCACAATGGTCGACAGTGAAGGTGAGGGCGAGTTCGCTCTTGAGCTGGGATCGAAAATTTCAAACAGACGCAAAAAAGCGGAGTTGTTGTAACTCCGCCTGGCAAACATTTGGTGGGATTCGAATTCAACCAAACCTATTCTATCGGGTAGTCCGGCCTCCGCTGAAGAGTCCCATCAGCAGGGTGAGGACAAATAAAACGGCGAAAATATAAAACAAAACCTGGGCGATACCGATCGCAGTGCCGGCGACATTGGTGAAACCAAGCAGGGCGGCAATGAGCCCGAAGAGCAGAAACGTGAGGGACCAGCGTAACATGGTGGGAAAAATTTGAGGGTTGGGTGATGCGGTTTTAAAAAACGGGCGTCGCAGGAAAGCGAACGCCCGTGGAAGTTAGGCGTGGAAGGGACGATCAATTATTCGTGTTCGTTCCACTCTTTCTGCACGTCGTCGACGAGGTCATTAAAACGGGCCTTGTTGAACTGGTGCTTAAGCTCGTCCTTGCGGTCTTCGAGCGCCTTGATGCGACCTTTGACCACGTCGCGCTCCGGGCCTTTCGGCATCTTGTCGGCGCGATCGTCGAGCTGGTCGATCTTTTGATCAACGGCCTTAAGCGCGGCCCTGGCCTCTGCCTTGTTGGTGTCCGTGGGACGCATCTTGTACTCAGTAATATCGATCGTTGCACCCATGGTGCTGGCATGCGCATAGGAGGCATCGCTTGCATCCTTGGCGGCATCCTTGGCGTCTTTCACCGCGTCCTTGGCATCATCAGCGGCCTTCTCGGACGGGTCTTTGGTGAACGTGTGCTTCGTCCAAGCACCAACGTGATCGGCTTCAGCGCGGACATCGGCCTTCAATTGGTCGTAACGGGCCGAGACATAGGTTTTGCGAAGTTCGCTGCGGCGTTCCTTCAGGACGTCCATGCGCGCCTTGGCGGCTGCTTTGTCCTCGGGGGTGGGCGCGTTGTCGATCATCGCGTCGACATGGTCGATTTCGACGTCGAGTTCCTTGAGGGCGGCTTTGGTGGCATCGCCCTTTGCTTCCGCCATGTTGGATTCAGCGTTGGCGGTGGTTTCGTTGGCGATGGTGCGAGCCGGGACGGCGAGAAGAACCGCCAAGGTTGGCAACAAGGCGAGCGTGCGGATGTATTTCGTATTCATGATATGGATTTGGGTGGGGATGTGAGTATGGTAATCAGGACAGGTGATGGGCGGGGGTGCCCGTCACACGGTCACAGTTTGTACAAAAGGATAGTAGTCCGCCCGAAAAACCGGTTCCCAAATTCCCATACAGCAGGGTTTGCCTGATGTGCGGAATCCATGCAGGATCCACTTCATGAAAAAGCCCCAATCCATTGATGAGCACCTGCTCAAGATCATCGATTCACTGATTTTCCAGAGTAAAAAACAGGAGGCGTGGATCAGTGCATTAACGGAAAAGGTGGTGTTTTTCGAATCCACTTCGACCGGTAAACCGGTGAAAGAGGCCAAGCGCGATTTGAGCAAACGGCAGAAGTTTTATCTCCAGAAACTGATGGAAAAAATCGAGGACAAGAATCCGGGACTGGCCGCAAAACTGGATCAACGCAGCGCTCCCGATCTGGGCTGAGCGGTCGATTGGTGGAGAAAATCTGAACCCGGAATTTTCACACCGAGACTGCTAGTCCTAAAAGATTTCGGAAGCCCCGGGCCTTCCGGGGGCCTTTGCGGTCCTGGTGTATTCAGGCAGGCGATTCTTTTTGGCATGAGATGATCAGCGAAGATCAGCGTTGAATACCGACCGAAATCCTCAAGCTTCGCGTTCAACCCCCGCTTTCGAGTTATGAAACCCGCCCCCGCAGGCGGCGTCACTACCCGATGACTGGAATTGCATGGTCAAACTTCCCCCACCATCGACGAATCCCATGAAGACTATTTTTCCAATAGTTGCGTTCATTTTCCTCCTGACCGGTACAGCATTTACCCAGACTGCGCTTCCACCGATTTTCTCAGGTGTGGCCCATGACTCAAAAGGAGATTTGCTTGGCCTGTCGGATCCAGAAAATGGGGAATCGCAATGGCTGGTGATCGGGCAGAACTTCAAGGGTTACCTGCTCGTCTCCTATGATGCGAATACGTCGACAGTGCTTGTGCGCAAAGATGGTTCCGATTTTCCCCTGCATTTGAGCGGCGCGAAGATACCAACGGTGCCGCTTACGTTTGAGGAGCGCCAAGCGATTATTCGTAATTTGCGGCGTCTTTTGACTGCAGAACAATGGTTCTATCTCGATTCAGGAAAGCCTCCCTCCTCTCTGGCGGATCTGGTCGGCGATTCGAAGTACGTTCGAGCTCTCGTGGCAGTTCACGGCGAGGATTACGCCGGAATTGTGTTCACGAGCAACATGAAGAAGATCTCGGTTAAAGCACCCTCCAGTGAGACGGTTTCATACGATGAAGGTATTTATTTTGTCCGACCCCGTGATACCGGCCCCAAAATTGCGAAGGCGAACAACATCTCACTCGAAGATCTTAGAACGTTGAATCCCGATGTCCTATGGTCGGCTCTCAAAGTGGGTGAAGCCGTTCGCATCCATCCGGAGTGAATTTGAACCATTGATTTTTATCGTGGGTACGGAGTTCAGAGTAGAACTCTGAAAATCAGTGCCCATTAGTGGGCATAAGTGGTTAAAAAATCCGTTCTGAGAAAGCCTGGAATTTTCGCACCATGATCGACAAGTTGGCAAAGGCACCGCCCCCCCGACCTTTCAGTGCCCTTGCGGCCTTGGTGTAAAATATTGATGTCTGCCCCGTGGCTCCGCGGTGAAAGCGGGTTGCGCCGGGCTACGCTTTGTCCGCCGGGATTCTCATACCGTAGAAACTGCGATAGACGAAGATCGCGGCGATCACGAAGATGGCGGCACCGAGCATATGTTTCAGGCCGGGCTCCATCTTTACCGCAATTTCCACCGCGAGCAGTCCGAAGAGCGTGGTGAATTTGATGACCGGATTCAGCGAGACCGATGAGGTGTCCTTAAATGGATCGCCCACGGTGTCACCGACGACCGTCGCGGCGTGCAGCGGCGTGTTTTTCATTTTCAGGTCAACCTCCACGATTTTCTTGGCATTGTCCCACGCTCCGCCGGCGTTGGCCATGAAGATCGCCTGGAAGAGTCCGAAGAACGCCATGCCGACGAGATAACCAATAAAGAAAAATGGATCGAAAAAAGCCAGCGCGAGCGAGAAGCAGAAGATCACGATGAAAATATTGACCATGCCTTTCTGCGCGTACTGCGTGCAGATTTTCACGACCTCCTTCGAGGCGCTGGTTGCCGCGGTGGCGGTGTCCAGTTTCATGTTATCTTTAATATAGACGACCGCGCGATAGGCTCCGGTGACAACCGCTTGGGTGGACGCCCCGGTGAACCAGTAGATCACCGCGCCGCCCATGAGCAGGCCCATGAGCGCTTCCGGATGCACGAGCGAGAGGCGTTCGAGGACGTTGAACGCCGGATCAATCGCCTGATAATGCGCCTGCAACATCATGATAATGCCGAACACCATTGTGGTCGCGCCAACGACGGCGGTGCCGATCAGAACGGGTTTCGCGGTCGCTTTAAAAGTGTTGCCGGCGCCGTCGCCTTTTTCGAGTTGATGCTTCGCGCCCTCGAAATCCGGTTTGAAGCCGAAGTCGCGTTCGATTTCAGCACTGATGCCTTCCTTGGCCTCGATCTGGGAAAGTTCATAAACGGATTGCGCGTTATCCGTGACCGGGCCGAATGAATCGACGGCGATCGTGACGGGACCCATGCCGAGAAAACCAAAAGCCACGAGGCCGAACGCGAAAATCGGTGCGGCAAAGCGGAATTGGTCGGGCATCATCGCCTGCACGGCGGCATTGCCGGAAAAGTAATAAGCGCCGAACATCAGGCCCAGAATGCAAAGGCCCGTCCAGAACGCCGAGTAATTCCCCGCCACGAGACCCGACAGGATATTGAGGGAGGCGCCGCCCTGCTTGGAGGATGTCACCACTTCCTTCACGTGGCGGCTTTCCGTCGAGGTGAAAATCTTTGTGAACTCTGGAATCAGCGCGCCGGCAAGGGTGCCGAGCGAGATGATGCTCGAAAGCACCCACCACAAGCCGGCGTGGCCTTCGAGTTTGGCGAGCAACAGATAACTGGCGGCGTAAGTGACGCCGATGCAGATGATCGATGTGATCCATACGAGATTCGTCAGCGGATGCTCGAGATTGAAGTTTTTGGAATTTCCCCAAATGGCCCGGCTGATGGCATCGTTCACCCAGTAGCTGACGAGCGAGGTAATGATCATCAGGATGCGCATGGCGAAGAGCCAGACGATCAAGGTCGCGCACAGACCAGGCGAAGCCGCGAGGGCGAGGGCGAGGAACGCGATCAGGGCGACGCCCGTCACGCCGTAGGTTTCGAAGCCGTCCGCCGTCGGCCCGACGGAATCGCCGGCATTGTCGCCCGTGCAATCGGCGATGACGCCGGGGTTCCGCGGGTCGTCTTCGGGAAGATTGAAAACGATCTTCATGAGATCCGCGCCGATATCGGCGATTTTCGTGAAGATGCCACCGCAGATGCGCAGGGCCGACGCGCCCAGTGATTCACCGATCGCGAATCCGATGAAACACGGCCCGGCAAGGTCGGTCGGCAGAAACGCGAGGATGCAAATCATGAAGAACAATTCGATCGCGACGAGTAGCAGGCCGACGCTCATGCCGGACTTGAGTGGAATCAGCAGCGTGGCGAGCGCGTTGCCTTTGAGGGCGGAGAAAGCCGCACGGGAATTGGCGACGGTGTTGATGCGAATACCGAACCATGCGACACCATAGCTGCCAAGAATACCGAGCACGGATGCCAGCAGAATGATCATCACGTGTCCGGCTGAATTCTCTGACAGCACACCGAAATAATAAGTCATGCATACGGCAATCAGGATCCACAGAACCGCGAGAAATTTTCCCTGCTGAAAAAGGTAGGTCTTGCAGGTTTCCCAGATGATTTGGGACACGGTGCCCATCGAGGAATGGACGGGGAGATTCCTTGTCTGAATATATTGCATCCAACCGTAGAGCACGCCGAGTGCGCAGACCACGAGGCCGATCATGAGCACAGCGTGTCCAGTGAGCGAACCGTCGAGGAACAAAACCGACTTTATGTCGGGAATATGAATATCGGCTTCGCTGGCGAAGGCCGGAGTAACGGACGCGACCAATGCAGTGGCCAGGGCGCCCACTTGTTTCCAAGCGTGTGATTTGAGCATAACAGGGATTGGGGTTGCTGAATGCTGGCGAACTAAGAAGAGCGCGACGCTGGCAAGCGATGCGGACCGACGCCAGTCAATTCACTATGACCACTTACTCTCGCGAGCGGTTTCAGAAAACGTTACCTTTCTCTGGAGAATGGTTAGTTTTCCTTATGCGTGGGAATAACGTCGCGGGGCGCGTTGGCGTAAATACTCCACGGAAGGGGACGAGTGTCGGAAGGAATTTCGAGCGGTGTGCCGACCGGTCTTCGGTTCGCAGCCTACAAACAAACGCGGATTTTGCACGGTGGCGTTGATTGACATGGGAGAGGACGGTTCGCAGTCTCTGTCGCGTCCGGGGTTTCTTTAACGTATGAAAAATCCGTTCATTCGCAGCTTGTCGTTCCTCGTCTTTTTGCCGCTGACCATGAGTGCAGCGGAATCGCCGGTCGTGCCGGGCTGGCACGCCCAATCGTTGGGGCAGGCCGTCGGCTACATGGTTCTTTTTGGCGGCGTCGGAATCGTCATGGCGATTGTCGGCTACAAGCTGTTCGACAAGTGTACGCCGGGGCAGCTGCACCGGGAGATCGTCGAGGAGAAGAACGTGGCGGCCGCGATCATCGGCGGCTCGGTCATATTAGGGGTCTGCATCATCATCGCTGCGGCGATGCTCGGTTGAATAGTAATTCCTCATCCACTGGACCCGCGATAAAACGCAGTCGGAAAATCCGGCTCATGTTGCTCGGCGGTTTGTCGGTCGGTGCTCTGACGGCCTGCGCGCCGGAATCGAACTCCCGGGCGGAACCGCGGATTAGTTCCGAAAGTGTCTACACCAATGACTATTTTGTCCAAAGTGTCGGTTACTATCACGCGCCGTTTCATGGATTCTACCCGCGGCCGTACAATTATTTCGATCCGCAGCGGAAGCAGTATTTCTACGGTGGGCAGTGGGGCAACGAGCCCTATCGCAGCGTGATCAATATTTCGGCTCCCACGCCCGCGGCGGCATTGGCGGCGGAGAGTATTCTTGCAGCCACTACGGTGCAGCGCGGCGGCTTCGGCAGTACTTCGAGCGGGTTTCACGTTTGGTCCTGATGCAACGCCATTGCTGCCAACCCCGCTCCGATTGGCCGGCCACCGTTGAAAACACGGGCCTGACCTATCATACTCACGAAACCGGTCCATATTGGGATGAATCGGTGTGTTACGAGCTGACTGCCGCGGAAGTCGAAACGTTTGAGGCGGCGACGCGCACGTTGCATTATCTCTGCATTGATGCGGCGGAGGCCGTGATTAAAAACAACTGGTGGTCGCGACTCGGCATTCCGGTTGTGGCGGTCCCGGCGATCATGCGATCGTGGGATCGCGACGACTTCAGTTTGTACGGCCGGTTCGACCTCGCGTTCGACGGAAAAGGGGCACCGAAAATGTTGGAATATAATGCCGACACGCCGACGGCACTCGTTGAGGCTGCGGTCACACAATGGTTTTGGTTGCAAGACACGCATCCCGGCGCCGACCAGTTCAACTCGATCCACGAACGGCTCATCGAAGCGTGGCGGCGCTGGTCGGCCTCGACGGTTCATTTTAGCAGCATCAAGGAGCACGCGGAAGATGAACAAACCGTGCTTTATCTCCGCGATACGTGTGAACAAGCCGGGGTGGTCACGCGTTCGGTGCATGTTGAGGACATCGGCTGGGACAGCGCTTCGCATCGGTTTGTCGACATGGAGCGCGTCCCGCTCACGCACTGCTTCAAATTGTATCCGTGGGAATGGATGTGGCACGAGGAATTTGGCCCGCATCTCGCGCATGACACAGTGCAATTTATCGAGCCGACTTGGAAAATGCTGCTCAGCAACAAGGGATTGTTGCCCATTCTGTGGGAACTTTTTCCGGGACATCCCAATTTGCTGCCGGCGTACGAGAATGCCGGTGAACTGGGTTCATCTTATATTCGGAAACCGAAACTCAGCCGCGAAGGCGCCAATGTTTCCCGGATCGAAGGCGGCGTAACGGTCGAAGAAAACGGCGGGGACTACGGCGAAGAGGGTTATGTTTTTCAGGCTTTGGCCGAGCCGGTGGAATTCGATGGGAATCATCCGGTCTTTGGTGTTTGGGTCGTGGATCACGAGCCGGCGGGACTCGGGATTCGCGAAGACACACGTCGTATTACGGGAAATTTCAGCCGGTTTGTGCCGCACTTTTTCCGACCTTCATGAGCAATTCCAATCCTACTGCGCTCAACATCGGTGCGACCGGGATGCTCGACGGCCGTCGTTACACGGTCCGTGGGCGGACCGTGCTCAGTGTCGTAGTGGATGGGGAAACCTACTATTGGAATGAATTCAATCTCGTCGACAGCTCGGATAATGCGCTGACGCTGGTTTACGAGGAAGCGGAGGACGGACCGGAATGGAAAGTGTTCAAGCTCTTCGAACCCTTGCGGCCCATATCTGCAGCGCAAGCGGCGGCGAAATGTGCGGGTGATTGGGTCGACTTCGGCGGTGTGAAGGCGAAGGTTTCGCTGGTTGACCGTTCGCGGATTGAGTTGACCGAGGGACGCGTGCCGGACGGAGTGGCGATCGGGGTCGAGGCGAACTATTTTAACGCGGAAAATGGCGATCGGATGATCGTCGTCAGCTGGTCCGGGGACGAGCTGGAGTATTACGAGGGTGGGGTGACTTCGGCGCGACGGATCGAAGCGGCATTTGGTCTGCCGCCGGCGGAAGTTGCGCAGCGTTCGTTTTTCGGCTGGACGGGTGGGGGGCATTTCCCGACGCACATTGTTGTTGTAGTTGTCGTGGCGGCCACTGCGTTGATCGGTTTCTTCGGGCATTCTGCACAACACAACTCCGGGTCGTGTTTTGCCCTTCCCCTTCCGCAAAAAAGAGTGGCTTCTGTTTCACCCCTGTCAGTCGGCGCAATGGGCGTCGTGGCTGGCAAAAATTTTCGCGTCGCCGCGCACGCATTGGTTGAGATCTCAAGGCTGGGCGATCGCTTCGATGGACATGAATATGCGTTAACGACTCCCGCGGACGATCACGCGTTGCTCGTCGAAGCTCTTCAGGGAAAATCGACGGATTGGTATTTGCTGACGCCTGGCGTCACGCCGGCGGACCTCACGCCGTTTCAAGCGGCCTCATTTCGCCAAGACCGGCTGGCAATCATCGGCGGACGCTCGATGCAGGTGACGCAGTTGTTTCAACTCAAGGTGATCTCCAGGGACGGCGACGATTCCATTATGCCATGGCCGGTGGGAATGGCCTATGGGTTTTTGGCGAAGGGCGACAGTGTCGACGTTGACGGCAGTCAGTGGTTGCTCGTGCGGTGGACCGAAACGGGAATCGAATCGTACCGGGTGGCGATTATATCTGATTCCGATATGATTAAGGGATTTAGTGCGCTGAAAAAATAACTGGGTGATGCGTGCTATTTTTTGTAGGTAAAATTACTCAAAGTCAGAGCGAGAAGATTGGCGGAAAATTTCCGCGCCGAAGTTCACGAATGAATATCGGACTGTACGAATTCGATTCGTTGGACGCGCATTGAGTGATTTTTAATTTTTCGATTCCCCACTGCAAACCGCACCACGGTTTGCAAACCATCGAAACCTCACCGCAGTGTTTCCGCGCCATTCGTTCCGGCGGGGCAAGCACGCGTTGGAAAATTGCCCACCACGTGATGAAAATAGAAATGTTGTCCGCGAGGACTGCTGTTTGCCGCGCCGTTTTGTTTGGCGCTTTGTTTCTCAACACCATTCCCGGCTACGCCCAATCGACCGCGCCTTTCGCGGCCGATGGAGGAGGAACCTCCGATGCGAAAGGCGTTACTTCCCTCGATCAGAAACCACTCGAGTTGTCCCCCTTCCAAGTGAACGCCGCGAAGGATCAGGGCTATCAGGCCACCAGCTCGATGTCCGGCACGCGCTTGAATTCCAAGCTGGAGGATATCGCGGCTTCCCTGTCGGTCGTCACCAAGCAGCAACTGGATGACACTGCGGCCATCGACATCAACGATGTCTTCAAATACGAAGCGAACACTGAGGGCACTTACCAGTGGACCAGCCTCTCGGTGGATCGTGGCAATGTCACCGATAACGTCGCGAACGATCCGAACGGCGCCAACCGCGTGCGCGGGCTCTCGTCGGCCAACGTAGCCGTGGGCGGATTCAGTACCACTCTGCCATTCGACACCTACAACATCGACGCGATCGAGATTTCCCGCGGACCCAACTCCAGCATCTTTGGCCTCGGCAATACTGGCGGCGGCGTGAACATCATCACGGCCCAGGCGAACGACAGCAAGTCCATCACTGCGTTCTCGACCCGCGGCGACAGCGACGGTGGTTATCGCGGAACCTTTGACATCAACCGCCCCCTGATCGATGGCAAGCTGGGGTTACGCGTGCTCGGGCTTTACCAGGACCAGGGCTTTGAGCAGAAACCTTCGAGCGACCTCACCCGCCGCCTTGAGTTGGCGCTGACTGCACATCCCTTCAAGTCGACAACCATCCGCGGCAGTTTTGAATCCTACCGCAACTACAACAGCCGGCCGAATTCGGTCACGCCGCGCGACATGACCACGGACTGGATCGCCAGCGGGAAGCCCACGTGGGATCCCATCACCTCGACGGTGCATCTGGCGAACGGAACCTCGACCACTTATGCCGCCGCTGCCGCCGATCCCACCCACTACTTCGGTCTTGCGACGGTGGATACCGCCTTCACCACCTATCCAAGCTGGTATATCGACAACGGCCAAGTCCAGCTTTACGAGATCAACCGGACGCCGAATGCGACCGGCATCGGACCCAACAATGTCAGCGGTGCAAATTATCTGCTGCAGGACGGCAGTTATTACATTCGCAACTCGACGGCGTATCCGCTCTTCACTCCTCTCGGCATCACCGACAAATCGCTCTACGACTGGACCTCGGTTAATCTCCTGGCGCCGAACCATGAGACGGTGAAAGGCGAAACATCCTCGATCCAGCTCGAGCAGATTTTTCTGCAGTCTCCACGCCAGACCCTGGCATTGCAGGCGGGCTGGCTGCAGGAGCGCACGTCCACCAACGACCGCCGGTTCCTCGGCGTCGGCTCGAACACCCAGGTCTTCATCGACATCAACGAGAAGCTGCTCGACGGTTCCGCGAATCCCTACTTCCTCCGCCCCTACGTCGGCGGTTCCCAGCCAATCTTCAGCCAGGCGCACAACGACAGCGAGGATTACCGCGCCACGCTGGCCTACGAACTCGATCTGTCGAAGAATTCGGGTTGGACGCGTTGGTTCGGGCGCAACCGGTTCTCGGCTTATTCGGAATATGTCAGCACTTATGGCGGCAGTCTCGGCTACAAGGATACGATGTCGTCGACTGAGGCATGGATGAACGGCACACCTGCCAGCCGCAACAGTGCGTCTTATCGGGCCTACCCTCGTTACTACATTGGCGATGCAACCGGCCAGAACGTCGACTATGCGCCGACGGCGATCAGCGGTCCGCAGGCCACTTATACCCTGCGCTATTTGAATGGTGTCAGCAACCAGTGGATCAACGAGCCGGTGGACTTTGACCAATATTATTACGCCAACCGGCCGAATCGCCGCTTGCTTAGCACCTACGGCGGCGTGTGGCAGGGCTTCCTGCTCAAGGAGCGCATTGTCCCGATCATCGGCTACCGGCACGACTACAGTCGCACCCGCGACGCCAACAGTGCGATCAATCCGACCGTGGCCACCAACGGCTATTACGACACCAGTCCACTGAATACTTTCGGAAACAACGATTGGGTGGAAAATGCCGGCACGACGCGGACCGCCGGCGTCGTGGTCAAGGCGCTGTCGTGGCTCGATCTCACCTACAACCAGTCCGACAGTTTCGAGCCGGGCTCCCTCGCATACGATGTCAACGGCCAGCCGTTACCCGATCCGCACGGTCGGACCAAGGACTATGGTGTACAGTTGCGCTTCTTCGCCGGCCGGCTGGTCATCACGGCGAAGCAGTATGAGACGCTCGACATCGGTCGCAGCACCAGCGACCTGAACACCATCGTCCAGCGCGCTGTCCGGATGGATTACCGGAGTTCCTCCGGTGATCCGGGTCTCGGCACGTGGCTGGAAGGGCAGTTGGTGACGCTCCACCCCGACTGGTCAGAAACCCAACTGGAAGACGAGGTGCTTAAGCTCAGTGGCGTCAATATTCCCTTTATTGCCGGACACATCAACAAGACCCACGGCGACGCGAGCGACTCGGTTTCCCGGGGCAAGGAGATCGAGATCATCTACAACCCCACGCGTTTTTGGACGATCAAATCCACCCTCACGCAATCCAACCCGATCAATGGCAGTCTGTCGCCCGCCGTGCAGGCTTATATCGATCAGCGCTGGCAGACTTGGACGACCATCACCGATCCTGTCACTGGGCTCACTTGGTGGGATCATGTGCAAGCAAACGGCACCATCCCGCGCGATTTCTATACCGCCAATGTGCTGGCGAACCTGAAACTCTCCACCGCCCTGCAGGGGAAACGGCGAGCCCAGACCCGCGAGTATCGCGTCAACCTGCTCACTAACTACAAACTGGCCGGCATCACGGAACGGAGTTGGCTCAAGCCGCTCGATATCGGCGGGTCCGTTCGCTGGGAAAGCAAGGCGGCCATTGGCTACATGGGCGGTGCTCCGGATAGCGATGGCGTGGTGCGCGAACTCGATCCCGACAAGCCGGTGTGGGACAAAGACCACGTTTATGTCGACTTCATGGCCGGATATAATCTCAGGATGTTCCACGACAAGGTTCATTGCCGCTTGCAGCTTAATGTCTCCAATATCTTCGAAAGCGGCCGTCTCCAGCCGGTAGCGGTCAATCCGGATGGCCAAGCCTGGGCCTTCCGGATTATCGATCCGCGCGAGTTCACCCTGTCGGCAAAATTCGATTTATAGTACTCCCGGAGTTAGTAATTGCCGCCGCGCCAAAGTGCGTGGCGGTTTTTTTGTTTCGAATAGTTCTTTGACGGGGTGCGCAACCGGGTTAATCTACCCCACGTCATTTACCGCATGAATCGCGCAGTTACATTTTCTGTCCGCCTGCTGGCCTGCGCCTTCCTTGGCGGGGCGGCTGTACTCCACGCGGTGGACGCGGCAAAAGTTGACGGTTACGAGTGCGTGGGTTTCGACCGCCTCGCTTCCTATACTTTTACTCCGCCCGACACCGATCCGGCAAAACCGGAGGCGCCGCCGCCATCCGGGGCAGCTCAGATTCCCGCGAAGATCAAGGCGCTGGACCAACAGAAGGTTGCGGTCACCGGATTCATGCTCCCGGTTAAAATGGACGGCGGGCTGGTGAAGGAATTTCTTTTGGTGAAGGATCCAATGCTGTGCTGTTACGGGGTGATGCCGAAAGTGAATGAGTGGGTTGTCGTCAAGATGGTTGGTCCCGGAGTGAAACCGTTGATGGACATTCCGATCACGTTTGAGGGAAAGCTCCATGTCGGCGAAATGTACGACAATGGTTATTTGACGGGCTTGTATCTTCTCGATGGCGACCGTCAGACGGAAACCAGGGGTTGAAGGCGCGCGCCGGACCGCAACCGAAAGTGCTCCGATGGACTCGCGGTCAATTATCGCGCGACATCACGCTGGGTTAGCACTTTGAAGCCCTGCGTATTCAAGGCGCTTGACGCCAAGTCGATGTCCTCGACGTTCAGAGCGAGGGCCGATTTTCCGTCGGGGCGCATCAGAAAGGCGTAGAGATAGTGGATGTTGATTTCCACCGTGAAGAGCGCGTTGAGCACTTCCTTCAATTGCGATTCGTTGGTAATTTCCACGGCGATCACATCACATTCAGTGAACGAGAATTTATTGGCGGTCATCAGCTCGCGGGCGGCGTCCGGGTCATCGACGATCAGCCGGTCGATCGCGCAATCCGTCGTATCGAGCGTGGTCATCGCCATCACGTGGACGTTGTGTTTGGCGAGCAGCACCGTCAGATCGAAGAGCTGTCCAACCTTGTTCGGGATGAAAACCGAGAATTGTTTTACGGGATCGGCGGCAACTGGGGAAGCTGTGTCTGACATACTTGTGTGCATTCCGGATAGCGTGAGGGCGGTCGCTGGTCAACAGGCAAGACCTCAGGGGTTTTACCATACGGAAGCTTGAGTGCTGCCGGATGGAGGCTCACCGTTGCCGAATGGTTTTGCCTCACAACCTCGCACCGCGGCTGATTTTTTGGTGGCGTTCGCCGTAAGCGCGAGCCCAGTCGGGTAAGGCCGGCTGCGCGCATTCGTTTCAAAAAGATGAACCAACACGATGCCCAGACAACAGTTTCCCGGCGCGCAAACGATAGTGCGCGGCTGGTTCTCCGCGGCATTGGCCTGAACGCATTGCTGGCAGCGGTGAAATTGGCCGGGGGGATTTTCGGACACACTTATGCGCTGGTGGCCGACGCCGCAGAGTCGATGCTCGATATTCTATCGTCGACGCTCGTATGGGCGGGATTTCGCGTGGCCGCGCGCCCGCCCGATGCCAATCATCCGTACGGTCACGGCAAGGCCGAACCGCTCGCAGGGCTGACGGTGGCGCTGTTCATTTTTGTCATCGCGGGCTGGGTCGCGTCGCATGCAATTCGTGAAATCATCACGCCCCACCAAGGACCAGCCTGGTGGACGCTGGTGATTTTGGCGGGCGTCATTGTTGCAAAAATCGGATTTTCCCGTCGCTTGAGCGTGGCGGGTGAAGCGGTCGGGAGCACCGGCCTCGATATTGAGGCGATGCATCATTGGTCGGACGCCATTACTTCCGGCGCGGCCTTTGTTGGCATCAGCATCGCTTTGGCCGGTGGCAAAGGTTGGGAATCGGCCGACGATTGGGCGGCGTTATTTGCCTGCGTGATCATTGCGTTTAATGGCTTTCGGATGTTCACGAAGGCGCTCGGTGATGTGATGGATGTCGCCGCGCCGCAAAACTTCGAAAATGAAGTCCGGGCCATCGCGCTCGCGGTGCCGGGAGTTCATTCGCTTGACAAGGTGCGCATGCGCAAGAGCGGGCTCAGTCACTTGGTGGACATCCAGGTGCGGGTGGATGGAAATCTCACGGTGCGCGAAGGACATGATATCGCGCACGCGGTGAAGGACGCGTTGATTGCCTCCGCGATTCACGGCATCACTGATGTATCCGTTCACGTTGAACCCGTACAACAGTAGCACCGGGCCCGCACCGGTGCGGCCGGGATTTTATTTGTAGTGTTGTGCGACTTTCCAACCGGCGTACACGCCGACGATGCTGCCAATGCTGCTGACGAAGAAACATCCCATAAATCCCAAGCCCATCAGTTCGCCCAAATACCAAAAGGCATAACTGCCGATCGTGGTCCCGGCAAAAATGCAAAGTTTGTCCATGAAGGAAATACTTGGCGGATTTGCGCGACCAGCGCGATGCCTAATAGTCGAACAAAACAAATCGCATTCCGACGCGCCCGCGAGCTTTCCCGTTTACTCGTTTACGACGCATCGTCACTGTTCGGCACATGAAGCCATCGTCGCGTCCGCTGAGCAGGAATCTGCATTTGATCCGCTGGGTAAAAAAAATGGCCGCGCTTTGCCAGCCCGGTCATATTCACTGGGTGGACGGCTCGCAGCGCGAATACGATGCGCTGTGCGGGTTGATGGTGAAAGGCGGCACATTGCTTAAACTCAATCAGAAGAAATGGCCGGGATGTTTTCTCGCGCGCTCCGATGCAAGCGACGTGGCCCGGGTCGAGGATCGCACCTTCATTTGCAGCCAATCGAAAGCTGCCGCCGGCCCGACCAACAACTGGATTAATCCCTATGAAATGAAAAAGACCATGCGCGGTCTTTTTACCGGCTGTATGAAAGGGCGCACGATGTACGTGCTGGCGTTCAGCATGGGACCACTCGATTCGCCGATGGCCCAGATTGGTGTGCAATTGACCGATTCACCCTACGCCGTGGTCAACATGCGCATCATGGCGCGCATCGGGAAAAAAGTCTTTGCCCTCATCGACAAGGAAAACAAACGCGTCGTTCCGTGTATGCACTCCGTTGGCGCACCGTTGAAGAAAGGCCAGAAGGACGTCGCTTGGCCGTGTAACAGGGAGAAGTATATCGTGCACTTTCCCGAGACGCGTGAGATTTGGTCATACGGGTCAGGTTACGGCGGCAACGCCTTGCTTGGCAAAAAATGTTTTGCGCTGCGGATCGCGAGCGCGATGGCGCGCGACGAGGGTTGGATGGCGGAACACATGCTCATCCTAGGCATTGAAAATCCGCACGGGAAGAAAAGCTATATTGCAGCGGCATTCCCGAGCGCCTGTGGCAAAACGAATTTTGCCATGATGATTCCACCGAAGGCATTTTCCGACAAAGGCTGGAAGGTGACGACCGTGGGCGACGATATCGCGTGGATCAAACCGGATGCGAAAGGGCGGTTGCGCGCGATCAATCCCGAGGCGGGATTTTTCGGCGTGGCACCTGGCACGAGCGAACAGACTAATCCCAATGCGATGGCCGCGTTGGCAAAAAATGCCATCTTCACCAACGTTGCACTGACGGATGACGGCGGCGTGTGGTGGGAGGGAATGACGGACCAGCCGCCCGCTCACGCGATCGACTGGCAGGGTCACGATTGGACTCCCGAGTTGGCCAAGGGAAAAGGCATCAAGGCCGCGCACCCAAATTCGCGATTCACCGCGCCGGCGGCGCAGTGTCCGACAATGGACGCTGATTGGGAAAAGCCGGACGGCGTGCCGATCAGTGCCTTTGTTTTTGGCGGGCGCCGTGCGACGACGATGCCGCTGGTTTATCAGGCGTTCAATTGGAGCAGCGGGGTCTATGTCGGCGCCACGATGGGTTCGGAAATGACCGCGGCCGCCGCCGGGACGGTCGGCAAAGTGCGGCGTGATCCGATGGCGATGCTGCCGTTCTGTGGCTATAACATGGGCGACTACTTTCGCCATTGGATCAACATGCAGCGCAACCTGTCCGAGACGCCGCGTATTTTCCACGTAAACTGGTTCCGCAAGGACGCGGAGGGTAAGTTCATGTGGCCGGGATTCGGTGAGAATATGCGCGTGCTTAAATGGATTTTCGATCGCGTTCGCGCCGGTGGCCGGGCCAGGGAAACCCCCATTGGCTGGATGCCGCATCATCATGACATCGAATGGGAGGGACTCGATTTTCCCCGGGAGAAATTCGAGGCTTTACAGGCTTTCGACCGTACCGCGTGGCGCGCAGAAGTTCTCAGTCACGAAGAGCTCTTTCTCGATCTCCATGCGCATTTGCCGAAGGAACTGATGTTCGAGCGCGAACTGCTTATTTGCCGGATGTAGGCGCAGGTTTCTCCCGATTGCAGTAGAGTGCGCTCGTATTACCAACTTCGCGCTTGCCCGGATGACCGCTAAATCCATTTTCAAGACCGATTTCTTTTCTGGCCACCCCGCCAGTCATCCCCAACCCCGATCCTAAAATGAGTGCCACGAATACCACCCAGATCATCGATACCACCGCCAACCCCGCCCCGCTCGGCCTGCTCGCTTTCGGCATGACCACGGTTTTGCTGAACTGCCACAACGCCGGATTTTTCGGACTCAACGCGATGATCCTGTCGATGGGAATTTTCTTTGGTGGACTGGCCCAGGTTGTCGCCGGCATCCAGGAATGGAAGAAGAACAACACCTTCGGCGCCACGGCGTTCACGTCGTACGGATTTTTCTGGCTCACGCTGGTGGGCCTTGTGGTCTTGCCCAAGGCGCCCTACGGACTCGCGGCAACCGAGCCGAACGCCATGGCCGCTTATCTGGCCATCTGGGGCGTGTTCACCTTGGGTTTGTTTTTCGGCACGCTGCGAATCAGCCGCGCGTTGCAGTTTGTTTTCGCCACGCTGACGATCCTGTTCTTCCTGCTCGCGCTGGGTGATGCGACAGGCAATGCGCAATTCACCCGGATTGCCGGTTACGAAGGAATCGTCTGCGGATTGTCTGCCATGTACACTGGATTTGCCGGCGTTTTGAACGAGCTTTACGGTCGCGTGGTGCTTCCGATTGGGCCGATCGCCAAGCCATTGCAAGGCTGACACGGAAGAAATCGTGGTAGTGTTTGTCTGATTGAAGATGAACACTTCGCTGCTTTGATTTTCCGGTTGGAACCGTCCGGATCTTCGTGACGGTTTCCTCCTTTTCCGGCTTCGCGCATGAAATATTTCCGGCATCTCTACGTGCAGGTTCTCGTGGCGATCCTGCTGGGGGTGGCGCTCGGGCAATTGCGACCGGAGTGGGGCGAAATGATGAAGCCGTTGGGCGACGCTTTCATCAAGGCGATCAAGATGCTGATCGCGCCGATCATTTTTCTGACGGTGGTGACGGGAATCGCCGGCATGGGCGACTTGAAGAAAATCGGCCGGGTGGGTCTCAAGGCGCTGCTCTACTTTGAGGCGGTCAGCACGCTCGCACTGATCATCGGTTTGGCGGTGGTGAACTGGGTTAAGCCCGGAGCGGGTATCAATGCCAGCGCGGCGACACTCCATGCCGGTTTTGTCAGCCAGTACACCACGGCGGCTCAACACAACTCGGTCGTGGAATTTCTGCTCCGCATCATTCCCGACACTTTTCTGGGCGCATTTTCCCAAGATGAAATTTTGCAGGTTTTATTCGTCTCCATTTTATTTGGCATGGCGTTGGCGAAATTGGGCGAGCGGGCGCAGCCGGTGCTGACATTGATGCAGGACGTCATGAAAGTTTTTTTCGGCATCGTCAATGTGGTCACGCGATTTGCGCCGGTGGCCGCATTTGGCGCGATGGCCTTTACGATTGGAAAATATGGAGCAGGGTCGCTGTTGTCGTTGGGGAAACTCATGCTGTGTGTCTACCTCACCTGCATTTTGTTTATCGGAGTGGTGCTCGGACTGATCGCACGCCTGCACGGTTTCAGCATTTTTCGTCTGCTGGCTTACATTAAAGAGGAACTGTTGATCGTGCTCGGCACCTCATCGTCGGAAAGCGTTTTGCCCCGGATGATGGAGCGGATGGAAGAAATCGGCTGTGCGAGACCGGTGGTGGGAATTGTCCTGCCTGCCGGGTACTCATTTAATCTCGACGGCACGTCCATCTATCTGACCATGGCGGCGATCTTTGTCGCGCAGGCTACTAATACGCCGCTGACATTGTCGCAAGAGATCACAATTCTGGGCGTGCTGCTGTTGACTTCGAAGGGTGCGGCTGCCGTCACGGGTGGTGGTTTTATTACACTGGCGGCTACGCTCGGTACGGTGAGCCACATTCCGATTGAAGGCCTGGCGCTTTTGATCGGAGTTGATCGCTTTATGTCCGAGGCGCGCGCGTTGACCAACCTTTGCGGAAATGCGGTTGCGATGGTCGTGGTCGCGATGTGGGAAGGAGCCTTTGACCGGACGAAAGCGTTTTCGATTTTGATTCGAAAGTGAGCCGGATGTGTGCGAAGAATTGGGCAACCGCGCCTTCCGATGCAGGTCACAGCATCCGGGGACGCCCATTCACTTTTATTCATGCGCTATTTTTCATTCATTGCACTGTTATGGCTGGTTCCGCTGGCGTCTGCTCAAACGCAGACGCCTCCGCTGTTGCGCAAGGCGGTGGAAAAATGGCTGGGTGAACGGGACCATTGGGCATTTACGCTGCATGTGCGCGAATTCGATGGAGGTAAGGTAAAGGAAGAGCGCACCGAGCGTTATGACCCGTCAAAACCCGGGATCGAACGCTGGCAATTGCTCACGGTCAACGGCAAGCCGCCTACGGATGAACGCCGTACCGAGTGGCGGAAGCACAAGACGAAAAAAAGAAAAAATGCCGCCAAACCGCTCGACGATTATTTTGAATTTGAAGACGCGAAAATTATAAAAGTGACGGACAAGGCGATTTGCTACCACGTGCCGCTGCGCAACAACAGCAGCTGGCTTTTTCCGGTCGACAAAGTGGACCTCCGGGTGACGGTCGATAAAAAAACCTATGCGATCGACGACGTCATCGCCGGCATCGATGAGCCGTTTAAAGTGGCGCTGGGTCTTGCACGGGTGTTGGACGTGGATTTTGACGTCCAGATGAACCAAGCCGCAAGCAGTGCCGTCGCGGCCGACCCGGCGATGGCCAAGCCCGACGGGACGGCCAAGGTCGTCGTCAATAAACTGGGCCAGCGCGTCGAATATGCCTGGAGCGATTTTAACCGGGTTATACCTGACCCGGAAAACGTGATTTCGCCGGCGCCGACCAAGTTAAGTCATTGAAGATGTGGCAATCGATCTGGGCGGACGCGACAAAACAGGGCTAAGTCTCAAGGCTGATTGTGCCGAAGGGAAGGGTGTGCAAACCCGGCCTTCAATGACCCAACTCACCCGCGATCAGATTATCACCCTGGGCAGTAAACTCGCTCCTGCGGCGGTAACGCTGGCGCGGTTGCGCCCGTTGCTCGCAGACCCAAACACGGAGTTGGAGGAAGTCGTCAATTTGATCCGCCTCGACCCGGCACTGACGTTTCATGTGGTTCGTCTCAGCAACAGCGTGATCTTTGGTACGTACGAGCGTAACGACACGCTGGAAGGGGCGGTTGGGCGCGTGGGATTCATGGAAATCTACCGACTCGTCGGATTGGCGGCGACCAAGCAACTTTGTCAGCGGGATCTTGCGACGTACGGTTTGACCGCGAGCCGCCTTTGGGAGAATTCGGTCGCAACGGCCGCCGCCGCCGAGGTTCTGGCGTTACCCGCGTGCACCCAAGCCGGGCTGAGTTATGCGACGGGATTGTTGCGGAATTTGGGCGCAGTAATTATCGACGCCTGTTCGAGCGGGAAGGTTTATCCCGGTGAAGCCGAATGGCCGCTGGTTTCGGAATGGGAGCGTCAGACTTTTGGGCTGACGTCCGCCGAAGTGACCGCGACGTTGCTCCAGCATTGGAATTTCCCCTCGGATGTCGTTGATGCGATCCGGGCCCAGTACGATCCGCTGTCGGATGGCACGTCGAATGTCGGCGCTTGTGTGCTTAACCTCGCCTGCGGCGTTTCCGCGCGTTTCGGTCTCGATCTCCCCGGCGAGGCCGGCCATTGGGTTCGCTCCGAAGCCAAATTGACGCTGGGCGGCGTGACCGACTTGGTGTTGGAGCAATGCACGGAAAACGCGCACGCTCATTATTTGGCGCTGTGTGCGACATTAAGTTGAGCGGGCTTTCGCGGATCCGGCTGGTTGGATTAACTTAATTTTCCGAAATAGCGGAGCCATTCGACGCACGCTATCCGGGCTGTTCTGGACGGACGCTGGCTTATGGGCTTGGCGTAAGGTGATTGCGTGGCAGAAGTTTTCTGCGACTTAGCTGCTTCCAGCCGTGTTCTTGCCGTGAATGAAGATCCCAAAGTGCAAGCTCCAACCCTGACGGCTCCGACCGACTTCACCACCTTCATGCGCAATTACCAGGATATGGTCTATTCCACCGCGGTTCGCCTCATTGGCAACGAGACGCAGGCGGAGGACATTGCCCAGGAAGTTTTCATCAAGGCTCACGCGCACTTTGACAACCTTGGCACCAGCCCGACGGCGGGCGGCTGGTTGAAGACGGTGGCGACCAACCTTTCGATCAACCACATCCAGCGGTACAAAAAGCGCTGGAGCTTTTTTTCCGACTTGGTGCGCCGGGATGACGATGGCGGGGAGAAGGAATTGGAATTTGCGGCCCCCGACACCTTTTTCACCGGAGTCGACACCACCGAACGACGCGAATGGATCGGCCACGCGCTGCAGCAGCTGCCGGAACACCAACGCGTACCTCTCGTGCTATATCATTTTGAAGAGTTGCCCTATGACGAAATCGCCCGGAAACTGCGCATATCCTTGAGCAAGGTTAAAACCGATATCTTGCGCGGACGTGAGGCGCTCGCCAAAATTCTTGTACGCAGCGGCAATCGCCATGAAACCCTCGACCAGTAAGGAGCAATCGTGAATCAAATGACTCCCGAGGAACTCGAAAAATTCGTCCACCGGCAATTGCGCAATCTGCCCTCGCACCGCGCGCCGGATTCCTTGGAATCGCGCGTGCTCGCTGCAATTGAGCGACAGGCCGTCATTCCTTGGTACCACAAATCGTGGAGCTATTGGCCCGCCTTCGTTCGCATGGCGTTTCTGATGCTGGCGATCGGCGCGACCGGTGGTTTCGTTGCGGTTTTTTATTTTGGTTTCAACGACGTGAACACGAGCGGCCTTGTGGCACAGGCGGGTGATAAATTAAGCTTTTTCACGCAGCTCTACCATGTCGCGACGTGGATCATCGGGCTCGGGACGCAAGTCGTCGCGAGCGTTCCGTCGATCTGGCTTTACGGAGCTGCGGCGCTCGTCGCTGCGCTCTATGGAACTTTTCTCGGCATCGGAGCGGCGGCTTATCGTGTCCTCTATCGCAACAATTGATTTATCCTGCTATGAAATTGAGTTCGTCTCGTCTTCTGTTCCCTTTCTGGCTGACGTTGCTTTGGGTTTTGTTGCCTGGTCTCCAATCGATTTCCCGTGCTCAAGCCACGGAAACGAAACCCGAAAAACCAGCCGTGGTGTCGGCGCCCGCTGGATCGGACGCCGACGAAGAAACGGCCCCAAATGCGTCCGAGATCAAGAAGGAATCCGATTCATCCAAGTCCAGTACCCCGGCGCCCGAAGCTGCGACCGGCAAGGAATCCACCGGCTATAAAAACGCGGATCAGGAAGTTCAAGCATTCGCTCCTGCCGCGCCCGAGGCCCCAAAGCCCGACGCCATGCCGAAAGAGAAAAAGCATCGCCGTGAACGTGCCAACAAGGACGACCTCCGCTGGCATCACTCGGGCAACGCGGTGGTCAATATTCTGAGTGACAGCACGCTCGAATCCGGCGGCGAAGCCGATGCGGTTGTGTCCATCTTTGGTTCGTCGACGTCAGCGGGAATGGTCCATGACGCGGTCGTTTCGGTTTTCGGTTCATCGACCTCCTCAGGCGACGTGGGGAATGCGGTGGTATCGGTATTTGGAAATACGCGTGTCAAAGATGGAACTGTGGGCAACGCGGCGGTGGCGGTATTGGGCAGTAATTACGTCGATGGGCACGTGAGAGGGCAGGTCGTGGCTGTGCTCGGCAACGTCGAGTTCGGTCCCAACGCAGTCGTCGATGGCGAGGTGGTGTGCGTCGGCGGCCAAGTGGTGCGCGATCCAAAGGCGATCCTGCATGGTCACGTCCAAAACGTCGGGATCGGCGGGCATCATTTTTCGTTCGATTGGCTGGCTGCATGGATTTCCCAATGCCTCGTGCTTGGCCGTCCATTGGCTTTCGGCGCCCACTTGATGTGGGCGTGGTGGATCGCTTTTGCTTACCTCGCGGTTTACGCGATTGTCGCCTTGCTGGCACCAGTGGCGGTGGGAAACTGCGTGAGAACGTTCGAGACTTATCCTGGCAAATCGATCCTTGCGGGAGTTTTGACGCTTCTGCTCACACCGCTGGCTTATGTGCTGCTCGCTCTGACGGTTTTCATCGTGGTGGGAGCCGCTTTGATTCCACTTTTCACCCTGGGACTTTTTCTGGCCGGACTTTTCGGGCGGGTGGTCATGCTCGCCTGGCTCGGGCGGCGGGTGGCGAAGTTGCTGGGCACTGATGAAAAAATTCCCGCAGCGGGGACAGTATTGATCGGCGGAGGAATTGTGTTGTTGCTCTATACGGTGCCCGTCCTCGGGTTCGTCGTTTACAAGGCTCTCGGAATTCTCGGGCTCGGGGTCGTCATTTATACGCTTTTGCTTTCGAATAAGAACAAGCGCACGGCACCGGTCGGAGCGCGGGCCGTGACCCCCGCTGCAGTCGCAATGCCGGCCGAGGTCCCGCCAGTGGTTGACACGCCTGCAGGCATACCAGCGGCATCGGTTCAGCTGCCCCCGGTGATTTCAGCAGCAACGCTCCCGCGGGCGGGATTCTGGATTCGCGTCGGAGCGTCGTTACTCGATGTGATCATGGTGGCGGTTCTTTTCGGGATGTTGAATGGGGTCTTCAGCTGGTTTTTCCATGTGAGCGGATCCTTTCCATTCTGGTTCGCGGTTTACAATGTTACGATGTGGGCGACCAAAGGAACGACGATTGGTGGAATCATTTGCGGCCTCAAGGTAGTGCGGCTCGATGACCGTCCGATCGATTGGGGAGTCGCGATAGTGCGCGGCTTGGCGGCATTTCTTTCACTCGTGGTCGCCGGGCTTGGCTTCATTTGGGTGGCTTTCGACGACGACAAGCAGTCGTGGCACGACAAGATTGCCGGTACGACGATTGTGCACGTGCCGAAAGGGACTTCCTTGATTTGAAGCGAGGGCTGCCGGTTTAACGGGCGATGGCGGAAGAAAGTGTTTTGAAAACGCTGTCTTTTCCGTTTGCCGTGGCGACCTTTTCTCGCCTACAGCCTTGTCGCCTATGGTGAAAGCACTCGTCGGGATCATAATGGGCAGCTCCTCGGACTGGGAGACAATGCAGCATGCTGCGGAAACCCTCAGCAATTTGGGCATACCCTTCGAGAAACGGGTCGTCAGCGCGCATCGCACCCCGAAGTTGATGGTGGACTATGCCGAGGAGGCTGAACGCCGCGGATTGAAGGTGATTATTGCAGGTGCGGGTGGCGCAGCTCATTTGCCCGGAATGACGGCGGCCATGACCACCTTGCCGGTGTTGGGAGTGCCCGTGGAATCCAAGGCGTTGAAGGGTCTAGATGCATTGCTTTCCATTGCGCAGATGCCCGGCGGGGTACCGGTGGCGACATTCGCGATCGGGAAGGCTGGTGCGATCAATTCCGCGTTGTTTGCCGCCTCACTGCTCGCGCAGGGCGATGCGAAAACACAGGCGGCCTGGAAGAAATTCCGCACGGCACAGACCAGGAAGATTTTGAAGATGAAACTGCCGTGAGCGTGTTCGCTAAAACCGTTTTGCCCGGCGGTACCATCGGCGTGTTGGGTGGTGGCCAGCTCGGCCGGATGTTGTCGCAAGCCGCGACCCGGCTTGGTTATCGCGTGCATATTTTTGAACCACAGGCGAATTCACCGGCGGGCGTGGTTTCGCATCGGGAAGTGAACGCGCCCTATGAGGATCTGGCGGCGCTTTCGGCCTTCGCGAAGGAATGCGACGTCGTGACGTATGAGTTTGAAAATATTCCGGTGGCCCCGTTGAAGGCGATCGAGGGCCTTACGCAATTATATCCGCACTGGAGCGTATTGGAAACCACACAAAACCGGTCGCGGGAAAAAAACTGGCTGAAGCGAAATGGCTTTGCGCATGCGCGCTTCGTGGAAGTCGCGGTTGGTGGCGATGTGGCCGCCGGGATTCGCGAAATTGGCTGGCCCTGTGTCGTGAAGACGGCGGATTTTGGATACGACGGAAAAGGGCAGGTCAAAGTCAGGGATGAGTCGGATATTGCCACGGCGGTGGGGGCGTTTGTTGGACAAGCCTGCGTAATCGAACAGTGGATTGATTTTTCCTGCGAGGTATCGGTCGTGGTCGCCCGTGCGACCACCGGCGAGACCGCCGTCTTTCCCGTCGCGGAAAACATCCACACCAACCACATTCTGGATTTCTCCATCGTGCCCGCCCGGGTTGCATCGGACGTCATTGAGCGCGCCGAAAAAATGGGGCTGCAGATTGCCGACAAGATTGGCTTGGTCGGCGTGATGGGCGTGGAGCTGTTTGTTACCAAAACCAGCGACGTGCTGGTCAATGAACTTGCGCCCCGCACGCACAACAGCGGGCATTACACGCTGGATGCCTGTGCGACTTCGCAGTTCGAACAACAAGTGCGCGCGATTTGTGGGCTCCCACTCGGAGATACTCGCTTGGTGTCGCCGGTCGTGATGGTGAATATCCTGGGTGATGCGTGGGCGGCCCGGGGTTCAGGTGAGGCGCAAACCGGCATACCCGATTGGCCAACGCTTTTGTCCGATCCGGCGGTTCGCTTGCATCTTTATGGCAAAAGCGATCCGCGACACGGGCGGAAGATGGGGCATTTTACGGTGATCGGACGGTCGACGGACGATGCGCTGACCAAGGCCCGGCATCTGAAGGAAAAGCTTTTTGCAAAATTGTGAGAGACTCCGCTGACGGCTGCACCTGCAGCACGTGGCATAAACCGAGCAGGCCGTTTTGGGGCGGGACAACGATGGAATCAGCGAATACCTGATTGTGGCTTGTGTAGCCGCTAAAATTCAGGAAATTATGGAGTTATCAGGGCCCGGTCTTTGTTTTTTCCAAGGCGATGGCAATTTCGAAAATATACTTTGAAACAAAAGATGAGGAATGCAGCTTGTGTCATAAGGCTTCGATCGGCGGCTGATCGACCACACACAATACACCTGACACTTATGAACGATCCTTCATTGGAGGCGGGCGTTTACGCGTGCTGAAAAGTACGCCCAGACGATGCTCATTTCCGTTTTCCTGTGGGATCCACTCGCGAAGGTGACCTAACACAAACGAAGAACAAATGTTATGAAAATGCTATCGGTTTCAAAAAGGAACGTCCATGCTCTACTAGTCCTGATTTTGGGTGTTTTCACCGCTGGTCTCGCGCGAGGGCAGTCGACTTCGCCTTCGGATGCGCCGGCTACATTGGATTCGAAACCCAAGGATGACGTGGTCTCGCTGGAGAAGTTCGAAGTTACAGGTTCGCACATTTCCGGAATAGATGCGGCGGGTTTGAATCCAGTGTCTTCGATCTCACGGGCGACCTTGGATTTAAGTGGATACACGAATGTGGGTGACGCATTGCGCAGCATGTCATTTGTGACGGGCGCATCGCTTATTCCGACCGGGTCGGGCAATAGTTTTACGCCCGGTGCCTCGACGATCAATTTGCGCGGTTTGGGAAACAACAATGTGCTGGTGCTGTTGAATGGACGACGTTCGGCGCCCTTGGCGTCACCGGGATATGACGGCCTGCAGACGGTGTTTGATCTCAATAGCATCCCGTCGGCGGCGATCGAATCGATCCAGGTACTCAAAGACGGTGGCTCGGCCATCTACGGTTCGGATGCGGTTTCGGGCGTGGTCAACGTTATCCTGCGCAAGAACTACAACGGGATGACCGCATCGGTGCAGCTCGGGAATACCGTGGGCAACGATTCATTGGAGAAAACCGGATCGCTCGTTTTTGGCACGACTTCCGGCAAACTATCGATAATCGCGGCGTTCGACTGGACCGAGCGAAATTCCGTCAAGGATTCCGATTATGGATTTTCGTCGAACGCCGATCTGACCTCCCGGGGTGGTGAAGACTTGCGCAGTTTCGCCGGATATCCGGGGGTCGCGTACGTGCCGAGTTTGGATAATTACTACACCCTGTCCGCACCGAAGGCTCAACCGACGATCGGAGATTTTATGGTAACCGATTTCAGCCATGGCACGTATAATTTCCAAGCAGTCACTGATCAGGTGCCGAAGTCGCGCTCCTATGGGTTTTATTCACATTCCCAATACGATTTCACCGATCGAATCTACGGATTCGCCGAGTTTTCGTTTCGGCGTTCTGAAACCACAATCGGAGCTGCGCCCACTCCGGTCTTCAATTATGCTGAGAACGGAAGCGGCCCTACTACCGGCTACCTGAATATTCCCGCCACCAATCCCAATAACCCGTTTGGCGTGGATCTCGAAGACGAGTGGTATGCCCGATTGGTCAGCGCTGGCAACCGGATCAATGAGGTCACGTCGGACACGCCCCGAATTTTGATTGGACTCGGCGGCGAGTTATCCGGTGATTGGAAATGGGAGTCAGCTGCGGTTTACAGCAAAAACAAAACGGAAAATCTCAACGGCGGATCTGTCTTCGATAATCTTTATCAAGCTGCGCTCAACGGCGTGAATATTGGAGGCCAGACGTTGTACGCGAATCCCTTCGGACCGGAGGATCCGCGGGTGACGGCAACTTATACCGCCAACGACCCGTACTCCGCTTCGTTTGAAGAGCGTACTTACGATATTGAGGCGAACGGCCCCATTTTCCAAGTGCCCGCAGGCGCAGTAAAACTCGCCGTGGGTGGGGAGTGGCGCAACGACAAGCTGGCGAGCATTCGCTCAATCGATGATGCCACTGGGAATGTCGTAGGCGGTGCGGAAGGCACCTCAACCTTCGGCGAGCGCACAGTAGATGCCGCTTACGCCGAGCTTCGCGTGCCGCTACTGACCACCTTGCAGCTTCAGGTTGCGGGACGCTTCGAGCGCTATAGTGACTTTGGCAGTACCACAAAACCGAAAATCGCCTTGTCCTATCGCCCCGCCAAATGGCTTTTACTGCGCACCTCTTTCGGCCAGTCATTCCACGCGCCCGATCTGGCTTACCTTTATACGAGCCAGGTAACCACGTTTAGCGCCAATCCGTTGGACGACCCGAAACGACCCGATGACGCCGCTCGTGAAATCGAAACCAAGGGCGGTGGAAACGCTTATCTGCAACCCGAGAAAACGGACGCTTGGTACGCCGGTTTCAAAGTGAGCCCCTCGGGACTCCTCAAGAACCTCGATCTTTCCGTCGATTGGTTGCAATTCAAACAAAAGGATCTGATCGCCCAACTCGGGGACGATTTTATATTGAAGAATGAGGATAAGCTTCCGGGTCTTGTGGTTCGGAATCCACCGGGCGCGGGCGAAACGGTCGGCATTATCAACTACATTAACGACACGTATCAGAACATCGATAGTCAGACTTACCGTGGAATCGATTTCGAAGCGAACTATGTATGGACCACGGCTTCGATTGGCCGGTTCACCTTCAATCTTGGCGGCACCTATCTCGAAAAGCTTCGCTACAATGCGGACGATGTTCAGGGCACCTATGATTATCCCCGGTGGCGCAGCGTGTTTACGACCGATTGGGAGCTGGGCGATTGGTCGGCGACAATTTTTGTCGATTATATCGGGGCCTTTGAAAATTATTCCGAAGCCGGCAGCGTGAAGCATCAAACCACGGTGAATCCCCAAATCAGTTATCGCGGTTTCCATCGGATTAAATTCACGGTCGGCGCACGGAACGTGTTCAACGAGGATCCTCCTTTCGACGAACATTCCTCGACTGGATACAACAACGATATCAGCAATCCCGAAAAGGCATTCGTGTATCTCCGGATGGAGAAGGATTTCTGAGAAGCAGGCGGATTTAAAATCCTCGTTTTGCGGTAACAGGCGCACCTTATGTGGTGCGCCTGTTCCATTTAAGATCGAAAAACGAATCGGACGTCGGATTCATTTCTGGAAAGCCATGCCTTGATACCGGATGACCGATGATTCGCTGCCTGCGAAACGCGAGGCTTTGCAAAGTCTCCACCCCATTGATCAACGCGACATGACTCACGCCTACCTCTCCGATTCCGCGTGCAACGATGCGTAACTTCGTTTCAGGCGCAGCGACCGGAACGGTGAACTCCCGTTTGATTTTTGCGCGCGGCCGCGCCGCGGTGCCACGGAATTCGATCGTGAAGCGGCTGATCAATTCGCGCCACTCGCCGTGTTCGTCGCATTGTTCCACCGCGACTTTTTGTACGGCGGGGGCAAAATTGTGTACCGTGAAAATGAGTTGCCACGCTCCGCACACTGGCGTTCCTGCCCAAATGGTTTCGGGCTGCTTCTCGACGCGCTTGAACCACGTCTTCAACTGATCGAGGCGATGAAAATCTGAATCCAAAAGGGTTTCATTCGCGCCTTTGGCAGTTGCTTCCCGGCTGCGCACCCACATCGCCCGGCAGGCTTTTTGACCCACGAGCAAATTAATTTTGAATTGCACGGCCGATTGTTTCAGTGCCGCCAATTTCACGGTCCATTCTTCAAACTTTTTCGCACGCAGCAGCCGGCGAAGTCTGAAGACACTCTTCGCAAGTTCCCTCACGAAGACGTCGCGTTGGGCCAAGTACCGTCGGAAAACGAAACTGGCGCTAAACGCCTTCGGCCACGACTCAGAGGCCGTGCACAGACGGTCGAAAAAGCGTTCGTCGGCGTGATGTGGTTTCACGCTCTCTTCTCCTGCGAACACGTCCCAACGGTCGTTGATCTGCCAGCGGGCGTAACCTGAAAAGACGTGTTCGTCTGCGGCAAGAAGCGAACGCGCGAGAGAGCGTGCATTTTTGTTGGAAAACAGACGTTCCAGTCCGTGTGCGAGAAGTGTGGTGTTATCTTCGACTTCCGGCTCAAGCCAGAGACTCGCCGCGGCGGCGTCGACTGCGGTTGTTGTTTCCAAGGCGAGGCGATTTGCTTCCCACGAAGTGATCAGGAATCCGTCGGCCTTGACCGTTTGGCAGCGTTCCCACCATGAGCGGATATTCCCCAGCCGGTCACCGAAAACCGGCAGTGGTTCGTGGCGAAAGGCTCCGTTCATCGGACAACCATAGTACGCGATGCCCTGTTTTCTGAGCGCCGGCGCCAGATTGCGTTCCGCGAAGTTGAAAAACTCCACGCGGGGGTTTTTCGCGAAAGAGTAATAATACCAGTCATACGCCGTGATTCCCGCCGGCAGCTGTGCGATCGCGCCGGGAACGAAATAAAGCATATCGGCCCACATGCCCATTTTCAGTTCGAGCCGGGCGCAGAGGCGATGCAGGCGCTGAACATGGGCCGCGAAGTGACCGTCCAATCCGATGCGGCCAACCTCCTCGCGACAGCGCGGACATTTGCCGAGATGAAACGACTCGTCCAGCCCCACATGAACTTTGCCGGCCGTGCAATAAGGCGCGAGGTCGCCCAGTAATTTTCCCGCGATTTCCAGCAGACGTGGATGAAGCGGACAGATTTGTCCATGCTCCAAGGGCGCGCCCTTTTCATCCCGGAGTTCGTTGAGATCGCGGAGCTCGGGATGCTTGATGAGATACTGCGTGTGTCCCAATAGATTGACAATCGGTACGACCCGAATGCCAGCCTTGGCGGCAGTTAAAACCAGTTCGCCGAGTTCTTGATAGCTGTACGCATCGGTTCGGCCCACTCCGGGCAGCGACGGATAGTGGACCGCATCTTCCAAATGCAGATACAATTCCTGATAGCCCCACTTTGCGTAGCTCGGGAGCAGCTTCTTCAAGAAATCCAGCCGCTCAACCTGTCGCGCGAGGTCCCACTGAAATGCGCGAACAGGAGTGACTCGGTGGGCGCGGTTTTCGACGGCGGAACCTGCTTGCGGGCGATTTCTCACAGCTGGACGCGCACAAGCGGCTTCGGAAAAGGCGGGCTTGGAGCTACCGAAATAGCGTGGAGTTATCCGCGTTTCTGTTTGATGAGCTGCTCAAGCTTTCTGATATCCGCGGCAAAAACCCGGATACCCTCGGCGGTTTTTTCCGTGGCCATCGCGTCGTCATTGAGCGCAAAACGGAATTCTTTCTCGTCGAATGCCACCTTTTGAACATCGGCGGTTTTTGCCCTGGCTGGTTCGAGTTTGCGCGGAAGCGGATCGGTGCTGGCTTTGAGTTCGCCGAGGAGCGCCGGACTAATCGTGAGCAGATCGCAACCGGCAAGTTCAGTGATCTCGCCTTTGTTGCGGAACGATGCGCCCATGACCTCCGTCGCGTGCCCGAATTTTTTGTAGTAGGTGTAAATCTGAGCGACGGAGATGACTCCGGGATCTTCAGTTGGAGCGTAGTCCTTGCCCGTGCTTTTCTTATACCAATCGAGAATGCGTCCGACGAAGGGTGAGATGAGTTGGACTTTTGCGTCCGCGCACGCGACGGCTTGGGTGAACGAAAACAGCAGGGTCATGTTGCAGTTGATTTTTTCCTTTTGCAGCAGTTCGGCCGCCTTGATGCCTTCCCAAGTGGAAGCGAGTTTGATCAGGATGCGCTCGCGTGGGATTCCGGCTTTTTCATAGAGGCCGATAATTTCGCGGGCTTTGGCGATGGATCCGTCGCGATCAAATGAAAGCCGGGCGTCTACTTCGGTGGAGACGCGGCCCGGCACGATTTTCAAAATCTCCAGGCCGAAAGCGACCAGCAGTTGATCGATAACTGCACCCGGCGCGGCGGTGGCGCCGGCGTCCTTTACGGCTTTGTCCACGAGGGGGACATTAGCCGGCAGGCTGGCGGCCTTCAAAATCAGGCTGGGATTCGTGGTCGCGTCCTGCGGCGCGTATTCCTTCATGCTGCTGAAGTCGCCCGTATCGGCCACGACTTTCGTGAATTGCTTGAGCTGTTCGAGCTGGTTGGGAGTACTCATATTTTTTGGGCTGGTTGGGAGGTTAAAAGGGGCGGGTGGGCCCGCAAATAGTTTTTCATCCATTCTACGCCCCCCGCTTCGTCGTTGAATGCACCGTCAAGTTGGGATTCAAACGCGGCGTCGAGCGCGCGCTTGAATTGCGGCCCGGGATGATAGCCCAGCGCGATGAGGTGACGGCCGAGTACAATGGGTTTCGGCGCGGCGTGCTGTACTTCGAGTCGATGAGCAGCGGCGCGCAGGGAATCGATGCGCGCGATTGTTTCACGGGGGATCAAGGGCGGACGGCCAAAATGATCCGAAAGCATCACGGCAATAAGATCGTCGATGGTTGCCGGCGCAATTTTTCGGGCCAATCGACGGACAGTTGTGTCGCGAAGCTCGGTTTGCCCGTGATGGTGCATGAGATGATTGACGACCAGTGGGCGGACAAAATTGATCAAGTCCAACGGAGCGCCGAGGCGCGTGAGGAACGCTTCCGCAATCGGCCCGCCGGCAGCCTCGTGTTCCATGCTGGTCCAGCGGAGTTGTCCCCGGCGCTCCAGCTGCTTCGTGGTCGTGGCCTTGCCGAAGTCGTGGGCGAGCACACTGAAAGTCAGCAGCCTTCGGGTCTCAAGTGAACCATCCTGCCACGCAGCCAGTCCGACCAGCGCGTCCAGACAATGGTTGGTGTGGACGAGCACGTCTCCCTCGGGATGCCATTCCGGTTCCTGGGGCACTCCGTCAAGGGCGGCGATTTCGGGGAAATGTTTCAGCCAGCCGGTCTCCTTAAGGACGGCGATGCCGAGCGAAGGCTTTTTCGACTTGGTGGCCCATTTGTCCCATTCACCCCACACGCGTTCGACGGGCAACTCGGCATAACTCTCAACGATCGAGCGACAGAGTTCGGCGGTTTCAGGTGCAATGGTGAGTTCAAACCGCGCCGCCAACTGAAAGCCGCGGAGAACACGGAGTGGATCCTCCACAAACGCAGCGCCAGTGTGTCGCAGGATCTTTTTTTTCAGGTCTTCGGCACCGTGGTGGAAATCGAGCAGACGATCCGCGAGAGGGTCGTAGGCGAGTGCGTTAATCGTGAAATCCCGGCGCGCTGCCGCCTCGGTTTCCGTCAGGGAGGAATCAGGGGTAACCGCAAAACCTCGATGACCGGCGCCGGTTTTCGATTCACGACGCGGCAAGCTGAAATCGTACTCCACGCCATCCAGCCGGACCTTGAGTACACCAAAGCTTCGACCGACGAGATCGGTTGGCCCAAACGGAGCAAGCGCGCGCCCCATCGTCTCATAATCGAGATGGAATACCTCAATATCGAAATCCTTGGGCTGAAGACCCAGCAGCCAGTCGCGAACGCAACCTCCGACCAAGCGCGGTCTACCGCCTGCAGCGCGCAGGGCAGAAAAGGCCGCGGTCAATGGGGGAGGGAGCTTCATACGTTCGATACGTTCGGCGATTTAAGGGAGGTAATGGCGATGAGTGCCCAGCCGATCAAAAATGCGAGACCGCCAATCGGGGTGATTGGTCCGAGTATGGTTGGCCCGGCGAGCGCCAGTCCATAGAGCGATCCACAAAAAAGAACGATTCCGACAATCCAGCATCGGGCCGCCCAGATCATCGCTTTCCCATCGGTTAAAAGGCCACGCCCGAGGGCGAGAATAGCCACCGAATGAACAAGATGATAAATCACTGCTGTGTGCCAAGTATCCAAGCTGGAACGCAATGTGAGAGTCTCCTTCAAGGCATGGGCGCCCAGCGCCCCTAGGACCACGCCGGCGAAGCCGAGTACACCGGCGCTGAAAGCGATCCATCGACGAGCGTTTTCCATGGGAAAATGACTGTAAGGGATAATGCGCTTGAAAACAAACACATCCCTCGGTTTCGCCCGATTTGGCCGGAGAAATTAGTCTCACCGATCGGTGGCCGCAGAAATTTCTCCCGCGCGCCGTTCGATTTTGTTTTCGGAGCGATTTTTAAAGCACAATTCAGTCGAAATTGCCGAAAATTTCCCGGTATATGCCTTCCCATTCGGGGATTTAAGCGACCGGTTCAGAGGAATCGAAAAATGTGAAGGGTTCGGGGTTGACAGGGGGTGGCGGAATCCTTCCTTTTGGCCCCTTTCCGCAAATGAAAACCTATCTGGCCAAGAAAGAGACTGTGCAGCCCAAGTGGTATCTGATCGATGCCGAAGGCAAAGTGCTGGGCCGTCTCGCTGTTAAAGCCGCGAATATTATCCGCGGCCGTCATAAAGCAACCTACACGCCGCACGTCGACACGGGTGATTACGTGGTTGTGATCAACGCGAGCAAAGTCGTTCTTACTGGTAAGAAGGAAGAATCCACCGAGTACATGTCGTTCTCCGGCTATGTGGGTGGCGAAAAATACCGCAAGCTGACCGAAGTCCGCGCCAAGAAGCCGGAATTTATCGTCATGCAGGCGGTCAAGGGCATGCTGCCAAAGAATCGCCTCGCGAATCAGATGCTGACCAAGCTCCGGGTTTTCCCAGGCGCGGCGCACGATCACGAGGCCCAGAATCCCGTTAAGCTTTAAAGGTAACCCATGAGCGCTGAAACCTCCGTATATTCCGGCACCGGCCGTCGCAAGACCTCCACCGCCCGCGTCCGTCTCATTGCCGGCTCCGGCAAGCTTTCGGTCAACGACCGCAAGTTCGAAACCTATTTCACGCACGACAATTTCGTGCGCCGTGCTGTGGCTCCGCTTGTGACGGCTGACAGCAAGGACAAGTTTGACGTGTTGGTAAACGTCGCTGGCGGCGGCATCAGCAGCCAGTCCGGTGCGGTGGCCCACGGCATCGCCCGCGCTCTGTTGAAGTTTAATCCCGAGCTGCGCGTCACCTTGAAGAAGGCCGGTCACCTCACCCGTGATCCGCGCGAAAAAGAGCGCAAGAAGCCCGGTCAACCGGGCGCCCGCAAGCGCTTCCAGTTCTCCAAGCGTTAATCGCCGGACTGGAAACACGATTCTCTCGAAGCGGAGCGCCCCACGGCCTCCGCTTCTTTTTTTGCGGATACGAAACTTCTCGATTCTCGGGTCGGACCCATTAACTCTACTTTTTCCTTAAATGAATGTCGGCATTGTCGGCGCGTCGGGCTATTCCGGCGAAGTTCTGGTCAAACTCCTCCTCGGTCATCCGCAGGTCAAACTGACGATGGTCACCTCGCGTCAACACGCGGGCAAACCGGTGTCCACGATTATTCATTCGTTGCGTGGCACGGCGGCGGACCAACTTAAATTCAGCGATTCTGATCCTGACACATTGGCGGCACGGGAGGATGTGGACTTGTGGTTTTTAGCGCTGCCTCATGGAGCTGCGGCCGATTATGCGAAGACCTTCGTTCCCGCGGGCCGGAAGGTGGTTGATCTTAGCGCAGATTTTCGGATCGCGGAACTGGCGGTGTACGAAAAGTACTACGGTTCGCATCACGCCCCCGCGCTTTTGCCGCACACTCGTTTTGTCCTGCCCGAGCTGACCGATCCAAAATGGAAGCAGGAGGCCCAACTTGCCGCCGCGCCGGGATGTTACCCGACCAGCGTGCTCGTCCCGCTCGCGCCATTGCTCAAAGCCGGCCTCGTCACTGCCGAGCATATCGTCGCCAATTCGTTTAGCGGCGTGAGTGGAGCCGGGAAAAAAGTGGACGAGCAATACCTTTTCGTCGAGCGCGCCGAGAGCGCCAAGGCCTACGGTCTCACGAAACACCGGCATCTCGCTGAAATCGAGGAACAGCTTTCCGCAGTCGCCGGGAAAAAAATCGTGATGCAGTTCAATCCGCACCTCGCCCCGATGCGGCGCGGCATCGCCACGACCATCACGGTGCCCGCGACTGAGGGTGCGACCATTGAAGCCGTTTATGCAGCGTGGAAGCAGGCCTACGCAGGGCGCCCCTTCGTTTCCATTTTGCCCACGGGCGAGACCCCGGACACAGCTTACGTTACTGGTACGAACCGGATCGATATTTCCGCCGTCCACGATTCACGGACGGGGAATTTCATTCTCACTTCCGCCCTCGATAATCTCGTTAAAGGCGCAAGCGGTCAGGCCGTGCAAATCATGAATCTGTGGCTCGGGTTCCCCGAGAACTCGGGTTTGAATTAAATTTATCTCGAGTCGCGCCCAGCGTTCCGTTCCCCCATGACCCAATTGATTGTTACCCTCGATAGTGCCGGTATTACTGATGTTTCCGGCTTCGAAGCAGCGGCTGTAGCCTGCGATATTCGGGAGAAAAATGACCCCAAGCGTCTCGATTTGGCGCTGTTCTTTTCTCTCCGCCCCTGCACGGCCGCCGGTACTTTCACGAAAAATGCCGTGAAGGCCGCTCCCGTGGTGCTCTGCCAGAAACACCTTGGCGACGGCGGGTCGTTCCACGGCATCATCGCCAATTCCGGCAATGCGAATGCTTGCACGGGTCCTGACGGATTGCGCGACGCCCAAGCGACCGCGCAGCGGGCGGCGGCTTCACTCAACCTCAAGGCTTCCTCGTTTTTTGTGTGCTCGACCGGGCGGATCGGCCAGCCAATGCCGATGGAGCGATTGCTCAAGGGACTTGAACGCGCGGTAACCGAAAAAGGCCGTACGCCGACGCATGGGAAGAATGCCGCGGATGCGATTCTGACGTCCGACACGAAACCCAAGACCGTGACGGTGAGCTTTACCTACGACGGCAAAAAACACGTGGTGGCGGGCATCGCAAAAGGTGCGGGCATGATTCAACCCAACATGGCGACGATGCTGGCGTTTCTGGCGACGGATTTTTCCGTGCCGCGCAGTTTTCTCCAAAAGACGCTTTCGGAAGCGGTCACAGGCACATTCAACTGCATCACCGTCGATGGCGACATGAGCACCAACGACACGGTGTTGATTTTGGCGAACGGTCATTCGGGCGTCAGCGTCGGCGACAAGAGCCCGCGTGAACTCCGCGTGTTGTTCGGCGAAGCAGTCTGGAAGGTTTGCGAAGCTTTGGCGGATAAGATCGTTTCGGATGGCGAGAAGATCACCAAGGTGGTTGAAGTGAAGGTTGTCGGCGCAGCTTCCTCCGAGGACGCCGAAAAGGTTGCCCGTGCGATCGGAAATTCGTTGCTGGTGAAATCGTCGTGGTACGGCGAGGACCCCAATTGGGGCCGCCTGGCCGATGCCGCGGGCTACGCCGGCGCGAAGCTGGTCGAAGGCAAACTCGATATTCTCTACAACGACACCCCGGCCATGACCGCGGGCAAACCGCACGCCGAGCTCAAGCCGAAGTGGAAGGAGATTGTGAAAGCGCGCCGATTCACGATCACCCTGAACCTGCATCTCGGCAAAGCCGCGTTCCGCCTGCTGGCGACGGATCTCACCGAAGGGTACGTCAACTACAACAAAAGCGAGTAGGGCACGGTCGCGCATTTCAGCGACCTTCGATTGCGTGGATCGGACGGAGAAGTCAGGGTCCGATCCATCCGGGAAACACCGTCCCGACTGGTCGCCTTAGAGATTTGCGCATTTTGTTAGTGAAATCTGGGCGCATTGCCTTAACAGATTTCCTCCGACGAAAATCAATGAAAGCGTTTTGCCTTCTCCACTTCTCCTCCTGATCGACCATGGATGTATCCGAGGTTATTGCCAAAGCGCGCGTGTTGCTTGAAGCCCTGCCGTATATCCAGGACTTCCACGGTTCGACTTTTGTCGTTAAATACGGCGGAAGTTTCATGGATGATCCCGATCCGACTGTCCGCACCAGCGTGGCGACCGACATCGCGTTTCTCTCGGCGGTCGGAATTAACGTGGTCGTGGTTCACGGCGGCGGCAAAGCCATCAGCCGCGCGATGGATGGAGCCGGATTGAAAGCCAATTTTATCAATGGCCTGCGGGTCACGGACGAAGCCACCATCGCGATCGTCAAGAAGACCCTCGATGAAGTGGTCAACAAGGATGTATGCGACACGCTCGCGGCCGTCAAAGCCCGGCCGAAAGGGTTGCCGGGCGACAGCGTCATCGTCTGCAACAAACTCACGGTGGATGATGATGGCAATCCCTGCGATCTCGGTTTCGTCGGCGATGTGACCGAAGTGAAGGTGAAGCTCATCAAAAAGGAAATTGCCGAGGGCTTCATGCCCGTAATTTCCCCGGTGGCCGAAGGCTACGACGGCAAACCTTACAATGTGAATGCCGATACGGTCGCGGGCAGAGTGGCGAGCGCATTGCGCGCGCGGCGTCTCGTTTACATGAGCGACGTGCCCGGACTCCTCGCCGACCCGAAAAATCCGGCGACATTGATTTCAAGTGTCAAAGTGGGCGACGTCGACGGTTTGAAAAAGAGAGGCGTAATCGACAAGGGCATGCGCCCAAAGGTTCAGAGTGCGGTCCGCGCCTTGGCCGAAGGCGTGCAACGCGTTCATTTCATCGACGGTCGCATGCCTCACAGCCTGTTGTTGGAAATTTTTACCGATAAGGGCGTGGGCACGGAAATTGTTCACGGTTAACCAAGTTTGACTTCAGGTGGGATTCCGAATGGATCGACCGGAATCCAAGATCGAAAATCCAAGAATCGAAAATCCATGAGTCAGCCATCCATCGTTCGTACCAACACTGCGGAACTTTATGACGCCTACGTCATGAAGAATAATGGCCGGGCGGCCCTGACGTTGGTGCGCGGACAAGGTGTCGCGGTGTGGGACGACACGGGCCGCGAATACCTTGATTTCACTTCGGGCGTCGCGGTGACCGCGCTGGGCCATTGCCATCCCGCATGGGTGGCAGCCATCCGCCAGCAGGCCGGCGAGCTGATTCACACCAGCAATCTTTTCCGAAATCCCAACCAAGGTGAACTGGCACGGCGGCTCGTGCAGCAGGCCGGACCCGGGCGCGTGTTTTTTTGCAACAGTGGCACTGAAGCCAACGAAGGCCTTATCAAGCTCGCCCGGCTTCACGGCATCCGCAAATCCGGCGAGGAAGGCAAATGCATCAAAATTCTCTGCGCAAAAAATGCCTTTCACGGCCGCACATTTGGCGGCATGAGCGCAACCCCCCAGGAAAAAATCCAGAAAGGATTCCGCCCGCTCGTGCCCGGATTCGCCTTTGGTGAATTGAATAATTTGCAGAGTTTCGCCGATCTGGTGGACGATCAGACTGCGGCCATCTTTCTTGAAACAATTCAGGGCGAAGGTGGCATCGTTCCCTGCACGGACGAATTCCTCTGGGATCTCCGGCAACTCTGCGACAAACACAATTTGCTCCTCATGCTCGATGAGGTTCAGTGTGGAATCGGGCGGACGGGAACATTTTTCGCGTTTCAACATTCCGGTGTTCGGGTCGACGCCATCGGCATGGCAAAGGGACTTGGTGGTGGTTATCCGATGGGAGCCATTTGGGCGGCGGAGAAAAACGCCGAGCTTTTCCAGCCTGGATCGCACGGTTCGACGTTCGGTGGCACCCCGCTCGCGTGTGCCGCGGCCCTCGCGGTACTTGATGTCATGGAGCGGGAAAATCTCCTCAAGAAAGTGGAGGTCAACGGCGCCGCTTGGAAGACGCAGCTTGAAAAACTCTGCGTCGAATTTTCGCAACAGGTGAAAGCTATTTCCGGCCGCGGTTATATGATTGGCCTGGTGCTGCACAGCGAACCGCCGCCGTTTGTCGCGGCGTTGCGCGATGAGGGCCTTCTCACGGTTCCGGCCGGCGGCAACACGGTACGCTTGCTGCCGCCATTGATCACGACACCTGCCCAACTCGATCGGGCAACTGCAATCATCCGAACGGTTCTTGGGCGAAACTCCCGGGTGACGGTTTCGTAGGAGATTTCAGGCCGGTTTTGTCCGGTATTGTCACGGAAAAGTTTCCAAAAACGGGCTTTTTCCCTCGTCCGGAGCTGAGCGGCTGTTTATTGCTGACCCTTTCCATGAAGCACTTCCTGAAAGAGACAGACTTCACCCGGCAAGAGGCGGGCGAAGTATTCGCGCAAGCACGGGAACTCAAGCAGCAGCGCGGCCGCAAGACTTCCGCGGTGCTGGCTCAACAAACGTGGGCGATGATCTTTTCCAAATCGAGTACCCGCACACGCGTCTCCTTTGAGGTCGGCATTCATGAGCTGGGGGGAAATCCGCTGTTTCTGAACAAGAACGATATTCAACTCGGCCGGGGGGAAACGATCGAGGATACCGCGAGGGTTTTGTCGCGTTTCGTGCATGGCTTGGTGGTTCGCACCTATGAACACAGCGACGTGAAGCGTTTGGCGGCGGCCGGTTCGGTTCCAGTGATCAATGCGCTGACGGATTTTCTGCACCCCTGTCAGATTTACACGGACGCGTTTACGGCAGCGGAACACTGGGTGGGAGCAGATGGTGATTTGCTTGGGTCGCTGAAAGGCAGGAAAATTGCTTTTCTGGGAGACGCGGCATGCAACATGGCGAATTCGTGGATTCTCGGGGCGGGCCTTTTTGGAATGAAAATTTCGCTCGCTGGCCCGCAAGGTTTTGCTCCGGGACCTGAGCTCGACGAGCTGCTGGCCAAGGAAGGCTTTGCTGGCGGTTACCACTTTACGCACGATCCATTCGAGGCCGTAAAGGATGCAGACATCGTTTATACCGACGTGTGGGTGAGCATGGGCAAGGAGGAGGAGAGCAAGGAGCGGATCCAATTGATGGCACCCTACTCGGTCACTGGAAAAGTATTTGCCGCGGCGAAACCGGATGCACTCTTCATGCATTGCCTTCCGGCGCACGCCGGCGAGGAAGTCGCTCAGGAGGTGCTCGATCATCCGCGCTGCGTGATTTTCGACGAAGCCGAAAATCGTCTGCACGTGCAGAAGGCGATCATGGCGAAATTGGCGGCGACCCGGGGCGCGTGAAGCCGTCGGTTGTCTTCGCGGCTCAATCTTCCAGGATATAAATCACCCCGCCGGAGCGCGTGCGGAAATGTCCGGTGCTCAGATCGCCGTCGTCGATCTTCTTGTCGATTTCAATCAACTGTTCAGTGGAGATTGTGGGACCTTGGACGGCGATGCCGGCGGTTATGCCAAAAACATTCATGTCCCAGTCCCAAGTGCCTCCAATCGGGGAAGCGGGGTCGAATCCCTTTTTCAAATAAACGGCCAATTCCGGAGGAATGGCGGAACTACCGTCCGGCGGCCATCCGCCGTTTTCCATGGCGTAGGTTTCCGCGGCGTCCCGCACGATCCGCAGGTCATTGAGAAAACGGCTGTTGATCGCGGCGCGGTGCGTCCGCTGGGCGGCCGGAATTGCGAGGGCAGCCAGCAGTCCGATGATGACCACGACAACCATGATTTCCACCAGCGTGAATCCATGGGAACCGGGTGACCTGCCTGACCCTGTTGCAGATAGCTTCATTTCTTTGTGCGGATACAGACATCGCGCGCCACAAACACAACTTTGAGGGGGTTAATATGCGGTAAATCGCTGATTTTTACTTTGCGCGGAAGGACCGATTATCAACACTCCGCAAAACCATGAAGATCGTACTCGCATACTCGGGAGGCCTCGACACCTCCGTCATTGTCAAATGGCTGAAGGAAACTTACGACGCTGAGATCGTCACTTTCGCCGCCGACGTTGGCCAGGAAGAGGAGCTGAAAGGCTTGGATAAAAAGGCAAAGAAAACGGGCGCGTCCAAGCACTACACCTTGGATTTGGTGGAGGAATTCGCGCGCGACTACATCTATCCGATGATCCGCGCCAACGCGATTTACGAGGGACAATATTACTTGGGGACGTCGATCGCCCGCCCGCTCATTGCGAAGGCACAGATCGACATCGCGAAGAAAGAAAATGCGGATACCGTCGCGCACGGGGCCACCGGCAAAGGAAATGATCAATGCCGGTTCGAGCTCACCTACATGGCGCTCGCGCCGAATCTCCAGATCATCGCGCCTTGGAAAATCGAGGCCTACCGCGAGCAGTTTCCGGGACGCGCGGAGATGATCGCTTACTGCGCCAAGCACAATATTCCCGTCGAGGCTTCGTTGAAAAAGCCATACTCGATGGACCGGAATCTCCTCCATATTTCCTACGAGGCAGGCATTCTGGAAGATCCTTGGTTCGATCCGACCACCGAGGCGAACAAGGGAATGTTCAAGCTCTCGGTTTCGCCCGAAGACGCGCCGGACAAGCCGGAGTACGTCGAACTGGATTTCGTGAAGGGCGACTGCGTGGCGGTTAACGGAAAAAAACTTACGCCGGGCAATGTGCTCAAGACGCTGAATAAACTCGGCGGCAAGCACGGCATCGGCCGCGTTGATCTGGTCGAGAATCGTTTCGTGGGCATGAAGTCCCGCGGCGTCTATGAAACACCGGGTGGCACAATTCTCATGCAGGCGCATCGCCAGGTGGAATCGCTCACCCTCGATCGCGAGGTGCTGCATCTGCGTGACGGTTTCATTCCGAAGTACGCCGAGCTCGTCTACAACGGCTTTTGGTTCGCGCCTGAACGGGAGATGCTCCAAGCCATGATTGACGAGAGTCAGAAATTTGTCACTGGCACTGTTCGGCTCAAGCTCTACAAAGGCAATATCATCACCTGCGGGCGCAAATCCAAATACTCACTCTACGACGACAAGATCGCCTCGATGGAGGGCGTGAAAAGTTGGTACAACCAAAGCGACGCGACTGGATTTATCCGGCTCAACGGTCTGCGTCTTCGTGCGCGCAATCTCGCGCAGGGCGGTCCGAAGGTTTGATACCTTTTGAGTTTAGCATAAAAGAAGCCGACCTTTGCGGGTCGGCTTCTTTTTTTGGATCGATAACTTTTTGCGCGGCTTGGTTATTTGCTGCTGCCACGGCGGCCTCGCCGTGGTTCAGCCTCCCACCGCAGCGAGGTCGCTACGGCTCCAGAAGAAAGCGTTTCTGGGTTTCGCAGATTGCTTAAAAGAGCGAGTTGGCGACGACGCCGACTGCGGTGATTGGTCCGGAATCGCCTAAACCGTCGATTGCACGGTCGGCTTTTTTCATCAGTCCCTGCACGTCGCGGTAAATTTTGTCATCGGAAATCAACTTTCCGAGGGTGCCTTCACCGCCGTTGAGTTTGTCGGAAATCTGCCGGAGATTGTTGGCGGTGACCTTGATGCTGTTGGCAGTGCCCTCATCATAGAGGAGCAATCCGAGAGCGCCCTTGCCGGTCTTCACGTCGGCAACAATTCCTTTGGTGTCGTTCATAAAGTTGCGTGCGTCGGTCGCGGCGAGCTTGATCTCGTTGATCGAGGCGATGAGGTCATCGTGAAGTTTCGGGTCGTTGATCAACCGGCCCAATGTGCCATCTCCACTTTTTATTTTCGCCGTGATTTCCTGCAGATTGCTGACGGTTTCGGTCAACTTTGGACCATTGTCGCTGACGAGCTTGTCGATTTTTTGGAAGAGATTGCCGTTTTTCCCGTCGCCGCCCATGGTTTTGCTGATATCACCCATCACCTCCTCAAGTTTGGTTCCGAGGTTGCCGAGCTTGCTGATGACCTCGTTCATATCGATGGTGTTTTTGGCTTTGATTTCATCGCCGTCGTTCAACGGTGCCGCCGTTGGTGTTCCAAAGCTGACGCCGAGATAATTTGCGCCGAGCAGGCTCGATACTTCGACGCTGGCGACGGCGTCGTTGGGAATCTTTATCGTCGGAAGAATTCTGAGGACGGCCTCGACCCGGCGGTCACCGAGGCGCGTGTTGCCGACCGAGCCGATTTTTACGCCGGCCATCAGGACGTCGTCACCGACTTTGAGTCCCTTCAAATTGTCGAAGCCGGCGACGATGGTATAACCTCTTTGCTTGAAAAGCCGGCCGCCGTTGAGCGACTCAAAGGTGATCCAGGCGAGCGCGAGTCCGAGCACAAAAAAGAGCCCGACGCGGATAGCTTGTTGTGAGTTATTCATGGTTGTTATCGAGTTGTTTGAAACGGGGATTTTTGAGGTCGATGACCGGATTGAGGAAATTGGCGACGTCCGGATCCTTGGACTCCTTGATCTCGTCGGGCTTTCCGATCGCGCGAATGCGACCGTCGATGATCAATGCAATCCGGTCTGCGATACTGAACGCCAACTGGCGGTCGTGGGTGACGACGATGCTTGTGACGGCCGTCTGCTCCCGCAACGACGCGATGATCTCGCTGATCGTGGCGCTCATCACCGGATCCAGTTCGGAAGTGGGCTCGTCGTAGAGCAATAGTTCCGGTTCCATGATGAGCGCGCGTGCGATCGCGACGCGTTTCTTCATGCCGCCGGAGAGTTCGGACGGAAATTTTCGGGCCGCCTTCTCCAGCGATAAAATGGTGAGCGTGTGCATCACTCGTTCGCGAATTCCGGCTTCGTCGCAGAGGTGGTGTTCACGGGGATAAAGCGCCATGTTGTCGTAAACCGAGAGGGAGTTGAACAGTGCGCCCGCTTGAAAGACGAGCGCCAGATGAACTTTGGCCCGGGTGGCGGGATCAGCGGCATCGAAATCGCCGATCTTCACTTCACCACTCGTGGCTTGTTCGAGCCCTGCGATTTGTTTTAGCAAAACGCTTTTACCCGAACCGCTGGGCCCCATGATACAAAAAATCTCGCCGGGTTTCACCTCGAGATTGATGTCACGGAGGACGGTCGTGCGCCCGTATTTCTTGAACATTTTGCTGACTGTCACCCCAAACGTTTTATTGGAAAACGGACTGACGGTATAAGTGTTGGAAGTGCGGGTGGGCATGGCGGTCAAAGGAGGATTTTGGTGACGAAATAATCGAGGACCAGGATAAGAATAAGCGAGGTGACCACGGCTTTGGTGACCGATGCGCCGATTTCACGCGGGCCACCGCGCGTATTCAGGCCCGTGTAGCAGCACACGAGAACGATCGCAAAGCCGAACACCTCGGCTTTGAGCAGGCCGTCGATGACGTCCTGCGGCTTCATGAAATGTTTCAAGGCGGCGAAGTAGGACTCGCTGTCGACGGAAATGAAATGCGTGTATTGGCAAACCAAGGCGCCACCATACCAGCCGCACAAGTTGGCGATGATGGCCAGTACCGGCATCATCACAAGAACCGCAGCGAGTCGTGGCAGCACCAGCATCCGTTCGGGCGGGATGTTCATCGTTACCAAGGCGTCGACCTCCTGGTAGACTTTCATTGAAGCGAGCTCGGCGGTTATGGCGGAGCCCACCCGACCCGCCAGCAGAATGGCGACCATCATCGGCCCGAGCTCGCGCGCCATGGAGAGACCGACCAGGGTGCCGATGAATTGTTTGGCCCCGAAATTTTCCATGCTGTACCCACTCTGGAGGGCGAGCACGCTGCCGATGAAAAAGCTCAGGATCGTGACAATCGGGAGCGTGGCATAACCCACAAAGTAGCACTGCTCAATGAAACGGGGAAACTGCTTGGGAAGCGTCGGCAGGTATTTCAACGAGCGGACGAGCAGCAGAATCGTGCCACCGATGTGCTCGAGCACAGTTTTTATTTGATTCATGGCGAGGAGGCCGGAGAGGCGGATTGCGGATGAAAATCGAACAGGGAAAATTTCCACCGGGCGGAATTCGGCTGGCGTTGCCAGGAAAGCAAACCGAGGCCGATGGCGATGCGCGAACGGTCAGCCGAAGTACGGCTGCTGATCAACGGGCCGAAATGGAATTCCTTTTCCAGTGGAGACTTTTTCCAGCTCAGCAAGCTGAACAGCACGGACTGACTGACCTCGCCCGGTGCGCGTTGATTATAGCGGTAAATGGCGAAAAGCGGCGTATAAAGCTGGCGCACCGGCTCGTTGGTTGGAAAGAAAACTTCGAATGGACTGAGGAATTGAAACTGCCGTTGACCAGCCCCGTTATTCCAAGAGCTGAACAAAGGCCACAAGTGGGTTTTATGGGCGGGTTGGGCGTTGGGATTGGTCAGGCTTCGTTGGGTGAGCGACCAATAAATCGCGAACAGAATCTGATTTTTATCCTGGGCAACGCCGCTTTCTTCCCAATGGGTGTGTTTGAAAATGGGCCAACCGAACCACGTTTTGTCCATGCCCTTGTTGATGGAGTGGGTATAGAACGGACCCCAGCGGTTGACATATTGGACTTCGCCGCGCCCTTGTACTAAAAACGGCCAGAAATACCGGATCTCGTCGTACTTCGCGGGAATGGTTCGATGAGTCGTGCCGAAGAAAGGCCACACATAGTTTTCGTTAAGGTAGCCGGGTTTGGTGTCCTTGGTATAAAACGGCAGGAATCCCAATTTTACATCAGGTTCCGGTTCGGAAAGATTTTTGGCCGATCGATAGATCAGCGGCCAGAGATAGAATTTACTGTCGTAGTCATTTTCGCGGCCGCGATGTCCGAAAAGCGGCCAGAATTCAAATCCGCGTTCGCCCGCACCATGGACGAAGCGAAGAAAAGGCCAGGGCGCGTTGGTGGTGTGTCCACCCGCGCTCTCAAAATCGCCGTATAACGGAAAAAGCACGAAATGAATCCGGTCGTAACCGAAGCGACTTTTGATCGTACCTCCGATTGGGAAGAGGGCGCGATAACTTGATTCGGGATCACCCGAATCGCGCGAGAAATAGAACGGCCAGATATCGAAATTCCGGATCGTTTGTTGGTCTGAGTCGGTTTGCCGGCGGAAATTGATCAACTCGAAGAAACTGAAATAGCGATAGTCGGCTTCCTTTTGCCAAGTGAAGAAGGGATAGAGAAACGTGTTGGTCTCGCGATGGTCTTGACGAATTTGAAGATAGAATGGACGAAAGCCTTTGAGCTCTGCGCCGTCGCTTCGGGAGTTTTTGAAAACAAGCGGCCCGAGATACTCGGCTGATTTCACGGTTCCATCGGGTGCGATCTGCCGCACCGAGAATGGCCACACGTTCCGCTCTTCGCCAAACAACGGAGTGGCGATAATAAAGGCAGCACAAAGGAGCCTGACTAGGAGTCGGGAAAACATGCTTGGTTGACGAAGGTAAGGCATTGCCTTTGCGGGATCGCGAAGCCAGTTAGGTCGAAAGCTCCACAACGCAGTCGAGACGTAAGTCGCCGATTGCGGTCCTGCAAATGCTATGTTTCCCGTAATAAAACCGCCAGAGGTAGAAAGAGTTCCGGCATTTCTCCCGGTTTCCGTTGGTGTATGTTCCCTCATGAACATCGAATCGAAGTATAAGTTATGCGCATAACGGGAGGAGCCGCCCGCGGAATTCCGTTGGTTGTGCCGAAGGGTGAGGGAGTTCGCCCGGCGACCGATGCCATGCGACAGGCGGTATTTTCGAGCATTGCGTCATGGGTTCCGGGTGCACAATTCCTCGATTTATTTGCCGGGACCGGGGCCTATGGTCTCGAAGCTCTCAGTCGTGGCGCGCAGTCGGGGACTTTCGTGGAGAAAGATGCCCTAACCGTTGCCTGCATCCGCCAAAATGTCGCAGCGGTGTGCAAAAGTCTTTCGCGTCCATCTTCTGACCTTAAGGTGATCAATGCCGATGCCACCACGGTTTCGGTCGGATATGCGCCGGACCTAGTCTTTGTTGATCCGCCCTATGATCTCATTTCCGAGGTGGCACCGAAGGTTTTCGCGGCGTTGGCGACGGTCACTGCGGCAAAGCCCGATCCACTGATCGTATTTGAAATGCCCGGGGAATTGACCCTTTCGCCCGAAGGATGGACGTGTGTAAAACGTCTGGGCAAGGGTGTGCGGCAGCCGACCGTTTGCATTTTCAAAGCAACCCGAGCGTTGCCTTAACCAGAGTTACAGCCGCGACGCATGCGGTCTCGGTCCGCAGGACGCGCGCTCCCAAATGAACGAAGGTGAAACCGCCGTTCCTCAGGATTGTGCGTTCATTGGGCGACCATCCACGTTCGGAACCGATGGCGATTGCGGCGGACGAAAATCCGTCTGGCCTAAACGCCGCGAGCGAGGATGAAGCTTCGTAATTATCGAGCGCTATTCGTGCGATTTCTGGGGCGATGCGCGCGATTGTATCTGGAAGCGTTGTCCCGAAAGTGACCTCGGGCAAGCGAGTGGAAAAAGCTTGGGCGGCTCCGGCGACGATGCATTTTTTCCACTCGTCTGATTTCCAAAGACTGGAATCGCGGTAACTCCGTTCTCCGCGATCACTGTGGATGAAATTGAGTGAAGCGATCCCCAGTGTGGTCATGTCGCGCAGGATGTCCCGGGAAGTTTGAGGCCGGGGGAGACCTATTAATAGGTGGATCGGGCAAAGAGATGGTGGCGAATTTTCCCATGCAAAAGAAAGCGTAAGTGAGTCAGAGTTGATGACGGCCAACCTTCCAGTACCTCGCGGGCCATCGATCAAACCAGCGTCGAAAGTCCCGTTTGGTTGCAGGCGCAATACCTCCAAAATATGACGCGCGCGCGGGTCATTTAACAGCAGAGGATGCTCGACTTCTTGAGGTTGGAAAAGAATGATGTTCACGTTAGTTTAACCCCACACACCCCACCCCACAATCAGTCATGCACGCAGTCCTCAATGGCGAAGTAAAAACAGTTCATCCCACCGTCGAAAATCCTAAAAATAAACCCATCGTCATACCCAAAGTGGCCATCGTGGAAGATCAGCGAATGGTCGCTGAATTTTTCACCTTTCATTGCCGCGATTTGGGTTTCGAGGTGGTGCCGTGGTGCGGCACCTGTCGGGAGGGTTTGGCTTCAATTCGCGAAGCCAAACCTGATCTTGTACTACTTGATATTTCCCTCCCGGATGGCGATGGCTTGGAGCTGGCCAGGATGCTGATGGTCGATCTTCCGCAAATGAAGATTCTGGCGATTTCGGCGCATCGCGATCCGTGGACGATGCTTCAAGTTCAACGGCTCGGTTTGCACGGATTTGTGGACAAAAACGAACAGTGTCCCGAAGTCCTGACCGCCGCCATCAAGGAAGTGTTAGCCGGCCGGATTTATTACACGCCGATTGTTAACTTATCCAGCGCGACGATCCGGCGCGATCCAAAGGCATTCATCCGGGTTCTCTCGGATTATGAAACCAGGATTCTGTCGATGATCGGCGAATCGAAAAACGACAGTGAAATCGGCCACATCCTTGGCATCAGTCCGGCAACCGTGCAGTCGCGCCGTCGCGACATCATGAGCAAGCTCGACATTCACGCCACGCCAAAGCTCATTCACTACGCGATCGTCAACGGACTCACGCGCGTTGAACAACTGGGTTCCCGGAGACCAATCTGAGCCGCACGGTTTCCGCCTGGAGTTGAACGTCATGACCAAGTTTGCGGGCCTCGTCCCAACGCTCCATGGCGGTGGTCGCCTCGATTTTCCGCAGCGTTTGTTCAAGCTCGCACTCATTGATGAAGGAGCACCGGCCGTAGAGCAGATGGGCGAAGTAGTTTGCCCGGCCGGAATCCTCTTTCATCAGCGCCTCCGCGAGTTTCCCCAGCTCCGCTTCGAATTCATGGAAGTATAAATTCAATTCGTCTTTGAAAGACGCACCTTTCCTGGCTGCGAGAAGACGTAAATTGGCCAGTGGGTCGCGCGGAATCAGTCGCGACTCCGGTGACTTATCGCTCGTCGCGCCCGCTTTGAGCGCGCGACGGAGGCGATCGAGTGTGATGGGTTTCGTCAGAAAAGCATCCATGCCGGCGTTCAGACAGGCGGCGCGTTTTTCCGCCGTGTTGAATGCCGTGGTGGCATAAATCGTGGCTTTTGAGGAAACGCCTGACAGGGCCCGGATTTGTTTCGCGATGGCGGGTCCGTCCAATCCTTGAACTGAGTAATCGATGAAGATCACGTCGAAGTCCTGTGCCTTCGCGAAAGAGAGGAACTCCTCGGCATCGGCGGTGGCCCGCACCTTGAGGCCAAGACTTTCCAGCATGCCTGAGAGCGCGACGCGGTTGTATTCTGCATCATCGATCAAAAGGGCGTGGCGAAGATTTCGCGGGAGAGGTGCGAGTGAAGGCCTTGAGGTCTGGCTATCTTCATGGGGCGAGCAAAATATGGAGCTGAAATAAAAACACGAACCCTTGCCAGCTTCACTCTTGAACCACACCCGCCCGTTCATTTTTTCCGCCAAGGTCTTGCAGATAAAAAGTCCGAGCCGTGAACCTTTCGCTCCAGCGGACAGTGGCTGGCTGCCGCGGTCGAACTGGGTGAAGATGTTTTTCTGTTCCGTTGCAGGAATGCCGGGGCCGTCGTCAGACACCGCGAAAAAAATCTCCGCGGATCCCGGTGAATTTTGATGGCGCCATACAGTGACGCTCACGACGCCCTCGCGCGAATATTTCAATGCGTTATAAATGAAGTTTAACAGTATCTGCCGGATCCGCCGAGGATCGCCCGTTAATTGTCGCGGCACCGCTGGAGATATTGCTACTTCGACGGGAATGCCGCGTCTCTCGCTTTCAGTGGTGCTGAGGGCGACGATCGACTCCATCAGCGCGGATACATCGAAGGATTCGGAATCCAATTTGAAAGCATCGGGCTGGCCTTCGGAAGGACCGAGAAAGTCTTCCAAGAGCGAAGCAAGGTGATCGGCGCAGTGGCGTAGCAAGTCCAACTTGTGTTTGCTTTCTGGATCGAGTCCGTCGGTTTTGATGCTTTCGACGATCCCGACAATGCCGTTCATCGGATTGCGGATTTCATGGCCAACTGCCGCAATGAACTCGGAGTTGGGGGCTTGCTCTCGCGGTATTTCCCGGGTCTGGATTGTGAGTGATTTACCGTGATCGTTCCTTTCATTTGTCCGGGCGCGCTGACGGCGGAGCCAATAGAGCGGAATCACAACAAGCGCTAGCACCGTAAATGCAGAAACGACTGCCCAGTTCAAATATGCCAATAAACCTGAAGGTGTACCAACACTGCTAAATCCCAGGGTGAGCGATGTCAGATTGATGAGGCAGTGGTTCACGAATGAGGCAGAAAGGCTTAATAATCGACACGCGGCAAACTTAGCTGACGCCTAAATTCAGGCGCTTAACTCAACTATATCGGCGCAAAATGAAGTCTGGAACTTAGCCCGGATCATTTCTTCGGCTGGCTTTGGGGGATGGGCGAAAATCAATCGATTCTGCGATTTTTTGGAGAACTCGGAGATGGGATAATCTGCGCAGGTCTTGCAGGATTTCGTCGGATTGGGGGGGGTACGGGGCTCCAAAAACCTGTAAAAGTGGAGCGGCTAGTCGGAATCGAACCGACGACACCTGCTTGGAAGGCAGAGGTTTTACCATTAAACTATAGCCGCGTACACTGGGAGAAACAGAGCGGTTCGAGCTACCACGATCAAGCTTAAGTTCTCCGATCCGCGAATATACGGGATAAACTGAATGGGATTGCGGGTGTGCCGATTATCTACGTATTTTGGAACTACTATGGCGACTATCGCGGCATCAAAATCCCAGTCCAATGTCCGGGCGGCGCAAGCTTTAGCCAAACAAAAGGTCCTGGAAAAGAAGGCGAAGACCTACAAATTGGATTTGGGTGAGCTTTCGATTTTTACGAGCCAGCTCGCTTCATTGTTACAGGCGGGTCTTCCGTTGGTTTCTTGTTTGGAGGCGTTGCAGGATCAGACCGAAGATCAGGTGTTTCGCATCGTTATCCGCGATGTGCGCAACGATATTTCCACCGGCACCTCATTTTCGGCTGCGGTTAAGAAATTTCCCCGGTCATTCAATTCGCTTTTCGTTTCCATGGTTGAGGCTGGTGAAGCGTCAGGTGGTCTGGCGGAAATTCTGGGCAAAGTTGCCGGATATTTTGAATCCACCGTTAAGCTGACCAAGAAAGTAAAATCGGCGATGACTTATCCAATCGCTGTGATCGGGTTGGCGATCGCGTTGGTTAACGTTTTGCTGATTTTCGTCATTCCTGTTTTCGCCGCCATGTTCGCGGATTTCGGCGCGAAACTGCCGCTTCCCACGCAAATGCTCATTAATGTGAGCGACTTCATGAAACATTACTGGTGGGCGATCGCTCTAGTCGCCTACGGCATTTACTACGTCGTCAGTAAATACGTATCGACTCCGAACGGTCGCCGCCAAAAGGACCACTTTCTGGTCAGGGCGCCGATTTTTGGTTCATTGGTCCATAAGATAGCGCTTTCCCGGTTCTGCCGCACCTACGCTACACTCATGCGGTCCGGCGTCCCCATTCTTCGCACGCTTGAAATCGTCGCTTCGGCGAGTGGAAAAGTTCAGGTCGAGGACGCCTGCTCCGATATTGCCAAACACGTCAGCCAAGGTGGCCAGGTTTCGGAGATCATGGCAGTGAATACGTTTTTTCCTCCGATGATGAAGCACATGGTCAAAGCCGGTGAAACGACCGGTAACGTGGACGGCATGATGAACAAAATCGCCGACTTCTACGACGTTGAGTGCGATGCGACCGTCGCTTCCCTCACTTCATTGATCGAGCCGTTGCTCATCGTATTTTTGGGCGTGGTTGTCGGCGGCATCGTCATGGCGATGTTTCTCCCGATTTTCCAACTCGGTGCTGTTGCCGGCGGCCTCCAGTAACGACCTTGCCTCGCGCGACTTAAAGCCTTTGCGTGTTCCCTTCCCGGTGAACATATTCCTGACCCCATCGCATGCCATCCATTCTCATTGTTGATGATCTCATCTCAATTCATGAGATGCTTGAGGCTGTAATTTCCCCGACCGGTTACAAGACGGCCTTTGCCACGGATGGGGAGAAGGGCCTGGCCAAATACAAGACGGAGAAATTCGATATCGTGCTGGCCGATATCGATATGAAGCCGATGGATGGCATCACGCTGTTAAAGCAGCTTAAGCTCTACGACGCAGGAGCGGTGATCATCATCATGACGGCTTATGCCAGCACCGAGAGTGCGATTCAGGCATTAAAGTTCGGTGCGTTCGACTACCTCCAAAAACCCTTCAAGGTTGACGAACTCATGCAGGCGCTGCGGCGCGGCATGGAATTCAAGCGTACGATCGCGGAACGCGAGGCGGTGAGCAGTACGGCAGTGGTAAACGCGGGCGACTTCGAGGCCCGCTTGGTCGGCTCCAGCGCGAAGATAAAGCGACTGATCTCTCAATTGAAGAAACTGGCCACCGCCCATACGCCCATTCTTATTTCCGGGGAATTGGGGAGCGGTCATGAAATTGCCGCGGAATTACTCCATTCTGCGGGCACGCCGGCGGACAGCCCGTTGGTGCGCATCGACTGCCGGTTGAGTTCCATGGAAAGTCTTCGGGAGGGATTGCTCGGGGAAAACGGTTCCGGTGGAACCTGGGTCGAGCAAGCCAAGGGCGGCACTCTTTTCCTCCTCCATCTCCAGTCGCTGGCGCAGGAGGCTCAGGGCGAGTTGGTTTCAGTTTTGCGAAACAATGCGCATAATTTCCGGCTGATTTGCGCCACCGAGGACGATTTGGAAAAACTTTCCGAACAGGGCTTATTCAACGAGGAATTGTTTTATCGCGTGGCGGTTTTGCCGGTGCAGTTGCCGGCGTTGCGCGATCGTCTGGAAGATATTCCGCTCTTGTTGAAGGATATTTCCGCCAAGACTTCCAACCCGGAATTCGATACACGACAGGTCGAATTTACCGATGATGCCCTCGCCACCCTTGGAGCCTACGGCTGGCCGGGGAATCTCGCGGAATTCCGCCAGATGGTTTCGCAGATCGTAACGACTTCGGAAACCCGCGTCATCACTTCCGCCCAATTGCCCCTGCGCGTCCATGAGGTTACTGAATGGCCGACTTTGGCGGATTATCTTGTCGGTCAGGAACGTCAGTACATCGCCCGGGTGCTTCATGCGTGTCAGGGCGATAAGGTCCGGGCCGCGCAGGCGTTGAACATCGATATCGCCTACTTCGACTAAGATTTTTGGCTACGCCCGGACATTGGCCGGGCAACCGACTTCGAGGAGCCGGTGAAATTTTAATCCCGTCATTCGGGACGGTTGAAACCTGCGGGATTTCCCAATTCCCGCTTGCGCCGCCATGGGGGCAACACAAACCTCGCGGCGCTCACGCCATGCCAAAACGTACCGACCTAGAATCCATCCTGATCATCGGCGCCGGCCCCATTATCATCGGCCAGGCTTGCGAATTCGATTATTCCGGCACCCAAGCCTGCAAGGCTTTGCGCGAGGAAGGTTACCGGATCATTTTGGTGAATTCCAATCCGGCGACGATCATGACGGATCCGGAATTTGCAGATGCGACTTATATTGAGCCGCTGACCCTCGAGATTCTTGAAAAGATCATCGCCAAGGAAAAGCCTTCCGCATTGCTTCCCACTCTCGGTGGACAAACGGCGCTCAACCTCTCGATGGAGCTGCACCACGCCGGCATTCTCGAGAAATATAAGGTCGAGATGATTGGCGCGAAACCCGACGCCATCAAAAAAGGCGAGGATCGGGAGCTCTTCAAGCAGTGCATGATCAAGATCGGTCTCGATGTCGCGAAATCCAAGACGGTTCATACCATGGAGGAAGCGCGGCAGGCGGCGGATTACATCGGCACGATGCCCCTGATTATCCGGCCAAGTTTTACCCTCGGTGGTTCCGGTGGTGGCATTGCCTACAATCGCGAGGAGTTTGAACAGATTGTCGCTGGTGGTCTCGAAATTTCCCCGGTTCACGAGGTGCTCGTCGAGGAGTGTCTGCTGGGTTGGAAGGAATACGAGATGGAGGTCATGCGTGACCACAAGGACCAATGCGTGGTCATCTGTTCGATCGAGAATTTCGATCCTATGGGTGTGCACACCGGCGACTCGATCACGGTGGCGCCCGCGATGACGCTGACCGACAAGGAATTTCAGGTCATGCGCGATGCGTCGTTTGCGGTGATCCGTGAAATCGGCGTCGCCACTGGTGGCTCGAACATTCAGTTTTCCATCGATCCGCAAACCGGACGCCAGGTTGTCATTGAAATGAACCCACGCGTGTCGCGCTCGTCCGCGCTCGCGTCGAAGGCGACCGGATTTCCCATCGCGAAAATCGCGGCGAAACTCGCCATCGGTTATACGCTGGATGAATTGCGCAACGATATTACGCGTCTCACTCCGGCGAGTTTCGAGCCGACGATCGACTACGTGGTTACGAAGATCCCGCGGTTCACTTTCGAGAAATTCCCCGGCGCCAACACGACTTTGACTTCTGCGATGAAATCGGTCGGCGAGGCGATGGCCATTGGCCGCACCTTCAAGGAATCATTTCAGAAATGTCTGCGTTCACTCGAAACCGGTGCGCGCGGATTTGGCGGCGGCGGAAAATTCGGTGGCGATGAACCGGTGGACGATTCGGTCATCCGACAGAAACTCGGCACGCCCAACGCCGAGCGGGTCTATTATCTCCGTCACGCCTTCCGCGCGGGCTACACGGTGGAGCAGATTTTCGATCTGACCAAGATCGATCCGTGGTTCCTGCAGCAGCTTTGGGAAATTTACCAGATGGAAGAGGAGCTGCGAAAGCAGACGCTTTCGACGTTGGACGTCGCGACATTGCGCCGGGCCAAGGAATTCGGTTTTTCCGACGCGCAATTGGCGCATATTTTGAAAGTGGATTTCGACACGATGCGCGCGCATCGCAAAAAGGTCGGCGTCAATACGACCTACCGCCTCGTCGACACCTGCGCAGCGGAGTTCGAGGCGTTCACGCCTTATTATTATTCCAGTTACGGCGACGAGAACGAGGTCATCCCGTCCGAGAAGAAAAAGATCATGATCATCGGTGGCGGTCCGAACCGGATCGGCCAGGGTATCGAGTTCGATTATTGCTGTGTGCACGCGTCGTTCGCGCTGCGGGAAATCGGTTTTGAAACGGTGATGATCAACTCGAATCCCGAAACGGTTTCGACTGACTACGACACGAGCGATCGTCTGTATTTCGAGCCACTGACCCTTGAGGACGTGCTCGAGGTTTACGAACAGGAGAAATGCTCGGGCGCGATTGTCCAATTTGGTGGACAGACGCCGTTGAATCTCGCCGCACCGTTGAAGGCGCGGGGAGTGAATGTCATCGGCACCACGCCGGAAAGCATCGAGGTCGCTGAGGATCGGAAGCTTTTTGCTGCGGTGCTCGATCAGCTTCAGCTCAAACAACCACCCAATCGCACGGCGATGAACGAGACCGAAGCGCTCGTCTTCGCCAAGGAAGTGGGATTCCCGGTGCTGCTGCGGCCTTCGTTCGTTCTAGGTGGCCGGGGCATGTTCATCGTTTACAGCGAGGAAGAATTCAAGGGCGTCATCCGGCAGGCGTTTGACGTCATGCCCGACAAGCCGGTGCTGATCGACAAATTCCTCGAGGACGCGATCGAGCTCGACGTCGACTGCATTAGCGACGGGGAAACTTCCATCATCGGCGGCATGCTCGAACACATTGAGTTTGCGGGCGTGCATTCCGGCGACGCTGCCATGGTGATGCCGCCGCACACGCTCTCCACGGAAATGCTGGAAACGGTACGCCGTGCGACCTACTCGCTGGCCAAAGCAATCAAAGTTGTCGGGTTGATGAACATTCAATTCGCGATCAAGGACAATCAGCTCTACGTGCTCGAAGTGAATCCGCGGGCATCCCGCACGGTGCCGTTTGTGGCCAAGGCGATTGGCGTTCCGCTCGCGAAGCTCGCGGCCAAGGTGATGGCCGGGAAAAAACTTTCCGAACTCGGTCTGACGCGGGAAGTGAAGCCCAAACACTGGTGCGTGAAGGAAGCGGTGTTTCCCTTCGCGCGTTTCCCCGGCGCACCCATTGTGCTCGGACCGGAAATGCGTTCCACGGGCGAAGTGATGGGATTGGATGACGATCTTGGAATCGCGTTTGCCAAAACCCAGATGGCCGCGAAGCCTGGACTGCCACTTAGCGGGAAAGTTTTCCTCAGTGTGAAGGATGCCGACAAGGCTGGCGCCGTGACGCTGGCGAAGGAATTTGCGGAATTGGGTTTCTCCATTGTCGCCACCGGTGGCACTGCGCGTTTGCTCCAGCAAAACGGACTGCAGGTGCAGTTCGTCAACAAGCTCCTTGAAGGCCGGCCCAATTGCGTGGATATGATCAAAAACGGGGAGATTAAAATGGTGATCAACACGCCGAAGGGCATGATTCCCCGCCATGATGAAAACGCCATTCGCGCCGCCGCCGTGGCCAACTCCGTTTGCATCATGACCACCCTGACGGGCGCCAACGCGGCGCTGGGCGGAATTCGCGCGATGAAACAAAAGCGCGTGGATGTGCGCCCTCTCCAACAGTATCGCGGCAGCGTGGTACCAATGTAATTTGCCGGGTGAACGCTCCTGTCACGCTTGTTGCTTTGCTTCACGGTCCCGATCAACCGGGCATCGTGGCCAAAACGTCGGGATGGATTTTCGGCCGCCAAGGAAACATTCTTCATGCGGACCAGCATCGCGACATGGAAACAGGCGAATTTTTCCAGCGCATCGAATGGGCGCCGGCCGGCCGCGATATCGACGGTGAAATGCGCGAATTCGGCGCTTTTGCCGCGTCGCTGGGCATGGCGGCCAAGTTGGCCCGTTCATCCCACCGGCCAAAAGGCGCTCTCTTTGTTTCCAAGGCGGACCATTGTTTTCACGATCTCCTGTTGCGCGGGCGGGCCGGTGACTTCGCAGGCGATTTCACCTGTGTCATATCGAATCACACGGACATGGCGGCAGCAGCGAAGCATTATGGCCTGAGGTTCCATCACGTGCCAGTGACGACTGAGACCAAGCCAGCGGCGGAAATGCGAGAACTGGAATTGTTAAAAGCGGAGCAGGTCGAATTTGTAGTGCTAGCGCGTTATATGCAGGTCTTGTCTGCTGATTTTCTAGGAAAATGGGGACGCCCGGTGATCAACATTCATCATTCGTTTTTGCCTGCGTTTGCAGGTGGCCGACCCTATCATCAGGCTCATGCCCGGGGAGTTAAGTTAATCGGTGCCACGGCTCATTACGCGACGGCGGTGCTCGATGACGGACCGATTATCCAGCAGGATGTCGCCCGGGTGACCCATCGGCAAAGCGTGGATGACCTGATCCGAAAAGGCCGCGATTTGGAGAAATCCGTGCTCGCCCAAGCCGTGCGCTGGCACTTGGAAAACCGGATTTTGGTCTACGGCAATAAGACCGTGGTTTTCGATTAAACTGCATCCGGTTTTTTTGTCCCTCGTGAGACTAAAGTAACTTTGGCGTTGAGGCGGCGCATGGCGGCACTCAACCTGTTCGATTCCATGAGCCAACTTCCGTCAGCTAACCGTTCCCAATCCACCGCAAAACCCGCCGCAGTTCCGGCGGATCCCGGTTTTGAAGACAATGTCCAAGCCTTGTGGGATAAGAACAAGAATTTCATTTTGCTTCTCTGCGCGCTCATTCTCGTGGGCATTATTGTCCGGGAAGGCTGGCAATATTTTTCCGAGATGCGCGAAAAAAGCCGGCAGGAGGACTATGCGCGTGCTTCCGACAAGCCCGACCAGTTGGTCGCATTTGCGGAAGCAAACGCCGATCATCCTCTTGCGGGCGTTGCTTATCTCCAGGTTGCCGATCGGAAATTCGAATCGGGCGATTACAAGGATGCTTCCACGCTTTATACCAAGGCGGCGGGCAGCTTGAAAAATGACGCTCTGCTTGGTCGGGCAAAGCTCGGTTCGGCGGTGAGTTTGATCGAGTCTGGTGATTCTGCCGGCGGCGAATCCGCGTTGAAAGCGGTGGGCGCCGACCAAACTCTTCCCAAAACCGTCCGTGCCGAAGCGACCTATCATCTCGCGGCTATCGCTTCGGAGGCAGGCAGGACGGAAGATGCCAAAAAATTGGTCGATGACGTCACCAAGATCGATGCGGGCGGGCCGTGGGCGCAACGCGCCACGATGCTTTTGTCCACTCTTTCATCTGGCGACAAGGCCATCCCGGCAACTTCGGGTTTTTCCCTCAAGCCGGAAGGCAAGTGAAGGGTTCGCAAATTTTTCCAAACAAAAAGCCCGCCAATTGAATGGCGGGCTTTTTGTTTGGAATCCTTTAAAGATGGTCGGGGCGATAGGATTCGAACCTACGACCTCCTGGTCCCAAACCAGGCGCTCTACCAGACTAAGCTACACCCCGTTACCGGTTGCATGGGATGGGGCGCTTTTGATTCTGTCAACTGCTGCGTCATCACTCCTTCACTTTATGTCAAAATTCGCCCTTGGTCTCGATGAGGCGCACGAATTTAAGACGCGAAAACAGTTGATAAATGTTTCTTGCCTCGCCTCTAAGCGCATCCTACATAGAAGAACCTTAATCTTCTAAAAAATGGATACACTTTCCCGTGATAGCAGTAACTCCGGCAGCATTTTGCCGATTGCCAGCGCAATCGTCGGTGGCCTTGCCTTGATCCTTGCGGCCGTGGCGCTGGTAAAACTTTCCACGCTACAGAAAACGGTCGCCGCTCAGGCTGACCAAGTCGCCAAGATTGATAGCATTGAAAGTGACGCGCATTCAGCCTCCGCGGCCGCCGCAAAAGCGGGCAGCGATCTTAATTCCCTGCGCAGTGGAATTCAGGCTCCGTTTGATCAGATCGGTACCGAATTCGGTCAAGTCAAGGCGCGCCTTACCGCGGTAGAAGATGCCCAAAAGGCCCGCGCCGCTGCTCCTTCGGCGAAAGCTGGCAAAAATGGCGCCCCTGCAGTGGTGACCGGAACGGTTGACGCCAATGGCAATTACACGGTGGCGCCGGGCGATAATCTTTCCAAGATCGCGAAAAAATTTGCGGTTCGGGTCGATGCGCTTGAAGCGGAAAATCCCGGCCTCGATCCGACCAAGGTAAAAATCGGCCAGAAGATTAAGATCCCAAAGAAATAACTCCTTTGGAATAATTTCAAAAATGCCTCCCAGACTTCATGTCACGGAGGCATTTTTATTTTCGGATATCTGACATGTCCTCCGAACCCAAACGCTGGCTGCGCCTTCGTTCAGAGTCGCATTCGATCACGAGAATTTTCGATGTAAAGCGAACGATATTTCGACATCCTGATCGAGCCAACGAACAGGATTTTTTTGTCATTAACGCGCCGGACTGGGTCAACGTGATTGCGCTGACGTCCGAGCGGCGAATGATTCTGGTGAAACAATTTCGTTACGGCATTAACGATTTCTCGATGGAAATTCCGGGTGGTGTGGTGGAACAGGGGGAAGACTTTCTGGCGGCTGGCGTGCGGGAACTGCGGGAGGAAACGGGTTATGTCGGCAATGCTGCACGATTGCTGGGGAGCGTTCATCCCAACCCGGCGATTCAGAATAATCGCTGCCATCTAGTGCTGGTGGAAAATGTTCGATTGGAATCCGAACTCGAATGGGACCCCGATGAGGAACTCGAAGTTCTGTTGAAACCCGCCGACGAAGTTTACGCGCTGGCTTATTCGGGTGGCATTACGCATGCGTTGGTTTTGAATGCGCTGTTGTTGTTCTGGCCTCACTGGGCAAAGCTGCGCGAAGGCGCGGTTTGATTTTGACGGCTCTGGATTTCACTCGAATCAGCGCATGGTTTCGAACCACACAACGCCACTTCACGCGCAGGTTAGGGGGGCTAATAATACCGTCGGACTCTTCGGGCTACTTGCCAATGGGATGACAGGTTGATTTGTTGCTTCGGTCGGGTTTTTATCCCCGTCCGTGCGATGAATCTCTTTGGCTCGCTGTTCCATTCCTCCGTTGGCAAAAAAGTCCTGATGGCCTTCACCGGGCTCGTCTTGTTCATCTTTGTGACCGGCCATCTTTTGGGAAATTTGCAGATCTTTCTGCCGCCGGAGAGAATCAACGCGTACGGTCACTTGCTTGAATCATTGGGCGAATTGCTCTGGGCGGTCCGCATTTTTCTTTTTGTCTGCCTTGTGATTCACGTTTGGCTGGCGATCGACTTGACGCTGCAAAATCGCGCGGCGCGACCGACCGGATACGGCGTTGTTCATACCAATCGGGCCTCGATTGCCTCGCGGGTCATGGCTCGCACCGGCATCGTGGTACTGGCATTCCTGATTTACCACCTCATGGATTTCACCTTTCGCGTGCAACATCCCGAATGGGGCAACGCGACCTTCCAACTTGCCAACGGTATCCGGGTGCGCGATCTCCACGCGATGATGGTGCAGGGATTCAGCCGCGTGGGCGTTTCGATTTTCTACATCATCGCAGTCGGCCTGCTTAGTTATCATCTCAGCCACGGCGTGGTCAGTTTGGTGCAAAGCCTCGGACTGAAGAGTGAAAAATGGACGCGCGGGCTTGAGCGATTTACCGTCACATATTGCTGGCTTTATTTCCTGCTGAACGCCGCGATTCCACTCTCCATCCTCGGCGGCTTGGTCAAGGCCCGCGTCTGATTTCCCGCCATGGCCACACTTACTTCCAAGGTTCCCTCCGGTCCACTCGCGCAAAAGTGGGAAAAACACAAGACGGAGATCAAACTGGTCAACCCGGCTAACAAGCGCAAATACGAGGTCATCGTGGTGGGTGCGGGCCTCGCGGGTTCCTCCTCCGCCGCAACTCTCGCCGAGCTGGGTTACAAGGTGAAAAGTTTCGTGTTTCACGACAGTCCGCGCCGGGCCCATTCGATCGCTGCACAAGGCGGGATCAATGCGGCAAAAAATTACCAGAACGATGGCGATTCCGTTTATCGGCTTTACTACGATACCCTGAAAGGTGGCGACTACCGTTCACGCGAATCCAACGTGCATCGCCTCGCGGAAGTTTCGGTCAATATCATCGATCAATGCGCGGCGCAGGGCGTTCCTTTCGCACGCGAATACGGCGGCCTGCTTGCCAATCGTTCCTTTGGTGGCGCTCAGGTTTCGCGAACGTTCTACGCGCGCGGCCAGACCGGTCAACAACTGCTGCTTGGGGCTTACTCGGCGCTCTCCCGCATGATCGCGCAGGGTGGGATTGAGATGCACACCAATTCTGAGATGCTCGATCTCGTGGTGATCGATGGCCACGCGAAGGGTATCATTGTTCGCGATCTCATCACCGGAAAAATCACCCGGCATACAGCCGACGCGGTCGTCCTCGCGACCGGTGGTTATGGCAATGTTTTCAATCTTTCGACCTATGCCCGCGGATCCAATGCCACCGCGATCTGGCGCGCCTACAAGCGTGGCGCCTGCGTGGCCAATCCCTGCTACACACAGATTCATCCGACATGCATTCCGGTCAGTGGCGACTACCAGTCGAAACTCACGTTGATGTCGGAATCGCTGCGCAATGACGGACGCATCTGGGTGCCAAAAAAACAAGAGGATGCGCGCAAGGATCCGAACACGATTTCCGAGGCGGATCGCGATTATTATCTCGAGCGGATTTACCCGAGCTTTGGCAACCTCTGTCCGCGCGATGTCGCTTCACGTGCGGCGATGCGCATGTGCAACGAGGGACGCGGCGTCGGTGAAACGGGATTGGGCGTTTATCTGGATTTTGCCGATGCCATCAAACGTCTCGGTGAACCGGCCGTGCGTGAACGTTATGGCAATCTCTTCGACATCTATCACGAGATCACGGCGGAAAGCGCGTACAAGACGCCGATGCGTATTTTCCCTGCGGTGCATTATACGATGGGCGGCCTCTGGGTTGATTACAACCTGATGTCCAATGTGCCCGGGCTCTTCGTGCTCGGCGAAGCGAATTTCTCCGATCACGGGGCGAACCGTCTCGGTGCGTCCGCGCTTATGCAGGGACTGGCGGACGGTTACTTTGTGCTACCTTACACGATCGGCGATTATCTGGCGGGACAAAAACCGGACTCACGCCCATCCACGGATCGCGCAGAATTCAAGCAGGCGGAAGACAACGTTAAGGCGATGACGCAGCGTTTTCTCGCGAACAAAGGCAAGGAGCCGGTCAGCCACTTCCACAAACGACTGGGCAAAATCATGTGGGAACACTGCGGTATGGCACGCACCCGCGAGAGTTTGCAGGAGGCGCTGAAACAAATTCCCGCATTGCGCGAGGAATTCTGGGCCAACGTGAACGTGCCGGGTTCCGGTGACACGCTCAACCAGTCGCTGGAACAGGCGGGCCGGGTCGCGGACTTCATCGAGCTGGGCGAATTGCTTTGTCGCGACGCGCTCACTCGTGAGGAGTCCTGCGGCGGCCATTTCCGCGAGGAGTACCAATATCCCGATGGTGAATGCAAACGCGACGACGAGAAATTCGCCCACGTTGCGGCTTGGGAATACCAAGGTGAAGGCAGGGAGCCGCTCCGGAATATCGAGCCGCTCAACTACGAATTCGCCAAGATGAGCGTTCGCTCCTACAAGTAAGCCGACGAAACCACCATGGTCGCCAATAACAGCACCAACTCTTTTTCCGTTACATTGCGCGTCTGGCGTCAGGCCGGTCCGGATCAACCGGGCAAATTCGTCGATTATCCCGCGACGAATTTGAGTCCGAACATGTCGTTTCTCGAGATGCTGGACGTAGTTAATGACGATCTGACCATGAAGGGTGAGGAACCGATCGCCTTCGCCCACGACTGCCGCGAAGGCATCTGCGGGACCTGCTCCTGCACGATTAACGGCAAACCGCATGGTCCCGGCAAGGGCGTTGCGACCTGTCAGGTTTACATGCGGAGTTTCCGGGACGGAGATGTAATTGTCGTTGAACCCTTCCGCGCGAAGGCGTTTCCCCTCGTCAAGGATCTCATCACCGATCGTGCGGCGTTCGACAAAATCCAGCAGGCGGGCGGATACATTTCCGTTCGCACCGGCGCGGCCCCGGACGCGAATTCGATTCCGGTCCCGAAGGATGCCGCCGATCTCGCCATGGATGCGGCGACTTGCATTGGTTGCGGCGCCTGTGTGGCGGCCTGCAAAAATGCTTCGGCGATGCTGTTTGTCGCGGCGAAAGTTTCGCACCTGGGCCTGATGCCGCAGGGACAACCCGAACGCGACAAGCGCGTGCTGGCCATGGTTCAGACGATGGACGAGGCCGGTTTTGGCAACTGCTCCAACCAGTACGAATGCAGCGCAGTGTGTCCCAAGTTGATTTCGCACGATTTCATCGCGCGGATGAATCGCGATTATGTGGCGGCGCTTTTCCGGGCGAAATTCAAACCGGTATCAAATTCAAGTGGCGGCGGTGCCTGACCTTCCCGGACGAGAAACTTTTTTCGGCGCAGCTTGTCCGCTGCGCCTTTTTTATTTTCGCGGGAGCGGACGCGTAATTTAATTCTGTAACTTTTCGCGGTCAGACGGGGTTCTTCTGACATTCAACCCAATGTCATGAAAATCGTGTTTATCTCATTCTCGACCGCGACCCTGCTGGGGCTCGCGTTTTTCCTCGGTGGTTTCTCTTTCGATGTCAGCTTGTTCATTTCCAGCTGCTTCGTTGCGTCATTGCTGGCATGGACGATTTCCCAATACCGTCGCAAGCCGCGTCCGGTCGCGATGACACGTCCCGTTCACCTGCCGGCGCGGCTCCATCGTTACGATGCCCAGGCATCGGCGGAACTCACGCGGCTTGCGGCATGATGATCACAACTGGTTCGCGCGATGACCTGCTTTCGCTGTGCCTGTGCTTATTCCGCCTTGACGGTAACGGTGCCGGAATTGCCAAGCACGGATTTCTCCTTCACATTATCGTACACCAAAATCGTGATTTGGGCGTCGATATGGTAATTGGCAGAACCTGCTTTCACGGCTTCGGCGAGGGCGTGGCTGGCCGTGGCATCGAGCGTGGTCACTTTCGACGTTCGACCCGCGTTGCTGCTGGCTGGAAGCGGAAGAGGATCCTTCTCGACAATTGAACCCAATGGCGTGCCGTTCAACGATACCTGGAGGCTGATTTGGGAGAACAAATAGGCAACCACGTTGGTGTTTTTGAACTGCCATGAAACCGTGGCTGAACCGTCGCTGGCTTGCGTAATTCCAGTCACTTCCACTTCGAGTCCGGTCGCGATAACCTGACTGTTGCTGTTGCAAGAGCTCAGGAACAACGTGGATAACAGCGCGAGACCAAGGAGAGGGACGAGGGTAAGGAAACGTTTCATCAGCTTAGTGTGCGCTCCCGCAGCTCACGGGCAAGTTTAGTCATCCTGCGACGAACTTTTCTTTTTTCCGAACGAGCGGTCCATTTCGAATTGAGCGATCGCCCCGACGACCGCCAGTCCAAGTACTGACGGAAGCATCCACGCATTATTGTCGATCAGTGCGGGCATTTGCTGGGGCTGTTGGTAGTAATAAATCCAGTCCACTTTACCGGTGAAATACGCAATCGCGAGGATCGTGCGAAACGAACCCAAAAGCGCGGTCGAGAGGATGATCAGGACCCGCTGCAGTTTGACGGCGAGAAACCCACCGACGATTCCAAGGACGACCCCAGTCATCAATGCGACCATGTCGTTGTAGTGCGTCAACAGGAGGACACCGAGGGTCGCGCCGAAACCGAATCCGGCGACAAACACCGCTCCCTTATAAAGCAGGAACGCCACACTCGCACCCAGCAATCCAGCGACGATCATGACGATGACTTCGGCTCCTGCACCCAGACCGAGAGCCGTGCTTGCCACCTGCCCTAAAAGAAGCCCGAGTAATCCGCCGACCACCGCCAGGGTAACCTTGAAGACCCGATAGCCGAAAAAGCAATCGAGCAGCCCCCAAGCGATGGCTCCGACAGACATCCAAATGTACAGCTGTTCGTTCATGGTACCGGCGAGCACTAAGCCCCATACCTGACCGCTGGCAAACTCCTTTGCGTAGTTTGACTTAGAACAACGTGATGGCCTTGGCGCTTTCCAAGGCAATCCAAGCACCCAAAATCAGTATCCCCACGACAAACAGCCGTTTGGCCCACTGACGCCGACGCATGCTGCGTTCGTAGTGGTCAACATGGTGATGCCGGAAACCAGCATTTTCGAGAAAGCTGGCGAACTGTGCGTGTTTCAGACCCGTCGTCCGGAGGCGTCGATCACTCCTCGTACCGATTTGAATCGGTAGATGATTGAGGAGACGTCGCATCGCGTAAGACATGGTAGTAGTTCTGAAAAAATAGCGCTTCCTTTCAAGTGGATTCCCGCTATTTCGACACGTTTCACGCCCACTTTACCGCGATGCATCAATTCCACTACCAAGGGCAGAATCTGTATTGCGAATCCGTCGATTTGGCCGCGATTGCAAAGCTTCACGGCACGCCCACGTACGTCTATAGTGCCACGACAATTGAGGATAATTACCGCCGTCTGGCCGATGGCTTGAAGGGGCTTGACCTGCAGCTTTGCTACGCGATGAAGGCCAATTCCAACCTCGCGATCTTACGAATTTTTTCAAATTTGGGTGGCGCGTTTGATTTGGTGAGCGGGGGTGAACTCGCCCGGGTCCGGGCGGCGGGAGGAAGCCCGGCGCGCAGCGTTTTTGCCGGAGTGGGCAAGTCGGTGGCGGAGATCAAACTGGCGCTGGAATCCGGGATCTTTGGCTTTCATGTGGAAAGCGAACCCGAGCTTGCCCGGATCAACCATGTGGCGGGACAACTCGGCCGCAAGGCGCCGATCGCGATCCGGATAAATCCGGACGTCGATGCCAAAACCCACGCGAAGATCACGACGGGCAAGAGCGACAACAAGTTTGGCATTCCCTTGAAAAACGCCGCCTCCGCGTACGAAGCCGCCGCGCAATACCCAAACCTTGAAATCAAGGGTGTGCAGATGCACATCGGTTCCCAGCTGACCTCGGTGGGCCCGTTTGTTGAGGCGGTCAGGAAAGTGATTCCTTTCGTTGAGCAGCTCAAAAAGCAATATGGTATTACCTATTTCAGCGTCGGTGGTGGCATCGGCATCGTATATCAAGAGGCTTTGGCCAGCGGAGATCCTGCTTGGTGGAGCGCAAAACCCGAAGGCGAGCGTCCACTGACGCCCGAGGCCTACGGAGCTGCGCTCGTGCCACTGCTTGCGCCGCTCGGGTTGAAAATTCTGCTCGAGCCCGGCCGGTTTCTCGTCGGCAACGCGGGCGTACTGCTTTCCCGCGTTGAATATCTCAAGCGCGGCTCCGGCAAAAACTTTCTCGTGCTCGATGCCGCGATGAACGATCTGGTTCGTCCCGCCATGTACGACGCGTATCACGAGATCGTGCCGCTTTTGCGCGATTCGTCCCGGCCGGCGTTGCAGGCGGACATCGTCGGTCCCATCTGCGAATCGGGTGACTGTTTTGCCGGGGATCGTACCTTGCAAACCGTCGGCGAAGGTGAACTCGTGGCGTTCATGAGCGCAGGCGCCTATGGTTACACGATGGCGAGCCGCTACAATACACGTCCTGTTCCCGCCGAGGTTCTCGTCTCAGGCAGCCGATTCGAGCTGGTCAATGCGCGGGAGAATTTCGATGCTATGCTCGCCGGCGAGAAGATCCCCGGCTTCCTGAACATTTGATCGAGTCACCTCATGTCTGAACCGCGCCCACTTAATTTTGCCGTCATCGGGGCAGGCGCATGGGGTTCCGCGATGGCCCTGCATCTGGCACGACGCGGCCAGCACACGACGCTCGTTACCCGCCGCGTCGAGCACGCGACGGCGCTGCGTGCGACCCGTGAAAACCCGGATTATCTGCCCGGCCTCATGTTGCCGGATATGATCGTCGTAACGCATGAATTGCGCGCGGCGGTGCTGGAGGCCGACGTCGCCCTCATTGCCTGTCCCTCCCAGACATTGCGAACGTGGTGTGAACAAATGCGCGCGTTGCTGCACGAAACCTCCCGCTTGCAGCTTTTTCTCAGCCTGGCCAAAGGGCTTGAGATTGGCACGCACCTCCGCCCGAGCGAGGTGATGCAACAGGTGTTGCCCAGCCTGAATTGTGGCACGCTCACCGGTCCGACCAACGCGGCCGAAGTAGCCCGCGGTTTGCCGGCCGCGATGGTGATGGCCGCCGTGAACGTGAATGAGTTCGTGCAGAAAGTGCAGGCGGCGATGAGCGGGCCAACGCTGCGCATTTACCTGACCGAGGACCTGGCGGGTGCGGAATATGGTGCGAGTTTGAAAAACATTTATGCAATCGCCGCGGGATTCTGCGACGGCTTGAAACTGGGCGATAACTCGAAGGCATCGCTCCTCACGCGCTCGCTCGCGGAAATGGTTCGTGTCGGTCAGGCGCTCGGAGCGGACAAGGATACCTTTTACGGCTTGAGCGGGTTTGGCGATTTGGTGGCGACCTGCCACGGCGCGTGGAGCCGCAATCGCGAATTTGGCGAGAAAATCGCCGCTGGCAGTTCAGTGGAGGAATTGTTGGCGGGACGAAAATCCGTGGTCGAGGGACATCGCACGACAGAGGCGCTACACGGCTTGTGCAAGGAACGCGGGATCGTCGCCCCGATCCTGGGCGAAGTTTACGCGATTCTCTATCAGCGCAAAAAACCGGCCGAGGCGCTGCACGCACTCATGACGCGCGAGCTCAAGCGCGAGACGGCCGGCGGTCTCGCCAAAAACCAAGCCCGACGATAACGCCGCGGAAATTTTTCCATGGAACTCCCCGAAGACGAAAGCGCATTTCTCCGCGATCTGGTTAAGGCTTCGCGGCAAAAAATCCACGCGGTGAAGTGGATCGATCGCGACGGTACGGATCGCCAGACCGTGCTCAACCAGGCTGAAGCGGCAAAACTCGCCGCCATCGCCGCCCGGCTTAGAATTTCCAAACAGGAAGTCCTGCGGCAGGCCGCACACATTCCCGTGGTCAAGGAGCCGAAGAAGGCCGGTGAGGGTGCGCCGGACGCGTGAAAGTCATTGTCCGCGCGGCCGGCAGGTGCCATTAACGCGGTGAATGACGACTGACACACGACGCTTGGCAGTGGTGACCGGCGCGAGCCAGGGAATTGGCCGCGAGATTGCGGTCACCTTGGCCGCGAACGGGTGGGACGTGGCGTTTTCGTTTATCGGTGACGAATCGAAGGCGGAGGAAGTTCGCACTTTGATTTCCGCGGTTGGCGGAAAAGCATTGGGCGTGGTTTGCGACGCCGGTGTGAAAAAAGAAGTGCTCGGTTTTTTCGACCAAATCGTCACCACGTTTGGGCGCGCGCCCGATCTGCTGGTAAATAACGCGGGGATTCAAACCTGGGCTCCGTTGCTTGAACTGGCCGAGGAAGACTGGGATCGCGTCCTTCGTACCAACTTGAAAGGGTGTTTTCTCAATACGCAGCGCGTCGCGCAACTGATGGTTGAACGCGGCAAACGGGGATCGATCATCAACATCGGCTCGGGCTGCAATAAAACTCCGTTTCCGCGACTCGTCGATTATACCGCGTCGAAAGGTGGCATCGAGCAGCTCACCAAGGTTGCAGCCCTCGAATTGGGTGCGCACGGTATTCGCGTCAACTGTGTCGCGCCGGGCGCCATTGAACTCGAGCGCACCAAGGCGGAATCGCCGCAATACGCTGAAACGTGGGCGCGGCTGGCACCGCTCAAACGGGTTGGTCAACCGATGGACGTGGCGAAGGCGGTGATTTTTCTCGCGGGCGACCAGGCGGATTTTATCACTGGCCAGACGATTTACGTGGATGGTGGCGTCTTTTCGATGCCAAGCTGGCCCTATGAATTCTAATGGTGACTCCGACGCGCGGCGTTTTTCAGCGCTGGCTTCGTTGATGTCATAATATCAATTTTGCGATGTGACCACGATCCAGCTCGATCAATTGCGGCGATTGTTGTGCGGGTTACAGGACGCGATCCGCGATTCGGTTCGCGCCGCCCAATTGCGCGGCAACCGAACGTTGTCGCGGGTGGCGACCGTGACCTCAGCGGATACGATCTACGTGATCGACCGGATCAGTGAGGCCACCGTCATGGAATGGTTTCGAGAGAACTGGCCGAAAAAGTGGCCGGTGCAATTGGTCATGGAAGGGCTCGATGATCTCGCTGAACCGGCGACTTTTCCGGTGGACATACCGTTGAAGCATACGTTCTTCAAATGCATTATCGACCCGATCGACGGCACGCGTGGCATCATGTACGACAAACGCTCAGCATGGAGTCTTGCCGCGCTTGCGCCGCAGAAAGGTGACGAAACAAACTTGAGTGACATTGTCGTGGCCGCGATGACCGAGCTACCAGTCATCAAACAGAGGCTCTCGGACCAATTTAGCGCGGTGCGCGGGCGTGGCGTCAAGGCCGAGCGGATCGATTTACGGACGCATCGCCGCCATCGATTGAAGCCGCAACCTTCCCAGGCAAAAGATCTCGGTCACGGCTTTGCATCATTCGCCAAATTTTTCCCGGCGGGGAAAGCGTGGTTGGCGGAAGTGGAGGAGAAACTTTGGCGTGAATTGAAAGCCGGGGCGGAAATTTTCGACGATCAATATCTGAGTACGGGTGGACAAATTCATGAATTGCTCGCCGGCCACGATCGTTTCATCGCTGACCTGCGTCCGCTGGCCTTCGAGCGATTGCAGCTTCATTCAGGACTCGCCTGTCACCCATACGATATTTGTACGGCGCTCATTGCGGAAGAACTCGGCTGCGTGATTGCTGCGCCAGACGGGAAGCCGTTGCGCGCGCCGCTTGATACCACGACTCCGGTGGCGTGGGCGGGTTACGCCAATCATCAACTCGCCCGCTGGATCAGCCCGAAGTTGCGGACGTTATGTGTCAGTCCTTCGACTGCTCGATAACCGACGCCTTGCCGTCCTTAAAGACAATGCGGATGCGCTCCTCTTTCTGCTCGCTATAGATGTCGGCGTACACGGGCCGGTAGTAAACCCGGTAGGTCTTCAAGTAGGGATCGAAGTAGACTTGGCGGTTGTAACCGGCGAAATGCGTGCCTTCCGGGCGTTGGTAGTAAGTATTATAAACCCATGTGACGGTTTTCCCGGTCGCATTGGCGGATTCGCGCGTTTGATCCGGTTTGCCGAGCGCGAGATAAACCATGTCCTCGGTGAAACCGATGTCGATGATGCCCTGTTTAATTTTGTCCTGCGTCGCCTGATCGACGTTGCTGAAAGCTTCCGGCTTCTCCTTGATGCGATCATTGACCGTTTCGCAGCCTGATGAAAAAGCGAGGGCGGCAATGAACAGGGAAAGTACGAAGCGATTTTTCATAGTGGAAACAGACGACTCAATCGTAGGCGATGTTTCTGAAAACGCCAGCTCCCCAATCAAATGAATGCGCGCACGGGACGGGTGCGTTTAGCTGATCTTGGTGGCACCGACACCTGTTGCCGGAGCTGCTTCGCCTATTTCGATTTTATCCAAATCCGGGACAGGCTTCTTGCTTTTGCTGGCAGTGATGATGGCGACGCCGGCGATGATGATCGCAGCCGCAATCAGCATCGTCGGTCCGACTGTCTCATGGGCCAGCATCCAGCCGAGAAACACAGCGACCACCGGATTGACGTATGCGAAGGTGGACACCCGGGCGGGAGTACAGTGCTTCATTAACCACACGAAGGTTGTGAACCCAACTAGCGATCCGGCCACGATCAAATAGCCCCAAGCGAACAACGACCGGCTGGAGGCTGCGCTTAAGCGGAAATGTTCCGGTTCTCCCATCAACAGGCTGACGACGATCAGCCAGACACTACCCGCCAGCATCTGGATGGCCGCCGCCGTGAAAGGTTCCGCCGGTGTGCGCGCATATCGGGTGTAGATTGAGCCCACGCTCCAGGAAAAACATGCAAGAACCAAACCGCTTGCACGCCACGGATCGAGCTGGGATTGCCCTTCGCCCAAATTGGGGGCGACGAGTACCACCAGTCCGACAATGCCCAGCCCGACTCCGACGAAGGTCGTCCAAGTTGGGCGGGTGCCGCGGGTTTTGTCCCGGCTGAATTTGAATACCGCCCAGTCGAGCAAAACGATGAACAGCGGCCCGAGCGAAACGACGAGCGTCGACACACCGGAAGGGATTTTTTGCTCGGACCACGACACCACGCCATTGCCGCCCAGCAGCAGAAACCCGCCAATCAGGGAATTGTCGATCCACTGGCGACGCGTCGCCTTGAATCTGCCAGTGCAGGCGATCCACACTGTCACGATGGTGCCGGCCACAAAGAACCGCGCGCTGGCCATCAGGAACGGCGGCAGCGTTTCCACGGCTATTTTAATTCCGAGATAGGTCGAACCCCATAAAAGATAGATCGTGGCGAATCCGGCGATAATTGCGGCCTTCGTGGGAGTTTTTCCGGCAGTGGACACGGTTGGAACAGGGTGGCGTGAAGTGGAGAGAGACGTCGGTTAACGCTGAAGGCCGCCGTCGTTTCGCCAGTGGTATTCCATATGCCGGGCGGTTTTTTCGGCGGTCGTAGCGTCTTGCAAGCGGGCGACCAAATGCAGGGAAAGATCGATGCCTGCGGAAATGCCCGCCGACGTGGCGATGGGGCCGTTGTCGAGGAAACGCCGATCTTCATGAATGAGCGCGGTTGGCGCGATTTCCCGTAGGAGGTCATACGTCAAATAGTGAGTCGTAGCCGGCTGATTGTTGAGTAGTCCCGCTTTTGCCAACAACAGCGCACCGGTGCACACCGACGCGACGATTTCGGCGCGTTTCGCGGCCACGCGAATCCATTCGATCACTGAGGGTTTGTTGAGCAATGCCCGCGTGCCGAAACCACCGGGCACGATGAGGAGATCGGCCACGGGGGAAGATTCGAGTGTATGTTCCGGAATAATTTTCAGCCCGTTGTTCGTGCGAATGGTGCCGGGCGCCTCGGCGACCGTGAACACTCTGAAGCTGTTTTTTTCTGATAACTCGTCAGCTGTCGAAAACACCTCCAGTGGACCGGCGAAATCGAGCACCTCGACATTTTCGAAGATCAGAATGGCGGTATTGCGGCGCATGGGGTGAACGGACAAATTTGAAACGAAACGCGATTCGCAAGAACGGTTCGTCTCAGCGTTGTTTTTTGATGAGTTCGCTGAGCTTGATGAGGGAATTCTCCACTTCGTCCGCCCACGGCAAACCGCAACTCATCCGCATGCAGTTATTGTAGCGATTTTTCACCGAAAAAAGTGCCCCCGGTGCCGTGTTTATCCGATGTTTGAGCGCGTCGCGGTAAAGCTTGAGTGTGTCGATGCCCGTGGCGAATTCCACCCAGATGACGTTGCCGCCTTGCGGGCGACTGTAACGGGTTCCCTCGGGAAAATGGCGCTGCATGGTCTGGGCGAACTGATGTAGTTGTTGGTGATAGGCGCGTCGCAACGACCGCAAATGATGATCGTAGCCGCCATCGCGCAGGAAATCGGCCAGCGTTTTTTGCAACACCACGGCGGTACCCATGGTATTGGTGAACTTGAGCCGGCGGACCCGCTCAAGATAGCGACCGGGTGCGGCCCAGCCGACGCGAAAACTCGGCGCGAGGGTCTTGCCAAACGAGGAACAGAGCATCACGCGACCATCGCGATCCCACGCCTTGAGCGGCTTTGGCCGGACGTCTCCGAAGTGAGTGTCGGCGTAGATGTCGTCCTCGATGGCCGGCAAATCGAATTCGCACAGCAACTCGTACAGCCGCTTCTTTTTTTCGTCGGGCATCAGGCTGCCTAGCGGATTATGGAAATTGGGCATCACTAGCACGGCCTTCACGTCGTTCTGCTTGATCGCATCGCGCAACGCATCAAGACACAGGCCGTCGCGCGACGACGTGGGAATTTCGAGCGCGCGAAGATTGAGGCTTTGGATGATTTCAAGAAATCCAAAATAGGCCGGGGTTTCGATTGCGATGGTATCGCCGGGTTTGGTGACTGCGCGCAGGCAGAGATTGAGGGCTTCGGAACAGCCGATGGTCACGACCAGCTCATCGTGCGCGAGCGGCACCCCGCCTTGGAGGTAGCGGCGTGAGATTTCCCGGGTCAGAGGTTCGTAACCCCAATTGATCGCATGCCGGCTGATCAACGACGAATCGCGCCGGGCGACCGAGCCCAGCAGTCGCGCGAGTTTTTTATTCGGAAACAGACTGTGATGAGGGCATGCCGCGCCGAACGGCATGAAATCGGAACTGCTCGAACGTTCGACGAATTCGGCGGTGAGATCGTTGACGCCGACATACGATGGTTTGGCCATGGGCTTCGCCATGCGCGGCTCGGGTCCGAGAAATGGTGCACGCGGCCTGACGTAATAGCCCGATTGCGGGCGGGCTTCCAAGTAGCCGCGATTTTCCAGTACCGTATAAGCTTGGAGCACCGTCGCGATGCTCACTCCCCGTTGCAGGGACATGCGCCGGACGGACGGCACACGATGCCCCGGCCGGAGGGTGCCTTGCTCCACGAGCGACTGCAGCGAATTGGCGAGCTCCGCATAAAGCGGCTGGGAAAGCACCGCGAGGGCGGGCTTCGTCGGGACGGACGGATTGAGCGTCGTGATCATGGCGGCAGGGAAAGATGTAGGTTAGCTGAAAACCCGATAAAGCAGCAGCAGCAGCGGGGTGCAATTGAAACCAGCACAGTACCCCAATATGGGTGCTGACTCAGTTACAGTTTACGATTGGAAAACTGAAATAATCGCGCTGGAGTTTCGACGAATGAGCGCGTCACACTCCATGCATGCCTAAAAAGAAACCTGCCAAGAAGAAGACCGCGCCAAAGAAAAAAGCCGCTCGCAAGGATTTCGTGCAAACGGCTTGGGATGTTGTTAGGAAAAGTACAGAGTGAAGCTAGCCCAATAATGAGCTAGGTTGAATTGCTTCCGGAACTGTTGGGAATGAATAGCTTTTTGCTTTAGGCATTTTCCTAACCGCCTCCATAAATCCGCTTTCCGTTATGGTTTGCGGCCAGTTCAGATTTATTGCCACAATTTGCTTTTTAGAATCATACGCTAGAGCTCCTACATTAAGCAGATGAATCAAGTCTCTTACGACGGCCTTTCTTCCAACTTTCAATGATTCGTACATGGGATGCAAAGCCCTCAGTAATTCATGAGTAGTCATTTCCTCTATCTCTAACATTCGATTAAGAATTGCTATGTGGCGTTTGGCTATTACCGCCCTTCTCTCCGTCTGCAATCGGCCAAAAAGATCATACATTGTATTTTTGAATATCGATTTTGAGACGTTAGACCGAATTTCCTTAAACAAGCGTTCACATTGAATCTTGATTCCCTTTAAACCGAAAAGAAGGAAAGGGGTCAGATCATAATTGGGTGCCTCTACTGAACTTAGCGCGGAAAGATAGGCGGTCTTCTCGTCATAATAGTAATTAGACATCGCGATAAACAGGTGATCCGTTAGTCCTGCTCGTTGAAGCATTAATGCTTCAACGGCTCTGGCAGTGCGCCCGTTTCCATCTAGAAATGGATGCATAGCCGCAAAGTGATAGTGCAGCGCCAAAGCTTGGATTAGCAGCTCGTGATCTCGGAATTCTCGCTGAACAGAACTCCCAAGCAATTTGAATAGCTGCTCGCACTCTTCGCCTCCCTCACATCCACGATGAGGCGGTATTCCAAAAACAACGTTTTCATCCTTTCTCCTTATTGCCCCTGGTTCGCAATGATCAGAATCCGCATCTCCAATAATTAGGGCGTGAATTTCTTTAATCAAATCACAGTTTATCGGTCTGTCTTTTTCCAGATTTGAAATCCATTTATATGCTTTCATTGCAGCATGGGCTTGTTTTTGCGAACGAGTAACAAGCTGCTCGGCAGTTTCTTTTAGAGCCAAGTCTAGCTCCCTATCAGTGAAATCTGCGCCCTCAATTTTTGAAGTCCCAGCAACCTCTCTCTTTAATTGGATGGCCTGCAATGCCTCTACCCAACTCCGTTGGTAGGGCATATTCATCAATGATAAAACAGCGGCCTTTGCTTCTGTAAGTGGGCCGAACACGGCTTGTCTATCATAAATCAACCAATCTTTCGGTGGAATGTAGTTAACCATGTAATCAATAAAAACGATTTCATTTCCATGTCAAATCCAATTAAATTAATTTGTTATATGTTATTATATAACAAGTAGCACCATTTAATACAAATAAAAATCATGATTAAAATATTGTTTGATTTCTGTTTAATTTCCGCTTTAATTCCATCAAATGAACAAGCTACCCATCGGAAAACGCACCCAAATTATTTCCTGTCTGGTCGAGGGAAATAGCATGCGTTCAACGTCCCGCCTGACCGGCGTAGCGTTTAACACCGTTATGAAGTTCATGGCTGATGTTGGCCGCGTTTGTTCAATTTATCAGGATAACGCTTTTCGGAATCTGAAATGCAAACGCCTCCAATGTGATGAAATTTGGTCATTCGTCGGCACGAAGGAAAAGAATACGAGCGCAGAGCAGAAAGACAAAGGTTGGGGCGATGCATGGACGTGGGTCGCAATCGACACTGAGTCCAAACTGGTTCCTTGCTGGTTTGTTGGTCCTCGCAACGCCGAAGCGGCAAATCATTTTATTCATGATTTGGCGGATCGGCTTACGAGTCGCGTGCAACTAACCACTGACGGACTGAAGGCGTATATCGGGGCAGTGGATAGTGCGTTCAAAAACGAAATTGATTTCGCTCAACTGGTGAAGATTTACGGGGCTGCCCCTTCCGGAGAGGCGCGCTACAGTCCGGCTCAATGCATGGGTACAAAGCAAACGGTAATGACTGGTTCCCCAGATGTGAAGCACATCTCCACCAGCTACATTGAGCGCCAGAATCTCACCATGCGGATGAATATGCGGCGCTTCACCCGACTAGAGCATATTAAATAATAGTGTAGCCATTATTTTCTCGTATTTGGGGTGGCAGTGGCAAGAGTGGGAGTCATGAAAACCCTTTCACTGGATTTGCGGGAGCGGATTCTGGGAGCCTACGATGCCGGCGACGCCACGCGG
>DASYDH010000049.1:0-12703 GCA_036499685.1 Lacunisphaera sp. | reverse complement strand
CGGTCCCGCTATGAGACCGATAGCATCGCATGCCGCGATGAGTAGCGTCGGGAAGCACACGGCCCGCGAAAGCGAGGCGCCCAATGTTGTGCGCAAGGGGAAGAGTGCGTGGCGAGCGCCCACCCCCGATTTTGGCCCGGGCACCGCGAGGTGCCCGGGCCTTTATCTTTTGGAAAGTCCACTTTGTCAGTGCGTCGGAGCTGCCTTACGCCCGGAACCGGCTTCGGCATCGTCTGGCGCACTGACTGTTGGACCAACGATGTTTTCGACACCGGTCTCAAGTACCGCGTCAGAACTATTTTCTGCAAAACGGATGTTTTTTCCCCGGCGCTCCGCCCGAACGCAGGGTTCGCCACAGCGCTCGAGAAGAGCCATTGGCATTACTCACTCCAATCGTGGAGATTACAGACCCGAAGAAGGAACGCAGAAGCCTGACAATCAACCAAGGTTCTGCTTGCCAAGCCCAGCGGTGGCCAGCAACGTGACCCTTTTCCCACTTAGAAAGACCTTCCAGGACATGAATCAGAACATCCGTAATATCGCCATTATTGCCCACGTCGACCATGGCAAAACCACGCTCGTCGACAAATTGCTCAAGGAAGGCGGCGTCTATCGCGCCAACCAGCAGGTCGAGGAACGCGCCATGGATTCCATGGATCTCGAGAAGGAAAAGGGCATCACCATCAAGGCCAAGAATACCTCGGTTCACTGGCGCGACAAGACCGTCAACATCGTCGACACTCCCGGACACGCTGACTTCGGCGGCGAAGTGGAACGTGCGCTCCGCATGGTGGACGGTGTGCTTCTCGTGATCGACGCCTATGACGGGCCCCAAGCCCAGACTCGTTTCGTGTTGCGCAAGGCCCTCGCCCACGGTCTCAAGGTCGTAATCGTCATCAATAAGATCGATCGCGACAACGCCGATCCGGCGAAGATGTATGACAAGGTATTGGAACTTCTCATGGAGCTGAATGCCACCGAGGAACAATTCGATGCTCCGGTGGTGTACGGTTCAGGTCGCGACGGTTATATGATGTACCATCTCGGCGATGAGAAGAAGGACATGTCCCCGCTCTTTCAGACGATCATCGATCACGTCCCACCACCATTCGCGAAGCCAGAGGAGCCGTTCCACATGCTCGTTTCCAATATCGATTGGAGCGACTATGTCGGTCGTATCGCCGTCGGTAAAATTCTCGGTGGCATCATCAAGATCGGCGATCCCGTCTTTGTCGTGCGCCACAATGAGAATGGGAAAAAAATCCGCGCCAAGATCACCAAGATTTTCGAGTTCACCGGCCTCGGCCAACGCGAAGTGGAATCTGCGGCTGCCGGCAACATCGTCGGTTTGTCCGGATTTGAAGACGTTGATATCGGTGATACGCTCGCGGTAACCGAAGAAGCCCATGCCCTGCCCTTCACCCAGATCGATCCGCCAACCCTTGAGATGCAATTCTGCGTCAACGACGGCCCGCTTGTCGGTCAGGAAGGCAAGCTGGTTACGTCCCGTCAGCTGCGCGAGCGCCTGATGCGCGAATTGAAGCAAAACGTTTCGATCCAAATCGAGGATTCCGAAAAAGCCGGTATCTTTAACGTCAAGGCCCGCGGCGCCATGCAGGTGGCCGTCCTCGTTGAAACCATGCGTCGCGAAGGTTTCGAGCTGCTCGTTTCCCGCCCAACCGTAATCGAAAAGAAAGGCGACAGCGGGGAACGCCTCGAACCCTACGAGACCGTTTGGATCGAGGTGCCCGACGAGTGCGTTGGAGCCATCATGCAAAACCTGGCCAACCGCAAGGGTCGCTTGACCAATATGGAGAAACTTTCGCACTCCACCATGCTTGAAGCGGTCATCACCACGCGCGGTTTGATCGGCATGGAAATCGACGTCGTCAACGCCACCAGCGGTCGTGGCGTGCTCAGCCATTTGTTCAAGGAGTACGGTCCGTTTGCCGGCGAAGTGCTGACCCGCATCACGGGAACACTTATCGCAACCGAAGCCGGCGAGACCACCGGGTACGCCCTCGTGATGTGTCAGGAACGCGGAAAACTGTTCGTCAATCCCGGCGAGCAGGTTTACGAGGGCATGATCGTCGGCGAGAATCCGCGCAACGAAGACATCGCCATCAATGCGGTGCGCGAGAAACAGCTCACCAACTTCCGCTCGCAGGGTTCGGGCGTGGCGACCGGTCTGACGCCAGCGTCGAAACTGTCATTGGAACGTTCCATCGAATACATCGCCTCTGACGAACTCGTCGAAGTGACACCAAAAAATCTTCGCCTGCGGAAGCGCATCCTGAACAACGGTGCGCGTCAGAAAGCAACGAAGGCTGGCAAGGCCTAAGCCCTCACGAAATTTGTTCTCAACCCGCACGCGCCCTCCCGCGCCGCGGGTTTTTTATTGGTCGCGTCGAAGCGACGAACACGACGGCCTCTCCAAAGCGCCAACCGTGTCAGCTGATCGACTTTTCGTAATCGGCAGCGGAGAGCAAAGTCGCGGTGTCGGCGGGATTGGTCAATTTGAGTTTCATCATCCATCCGTCGACATACGGTGACGAATTCACCTTCTCAGGATTTGCATCCAGCGCCTTGTTCACCTCGATCACGGTGCCAGCAGCCGGCGCGTAAACGTCCGAAGCGGCCTTGACGGATTCAACCACACCGAACGTTTCGCCGGCCTTCAGGGTCGCGCCGATCTTCGGCACTTGAATGAAAGTGATATCACCAAGGCTGTTTTGCGCGTAATCGGTGATACCAACAAGCGCGGTGCCGTCAGCGGCGACTTTGAGCCACTCGTGGGACTTGGCGTATTTGAGATCGAAAGGGACGTTGCTCATGGGAAGTTAGTTTTTCTTTAGCGGCACGAACGGCGGTTTGACGAGTTGCAAATTAATTTTGGTACCGCGGATATCCACGGCGAGCGGTTCTTTCGCGCCGGCACTATCGACCAAGGCCGAACCGATGGCTTCGTTGATAATCGGCGAAAGCGTACCAGAAACCACCTGCCCCACTTCGCTACCCGACGGACCAAGCACCACGCTGCCCGCACGCACAATCCGACGATCGCCAGTTTTGAAAAAAACGATTTTCCTCGCTGAGCCCTTCGCCTTTTCCTCTTTCAAGGCGTCAGAACCGACGAAAGTCCCTTTATCGAGTTTCACGACCCAGCCGAGTCCGGCGGTAAGCGGCGAAATAGCTTCTGTGATTTCGTGGCCATAAAGCGGAAATCCAGCTTCGAGTCGAAGACTGTCCCGCGCCCCGAGTCCGGCGAGTTCGAGCCCAAACGGCGCGCCAGCCGCGAGCACCGCGTCCGCCAGCTTCGTCACGTCATTGGTCGCGCAGTAAAGTTCGAAGCCGTCTTCGCCGGTGTAACCAGTGCGACTGATCAGGCAATTGACTCCCGCGACTTCACCTTCGGTAAAATGGTAGTATTTAATACCACTCAAATCGGTTCTTGTCAGGGATTGCACGAGTTCCGGACCGCGCGGACCTTGAATGGCTAGCTGGGCGTAGTCGGACGATCGATCCGTCACCGTGCAGTCAAAGCCCTTCGCCTTTTCCTGCATCCATGCAATGTCCTTGGCGATATTGCCAGCGTTGATGCACAGGAAATAATCATTCTCGCCCCGCATGTACACGAGCAGGTCGTCAACGACGCCGCCGTGCGGATAGCACATCACCGTGTAAAGAATGCGACCAGGGAAAAGCTTGCTGCAATCGTTCGTGACCAAGTGCTGGAGAAATCGGAGCGCCTCCGGTCCTTTTACGTCGGCCTCGCCCATATGGCTTACGTCAAAAAGCCCGCAACGCTGACGAACGGCCTTATGTTCCTCGAGAATGCTCTTGTATTGAACCGGCATATCCCAACCGGCGAAGTCAACCATGCGACCGCCGTGTTGACGATGGAATGCATTCAAAGGCGTAGTCTGAATTTCGGCCATGGAGGTGCGTCACACTAAGCGTAGCGAATTCCCCACGGGCAAGAAAACTCTGGCAAAATCGAACTCAGTCATTCGTATGGTTGGGCGCAAAAGATATTGTGTTTCCGCGCGGTTTTCTCCTCCTCTGTTTGTCAATGTTTGGCCGACTCTCACTCGCCTATTGGGTGCACACACCGCATCCGTTTTTGATTCGGTTCACTGAAGATATTGGTATCCGCTATTATGGTTTGGCGTATTTGGCCGGGTTTGTGGTGGCTGGCTGGCTGCTTCAGCGCTACCACAAGACTGGCAGAAGCACGCTCGATTCATCGTCAATCTTCGATCTGATGACCTGTCTCATCGCGGGGGTCGTCGCGGGCGGAAGACTCGGCTATTTCCTCCTCTATCAACCTGAAACGTTTTTCCATGACCCATTGGTGCTTTTCCGCGTGTGGGAGGGTGGGATGGCAAGCCACGGCGGCATGATCGGAGTCGTCGTCGGCATGTGGTGGTTTACCCGCAAACGAAATATATCCTTTCTTCAAGTGAGCGACTTGGTGGTGACCGTCGCTCCGATCGGATTATTTTTTGGGCGTCTCGCCAATTTCATGAATGGCGAACTTTGGGGTAAACCAACTTCAGTTCCATGGGCGATGATCTTCATCAAAACCGGTGGAGGCCCGGAACCGAGGCATCCGTCGCAACTTTATGAAGCCGGATTGGAGGGGCTGCTGTTGTTCGCTTTTCTGCAATGGCGCTTCTGGAAAAGCCCGAGCGCACAAACACAACCCGGGAGAATCGCAGGGGAATTTCTGATCGCGTATGCCCTCGTTCGCTCGCTCGGTGAAATCTTCCGCGAGCCCGACGAAGGTGTTAGCCTGATTCTCGGGTTGAGCCGGGGAACCTTCTATTCGCTTTTCATGATCGTGGCCGGCGTCGCCTTGATCGCGTACGCCAGCCGACGAAAAGCCTTACAGCGTAAATCCTGAGGGGATCAGCGCGCCCTTGCAGACGCAGAGAATGCCGTCGCGGATGACGATATCGTGCGCATAGTCACCGTCAGCTTTCCCTTCGGGTGAAAGGGTCACGCCTTCGCCAATGCGGGCATTTTTGTCGATAATCGCATGCTTGATGTGACAATTGCGCCCGACACCGAGCGCCGGCCGGCCACGGGCTTTGTCAGCGGCAACCTCTTCTTCGGTTTGATAATAATCGGCCCCCATCATCACCACATCCTCCAGCGTGGAATTTTCGCCGAGAATCGAACGGATGCTGATGACGCAGTGCTTCAAAGTCGAATCGGTGACGATACAGCCATCGCCAATAACCACGTGATCGATATCGCAATGGTTGATCTTGGACGCGGGGAGATAACGGGGATGAGTATAGATCGGAGCGCTACGATCGAAAAAATTAAACGGCGGCAGCGGCTGGGCCAAAGCGAGGTTTGCCTCGAAAAACGCCCGCACCGTCCCGATGTCCTCCCAATAACCTTCAAAGATGTAGCTGCAAAGCTTGGATTTTCCGAGCAACGCGGGAATGACCTCCTTGCCAAAATCCTTCATGTTGTTGTCGAGCGCATCACGCAGCACTTCCCGGCTGAAGACATAGATACCCATTGAAGCGAGACACACCTTCTCCGAGGCTGGGGCCAGCCTTTGCTGTAATACCGGACCGACGGCCAAATCATTGATGATTTTGGGATCCTTGGGTTTCTCAACAAATTCCGTCACCGAAAGATCGTCCTTCACCCGCATCAGCCCGAGTCCTTCGACTTTCGAAACGGGAAACGGAATCGCGGCAATCGTGACGTCCGATCCCATGGCGACGTGCTGGTCCACAATTTTGCTGAAATCCATCCGATACAATTGGTCGCCCGAAAGGATCAAAACATAATCGTGCCCGTGACGGTGGAAGTGGACCAGGTTGCGGCGCACGGCATCGGCGGTACCTTCATACCATGCGTTGCTTTTCTCCGTTTGTTCAGCGGAGAGAATGTCGATGAAGCCACCACCGAACGGATCAAATTGGTAGCTTTTCTGGATATGCCGGTGGAGCGAGGCCGTCAAAAATTGCGATAATACAAAGATTCGATTGTAGCCGGAATTGAGACAGTTACTGATCGGGATATCCACCAAGCGATATTTCCCGGCGAGGGGTACCGCAGGTTTGCAGCGTTCTTTAGTGAGCGGATACAGCCGCGTCCCGCGGCCGCCGCCCATGATTACCGACAAAACTCGTTTGGATTCGGCCATAAAGGGTATTGTTTCTAATTCCTTGCGATATGATTGGAATCTCATCAAAAATCTCCAGCCTAAATCTACAAATCTAATTATGTGCGGAATCGTCGGATATATCGGAAAACAAAAAGCATCGGCCATCATTCTGGAAGGCCTGAAACGCCTTGAATATCGCGGTTATGATTCCGCCGGCGTCGCGACCCAAGCCAACGGTTGCTTCGATTTAGCGAAGAAAATTGGGCGCGTCGACGGCTTGATCAAAGCGACACCGGCACTGAAATTATCCGGCACCACCGGAATTGGCCACACGCGTTGGGCCACGCATGGCGGAGTAACCGATGCGAACGCCCATCCGCATATCAGCAGCGACCAGAAGTTCGCGCTCATCCACAACGGCGTAATCGAAAATTACGCCAGCATTAAAAAATTCCTGCTCACTAAAGGGTACACCTTCCAGTCGGAAACTGACACCGAGGTGCTTTGCAACCTGATCGCCTACCACTATCAGAAGGAGCCGGTAACTAATGAAGGCAGTCGCTTTTTGGAATCGGTGCGGAAGACGCTCGGTCACGTCGAAGGCACCTACGGAATCGCGGTGATGTGCGCGGACCATCCGACCGAAATCGTCGCCGCCCGCAAAGGTTCGCCCTTGATCCTTGGTGTGGGCGACGGCGAGTTGATGCTCGCCAGTGACGTGTCGGCGATCATCAGCCGCACGCAAAACGTGGTTTATCTGAAAGACGGCGAGGTCGTGCATATGACTGCCCAATCTTTCTCGATCACCACGCTCGATTCGTCGGAGGTTTCCCCGGTGATCGACAGGATTACGTGGAACATTGAGGACTCCGAGGTTGGTTCGTACGACCATTTCATGGAGAAGGAAATTTTCGAACAGCCCGCCGCACTGGAAAATACCATGCGCGGCCGGTTTTCGGAAGATGGCAGCACCGCCCAGTTCGGTGGCCTGAATATTTCCGCCATCGATTTCCGTCAGGTCGATCGCTTTCACTTCATCGCGTGCGGAAGTGCATGGCACGCCTGCCTGGTTGCCGAACAACTGATCGAGCGTTTCGCCCGCGTACCGGTCGAGGTGGATTACGCTTCCGAGTTCCGTTATCGCAATATTCCCCTGAGCAAGAATGCGCTGTTCTTCACGATCAGCCAGTCGGGGGAAACCATCGACACCCTCGCCGCGATGCGCGAGGCCAAGCGCAAGGGTTACAAGGTGCTCGCGATCAGCAACGTCGTCGGTTCAACCATCGCCCGCGAGGCTGATGGCGGCGTTTATCAACACGTCGGGCCCGAAATTGGCGTCGCTTCGACCAAAGCCTTCACCTCGCAATTGCTGTTGGGTGCAATGCTCGCGCTCTATATTGGCCGCATGCGCGATATGAGTTTCAGTGGAGGCATTGAGTACGTGAAAGCACTTAAAGGAGCGCCCGACCGGGTGCGCGAAGCGCTCAAACTGGCTCCGCAGATCAAGGAAATCGCGAAGCGCTACGCCGACTATCAGGACATGCTGTTTCTCGGTCGGTTAACGTTGTTCCCAGTTGCCCTTGAAGGAGCACTCAAGCTGAAGGAGATTTCCTATATCCACGCCGAAGGATATCCCGCGGCGGAAATGAAACACGGACCGATCGCCCTGATCAGCGAAAAGTGTCCTTCGATCTTTTTTGTCCCTTCCGGCGAAATGTTCAACAAGGTCGTTTCGAGCATGCAGGAAATCAAGGCGCGCAAAGGAAAGATCATTGCGATCGCCACGGAGAACTGCGAGCTGCCGCCCGGATTAGTCGACGATCTTATTCGCATTCCCGAATGCCACGAAGCCGTCCTGCCGATTGTTGCGACCATTCCAGTTCAATTGCTGAGCTACTACATGGCCGTGGCACTCAAACGCGACGTCGACAAGCCACGCAATCTCGCCAAGTCGGTGACCGTCGAGTAAGTCATGCAAGTTTCACCCACGCGCGAGGAATTCCTCCGCCTGTGCCAACAGGGCAACGTCGTCCCCGTTCGGGCCGATCTCCTCGCTGATTTGGAAACGCCCGTTTCAGCGTATGCCAAGCTGCGCGGTTCTGGCCCTGCATTCCTTCTCGAATCCGTTGAGGGCGGCGAAACCGTTTCCCGATTCAGCTTCATTGGTTGCAATCCGCGAAAGATCATCCGCGCTGCGGCCGGTGAACCGGATCCGCTGGCGAAATTGCAGCGGGAATTAGCCGGCTATGTTCCCGTGAGCGTGCCGGGATTACCTCCTTTTACCGGTGGAGCGGTCGGCTATCTGGGTTATGAGTACATTCATAGTGTCGAGCCCAAAGTCCCGTTGGCCGCCAAGGATGAACTGGGCGTGCCGGCGATGTGGTTTATGCTCTGCGACTCGATCGTGGCATTCGACCGGGCGCACCAGACCATGCGGCTCATCGTCAATGCGCACATCGGCGACGATGCCGCCACCGCCTACGAAAACGCGTGCACTGAGCTTCGTCGCATTCAAGCAGCGCTGGCCAAGCCGTCGCCGCTGGCAACGGCGTCTCTGAGCGATACTGGTCCGGTGAAAGTACCCGCGGGTAACTTCACAAAGGCTGCGTTTGAGACGATGGTGGACGATTCCAAGGAGTTCATCCGCGCCGGTGATATTTTCCAAATTGTGCTTTCACAGCGTTTCTCGCGGGAATTCACGAAGACGCCACTCGACCTTTACCGCGCGCTGCGAACGGTAAATCCGTCGCCTTACATGTTCATCCTGGAGGCTGATGATTTTGCGCTGGTGGGCGCATCGCCCGAAGTGCATGTGCGACTCACCAATCAAAAGGTGGAAATTCGCCCGATTGCCGGGACGCGTCCCCGGGGCAAAACCAATGAAGAGGATGTGGCGTTGGAAAAAGATCTGCTCGCCGATGAAAAAGAACGGGCGGAACACCTGATGTTGGTCGATCTGGCGCGCAACGACATTGGCCGCGTTTGTTCCTACGGTTCGGTCAAGGTTCCCGAATTCATGATCATCGAGCGGTACTCCCATGTGATGCACATTGTGTCACAGGTGGAGGGTCAACTTGCGCCAGAACGTACCGCCTTTGATCTCATGCGTGCCACTTTTCCTGCCGGAACCGTCAGCGGAGCACCAAAAATTCGCGCCATGCAGTTGATTGCGGAAAAGGAAGGCACCCAACGCGGAAGTTACGCCGGTGCCTTAGGCTATTTTAGTTACGACGGGAATCTCGATTCCTGCATAACTCTTCGCACCGCATTAATTAAGGATAATAAAGTTCACATCCAAGCGGGCGCAGGAATCGTGGCTGATTCGGTCCCGGAAGCGGAATATCAGGAGACGATTAATAAGGCATCAGCCCTATTTAAGGCCATTACACTGGCCGATAAGCTTTCCGATTAGGACATCCATGCGGCACAGAGCCGCGTATTATTGGTCAGAACAGGATATGGGGAATTTCGTTCCGCCTTCCGGCATCATATATGCAAAGAGAAGGAAGAAATTACAGTCAGTCCAACCAACGATAACCATCATGCCCAACCGCAAAAAGATTTTCAGTTCTGTTTCAGCAACTGTTGAGGCGCCTGCGACCCGCAATTCCAACGGCGTGTCCATTCCTTCGCCCGAAGAAGGTTTGACGGTACGGCCGGAAATAACCGCGCCAGTCGCGACTTCCCAATTCGACCAAGCGTCGCCGGTGGATCGTCGCGATGAACGCTCCAATCTTCAGCTCTATCTCAACGAAATCCGCCAGACTCCCCTCCTCACCGTGCAGGAGGAGATCAAGTTGGCAGCGCGCATCAAGCGCGGCGACAAGGCCGCGCGCGATCACATGATCAAAGCCAATCTGCGTCTCGTCGTTAAAATCGCCTACGACTATAATCAAATGGGATTGCCGCTCATGGATTTGATCAGCGAAGGCAATCTCGGGCTCATCAAGGCCGTCGAGCGTTTCGACCCTGCCAAGGGCGGCAAGCTCTCCACGTACGCTGCCTGGTGGATCAAGCAGTCGATGAAACGGGCGTTGGCCAACCAATCGAAGACCATCCGTCTTCCCGTGCATTTGGTCGATAAGATCTCCCGCATGCGGAAAATGATTACCAAATTGACGGACGAGCTTGGTCGCGAACCGGAAAACGAGGAAATCGCCGCCGAATTGCAGATTCCAACCGCCAAGGTTGCACTGCTCAAGACGGTCAGCGTTCGCCCGGCTTCCCTCGACGCACCAGTGGGCGAAGACAACGATTCCGCGACGCTCGGCGACTTGGTGGGCGACGAAACAGCGCAGAGCCCATACGAAGGCTTGGGTGACAAGAACCTTCGTGAGGACTTGAGCGCGATGGTCAATTCGCTTGATCCTCGCGAAGCCAGCATCATCAAGCTGCGGTTCGGTCTCGAAGGTCAAAAGGAACTCACCCTTGAGGAGGTCGGCAAAAAGTTCAAGGTGACCCGCGAGCGCATCCGCCAACTGGAATATCTGGCTCTTTCGCATCTGCGCAAACAGATGCAGAGCCACAACAAACAGCGGACGGCTGACGAGGTGGAACAGGAAACCCTCGCCGAAGAACGCGCCGAAGTCATCCGCGAGTTCGTTTCAAAGAACTCCGCCGTCGCCGTCTGACCACGAAGCGATTCTCAATCATCCAAAGCGCCCGCCACCATGCGGGCGCTTTTTTATTCGACGTGATCGTTCCCGGTCAGCCCAAGACTTCAACGTCGGGCAGGTTCTGCGCGAGCAGCGCAAAATCGGGATACTTCTCCATCGCAGAAATCACCATGGCCAGAGGTTCACTCCAGATTTCCGGAAAATCGCGTTCGGCGCGCTCACGAATTGAGAAAGCCAATGCCTCCCGAGGCGGACAGAATAGCGCCGCGACACCCGGCTTGTTTCCCCGCGCATCAATTCGATACCAGCCGTGCTCTTTCAAATACACCGCATTCAGGCCATGGAGACAATAGGGCGCCCCCGAATCCCCGAAGGATAAACGCTGATAACAAAACCCCGCGGGGATTCCGTTAAAACGCAACAGCGCCGCCAGTAAATGGCTCTTCGCGTAACAATATCCCGTTCCATGCTTCAGTACGTCCGACGCCTTGATGGTTACCGGGTTTCTTTTGAAATCCCAGCTGTGCTGAATCTGATCGCGGGCAAACTCGAAGCAACGCTTCGCCACTTCATCTTCTGATTGGGTGTCAATCGCCAGCTCCGCCGCCCTTTTTGCGACGAGCGCGTGATCGAAATCGATGTACTGACTGCTTTGAAGAAACGCCTGCTTCATAGGCTGAAATTATGCACGATGAAATCAGGGAAAAGCGCCAAATGCACAAATCTGCCGTTTCGCACGCACATAATTTCATATGGGTCCCCACCACATAAAAAAGGCGCCCCGCTTTCGCGAGACGCCTTTGAAGTTGGAGGGAAAACAGCTCGAGAGCTTATTCCTTCTTCGACGCTTCGTCGAAGATGTCGCCGAGGTTCGTGAGATCGGAACCACCGGTGTTCTTCGTGAACTGGTCGTAGGTTGCCGTCTCTTGCGCGAGCTGTTCGGCCGAGTAGTTCGCGGCCTTGATGCTCAAACCGATGCGGCGCTGTTCGCGGTCGATCTTGATGACGCGTGCCTGGACTTCCTGTCCGGGCTTCAAGACGTCCTTCACCTTGTCGACGCGGTCTTCCTGAATCTGGCTGATATGCACGAGGCCATCGATGCCGTCCTTCAGTTCAACGAAGGCGCCGAAGGTGGTGACCTTGGAGATCACACCCGGGACGACGTCGCCGATGCGGAAGAAGCTGTCGATGTCCGTCCATGGATCGGTCGCGAGCTGCTTCATGCCGAGGCTGATGCGCTGCTGCGTCGGATCGACGTCGAGAACGATGGCGTCCACTTCGTCGCCCTTCTTGAGCATCTCGGACGGATGGTTGATCTTGCGGGTCCATGACATGTCGGAGACATGCACCATACCGTCGATGCCTTCCTCGAGTTCCACGAACGCGCCATAGGTGGTCATATTGCGCACCTTGCCGCGAACGCGGGCTCCCACGGGATAATTGTGGCGAACCATGTCCCACGGATTTGGCTCCAGCTGGCGGAGACCAAGGGAAATCTTCTGTTCTTCGCGCTGGATACCGAGGACAACGGCATCGAGTTCCTGACCGACCTTGAGCAGTTCGGACGGTTTGCTGATGCGCTTCGTCCAGGACATCTCGGTGATGTGCACGAGACCCTCGACGCCCGGCTCGAGTTCGATGAACGCGCCGTACGGAACGAGATTGACGACCTTGCCGTGGATCTTGGAACCGACCGGGAACTTGTGGTCGATGTTGTCCCAAGGATTGTTCTTGGTCTGCTTGAGGCCGAGCGACACGCGCTCTTTCTCGCGATTGATGTCGATGATCATCACCTCGATCTCCTCGCCCTGCTTCAGCAGCTCGGAGGGGTGGCCGATGCGGCCCCAGCTCATGTCGGTGATGTGCAGCAGGCCGTCCATGCCGTCGAGGTCGATGAACGCACCGAAGTCGGTGATGTTCTTGACGACGCCCTTGCGGACCTGGCCGGGCTGGA
>DASYDH010000048.1:0-66322 GCA_036499685.1 Lacunisphaera sp. | reverse complement strand
ACTAAAGGCCGTTTATTTTGCGGTCCGTGCCATCACGCCCCAGCAATGACTACGATCGTGTCGCCTACCCCACGATGGCGCATCCGCAGACTTTCGCGGACTGCTTGTCGATCAAAGGATTTCTCCGTGGACTTAACGTAATACCACCGGATCGCTGCCGGGTCCTCGAGCTCGGCTGTGGCGATGGCTTCAATCTGGCGGCCATGGCGGCAATCTATCCGGAATCGAGCTACACCGGCATCGACTATTCGGCCGAGGCCATCGAGCGGGGACGCGGCTTTGTGGCGGAGCTGGGATTGAAACAGATCCGGTTGGAAACCGCCGATATTCGCGCCCTCGATCAGCTCGATCCGGGCCTCGGACAATTTGATTACATCATGGCCCATGGAGTTTATTCCTGGGTGCCAGTGGAAGTGCGTAACGCCCTGCTCGCTGCGATTGGGCGTCTGCTGGCCCCTCAGGGCGTGGCATTCGTCAGCTACCTTGCGCTGCCCGGGGCGCATATGCGGGAACTCGTCCGCACGATCATCCGTTTTCACACGCAGGCGACGCCCAATCCGACGCTTCAGGTCGAACAATCCCGCTCCTTGCTGAAGCTCATTTCCACCGGCACCACCCTGCCCAATCACTACACGCAATGGGTCACCGACGAGCTGGCGCTGATTGAAAATCACGCCGGGGAGGCACTCTTTCACGACGAACTTTCCAGTGTCAGCGCGCCGCTGTTATTCACCGAATTTATTGCCCATGCCGGAGCGCATGGGCTGCAGTTTTTGTCCGAAGCCGAGAGCCTGCTCCCTATCAGCCGGGCTCTCACCGATGAAGCGCGCGAACAACTTCGTCCCTTGGAGCAAAACCGCGTCCTGTTGGAACAATATCTTGATTTCATGGAAGGCCGGCGCTTCCGGCAAACGCTGCTGTGCCGGCCGGGCTTGGGCGAAAAGCTGGAAACCGGACGTCTCGATCAACTGTGGGTGAGTTGTCGCGCCACGCCCGGAAACGGCCCGACCGGGCTCGCGGATCCCACTCCGATCGGATTTTTTGGACACAAAAAAGCCGAGTTGCGAGCCAGCACTCCCGCGACGAAGGCGGCCTTGCTGGAACTGACTTCTCGACCGGGCGAGGCGATGCCGTTTCCAGCTTTGCTGGCGGCAACCCGGGGACGGCTGTTGCGCGAGGGTCTCACTCCTGAGGCTGATTTTGAATCCGCTTTACGCTTTTATCTTTGCCGGGCCGGTCTGCCGGGATTGATCGAATTTTCCTGGAGTCCGCTACCCTTTACCATGACCGTGACCGAACGGCCGTTCGCCCATCCGCTGGCCCGCTGGTTGTTGCGGCAAGGCGCACCCTCAGTGCTGAGTTACACGGGCCGGTTCGTCGAGGTGAACGGCATTTTGGGCCGCCACCTGCTCTCGCTGCTCGACGGAACACGCAACCAAGCCGCGCTCGTGATCGCGATGAAAGCGTTTCTAGCGGAAAAGCACGGCGAAGCACAGACCAAGGGTGACTCCGTAAATTTGCCTGCCCCCGAAGATCCCGCGCTGGCCACTCAATTACAGCGCAGCCTCACCGGCTTGGCTAACCTGGGCCTCCTGCGACGGGGGTGACCGACCTCGAACACACAAGCTTTGCCGCCGGCGCAGCGATAGCGTCGAAAGCAAATGAAAAGCTTGGGCCGCATCCACACCGTCGACCACGTGGAGCAAAGACGAGTTCTCCCGACAGTGTGAATCGCAGGCCCGCGCCCAATTCCCCCTTGCCTCTCCCGTAGCCCGCTGTCACCAAATGTCGCGATACGAACCGGGTGGCGAAAAGTCCGCCGATACGACGCGGACCGATCCCCAGCCGACCTTCAGGAGTAGAGTCCCGCCATTATTCCGCCAAAAAATTGCGGATTATCCATGCCAACTTATACCCAAGCCAACCGTTCGGTCCGCATTGAAACCCCCTTTGGTGCCGATGTACTGCTGCTCAAAACCTTTCGCGGCACGGAATGCCTCGGGAAGCCATTTCAGTATGAGCTGATCCTCGCCAGCGAAGAGCCGGAACTGGATTACGAGAAAATCATCGGCCAAAAAGTAACGATTACGGTGGAGACGGGCGGACATTCCGCCGACGGGAGCACCGTTACCCGCTATTTTCATGGGTTTGTCAGCCGTTTCTCCCAGACCAACTACGAGGGGAAACTGGCTGAATATCGCGCCACCGTGGTGCCGTGGCTCTGGTTCCTGACCCGTTCCGCCAACTGCCGGATTTTTCAGAACCTGAAAATCCCGGACATCCTCACGCAGGTCTTCAAGGACTTCGGTTTCTCGGATATCATCAGCCAGCTCCATGGCAACTACCGGACTTGGAATTACTGCGTCCAGTATCGGGAGACGGCCTTTCAGTTCGTCAGCCGGCTGATGGAAGAGGAAGGTATTTATTATTATTTCACCCACGAGAATGGAAAGCATTCCTTGGTATTGTGTGATTCCGCCGCCTCGCACCAGGAATTCCCTGGCTACGCGGAACTACTTTACCGGCCTGCTTCCGACGGCGTGCAGGAAACCCTCCGCTCGTGGGCGGTGCAGCACGAGGTGCAGTCCGATGCCTACGCGACCACTAATTTTAACTTCACCGCACCCAACGCCTATTCGGTTGCGAGCAGCTTCGAGAACCGCGGTTTCGGCCAGACCAAATTAGAGCAGTTCGATTACCTCGGTGAGCAAAGTGAGTTCAACCAATACTCCGCCGGTGCGCCGAATGAAAACGACCGTTACAGCCAGATGCGCCTGCAGGAATTACAGGCCAGATTCGAAACTTATTCCGGCGAGAGTGACGCGCGCGGGATCGCCACCGGCGCAAAATTCGTCCTGAAGGGCCATCCCCGCAAGGCCTTCGAGAAAGCCTACCTCACCACCGGCACCGACTATCTCATCGAGAGCAATCCCTTCGAAACCGCCGCCGATCAGGGCAAGGAATTCAACTATCAGGTTAAACTGACCGCGATACTGCTCGCGACTCCATTTCGCACCCCGCGCGTGACGCCGAAGCCCATCGTCCACGGCCCGCAGACCGCCACCGTCGTGGGACCGGACGGAGAAAAAATTTCCACCGACCAATACGGCCAGGTGAAGGTCCAGTTTCACTGGGACCGCCTCGGCAAAAACGACCAGAACAGCTCATGTTACATGCGCGTCTCCCAAGCGTGGGCGGGAAAAAACTGGGGCGACATGGCGATTCCCCACGTCGGCGACGAAGTCATCGTGGAATGCCTCGAGGGCGACCCCGACCGTCCCATCATCACCGGCCGCGTCTACAACAACGCCAACATGCCACCGATGGCGCTGCCCGCCAACAAGCACAAGCGCGTCTGGGCCGACGACTATGGCAACGAACTGGTCTTCGACGCCACGCCGGGCGATGAACACATTTTGCTGCGCAGTCCGCACCATACCAGCGGCATCACCCTGGGTCGAAGCGCCACCAATTTCACGGAGTCCAACACAAACGCGGTCAATCTGGGCGACAGTTTCGGCATGACCGTGGGCGCAACCGCTGCGGTCACCGCCGGCGGTGCCGTGGGTGCGGTCATTGGCTCGAATGTCGCAGGCGTGCTGGGCTTGAACGCCGCGATCAACGTCGGCCCCCAGGTGGGCATTAATCTCGGGCCCCAATTCACCGTCACGAGCGGAATAAAATACGACCGGTCGACGGACGATGATTTTAAGATTGTCCAAAAAAACTACGTTCTCAGTGCCGGAGGCGTCCTCAATCTGGTCGGAGGTTCGGGACCGGAGAAGGGCAGTGCCGTGATTTATGGCGACGATGACGGACTTCAACTTTCGGTCGGCGATGCCGTGACCGTCACTCCACCCAGCGCGGGACCGACCGTCCTCGGCTTGAACATCGCTTCGGCAGTGCTGTTTGTGGCCGTCACAGGATTGATGGCCGGAACGGCGGGGTTCGTTGACTCATATAATCCCGACGCCAGCGAAGGGTCTGATCCCAACAAGTCGGACATGCAAAACGCTGCCGACACCGCCAAACAAGTGGATGATTATTCCAAGCTCTCCCAGGCGGACAAAGATGCCTATGACAAGGACGCCAACGACCGGCACGCCAAGCGGCAGCAGGATTCACTCAACAAACAAACCGGCTTTGAAGTCGCAGCGGGAGTGACCATGGTTGCAGCCCTTGGCTGTCTGCTGGCGAGTTACGTCATCGCGAGAGACGAGGCCTCTGAAACCGCACTTTCCCGGCATGTCACCGGCAAATATACGGCGCGAGTCCTTTTGGATCATGTGAAAAAACGCGCCATTCTGGAAGGATGCGAGGAGACCAGAATAGTGACCGGTGCCGATGGCGACACGGGCTCGGTAAACTTGAACGGCGACGAGGTTAAAGCGGAACATAAGGCCAAAGTCACTTTGCAGGTCGCGACCAATTCCATCTCGATCAAATCGAGTGAGATCGCAGTCAGCGGAACCAATGTGAAAATCACCGGTGCAAATATCGATCTCGGTGGAGGTGCAGTCACCATCCTGGGAGTCGCGCAGCCGGCGGTACCCAAACTTGCCGTCGATTCCGGAAAACTGAAGGCCGATGAAACGATCAAGGCCACGAAGTATCTTTCCGTCGTCGCCCAACTGAAGGCCAAGCTTGTGACGATGGGCGGTCCGACCGTCTAACGTGGTCAAACGCAGCGCCCGGCTTGAATATCGTCACTCCAACCACGCTCAAGGCGGCCCCGCTGACCGGCCGGCTGAATTTCCCGAAGCACTCGCTCACGTGGATCGTCAAGGGCACGTTTGATCTCAAGGCCAATGGTCCGGCGGTATTGTCGGAAAGCCAGGGCTTTCCCACCGCCGACGAATTTCATCCGGGCGATGAGGAAAAAACCGGCAGCGTACGCTACGAATCGGATTTCGCCTGGCTCAAGCCGCGCGCCGACCTGCTGCTGGTCGGCACGGCCCACGCTCCCGGCGGAAAACCCGTTCCCGTTTTTCCCGCCACTTTTCGGGTGGGCAATAAAACCAAAAGCGTCGGCGTGATCGGCCCGCGGCGCTGGGAAAAAAACTGGCTCACCTGGCGGCCCTCCGAGCCGGAGCCGCTCACGCGTCTGGAACTGCGCTACGAAAACAGTTTCGGCGGACCCAAATTCCCCACCAATCCGGTGGGCCGGGGCTTCGCTGAAACCACCGATGGGACCGGGGCAAAACTCTGGCCGATGCCGAATCTCGAAGACCCGGCCCACCTGATTGAAAGCAACAGCCAGCGCCCGCCGCCTGCCGGGTTCGGCCCTTTGAACCGCACTTGGGCGGAACGCCACGGCAAGCTCGGCACCTACAAGGGCGCTTATCGCAAGACCCGCTGGCCGTGGTTTCCCGAGGACTTTGACTGGACGCATTTCAATGCCGCTCCCCCCGACATGCAACTCGAGGGCTACCTGCGCGGGGACGAATCACTCGTCCTCGAAAATCTCCATCCCCAACTCGCCCGCTATGAATCCAAACTGCCGGGTTTGCGGGTCCGCAGTTTTGTCCACCGCCGGAATGGCGCAAATTCCGGCGCCTTGAGTTTCGACGAGATCGACATGAAACTCGACACACTCTGGGTCGACATGGAGGCGGAAAAACTCGTTTTGGTCTGGCGGGGCTGGACCGCCGTATCGTCCGAGGACTACGAAGAAATTCAGGACATCTTTTACGTCACGGAACCCTTGACGGAGCCAGCCGCTCCCGCCGCGCACTATCACCGGCAATTTCTCGCCCTTCAGGCAGCGGCCACCAAACCCTTTGAACCGGAAACTCCCGCTGCGTCAGCCGTCGCAGAGGAAACCAAAGCCCCGGTTTCGGCCGAGGCCGCCGCCGCGGCGGACGCCACGCGGAAAAATGAACGCGAGGCCATTGCGGGAAAACTCAAGATCCACCTCGCTGCCGTAAACGCGCAGGTGGGCGTGGACAAACTGTCGCCTGAAGCCCAAGCCCAGGCGCAGGGAGCCCAGGCGAAACTCATCGACTATCTGTCCAGCAACGACCCGGGCACGGCGGTCAAATTGGGCCATGACGCCATTCGAACGGAGTTCAGAACGGCCTTGGGAAAACTGGGCATCGATCCGGACAATCTCCCGCCGGTCACGGAAAAAGCGCAGGCGGAACAATTGCGTCTGATGAACGAACTGGGTATCAAGAGCGAAGACATCGCCCGCGATCCGCAGCTCAAGGAATTGGTCACGCTCGTGGGCGTCGCTTTCGGGAAGAAGCCGGGGATGGACCCGGAAAATCTCGGGTCGATGATCGGTGAGGCCAAAAAGTTAAAGACCAAACTGGGCATTCCGGAACTTCCCTCAGCACCCCCGGCGCCAGCGGTTCCGCTTCCTCCCCTTACCCGCGAAGCGGTTCAGGCCCGGCTCGCCGCGCTGGACAGTTTTGCCGGCGCTGATTTGCGCGGCCTGGATTTTTCCAATCTGGATTTGCACGGGGCCGATTTCGCCGGCGCCAATCTGGCCGGCGTGCCCTTCCACGGTTCAAAATTACAGCAAGCCAACTTTTCCAAGGCGAATCTGGGCGGAGCCGATTTCACCGCGGCCGATCTCACCCAGGCCAACGCAGCGGGAGCAGACTTCTCCGCGGCAAAAATGTCGCGGGCCGTCTTGAAAGCGACCGATCTCACCGGCGCCAGCCTCGCGAAGGCAGATTTGACCAAAGCCGTGCTCGACGGCGCAATATTGGAGGGGGCAAATTTACAGGGCACCTGTTTCGCGGGAAGCGCCGCGATCCGTGCGAATTTCGCCCGCGCCGATCTCACCGGCGCCAATTTTAAAAAGAGCCATTGCTCTCATGCCGACTTTACCAAGGCGAAACTGGGACGGGCCGATTTCCAGGAAGCGGATTTGACCGAGGCCTGCCTGAACGGCGCGATCGGTCACCAACTCGATCTTACCCGCGCCACCCTCACCAGGATGCGCGCCAACGGCGGCTGTGATCTGACCGGCGCAAAGCTCGTGGAAGTCCAAGGCAACGGCTCCATGTGGAAAGAGGCGAATCTGACCGGCGCCGATTTGCGTTTCGCCCAGCTGGAGGAAACGCTTTTCACCTCGGCCTGTCTCAAACAGGCCAATTTCTCCGCGGCCAACCTGAAAATGGCCCGTTTCAACAAAGCCAGCTTGCGCGAGGCCAAGCTGCTTCGGGTGAATTTGTTTCAAGGAAATCTGGAGCGGGCGGACCTGACCCTGACCGACCTGAGTGGTTCGAATTTGTACGAAGCCGAGCTGCTCGACGCTGTTTTTGATCGCACCGTCGCGGAGGGCGCCAATCTGAAAATGACCAAACTCGAACCGGCATGATCGATCTGGAAAATCTGAATCTCGAAAATCTGGATTTCAAGCAACTGGTCGCTGAAGTCCAAAACTTCGGCAAATCCCTGGCCACGGCGGAAGCGGTTCTGGCCAAGGCGAAGGCGGGGGAATCGCTGGCCGGCGCCAAACTCTGGGGCTTGGATCTCTCGGGGGCGGATTTGCGCGGAGTCAATCTCGAGCGTGCGTCGTTGCAAAAGACGAAACTGACCGGTGCCAAACTGGAGAACGCCCGGCTGGTGGGAGCGACCATTAAGGAATGCGATTTGACGGAGGCCGATTTTTCCGGGGCAAATCTGTCCAGTGCCACCGTAACCAATACCGTCGGTGAAAAAACCGGTTTTCGCGGCGCCACGCTTTCGGGTCTGAAAGTAGGCGTGGAGACGGTGCTTCTCAAGGACCCAAAAGCGTTCAAGATCTCCCCGCGCCTGCTGGCGATAGTGAAACAGGATCCCGCCGCCGTGGATCTGAAAACCGCCGCGATCGGACTGGAGGATCTGGGAATTTCCGCAGCGGACTTCGCTCCCGGCAAAAGCAGTTTCGCCGGGGCGGATTTTTCGCAGGCGGTGACAAACGGAAGTGAGTTTTCGCAAGTAAACCTGACCAAGGCCGTATTCGCCGGCGTGGTTTTGCAGGGAACTTCCCTCACTGGATGCAATCTTACGGAAGCGGAATTCAGCCGCACCCGGATCCAGGACGGAGCGATCACGGCCTGCAGCCTGAAGGGCGCGAAATTTACCGGCGCCGCGTTTCACAACTACACCCTGTCCCGCTGCGATCTGGCCGGCACGGATTTCGCCGGGGCCAGATTTTCCGGCAGCAAATTCTCCGGACTCGATCTGGCGGGAGCAACCGGCTGGCCGAAGGAATTTCCCCAGTGCTCCTTCCTTCAATGCAAAACTCCGGTCCGCGATTTTTCTGGAGCCGAGCTACGGCGCGTCAGTTTCCAATCCATGGAGCTGAAAGGCGCCCTGTTTGGAAAAGCCAATCTAGGGCAGGCTGAATTCCTGGATTGCGATCTGAGCGTAAGCGATCTTGCCGGGGCCACGCTTCAGGGGGCAACCTTTGCGAAATCCAATCTGGCGGGCAGTTCCCTCAAGGGCGCGAATGTGATCGGCGCGAGATTTCAGGAGACAAATCTCGCCCAGGCCGACTTGTCCGGATGCGAGTTGAATCAAGCCGACATCGATCGGTGTATCCTTACCGGCGTTCGGTTGTATGCCGCCCAAATCAAAGGCATCATCTGGGCAAAAAACAAACTGGAAGGAATCGATTGCAGTGGATTGGATCTGACCGGAGCCGACTTTTCCGGCTGCCAGCTGGAAAAAGCCTGCTTCGCCGGCTGTGACCTCACCCGGGCAAACTTCACGGGCGCCAACCTGACGGGCGTGGATTTCAGTCGCGCCAAGCTCAACCACACGGATTTTTCCGAGGCGACTCTTGTTCAGGCACGATTCACCGAAGCCACGATCGACCATTGCGCACTGCCCGGCGCGCATGCCCAGTTGATGGATCTCCGGGGTGCCCGGATGCATCTGACAAGTTTCGACGGCCTGGACTTCACCAACAGCAAGCTCGGCAATACGTCGTTTCATCTCTGTTCGCTCAAGCAAACGATCTTTGCCGGGCTGGATCTGATCGGCAGTAATTTTCCCGAAAGCGACCTGGGCGGGGCAAACCTGGCCAAAGCCAAACTGGATGGTGCGGATTGCACCCGGACCAATTTCGCCGGCGCCAACCTTTCCGGATCCAGCCTGAGGAAAATCAAGGCGCAGACCGCGGATTTCACCCAATGCAATTTGAAAGGCGCCCTGTTGCAGGAAGCCGATCTCCGTCAGAGCCAATTCGCCGGCGCGTCGTTGCAGCTGGCGAATTTTTCCGGTGCACGACTCGACCGCGCCGGTTTTAAAAAAACCGATGGCACCCAGGCCATGTTCGCCGGCGCCCAGTTACCTTTTGCGGATTTCTCCCACGCCATCATGGTCGCAACGGATTTCTCCAATGCGAATCTACAGCAGGCGAACTTACACCGGCTCGATGACCGCAGCGCGACCTGGACCGGCGCGAATCGCAAACTGGTCAGGGAGACGAACCAGGATCTTGCTGCGGCCGAAGACTGGTCACCGCCAAAACCTGACGCCAAATCCGTCTGACAAAAAACATTTATGATCACTACCGACTCACCCCGCCCTCTCTCCACCCGCCCCTCTCCCCATCGGCGCAACCCAAGGGCGATGGATTACGTGAAAGCGGTCACCAGCATTCCAGCATCCAGCCTTCCGACGCCAAGTCTTCTGGCCTCCGTGGGCCAGACCGGCTATTTCGGACCCGCCACAGTTTGTGAAATCAACGCAGGCGAACGGCTCGTACTGGTGCAATGGGAACAAGCCGGCCAATCCCGTCGCGTCTGGGCCCGCCCCACGTTTTCCATCGCGAAGCCGCTCATCCCGGGCGACGTAGCCCTCGCGCTCAGTCAAAATCCGACGGACGTCTACCTCATCGGTCTGATTTCCGACGCCCCGCGCGGAGATGCACCTGAGACCGGATCCCTCCAAACCAGCGGTGGAGCCTCGGTCCGGGTGGTGAAATCCGCCGGAGAGGAAGTTGTGGAGGTCCGTTCGAAACAAGGCTCACTGGTGATCGAATATCGCCCGGAGTCCGGCAAAGCGGTCGTGAACGTCGAGCACGGCGATCTCGAATTCACGACGCAAAACGGCAGCATCGCTTTTAATTCCGCGCAGAAAATTTCCCTCACCAGCGCCCGTTTGGAGACCCACGCCGACACCGTCGTCGCCCAGGCCAAAAACGTCTACTTGAGTGTCGAAGAGTTGAGTCAGCTCCAAGCCGGCCGCACGCGAACGCTGGTCAAAGGCAGCTGCCATCTGCAGGCACGCGACGCTTTCCTCAATGCGGAGGAAGACTTCAAGATCGACGGTAAACAAATCCATCTCGGTTGACCCAAATTCCATGCCCGGCTTACCAGCATCAACCAAAGGTGGCGGCATGTGCCAGGGAATGCCCGACGTCTGCAAGACACCGGCACCTCCGGCGCCACCAGTTCCGATTCCTTATCCCAACATCGGCCAGATGACGATGGCGGTAAAAACCGCTCTGAAAGTCAAAATCGTCGGCATGCCGGTCGTGATCGAAATGTCGGAGATTCCCATGTCGCAAGGCGACGAAGCCGGCGTCGCGGGCGGCGTCGTTTCAGGCAAAAACATGGACAAAATCGTGGTCAAAAAAGGCAGCATGAAGGTGCAAGTGGAAGGCAAAGGCTGCGCCTACCTGACCTGCATGACGGCACACAACGGCGCCAACGCCAACATGCCGGCCGGCGCCCAGATCGCGCCGAGTCAGGCGAAGGTTCTGGTTTCGCCGTAACCTGCGGCGGCAACGTCTGTCCCTCCGGCGCAATCGAAGCCGGTCCGATTGCGCCAGTCGCAGACACCGCGTCCAGGTCAGTCGAACACGTACGAATAATTCCCGTCTTTCACACCGAGGTGAATCTTCTTCGCTTCGCGTCCGTCCGCCAGCCGCGTCAACATTTCCCGCCCCATTTCCGGCAGAAGATTATTTGTGATCGTGGCGTCAACCAGGCGGGCACCACGCTCAAGCTCGGTGCAACGTTGCGCGATCAATTCCGGCACCGCGGCATCGTAGGTGAAAGGAATCTTGTAATTCTCCGCCACGCGTCGCTCGATGCGCTTAAGATTCAAGGCGATGATCTGCTTCAGGATTTCCTTCGAGATCGGATAGTACGGCACGACTAGCAACCGGTTGAGCAACGCATCGGGGAAGATTTTCACCAACGGTCCGCGCATCGCCTTCTCCAGCCCTTCCGCCGTCGGCATGAGCTCGGGATCCTTGCACATGTTGATGATCACATCCTGCGCCGCATTGCTGGTGAGTAGAATGATCGTGTTCTTGAAATCGATGAACCGGCCCTCGGCATCCTCCATGAAGCCCTTGTCGAAAACCTGGAAGAAAATCTCGTGCACGTCCGGATGGGCTTTCTCGACCTCATCGAGCAGCACCACGCTATACGGACGACGGCGCACCGCCTCGGTGAGCACGCCGCCTTCGCCATAACCGACGTATCCGGGAGGCGAACCCTTGAGCGTGCTGATGGTATGCGCCTCCTGAAACTCACTCATGTTGATCGTGATCACGTTGTGCTCACCACCGTACAATGCCTCGGCGAGAGTGAGCGCGGTCTCGGTTTTGCCGGTGCCGCTCGGCCCCACGAGCATGAACACGCCGATCGGGCGGTTCGGATTGTCGAGACGGGCGCGACTGGTCTGCACCCGACGGGCAATCGTTTCCAGCGATTGCCGCTGACCGATGACCCGTCGCTCCAGAATGTCGGCCAGCTTCAACACCTGTTCGATTTCGTTTTTAACCATCCGGCCGACCGGAATACCTGTCCAGTCCGCGACGACACTGGCGATCGAACCTTGATCGACGCTCGGGAAAATCAGCGGATTCTCGCCCTGGAATTTTTTCAAAGCCTCGAGTTCGGCCCGCAATTCGCCCAACAATTTTTCGCGCTGTTCCGCCGTCAGCTCGACGTCCGGCGAAACTGCAGGAGGCGTGGCTGCGCCAGCCTTAGCGGCCGCGTCGGGAGAAACACCGGCAGCACGCAGCTTGGCGCGCAGATCGAGAATCCGGGTCACGATTTTCTTTTCGTCGTCCCAATGCTTTTCCAATTCGACCAGACTCGCGCGTTTGGATTTCAGCGTGGCCTCAATCTCGACCAGGCGGGCCTTGTGATCCAATCCGACGGCTTGTTCGCGTTCAAGAATGCCCTGTTCGGTCTCCCAGCCTTGGATGCGCCGACGACAATCATCGACGCCGGCGGGAACCGCGTGCTGGCTCACCGAAACGCGCGCACACGCCGTATCGATCAGGCTCACCGCCTTGTCCGGCAGCTGGCGCGCGGGAATATAACGATGGGACAGTCGCACAGCGGACTCGATCGCCTCGTCCAAAATCTGCACGCGATGATGTTTCTCGAAGGCACCGACGACGGCGCGCATCATCCGCACGCATTTCTCTTCGCTCGGCTCGTCGACCTTCACGGTCTGAAAACGGCGGGTGAGCGCAGGATCTTTTTCGATGTACTTCTTGTACTCGTCCCAAGTCGTGGCAGCGACCGTGCGCAAAGTGCCGCGCGCGAGCGCCGGCTTGAGCAAATTCGCGGCATCACCCGTGCCGGCGGCACCGCCGGCACCCATCAAGGTGTGCACTTCGTCGATGAAGAGAATAATCGGCTTCGGCGAGGCCTGCACCTCGTCGATCACACTGCGCAGGCGTTGTTCGAATTCGCCCTTCATGCTCGCCCCGGCCTGCAACAAGCCGATGTCGAGTGACAGCACCGAGACGTCGCGCAAAGACGGTGGGACATCGCCGGCCACAATCCGGTGGGCAAATCCCTCGACGACGGCTGTTTTGCCGACGCCCGCTTCGCCGGTGAGAATGGGATTATTCTGCCGGCGGCGCATCAAAATGTCCACGCACTGTCGGATCTCGTCGTCGCGTCCGATGATCGGATCGATTTCGCCGGCGCGCACCCGCGCGGTCAGGTCGGTGGTGAATTTCTTCAGGGCTTCGCCCTTGCCCATCGCCGCCGGCGCGATCGCGCCGCTCGTGTCACCGGGAACCGCGCCACCGGAAGCGCCACTGCCATCGCTGGCGGCCAGCCCTTCCTCAATCGAACCGGCAACGATTTTTCCCAGTTCATCCGCCAAGGGACCGGGTTTGATCTTCGCAAACTCACGGGACATCGAGAGGAAGACATTCCGCAATCCGGGAGTATGCAGCAACGCAACGACCATGTGTCCGGTCCGCACCTGAAATTCACCGTAGCGCAGCGATCCATAAACCCAGGCGCGCTCCACCGTCTCTTCCAAATGCGGCGAGAAATCCGAAATGGAAGTCGCGCCGCGCGGGAGTTTGTCAAGCACGGCGACGAGATCGGCAGCAACCCGGCTGGGATCGCAGCCGAAATGTTTGAGGATCCGGCCGAGGTCGTTCTCGGGCGTCTGGACCAGCTGGTGAATCCAATGCACGAGCTCCACGTAAGGATTGCCGCGCATCTTGCAGAACACCGTGGTGGCCTCGAGCGATTTGTACGTCGGAGCGTTGAGTTTGCCAAAGAGTTGGGAGCGTTCGATGTCGGCCATGGGAGGATGGTGGAGTTGGGTGAAGAAAAATAATTCAGGCGGATAACGCGATCAGGTCGTCGAGATCCCGGCCGCCGGCAGGCTCGCCGATCCAGGTGCTCCAGCCAAGGCGGGCGCCGCTGCCGAGCTGGCACGCGGGCACTTCTTCGCGATGAAGCACGAGTTGCGCCTCCCAGAAAAGTTCGTCGCCCAAATAAGAGCGCACCCATTCATCCACCTGCTTGAAAGCCTTGCCCCGCGGGAGAAGACTCTCGTATTCGCTCCACCGGAGCGGTCCGATGCGCAAACGAAATTTAAGGTGCGAAACCCAAATGCGCTCTCCGGCCACGCAGGTCGTGCCCAGCAATCCCGTGGTGGGCGATTCGCCCAGCCGGCACTGGCTGTCATGAGGCAGGTCGAGCCACATGCCTTGAAAGGGCTGCACCTCCACCGGAACCCGGAGATAATCCGAAAGGATCGACGCCAGCCCGCTGGGACTGCGGCTCAACGTGCCCATCCAGCCGCTGTAAAACAAGGGCGCGACGTCGGGCACGGTATGCCGCTGTTCCGTGCCGCCGGTGCCTAAACCGACCAGACAACGCAGATAGTGGGTGTGGCGCTGGCCCGCGGCCTCCTCGAAATCCACGGTCGGTTGGTTCAGCGCCCACGCCCGGTACATCAGCGAATAGATCCGATGGTGAAAGATATTGAGAAACATCTCCAGCGTCCGGTCGCCGCTGTGATTGCGCCGGTCGAGGACGTACTCCGTCAGATGAATCGGCATCGGCCCGTTCGCGCCGAGCAAGCCCGTGAAACAGAGTTTTAATTCCAGTCGCGCTTTTTCCTCATTCCAGTCCGCCCCGGAAATGGCCGACGGTGCAAAACCCAAGGAAGGATCCTGCGCGAATCGCACCTGTTCCTCACCGGGCGTGATCGCCGTGCCGATGGCGGGCATGTCGAGCTGCGCCTGTAGCCAGCGAAGCGCCACGAAGAAATCATAACCCGTGGGATCGCGCAGCAGCGCCGCGAACTTTTCGGGTGGATTCACAGGAGAGGACGCTGTCCGGTCTGAATCGGCCATCGCATTACCTCCCCGCGTTGCGGCGACTTGATCACCGTTTCAGTGAACGAATTGATCGACGCATATTTCGCAAAAAAACGTTCCGCCACCGCCCCGAAAAGAAAAACGCCGGCACCGGTGAATGCGGTCTCGTCAAGCTGCAGGGCCAGCTCCGTGCCCCGCACGAATGTCATTGCCCCGGGCGTGTCGATCCGGCGCACCACGGCCCTGGCCTCGACGGATTGCACGCCTTCGATTTGCTTGAGCATCGAACGATCGTTGGAATTGCTGTAGAGCCGCAGCATTTCCCGGAACGCCACCCGGCCGTCTTCCTTCGATGTGCTGACAATCGAGTGGTAGTTGAGCGAGAGATGGCTGATCAGCCGCCACAGAATCTCCCCATCAATGAACGCTTCGCGTGGCGCAGTCGGGCCGGTGACACAGGAGATCGCTTTCACCGGGCCGCCGCCTTCCATGGTGAAATCCGTCCGGGCCTGTCCAATTCCCATCGTCAGCGGCAAGTGCCGGTTGGTCGCGAGGACTTCAACGGCCACCTGGCGCAAATCCCCGCTGTAGGGTGCAGTCTGGCTGTCGACCAGCGAGAGATACAACTCGGAGCCGGAATAGGAACTTTCCTTGCCAAAACGTTTTTCACGTTCCGTGAGCACCCGCGGCACGCGATGCGCAGTGAAATACGCGCCGCCCGGGTCGCCGCCACTCGATTGGTAGAATGGACGGAATTCCTGCACCTCCTCCGAATTCGCGCCGATGCCCTTCACGCTGGCGATTTGAAATACTTCAAAATCCAGCGGACGCGTCCGGTCCACGATCACCTGATGCTCGTGGAACCGGGTATCGAGCTGGATGCGATCGGCCCGGCGACGCACGAGGTTGATGGCCGGCGTGCAGTTAAGATCAAAGCTCGACCGGTCGATCCGGCCTTCCAACAACGGCTCGGCGCTGGACAACAACACAATCACATCGAAGGAAGTCGCTGACAAACCGGCCAGCGCCTCGCCCAAACCGGCCAGCCGGACAAAAAGAAAACGCTGCGGAAAAGCGAAATACTCCTTGAGTAAACGATAGCCCTCGAAGGTGCGCGGACTCGGAGGCAGCAAGGCCTCATCCTCGGTCAGTCCGACCCGTCTCACCGCCTGCGCTCCAAGCGGTCGCGCCGTCGTGATTCGCCCGGTTTCCACTGGCCGGAGAAAGGTCGTTTGCTGACGCCCGATCAATTGCTCGTAGATCCGGACCGGGATTTCATCATTGCCACGGATGTATAGATCCAGGCTCGGAAGGTGCTTGAGCGCATTCGCATTGGCACCGGCGGTAATTTCGAAACGAAAACGCAAGGCAGCCCGTGCCCCACCCGCGGCGCTGAGCCCAAGCGTACCGAGATCGCGCGTGTAATACTGTGCCTCGGTCAGGCGCAGCGGCCAGAGCGTGGTATCCTGCGCCGTGCGGAATTCACAGGCCGTGCGCTCGTTCTTACCCGGCAGCGCGCGCAGGGTGGCTCCACGCGGGACCTTGAATCCGCCGATCAGTGCGCCATCACCCAGCTCAGCTTCAAACCGCGCGACGAGCATCGACGGCGTCGGACAAAGGTAGTGCGGATAAATAGTTTCAAGCAGGCCCTGTGTGAACCGCGGAAAACCCGCGTCAAATTTATGTCGCACCCGCGCGGTGAGAAACGCAAAACCTTCAAGCAAGCGCTCGACAAACGGATCCGGGCAGATCTCCTTGCCCTCGCGATCAAGTGCGAGACGGCCAGCGATCTTGGGATAAGCAGCGGCGAATTCGCCCGATTGCTCACGAATAAACTGCAGCTCTTCGTTATAGAGACCGAGGAATCGCTTGTCCATGGGGCGGGTCGGCGGCGGTTTCCCGGTTAGAATTTGCAGTCACCCGTCTCAAGGTCGATGACGGTCTTGGCGAAAAATTTTTCCGGTGCCGGCTGCGCCCAGAGGTCGGCGGAAATCTGCATATTAATCCGATGAGGACTGCGCTGCGTCTCGACTTCCTCATCGCGAAACACGCGCACCTGCAGCGTACGCCGGATGATGCGGGGTTCGAAAAACAATAGCGTCTCCGTGATTTCCCGTTCCACTTCACGGATGTCCCCGCTTTCAGAAAAAATTCCCGCAATATCCCGCAGCCCGTAGTTGAAAACCGATTGATAGACCTGCGGAAATTCGCCGAGACCTTCGTTCTCCCGATGCCGCTGGGTATTGAAAATCCAGCGCAGATCGCGGAGCACACCCTCTTTGAACCGCGTGGTGCTCACCACGCGCTGCGAGCGACTCTCCACTTGCACCGCAGGCTGGTCATCCGTGAGACGGTCCAACAGGCAGGGCTGTAACCGATCAATGGATGCCAGTTCGGCCATGATGCGTTCCGTGTTCCGCGTTCCGCCGGTCAGGTGCCCGACCATTCCACCGTGCGCACATCGAGCAGGGGATAATCGTGTTCACCGGCGGTGAGCATGCGTTGGCCAAGGCCCCGGAACTGGCCGGGGGAAATCTCCTCCCAAGTGGTCCGTCGGGCCTGGCAAAGCGAAGCCTCCTTGGTCAGTTCCGTGCCACAATAACGGGTGGGAACCAGCACGGCCGATTCACCGCCAGTAACCCAAGTGGCCTGAGCCGGCAGCCAAACGAGATGGCGCATATCCGTGGGAGGAGAAAGCGAAAGGCGGCGAATCCGGTCGAAAGGAATCCAATAATATTTTCCCTCCATGATCGCCTCCAACACGGGACCGAGTCGGGAGTCCGCATCGGCCAGCCAGGGCTGTTCCTCGCCGTTGACCTTTACCGGTGCAGCTGGAGCCGCTTCAAACGCATCGCTCCGCAACCGGGCTTGAACCGCCGGATCGGTCGCCTTGAGTGACTGGATCAATTTGGCGATCCACTCGGATGGTTCGCCGAGCACGAGCGGCGTCGTGCGACCCGCGAAAACATCCCGGCGCAGGGATTCCCCCATGAGGGCGGGACCGAGCAGATTGATCCACGTTTTGTCTTCGCTATCGAGCGACTCGACGACTTCCAATTGGGTGCGGGCCCGATCCCATTCGCCGAGCACACAAAGCAATTGCAGCAGCGACAGGCGCAGGCGCACATCGGAAGCTGCGGCCCGGATCTTATTTTGCAGCAACTCACGGGCACCGGCCAGATTTCCGGCCTTGAAGGCCTGGGTCACTTCATCGGTCACAAACTGGGCGGTAAGCTCCATGGCGAAGGATTAAATAAAAAGTGGTCGAATGAAAATCGATACCACTTGGCCGGACACTCCCGACCAAGTGGCGGAAAAATCAATTTCGCCACCAAAGAAGCTAGCGCGATGGGAGGCGCTCAGAGCTTCTTGTTCTGCTTGATATCGTATCCGAAAATTACCGGCGAACCGAGGGAACCGTCGGCTTTCTGCTGGGCATATTCGAATTTGATCGTGGAGAAATTGAACGAGATCTGGTCGCGGGTGCTATCCTTGTCGATCGTCGCACCGCCCGTCTTGTAAGAGGAAATGAGCAGATCCTCAAAGTAGACCTTAAGGTATTCCTGCTGATCACCACCGGCCTTGCGGCAGGTCAGTTGCGCCTTCTTGATATGAGTGCCCGCTGCGCAGTTAACAAACAAGGCCGGTGAGGCCTTATTGGTCGCCATGGTGAAATTGAAATCCTGCATGGCCACTTTGCCTGAACCGCCACCGCCGCCCGCAGCGTGGCTGCCCGCCTGGGTTTCACCCCAAGACCAGGAATCCAGTTGGATTTCATCTTTGTGCTTCGCATCGGGTGACTCACCCTTGATGCCGTCAATGTTCAGGAAATAATCTGCAGCCATGGTTGTGGTGGGTTGAAGTAACTTGAGTGAAGGTCGTCGGAGGGTGCCCTCTCCGCCGCCATCAACTAACTTCTGTCATTGGTGAATGAACCGAACCGATGGGCACACCGGGTCGGTTCACGAGAAAATCAGCCGGCCTTGGCGGACGGGAGTTTGGAGACCAAGCGGAGCGAAACCGTAAGACCTTCCAGTTGGTAATGCGGCCGCAGGAAGAATCGCGAAGTATAATAACCCGGATTACCCGGCACCTCTTCAACCTTCACCTCGGCTTCCGCCAAAGGCTTGGTCGCCTTGATCTCTTCCGACGCCGAACCATCCACCGTAAACTGGCGGATCCAGTCGTTAAGCCACTTCTGCATGTCTTCGCGTTCCTTGAACGAGCCGATCTTGTCGCGCACAATGCATTTCAAATAGTGGGCAAACCGGGTGGTGGCGAAAAGGTAGGGCAACCGCGCCGCCAGACTAGCGTTGGCCGTGGCATCGGCATCGTCGTATTCCTGCGGCTTCTGGAGCGACTGGGCACCAACGAAGACACCGTAATCCGTATTCTTCCAGTGCGACAGCGGCATGAAACCGCATTTGGCCAGCTCGGCCTCGCGCCGATCCGTGATCGCGATTTCAGTCGGACACTTCATGTCGACACCGCCGTCATCGGTTGGGAACGTGTGCACCGGAAGTCCTTCGACCATGCCGCCGCTTTCCGCCCCGCGAATGCGGGCGCACCAACCGTACATCTTGAAGGCACGGGTGATGTTCGAAGCCATCGCGTATGCGGAATTGGCCCAGGTGAATTTGTCGTGCGCGGCACCCGCAGTGTCCTCCTCGAAGGCGAACTCCTCGACGGGATTCGACTTGGCCCCGTAAGGCTGGCGCGAAAGAAAGCGTGGCAGAGCGAGGCCAATGTAGCGGGCGTCCTCGGAAGCACGGAGCGAATTCCACGCGGCGTATTCCGCGGTCGTGAACAATTTTGAGACATCGCGCGGGTTGCTGAGCTCCTGCCAGCTGCTGAGGTTCATCACCGACGGAGCGGCTCCCGAAATAAATGGTGCGTGGGCGGCTGACGCAATTTGCGCGAGACCCTTGAGAATTTCCACGTCCGGCGGGGTGTGATCGAAATGATAGTCGCCAACGATCGCACCGTAAGGCTGGCCGCCCGGGGCACCAAACTCCTCTTCGTAGAGTTTCTTGAAGAGCGGGCTTTGATCCCACAGGGCACCTTTGAATTTCTTGATCGTCTTGCCCACTTCCACCTTGGAAATGTTGAGCACCTTGATCTTCAACTTCTCATCCGTTTCGGTTTTGGAAACAAGATGGTGCAGGCCGCGCCACGCGCCTTCGAGCGTCTGGAATTCCGCGTTGTGCAGGATGCCATTGACGGCTTCCGTCAGTTTCTTGTCGATCTCGGCAATGATGCCTTCGATCGACCGGACGGCGTCGTCGGAAACGGTCACGGTGCCGGCGAGCGCCTGCTCAGCCAAAGTACGGACAGCTTGTTCGATCGCAGTCTTCGCGGCGTCGGATTTCGGCTTGAACTGCTTTTTCAGCAGGTTGTCGAATTCGGAAACCTCGATCGTGGCACCCGTCGTCTGGGACTTTAGATTATCAGATTCTGCCATGGTAGGAAGGAAAGCTGAGGTTCAGAGTTATTTGGTTTCCGTTGGCTTCGGCGCCGACGCGAGGGACTTCAGGACCTCCGGATCACTCAACGCCTTGGCGATGAGTTTTTCCGCGCCGTCCTTTCCATCCATGTAGGAAAGCAGATTGGAAAGCTGCGTGCGCGCCTCGAGCAGTTTGCGCAATGGCTCGACTTTGCGGGCGATCGCCGCGGGAGAAAAATCGTCCATGCTCTCGAAGGTGACGTCGACATTCATGTTGCCTTCGCCCGTCAGCGTGTTCGGCACCTGGAACGCCACCCGCGGCTTCATTGCCTTGAGCCGTTCATCGAAATTCTCCGCGTCGATTTCGAGAAATTTTCGATCCTGCACGGGGGCGAGCGGGTCGGCCGGCTTGCCCGAAAGATCAGCCATGACCCCCATCACGAAAGGGAGATCAACTTTTTTCTGAGCACCGTAGAGTTCCACATCATACTCGATCTGGACCCGGGGAGCACGGTTGCGTTGGATGAATTTTTGCGACGATGCCATAGGAAACGCGGAGTTTTAGGTAGGAGGTAAATACTATGACGGCCCACTGGCCGATTCTACTGCACCAACGAGCATAATGATCTTCTCGCGGACTTCGGGTGTCAACTCATTCATCACTTGCAGGAAGTCCATCGGCACGATGCGAATCGCGCGGGTAAGCAAAAACGGCACCGGACTCGACGGTTCGTGATTACGATAGTAGGCGATGATCGATTCCAAGGCGCGCAGGACGTCCGCACGGTTGTTCACCGACCCGCCAAACGACGGGCCGTCAGAACCGCCGGCCACAGCTCCGGATTCAACCGCAACCCCGTTCTCCGCCACCGGCGCGCCAGCCTCGCCGCCACCCAGCCAGGTGAGCATTTGCTTGAACTCACGCTGGACCGGCTCGAACGAAGGGAACTGGTCCTCGCCCGCCTTCTCCTTGAAAATACGTTCAATCGCCTTCAGGTCAGCGGAAATTTCCCGCACTGTGGCCACAACGGCCGCGACCGTTTCGGCGCCCAATTCCTTCTTGGCCGCATCCAGCAGCGGCAGCGTCGGCGCGGTACCCGCATCCTCGGGCCATGGCGTCTGCTCACGAACGGCAAGATAGTGCTCCAATCCATAGCGTCCAGTGCGTGGGGCGGAAAGCAAATGCACTTTTCGCAGGCCGGGAACGATCTTCAGGAGGTCTCCATCCGCTCCCAATGGCGCGGCGAGATTGCTGAGTGCGTTCACCCGCTCGGAAGGATCGTTATTCTCGGTCGCATCAAGCGGCGGATAAATCCCCGGCCAGAAATTTTCGAGATAACCGCGGATCAACTTTATCCCGGCATGAAATCCTTTCATGCCATCCGTGCGCAGCAACGTCGCCGCGAGAACCGACCCAACGCGCAGATCCTTCGTGGTTCCGGCCACCGCAATCGCGCGCGCCTTGAGTTGCACCCAATCCGGTTCCTCTGCCTTGGAAAATTGCGTCTCGGGTTTTCCGAGCGCCAACGTTTCCAATTCAGACAGGACGCCCGTCGCCCACGGGTCATCGCCACAGGGAGCATCAGCACGGACCGGAGCCAGCAATTCGTCGAGATTGATCATAAAAATAGGGTCAAAAAATCAGGGGGACGCGGCGACCAGCCCGCTGCGACCGGCAGCGACCGGGAGAAAAGCCACCGGGCGGCCGGATGGCAAGTCTTGGACGAGCTCGCGGAGAAATTCCGGATCGGTGTTTAACCGCGATCGAAGGATGCTGCCATAAATCTGCGCCTTCGATCCCTCCAGTTCCTGATGGGTCAGACCGAGCAACTCGATTCGGGTCAGTGCGGATCGCAGCAAGCCGATATATTGCAACACCTGCGTTGCATCCGAATCGTGCCTGGCCTCGAGCCACACGCGATAGTCGTGCGCACTGCCTGAAGTCGAGGTCGCCGAAAAAGCATCGAAGCTCACGGCCAGCGCCTGGCTGACCGCGTTGAGCCGCTCCTGCCCCTGACCGAGCAAGCCGGCCGCAGTGGCCAGGCGGATGACCTCGCGGACGGCGCGATCCTCGACGCGGGCATCAGCAACTTCATAGTCGGAAACCTGCGGATGCTCCGTGGCCGGCACCGTCACAAACAGACCGGCCCGGCGTTCGCGTGATACGCGCTCCTGCTTGCGCAACGCCCGGGCGTAGATGCCCAGCGCCTGCAGCTGCTCGCGCACCCCGGACGTGAGGTCCGCTTCCGGCGGCGCCGTGTCGCGATCCTTGCGGGGAACATCCGGCGTGAAAACCTGCTCGGGCGTGTTGCGGATCTGCGCGCCGGTGGCGACCAGGGTGCGCATCGGAACGTCCGCGGTGGAAGTAACCCCGAAGGTGGGTGACCCGATGAAGCCGTCGCGGAATCCACCGAACCCGCTGGCGGTACTTAGATCGAGATACGCCAGATTCGGCCGCAGCGGACGAAACGGATTCGTGACGAGCAGGTCGGCCACGAACACATTGTGCGTCACTCCCGCGGAGTCCGGCAGAATCGCGATGCTGAGCGCACCGCCGTTGGCCAGGATATTTCCAGTGCGCGTCGCATAGTCGAAAAAGGTCGGGTCGCTGGACGCGGCCGGCGTGGGGGCAAACTGGGTGCGGGTGGGGAGCACCCCGAAGCGCGCATCAAAAAAGAGCACCGCGCCGGCAATCAGATCGGTCCCGAGGTCCGGGATGACCGCGTCCCCCTGGGTCTGATAAATGTCGGCCGGTCCGCGAGACCGGATCGCAATTCCCGGGGCCCCCGGATTGGAGCTCGCGAGTACGAGATAGTTCGAAACCGCCGTATTGCTCAGTGTGATACCATCAGCGGCGGCCGTGCCGTCGGCAATGGCCACCAGCGAACCGTTCCGCACCGCCATGCGTTCGTACGGTTGCACGGTGATTTTATGGGCGAAGAGATAAAGGTCGCCGTCATTTCCCTTGAAGAGGGATGAGCGCAGCGGCGCCCCGGTTTTGACCGGCGAACCCGCCGCACCGCCGCCGAGGATAATTTCGCCCGTGAGGGAATCGATCCGCGTATTCCGCGCGGCGGCTCCGTCCAGGTTGAAGCGGAGAAAGTCATTTTCAGTCTGACTGCTGCCGCTGCCGATGCCCAGGGCGATGTCCCCTTTCGCCCAAATATCCTCTCCGACGACAAGATCACGACTGTTGACCGCCAGTGAGTCCAGGCGGGCGTTTTCGTCGCCAAGATTATGCACGGCCATAACGGTGCCTTGCGGGGCAATCAACGCGAAGGCCTTGTCCGCGCCCGAGACCGCCTGCTGCAGGGTGATGTTACCCGCGGTGGAGTTGAGCGCCGTGTCGGCGGTCAGCGTGATCGGATCGTTGTAGCTCTGCGCACCAGTGGTTTTCACCGTGGGCTTGGCGGCTGTCCCTCCCGCCACATTGAAAACCGTGGTGCCCGCGGCATCGGTGGTCACTCCCGCCAATGCCGCCGTGCCACCGACGTTCCCGCCAAAACCCGTTGTACCCGCCGTGTTGACGGTCAGCGCAAAAGGCCCGTCCACCGTGCTGTTGAGCGCAATATTTCCCGCGCTCCCGGCACCGGCACTTGACAGCACCGCGTCCGCCCCGAGTACGACTGCATCGTTGTAGGTCTGGACCCCGGTGGTGTTGACTCCGCCGCCGTTGAGCAGGACCCGTCCGCCAGCCGTCGTCGTCAAGCTGCTGAAACGCGCGCCCGCCGGTCCGACCGCGCCGCCAAAAATCGCATCGCCCGACACGTCCAGCAGCAGTGCCTGGGCACCATCGGCGGAGGCACTGATCGCAGATTTGAAATTCGCGGTTCCACCGGTGAACGTGGTGTCGCGCGTCACCACCACATTATCGCCAAAAACCATCGCGCCAGCGCGCACGCTGCCGCCGGACAACGTGGTCGTACCTCCGGCGTCCGTCGTAAGCGAATGCAATGCCGTGCCCGCCCCGATCGCGGCCGAGAACAGAGTGCCGCCCGAGGTGTTCACGGTCAAATCCGAGGTCCCGCCCCCGCCGTCGAGCGGTTGGGCAAAGGTCACACCGCCCGTTCCAGCGGTGACCGAAAACGGTCCATTCATGGTCAGGGCACTGCCAAACTGGGCGCCGTTGCCCGCCGTCACCGTCACCGCGCCGCCCGCAGTTGAGAGCCCGACCAGTTGGGCATTGCCGCCGGCCTGGATGGTGATGCTTCCGGATGCGGCCGTGGTGGAGATCGGCGCACTCTGAATCACATCCTGGCCAGCCTGAACCAGAATATTGCCGCCACTGCTGCTGACTGGCGAATTGAGCAGGACGTTCGAGCCATTGGAAATCAGCGAGACATTCGACGCGCCGTTCAACGTGGTCGCGACGGTGAGCAGTCCGGCTGCGTTGGCGGTGAATTGCCCTTGAGCGAGAACCGCCTCGAGAATCAATGCATTTGCATCGGTCAGGGTGATGGTGTTCCCGGTAAAAGTGCCCGTGAAGAAATCGTTACCCGGATTATCAAGGATGATATCGCCGTTTGTCCGGGAGACGATCGAGGTTGCGCCCGCCACAGTGAGGGGGCCGTTGTCGTCGGTCACCGATCCGCCGGCTGAGATGTCGAGACTGCCCGCGCTGACTACGCCGAGACTGGTCGCGGCCGCCGAATTCACGTGCAACAGCAGACTCGCGGTCGCGGCATCGATTCTCACCGCGCCGGCCGTGGTGGTTAAATCCAAGTTGCTGGCCGTCGCATTGGTGATCTCCATGTCGGAGCCTTCCCGGATCGTTATGTTGCCGCCCGTCAACGCGAGGCTGCCAAAATTTGCTGCCGTCGTCGTTCCCAGTGTGATGGGGTTGACCGCTCCGACATCGATCGTTGCTGCGCCCGCAATGGCGAGATTTCCCGCATTTGTGACGGGGCCGGCGGTCAGTACGTTGAGCGACTGCGCGGTGATCGCAGGCAATGCCACTCCGGTGCCTGAAGTGTTATCGATGCTGAGAGCTCCAAGCGAACCGCCCGTCGCTCCGCCCACCGCGCCGCCAAAGGAAGCAAGGGCGGTACCGGTTGAGACCGTCAAATCATAGCGGCCACCACTCGCACTGTTCACGGAGGAACCAAAGGACACTCCGCTATTCGTCGTGGAGAGCATGGTGTTTCCGGTCAGAGTCGTCGCCGTGTTGTAGGTCTGCGTCCCGCTCGTCGTGATTGGTCCGGTCAGGGCTGTCGGTCCTCCACTGGTGCTCAGATTTCTTACTCCCGTGATGCCCGTGCCGTTCACCGTGTTGCCCGCCGAGAATATCAGCGCCAGATCATTGCCGCCACCAGCCAGCGTGCTGCCGAAGTTCAATGTCGTGCCGATCAGCGTGGTATTGCCGCCCAAGGTCGCCGCCGTGTTGTAGGTTTGCGTCCCACTCGTCGTGACGACCCCGAACAAAGTGGTCGGACCGACATTGGTCGTGAGATTTTTTATCCCGGTGAATACCGACCCGTTCACGGTGTTACCGGACGAAAACGCCAGTGTAAGATCGTTGCCACCGCCGGCCAGCGTACTCCCCAAAGTCAACACCGTGCCGGTCAAAACCGTGTCCCCGCTCAGTGTCACCGCCGTATTATAGGTCTGCGTTCCGGTCGTCGTAACCGCACCCGCCAAAGTCGTCGCACCAACACTCGTCGTGAGATTTTTCACCCCGGTGATTCCGGCACTGGTCAGCACATTGCCCGTCGAAAATGCCAGGGTCAGATCGTTGCCCGCGCCAGCCAGGGTGCTGCCCAGACTCAGCGCCGTGCCGGTCAGCGTCGTATCGCCAGCGAGCGTGGTTGCCGTGTTGTAGGTTTGCGTCCCAGTGGTGGTGATCGCCCCCGTCAGAGTGGTCGGACCGGCGCTCGTCGTGAGATTTTTCAATCCGCCAATCACCGCCGGATCAACCACGTTGCCCGAGGAAAAAGCCATGGTCAGGTCGTGGTTTGCTCCCGTGAGAGTGCTACCTAAAGTCAACGCGGTACCGGTCAAAGTGGTATTCCCTGCCAACGTCACCGCGGTGTTGTAAGTTTGCGTTCCGGTCGTCGTGATCGGGCCCGACAGAGTGGTCGGCCCCACATTGGTCGTGAGATTTCTCACGTCGTTGATGCCAGCGCTCGTGAGCGTATTGCCGGCCGAAAAGGCCAGCGTCAGATCGCTGCCGCCACCGGCCAGCGTGCTGCCCAGACTCAACACCGTACCTGTAAGTGTAGTGTCACCTGCCAACGTCACCGCCGTGTTGTAGGTCTGCGTCCCAGTCGTTGTAATGCCACCCGACAAAGTCGTTGGCCCCACATTCGTCGTGAGATTCTTCAGCCCGGTAACTCCTGCACCGGTGAGAGTATCGCCGAGCGTGAAGCTCAGGGTTAAATCGTAGCCGGCCCCCGCCAGCGTGCTCCCCAAACTCAACGCGGTGCCCGTCAATGTCGTGTTCCCACTGAGCGTCACTGCGGTGCCGTACGTCTGTGTCCCGCTCGTCGTGATCGGCCCAGTCAATGTGGTGGGTCCTGCGGTGGTGGCGAGATTTTGCACGCCGCCAACCACCGCTCCGTTCACCAGATTTCCGGAAGAAAATGCCAGGGTCAAATCGTGGCCGGCGCCGGTCAGCGTACTGCCCAAGTTCAGTGCGGAGCCCGTCAACGTCGAATCGCCTGCCAGGGTCGCCGCCGTGTTATAAGTCTGCGCTCCACTCGTCGTGATCGCTCCCGACAAGGTCGTCAGCCCAACGTTCGTCGTGAGATTCTTCACTCCGATAATACCGGCCCCCGTCAGCGTATTCCCCGTGGAAAATGCCAGCGTCAGATCATTCCCCGCGCCGGAAAGGGTGCTGCCCAGATCCAAGGCCGTGCCCGTCAGTGTGGTGTTTCCACCCAACGTCACGGCAGTGTTATAGGTCTGCGTCCCGCTCGTCGTGATTGCTCCGGTCAACGTCGTCGGACCAACGCTCGTCACTAGATTCCTCACTCCGGTGATCTGCGTGCCATTGACCAGGTTGCCAGAGGAAAACGCCAGCGTCAGGTCATTGCTCGCTCCGCCCAAAATATTTCCAAGGGACAAGGTCGTGCCGGTCAAAGTCATGTTGCCGCCGAGGGTTAACGGATCGTTGTAGGCTTGCGTCCCGCTCGTCGTGATCGTCGCCAACAAGGTCGTGCCGCCCGGGGCGTCGGTCGTCACGCTCGTCACGCCGCTCACCGCGCCGTTGAATGTCGTCGTACCGGCCGTGTTCACAGTCAGGTTGTTTGCTCCGCTCACCGTCGAGCCCAAGGTGATATTGCCCGCCGCGCCGACTCCCGTCGACGCCAGGGTCACATCGGCGGCCAGCGTGGTTGCCGTGGTGTAATTCTGCGTGCCGGTCGTCGTGATCGCGCCCGTCAACGTCGTCGTGCCAGAGCTCGTCACGAGATTTTTCACCCCGGTGATCACCGCGCCGTTCACCGCGTCGCCCGTCGAAAACGCCAGCGTCAGATCGTGCCCCGCTCCGGCTAGCGTACTTCCCCAACTCAACGCGGTGCCCGTCAGCGTCGCGTCGCCGCTCAATGTCGCCGCGGTGTTATACGTCTGCGTGCCGGTCGTCGTGATCGCGCCCGTCAACGTCGTCGCGCCAGAGCTCGTCGCGAGATTCTTCACGCCCGTGATCACCGCTCCGTTCACCGCGTCGCCCGTCGAAAACGCCAGCGCCAGATCGTGCCCCGCCCCGGCCAGCGTACTGCCCCAAGTCAGCGCCGTGCCCGTCAGCGTCGTATTCCCGCTCAATGTCGCCGCGGTGTTATACGTCTGCGTCCCAGTCGTCGTGATCGCGCCCGTCAACGTCGTCGCGCCAGAGTTCGTCGCGAGATTCTTCACCCCGCTGATCACCGCGCCGTTCACCACGTCACCCGTCGAAAATGCCAGCGTGAGATCGTTGTTACCGCCGGCCAGCGTGCTGCCCAAGGTCAGCGCCGTCCCGGTCAGCGTCGTGTTCCCGCTCAACGTCGCCGCGGTGTTATACGTCTGCGTCCCGCTTGTCGTGATCGCGCCCGTCAACGTCGTCACACCAGAACTCGTCGCGAGATTCTTCACGCCCGTGATCACCGCTCCGTTCACCGCGTCGCCCGTCGAAAACGCCAGCGTCAGATCGTGCCCCGCCCCGGCCAGCGTACTGCCCCAAGTCAGCGCGGTGCCCGTCAGCGTCGTATTCCCGCTCAATGTCGCCGCGGTGTTATACGTCTGCGTGCCGCCCGTCGTGATCGCGCCCGTCAACGTCGTCGCACCAGAATTCGTCGCGAGATTCTTCACCCCGGCGATCACCGCTCCGTTCACCGCATCGCCTGTCGAAAACGCCAGCGTCAGATCGTTATTTGCTCCGCTAAACGTGCTGCCCAATGTCAGCGCGGTCCCCGTCAACGTGGTATTTCCGGCCAGCGTCACTGCCGTATTATAAGTCTGCGTCCCGCTCGTTGTGATGCCGCCCGACAAAGTCGTCGCACCGCTGTTTGTGGTTAGATTTTTCACCGCGGTAATGGACGTTGGCGTCACGGTGTTGCCCGTGGAAAAAGCCAGGGTCAGATCGTGGTTTGCGCCGTTAAGCGTACTGCCCAAGCCCAGGGTTGTGCCGGTCAGGATGGTGTCTCCAGCCAACGTCACCGCGGTGTTGTACGTCTGCGTTCCAGTTGTAGTGATTGAACCCGACAAAGTCGTCGGACCCACACTGGTCGCCAGATTTCTCACCGCGCTGATTCCTGCACCGGTCAAAATGTTGCCGACCGAAAACATCAGCGTCAGATCGTTGCCGCCGCCCGCCAACGTACTCCCAAAACTCAAACTTGTACCCGTCAAAATCAAATTTGCACTCAAGGTGACCGCATCATTGTAGCTCTGTGTCCCCGTGGTGGTGATCGCTGCCGCCAATGTCGTGCCACCCGCTGCATCCGTCGTCAAGCTGCTCACGCCACTCACCGTGTCGATGAATGCCGTCGTACCCGCGGTGTTGACCACCAGATTGTGGGCGCCACCGATCGTCGAGTTAAACGTGATGTTGCCTGCTGCGCCCGCTCCCGACGACACCAGCGTGGCATCTGCGCCCAGCGTTGTCGCCGTGTTGTACGTCTGCGTGCCACTCGTCGTAATCGTCCCGCTCAACGTCGTGGCCCCGGTATTCGCGGTCAGGTTTCTGACACCGCCAACTACCGCTCCATTCACCGCGTTGCCGGACGAAAATGCCAGCGTCAGATCGTTGCCGGCTCCGGCCAATGTACTGCCCAAACCCAATGCCGTACCGGTGAGCGTCGTATTCCCACCGAGGGTCACTGCGTCGTTGTAAGTCTGCGCTCCGGTCGTCGTCACCGACGCGCCCAAAGTCGTGCTGCCGGCGGCGTCCGTGGTCACGCTCGTCACGCCGTTCACCGTGCCGTTGAAGTCCGTCGTCCCCGCCGTGTTCACCGTCAGGTTGTGCGCTCCGCCCGCCGTCGAGTTGAAAGTGATATTGCCCGCCGCGCCCGCTCCCGACGACACCAGCGTGGCATCCGCGGCCAGGCTCGCCGCACTCTGGTACGTCTGCGTGCCGGTGGTTGTCACCGTGCCGCTCAAATTGATCGTCGAATTCGGCAGGTTGATCAGCAAATTCCGGAGCCCGGTCATCACCCCGATCGCCGGCAACCCCGCCGAGGCGTTGTCATTGCGATACAGAAAATCCCGCACGTTCGTTTCAGTCCCGCCAAACACCGGAGTCGACGAGAAGTCATTTGCCGCCGTGCTCAGATTGACGTCGGTGGTAGCCGCCGCCCGCAACGTCGTCGTTCCCGTCACGCTCACTGCACCGTTCTCGTTCAGCAAACCTCCCGCCCCGACACTGACGTCAAAATTTCCCGTCACCGTCGACGCACCCAGCGTCAGTCCATTCATATCGTTCAGCGTCACGTTCTGGCCGCTTACTCCCACAATATTGAAATTATTCCCCGCGCCGTTTAGCTGAATTGACTTCCCGATTGCAGTCAGGGAAGTCGTGCCCGGGATCGTCAACGCGGCGGATTGTCCGATGGTGCCCTGGGTTGAAACGGAAAGATTCTGCGCGGTGACGGCCGGTAACGTCACGCCGCCCAAAGCCGTGTTGGTGATCGTCAGCGTGCCGAGTGCGTCGGTTCCTCCCACGGTCGACGCAAAGGCCAGGGTGGCCGTTCCAGTCGAGAGCGTCAAACTATTGCCCGCACCGGAATGACTGTTCACCGAACCGTTGAATGAGATCGCACTATTCGTCGTGCTGAGAACAGCTGTCGTGGTTTCGATTGAAACAGTGTCATTATAAGTCTGTGCGCCCGTGGTGGTGATCGCCGCGGCCAAAGCCGTGCTGCCCGGTGCATCCGTGGTCAGGCTGGTTACACCGCTCACCGTGCCGTTGAACGCCGTCGTACCGGCGGTGTCGACCACCAGATTGTGCGCGCCGTCGACCGTCGAGTTAAACGTGATGTTGCCCGCTGCGCCCACGACCGACGAGACCAGGGTGGCGTCCGCGCCGAGCGTTACCGCCGCGTTATACGTCTGCGTGCCGCTCGTCGTCACCGTGCCGCTCAACGTCGCGGTCCCGGTGTTCGCGGTCAGATTCCTGACCCCTCCGATCACCGCTCCGTCCACCGGATTGCCCGATGAAAATGCCAGTGTCAGATCGTTGCCGGATCCAGACAGTGTGTTGCCCAACGTCAGCGCCGTGCCACTTAACGTCGCATTCCCACCGAGAGTCACCGCATCGTTGTAGGTCTGCGCTCCCGTCGTCGTCACCGAAGAGGCCAGCGTCGTACCGCCCGCTGCGTCCGTGGTCACGCTCGTCAAACCGTTTACCGTGCCGTTGAACGCGGTTGTGCCGGCGGTATTCACCACGAGAGCATGCGCGCCGCCGACCGTCGAACTGAAGGTAATGTTGCCCGATGACCCCAGCGTGGTATCCGCAGCCAGATTCGCCGCACTCTGATAAGTCTGCGTGCCGGTGCTTGTCACTGTGCCGCTCAGATTGATCGTCGAATTCGGCAGGTTGATCAGCAAATTCCGCAGCCCACTCATCGCTCCGACCGCCGGCAAGGCCGCCGATCCATTGTCGTTGCGATACAGGAAATCCCGCACGTTCGTTTCCGTCCCGCCAAACCCCGGTGTCGACGCAAAGTTATTTGCCGCCGTGCTCAGGTCGATGTCAGTATTCGCGGCAGCCGCCCGCAAGGTGGTCGTGCCCGTCACACTCACCGCCGCATTCTGCGCCAGTGCACCGCCGCCCCCTGCGCTGACATCAAAATCCCCTGTCACCGTCGAGGCACCCAACACCAGACCGTTGAGATCCTTCAGCGTCACGTCCTGGCCGCTGGCCCCGATGACGTTGAAATTATTTCCGGAGTTAGACAGCGTCACATTATGTCCCGTCGCGGACAGCGTGAGCGTGCCCGGCGCAACGAGCGCAGTGGATTGGGTGATCGCGCCGGTGGCGGACAGATTAAGCGCAGCCGATCCGGTACTGGTACCGCCAAGATCGACCGCACCGGACGAAACAAAGGCAGTGCCGCCGGATTTACTGAAGACCACCGCTGGAGTGGCGGTCGAGAAACGAGCGCCCGAGGTACCGACATCGCCCGGCCCTTGCAGGACCAGGGATGCCCCTGTGACCGAATTGCCCGAGGCCGTAACCGCCGTACTGTTGTTCAGTGTCACTACACCGGCGGTGGCAACGCCAGCCGCGCCAGGGGAACCGTTACTACCCGCCCCGGTTTTGCTGCCACCGGTAGAAACCAAACCGCTTACTGTGCCGACCGAACTGATTGCACCAGCGAACGAGCCGCCAGTATTCAGCGTGACCGCACCCGCGTCGCCGTCACCATTGTCCCCACCGTCACCGCCATTGTTACCGCCCGACGCGCCGTTACCACCGTTGCCACCTTTGCCGCCGGCACCGTTCGCCGAAATCGTCGAGCCAGCCTGAAGATCCACGGTGGTCGCATTGACTGTAATCGCGCCCGCAGTTCCCGTTCCGCCGTTGCCACCGTTCCGCCCGTTGTTACCGCCCGTCCCATCGCCGCCGTCGCCGCCGGCTCCTCCAGTGCCATTGCTGATGATCGAACCGCTGCCCGTTACGGTCAGTGTCCCCGCACCAATCGTGATTGCGCCGCCAATACCGTCATCACCGGGCGTGCCCGCGACGTTATTGCCGCCCGGTCCGCCCGTCGCTCCGGTCGCAGCCGAAGACAGTTGGGCTCCGAGCGACACATTGCCACTGAGGTTGAGCGTAATCTGACCGCCCTGGGTCGTAATTGCGCCCGCACCCGAAGAGGAAAAACCCACCCCGCTCGCGGAAAAAGTCCCGCCGCCGGTATTGACCCCCTGGGTGATGAACACGCTGCCGGTACCACTGGCCGAACCGCCGCCGGTGTTGTTATTCGCATTCAGCGTGAGATTGAAACTGTTCGCGCCGCCCGAGAGCGCGCCATTGACGTTGATATTGTTGTGGGCATTCAGCACCAGTGTGCGCCCGCTGGTGGAGAGGGACGAGAAGCTGATGGGATCCGCGATTGTAATATCCCCGTTTTGGGCGCCCGCACTCCCGGTGGTCACGGTGACGGTGCCATTGTTCGCGAGGGCATTCAACAGTGTGCCTGCGGTTGCCGTATTGCCGATCTTGAGCACCGATGAGATAGCCGTGGATTGAAAATTTGGACCGGTACCGACCGTCGCCGACGGGCCGGCGGCATTTATCGTGATATCGCTGGGATCAAGCAGCAGAGTTCCGCCCAACCCAGCCGGGGCCGAGGTCAAAACCCCGCCCAGGAAAACGAGGTTATCGTGACCCGAAACTTCGACAAATCCGCCGTCACCACCGTGAATGCCGCCCTGAGCCGAAATCGCGCCTCCAAAACGCGTCGTTCCGTCCGCCCACACAATCACTTTGCCGCCATTGCCGTTGGTCGTCGCATCGGCTCGAATAGTCGCAGAGTCCGCCACCCATGTCGCCGCGGCGTTGCGCACATTCGAATTTGCGCCGTGCAAATCGCCACCCACCAGAATTGTGCCGCCCCCCGCCGGACCGGATGCCTCGATGCTCGCGCCGGCCAGCAGTCCAACATGTTCGCCGGTGATGGTCACCGAGCCGCCGGTTTCGCCAGCGGTGGTGGTGGAAGCGTTGATCGTGCCGCTCACCAACACATCGCCCCGTCCCTGCCCCTGCAACTGGACATCGCGGGCCGACAATTTTCCATCCTGGGTAATGGCGACCGAATAGAGATCGCCCGCCGCCAGAATCGCGGAGCCCCGACCCGCATCGATTGTGCCAGTGTTCGCCACGCCGGCAGTTCCCGTGACGACCGGCGTCCCCGGCGCGGCCGAACGTCCCGCGTCGACATAAATACTGCTGCCGTTGCGTCCGATCAAAACCTCGTTCCCGGCACCGAGTGCAACAAATCCATCGGCCGAGACAATGGTCCCGGTGTTGAGCACCGTGCGACCCACCAGCGCCACCGCCGACCCGCGCAAAGCTCCGTCATTGCGAACCGTGCCCGTAAGGTTGGTGAACCGGTTGAGCCCGGCCAAAAAATCCTCCTTGGAAAGCGAACCGCCGATCGCATAGAGCCGGCCGACGTCAACGACCGCGGTCCCGCCAAAATAAACGCCCGCTGGATTGAGCAGATAAACCTGACCGTTGGCCAGCAGCGTGCCGTTGATCTGCGAAGGGGCCAGATTGCCAATCCAATTCATCACCCGCGCGTTGGCTCCGGGCTGGATAAACCGGACGGTTTGGCCGGTCCCCACATCAAAGGAATTCCAACGCAACACGCTGTTGTTACCGGCGGTGATGGTTGTTGAACCTGGGGCCGTGGCGATCGTCGCCGTGCCCGCGACCACCGTTCCACCGATGGGCTGCTGACCACGCAGCCCGGTCACTCCGAAGACCAAAGCCGTGATCAAACCCAGAAACCTGCAGCCCCGCCCGCGGAAACCGAACGCGGCAGTGACGGATCGAAGCGGATTATGGGAGTGAATAGAAATGTTCATGGCGTTACCACACGAACGTCGCGATCAGATAAGTTTGAACATTCCCCGACGGGACCACCACCTGCTGCCCGGCGGGACGCGTCACATCCCGCAACTCATTCAGCGCCATTCCGACATCGCAACGAATCGACAGATTTTGCCGCACCGTCAGCTCCATTCCGCCACCCGCACCAGCCATTGTGAGCGAGCGATCGGTCAGGCCGACTTCGCTGTTGGACGCGGAACCCGAACCCGCAAGCGGAGCCACCTTGCGATAAGCGTAGTCATAAAAGGCGCGGAAAATCAGATCCCAATCCGGCGGCTGCTGCGCGGCGGTGGGCCGCCATTTGAAGGGATGCCCAAACACGCGGCCGGCTTCTCCGATGCCAAACACCCGCGGCAGATGAAAGGCATATTCAACCGATCCACTCTCAAATTCATCCGCCGATAAGATCGACTCCGGATAACCGCGCACCGAAAAAGCGCCGCCCAACGGGTCCTGGACTTGTGGAATCAATCGTTTCCCCCGCAGGAGAAACTTTCCCCACGTCCTCAGGCTCAGTTCGTGGGCGGGAAGCCCGGCTGCCGTGACATCCCTGGAAAAAAGGCGGTCCAGATAAACCGTTCCACCCATATTCCAGTGCAGCGACGTCCAGCTCGCATCAGCCCCGATCCGGCCCAGGGTGGGGATACCGTCCGTCGTATCGGTATTGGCGATACTCCCCACGGTGCTTTCCAGCCGCAGACTGCTGGAAAGCGACGCTTTCTTTCCCTGCCACCCGAGCGTTTCACTCCAATAGGGGATGAGAAAATTTGAATATCCCTGCGCCAGGGTCGAGCCGCTGATCTGGCTCTCGATCTCATAGTGCACGTACTGCGCACCGAGAACGGATTCCAGCGTCCAATCGTGCCGCATCTCCAACCGGTGGGTGAACTCCGCCCCGCCGAGCCAGTTCTTACCCACAAAGCGCAGGTTCTCCAGCGTCGCGTCGCTTGAGAGAAAATCCCCGTAGGAACCAAAAACCCGGACGAATAATTTTGCAGGGCGAAGCAACGGTATGCGATAGGACAGAAAAGTACCATAAGTCCCGAAGTCCGGAGTGGTGATGACATCGACATTCAAAATATCGTCGTGATTGGTCAGCTGATTATTTTGATAACCCAGGCGCGCACGCCACTGCCCGGTCGACTGCGTCCCCGTGTTCGCAAACTGGCTGAAGAGCTGCCACGCGGCGGGCTCGTTCACCAAATAATCGAGCACGATTTTTCCCGGCGCCCCGGCCGATGCAATCGAGGCCTCCACCCTCCGCCCGGGATGCAGACTCAATTCGTGCAGGTATTCCTCAAGCGTAGCCTGCATGAACAAGCTTCCCGCCTGCTCCGAAGTTGCTCCGGCATGCAGTGGCGAGCCGGCCAGAATCTGCCGGTGCTTGCGATTGTTGATGGAAAACGCCGGCTTGAAACGTCCACCGCGCGCCAGCGTCCGGACCTCCACCACCTGACTGGCCCACACCACCACGCGCGCCGTGTGATCTCCGGCCGGCCGGTTGTCGGTAACTCCCGAGGCCGACGCTTCCAATTCCGGAAAATTAACCCACACACCGAATATCCCGCGGGCATTAAACCAGCGAACCACACCCTGAGCCACCTCACGCAACGCACCCGCATCGAATAAATTGCCTCCGGCGATATGGCCCACAGCCATGGTTTCTCCTTCGCCCGCTGCTGCCGTATGCCAGACCCCATCGTGCTGCGCGAGCCGGATGCTGGCCGTATCAATTTCCGACACCGCAGGAAGAGCGGGATGCGCCAGGCCATACCGAAATTCGAACCGATCAATCTGCACGGCTCCCGTTCCCGGAGAATTTGGCGCGTCGGCTGCCCTTCCGACCACCGCGAGCACCACCAACAAAAACAGCGCTCCCGCGCAGGCACGACCGGTCATCCGAAAACCTCCCACCAACCGCCCTATCGTCCTCTTATATATTCCGCTGCAGAGATTATAGGTCGGGAGCATCAGAGTATCCCCGAAAAATCTTCGGGGTTTCCCTGATGGGTCAACGGTCAAATCGAAAGCCAAGGTTGAATAATCAACTGTTGCCGCCTCTCAGGAAGCGGTTGAAAAAACCGGGCTTTTCGCTGGGCCGGTGGCGCATCAACCATCGGGTGGCTTCTTCGCGGCTGGTCTCCACCAGTTCGTTATTAAAGCAGGACTTGGCCGGCAATTGCCCGCGGGCCAGATCGTCAAATATCCCGCCAAAACCAGCCTGCATCACCCGATCGAGCTGATAAGGGATGTCCGTCAGCCGCGGAACGGCGGACGGCAAGGCCCGCAATACGAAAAAATCCGCCGGCGCCGGTTCGCCGAAAATCACATCAACCCAATCACCGCTCACCGACAGCATGCCAAGCAGCGGCACAATGGGATCGAGCTGCGTCGAGAGAAACGCCAGCCACGCGTTGAGTGACTCCACCGGCTTTAGTCCCGGGATTTGCGGTAGCCGCATGCCGCCGGAACGGGCGGCTTTCTCGCCTTCGCACCATTCCCGGCAACCCGGTGCAAACGCCGCGAAATGTCCGCGAAGATGATGCAGCACCCGGCGCAGCCCCTCCGGTTCGCGCGAGAAATAGTCCGCCCACGACGCAACACCAGCCAGTGAAACCGCCGGCCGGTCGCCGGTCGTTTCCGGTAAGCCGGAGCGAAGTCGTTGCTGAGCATTGTTCACCAGCGCGATCACGACTTCTGCGGAAGTTGCGCCACGGCATTTCGCCGCCATTTCTTCCAGTATCGGCAGGACCGTCCCACCCACCCACTCGAGCGATTGTCCGGCACCGTGCGCGAGCGTAATCATCGGATAAAGCGAGCGGCCTTTGCCGTCTTGCGACGACCACATCAGACCGCAAATGGTCTCCCCCGGTCGGGACCATTGGATGACATGGTCAAAGCCCGCCGCCACTTTTTCCGGGCCCGCCTTTTGCCACGCAGCACTTTCAATCTGATGGGCGATGCCACCGTACAAAATGCGCCGGGCTTCAATCAGCGAGGCTGTGGCGACCCCGATGTCATCGAGATGATCGTTCCAACCCGGATGCTTGCCAAACGCACAAAGATAGAAGCGTGGGGCTTTCGGCAGCGCTTTCCAGTCCTCGTTGAGAAATGTCCGGGAAAATCCGTTCATTTTTTCAGGACAAAACGGAGCGAAAGCGCATCAGATGATAAACAACCGGACGATGCCGGTCACTTCGCCGGTGGCGCGGGCCAGTGATCCAGTGCGGGCAGAGGTTGATCAAAAACCAGCGACACCGCGAGCACGAGGTCGATCCCGCGATCGGTCACGTGAATCACCGCATCCCATTCCTTGCCGTCGGCGCGGCGCACGGACCCGCTTTGAATCAGGCGTAGCGCTCCCCAGCCCGGACCCGGATCGATCGAAACGTCGGCGACGGGTTTGGGATCGGGCGTGGTAAAAAATTCCATCCGCGGCAACGGGGCTACCAGCGAAAATTTGTCGATCTCGACATTTTCAGGCAAACCGCGCGGCCGGAAATCCCGACCCGCCACGCGCATCGAGGGGAAAATACGCGCGAGCGCCTGCCGCGTCACACCGGCGCCGGCGGCACCGATGGCTTGCTCAATCGTCGCCGCCTGATCGCGAGCGCGAATCAATTGGATTTTCACCATCGCGGGATTTCCGTCAGCACCCACCAGCGTGGCCGCGAACGCCGCAATCTGGGCCGCGTGGGCAAAGCGGCTTTCGAGCGCCTGTCCCACTTCGGCGGGCAAACCGGGCGCGGCCGCATCGGCCCGCACCTTGGCGAGCGCGGCGATCGTCGCTTTCAACTGTTCCGCCGCCAGCGCCGGACCCGAACCCAGCGGATAACCTAGGGTTTCCGGAATCGTCTGATCGAGTTCGTGCCGATAAGCGGTGATTGCGGCTTCCGTGCCATAAGTAGAGGACAACTCCAACAGGCCGCGCATCGCCCCGCCAAATTCCTGCCGCTCCGGACCATCGTACTTCGCCGCGCGGTCGCCGGCCGAGGTCAGCCACCGGTTTTGCTGCGCCACTTTTTCGCCAAACCGGCCAAACAGCGATTCCCCTGCGCGCACGGGCGGGGTGAGGATTTGCATCGCTGCAGCATAGATGTCGCAACGAGCGGCATAGGACGGACCGCCACCAGTCAAAGGCCGGAGCGTATCCGCGTCCAAAACCCCCAGCTGCGCCTGCTCGGAAGCCGACAGTGCCTGATCGAGTTGCGCGGTGATCTGTGCATCGAGAGCCGTCAACCGGCGCTCGAGATCGCGGTAAAGCGTGAACTCACTATCGGGCCCCGAAGTGGCCTTGGCGGCATTGGCCGCCGCAACCTTCTGTTTGGCCAGCGCGGCACGAATCCGTTGTGAAGCCCGTCCCGCTTCCGCGCGAATGCGGCCAACCGTCGCGCGATAACTGCCATCGAGCGTTACGTCGCCAGTGGCACCGGTCTTCGCCTTCAAATCCACGACCAGCTTGTCCATCGCCGCGCGATTCGATGCGAGATCGGTCCACGCGGCACTCACGTCAGCGACCCATGTGGCCGAGCGCGGCTGGGCGATCGCCTTGAAAAAAGCTTTTTCCGCGTCGTTGAAACGGATCACCGCGAGACGCCCGGTCTGGATGGACTGGATCGCATCCCGCTGCGCGCCCTGGGCCGATTGCATCGAACGGTCCAGTGCGTCCCAACCGCGTACCAACGGCTGGTTGTCACGCAAGGTCTGACCCCGCGACAACCAAGCAGCGGGCCATTGCCCGCGACCCGCGCCTCCGCGGAAATAGGTCCAGTCGAAAATCTTCATCAGCCGGTTCGCGATGGCCGTGCCGTTCGGCACGGGCGCGAGCGAGGGGCTGAGCAATGGACCAAAGAAATCCTCGGGCGGATACTCCGAATCGTAGCCGGCCACATCCTTCAAATTAATGGCTCCCTCCAGCTCGATAAGCGCCGCCAACCGTTCCGCATCCGCCGGCGTCCAATTCGTGGCATTGATCAGCCGGTCGCGATTCGCATCGACCAGCGGGGCGATCACGCTGGCGTCAAACAGCACGCGCTGCGCCTGACGCCGTCCGGTATTGGCGCGCACGGCGAGCGCCGCGACGGGTTTATAGATCCATGGAATGTGCAGATCAGTCGTGACGAGCTGCTGCAGCTTCTCCTGATAATCGATAATTGAAAATTCCCGTCCATCCGACAGCTGCACGATATCGTTGCCGGAATAATCCAAGCCGTTGTTGATCACCGGCCGCCAGTGATTGCCGGCCCAATTTTCCGCCCGCACGCCCGGGCTCCAATACGCCAGTTCGCCGCCGACGCTGGACTTGAGCGCCGTGCGCCCGACGATGCTGACGCCAAGGAACAACAGCAAACCGAGCACCACGACCCCGCCGATGATCTGCTGGCGCTGGCGGAGCAGTTTGTTCGTGTTGCTCGCGCGGGTGACAAGACCCCGCTCCTTGAAAATCTTTTGGACAAACAGGTCGCGCAGGAAAAACGAACGCTCGCGCTCCCACGCCTTCCCTTCCGGCAGCTGGTCCACGGGCATGCCCAGCGCTGTCGCCAATTCGGCGTCCAACGCCGCGCCCTCAGTCAGCGCGGAGGTGAAATAAATTCCGCGCAGGAAAAGCGGCTTCGCCGTCCACTCGCCGGCGACGAAGATCGTCTCGAGATATTTGCGCAGGCGCGGAGCCAGCGCGCCTATGCTGGCTGGCAGCGCGAAAAGGGCGTCCACTTCATCGACGCGTCGTTTGCCCGCATCGGCCGGCACCGGATCGCGCAACAGCCCCAGCCGGCGGCGGCTGATGCGCTGCACGACCTCGGACAAATGCTGGTCGACCGCGTCGGGACGGAAAGGCGTGTCGAGCGATTCCGGATTGGACCAACCTGTCATCTGGTGCTGAAGCTGCGGATCCTTCACCCCGGTGAAGAATTCACGGAATCCATTAATCAAATCGCATTTACTGATGAGAATGAAAACAGGGAAACGCACATCGAGCGTGCGCTGGATCGTGTCGAGCTGCTGGGCGATCTTGCCGGCCTTGCGCTGGATCTCCTCGAACGAATCGCGGATCAGGCTTTCCGAGGGAATCACCAGCAACAATCCGTTGATGGGACAGTTTGGTCGCGCTTTCTTGAGCAGCTTGAGAAATTCCGACCATTCCGTCGTCGAGCCGGGAGGCGCTTCCTGAAAGAGCAGCTTGCCCGCAGTATCGATGAGCACGGCGTGATTGGTGAACCACCAGTGCATGTTGATGGTGCCGCCTGCGCCCTGCATTTCGTCCTGCAAGCCGGGTGGAAACCCAACATTGCAATGGCGTACGGCCTCGGTCTTGCCCGAGCCGGGTTCACCGCAGACCACATACCACGGCAGGGAATAAAGATCCTTTCCTGCCGCCGTAAATTTCTCGAGGCCCCGGCCGAAATTCTGCCGGAGATCGTCAAGCTTGGCGCGCCGCGCCGGATCGCTGATCGCATTCGGCGTCGCGGAAGAATGAGCCGAGAGCTGGCCACTGAGCGCCTTGGCGCGCTGGCCGGCCTTCCACTTCAAATACAATTGCCAGAGCAAAATGATGCCGATGAGCAGCACGATGCCGATCGCCACGATCACAAATGTCCGCGAGTCGATCATCGCCGCGACCGCGAGGAGGCTGGTGATGCCCAGGATCGCCATGACAATCTTCATGCCCACCGGCATCTGCTTGAATTGGTCGAACATGGCGGCGGATCAGGGTTTGGCCGCCGGCTTGGCGGGATCGTGGGCGGCAATCGTATCGAGCGCCTGACTCAGTTCCTCGGACGTGCTGCGGAAAAGATAAATGTTTACCACAACCACCATAATGAGGGTGCCCGTGAGAATAATCAGCAACGGCACGAGGCTCGCGGCCATCGGCAGCGGGAGATTGCTGGCGTTGGTGTGCTTGTAAGTGTCGGGCGTGATGAGTCCCGTCTCGTCCGCATCGACGAAGGTTTTCACCCGCGGGGCGATCTCCAGCATTTTTTTCCGCAAAAATTCCGGCTGCCCCGCGTACCAGCCGGTAAACCCGAGGCCGATGCAGGTATAAAACACTGCCAGCCGCTCCGCCGCGGCCTCTCCGGTCTCCTGAATTGTCTCCTCAAGCAGATCGAAAAACTTCTCGTCCCCGGCGAGTTCCTTACGCGATTTAGCCAGGCGGTCGCGATCCCATTGCGCGGCGAACGGGAGCGCGCTTTCCACGATCATGGAGTCGACGAAGAAAATCAGCGGGAGCTCGACCTTGCGGTATTGCTCACTGAGCCCGATGTCACTGCGCGCGGTGTTCGTCAGCTTTTCAAACAAATCGCTGATTTCAGCGCGGGCCAGGGCGTAGTCGATGGAGGAACCCTTGCGTCCCATTCGGTTGAGACGACAGACCGCTTGAAACAGCGGTTCACAGAGGTCGAGAAGGCGGGCGGGCATGGCGGGGTGGAAATTTCAGAAAACAGAAACGGTAAACGTGACCGGCCACAGGAACCTCATGGCAGGGTCATGTAGAGCGTGATTTCAAAATCACTGGAGTCCGCGTCAGGCCAGCGGAGCACGCCGGCTTTTTCGAGCTGCAGCTGCGTCCACACCCGCGTGCTCTCGGTGCGGTTGACCCGGAAATAAGTCAGTCCGTTTTGCGCGGGCAGCTGCAATGGCGGAATGCGTTCCTCCTTCAGCACCACACCGCGCACGGCTCGCGACGCCATGCTGCGCGGCATGAACTTGAACTGATCGGCGTCCTCGACCAGCCGCGTGACTTCGCGCGGATCGAGTTTGGATTTCACGCCGAGGAAGTATTCGACCGGCCGGGTAAAATTTTCCTCGGTGAAGGTCGCGGCGACCATGCCGGGTTCGCGGGTGAAATCCACCTTGGCGAAACTCGCGGAAACGACACCGCGCAGAAGGCCGCGGAGCTTTTGGTCGAGTTGCTCAAAAACCGGGAAAAGCCGCTCGTGATCGTAGTCGGGGAGATTGAGATCGTCGCGATCCGGATGCAGCGCGGCGAGTTCGGCGTGCATGTCGCGCAATTCCAAATACCAATCGAACGGCGCCACGCCCGGAGCACTGAGCAACGCGCCGAAGCGCGCTGAAAAACGGTTGAGCGTGCGCAGTCGCATGAGCTGCTCGAACTGCGTGCCACGCATCGTCTCCAGGTTGAAACCACCGCGTGTCACCTGCACCACCAGCTCCTGCCGGCTGGCCTGAACCTGCGAGACCAGGTCGCGGATCAAACGGTAAAGCACGGGCGAACCCGACAGGAAAATGCACGGTGGCACGTATTCCGGATCGAGCTTGGGCTGGCCCAGCGCCTCGCCAGTCGAGCGCACCAATCGCAGCAAGGGCAGCAGCTCGAGGTCGGAGCGGTCGTCGCCGGGGCCAATGATCCGGGCATTGATCCGCCGCAACAAAATCGACTTGGCGTTCTCCCCAGAATTCTCGTCCGCGATCGTGACCTCGACCGGCTTGAACAACAACTTCGCGCGCGCATCCGCCACTTCGCCGACGGGAAACGCATTGGCCCGCTTCGACTGCCACTGCGGCACGCCGAGAAAAAGCTCAAAGGTTGTCCCACCGGTGGAAAAAACCGGCTTCAGGTCGAAAGCCGGCAGGTCGGCATTCTCGGGAAAATTGACGACCAGGCCGCTCGGAAGAATCACCACCAGCCGCTCAAATCGCAGCCGGAAATTCGCGAGCTCGTCCGGCGACAATTGCATGTCCACCACGCCCGCCGGATAGGACCGCAACAACCGGCGGTTCGAGGTCGATTCCTCATAGACCGAATGCTGCAGCCGCTGCAGGTGATGCGGCTGCAAAAAGAGTCCTTCGTGCCAGTGAACGTGGGATGACATGGGGTGGGTCGGGCGGGAAATTCAGCTCAGCGGTTGGTGCCGCGAATCAAATCCTCGGCGTATTTCACGACTGCTTCCTGCACGTCGTTCTCGATCGAAGCCGGGGAAATCTCAGCCGCGAGATCGGTGTATTTCTTCCAGCAACGCGCCTCGGCATTCGCAAACAATCCGCCGCCGGTGCCCTCGGTCCGCAACGCCTCGCGGATCGCATCCGGCGAATAACGCTGCTGGTAGCGTCGGGCGAAATTCTTTCCGGCCGGCCCGAGTCCGGCGAGCAAGCCGGCGATGAGCTGCCGCGTCCCTTCGAGTTGTTTTTGCACCTGCGCCGCGGACGCTTCGGCATCACCCGCCAGCGAGCGCCGGGTCAGGCTGCGCAAGTCGCCCTGCGAAGTGTCGCGCCGGATGGACGACTTCGGCGCTGCGCTGCGCCACACATTCCAGGTCAATTGGTCGAGGGTGAAAGTCACGTCGGCAAACAGCGCGAAAAGTTTTCCGAGCCGCTGCGGATCGATCTCGTCCTTGGGATCGAGTTTAAGCTTTGCCTGCACCTCCGTCAGCGCCTCGCCCTCCAGCGGCAGGTTGGTCGAAACCACCATGCCGAGCGCCACGAGCTTCTGCTTAACCGATTCGCGCTGCTCGGCGGAAAGCTGAGGCACCAATTGCAAAAAAGATTTCACCACCTCGTCCGGCGTTTGCTGCGTAACGGCCGACGGAGTGTTGACCGCGACGGTCGCCAGCTCCCAAGTCGGAAAGCGTTCCGACAATGCATCCAAATACTCACCTCGCTTGCTGGCCGGAACCACCTGCAAGGCGCGCCGTAATTCCTCCTCAAGGTAGGCCTGACGATTTTCCGGCGTTTCCTCCGCCAGATTAGCCTGCAGATATTTCAACCGATTGCCCAAGGTGGACGCCCACGATGCGGGATCCGTCAGGGCCACGTTGTTCGCTGGAGTGGACTGCATTGGAAGATTTCAAAATGATAGAAATTGTTGTTGTTGCACAAGCAATAAGAGCTTGAAGCGCTCCCGCACACCCGGTGGCGCATCGAACGCCGGACGAATGCCCACGTCGCTGAATCCTTCGGTGACCCGCCGAGCTCCAATCAGGCCGGTCGCCTCAACCTTGAGGGGTTCGAGAATACCCACACCCGGCGGTGAAAGCGCCGAACCTCCGGCAACGTAGAATTGTTTGCCGACGTCGTCGTAGAGATAGATCCAGACATTGCCGACAAGATTGACAAAACCCCCGGGCGACGGCCCCGCGTCCACGGGCGACAGCCACAACGGCCTGTCCGTATTCTCCGGTTTCACCTGTCCATCGTCAGCAAAAGGCCGCCGGAGGCCACCGGTCGCCGCAGCCACCAACGGCAGAAAAACTCCCTCATTCGGCCGCCAACGCACACTCTGGCCACCTTCACTGTGAGTCTCGAGGAACTGCCACATCTCATGAAAATCGCGCCCACGGAAATCCCCTCCCGCTCCCGGCGGGAAAAGTTTCACGACGGTGCGCCATTCCTGTGGAGTGGGCAGGCGTGCCCCCAGCAGTTTTTCGGCGAAAACCCGCGCTGCGTCCGGCGGTATCTGTTGGACCGGACTGCGCACCGTCGGCACCTCGGACGCCACCCGCGCGAGCACCGGCGTGCGGGTGCGCAAATCCACGTTGTCGAGGAGTGCCTTCACCTGAGCATCGGGCAGATAAATCCACGTTGGATTCAACTCGATGCCTTTGTAGTCAGCACGCGGCCGCCACGCGATCGGCTTGTTCCATGGTTTGGAAAGCGTGTCGCCGCCCGCCGCCCACTGCGGCAATTCCTGCAGAACCGCGCGTCCGTCCGGGCTCGCGCCCACCAAATCGATAAATTCACCCACCGCAATTTCTCGCTGGGCCAGGTAAAATGGCGGCGTGGCGTCCACCGGCTGCACGAGGGAGTAAACCAGCTTCGCACTGCGACCGCCCGGCCCTTGCCAACTCGCGATGATGCTCAACCCATTGTCCGGGGATTCCTCCTGCCAACCGGTGATGCGCGCCGGCGACAGGGCCGCTTTCTGGTTGGGATCGTCGACCAGTTCTACCGCGGCGATTTTATCCAAAAACGCCGCAACCTCAGGACGCGCGCCGGAAGGCATCGCCCGTGCTTTTGCCACAAATCCGTCGCGCTGACTGCGCAACCGTCCGAGATTGCTCTCGCCCTTGATCGCGTGCTTGAGCTGCCAGAGCATCAAATTGTAGGCGACCGGTTCCTCCAGATCACCCGCGCCGATCCCATAGCGATCCATCCGCTCGAAAACGGCGGCGAGTTCGCCTTCGTTGTGCGCCGCATTGCGCGCTGCGCGGTTCCACCGCACCCGCGTTTCCTTCGTCAGCTCATCGAGCAATCCGCGGCGGCGAACTTCATCCTTCACGTCACGCCCGACGACGGTTCGCATCGATCCGACCAACGCGCCGTCAAGATCGAGTTCCTCCGCGCCCGCCGGCCAGCCGGTCAAGCCACCGAGCCGTCGCCACACTGTGAGCTGACGCGACAAACCGCCATCCTTCGCCGCGGCAATCAGCGCTGCCCGATCATTGCTGTTTCCCAGCAAGGCCAGCTGCTTCGCCTCGTTCAACCACCCCGCCGCGCGACCGGTCAGTGCGTCGACTCCGTCGCGCCGCGCGAGCTGCCCCGCCGCTTCGGCCACGCCTTCATTCAAACTGAAACCGCCGTTCAACAGCGTGCCGAGACGATCGAGTTCGGAACCAAATGCGGGCAGATCATCCAACCATTTGCGATGCGCCTCCAGCGGAGCACGAACCGCCGGGCCCTCCTCCGCCCACGCAGCCACCGGCAACGCGTCCCGCCATTGCGCGGCAGTCACGACCGCACTCGCCGCCTGCTCGCGGCGCGTCGTTTCCAATTGCCGGAGCGCATCCGCCGCGTCGCTGGAAATCCCGCCCAGGCTTGGCACCGTCAGCGCACCGAAACCCGCCGGGCCTTCCATGCCTTCCAACCAATCACGAATGACATGTTCCTGCTGCCGCAACAGACGGAACCGCGCTCGATCCTGCTCGAGCGTCGCGGACGTCACGCCGGTCAGCGCTTCCTGTTGCCACGCAGCCCAGCGCTGTTTTGACGCGGCAAATTTCCCGGCCGGTTCGCCCACCCGCTTCAGCCAGATATCGGGCTTCAGCAAAGCGAGCGTCGCTTCCAGTCGCTGCTCGAGGGCCTGAAAAGTCGCAGTCAGTTGCGTGGCGTCGCGAGATACCTCCGGCAGGTCGCGCCGGGTGATGGCACGGGCGCGCAATTGTTTCAATTGCTCAACCAATGGGGTAAATAGCGCATCGAAACCCGCCCGGCTCAGGGCCGTCGCTTCGCCGGCCGGAGCGTCTTTCTCCAAATCGCCGGCGCTCCGGGTCAGCCGGGAAACCCGCGTATCAAATTCCGAAGCCGCGCGGGGATCGTCCGCCGCCGGCACGTGTGAGGACAACTCAAGTTCCTGTTCCCAACGCGCAAAGTCCGCTTCCGTGACCGCCGTTTTTTCCGACTGCAACGGCGACTCCTTGAGAAAACGGTCGCGCACCACCGCGGGAGCGAGAAATTGCGCGCGCCGCCGGCGCATCTCGGCCAGCGGTTCCGCCAGCGAGTCGGCAAAATCCCCGAGCGAGGAGCGGTCCACGAGATGACCGAGAATGAGCCGTGGCATTGCCTGCTGGACGCGATCCCCGCTCGCTTCCATCTCCGCGCTGAGCTGCGAAATCTCCCGCCACTGGATCGTCAGCGACAACGTGCCGGCATCATCCTGCGAGATATTGTTGAACAACTTCAACGTCGCGACGACATCCGAACCCGGCGTGGCTGTGGTGGCGAGCACTGGCACGCGCGAGCGCAACGCCGCGGCCGCGCGCGTGAAACCGCGGGCTTCGAGCATCGCCAGCAATTTCCTCAATTCATCCCACTGCGGCCATTTATCCAACGCCTGCGCCAGGCCGTCGACTTGCGTCCAGGCATCCGTGACGCTTTCCGCCACGGTGCCGCGCAACAATTGACGGTGCACTTTCTCGGACGGAGCATCGGCCAACACGCCGAGGCGGGTTTCACCGGCGGCTGCGGACACGAGCGTCTGGGGCCGGAGCTTGTCCGCGTTCGCTTGGAATTTGGCCAGCGCGGTGCGCAGCGGATCAGCGGGCGGCCAGAAATTCTCGACGTGATCCCAGCGCTCCCCGTTGCGCTGAACGTCGCCGAGCCACGAACCCCACGCGCGGCAAAGACGCGCCCAGTCGGGGGTGATCTCGGTGCGGAACGCGCGTTCGTTGCCCGTGGCTTCGGCTAGTTTCCTCAGCGTAAGCGGCATCCCCTTCGGATCGCCAAAGCGCGCAAAACCCACCACGCCACCCGCCGCCAGCAATATAACCGTGCCCGAAAGTAACGCAACGTTCCGACCGGGCCGGGCATCCCGCGGGATCTTCTCCAACCGCCGGCGGGCCTCCTCAATCGTCAGCTCGCCCGCGGCCGGCTGCGGATTCAACAGGTAATTACAGTAAGCGAGCCAGGCGGACCCGGCGCGGCCGAGCGAACGCCATTCCGGAGCTTCCTCAATCGGCCAGCCGCCGGCACTCCGGCGTCGCACCACCTGGACCAGCATCGCCCCGATCGCCGCGAGATCCCGCGCCCGCAATTCTTCCGGCTTTGCGCGGGGCAAAAACCAAGGATCGGAAAACTGCGTGGCCAACGAAGTGAGCGGCCCGGATCCGCTCAAAAAAACATTCGCCGGCTTCAAGCGGCCGTGTGGTCCGCCAAATTGTTTTTCCCAGCCCGCCAGCCCCGCGAGCAAACATTCCGCCATCGCCCGCAGGAGATCTCCCTTGGCGCTAATTGTCTCCATCAATGGTTCGAACGCGTGATCTATCCACGGCGTCACCATGAAGGCACCCTCGACGCAGCGCCCGCAGGCCAGCACCTCCACCACCGCACTTCCTCCGTTCTTCGCCGCGTCGCGTTGCCGCTCGGCGGCGATCAACCATCCTTCAATCGCATACAATCGGCGAACATCCGTCGAAGGCGGCGGATGAAAAATCTTCAGCGCAAACCGGCCGGGGCGGCCATCGCTCGCAACCGCTTCATGAACGCTGGTGAGCGCTGATTGGGCGTGGTGGCGTCGCGAGTCGTAGCCGCCGTATTCGGGCATACTGGAATTTCGCGGAAATCATTCCGCTCTTCACTGGGAAAAATGAATTAAGGTTTGCGCGGCGTCATCAGACGCAGGCCGCTCTCCTGAACGAGGATTTCCAATGTGTCCACTTTGCCGCCCCACGCTGCCTTGTCGAGAGGCAGGATCAGGCGCCGCGGATCGGCATTGCCCGCCTGGTCGGTCTGCGTGCCGGGCAGATCCGCCACGATCACCAATTGCAAAGCGCCCGTCTTCAGCCACTCCGCCCAACGTGGATCGGTGGAGAGCAGCGTCTGGGTGTTGGGTGTGTCACGGCCGAACTGCATGGTGTATTTCCGCGCATCGCGCCGGAAGGAATTGTTGGGCTGCCAGTAATCGGTCACCGAATAATTCTGCCATTTCGGCAGGTCGGCGAGCTCGTTGACACCCACCAGATCGATTTGCACCGAGGTGCCGACCAGCGGGGTATCGAGCGTGATTTTGACGCCATAAGCCTTGGGTGTGGGCGCCGAGGCGCAGCCGCCCAGGGCGAAAATTAAACCGGCAAGACCCAGGATGAAACGGAGACGGTATAAGGAATTCATTTCAGTGCGGAAAAACGAGGAAAGGAAAGCACTCGCAGGAAATAATCTTTCTCCCCGACAAGCAAGACCCGGTTGAAGCCCGGCCCAATTCGACGGCGAAAATTTCCGGCTGCCAACGACGGGCGTAGCCGTGTAGCGCTGACAATCAGCGCACCTTTTGAATAACCCGCGCGATCTCGCGGTTGCTGGGCCAGTCGCACAAAAGCAGGCTCTGACTGCGCAACACCAGCGCATCGAGCGCCGCCAACGGGGCGTCAAAGGCGGCTTCGAGCTGGTAGGCGGGGGCATCGCCGAAATCACGGCAGAAGGCATGCGCACCCGAACCCGCAAAGAACCGTCCGAGCGTCGCCAGCGTGTCCCACCATAATTCAACCGGCAACAATCCCGCCGCTTCATCGCTCGTGGCGACACCATGGCCGTGGTGATGCGAACCGAGCGACTGCGACCACCGCGCATCAGCGGCCGCCAGTGATTGAAAGCGTTCGCCCGGTTTGCCCTCGGGGCCGGCCGCGCGCACCATACTGAGCAGTTCATCGAGCGCGGTGGGTAGCGGTTTGCCAGAACCGGTGAGGAAAAGCTGCACCCCCAATACGCCCAGGGCAAAAAGATCCACCGGCGTGCTCAGCAACGGAATCGTCTCGAATGGAGTGCCGGGAAAAACGCCGCCTTCCAAACCCGTCAGCGTCGATTGAATCGCCGGGCTCAGCGTCAGCGGGGCCGTGCGGAACCGCGCTTCCCCCTGCGCCAGCGCCTCGGCTGCATCAATGTTACCGACCAGATCGATCGCGCCCGCCCCCGGCAAAGGCAAACGCACGCTCACCAGATCGCGCGGTGAGGCCGCGGATATTTCCGGCGAAACCACCGTCGCTTCCACCTGTGTCCGACCACCGGAGGTCATCACTTTCCGCAGGCGCAAATCCCCCCGACCTCGCGTCGCGCGGCCGGCTCCCTCGGGGCGGAAGATCGACGCGCCGAATCCGGCCACCGGTTTGAAATACCGCAGTTCACCCGCAGCCGTCAGCGAAAGCGTCGCGGCGGGGTCCGACAGTACCGCGCGCGCGGTCCACAGCACCGGAAGCGCCCCAGCCTGTGGGGAGAGATCCACCCGGAACGTCGTCGGTCCGAGATTGAGCAGGGGCACCTGAACCGCCGCCACGGCGGCCCGCACTTCCCGCAGCATCGATTGCAGCAGCAGCAGCTTTAAATGAAAGGTCTCGTTGAAACGCCCGGCCCGACCCCGGCTGCTGGAAAACAGGTAAGCTCCATTTTGCTGGAGCCGGTCCCAGTCCTCGAGCGCAGCGTAGGGCCCGCCGAGCTTCACCGGTGGACGGCCAGCGGAAAGACCGCGAAAAGTCCGTCCCGAAAGCAACCCCGAGTATGCCTCCCATTCGAGCGGAGCGAGCCGGCGCACCAACACAAAACCCGCCTCGGGATTGAATGGAATCATGCCCTTGCCCCCGTCGGGCAGAACTTCGGCCGCACTGCGCGCGCCGGTTGGAACATCCGCGAGCGAAGAAAGAAAACCCGCACCCGGTTGACCTTTGACCGCCAAAAAACGGCGCGCCGAGTCGCTGAAGGAATCGAGGCCGCCGACCATCAGGGCGGCATCGTCCGTGCAAAGTTCGTAAGATTCGCCGGAGCTGGCGTCACGCGGCACGACCGCCCGGGCCTTTTCCACATCGAGCCACACGGGCGAAGGATGGTTCGCTTCCCACCCGGTGGCGACGAGCCTCGCATCGCCGGCAAAGGATCCGGCCCAACGTTTCCACCGGGCGTCGATCTCGGGATTCGTCCCCACCTCGCGCTCGTCGAGCGCCGTGCGTTCGCCCGCCGACTGCACCCACAATTCCAGCCACGCGTGCAGCTGGTTGTTCGCATCCACGAGTGCCCCAAGATAGGCTCGTCCCAGCCAAGAAGAGCCGAGCAAAATCAGCGACGATTGAGAACCTTGCTGAACGACTGCGCAAAGCCGGAGGTGGCCCACCGCTTCCGTGGGCATGATCGGCACGAATCGGCACTGGGGGGGAAGAGCACCTGCTTCTGCGGTCATGAACAAATAACTCCCGCGCCCGCCGAAACTGAGCAAGCCACAAATAAAGCCAATCAATGCCCGCGGCGAAATCTTCGCCGATTAACTCTACTCCGGCACGTAAGCCGCGATGGGCGATGTTGCGCCACACTCATTGCGCAGGTCCGTCGTTTTCCAGCTCCCCGGCTTCAGTTTCCGGAGGGAAGATATTCCCGGAAGTCAGGGAGTTCCTTCTCGCGCCGACCGCTGCGATCCCGGGTGAAAAAGGGTTCCTCGGGCAGAAGCCCGGTGTCGTCGTCTCCCTCGTCCTCATCGTCGGTTTCGAGGCCTTCGACGTCGTAGACTTCCCCTTCCTCGAAATATTGCGAGACCCGCCGCGGCGTGGGATCGAGCAGCAACGCCGGATTGGCGAGTTCGCCCTTCGTCTTCACCTGCACGAAATGACACGGGAAGTGCTCGTCGGTGAATTGTTTAATGAAATCGCTCATCCACTTGTTGGCAACGCCCTCGCGTTTCGTCAGGAAAACCACATCGGCAAAATGGATGCACGCGGCAAACCATGTTTTTAGCACTGGATGTTTTTCCGCAAACTGGCAGTCGACCGTGACAAAAATCCGCGCGAGTTCGGCATCGTGCTGAACCAACCATGGCTTTAACGCCTCAACCTGGTCGATCGGGCTGATGCGCGAGTCGGAGAGAAAAAAAATCGTCGCGCCTTCGATTCCCTCGATCGCCGGCAGCTCCGCCGGCGTCCACTCCCAACGCTGGATTTTCGTATTCGGCAACGCCGTAAGTTTCTCGTCGACGGGAGCAGCGGCCTCGCTAGCTGCGACCAATACCACCGATTTATCCTGCTCGCCCAAGCCATTCTCAATGAGATCACGCACAATTCCGCGCCGTCCGGAGTTGGGCGTTCCAATGATGAAATAGACGGAGGTCATTTGCAGACGAAGATCGTCAAGAGCGCCGGGAATGCAACTGTCAGTCGCAAAACGCGACGGATGAATCCAATCCCCGATGGTAAAAGCTAAAACTTAAACGCCTGGTTCTGCGCATGGTGCCGCATCCAGTGGTCGACCAGCACCAGCGCCGCCATCGCCTCGACAATCACCACCGCGCGCGGCACCACGCATGGATCATGGCGACCGCGCGCCAGCAGCTCCGTTTCAGCTCCCGACACGTCGACAGTTTTTTGCGATTGGAGAATGGTTGCCGTGGGTTTAAACGCGACACGAAAGACGATTTCCTCACCGTTGCTGATGCCGCCCTGCACCCCGCCGGAATTATTGGTGGCGGTCCTGATCCGGCTGGCTTCGCGCAGAAAGGCATCGTTGTGCTGCGAACCCTTGAGCAGCGTGCCGGCAAATCCACTGCCGATTTCAAAACCTTTCGTGGCCGGCAGCGACAACATCGCCTTCGCCAGATCTGCTTCGAGCCGGTCGAAAACCGGTTCACCCAAGCCGACCGGCACATTCCGGCAGCGACATTCAATGACGCCGCCCACCGAATCGCCCATGCTTCGCGCCTGCTTGATGCGTTCGATCATGCGGGCGGCTGTGTTGCCGTCCGGACAACGAACCGCGGATGCCTCCACTTCGGCGAGACTCGGAAAATGTGAAACCGGCGGTGCGATGAGGTCGTGGATTTGCGTCACGTAGGCGCGCACTTCCACGTTGCCTGCTAAATGGAGAATTTTTCGCGCGATGGCCCCAGCCGCGACACGACCAATCGTCTCGCGCGCGGAGGAACGTCCGCCACCCCGGTGATCTCGATGGCCGTATTTTGCCTGATAAGTATAGTCTGCGTGAGAGGGGCGGAATTTCTCCCTCATTTCATCGTATGCGGCCGGGCGCTGATCACTGCTGCGCACCACCAAAGAGATGGGGACACCGGTGGTCATTCCCTCGAAAACGCCCGACAGGATTTCAACTTGATCAGCTTCCTTGCGGGGCGTGGTGATGTCGCTCTGACCCGGACGACGGCGGTCGAGGTCAGATTGAATCTCCTCGATGGTCAGCGGCAGGCGCGGCGGGCAGCCGTCGACGACCACGCCAACGGCCGGCCCGTGGCTCTCGCCCCAGGTGGTGATTCGAAAAAGTTCGCCGAATGAATTTGGCACAGGCCTGAAACGTTAAGCGTGAGCGGCTTGCAAGCAAGCCCTAGCTCGGACATCGGTGATCCATGAAATTTTTCATTTTGAGCGGAAGCCATCGGATCGAAGCCCAGTCGCTCAAGGTCGCGAAGTACATTAAATCTGTTCTAACCAACGAACACGCGGGCGCAGAAGCCTACCTTTATAGTCTGAGCGGCAACCCCCTGCCGTTGTGGGATGAATCAACCGGTGGTGCGCCCGACGCACTGTGGAATCCAATTTCGAGCGAACTCAAATCCGCCGACGCGCTGGTGGTCGTTTCACCGGAATGGGGTGGAATGGTCCCGCCCGGCGTGAAAAATTTTCTGCTCAACTGCACGGCGGACGAGATCGGCCACAAGCCCGCGCTCATCGCCACCGTTTCCGCAACGCGGGGTGGCAGTTATCCCGTCGCCGAATTGCGCATGAGCGGGTACAAAAACAACCGCCTCATCTGGATTCCCGAACACGTCATTTTCCAGCACGTGGAGGAAAATCTGAACGCCCCGGATAACGCCCCGGGACTTTCCAAGGAAGATTCCTTCCTGCGCAAACGACTGCGTTATGCCCTTCGCTTGCTCGAAGAATACGGGAAAGCGCTAAGACAAGTCCGCGCCAGCGGAGTGATCGATCACAAGAACTTCAAGAGCGGGATGTGACAGGCCCAAACGAATGCTAACCGGTCGATTGTTTCTCCAGAGGATATTTGGTGCCCCCGCCCGGAATTGAACCGGGATATGACGTTTAGGAAACGCCTGCTCTATCCATTTGAGCTACGGGGACTAACCGGGTTTCCAAACAGGCCGAGCCGCTTGGTTTGGCAACTCAAAAATGCCCGTTGACAGGGCTGGTGGGATTCCCAACGTTCCGACTCCCTTTTTCAACCATGAGCAGCAACGAACAGAAACCCGCCACGCAGACTCTCACGCCCCAGCAGATCCCGATGACCAGCCCGCAGCTGATGAGTCGCTTCATCACAGACACGGGCAAGATTCTTCCGCGTAAATACACGCATCTTTCCGCCAAGGAACAGCGCAGCGTTACTTCGAAAATCAAGTCCGCGCGCAATCTGTTGACCATGCAATAAGGCGTTGCGCCAAATCCATTTTAAGCCGGAGCATTTGCTCCGGCTTTTTTGTCGCCATTTTTCGTGAAGACCCGGACCTATTCGCCCACCCCCGCCAACCTCCGCCGGCTGGCCGCCGCGTTGCAACGCGGCGAACTAGTGGCAGTCCCGACCGAAACAGTCTACGGCCTCGCGGCGAACGCACTCGATGAAACCGCGTGCCGGAAAATTTTTGAAGCCAAGGGCCGGCCGACCCATGACCCGTTGATCGTCCACGTGCTTGATCTGGCGCATGCCGAAGAACTCGCCGAATTCAACGACACGGCGCGCCGGTTGGTCCGGAAATTCTGGCCCGGGCCACTCACGCTCGTGTTGCCGAAAAAAAACTGCGTACCCGCAATTGTCACCGCCGGACGCAATACTGTCGCGATCCGGTCCCCGGCCCACGCGCTCACCCGCCGCCTGCTGAAACTGGCAAAAATTCCGCTGGCCGCGCCGAGCGCGAATTTATTCGGCTATGTCAGTCCCACCTCGGCCGGGCACGTGTGCGATGGGCTGAAGGGAAAGATTCTTTCGATTTTGGACAGCGGGCCATGCGCCATCGGAGTTGAATCAACGATCATCGATCTGAGTAATCCCGCCTCCCCGAAAATTCTGCGGCCAGGAGCGGTTACTGCCGAGGAGTTGGAGAATGCCTTGGGCAAAAAAATCGTGCGCGCCCCCACGCAGAAAGGAGGACGTGCCCCGAAAGCCGGGCTGATTGCGCCGGGAACGTTGCCGCAACATTACAGCCCGCGCACACCGTTGTTAATAAAAGCTTCTCTCGCAAATTCGCCCGCCTCGACCGGTGAAATTTTTCTCCGCAAACCAGCCGGACGCATCAAGCCAAATGTCTATTGGCTAAGTCATCGTGCCTCTCTGGCAGAAATCGCCCGCAATCTCTACCGCGTGCTCCGTCAGGCCGATCAGGGCGGGCATGCTCAGCTCTGGATTGAAGCGCTGCCGGAAAATTCCGGCGGACTGGCCCCGGCGATCAATGACCGGGTTCGTCGCGCGGCTGCGAAACGGTCGTAACCGCGTCCACCACGAGGAAGAGGATCAGCTTTTGCCGCCGAGGAGTTCCGTCAACGCCGCAAGCGCACGGTCATTTTGCTGACGAGTGCCGATCGTAATTCGCAACCATTCCGGCAACCCATAAGGATTCACCGGCCGGGTAATAATTCCGCGGGCTTGGAGTTCGTTGAAGACGCGCATTCCATCGCCGACCCTGATCAAAATAAAATTTCCCGTTCCGGGCACAAATTCCACGCCGAGATTGGTCAGGGAATTTTCGAAGAGACCCATTCCCGCGCGATTTTCGCGAATGCATTTGTCCACAAACTCGTGGTCGTCCAATGCCGCGACTGCCGCCGCCGCGCCAATGGCGTTCACGTTGAATGGCTGGCGCGCCCGCTGCACAATCGAAATCATTTCCGGTGCCGCATAGCCGTAGCCGACGCGCAGGGACGCCAATCCGTAGATTTTCGAGAAGGTGCGCAGGCAAATTATCTTGTGACCAGCGGCAATCAAGGGCCGCAGATCCGGTGCATCCGCCACATATTCGGCGTAGGCTTCGTCGAAAACGAGAATCACGTGCGGTGGCAAATTTCGCACCAGCGTTTCAATCTCGGCGGTCGAGTTGGCAGTGCCGACTGGATTGCTCGGGCTGCCGAGAAAAACCAAGCGGGTGCGCGGAGTGATCGCCGCCGCCAGCGTCTTCAGATCCTGACGCATATTGACCAGCGGGACTTCCACCGGCTTGGCGCCAAACATCAGCGTGACCAGCTTGTAGACGATGAAGGATGATTGATGCATCACGCATTCGACCTCCGGCGACAAAAACGCGTGGCCCAGCAGCTCGATCAACTCATTGGAACCATCGCCAATAATGAATTGATCCATGCCAAGAGTCCATTTCCGGGCGAGCTTCTGCCGCAGGATGTAATAACCGCCGTCCGGATAGAGATTCGCCTCGCGCAAGGCGCGCCCGCCCGCTTCCACCGCTTTCGGTGACGGGCCAAATGGATTTTCATTCGACGCCAGTTTGATGATTCCCGCCGGATCAAGCCCGAGCTCACGCGCGACCTGGTCGATCGGTTTGCCCGGTTCATAGACGGGTTGTCTCAGGATTCCCTTATTGGCGAGATCGGCAAAAGTCATGCGCCCAGCCCACCGGCTTGCGGGCCTCAACTCAAATCAAAATCCGCGCACGTCCGCTCAATGCTTCGGAATACGACTGTCCACCCGCACCCACTTCATGCCGGCCGCTTCTGCTGCCTGGATGCCTGGGACGGCGTCTTCGAACACCAGACATTTGTCCGGCGGGACGCCCATTTTTTTGGCAGCGAGCAAAAACATTTCCGGCGACGGCTTGCCGTGAATCACATCTTCCGGCGTGACGACGATCGGGAAAAGATCCGCGAGCTTCATCAGTTCCAGTGTGTGGTTCACGACGACTTTGGGTCCTCCGGAAGCGACACTGAGGGGAAATTTCCCGTACATCTTGCGGGCAAAATCCACTACCGGTTGGATATATTTCATTTCCGCCATCATCTCAGTGAACAGCGCTTCCTTTTCGTGAAACACCTTTTCGACGTCGATCATTATGCCGTAGTGTTTGGCGAAAACTGCTGCGACCCCGCGCGTGGGCATGCCTCCGAGCGAATAAAACAAATCCTCACTCAACGCCTCCTTCAATCCGGCTAGTTGCATCGCCCGGTTCCACGCCCGGTAGTGCAACGGCATGGTGTCGACCAAAGTGCCGTCGAGATCAAAAATATAGGCGGCGAAATCGCCCGCGGGAATGGTTAGTTTCATGGGAAGAGTTTCGACGGTGCGTACGCCCGGCCACTTGGCAAACGAATCCCTGCATTCGCCCGATCGTAAACTTCAGGCAGTCGGCCCCGTCCTCGTCACCAGTTTTCGCTTCCAGATCAGCGCAACATTGACCAACGCGATGAGCGCCGGCACTTCGACCAGCGGACCCACCACAGCCGCAAATGCCGCACCCGAACCGAGGCCAAAGACCCCGACTGAAACTGCAATTGCCAATTCGAAATTGTTACCGGCAGCGGTAAACGCCAGGGTCGCCGCCCGCGAATAGTCTGCTCCTGCGCGCACGCCGAGCCAGAAGGTCGCGCCGAACATGACCGCGAAATAGATGATGAGCGGGACTGCGATGCGCAACACGTCCAGCGGGATGCGAAGCACGGTATCGCCCTTCAAACTGAACATGACGAAAATCGTGAACAATAGCGCCATCAACGTCAGCGGGCTGATAAACGGAATGAATTTCCCGTCATACCACGCGACACCGCCCGAGCCGCGCCGCAGGACGCGACGTCCGAGCCAGCCCGCGAGAAACGGAATCCCCAGATAAACGAATACACTCTGGGCCACGCCGCCGATCGTCACGCTCGACAGATCCAACGCGCCCAGATTGACGCCAACCAGTGGGGGCAATACTTTGAGAAAGAGCCACGCCAGTGGAGCAAAAGTCACGACTTGAAATAACGCGTTGAACGCCACCAAACCAGCGCAGTATTCGCGGCTGCCGCCGGCGAGGTCGTTCCACACAATTACCATTGCGATGCACCGCGCCAATCCGATCAACACCAGCCCGGCAAAATATTCCGGCTGATCCCGCAGGAAAATTGTGGCCAAAACAAACATCAGCACCGGTCCGACCAGCCAGTTTTGCAGTAGGGAAAGACCGAGAACGTGCCGGTCGCGAAAGACTCCGGCGAGTTCTTCGTAGCGCACTTTCGCCAGTGGCGGGTACATCATGACAATCAACCCAAGCGCAATTGGGACCGAGGTCGTACCGACGCTCCACGCCGTGAAAGTCCGCGGGAGTGAGGGTAGAAACCGGCCGGCCAGTACGCCAGCCGCCATGGCGATAAAAATCCAAAGCGTGAGATAGCGGTCGAGGAATGACAGTTGGCCTGTGCGAGATTCAGCCATCGGCAAATCGGGAGAACAAAGTTGACTCAAGTGCGCACGGCTTCGACTTCATCACGGCGGCCATCGGCGTAGGCCGTGAACACCCGCCGGATCTCGTTGCGCACGCGTCGGAAAATCTCGCGCTTTTCCGCGTCCGTCCCGATGGCGTGCGCCGGATCCTCGAACGGCCAGTGATGGCGGTTCACCTGGCCGGGAAAAATCGGGCAGGCTTGGTCGGCATTGCCGCAAACGGTAATCACAGTTTCGATTGGACGATCCAAAAACTCGCGCAAGTGCTTCGAACGATGACCGGAAATATCGATGCCGATCTCACGCATGACTTCGATGGCGAGCGGATGGACGTAACCAGCGGGCACCGAACCCGCACTGGCAACTTCAAAAAAATCGCCGGCAATGGAACGCAACACGCCCTCGGCAAGGTGGCTGCGGCATGAATTGCCGGTGCAAAGAATCAGGACGATCGGCTTGGAAACATCCATAAAGACAAAATGGAATCAGCAACAATTGGCGCCGACGCCACTCCGTGAATCGGGGACGCATAATTCCTTGGCCAGACAATCGGTGTGCTTCTTTCCCAGCCTGATCACCATTTGCTTCCCTTCCGCAACCGCAGTCAGAACTTTCAATTGAACCACATTGCGGGCCTCGTACTCAAGTTCCACCGGCAGGTCCTCGCCACGAAGAACCGGGTCGGCATGAAGAAAGGCCTTGAGGAGATTGCCACCAGTGATGCGATGATCGAGATCGTCGCCCACCCATGTTTGCAGCAGGCATGTCACGACCTGGCGCACCGTGCCGCCACAGTCCACGAAATCACGCTGCACTCGCCCGACTTCGGTCACGTGGAAATGCGCCTCGATTGGTTCACCGTCCGGCCAGATCACCGTGATCGGGAGGGCAGAGGCGGACGCCAGCGCGCGTCGAAGCGAGGAAATGGCCAGGGTGGGAGTGTCGATGGGTGTTTCGTTGGTTGTCATGATAAATTCTTCAGCAACAGCGTTGGCCTGTATCCGAAGTTGCGCCGACCGGCGCGCAGCTTCGGTCGAGTTTGCCCAATCGCTCCACGTCCCGGCGAAAGACGGCTTCCTCTTGCGCGCAATCCTGCAAACAGGCGAGGTTGGCCTTAAGTTCGCGGGACGGCTTCCCCGGCAATTCATAGACCATCCATTTGCCCCGGCGCTCAACCTTTACCAGCCCACGTTGGCGCAAATAGGCCAGATGCTTGGAGATTTTCACCTGTGGCTCCCGCAGGATTTCCTGAAAATGACAAACGCACAGCGGACCCTGCGCCAGGAGATTTAACAAACGCAGGCGGGTGCGATCACAGAGGCATTCGTATATTCTCAGCAGTTCCATATGGACTACATATTCCTCTAAAGGAATATGTTTCAAGCAGGAATTTTTTCGTTTTCAAAATGTAACGTGCGGCGTGTGTCTTTCCGCCTACCGCCGACCGCCCCGGGTGAGCCGGCTCTTGGGCTTTTCCGGGGCGAGTTGCGGCATGCCTCCGCCGTCGAAAATGCCCGAGTACGTGTAATTAAAACCTTCCACCTTTTTCCACTCGATCGTCATGCCGACGAACCGCTCGATCGAACGCGCGTCGCGCCAGGTTTCCTCGGTCACGAGCGTAAAGGCGTCTCCAGTATTCTGTGCGCGACCGGTGCGGCCGATGCGATGGACGTAATCTTCGGGGTTTTCCGGGACGTCGAAATTAATCACGTGGGAAACGCCGGCGATATCGAGACCGCGGGCCGCGACATCCGTCGCCACAAGCACCTCGAACTTGCCGGACTTGAATCCCTTCAAGGCATCGGTGCGTTCCTGCTGGCTGCGATCGGCATGCATCACCGCGCAGGTGTGCCCAGCGTGGCCCAGACGGCTGGCGACGTAATCGGCGCCGGCTTTCGTACGCGAAAAAATGATGACGCTCTTGTAGTGGGTCTCTTCCAACAAATGCGCGAGCAGATCGAATTTCTGCGCCTGCACGACCGGATAGAAAGCGTGGGAAACCGTGGAGGCCGTCGAACGCTCGCGACTCACCGCGATCTTAAACGGATCGCGCAACGCCCAAGCGGCAAGTTGTTCGATCTCGGGTGGCAACGTGGCGGTGAAGAAAAGCGTTTGCCGCGTCTTCGGCACCTTCTGCACGATGCGTTTCACGTCGGGCAGAAAGCCCATGTCGAGCATCCGGTCAACTTCGTCGAGCACGAGAATATCGATGTGATCGAGGCGAATTTCGCCCTGCTCCATATAGTCGAGCAAGCGACCCGGCGTTGCCGCCAAAATATCCACGCCACGCGCGAGATCCTCGCGTTGTTTGCCGTAACCGACGCCGCCATACACCACTGTGACGTTCAGGTCCGTGTATTTGGAAAAGCTCTTGAACGCCTCTTCCACTTGGACGGCCAGCTCGCGGGTCGGCTCCAAAATCAAAACGCGCATCGCACCGTGTTGGGCGAGCCGGTGGAGAATCGGCAGCGCAAATGCCGCTGTTTTGCCCGTGCCCGTTTGCGCGGAGCCAATCACGTCCCGACCACTCAACACCACGGGAATGGCCTGGGCTTGAATCGGGGTGGGACTTTCGTAGCCCATTTGTTGGACGCCATAGGCAATCCGGTCGTTAAGACCGAGCTGGGTAAACGCCGTGTCCAGCTTCGGAACCTCGGGCAGCGGTTTGGGAGCCACTGGCTGGCGAGATTGTGCCGGGGCCGGGCGGGGCGCTGGCGCGTGCTTTGCGTGGGACGGAGAGTGGGCGAGAGGCCGGGCTGGTGCAGCCTTGTGTCCGTGACCGCCGCTGCGCTTTTCATGACGATGTTCCCCGCTCTTGGGAGCGGGTTTGCCTGATTTGTGAGCCGGTTTGTTCGCCGGACTCTTCTCGTCCTTGGTGAAACTCTGCCGGATTTTGGAAATTAGCTTACGCAGCATGGAATAGTTAACCTTTCATATCAGGTTCTTACGACCGCATTGCAATCCCGCATCTCACGCTGCCGCTCGCAACACCCTCACCCGCTCATATTCCGGCTTTGATCCTGTCGAGAAGAGATCGCGAAAGCTGCTCGTCGCCGAACAAATCGACCCGAATCTTTATGTCAGTCAGGTCTTTGCCCGCAGGGGTGATCGATATCTCGATTTTTTGGCCACCCGTCGCCCGCGTCATAACCACAGTACCAAGTCCCTCTTTTTTGGCGCTGATCTCAGCGAACCCAAGTTCCTTGATCGCCTTATGCGTCGCGTCGAGGACGGAATTGAAGTCCTTGGCCAACGAGGCCTCCAGATCTCCCCGCACGTAAGTCGCAACGCCGAACCGCTCGCCGGCACCTGCGGTCGGTGCAAGACAACCACTCATGGTCATAAAGAACGCGGCGCTGATACCGACGACCGCGCAAATAAGGACGGACTGAATGACGGACTTGGGGGCGTTCTCCATGGAATTTTCCACGCTGCCACCAAGGCCGCATTTGGTCAAATGAGGATCGTCAAATACCCGCCGCTGATCCTTCGCGCACGCTCATGGTTTCTTCCAGCGCATGGCGCAGCTGGCCGAGGTCGTACGGCTTGGGTAGGACGCTGCGGAAGCCATGCGCGCGATAGTTGGCCATCACGGGATCTTGCGAGTAACCGCTCGATACGATCGCGCGCACTGCGGGGTCGATTTTTTGTAACAGCTCCATGGTTTCACGCCCGCCGATGCCGCCCGGAACAGTCAGGTCCATCACAACGATGTCAAAAGGCCGGTTCGCGTCCAACGCCTCCTGATATTTCTTCACTGCTTCCGAGCCATCGATCGCGAGTTCGCATTCCACGTTCAGCCGGTGCATGAATGCGCGCGCGATGTCGCGAATCGGTTGTTCATCGTCCATGAAAAGAATCCGCGCCTGAAGCGGAATACCCACGATCACCTCGGTGATTTTTTGCGGTACGGCCCGATTCGCCGCCGGCAGCCAGAGGTGAAAAGTGGTTCCCTTCCCGGGCTGCGATTCAACTTCGACCAACCCCTGATGCTTTTTGACGATTGAATAAACCGTCGCAAGCCCGAGACCGCTGCCCTGCTTTTTGGTCGTGAAATACGGGTCAAATATCCGGGAAAGATTTTCCGCGGAAATCCCCGTGCCGGAATCTGAAACCGCCAGATGCACATAGCGCCCGGGAGGCAGCGGCAGATTGCCGGAATCCGCTTCCACCCGTCGATTGTCAGCGGACACGGCAATGGTTCCTCCCGCCGGCATGGCTTGGACGGAATTGATGACGAGATTTTGCACGACCTGCCCAAGCTGGCCCTTGTCGGCGTTGACCGGCCAAAGATCGTCCGCGAGGTGAAACTCCGCCCGCGCCTTCGCGCCATGCAGCGCGAAACCCGCGGTCTCTCGCAGCAATTCGGACAAATCCACCGATGCGCGCACCGGTTCGCCTCCCTTGGCAAAGGTCAGCAGCTGTTGCGTCAAATCCCGGGCGCGCAACGCCGCGCGCTTCGCTTCATGCAGCAACTCGCTGCTTTGGCCCTCTTTTTTGAGCACCATCTCAGTCAGGCCAATGTTGCCGAGCACGGCGGTCAGGATGTTGTTGAAATCATGGGCGATGCCGCCGGCGAGAATGCCGACCGCTTCCAGTTTCGAGGCACGCTGCATTTCTTCGTCCAATCGGCGGTGCTTGGTGATATCCGAGACAAACCCCTCGAAGTAAAGCGCCTTGCCCTGGCCATCGCGCACGACGCGCACGTTTTCCGAAATCCAGATGGTGCTGCCGTTCTTGCACAAAACCTCCGATTCGAAATTTGTCACAAAATCACCGCTTGTGATCTGCGATAGAAATTCCTCCCGTCGACCGGGTTGAACATAGAATGGACGCGCATCCTTATTGAGTTCGCACTCCATCAATTCCTGCGCTGATTCAAATCCCAGCATCCGGACAAGCGCCGGATTAACGGCGATGAATCCTCCTTCCGGCGTGGAGCGGTAAATGCCGCCGACCGCACTTTCGAAGAGCTCGCGATAGCGCGATTCGCTCTCGCGCAATGCCAGTTCGGCTGCCCGTTTTTCGGTCACGTCAACCAACAGCGTCTGCGTCCGACGCAAAAGCGGTTTCCCGTTTTCGCTCTCCGTGCGCCAGTTAAACGCCAGCATCCGCAGCTGCCCATCCAGACGCTTCACCTCGATTTCCCCCTCCATGGCAAACTCGCCGTTCCAAATGCGAACGATGATATCGCAGCGGGTTGCGATCGTATTCTCGGTGAACATGTCCTTGAGTCGCGCAATGAGTTCCTGCTTTGAGGAAGCCCCGAGCAGTTTCAGGGTCGCTTCATTCGCATCCAACAACGGCAGGCGCTGAATGGCGTCCATTCTGGCCCCGGGATGTTCGATAAAATAGGCGGCGAGATCCTCTACCCCTTCCGCGCGTCGTTGCTCCAACCATGGCACCAACTCGGTGTTGTCGAATTCCACGATCGCCAGCGGCGAGTTTTCAAAGAGCCGGCGAAAACGCACCTCGCTCTCGCGCAAAGCGCGCCCCGCCTCGCGAATTTCCGTCAGGTCCGTATAAACCAACTGTGCCCGCGAATAGTCGGGCCGCCCGCCAACCAGCGGAGCTGACCAATTGATCAGTGAGTCGCGGCGGCGGCCATCGACATTCACCATGGATTTCTCGAGGCGCAAGTGATCGGTGCCCTCCCAAATCGCGAGCAGCTCCCGGGGAAAACCGTCAATGGAATCCAACGTAAGATTCTTCCTCCGCTTCCGGTCCATCTCGTCGACGGTAGCCGCCGAAGCAATTTCCAAGGCGAGGCGGTTGGCATCGATTACCCGGACCATTTCATACCACTCACGCACGAGCCCGGGCTTTCGATCAAGGAAAGCCTTGAGATCGCTCACTCCATCCGCCCGCAGCCGGCCCAAATGGAGCAGGATCGCACTGTAGTCGTTACGGACAATCGGCGCGGGCGCGCCGTCAAATATCTCACGCTGTTGATGCTCCGAATCCTGCAATTCCTTCGTGCGTAACTCCACCAACCGGCGCAGCCGCCAGTTGGCCAGGACCCCGGCCAGTCCGAAAAACACCACCGCCACCAGCCCCCAACGCAACCACCGGAGAACCCATTGATAGCGATTCGACTCATCTTCCGGCGAGGCATAGACAAAACCATCCATGCGCGAGATATTCCCGTTTTTATCCGTGGCCAGAATTGCATTCGCCATGACCCGAAAGCGGCCCTCGTTCACATGCCCGATGCTGACAAGGTCGGCATTGATCAGGCGCGCCACCTCCCGAGCCTCATTCCGGAGCCCATCCCGCGACACGGAGTGGTTCCGCTCACTGTACTGGTTCACAATCAAATCGATCATTTCGTCCGGATGCAGCAGCGCGTAATGCCAGCCCTTGATCGTCGCCCGCCGCACCGCCTCCACGACTGCCGGATTTTTCCGCACCATGGCGTCGGTCGTGAAAAGGCAATCGCCATAGAAATCGATCCCGTAGTCGATCGGGCGGATGACGTTTATCTTGATCCCCGCCTTTTCGAGTTCGTACGGTCCGTCGTTCACAAAAGTGCTCATCGCATCGGCGACGCCCGTTTGAATCTCGTCCACCCCCCAGCGGTTGGGCACAATGGTGATCTTGTTAAGATTCACCCCCTCCCGCTCCAGCATCAGTCGCACTTCCGAAACCAGCGAGGTTTGATCCAACGCCACCCGCCGGCCGAGTAAATCGTGCGGAGTACGGATGTTATCCGACGCGCGGGCGACGAGCACCAGGGGCGAATGCTGCATGATCGCCGCCACCACGACCAAATCCTTTCCCTCCAAGCGGCCGGTCACCAACTGTGGACCTTGGGCAATGCCGAATCCCGCCCGCCCGCTCAACACCTCTGCGATCGCGCTTTTTCGCTCTTCATTCGTGATCCGCAAGTCGAGCTTGATGCCCTCTTCCAGAAAATATCCCTTCGCCTGCGCAGCGTATAGTCCGGCAAATTGAAATTGGTGCGTGTAAGGCAGCTGCAAAACCACGTCGAGCGGAGGCGAACCCGCAAAGGCGGTGAGCATCGACGCAATGGCAACCAGCGCAGCCACAATCGGGCGCGACGAAAAACGCAGGACAAATGATCTCATGGATGGTTGACCAACGCCGCCATACAACGGAGAGCCCCCCGCAAGTCGATTCGCAATTCCCGCGACCGGTGGACCTTTTCCGCCACCGGCCAGAAAGATCTACTCACTGGCGCCGCGCAGTTTCACGATCGCTCTGCCTCCCTGCAATCAGGTCAGCCGTTCGGCAAAACTGTAAACTGTAACCGAGTCAGTACCCATATTGGACAAATGAGAAAGCGGCTAAAGCTAATTTATCTTAATCGGAACGTACTTTGCACGCCTCCAAGCCGCCGGACAAATTATTGGCTGCTCGTCTGCGACAATGATTTCCTCTTCAAATCGGCAACTGCTCAGAACTTCTTCTTTGAGACGCTTTGTTTCCCAATCATGCATTCCAAATTCATCAACGCGTCGATAACTGAGCATAGCTTCCGTGCATGGAATAAAAGCAAAGCGTTGAATCTTGAAATTTGCACGAATCATATCCATTGCCGGAATTAAATCGGTATCCCCAGATATTATACAGATGGCGTCTGCGCCTAAATTTCTAGCATCCGTCACAGCATGCAAGGCGATGTTAACATCAGTCATTTTTTCAACCGGTATGCGGTGTGTTCGCGGACCGTGATGCATGCAGGCGGTCACTCCACAGTTTTTCTCTCTGTATTCTAAGCGACCTGGAATGACTTTTACCCCTTCTTTTCTCAGCGCCCTCCAATACATTTTCTGCCTTTCTTTACGTGAGGCGTCCTCAACTTCTGCCGTGAAATACTTCACTCCACCCAATTCATAGTGAGGAAAGAGCATCTTGACTAACTTGTTAAGATTTAGCCACTTCAGGTCGGGCCGATCTTTCAATAAACCGTAATATAGGTTGAAACCATCCACATAGGCTATGACTTTGCGGCTGGGATTAGGTGATGCCATTGGATTGTTTGGTAGTAACTTACAAAGAAATTATGGCGTGGCCCGGCTAAGTTTATCACACATTTCCCTTGAAAAACAAACAATTGTGTCGATTGTGCCGAAACAACTCCGTGCCGTAAGGCACTATGGGCTACGTAACAGTTCCCCATGCAGGCCATAGACCACAAGTCTATGGCCTGAGTCTTTTTAGGCCGCCAACCTTTCTGCTACGTCTAGCAAATCGGCGATGTCGCTCAATTCCCAAGCTTTGGTGGCAATGCCCGCACGCATCGCTGGCGTGGCATGTAATGTAGAGTGGATACGGCAAAAGTTGTAATGCATGTAGAACAATGCAATCGCGTGTTCATGATTCTCCAGCTTCTTGGAGCGCCCGTTTGTTAGAGCATATTAAATAATACTATAGCCGCAGGCGGCAAACCAGCTGGCGGCGTCGTGGGCGGAGACCCGTTGGAGGGCGTGAGCGATGGCGGAGAGGAGTTCCTCGGCGGTGCGCGCTTCGGCTGTCCGGAGGAGGGTCT
>DASYDH010000047.1:0-9746 GCA_036499685.1 Lacunisphaera sp. | reverse complement strand
GGCCATCATCGCCTGTACCAATTCGCATCTCTGGCGAAATACCGAAGAGTCTTTCCATGGCATAGTCCCCAAGCTTGCGCGCCCTCACCACTGTCAACGATCCTATGGCAGAGACTGTCAACAATCCTATGGCACCGTGCCGGACGCCCGTCGCCACAGGCGAAAAGTCTTAGGCAAACCATACACCGGATTTATTTAACCACAGAAGATCCAGAATACACAGAATGAACATTTTTGAGATCATATGAGAATCAATTGAGCAGGCGCCAGGCGATGGGCGCATAGGTCGCCGGACCTGAATTCATTAATCTGATTTTCTGTGTATTCAGTGTATTCTGTGGTGCTCTCTGCTCCGAGGAATTGTTCCGGCTTTGAGTCCATCGCGATGTCTGGATCGCTTTCCGGGCGTCACGGAAATGGCGCGCATCCCGTCCACGCGTCACCGGCTCCCGATCCCCGATCATTAGGATACCGACAAAATTAGCCGTATTTCGGGAAGAATCGCTCATTCCATCATGGTATAAAGCAACCGTCCCCACTCATGGCGAAATATCGATTTCGCTCCCCACCAAAAAACCCCGGAGCTACGTATGTGCTGCATCTTCAATTACCGGACCACTGTTGTGGCCGCGTTTAATTTCATAAAGCGATCGAGTTTTTCCCTGCTCGCTTTGATTTTAGTCACCACACTGCACCCCACCGCAGCCCACGCCGAAACAAAATCCACCGGTACGATTAAAGGCAAGGTCCTCAACGCCTCCAACGGGGCGTATCTTAAAAACGTCACGATTGCCGTGAAGGGCACGAATCTACAGACGTACTCCGACGACTACGGCGATTATGAATTGGACAACGTACCGGTGGGTCAAGTCACGATCCACGCCGACTATGTCGGCGAGACCCAGCAAAGCGTCGATGTCACCGTCACCAGCGGCGCACCGGCCACGAAGGATTTCACGTTCCGGGCGACCAGTGCGACAGAAATTAAAAATGGGACTGTAAAACTCGATCCGTTCACGGTCAACGCCGAGCGCTATCACAACGCCAATGCCGTCGCGATCGCCGAGCAGCGGTCGTCCATCAACATCAAGAACGTCGTTTCCACCGACGCCTTCGGCGACATACCGAACGGCAACGTCGGAGAGTTTGTCAAATTCCTTCCGGGCGTGCAGGTCGACTACGGTTCCTTCAATGGCAATTCCCAAGGTTACGCTGACTCGGATGCCACCACCGTCTCGGTCCGTGGCTTCGGCCCGGAAGACACGGCTATCATGATCAACGGCATGCCGGTCGCATCGGCGACGCCGGGCAATCTCAGTCGCGAGGTCGCACTCGACCAACTCTCCATCAATAACGCCTCACGCGTTGAACTCATCAAGGTCATTACACCGGATATGCCGGCGAACTCCATGGGCGGCCAGATTAACCTCATCACCAAAAGCGCTTTTGAGCAGGCGGACCCGAGCTATTCCGGCCGCGTATTTTTCAACGTCAATTCGCTGCAGCCCACCTTGAAGAAAACCGTCGGTCCGGTGAACGATAGCACCTACAAGATCCAGCCTGCCTTTGAAGCCAGCGTGATTTATCCGATCGCCAAAAATCTCGGCGTCTCGTTCGATGCGACCTCGACGAACGAAATCAACCAAACCTACCAGTCCACTCCAACTTGGACCTACACGGGATCATTTTCCGATCTGGCCGGTACTCCGATCTCCATGGAAAATCCCGCCCTGACGCGCGCACAAATCGCGGACACTTCCCGTCTCTCGAAACGAATCTCGACCAACCTGGGAGTCGACTGGAAGCCAACTCCGTCGCAACTCATCCGGACAAATTTCCAATACAGCAGCTATAACGGCGTGGAGGCCCAGCGATCGCTCGATTTCCGTCCCACCGTCGCCGCCGGGGCGGATTGGGGCCCTGATTACACGATCGGCACGACCGCTAACAGTGCCTTGGCGCAAACGGTCAGGACGCGCGACCGCACTGGTACGACCAAACAGGCCCAGGCAACATACAACTTGAAAAAGGGAGGCTGGACGATCGACGCTGGTGCAAATATTTCCTACTCGCGCAGTGATTTCGAAGACGAGAAGAACGGCCATTATTCGGAAGTCGATTACACCCTTAATCCCGGACAGGTCACGCTGCACGACATTGACAGTGAAACAGGAGCCCCCAGCTCGGCGCTCGCGTTGTGGCGCACATCCGCCGCAAGCAACCTTGTGGGCACGAATAAGCTTTATAACTACCTAAACAACTGGGCGCAGGATGGCACCCTCGCGAAGTCCGGGCAGGCGCTCAATCAGGACACCAAAACTCTGCTCAAACTAGACGTCACCCGCGATCTCAGTTTTCTCCCGTTCCTTGGTTCCAACAGCCTTTATTTCCAATTCGGCGGACGGCGCGATTCCGACAAGGTGGAAAAATCCGGTCTCGGCACGGGCTACCAGGAATCCCTCCTGACGGGTGCCAACTACACGAACGCGCAAGTATTGGACAGCAACTATCTCGGCCAGTCGCCAAGCTTTGGACTACCCGCTCAAGAGTGGGCTTCGACCTATAAGCTATACGAACTAAACCAGCAGAAACCAATCTTCGGCGTCGCAAGCACAGACTTGGTTCCCAACTACAACAGCTACGCCAACCAACAGAAGAATATCACCGATACCACCACCGGCTATTATGCGTTGCTCGGTGGAAAGTTCTTTAAGAACCGCCTATCGGTATTGGTTGGCGGACGCCAGGAAACCTCCACTCGCGACGGCAAAGGCCCGGAAACGAATTCCCAATGGCAATACGCAAGAAATACGGACGGCAGCATTTACAAGGACAGCTTTTATCAGGCCGGCGTCAAATTCGATGGGACCAACATGACCCGGACCAACGCAGATGGCTCTACGACCACGGTCACAAATTTTCTGGGCGATTCCGCATTGTTGTCCCGGCTGAACGCCGCAAGCGTCAAATATCCGGATCACCTCTATGGCGCCACGGGCACCTCCCTTGAATCCAGAATGCTGAACCTTGTGACAAACTATCCCGTGCACGGAGAATCCAAGGGTCACCCCTCGTTCAACTTCGACGTGGCCTATCAGCTGACCAAGAAAATCGATCTCAAGCTCTCGGTCTCACGCTCGTTCAAGCTGCCGAATCTGGAAGACACTACGAATGGCCTGCTTTCCGGTAACGGCAATTTCACCATCGCGGATAACACCACGATTCCTGCCGACGGCACCTATGGTACGATTACCGTCGCGAATCCAAACCTCATGCCCGAGCAGTCCCTCAACTTCGATGGCGAGGTTGCCTATTATACCGACACCGGTGGCCGTTTTTCCGTAGCCTACTGGCGCAAATACGTTACGAATCAGATCGAGAGCAGTTCGAGCTACTCGAACGATCCTGCCTTTGGCGTGGTGCTTAACGCCATCGGTCTCGATCCGGTCACCTACGACAATTACATCCTCAAGACCTCGTACAACAGCGCTACCCAGCAGATTACTTCGGGTTGGGAACTGCAGGCTTCGCAAGATCTCAGTTTCCTCGGCGCCTGGGGCAAGCATGTCTCCGGTTTCCTGAGCTATTCTTTCAACACCCTTGGACAACCGGTCGTTCCCGTTCCCTATTCCATCACCAGTCCCGACGGCACGGCCGTGCCAGTCACGCCCACCGTCGCCACGATCCAACAAAAGGCGAATCGCTTCGGAGGTGCCGGCCTGCAGTTTTCCAGTCGGAGGCTGACCTTGCAGGTTCGCGCCACCTATCGCAACGACAACGAAATCGCAGGACGTGTCGCGATAACCAGCGGCACATATGCCGGAGACTTCCTGCGCAAGTTTCAACCCGCCGCCACCTCGATCGATGTCAACGCCAGCTACATCCTTACGAAGCACTACAGCCTCTTCCTCAGCGGACGCAATGTGCTCAACGCCTCCCGCAGGGAAATCTTCCGCGACGATTTCGGAAAATTTCCGGCGTATGCCGAGACCTCCAAATACACCGAGTCCGGTGTCGTCTGGTCATTCGGCGTGAACGGTAAATTCTGAGCTGCGCGATTTCCGTCCCTCTGATTTTCGGGCCCGGTCTTTTCTGACCGGGCCTTTTCTTTTAATCATCACCCAGATTCTAAGTTCACGTATCCTGCGTAGCGCGACTGCGTCACATTTCTCAACCTCATGCTTTCATCTCCCCGCTTCCTGCTTTGCTTATCGCTTTTCGTTGTCTCCGCGTTTTCCGCCAGCGCTGCTGATCTTGCGTCGCCCCTGCCCAATGCAGTTCAGATTCAGCGCGCGGAAAAAATCACCGCTGCGCTCAAGCTGGACGATCCGGCCAAGGCAGTCCGCGTTCGCGATCTCATCGCGCGACAATACGCCGACCTTAGCGTGATTCACTCGGCGCGCGACGCCGCGATCAAAGCGGGCAAGGAAAAAGGTGCGACGGACAAAACCGCCGGCATGGAGGCCATCAAAACCGCGCGCGACAACGCCACCGCCGCCCAGGACAAACTTCATCCGGAATATCTCGCGCGTCTCGCCACCGAACTCACACCGGCGCAGATCGACCAGGTGAAGGACGGCATGACCTACGGCGTCCTGCCGATCACCTTCCACGCGTATCAGGAAATGCTGCCGACTCTCACCGACGACCAGAAAAGCCAGATTTTCGCGTGGCTCACTGAGGCGCGCGAACACGCGATCGACGCCAGCACGTCCGAGGAAAAACACGCGTGGTTCGGCAAATACAAGGGCCGCATCAACAATTACCTGTCCAAAGCCGGCATCGACATGAAGCAGGCCGAAAAAGAAATGCTCGAACGACAAAAACCCGCCAAAACCAACTAATGTTTAACCGCTAATCTTCGCTCATCTCCGCTGATTTTCCCATCTTATCGTTTCGCAATTCCTTCTCTGCATTAGCGTTTATTAGCGGTTAAAATCTGCCTCAGTCCGACTCCTCCAAAATCATGCCAACCTCCCGCCACGTTTCCTTCGCGCCTGTCGCGTTCCTGTCCATCCTGCTCTGCCCGTTTGTCGCGCCCACTATCCACGCGCAGGGCTATCCCAAGGTCCCCGAAAACCTGAAAGCTGCTGCCTTGGTCGAAAAGAAAGCCGCCGATAAACGCTCGGACGAAATCTTCGCCCGCGAACTCCCGGAAATCCAGGCGTGGGCCGCCAAGGGCAAACCGTACCTCCCCGGTGCCGCCAAGCCCGAGGATCTCCCGCAAACGAAAATTCCTGCATTCCCCGGCGCATGGGGCGGTGGCATGTACACCGCCGGTGGTCGCGGCGGTAAAGTCATCGTGGTCACCAATCTCAATGACAACGGACCCGGCAGCTTCCGCGCCGCGTGCGAAACCGCCGGCCCGCGCATCGTCGTGTTTAACGTCGCCGGCATCATCCACCTCAAGGATCACGTTCGCGTCCGCGCCCCGTACATCACCATCGCGGGCAACACCGCCCCGGGTGACGGCGTCTGCATCGCGGGCAACACGGTCGAACTCGAAACTCACGACATCATCGTCCGCCATCTGCGCTTCCGCCGCGGCGAGACCGACCCGGCTGATCGCGACGATTCCCTCGGCGGCAATCCCACGGGAAACCTGATCATCGACCACGTATCCACCTCCTGGAGCCTCGACGAAAACCTCTCGATGTACCGTCATATGTATCAGCCGCCGACCGGTGGCAAGGAACTCAAGCTGCCCACCGTCAACGTTTCGATCCAGAACTGCATTTCATCGGAGTCGTTGAACACGTATCATCACGCGTTCGGGTCCACCATCGGCGGCCTCAACAGCACGTTTCAGTTCAACCTCTGGGCTTCGAACACCGGTCGCAATCCCAGCGTGGGCATGTACGGAATTTTCACCTTCGTGAACAACGTGCTTTATAACTATCGTCACCGGACCGTCGATGGCGGCGACCAAAACAGCTACTTCAACATCATTAACAATTACTACAAGCCCGGTCCTGGCACGCCCGACAACGACGTCCGCCACCGCTTGTTGAAACCCGAGTCGGAGCGAAGCAAGACGGTCGTGGATGCCTTCGGCCACGCCTACGTCAACGGCAATGTCGTCGAGGGAGACGAACGCGTGACCAAGGACAATTGGGATGGCGGCGTGCAACCCGCACCCGTCAAGGCGACTCTGGCAGATGTGTTGCCGAAAATTCGCGTCGATACGCCATTCAAGCACGCGCCTTTGCAAATCACCTCCGCAACGGAAGCCTACAACTACGTCCTCGCCAACGCCGGCGCCACACTTCCGCACCGCGATCCCGTCGACGAGCGCATCATCAACGACGTGCGCACCGGAACGGTCGCGCAAACCGTGGTCGCCTCCGATTCCGCGGAGAAAGCCAGATTTTACGGCTACGCTGAAAAATGGGTCAAGGAACTCGGCGATCTCGTCAAAGTTGGTTTCATCACCAACCCCAGTGAGGTCGGCGGCTATCCCGTGTACAAAGGCACGCCGTATGTTGATTCCGACGGTGACGGCATGCCTGACGATTGGGAAATCGCCCACGGCTTGAACCCGCATGATCCGTCCGACGCGGCGGGCGACCTCAATGGCGATGGCTACACGAACATCGAGGATTTCATCAACGGCCTCGATCCGCGCGCACCGAAAATCGACTGGACAGATTTGAAAAACAACGTCGACCGGCGCAACGTCGCGGTGAAGTGAGCATTCCCACCCGTGGGAATTAAACCAAAAACAGGCAATCGGATTTAACCACAGAATACTCAGAACACACAGAATAAGGCACTCCGATTTCTGTGTATTCAGTGTTTTCTGTGGTGCCCTGCCGGATTGTTCCGGCTAAAACGACTCATGCCCGCGAGAATTCCCCTTTCTGTTTTTCCGCCAACATTGTGGAAACGGGTTTTACGCCCAGCGCCATTGCTCCTCTCGCTTCTCTTCGTCACCGCCATCAGCCCCGCAACCGGCACCGCTGCCATCTTAACGTCCACCAAGTTCTCGTCGTCAGCAAACGCTGCTGACCTGCGCCTGTGGTACACGAAACCAGCCGAGAAATGGGACGACGCTCTGCCCGTCGGCAATGGTCGTCTGGGTGCCATGATTTTCGGCAACCCATCGGATGAACGCATTCAGTTCAACGAAGACACGCTGTGGACTGGCAAACCTCACGACTATGTTCGCGCCGGCTCCGATGCCGCGTTGACCGAAGTACGGCAATTGCTTGCCGCTGGAAAAACCAAGGAAGCAGAGGATCTCGCCCGGGCGAAAATGCTCAGCGATCCCGTTCGCCAAAAAGCTTATCAACCGTTCGGTGACCTCCACCTGCACTTCATGGGTCACGAGAACGTCACGAACTACCGCCGCGAACTCGATCTCGACTCCGCGGTTGCTCGGACGACCTACGAGGCCGGCGGCGTTACCTACACTGAGGAGGTTTTTGCCAGCTATCCCGACAACGCCATCGTCGTCCATCTGACCGCGAGCAAACCCGGCGCGATCAGTTTCACGCTCCGCATGGATTCACCGCATAAGGATTCCAGGACGGTTCAGGCGCCCGAACCGGAAGGTCCGCGGTATCAAACCGACGTACCGCTCGTGCAATTGCCTTCTCTTATTCTCAGGGGTCGCATCCAACCCGACGGGTTGAAGTTCGAATCCCGCGTCCGCGTTTTTCCTACGATGGGAGTGACGACGCCCACAGAAGATGCCGCGATTACCGTAGAGCAGGCCGATGCCGTTACGCTGATCCTGGTCGCCGCCACATCTTTCAAAAACTACGCAGACATCTCGGCCGACCCGGCCGAACGCACGCAAAGGATGCTCGCTCATTTCGATGAGATCCACGAATTCGACGACAAGTTCTACGCCACCCTCCTCGCCCGTCACGAAGCCGATTATCAGAATCTTTTCCACCGGGTGAGTTTTGTTCTCCAGAACAAGACTCACCCGTCCTCCGAAACCTCGGCGAAGGAGGAAGAGAGCCTCCCCACCGACGAACGCCTGCGCCGCGCCAAATCACCCAACGGTCTCGCCGCCGATCCCGCACTCGCTGCGCTCGAATTCCAATACGGTCGCTACCTGCTTATCGCGAGCAGCCGGTCCGGTTCGCAACCGGCCACATTGCAAGGCATCTGGAACGAACTGCTCGCGCCGCCGTGGGAGAGCAAATGGACGACCAATATCAACCTCGAGATGAACTACTGGCCGGCCGAGGTTGCCAATCTCCCCGAATGCACCGGCCCGCTCTTCGATTTGATCGACGATCTCACCGTGAGCGGCGCGCGCACGGCCCGCGAACTCTATCGCAGCCGCGGCTGGGTGGTGCATCACAACACCGATCTCTGGCGCGGCACCGCGCCGATCAACAACATCGACGGCATCTGGCCCACCGGCGGCGCGTGGCTTTGCTGGCACTTATGGGAACACTGGCTGTTCACCGGCGACCGCGATTTCCTCGAACGCCACGCGTATCCGGCGATGAAAAGCGCCTCGCTCTTCTTCGTCGACAGCCTCGTGCGCGATTCGAAAAACGGTTGGCTCGTCACCTCGCCTTCCTTTTCGCCCGAGCAAGGCGGCATGACGATGGGTCCGACCATGGACAACCAGCTCATCCGTTCCCTCTGGCAGACGACCATCGCCGCCGCAAAAATTCTGCACACCGATGCGGATTTTGCCACGCAACTCGAAAAACTTCTCCCCCAACTTCCGCCAAATCAAATTGGAAAACACGGCCAGCTGCAGGAGTGGCTCGATGATATTGACAAGCCCAACAACAACCACCGGCACATGTCGCCGCTCTGGGCGCTTTATCCCGGAGCCGACATCACGCCCGCTGATCCCAAAATTTACGATGCTGCCAAGCTGCTCCTGAAATGGCGCGGTCCCGGCAGCACGGGTTGGAGCTATGCGTGGCGCATTCCACTCTGGGCGCGCGTCAGCGACGGTGAATACGCCTATTCGCAACTCGCCGACCTGATCGCGAAACGCACGCTGCCCAATCTTTTCGATCTGTGCGGGCCGTTCCAAATCGACGGCAACTTTGGTGCCACCGCAGGCATTGCCGAGATGCTGCTGCAAAGCCAGCAACGATTGCCGGGAGAAACCGTAAAACAGATAGGGGCGGTCATCATCGACATCCTACCTGCGCTGCCGAAAGAGTGGCCGGCCGGATCCGTCACCGGCCTGCGTGCACGCGGGGGTTTTGAAGTCGATCTGGCCTGGAGCGACGGAAAACTCAACCGCGTGACCCTGCGCTCCCAACTCGGCCAGCCGTGTCAGCTCCGGCTCGGAGACCGCGCGCTCAATCTCACCACGCAACCCGGCGGCATATACATGTTCACCGGAGCCCTCTCGAAAATCCCCCAGTAGGTCGCGCGCTCGCCGCGCGACGTTGCGAGATCAGCTCGCAACCTACAAAAGCCTCGGGATCGTCGAGCCTCAGTTCAGCTCGGAAAAATCATCCGTTCCTAAAAATCTATAGGAGGATGCGCACATTCGTTGCGAAGGGAGCGCGCAACCCACGGCCGAATTCCAGCCTGCGATCAGCAGGCTCCCAGGAACAAAACCACGACGACGATCAGTCGACGTACACTTCGTAGAATTCATCGCGATGAATTCATTAGAGCATATTAAATAATACTATAGCCGCAGGCGGCAAACCAGCTGGCGGCGTCGTGGGCGGAGACCCGTTGGAGGGCGTGAGCGATGGCGGAGAGGAGTTCCTCGGCGGTGCGCGCTTCGGCTGTCCGGAGGAGGGTCT
>DASYDH010000046.1:0-40922 GCA_036499685.1 Lacunisphaera sp. | reverse complement strand
AGACCCTCCTCCGGACAGCCGAAGCGCGCACCGCCGAGGAACTCCTCTCCGCCATCGCTCACGCCCTCCAACGGGTCTCCGCCCACGACGCCGCCAGCTGGTTTGCCGCCTGCGGCTATAGTATTATTTAATATGCTCTAGCAGCTGCTGGCGTGCGGAATAACTTCATCGGCGTTGGGCTGCAGTTTTGCGGCAGATTCACAAGAAATTCGACTGTATGCTAAACCCCACGGAGAAGAACATAGCGACTGTTCGATCACTTCGCGATATAGGGCTGCAACCACTCGGGCTGATGAGGAGCTTTGGGAGAATCGAGTAATGTTTGCCATTCGGCGTCCGTAAGTCGCTCCTTCGATTCATATTCGTAGTAAGGCATCACCGAACCCGTGCAGAGGATTTCCATGCCGTTCCAAGGATAGAGGATATAGATCAAACGTGGCCGGCCAACCGCGACCGCCAAAGAAAGATCCTTCTGCGCGTTGTGATGAACCTCCGCCCACCGCGGCGCGTCATCATTCGGCGCTTCGTAAGAATTTCCGGCGTAACCCATCACAAATCCCAATTTCTCACCGTAAGTTTTGAGAAAACGTTCGTCTGCGAGCGACCATGGTTGAAGCCGCAGTTCCTTATGGGCGAGCGCCTCAAGCTTGCGTGTTACGCTTGCGAGCGTGTCCCAGCGCTCACGATCCCCACCCAGCACGCCTCTCGCGCGCTCCACGAGATCGGCCAAGCGGGAAAAGAACTCGGGGTTGGGCTCCACGAAGCCTGGCGGAACAATACTTATCCCGAAGTAGAATTCAGATCGTTGAGCTTGCAGGCTAAAAGTGTGACGGATCTGCGCCCATCCGCCCAAAGCAGTCTGGTTTGATTTCGCCTGCCATGCTTCGCTACGCATGAAAGCGGGTGCATCAGACGGCGATGCGATGAACAGAGTGCTCAAGACGCGAAGATAGTCGTCATAGAGGGACGGCGTTTCGCGCGGCCTCGCCTTATCTTTCTTGTTAGGGGTTCCTCCCATCGCGGACTCAAACTGTTCTCGGGTGAAATGACTAAAGTGATCACTCGCAAAACTGGACCCAAGCATGGCCGCGACCGCGAGCCCGTCGGGTTCGAGATTTTTATCAGCTAGTTGCTGGAAAAGCACCTTATCGGGCAGACGGTAGGCTGGCAGGACCTTAAACTGAATTTTCGACAAGAGATCCTGAGCGTTTACGGGAAGCTCGAAGATAGCCCCCCCGGTCTTCGCGTCGCGGGAAAGTGAGTCACGAAGCAGCCATCGTTTTTTCTCAAGTAGGGATGCAGCCCATGGGTTTCCCTTTTGACCGAACAAGAAATTTTGAAACTCGTCAGCGGCTTCCGGCATACCGGGGTCGTCAGTCTCACCCAGCACCTCACTGTAGGACCGAAAATAGGTTTCGACGTTATTGCGGTATGCTTGGCTAGCGCCGTAACCCAGCATTCCTATTGCAGCCAATTCAACATCCCGGTCCATTCGAAAAGGTATAAGCTGCAGCCAACGCACCGCGCGGAAATAGTCGGCGAGTTTCTCATCTTGCGTGTAAAATCCCACCGGCTTGCAAGTGCGGTAATCTAGCGCAGGCAGTTTTACGGTCGCTGGCCCGAGCCACGCGGGAAGCTCAACGCTTTGTGCGGCCTTGACCTTCGCCATTTGGTTTTGAATTTCCTCGCGGGCGTCAGGGTCAAAAAGACTGAGTGGAGAGCCCAGCAGGCCAAGCGCCGGGCCGACGACGAGTTGGGCGTGGCGCCAAGCGGCCGCGACGTCGCCGGCAGGGAAAGGAGACTTTGCAAGATTCGCCCGCGCCTGTTGGATAACTGTCTCAAGGTTGATTTTTAGTTCCGCAATCTGACGGACTTCGCGGTTTCGAAACGCATCCTCGAAGAGCACATGAAAGCCGTTTAAAATCGAATCACTGGTGATGAAAATCGGGCCGCCGAAATAGGGCGAGAATGACTGTTTAACGGTCGGCCCATAAGCGACCTTGTCCCGTCCGAGATGGTCAACAGTTTCGGGATCAATTTTCCGCTCCTCGGCCGCTTGCTTCCAAGTGTAGCCGTCCGCGGGTAACGGGAGTCGTTCCATCCGCTCCATTTCTTCGTGGCGCCGACGGGAAGCCTCCTCGTCGAGCCGTTTTCTTTCCGCGCGCTGTTCCGCCGTGAGGCTGGCTTCCCATGCACGATAGTCAGCGCGCCATTTTGTCCAGTCCGCTTTTTGTTGATCGCTTGTGACTCCTTGAGTTGACGGCCGCACGGGCGCCGGCGGGACTATTATCGAGGGTGTCGGGTCGGCGCGTAATAATGCACTACTTACGATCAAAACCAGCGCAAAGATTTGTCGTTTTGCGATCAACCACTTCACGAGGCCCGAGAATGAAGACTAAGACAAAGCAAAACTGTCTTGCCTGGGTTGTGCGTGCGGTGCCCAACACGATCCTGACCACCTCTTCAACTGCATGAGGCAGGATGATATCTGCCCCTTGGCCGATCAGAAATTACCTCAAAAATCTATCCTATCCGCGATGACTTAAGAAACGAAGTCTCGTTTCTTTTTAATGAGACACCCTACTCCTTGCGGTTTTCGCAACGGACCGGGCTTTTATAAGTGCATCGTGCGTCTGTCACCCAAGGTCGCGCGTCAACCGGCGCAGAACTGCGCTGCCAAGGCCGATTAGGTGCCGACGCGGCACCTGCCGTTTCTTCCGACTCGCACGGGAGACCCGCCGCGTGGCCTGTATCGGCGGGCCACCCGTGCCATCGCGGAGCGATTGAAAATGGGTTCAGCCATTTTCGGACGCGCCGCCCTTTGATGCTATTCGAACAGCAAGCGCAAGCGCTCGTAAAGGGGGCGCAAATCCTGCCGGTAGGATTTTTGCAATTCTGGCGAAATCTGATTTGGCCTCACTTTGAGGGTGCCCAGCAAACGCGTGGCCAAAACCGTATGTCGCGGCAGTGGCGGGGCCGCCACGGTTGGGCGGACGGATTTTGGTTCAGTCGCAATGCCCAGCCGAAAATACGCCTGTCGCAAACTCATGCCATCAAGGAATGAAATATCCGAAACGCTTTTGGCCAGCAGCATGTAGCGCTGCGCTGTGCGCTCGTTGCCATCAAAGTGTCTTTTCAGCCAAAGCTGCCATGCACCCGGCCCCATGGTGCGACGCACCTGTCGCTTTTCCTTCGTCAGCAGTTGCCCGGCTTTCCAAGCCGCGATCAAACCGGCGTGGAGTTTCTCGCGCGATTCTGCACTCAGTTGCACCACCTCTGAGTGCAGCCGGTTGATTTCGTCGGCGGCAGAGGAGTGCGGCAATGAAGACGGAATTGGGTTGTTCATAAATTTAGACCAGTGGTTTGGCGGAATTCGTTGGCGAGTTTATGCACCGCTTGCCGGGAACATCCGCCCAGTACGCCGATATGGTCGAAGGTTATGCCGTCGATCAGATCGGGACGGATGCAATAGAGCGCCACGCAGGCCCGCAGCCCCCGGTCCTGCAATGTTCGACCATCGGCGATCCAGATCAGCAGCCGGCAGAGGACTTCAACAGCCATTGCTCGCGCTTCCACTTGCGGATTGGTGGGCTCGATAAAAAAGGATTCCGTTTCGGGGTTCATCGGTGAATGGCTCATGTGGGCCGAGATTACACCCGTTTCATTTTTAGAAATAGGATCAGCGTGTGGGGTCGTAGTTTGATCCTATTTTCGCCGGGCGTTGTCCGCTGGTCGAAATGCCCGCTAACATTGGATGTCGTTCCGTGCGTTTTCATGGAGAGAATTCACGGACTGAAACGCTCTGGCTTCAACGGCCTGCACTTACCGAATTTGGTGTAGGCGACATACACCAAATTCAGTAGTCGGGGTAGAAATTGCGATGCCACCACCTGAGCGAGAAGGAGCGTTTTCGCTGGCATAACCGCCAAAACCTCACTTTATCGAGTCGTTAAACACTGATTCTTCACCTTTTTCCTGTTTTTCGCTCACTTAACCTCCGATTTTCATGCCCTTCCTTTTCGGTTCATCGGACACCGCCGAAGCGAACCAGCTTGCCAGAATGATCAAGCGGAATGAGGCGCGCAAGCTCGCCTCGCGGATCTATACAACAGATTTGTCCAGCTCACCGGAAGAAGTCATCCGCGCTGACCTACCGGCCATCATCCGACATTTCTATCCCGGCGCGGTCATCAGTTATCGGACGGCGATTGAAGCGAAACCCTCGTCCGGGGGATTCTATCATCTCACCTATGGCCGGAAGGACAAGACACACGTTTTGCCGGGCGTCACACTCCGCATCTGGAAAGGTTCACCGGCCCAAGCAGGCGACACCCAGCTCGGGGCGGATTTGTTCATGGCCTCGCGTCCCCGCGCGTTGTTGGAAAACCTGACCGAAAGCCGCGCCCGTGCTGGCAGTGAACGCAAGACACTGGATCGGGCGGCCGTCGAAGGCTGGCTTGACCGCCTGTGCCGGATACACGGGCCGGACGAATTGCGGCGACTGCTGGCCTCGATGGAAGAAATTGCGCCGAGCCTTGCGCTGCCCGAGGCGGCGACGCGGGCACGGACGATCATCACTGCCATCTTGGACGGAGATAATGCGGACGCCTTGGTTTCACCGGTTGGACGGGCGCGCGCACGCCGCGAGCCTTACGATCCGGACCGACTGGCGCTTTTCACGCGACTCGCCACACGGCTGGCGACGGAGACTTTCGCTCCGCTACCGGAAAGGGCGACGGCGGAACGCCGGCTCCATGCTTTTTGGGAAGCCTATTTTTCCAATTATATCGAGGGCACGGTGTTTACCGTCCAAGAGGCCCGAGAAATCGTTTTTGATCACAAGTTGCCCGCCGCCCGACCGAAGGACGCTCATGACATCCTGTCCACTTTTCATCTCGCCACGGACGGTCACAATCGCCGGGAAGTTCCCCGCGACGCTGCGGATTTTCTGCGGCTCTTGGAAATCCGGCACGCCCGCCTGATGCACGACCGACTAGATATTGGACCAGGCCGTTTCAAAGAGACCGCGAATCGCGTCGGAGCACGTGAGTTCGTGACGCCCGAATTGGTGCGCGGCACACTGCGGCAGGCATTCGAGGTCGGTCGGCATCTGGCGCAACCCGTAGCTCGCGGAGCCTTCATGATGTTCATCGTGGCGGAGGTACATCCCTTCAATGATGGCAATGGCCGGTTGGCGCGACTATTTCTCAATGCCGAACTGACCGCCGGTGGGTGTGGCCGGCTCATCGTGCCGACCTCGCTGCGGGTTGATTATTTATCGTGCTTGGAAGCGTTGACCGTCGGAGGGAACCCGGAGCCGTTTGTCGGCCTTGTCTCCCGACTGATCCGTTTTTCGAACGAGCTGCCCTGCGACTCATGGGAACAAAGCGTAGCGGCCTTGGAAAAATCCAGAGCGTTGAAGGACGCTCCCGCCGGCTCATGGGGCATTGCAAATGCCATGTTATAATGCCAGAAACCGAGACATGAAAACCAAGGATATCGAGTTCAACGCAGACGATCTCGTTGGTAGCGTCGAGGCGTTTGCCCATCACCTGACGGGCAAGCAAAAGCTCACCCTGCGCACGGCAACGATGCCGCTGCCACCGCCGGTCAAGCCGCTGACGCCCTCGCAAGTGCGATCAATCCGCAAGAAACTCAACGTGAGCCAGCCGGTTTTTGCCGCCATGATGAACATCCCGACAGTGACCGCCGCGAGTTGGGAGCGCGGACGGAGGAAGCCTACCGGAGCCGCGTTGCGCCTGCTCGACATTGCCCGCAAGCATCCCGAGATATTGGTCGCGGGCTGAAGCGTGCAGCAACTCATGACCCTATATCGATCAACGTTCAACGCTGTGGGAATGACACTGGGGCATCTCATCGTCGTAGTTCCGCTGCTGCTTGTAATCGCGGGATTCATTTGGTTGCTGAACCTGATGCATACGCCGGAACCTATTCTGTCGTTTGTATGTGCGATCCTAGTCGGCTTTCTCGTATTACTCTACGCGGTTAAATTGTTTATGGGATACTCTCCGCATCCAGCGATTGCAGCAACGGCTTCGTTCACGGGTCACGTCTACATGACGTTGGCATCGTTCGCGGTGGGATTTCTATTCTACGAGCACATGAAAATCGCTTATCCGCTGTGCCTCTTGACAAGTATCTTCGTTCAGGGATGGCTTTATCGCTCTCTCATCCGAGCGGGCGGGAGAACGCTGGGTTGGGGCAAAGCCATTCTCATCGCCCTTCTTTCGGTAGCAGGGGATTTTTTCGTTTCCTCGCCCATAGTCGCTTGGGTCTTGGGTGAGTTTTCGAATAAGTAGCACAAGAATGACAGGAGAGTAGAGCTCCTAGGTCGGGAATGGCAATTCAGGCGATGCGACAGCGCCAGCAGTAAATTAACCGCAGCATGGTAACAAATCACACGACCTCCTCATTGATTTCACGGCCCGTGAAAATACCCGCTGCTTTTTTCTTCTTGCTCACATGACACTCTCTCCAAACCACCTTCATGACCGGACAAGTTTTTTCAAATACCTGTCGGCCTCGACCGCAAAACTGGTGCTGGAAAATAATAGTTTGAGATGGAGTTCACCGCGTCTTTTCAATGATCCCTTCGATGTGCCGAGGGAGCTATCATTCGGAATCACCGCCGTGGAGATGAGCGAAGCCTACCGCAGAAGGTTAGTATCCTTGATCCAGCATCCTCCCGATGAAACTTCAGAATTGAGCCCGCAGGTCAGGCTCATTGTGGATACCGTAAAACAAGGAATCACTCCAGAGCTGCGGGCCGAGATGATTGCGGCCCTGAATGAGCCCTTACAGGCGCAGCAGACAACGGATGCCAGTATGGACGAGCTTCGCGACTTGTGGCGTGGTTGGATTCCTGATTTCCGCATACTTTGCCTTACAGAAAGTCCGGCGCATTCTGCAATGTGGTTTCACTACGCCGATCAATACAAGGGCGCAGTATTGGAGTTCAATTGCAACGACGACAGCGACAGCGCGTGGCGTATTGCACAACCGGTCACTTATCCCGCTACTAAACCAGATGTGTTCGAGGCAGACGGCTGGGCCAAGCTCATGATGATGCCGATAAAACGGGCGATCGAGACCATGTTTCATGTCTCAACTTACACGAAGTCACCGGACTGGAGCTATGAAAACGAGTGGAGGATCACTAGTTTTAAGCGTCCGGACGACACAGGGCTTTTTACCGATTACAAGTTCGCGCCAAGAGATCTTTCGGCTATCTACCTCGGTCCGCTGATTTCCCCAGTAGATAAAGCTTCGTTACTCGCAGTTGCAGCGAAATATCCTCACGTTCGGATTTCCGAAGTGGCAATTGGCATGACCAGGACTTTCTTGTTTAAAAAATATGGCTGACCAGACCAATATCATTATGGCGCACTTTGATTGCTTCGTGGCGTGAAGGATTCAGGTTGTCCACAGGTTGCCAAAAAATCTGTTTTTAGCTTCATCTCGCTACGAATTTCTGCTGTCATTTTCTCGTCCGAAAATACTAATCATCAACTAAGTCCGTGCTAATTTAGCGGCTTAGCTCGGGTACGGCGAACGGGTTCGAATCCCTCCCTCTCCGCCATTGCCGTAGGCAATGGCGAACCAGCGCAGCTGGTCAAGACGCGCAGCGTCTGCGAGAGGAGGATAAGGGCTTACTGGCGGTCCCAAAAACGGAGTTCAATTAGAAGCTCGCGAAAGATGGCGCTGTGGGCAAAAAACGGAGAACGAAACAATAGCCGCGCTGCTCATCTACACATGAAGGCCTTATTCATTGTTTTGATCCTAGCCATGACTGCGTGTTCATCTGAGCCCATGCAAAGAATGCGCGACCTAAGGGACGCCCTCCGGCCCCATGCCGCGAAGTTTTCCAATTACTACCAAATCAACACGAAGCTTTCTGGGGACGAACAATTCATTCCCCATGAAGGTGGTTCCAGGATTATTCACTCCATAAAATTTGTGGAAGATTGTCAGTCCATATGGAAACAGGGTTATCTTGTCATTGGTATTTGCTCTTTGGTGTCGGATCATGGCGTCGACGAATCCGACTTGGCGGAATTTGCAGAAAAGCTCGGCGCTGATGTAGTGATATGGAATGCCGAGTATTCGGGCATTCAGCAGGGAGTGATGCCTGTCACCAGTTTTCAACCCGGCAGAACCGCCACCAGTTTCAGTTATGGCGCCATAGGTGGCACGCCCTATAATGGAGTGACCACCACCCAGCTCCCCGCCACAACAACCACACAATATGTGCCTGTGACTACCAATGTTTTCCAATATACCGCCATGTTCTGGCGAAAGGAAAAGAAGGCTGAATTTGATCCGAGTACGGCGAAAGAGATTGTTGCTCCTAAATGAGGTGACTGGCTGTAGCTATGTTGGTTCGCGTTAGAGTTTTCTCGCACAGCCATCGGTGCTGAAATTATTTGGACTCCTCACTAGGAGGTTCCCAGTTCCAGTGATTGGTTGAGGGAAATCAAAAGGAGTCGGGCTGTACATTTCCTCCAGCGGCGAAGGGCGGCGATATGTACAGCCTGACTCCTTTTTCTGAGCCTCTTCCATCCGGCGCGAGTGCCCGACGTCCGACAAGCCACCGGCTTCACCCAGCACAACACTGGTTCCAACCCCCGCCCAAGCCATGATCTTTACCGCCAAACTGCGCGGATTTTTCTTTGCGGTTATCAGCGACAATGACTTCGCTGGCCATTGTCCCCAACCCCGTTCCCAATGAAATTAACTGCCTTCCTCACCGTTTTCGTTGCCTTTGCCATCGTCGTTTTTGCGGAAGCGTCCGACTCCGCCAAGCCGGTGGAAAAATTAAAATCAGCCGTCTACGACTGGACAAAACTAGAGGCCGCTCCGACTCCGACCGGCATGCACCGCGCTGTGTTTGACGGCCCCACAGTCGCCCTCGACAAGATCCATTGCCACATCACCACGCTCAATCCCGGGACCGACAGCGGCAAGCCGCGCAGGCATCTGCAGGAGGAAGTCATCATCGTCAAAGAAGGCATGGTGGAAGCGAGCATCGACGGCAAGACGCAGACCGTCGGTCCTGGCTCCGTGTTTTTCATGGCCACCAACGCCATCACCGCCCTGCGCAACGCCGGAACCACCCCCGCGACGTACGTTGTCATTTACTACTACACGCCGCTCACACCGAAATCGTAGATGGGTTCCTATAGGGACTGAAGAAGGGGTCCGGCCCCCTTTTGCTTCCTACCCGGCGCAAGTGGCCTTCGGATTGGCCAGCACGGTGATCAGTCCGCGTCGTTGGTTACCACGACGTGTTTCTTCTCTCCCTCTTTCAACCCGGTCCTGGCCACGATAAAATAATCGCCGGAAGACGGCCTCTTTAAGTTGAAACGATCCCAAACCACCCGGCAATACACCATGTAATCTCCCGCCGGCAACCCGTGGAATTCGTAGAGACCCTGGATATCCGCCACCTCGGTCCTGATGTATTTTTCCAAGCCCGGGTCGGCTGGACCCGGCTCATTTCTCTTCAAGCTGATTCTGGCGCGTTCATCCGTGTAAGCATTGAGGGGCACCAAATACACCTTCAGCCCACCCGCATTGTGCTTCAGCCCATCACGCGTGTGCACAAAAGCGTGGCCATAGATCGTGGATGTCCCCGGGGAATCGTAACGCTTGAAGTCCTCCGCGCGAAACGCGACAGACTGATTGACGATCGACGAACAGCCCGACAGCCCGAGGGCCGCGATAATAATTATGAGGTATTTTTTATGCATAAAGATTTTTTGGCGATTGCGAAGGGCGGGCATTCATTCCGTCCCAAGTCGCGAACCACTGGTTGACGGCGCAGCTCAATTGCTCCCGTCCTCATTGTATTTTCCCAGCTGCAGCTGTTGCAGCCGTTTGAGTTCGGCGAGCTGAAACTCATTCAGCAAACCGCTCGCGGCTTTTATAGTCTGGGCGGAAATTTTACTGTGGTAATTGATATTGCCATTGAGAATCCGCCCGATGCTACCGTTGCCCTCGGGTTCATGAGTCTGGTCCAGAATCTGGACCAATTGGCCAATCTGCGCATCACTCAAAGGACTGTCGGTCGAGCTTAACATGACCGTGAATTTTTCAACGGTGTTATACTGGGGCAGCAATTGCTCATACTGCTTATACTCCTTAAGGACAGCTTCACCAAACTCCTCCTTGATCTGGGCATCCACCGGCAGCTGTGCGTCTGCCACGGCGTCCCGGATGGTCCGCAAATTATTTTTCGGGCTCAGCCCTTGTCCCAATAACGCTGCCGTTATATCTTCCGCCATGGTCTGCTTCGCCGCCAGCAGGATTCGAAACCTGTCCCATTGAGAGGGAGTAAACGCCAGCCGCCTGGCCAGCGCTGCATAACGGTTTTGCAACACCGATAGCGCCGCCGTGTTGCGGGTGACGGGTGCCTTTGCCGTGACTTCACCACCGCCCTTTTGCTTCCGTAACGCATTCCGCCACTCTTTCGCCTCACCGAGCAACCCGTTAATCTCATCCTGCAATTCGGCGATTTCCTTTTTACCGGCGGCCTGGCTCTTCACGAGCGATTCATTTTCGGAACGCAGGCGCTTGAGTTCCTGATTTTGCTGCTGCAGCTCCGTGTTCTGAGTGCGCAAAGTTTCATTGGTTGCATGCTGTCGGATCAACCCGAGGGTGCCGGCAGCCAATACCACTGTCACAAGACCGATGCTGAGTTTAGTCATGCTCATGAATCCCACAGTTGCGCTGCCGCCAACGACCGCCGCGCCGGCCAGAGCCGTCGTGGTCACAATGGTAACAAGGCCAGCCGGTGCCGCCATTCCTGTCTGGCTGGCGAGCGCCATCGTCAGGGCCGCTGTTGTTGATGTGACACCACGGCGCGACAGCGCAGCCCGCAGTTTTTCCAGTGAACGCGACACCCGCATCCGGGCGGCATCCTCCGAAACACGCAAAGTTGCACCGATCTCGGAGAAAGAAAGCTCCTGAAAAAACCTTAACAGAACCGCCTCCCGTTCGTCATTGTTCAAATCGTCCAGCACATCGTCGAGCACCGGTCGCAACCGGGCCCAATCAATGTCAGCCGCTCCAGAGGAAGATGATTCATGCATGACCTGGGCCTCCGTTTCACGGTTTTGCCGGCGTCGCTCACTCCGGAGGGTGTCGATCGCCTTGTTGCGTGTGGTCGCGTAGAGCCAGCCGGTCAGGACCGCATGCTCCTTCAGAGACGCCGCCTTGCGCGCCAATTCGGTGAATACCAACTGGACCACATCCGCCGCTCGATGCGCATCCCCACCCGCACGCCGCAATGCCGCTCCATATACGAGATTGATGTGTCGCCGCACCAATTCGGTGAACGCGGATTCCGAGCGATCTTTGGCATAGCAGTGGAGCAATTCAGCATCATCGGTCATGGTGGTTCATCCTATAATCGTCGCCGGTCGGAAGACCGAACAAAGATTTCAGTCCATTGCAGATATTTCTTCCGAAGGTGGCCCTATATTCAAACCGATCAGGCTTGGGCCGGCTTTACTTTCCACCAAAGTTGAAATCGTCAAACCGCGTCAGTACCCCGCAGATTCGCCCGAGCCAGTCGGCGCCTGTACGATGAAATGCCCCTGTGCTCGAACGGCTGCGATCACGCGGTCTTCGAGTTCATAGATGAGCAGTTCGCGCGAAGACTCGCGTCGGGATCGCACAGCGATCGCGCGGAGCCGATTAGCTTTGCCGGCTGTCCAGCGTGGTTCTGACGATGCGATACAATTGCTCCAGTTCGTAAGGCTTACCGAGATAGTTGTCGTGTTTCCGCAAGGAATATTCCTTGCCGGTATTCTCCTTATTGTAACCGCTGGAATAGATGACACTCAGGGCGGGATTCTCCCGTAACAACTCCTGCGCCAGCTGTGCACCGGTCATGCCGTCAGGCATGATCATATCGGTCAGCAACAGGGAGATTTCCGCCTTGTGCGCAGCCCACAAGTCCATCGCCGCCCGCCCGTTCGCCGCCAACAGCACGCGATAGCCCTGGCGGGTCAACGCATTCTTGCCCAGTTCCCTGATCGCCGGCTCATCCTCCACCAACAAGATGACCTCGCCTCGGCCGCCAGCACAAGCAGCCGGGATGGCGCTCCTCACGGGATTCGGAACCCCGGCCAGCCGGGGTAAGTAAATGCGGAAAACAGTCCCGCGGCCCAAATCGCTTTTCACCTCAATCCATCCGTTGTGCTGCTGTACAATCCCAAACACGGTGGCCAGCCCAAGTCCGGTGCCTTTGCCCACATCTTTGGTGGTGAAGAATGGCTCAAAGATCCTCGGCAAAATATCCGGCCGGATGCCCGAGCCGGTGTCACTGACTTCGAGATAGACATGGTCACCCGGTCGCCCGGTTCCCGATTCATAGCCAGTCACAATTCGTAACGTCCCACCCTCGGGCATGGCGTCCCGGGCATTGATCGCGAGATTGACCAAAACCTGCTCCATCATGCCCGCATCACCGTTAAAGGTCAGCTGCGCCGGAGACAAATCCAGTTGAATGGCAATGTTCTCGCTGAGCAACCGCTGCAGGAGCTTTACCAAGTTGGTCACGGTCTCGTTGAGACCCAAAGCGCGAACATTGATGACTTGGCGCCGGCTGAAAGCGAGCAGCTGTCTCGTCAGTGCCGCCGCCCGATTGGCGGCGGCCGAAACTTCTGCGAGCGAATCAGCCATCTCTGGGGTGACCTCGCGGTTGGCCCGCAGGAGGCCGAGGTGTCCTATGATGACGGTCAGGAGATTATTGAAATCGTGCGCGATGCCGCCCGACAACTGGCCAACCGCCTCCATTTTTTGCGATTGCCGCAGTTGTTCCTCCAAACGGCGTTGCTCCGTAATATCGCGGAACGTCCAGATTCGCCCGTAATAGGTCCCCCGCTGGTCTCGAACCGGAGCCGAATAGCGGTCGAGGATTTTGCCGTCGACCAATTCGACAATATCCCGACTGATTTCCTCCGGACGGGAATAGAGATAGGCGATTTTTTCGGCAAACTGTTCGGGGGATTTCACCCGACTGATGACAAATGTCACTTGCCTGGCATCGTTCGGATCTTTGGCAACTTCCGGGGGTATTTCCCATATCGCCGCCATGCGCTGATTCTGGATGATTTTCTTCCCGTGGGTATCCACGACCAGAATCCCATCGATGGAGGAATCCACCTGAGCCTCGAAGAGCGCGGTCCGCCAAGCCAGTTCCTGTTCCGCCAGCTTCCGGGCGGTGACATCAGTGACCGTGACGACCAAACCCTCGTGGGGGCTTGCCGGATTGATCGGCGCCTTCGTCAGTGAGGCATCGATCTGAGTGCCGTCCTTGCGCAACAGCCGGACTTCGGTCGACCATATGGACTGGCCCGCGTGGCGGGCATCTTCCGCTTCGCTCGCTGCGTAATGCTCATCAGAAAGGTAGAGGAATCGATCCGAACGGCTGATCATCTCCTCCCGAGTGTAGCTGAGGATCCCGCAAAGTGTCTCATTGGTTTCCTGAATAATCCGATTCGACATCACTCCGATGCCGATTGGCGCCGCGGTCAAAAAGCTCCGCAATTTTGCCGACGTTTCGCGTTGTTCCGCCAACTGCCGGTCAAAGAGGAGGAGCAATAGTCCCAAGGCAAACCCGACATAGCGAACCACCCAGAAAAATGTCGTCCAATGTGAATAATAACCCACCAGGTGTTGGAAAGGCACTGCCAGGGAGAAAACGACATAGGGTGCGGCAAAGATACCGCCAAGCAGGGCACCGGCCAGGCGAGATTCCCGCCAGATCCGGACCAGCCAGAAAAGGATCGATCCCCTGACCAACGTCACCGGCAGATAGATGACGATCAGCTCAATAAATTCGCTCCAGTAGAATGCGACGTTCGGCGGAATATTCCACCAGGCGTGCACCCAGATCGGGGCGAGGTACCGCAGGCCGAGAATCAAGGGAATGCTTAATCCGATATAAATCCTGCGCAATTTGACCGGCAAGCGCACTCCCGTCAGGTCGGCGCATCCCTCCAGCAACCACCAAGTGCCCAAAATATTAAGGCAGTCTGCCAACGTAATCCAATGGAGACTCCCACTGAAAGTATTCACCTGAATGACAAGTACGCGAATCGCCTCCGTCAACCAACTCCACGCGATCAATCGCGAATATTTCGTGGGTTGTTGCCGGTAAAAAAAAAGAAACACGACCGCGAACGCCGCATGCAGGTAAATAACTGTCATCGACAGGTGGTCCAAACCGGAACTGAACTGCGCCGCGGTATTGTTCATTTTCCGTGAGGTGGATCCATTCGTCAGACCGGCGGGTGGGTGGCGTTGGTTATGAATGGATCGGGCCTGGAAAAGATCAATAGAGATCCCGACGGCGGGCTGGGGAGACTTCCGCAAAGCTCCCTTGGCGGATGTAGCTGCTGCCTTCACCGGCCACGCTCACGATGTTTGTGAGTGCAGCGAGTCCGCTTTTCTTACTCGGGCGTTCGCCGGTGAGGCACTGTCCGGAGCTCGCCACGTGGTCAAACCCCGACGCAATAGTCGCGTCGGGGTTTGTTAACAACAAGCGACCCCAAGGTTACGGCGTCGGCTCGTCCAGCAAAGCGTTTCCGTTCAGAATCAGCCGGTCACTGCTGACGATTCCGTGCAACGCCGCATTGAGCGTCACCGTGCCATTCGGCGCGATGATTGTGCCGTAAAGCGTGCCATTGCCATTCAGGGTCACCCCGCCGGAATAAATCTGCAGCGTGAACCATTCCGGATGAGCCGAGTTGCCGGCGGCGCCGTTGAACGTCACTCCGTTCGCAAGCGTGAGAATCACCGGACCGGCGATCTTGAGCGTCACGTTTCCGTTGATGGTTAGATTTTGCAGGGAATAAACCGCCGGTTCAGTTGCCCCGGCGACGCCGAGGACAAAACTTCCGCTATTCGCGATGAAATTACCATACGCCCCCGGCGGCACCACCACCTGGCCACCGCCGTTGTTCAGCGTGAGATTGCGCAGCGTCGCGAAATTACCCGCGCTCTGTCCGGAATTGTTGATGGACACAGTGCGCGTGCCGGTGGGTGCAGTCGGTGCGGCGACCGCCGGCAACGGAATCGCATCGACCCGTCGCACAAAATAGCGAACGACCGCTCCGCCGTTAAGCGTCACTGTATAGTTCGTTGGCGTGGCGACACCCGGACCGTTCTTCGTTCCGGCCAGCATTGGACTGCCATTGAGCTTGAGCGCGGGCGTACCCGGCACGAGCAAATCGCCCGACAGCGACGCACTGCCGTTGAGAGTCAGATTCTCCGGCAGGAGCATCTGCACGGAACCGTCAACAATGCCATTGAACACCGGTGCATGACGCACCAGCGCCGTGATCGTGATGACCAGCGTGTCGGTCTTCGTCCCCTCGTAATTTGCATCGTTAATTGTGGCGACCACGGCATGTGCGCCGGGATAGATCGGGCCGGCCGTCACGCCATCGTACGTGAAACTCACGTCCAAGTCGGCCGGGGTCGTGGTGGCGGTGACTAATTTCGGCGTGCCGTCGTAGCGCTGCGTGAGCGGAGCGAGTTCGATGGTCGCGGTCGCCTTCGCAATCGTGAGCGTGGCACTGGCGCCGCCGAAGTAATTCGCGTCGATGACCGTCGCGATGACGGCATAAGTGCCGGCGTCGGTCGGTGGAGTGACGCTGCCATTGTAGGTTACACCCACCGCGACTCCCGGCGGCGCGGTGACCACACTGACGGAATGCGGCGCTCCATTATAGACCGCGTTCAAATCACCCAGGAAAACCGAGGCTGGAGCCCGGGCGATATCAAGCGTCAACGTCTTGCTGTCGCTGCCCGCGCTGTTGGTCGCGGTGATCGTCACGCTGAATGTGCCCGCTGCGCCGGGCGTCCCGGAAATGATTCCCGTCGCCGGATCGATGCCAAGTCCGGCAGGCAAGCCGGTCGCACCAAAAGTCACCGGCGTTTCCGTCGACCCGATGGTATAACTGAACGGCGTACCGAATGTGCCACTGGCGTTTGTCGCACTGGTAATTGAAGGCGATCCCTGAATTTGGATCTGCAGGCTGGTGGCATTGACGATAAAGAGTGCGCCGGTGCCCGCGGGCAGGCCCGTCGCGGTGAAATCAGCCGCCGTGAAATTCGTCGAGGCAAAGGTCGCCAGTGTATAGGTATTACCCACGCTGAATCCACTCGCGGGTGCAAACGCGACGGTGCAGCCGCTAGCCGCGTCCTTGGTCAGAGCGCCACTGAGCGCGAGTTGATCGGAAGTGCCAGTGGCACCCAAATCGACCGCCAGCGTCCCTCCGTTCCAATCCAGCGAAGCACCGGAAATCGTTCCGACAATCGCGGTACCCGCCGGCGCAATCGTGCCGCCCGCATTGAGCATAACGGGACGCGACACCGCGCCGGTGCCCGCGAGGGTGCCACCGGAATTGATCGTCACTGCACTAACCGCGGTCGAAAGCGAGCCGGTGAGATTCAAGGTGCCAGCGTTGACGTTGGTCGCGCCGGTGTACGTGTCCGCACCAGCGAGCGTCAAACTGCCCGCGCCCGTCTTCGTGAAACCGCCAGCGCCACTGATCACGCCGTTGAGCGCGATGTCAAACGGTGCCGCGGAAGCATCCGCCGCGGCCAGCGCAATGTTGCCGCCGCTCGGCAGGGTGATGGGCAAAGCCATCGACCACGGCGCCTTCGCCCCAAGCGTGCCGCTGCTTAGGCTCAGCGTGGTAGCAAGACCAGCAGCACCATTCTTCACGATCCCGCCGCTGCCGATATAGAGCGTCCCGCCGTTGACCGTAATCGTCGACGAACCGGCGGTGACCGTGGAATCGAACCCGAGGGTGAATTTTTCGACCGTACTGACGCCACCGGTAAAGGTGGCGGTCGCGACGTTGTTGGCATTCGTCCCGTTGGTGCGGCCGAGAACGATGCCCAGCGCCGTATCGGTCGAAGTGAACGTGCCACCAATGACGCGCATCGCGCCACCGCGGGCGCTCGTGGCTTGATTCGCAATCGTGACCGGGCCGGTAACCGTGAGTGAACCATTTCCTTCAATCGACATTGCGCCCGTCGAATTCTGTGTGCCCAGCCCAACCGTGGTCGCGGTTACCACACCGGTGCCGGAGACGATAAAACCCGAAGTGAAATCCGCCGCCGCGGCGCTGTTGCGACGAACGCTTACATCACCCACCGTCAGCGTGCCACTGGTGACGCGCAGCGCGGCGCCGAAATCCGCGTTGGTGCGGAAGCTGCCGAGGTTGGCCGCGCCGCCGTCGACCACGAATGAGCTGATCGCACTCGTGAGACCGCCCGCGGCAAACGAACCGCCGGTGACGTTGATGCGGGTGTTGATCGCAAGATTCACCGGATTATTGCCGAGGCTCAGCGAGCCGCCGGGGACCAGTTGCAGGAAACCCGCATTCACATTCAGCGTGCCAGTGATCGGATTGGCCGCAGTGAGGACCAGCGTGCCGGCGCCGGCCTTGCTGAAACCAGCCGTGCCGGCAAGACTCGTCCCAATCGTCGCGGTCGCACTACCACCGAGCGCGTTGACCGTGAGTGTGGGTGCAGCTCCGGCAAGAGTGAGTGTGTTGGCCGTGCTGCCATTGTCGTCGAGAATCCAGCTGGCCGGCGAAGCCACGGCGGTATCGCCAAAGGTGATTCCGCTCAAGATGCGCGGGGAATCGAGATGCACCGTGTTGTCCGCCGTGAGATCGAGCGTGCTCAGATTCGCGCTGTTCGCCGCACCATCGGCAATGACCGCGTTGAGCCAGTTGGCCGCATCGCTCCAAAGTCCGCCACTCGCCGGCTGGATCCAAGTGCCATTCCCAGTCGTCGGCTGGACCAGCGTGTAGACCTGGCCTGCAGTGTAGCCAGCCTCAGAATTGTTCGAGCCGTCCACAATGCCACTGTCCGGTTTCAAATCGAGGCGCAGCGTGCCGCTGCCGGCAAGATTGTTCACCGTGACATCGAGGATCGTTCCACTGGATCCGGAAATACTCGCAACGCTGCCCCCCGCCGTCCCGGTGGTGGTAAGCGCAAAAGCTCCCGGCGTGGCGCCGCTCACAGGATGATTGAAAGTAACCCGGAACACCACTCCGCCCACGCCGGTGGTGATTGTATCGCTCGTCGGATTAAAGCGCACGATGGTGACCCGAGGAACACCTTGCAGGTTCAGCGTAAAGATGGCCGAAGAGCCGCTGGTGCCGCCACCATTCGAAGCGGTCGCATAAAAGCTGTTTGCTCCATCCGGAAGAGAATTTCCCGTATAATCGAACGACCAGTTGCCACTACCATTTGCCACCACACTGCCGATGACCCCGACGCCAATCCGGGTCAGCGCCACCGTGTCGCCCGCGCCCGCAGTGCCATTAAAAACAAACACCCGGTCCGAAGTCGTCGCCCCATTAACGTAGGTGCCGGTATCGCCGAGGGCGGATGTAATCGCCGGCATGACGATTCCGGAGTTGAAAACATATGGTGCCGAAGCGGGACTGCTGTGACCGGAGTCATCGCTCGCGACCGCCGTCAGACTGTGGCTGCCCGCGGACAATGACGAATTGTAAGTGATGGACCAAATTCCACCGGCCGCGACCGTGGTTCCGATGACCGTCGTTCCGTCGAGCGTCAGCGTGACATTTCTGCCGGGCTCCGCGGTGCCGCTGACGATGAATGGACTGGATCCCGCGTAGGTGATGACCGGTGTGGCGATCGGGCCATCAAGTTCGACCGCATCGTAAACCCAGCCCGCGCTGAGCCACGTGCCGAGGTCGGTCGATCCACTAATGGGATTGATCGTCATCGTATTGGTGCCGGCGACGAGCGCGCTCGCTGGAATCGTGTAGGTGAAAAGCGCATTGTTCCCGCGATAGGTGCCGATCGTAAAGCTGCGCGAGCTTGGCTGGCTGGAAGCGGCGGGCGCAGCGGACGTAAAGCTATTCACCGTGATTTGTGGCCGGCCACTATTGTAGGCGCAGGTGAGGCCGATTTTCACGGTGAGATCGACGAGCTGGTTCGGCGCGAGGTTGAACTTGATCGTGGTGGGGCTGTTCGCCGCCCGGAATTGAATCGCCGGAAACACCGCCGGATTGTCCACTCCCGCGGTGAAAGTAGTGGTCGTCCACGGACTCATGCGCACGTCCTGCGGATGCATCTGCACGATCTTGTCCGCGTTCAGGAAACCGGCGGGCGTACCATCCCACTCGCCGATCCGGAAGATCGTCGAGGGTATTGTCTCAGTGGATGCAAGGTCGAGGGTCGTGGTCGCGCCGGCCGTCACGGTCACCGAATCGGTCGCGACCGCGAGTTCGCCCTTGTAGAGCGTGGCGGTGTATGTGCCGGGCTTCATGCCGGTGCATGTATAAGCGTTTCCGCTGACGGTCGCCCAATATTGCGCCGTCGCATTGGCGAAACCGACGACCCCTTGAAATCCTGCGGGAACGCCGGTCGCTGCTCCACTGACTGTGCCGCGACCCGAGGCCGGCACCCAGCCGTTCAAGCCGAGATCGCCCATCCAGGAAAAATCCACCGGCAGGGTCGGCGGTGCGCCCGTGGTGAAATCGAGCACATACGGGCCATGCAGCACGTGATCCACCCGCGTAGGCTCAGTCTGATTGTGACCGGAGTTCATGTAATTGTAGATCTCCTGATCGCCGCCGTTTTGGTTTTGGATATCGCGAAAAAACGGCCCGCCGGAACTGCTTTCACGACTGCCAAACACCATCCAGCACCCGATCCCCGGACCAGTCGCGCCGCAATAGGTCAGATCCATGGCGCGGTCCTTACCGTGAGTGATGTTGTCGCCGTAATACTTGGAAGTGGAAGTGCCGTCGGCATATCCGAACACATCGGTGCTCTCGATCGCACCGGTGCTGCCAGTGTTGTTGGACGGTGCAGGTCCATTCGGGATGAGTGCGGCATCCAACCGGGTGATCCAGCGAAGTTCGCCTACGTCGGGTTCGGCCGTGGTGTACGTGGCCATGTAGATCCGGTTTTCGCCGTTTCGCACCACCAAGTATTGGGTGAGACCGGCCACCACGCCATTGGTCGCGTCCGTCTGAACGGTGATCTTTACATAGGTGGAACCATCCGATTCAGGAGTAACCGTGGTCGGAGAACCGAGACCGGAGGCAATTTGCGAACCCTTGCCCGACGGACCGTTGTATTCCGTACCGTTGAACACGATCGAAGTGATTGAGCCGTCGGTCTTCCTCACCTGAAAAACCAGACCCGCACCGGTGTCCACGCCATAGGTGGCACCGTTGTCGACGTAGCCAAAGGAGGCAAAACTCAAAGCGGGAGCGAACAACAGACCCAGCATGAGAACCAGTCGGCGCACAACAGCGGCTTTGGCCGCGACAAAGAAACGTTGAATCGGAGCATGAAGGCAGTTCATGGGAAGAAGCTTCGAATTAAGCTTTCAGGGTATTTGTGGGGCGGGGCAAAAGTCCGCGCCATCAAAGGCGCAGACGAATAACGCGATTCGCGGCCGGAAATATCGCGAAAGCAATTCAGCCGAAGTCTTACAGTCCGAATTGCGAAACCGAAATCACGCTCTCAGATGAGGAAAGTTACCCACCCGCCGTTCAATCCCGGGCCTTCGCGGGAACGCCGGAGTATCGGCGAGTTCGTGAGCTCGCAAACGCGGGGCGTGGCGATCCAAACAGTGCGTAAGCGCCTGCCGGTGGACAAATTTCCGAATAAGCATACGCATGTTCGGAACATCATGCTCACCACCCTCGATCCGCTCACCGCTCTCATTGTTATCGATCTCCAAAAAGGTGTGGTGACCTTGCCGACGGTGCATCCGGCACAAGAGGTTGTCCGGAATGCCAGCGCGCTAGCGGATGCGTTTCGTCGGGCGGGATTACCGGTTGTCCTCGTCAACGTGACCGCCGGCGCGCCGGGTCGGACGGAACAGCCGCCCGGCGGTCAGCGACCAGCCGGATGGACCGACCTCGTGCCGGAATTGAATCGCCAGCCACAAGATCACACCGTGAGCAAACAAACATGGGGCGCATTCACGCGCACAGACCTCGAACAGCACTTGAGGAAACTGAGCGTCACGCAGGTCGTCATCATCGGAATTTCCACCAGCATCGGCGTCGAATCGACGGCCCGCCAAGCTTACGAATTCGGATTCAACGTCACCCTGGCCATCGACGCCATGACTGACCTGAGAGCCGAAGCCCACGCAAACAGCGTCGCGCGCATATTCCCTCGGCTGGGGGAAACCGGGACGACTGCGGAAATCATCGCGCTCGTCGAAAGAACGCGCGCGTGATTCCAGTTACGATCAACGGCACCGTTCAGCCGCGTCCCTTTACGGGAATACCGGCGTACTTGGCGAGCTCGCGGTGGATTTTTGTGACGCGTTCAACCTGACCCTTTGCGGGGAAGCGTTCATAAAATCCCTCGTTTTTAAACTCGCGCACCTGTTCGGTCCATGGCGCGAGTTTGGCCCCCCACGTGTCCGCCCGGCCTTCGATCAAATCCGGTGAATTCACTGCGAGGTCCGCGCAGACGCGAATCATTGCTTTCAGCGTGACGGGCTTGGTGACCATGTAATCGGTATTGCCCCACGCTTCGCCCCAAACCCTGGCGGCGGCTTTGAAGAAATCGCGCAGCGTTTCATAATAAACTGCGGCATGCCGTTTGTCTGTGCCGTCGACCTCGATTTTCTTCCAGTCGCGTTTCACCCAACGGTAAACCTCATTGAACAGTTCCGCCTGCAGAATCCATTTCTCCTGCTTGCTCCGGCCGCCGAGCCGGTTGATGCGGTAGCGGAGCGGGCTGTCATCGGAGCTGTAAAGCATCTCGGAAACATGCGCGGCGAAACGCCGGTCGGGATCGGCCCAGGAAACCCGTTCGTACAGATCGACCAGATGACTCTTGTTGATGCGCGTCGGCGTGGAATTGATGATCACGAACATTTCCGTGGCGAAGTCCTCGCTGCCGCCATCGAAGATGACGCACGGCACATTGATCGTGTGGGCCTCGTCCGGGTGCGTGCGCGCGTAAAATTCTAGTGCCGCAAGCCGGTGCTGGCCATCGATGATAAAATAGTTTTCGCCCGGCTCCTGCAGCTTGCCCACCCCGCTGCCGTCGGACCAAGGGTCGAAATTAAGTTTCTGCGGCGTGAAGAGCAGGACGGTTCCCGGAATCGGCGGCTGGGTGACAGCTGTCTCATAGAAATTCCGGATCGCCTTAACTTTCGAGCGGGACATCTCGCGTTGAAACGCCTTGTCGCTCCGTTCAATCTTGGCGATGAAGGTCGCCACGTCGTCGTCCTCCGGCATCGTTTCCGGAACGATGCCGCCGCCTTCCTCCGCATAAAAGCGGCTCATAAAACGAACCTTTCGGAGCAATTTGTCTGACGGATACGAGGCAAAATAGAAGAGAGCATCCTTCTGCCGAATCTGGGTGGCGATCATGGTCATGGTGGAAATTGAGTTGGCGAACTGACACCGGAACAGTCGTTCGTGTGCCACCCATTGTGCAGCGTTTCGACTTTTTCCGCAAGTTACGTTCCGACGAATCGCAACCTAATCACCGAAAAGTTTCCCTTGGTTGTCCAATTGCACTCCCTCCACTTTCTGACCCAGCAGGCGACGCAACGCGCGGGCGAGGGGAATTCTCTTCGGGAAAAATATCAGCGCAATTACGGAGACGAGCGACCGGTCCCTTGCCCGGACAAGTTAAAGTTAGTCCGCTGAGTGAGTGCCTTGCGGACGCCGGCCAGCGGCGCGCTGTCGTCGAAAGTTACTCGTCGGTTGCGATAGACCACCCCGAGGCGTTGCCAAAGCGAAGGAAGATCAACGTCGACCGGCTTTTCGCCCGTTTTTTCGTGAAGGTTGGTGAGTACGGATAATCCGGTTGCGCGGTCCCCTTCCTCCCACACGCGCTCGGCGGACCAATCCGCGGAACCGTTGCCACCCTCATTCCAAATCGCGCGGATTGCGTCGTCGAGCGAACGCGTGTTGTTCGTTTTCTCCCGAATCCCGACGTCGGCCAACAGCCAAAATAGCGCGCCGCCCCAATAGGTCCGCCCCCATGTCGGCGTGCGGTCCAGGCCGCGATCGCCAGCCTTGGGTAATCCCTGCGGCATGCCCTCGACCATGTCTCTCCAGACGCGCTCCGCACTCAATTGACCGACGCGAGCCCGCGCGAGGGGTTCGAGATAGGTCGAAAGCCCCTCTTCCATCCAATGGTAACGTTCAGGCACGTCGGGAAATCCGAGATGAAAGAACTCGTGGGTCAGATGCCAGTCATCGGCAAAATCAGCCGCCCGGGAGCCGGCACCCAGTCTGATGGTGATCTGTTTTCCTCCACGTTCGTTTCCGGCGTGGATGCCCTCTCCGTCGTCCACCAACACGGCAAGCGTCAGTTGCGGCACGGGAAATTTCCCATAGTAATCAACGACCGCTTTGACCGCCGCATCGACCCAGCTCAACAGCTCGGTTTTCGGAGCCGAAAGTTGCCCCGATGAAAGAGCTATTTCAATTTTTCCTCCGGCGACCGCATGCGTCAAAACGTCGAAATCCCCCATCCCGCCAAATCTATGGCCTAGCGAACTTCCCGGTATTTTCCGCCAGCTCCCGGTCGCTGACCCGACGCCCGCAACATTTTCCGGCGTTGCTTGAAGGAGGGCAAACCCAGCGATGAAAATCGTACTCCGCAAAAAAATTTTGGCGATGGAATGCCGGGAAAGCAAAAGAAAGGAGGCCATGTTCACTCGACAGCGAAATGAAGCTCCAAGTTACGTTTCGTTTGGAGTTAATTTCGCACGACGGCTAGTTCGCTTCGTCAGGACTTCGGGGCCATTGCGGACCGTGCCGTTAATGAACAAAGTTGGTGAAGACACCGTGGCCCTAACCCTTAACAGAGTTTGTCCCGGTTGACCCTTACCGTTCAATCGGTCCATGGCGCTGAGTCCATCTGTCTATAATTAGAATTATGAAAGCATTCTCTCAGAAGAAGCGTTGAACTACGCTCGAAATCAGTGACACTCAGTTGCTCGCGGGGGATCGGACTCATACCCGATTTCCCAATATTCTGATCCCAAGCCCTTAAGTTTACCCCAACTTGGCGTGTTTGTCGACCGCTTCACTACCCCCCACTCGTCAGTCACACGCAGCATTCGGAAATCGCCATTATCCGGCCGTTCCGTTGTGGTGATTTGTCGCGTGTTTTTTTGCTACACACTGACGGCCTTATACTCGCCAGCCGCGTCGACACCAAGTCCCCAATCAGTGGAGAGCGTCGAGCAGACTGCCTCGGAATGGGTGAAGGCACGAATTGAGACCACGCGAATCGAAACAGAATGGTCCACCGAGCGACAGCTCTTGGAATCCACTATTGGCGGCCTTTCGGAACGTGCTCAAACGCTGGAAACGAAGAGTGATTTCCTGCGAGCCAAGACCGCAAAGGACCGCGAGGAATTAGCCACACTCGATGCAATCGACAAGTCGTCGGTCTCAAATCTGAAAGCGGTTGAAGGCCGGGTAAACACCATGACGACAAAACTCCTTCGTTTGCGTCGTTCGCTGCCACCTCGATTGTCCGCCGCCCTTGAAATGTCGTATCGGAGTCTCGCGGCTCCCGACCTTACCGTGAATGAGCGGATGCAGTTGACCATGACCATCATCACCCGTTGCGCGCAATTCAACGGGGTCATCACCAGCGAAAAGGAAGTTCTAGACATAAATGGAGGCGATCATCCCGAGTTGCTTGAAGTAATCTATTGGGGCTTGGGTTATGGCTACGCTTTGAATCGAACCACCGGCCAGGCATGGCTGGGCTTTCCAGGATCTCAAGGGTGGCAATGGGAACCGCACCCCGAAGCGGTGGAGGCAGTGAAGAAACTGATTGCCATCCATCAGGACAAAGCCGACCCGGACTTCGTCACCGCGCCTGCGAGGGTAAGTAATATCTCGGCGGAAATTGCGACGAAATAACCGCCATGAGCCTCCGACGATTTACTTTCCTCGCCTCATTCGCCTTCTTGACGACGGTCGTGATTGGCGCGGAGACCTTCGATCAGGCAATCAAACGCGCAACGGTTGATTATACTGAGCGGCTGCGCCAGGCGGCCGAAGAACTAAATCGTGCCCGGACACAGGTGGCAGACCAGAAAGCTCCGCTGCTTACCAAGATGCGCGGGGTCGAAGACCGGATCATTACATTTGAAAGCCAAATCCAGCGTTTCGAAGCCGGCCAGGAAGAAGCCGGAGGGAAACGGCGAAAATTGATAAAAAATGTGGAGGCGGCGCGCAAGACGGGCGCCTATTTCAACACGCTGGTCCGTGATGGAACGAAGACCTTTACGGATGGCCTGGCTCCAGGTGAGGAACAATTGTTGAACGAACGGCTGCAATCCTTGCAGCAAAAAATCGACGAACAGGCCGGTGCATCCGTTCCCGACGTCCAGCCGGCGGTGGATCTCGCGGAGTTTCTTTTGGCACAAACCGAACAATCCGTGGGTGGCCGGACGGCGGCGGGAAACGCGATCATGGGTGAAGGCAATCAGGTGATAAAGGGCACATTCGCGTTTGTCGGTCCATCGACTTATTTTTTGCCGGCCCAAGGCGGGCCGGCCGGTGCGGTCTGGTCGGGTCCCAGCTCGACTTATTCAGTCATGCATCCCCTGCCAGGGTGGAATGTCGCGGATTCCGCTGCGTTTTTTGCGGGTCAAACTGCGTCCGTCCTCGCCGATATTTCCGGCGGAAAGGCACTGCGTTTGAAGGAAACCCAAGGCACACTCCGATCGCATATCGACGCTGGCGGCCTGGTCGCCTACGTGATTATTGCCGTTGGACTTCTCGCCTTGCTGCTCGTCCTGCAGAAGACCCGGGATCTGGCGCACATGAAGCTCGATTCGCCAAAAACGGTTCAGGCGTTTCTTGTTGTGGTGGCCCGTGGCGTGCCGGACGAGATCGCCCGTTCCCTGAAAACATTGAAGGGTACAACCCGCGAATTATTTACCGTCGGCGTCGAGGGAATCGACCGGCCCAAAACGGTCTTGGAGGAAAGGCTTCAGTCGGTGTTGCTGCGACAGCAACAATACTACGAACGCCGGCTGCCGCTGCTCGCCGTGATTGCGACCGCCGCACCGCTCATGGGCCTTCTCGGCACGGTGGTCGGTATGGTGAAAACTTTCGCCCTGATCACCGTGTTCGGCACCGGCAACGCGGGAAAGCTCGCCAGCGGTATTTCCCAGGTGCTCGTTGCCACCGAACTCGGCCTGATCGTCGCCATCCCGACCCTCATTGCCCACGGGTTTCTGGCCCAGCGCATCCATCGGAATTTATCGCTGCTGGAACGTTATGCCTTGGAATTTGTCACCACAGTGGAGGATTCCCGTGACCGACTGGCGGTGGACGAAGGCACCAATTCCGTAATCGCTTGAAAAGCGTGGCCGAATTCTTCCATCAGGGCGGCCCGGTGATGCTGGCCATCGCAGCTCTTTCCATCGTGCTGTATTCGCGGTGCTGCAATCTTCTGCTGGGAATGCGGCGTGCCCACAAATACCTCGACGCCTTCCACTGGCGGACCGCGCAGTTACCCTTGCTCCGACAATTGCGTCACGAGGCCCAACAATCCTTTCGACAGCACCGGATCGCACTGGGCGCGATGGTCGCGGCGGCTCCGCTGCTTGGCCTGCTTGGCACCGTCAGCGGCATGGTGAAAACCTTTGAAAGCCTCGCCACGAGCGCGACTGAAAAATCGATGGAAGGGCTGGCCCGCGGGATTTCCGAGGTTCTCGTCGCAACCGAATCGGGCCTGGCCGTGGCAATTCCGGCGCTCGTGATCATCTACTACATCCATGGCCGGGTGCGGCGTTATATGCAGAGGATCGATCGGCTGGAAGCGGGTTTATTGCGGGGGGTGGCCCCATGATCGGGAAACACCGAACATCGAGCCGGTACGAAGCCACGCACATCGACATGGTTCCGATGGTCGATTGCATCATGGTGCTCCTGATTTTTTTAATGATCAGCAGCGCCTTCGTCAGCGATCCCGGCATCGAAGTGCAAAAGCCCGATGTCAGCGGCACCAGCGCCGGCGACCAGAACGCACTGCTGATCGCCATCAGCGCAAACAACCACATTTATTTCGACGGCCAGGAAATTCGGGCGGACCAAGTCGCAACCGTGGTGAAACAGGCTGCCATTGGTCGCTCCCCGGCCCTGATCATTCGTGCAGACCGCGCGTCCAACCTTGGAGTGTTCGCCTCGGTGTATGCCGAGGCAAAACGCTCCGGCATCCAACACGTGGAATTCGCCACGGCGCGGGAGGATGGGCCGTGATCGCGGCTGCGGCACAAGACCGCGTTGTTCCCCGGGTAGCTTCTCCATGGGCAACCGCGCTGGATGGGGTAATCAGCATATTCGTCGGCACCGCTTTCACCATGGCCCTGTTCAGTCTGGTCGCCCATGTTGATCAAGCCCGAACCAATCCGGCTGCACCGGTGATCGAAGATCTGCGCGTTGCATCCCTGCCGGTTGAAATTCCACCCCCGCCCGTGACCCAGACGGAAACAGAACCAGTCACTGAAATGATCACGGGCATTGACGTCGCCGCAGCGGAGAGTCCGGTGCAGATTTCATTGAGTGTTCCCATTTTGGAATCTCCGCCTGTCCCGCAAGCGCCGGCCGCCAGGATTCAAACCACCGTCGTCCCTTCGGAATTCAAACCCAGAATGGATCTGACACAGGAATTCGACCACATATTCCAACAAACCGAAGTCGACCAAAAGCCAACCGTCCTCGCCAACTCCGCTCCGTTCATTCCAATCAACGTGCATCGCGGGGTCCGCTGGCTTCGCGTCGTTTTGCTGATGGTGATCGATGCCAGGGGAGTGGCGAGCAACATCCGGGTCCTGACCTCATCCGGGAATGCTGAATTCGACAGTCTCATCGTCGAATGCGTGCACGACAAATGGGAGTTCAGTCCCGCCATCAAAAAAGGCCGCAAGGTAAAATGCCTCGTGCAGCGATCCGTGACCATCCGTTGGGACTCCTCCCCATTCGAATCGTGATCCCCATGTCGATCCTCCGGAAAATTTTCCTGCTCAGCCTGCTCCTTCCCCTTTGCGGAATGGCGCTCGACGATGCGGATCTGAACCAGTTTAATATCGACCAACAGCTTCATCAAAAATCGGGCCCGAAGCTGGATCCCAAACGGATCATCAACCAGTCGAATTCCTTTCTCAAGGAACGCGAACCGGAAATGACCGAGGAGGAATACGCGCTCTACGAGAAGATCGTTAACATCATGGGATCGAATGCCGATCTGGCAGTTCGTTTGCTCGAAGGCATGATGAGCGAGAAGCAGCACCCCAGCCCGGCGTTCGAATTCATTCTCGGTAATGCCTACTACAATGCCGGAAAGATCGACCAGGCGGAAAAACGTTACCGCAGCGCAGTGGAAAGGTATCCCACCTTTATCCGGGCGTGGAATAACCTGGGCGTTCTTTATTACACTGGAAATCGTTTCGCCGAAGCCGCCACCTGCTTTTCAAAATCAATCACTCTCGGTGATCACGACCCCACTACCTTCGGTTTGCTGGGCTATAGTCTGGAACGGGGTGAAGACTATATTTCTGCGGAAATGGCGTTCATGCAGGCTCTCGGCGGTGATCCGGGCAATGCCGATTGGAAAGAAGGTCTGTTGCGGATTTGTATCAGTGAAAAACAAAACATCCGTGCAGAGGCGTTGGTAAAGACACTCATCAAGGACCATCCTCAGGAATCCCGCTACTGGCTGATGTATGCGAACATTCTGGTTTCTGAAAACCGCAAGCTGGAGGCAATCGTACTGCTTGAATCCGCCGTCGGCACGGGCGTGGCCGGCCCGGATGAGTTAACCCTGCTCGGCGATCTTTATGCTGCACAACGGCTTTTCCCCGAAGCGATCGCCATCTACCAAAAACTACCGGCGCCGGCCAGTCTGGCCGGCGAGAAAAAGTTGCTGGCCTTCGCCCAAATGTTAACCGGTTCGGGCAAAATCCCAGAAGCGAAGCGGGTGCTGGACTCCTTCAAACAGGAACTCACGCCGGAAGGACAAATCGCTCTCCATCAGGCAAAGGCGGATTGGTTTTTCGCCCAAAACTCCATGCCTGAGGCGCGCAAGGAGATCGATTCACTCCTGCTACTGGCGCCCTTCAATGGCCGCGCTCTTCTTACCCGCGGGCGAATTTATGCCGTGGAAAATGATCCCTCCCGGGCCACTCTTGCCTTTGAAGCAGCTTACCGGGTCGACGACACCCGTTACGTGGCGAGTTTGGAACTCGCCAACATTGAACTGAAAAACCGGCACTACGCCAAAAGCGTGGAATACCTGCAGAAAGCCCTCGTGATCGAAAAAACCCCGGCAATCGAGGACTACCTGGCTCGCATTAAAACCCTGGTCGTAACTGACGACCATTTACTCCCATGAAAAATCCCAACTTTCGCGTAGGATCCTCCGCCAGAACTTCGCTTCTGTTTTTCTTGATTTTATCGACCCTCCGTTCAATGGCCGCGGATACTCCCGCGACCCCGGGCCACCCCGGAGCCGCCCCGACCGGCGAACCGAAAACCCACGCGCTGTTCATGGGCACGGACATTTCGATCCAGTATAAAAATAAATTGTATCCACTCCAAGACGTGGTCGATACGTCGTTTATCGTCTCCGTGGATGGAAATAAAACTTCCATCCCCATGCGCGGCGAACCGCACAACCTGAAACTGGAGCAGTCGCTTAAATTGACCAATGTTTCCGCTTCGTTGACGGGACTGACCGCCGAGCGGGTGTACACGCCGGGTAACGATCCACGGATGCTTCGGCAAATTGAGGCGTCCCACGCCGCCAACGCGATCGGTGACAATGCCTCCCTCGCCGAGGGCAAATTCATTGTGGCCAAAAACAACTTTGGCGTCGCCATCAATCCGAATTTAGGTCCTGGCGCCGCGATCAGCGCGGCCAATCTGGACGCGTCCGCCGCCCAAGCGTCAAAAGACGCGTTGGCCGCGACTCAAATGGCCGACGCTCAATTCAACACGGACTTTGCGAATTCCGGGTTGGCCGAACTCAGGGCCGAATCCGATCGAGCCGAGGAATTGTACGATGCCGTTGAAGTAAATTGTGTGGTATCGTCGCCAACCGAGCTAAAGAGTCCCTACATCGTTCTGGTGGTTCAGTACCGCACCCACGGCAACAAGACGGCGAACTCGCACAATATGATTTACGCGCGAGCCCTGGATCCAATCGGTGCCAGGCCCTATAAAATCCACATTCTGCAAGGCGGCCTTCCGCACGGCTACGAGCTCGTCGGCTATCAGCTGCATCTTTACAATCTCGGTCAGGAAGTGGCGACGGACGTCGTTCCCGAACGCGTATCACTCACTCGCGAGGAAGCGTTCGAATACGTAAAAGCGGATTACCTCGGCATGCATAAAGGCGCCACCCTTCCCTCAGCCCCCGCGATGGGTAAGCTCGGACTTGACACGAAAGCCGAACTCACCTCCGCCCAACTCGGTGGCACCTACTTTGTCAAAGTAACCAAGGACGGCAAACCGGAAGAGGCGTTTCTGGACGAAGCCTGCTCACAGCCGGTGGATGACGTGGTCGCAACGGTGGTAAAGTACGTCCGATTTTTCCCCGCTTTGGACAAGGGCAAACGCGTCGAGGGCGTGGCGCGCTTGAGATTCTCCTACCTCACCCGTTGAAATTAGAGCGTTCGCGCGAATGCGGCGCATCAGCTCTCTCACTGCAACGAATCGCTCAAACCAAGAACGTACGTCCTCCCTTCGACCCTTGCGAACCAAGCGCGATGTCAGGCATAAAAGCGTTCGCTAATCTCCGATTCCATGAATCCAATCCTCCAGACTATCCTGATTTCCGTTTGTGCAGGTGGCTTGGTTACAAGTGTACTTGCCACGGCAATTGATGCGCGAAAAAGAAACCGAAGCGCTCTGCTCGTGGGATCGCTCTGCCTGCTCACGTGGCCACTTGGCCCAATCCTCTGGTTGATGCGCAGGCCTCCGCCGCCCATCAAACCCTGACTGGTTTCCGACGGATTTGTCCGCTGCAAGAATGTGCCCGGCGTTTCGTCGCGGCACAACGGGAGAGTTTTCGATACGCAAATTCAGCACGTCTCGGGATGAGCTGAAACGCCAGTTTTAGTGAAAATGCTCCCGGGCAGTTTAAATTACCCGTAGCCGCCTGCGTCCGAATCCCGATGGAGCGGCAGCGACCCCGCTGCCGTGCTCCCGCGGGCGAGGTCGCCCGCGCTCCAGAGTACAACCGGCCGCCTCCTTCGAATGCCGCTATGATGCGGCTCCATTTTATTGAAACCGCTTTAGCCAGTCATCGGGGCTGCGCATCCCGTCATCAATCCGGCTTGACATGGTCAATATAGTTCATATGAACTATTACACATGAGCGATAAAACGATATTGAATTATGGCCTTTGGGAAATGGCGGTCCTTTCCCTCCTCAGGGAGCAAGCATTGCATCCCTACGAAATCCAGCGGTTGCTCAAAGCCCGGCGCAAGGACGACGTCCTCGTGCTCAAACGCGGGTCGCTCTACCATGCCATCAAACGGCTCGCCGACGCCGGTTTGATCGAGGCGACCGAGACCTCGCGTGAAGGCCGGCGCCCTGAACGCACCACTTATGCGATCACTCTCGCCGGCCGCGCCGTGCTGCCGCAATGGCTTAAAAACCTCATCGCTGTTCCCGTCCGCGAGCGCTCAAATTTCATGGGGGCGATGAGCTTCCTCTTTCATTTGACCCCGTCGGACGCGATTGCCGCCCTGAAAAGCCGGATTTCCCTGTTGGAAAACGAACTCGCATCCAATGAGGTGCGCCTAACCGAGGCGCTGCCCCGGATCGGTCGCATCCATTTGGTGGAATTGGAATATTCGCAGGCTATGCAATCCGCCGAACTCGCCTGGGTAAAAGCGCTGCTCTCCGATCTCGAAACCACCCGCCTTAAGTGGGACTGGGCCAAAATCATCAAGGCCGCCCGGACTCCTGTGGCCAAAACCTTAAAACGGAAAACCAAATGAATTCACGAAAACACTCCCTGATCCTGTCGTTGACCGCCGCGCTGCTCTTTATGAACTCCCCCGCCCAATCCGCCACCCCGACCGCATTGATCGTTCCTCCCGCCCAGCCGCTTGAGTTGCCGGGCTCGCCGCTCGGCATCGCCTGGTTTATCCTCTACGGACACATGGGCGTTCCGGCCGTCACATTCATGCCGCCGTTGCGCGACCTTGGTGCCGGTTTCAGCAAGGTCTATTTGTTCTGGCAACAGATCGAACCGGAAAAAGGCCACTTCGATTGGACCGCGCCGGACGCCTTCGTGGCGCAACTCCATTCGCCCGACGAAGGCTTGATCTCGCTCTTTTCCAGTTCGCAATGGGCGGTGAAACATCCGTCCTCTCTGCTTCCGCCCTCGCCCGCGAAAGATCTCAAGGATTACTACAATTTCGTTCACGCCACCGTGAGTCGTTACAAAGGCAAGGTGCGCTACTGGCAAAATGATGCCGAGCCGAACAATCCTGTTTTCTGGTCTGGCTCGAAAGAGGAGTTTGTCGCGCAGCTCAAAGTGTTTTATCGCGCGGTGAAGGACGCCGACCCGGCGGCGCAAGTTGTGATGGGCGGTTATGACGGGCTTTTCATTCCGCCCAACATGGTGCCGCTGCCCGGCCAGCGCACCGAACCGTTTCCGCAGCAAAAGTCCGGGCTCGAATTCTTCGACTACGTCTTGCGCGAGAGTGTTGGCGACTACGACTTATTTGATCTGCGCCTTTATGGCGATCCCTACACGATCACCGCGCGGGTGGACTATATGCGTGAACGCATGCGCGCTTTCGGACCAGTGAAGCCAATTATTTGCACCGAATACGGCGGTCCCGGACTTTTCGAATTTCCGCAAAATCGCGCCTACATCCCTCTCATTCAAACCTGGTCGCAAGCCGTCACGACGCCGGACAGCAAGGGCGTTCCGCAAACCGACAAACACGGGGCCAATCGCATCACCGAACTTTACGCGCATATGTCGACCCTCGCTCCCCAAACCCAGATGTTCATGCAGGGATGCTCGCCTGAATTGGAAGCGAAATATAACCGGATCCAATCGCGCGGCGTCGTAATGCGCAACCTGCTCGCGCTGTCAGACGGCGTGCAAAAAACGCTTTATTGGGAATTGTTGGCCGCTTCCGGACCACGCGACGATTTGATGACTCTCATGTACGGAAAAATCGGGTTGATCAGCTTGGAAAACGGCCAGCTGAAATATCATCCCACGGCGGAAGCGTATAAACGCATGGCACAAAATTTCGCCGGCATCCGCGAGGTGACGCGCGTCCTCGTCGAAGGACAGCCATCCGTCTTCCTTTTCAAAGTTGACCGGGGTTCGCGCAGCCCTCTCTACGTCGTCTGGGAAAGACGCGACGCGTTTTTCGGCGAAGATGCTCCCGCCATCACGACCGGCTGGCCTTGGACCGGCTCAAAAGCCACGGCCACCGACACCTTCGGCGCGAAAGTCCCGGTGTCGGTCGCACAGGGAAAATTGACCCTTCCTGTGTCACTGACGCCCATCTACGTCGAAGCGGACAACCAATAAAATCAACTCTCGCAAGGGATTTCCAACCATGAATACGACTGACAAACCCGCATCTCGATGGGCACTCTGGCGGCCCTACGTCCTCGATATCGGTGGCCCTTTCATCGCCTATTTTTTGTTCAAGGCTTTGGGTGCACAAGCGATGTGGGCGATGACCGTCGCCGGCCTCGCGGCCGGCCTCAGCACCTTGGTGAATACGCTTCGCCGGAAAAAGCTGGATGCGCTCGGCGTGCTGGTGCTGCTCGAAATTGTCGTCTCTCTTCTCCTGATGATTTTCGTCCGCGACCCGCGCTTGATGTTTATCCGTCCGTCGTTTTACACCGCGATGGCGTCCGTCGTCATGATTAGTTCAGCTTTCGGCAATCAACCCCTTACCTTTGTCGGCTCGCGCCAGATGGCCGCCACCGGCGGACCCACTCGCCTGGCGGCATTTGAACGAACATGGGACAAGTCCGCGGAATTCCGCACCACGCATCGGCGGCTGACACTCGGGTTCGGCATCGCCCTTGCCGTGGATTCCATCCTTCGCATCGTCATCGTTTACGGCACACCCGTGGATCGCTCCGCATGGCTGTCGAACGTTCCCCATCTCACCGCAATGGTTTTGATGATCGGCATCAGCGCCCTCGCCGGCCGCAAATTCAGCCGGCTGGTCGACGAACAGATGTAATCCACCATTCTGGTTCACTCCTCCAAAGCGTGAGGCGGGCCGGCGTTTCTGCTCGGCCTGCGGTGGTTCAGTTGGTCACTATCAGGGTAATACCGATAGCCGGCGTGCCCGACATCGGATAAAATCAGCCTACCAGCCCGTGACCATTTCCCGCTTCACCTCTTTCTTTCTGGATTTTCTGCGCGCCGCCGCCGCGCTCGGTGTCGTCGCCGCTCATCTGACGATCACCCACCTGGCTCCCTCCGATGGCTTCTTTGAACGCTCAGGCCACTTGATGGTGCTGATATTTTTCGTGCTCTCCGGATTCTTGATCGCGGCCAGCGTCGAAGGAAAGGCGATCGACGCGAAACGCTACACCGCGTTGCGACTGGGCCGGCTGTGGAGCGTTTTGATCCCGTGCCTGTTGATCACGCTCGCGCTGCAGTTGACCGTGGGCGCGATCAATCCCCAGCACGCCGCCGCTTTTCAACGTGGACACTCCGCCCTGCGTTTCACGCTCCCGATTTTTTTCCTCAACGAAGTGTGGTTCAACAGCGCGGCACCGCCATTCAACAGCCCGCTTTGGTCGCTCGCCTATGAGGCCTGGTACTACGCGTTTTTCGGCGTCTGTATTTTTGTGCGGTCGCCTGTCCGTCGCGTCATTATTCTCCTCACGATGGCCGCGGTGGTTGGGCCGAAGGTGCTCGCGCTGCTGCCCGCTTGGCTGATCGGCGTCGGACTGCTGAAAATCTTCCGCTCACGGGCAACGCTCCGTCCTTGGGCATGGCCGATCTTGCTCGGTTCGCTCGCGCTCGCCGCCGCGTGGTTTGATTTCAATCCGCAATGGCCGCAATCCATCGGACACCAGCCGATGTTTTTTTCCGCCGCATTTCTTTCCGACTATATTTTCGGACTGGCGGTCGCCGGCGTGATTCTCGGCGTGGAATTATTATGGGGTCAACGCGCACCCGCACCTTGGATCGATGTTCCCGTGCGGAAAGCCGCCGCCGTCAGTTTCACGCTTTATCTGATCCACTTTCCCCTGATGGTCACCGCCAGCGCGATCCTTCCGTACGATCCGGCGAATCCCTGGCACATCTGCGCCATTATCGCCGTCATTCTGGTAATCGCGCTTGTGCTGGGTTCATGGATCGAACCGCAGCGCCGCGTCTGGACCGCCCAGCTGTCGCGTTTATTCGCCCTCAGCGGAAACACCTCGTCGGAAATTCTGCCGACAACGACCGTCCGTCGCGTTCCGGAAAAGCCCTGAACTTTTCAGGCTTTCCCACTCATAAATTGGATCGCTGTTTCCCGGCCGCTGTGCGCCTCTTGGTCGATCATGCTCTCACCCGCTCTCGAAAAGCAGCGCCACCAATTATACGAGAAGGCGGTGGACTCGATGCAGCACCATTTGCACGAAGTCGACAATCCCGCCGCGATGTTCGCCGCTCTGCGCTGGGGAATGAGCGAACTCGACCGGACCTTCGAGCAAACCCCGGCAAAAGTGAAAGCGACGGTCGCGTGCCGCGCCGGTTGCGATTTCTGCTGCAGTGTTCCCGTCCACGTGCAGGCGCATGAAGTTTTCCTCGCGGCGGAATACATCCAGGTGAATTTTCCGCCCGCCGAGCTCGCCACGGTAATCGAAAGAACCTCCGCCCATCGCCACCGTTTGTCAGGTTTGCAGCTCGACGAACGTGGTCGACTTCGTGAACCGTGTGCGCTGCTGCACGACGGCCGCTGTTCCATTTACACCGACCGGCCGGAAGCGTGTCGCTCCCATCACACCAGCAACGCCGAGATTTGCCGCGACGACCTTACGTTGCCGGACGTTGCCATTGAAAAGGTTTATATTCCCGCGCTGCGAGCCCGCATGTACGCCGTGATGCTCGGGCTCGACGCTGCCATCGAATCCGCCGGCTTCGACGACCGCGCTTACGATTTCGGTTCTGCCTTGTACGAAGCGCTCACGAACAGCCTCTGCCGCGTGCTCTGGCTGCGCCATCGGCCCGCTTTCTCCAATTCATGTCTCGCCGAACCGGAAGATGCATTCTCTCCGGGAGCCAGGTAGTTGCTTGTCTTGTTGAAGGCATGGCAACCTCACCTCCCTGGTCCTTGTTTTTGCCACGAAATGAAAATCGCCAATTCACAGTTTTATGGCTAACTGGGATCTCTCATTCTCCTGTGCTTATGATACGGAATTTCGCGCCGTTATCGCATCCAACCTTCGCACGTCCTTGGTCAGCAGAAAAGGCCAGTCGAAATATCCGGCCTGCAACATCCGCCCAATCTCCTGTCGCTTGTACGCTTGAAATTCGAAATCAGTATCCAACTCCTGAACGGCTCGTCGCTTTCCTTTTTATGGGGGCTAGCGAATAGAACGCATTGAAGTGCTCGCCGAAACCCCTGCGCCGATGCGATGAGGTCCGCGCCATCACGCTAATGCGCCGGATTACGCCCGGACCTTTTCCTCGCGAGCAACGGGCCTTTTTCACGTCGTTGCTCTTCTTCACGACCACGCAACCGCGCCGCGAGGATTTCAGCCCGTCCGAGATAACCGACGATCTTTCCTGAATCCTCCCGCGCCACCACCGGCAGGCGGGCAACGCCGCGCTCCAGTATCTTGTTCATCGCCGCATCGAGAGTCTCATCGGCGAACACCGTCACCGGTTCGGTGGTGCCGGCGCGCGCCACTGTCATCGTATTTGCATCTTTCGCCCGCTGCGCCCGCAACAGATCCCCGCGGGTGACAATTCCGGCGAGTTTTCCGTCACGCTCGAGCAGAGTCGCCTGCCGGCGCGTAACCGCTGCGCCGGGCTGCGCCAGTTGCGCTCCCAATTCCGCCACGGTGGTTTCTGCCGGCACGATCGGCGGGTTGCGATCCATCACCTCGCCCACGCGGATGAGCGTGAACAGATCGACGGTGTATTCGCGGGTGATGTGCTGGCCGCGCCGGGCCAGCTTCTCGGTCAGGATCGACCGCCGCAGCAAAAGCACGGTCACGCACAGTGCCGCCACCGTCCCCACAAAAAGCGCCGGCAGGGCACTCAGATCGCGCGTCAACTCCAATAAAAAAACCACTCCGGTCAGCGGGGAACGCATCGTTCCCCCCATGATCGCGGCCATGCCCACGACCGCCCAAAGGCCCGGATCGCCCACGCCGATCAACGGACTGAGGAGGGTGCCCAGTCCGCCACCCAACATCAGGAGTGGAGCGAGGACACCGCCCGAGGTTCCCGAACCGAGCGCAATTGCCCAGACAAGTCCTTTTGCAACGATCAAGCCCACCAGTGCAGTGCCCAGAATATCGCCCCGGATCAAATCATGGATCGTTTCATAGCCGACGCCGAGCACTCGCGAATCCAGCAGGCCGCCGCAACCCACCAACAGGCCGCCGATGGCCGGCCACCACATCCAATGAATCGGCAGCTTCGCGAAGCCGTCCTCGCAGACATAAACCAGGGCGGTCAGCAAACCGGAAAAAAGTCCGGTGCAAATGCCGACGAACAACGCGCCGCCCAGAACGCCGGATCCGAGTTCCGCATGCAGGGCGACCGGGAACATCGGTCCCGCCCCCAGCAGCGGCACGCGCACCACCGCTGCCACCATCGCCGCCGCCGCCACCGGGATAAAACTTCTTGGCTTCCATTCGAACAACAAGAGCTCAACCGCCAGCAGCACCGCCGCAATCGGAGTGGCAAAAACCGCCGCCATGCCGGCGGCCGCACCTGCCACCAGAAGTGTTTTTCGCTCCGCCGAGGTGAGGTGAAACAACTGCGCAAAGAGCGACCCAAACGCGCCGCCCGTCATGATGATCGGTCCTTCGGCCCCGAACGGGCCGCCGGTGCCGATGGAGATCGCCGAGGACACCGGCTTGAGCACAGCCACCTTGGGATCGATCAGACTGCGACCGAGCAGGATTGCCTCCAACGCCTCGGGAATGCCGTGCCCGCGAATTTTTTCCGAACCGTAACGCGCCATCAAGCCGATTATCACACCACCAAGAGCCGGGACGACAACGCCCCACCATCCAAGCGAATGGCCGGCAAGGATCGCCGGTGCCGCCGAGAGGCGGAAGAAAAAAATCCCATTGGTGAAAACCGCAATCAACCACAAGAGCACCTTGGCCACCACCGCCGCAATCGCCCCGATCGGCACGGCGAGCAAACACAGCAACAGCACCCGCCGGTCGGTGGTGAAATCGGCCAGAAAATCATGGCCTTCGTGATCGGAGGAGACGGGCGATGAAGCCGAAGCGGTTTCGGATTTCATACGATAGGCCTTTTTAGATCGTATTACGATATAAGGCAATTTCTTTCACCGCATCTCCCGCACGGAGTCTGTCAGGTTCGTCCAATTTCACTGCGGATCACCCCGCCTTTATCCGGTTCGTCCTGGTTAAGAGGTTTGTCTTAACGCCCTACGGGGCTAATGGATTATCGGAGTGAAAACGGCCTGGCTTTCGGACCGCGCGGGCGGTCTCATCGCGTCGAAGCAGCATCACGAAGAATCCGTGAATATGTCCAATGAAGTTCAGCGGACTTCCGCGTGGCTTTCAGCTTTCGCATCCAGGAAAAGCCGGTAAGCGGGGTTCTCCGTCTCGTCCCAATAGTCGTAACCGAGATCATCGAGAAAGCGGCGAAAGAGGTCGCGCGTGGACGCCGGAACCTGAATGCCGGCGAGCACACGACCGTAGTCCGCGCCGTGATTGCGATAATGAAACAGCGAGATGTTCCAGTCCTCCTTCAGCCCTTCGAGAAATTTCAGCAACGCACCGGGCCGCTCGGGAAATTGAAAGCGATAAATCAGTTCGTCCCGCAAATGCGCCGCACGCCCGCCGACCATGTAACGCACGTGCAGCTTCGCGAGCTCGTTGTCGGTCATGTCGACGACCTTGTGTCCGCCGCGCTGGAGCAAATCGACGATCTGCTGTTTCTCGGCGTCACCCTGCTTCAACTTGATGCCGACAAAAATCTGCGCCTGTGCTCCCGGCGCATAACGATAGTTGAACTCCGTGATTGAGCGGTCGCCGAGCAACCGGATGAATGCGCGATAACTTCCCGGTACTTCGGGAATCGTGACCGCAAGCAACGCCTCGCCGCGCTCGCCGATCTCGGCTCGTTCCGCCACATGACGCAGCCGGTCAAAATTCACATTGGCCCCGGAATTGATCGCGATCAGCGGACCAGCGGGCGCTTGCCGGTCTTCCATGTGACGACGCAATCCCGCCAGCGCCAGGGCTCCCGCCGGTTCAGCGATCGCCCGCGTGTCCTCAAAGATGTCTTTGATCGCGGCACAAATTTCATCGGTGGTAACTGTCACGATGCCATCAAGCAACGTGCGGCACAGGCGGAATGGTTCCGCGCCAACTTGCCGAACCGCCACGCCGTCCGCGAAGAGGCCTACTTGGTCAAGCTTGACCGGCGCGTCCGCCTCGAGCGCGGCCTTCATGCTCGCCGCGTCGACCGGTTCCACGCCGAACACTTTAATTTCAGGCCGAAGAAATTTTACGTAAGCCGCCAGACCCGCGGCCAATCCACCACCACCGATTGGCACGTAGATCGCGCCAATCGCCCCCGGTTGCTGCCGCAGCAATTCCATTCCGATGGTTCCCTGTCCCGCGATGACATCCGGATCGTCGAACGGATGCACGAACACAAATCCTTCCCGCTCCGCCAGCGTCCGCGCATGCGCCTGCGCCGCATCGAATCCCTCGCCGTGTAAAACCACTTCCCCACCGAGCCGGGCCACCGAACGCACCTTGATGCTCGGCGTGGTCGTCGGCATGACGATCACCGCACGCACGCCCAAACGCAACGCGGACAACGCCACTCCTTGCGCATGATTGCCCGCCGAGGCGCAAATCACACCGCGCGCCCGTTCCGTCGCAGTGAGGGTCGCGAGCTTGTTTTGCGCGCCGCGAATTTTAAACGCGAACACCGGTTGCAAATCCTCCCGCTTGAGCAAGATCTCAACACCCAGCCGCGCCGAAAGCTGCTTCATCCGTTCCAACGGCGTCTCCACCGCCACGTCGTAAACCGAAGAAGTAAGGATGCGCCGGACATAATCTTGGATGTCGGGAAGTTCTTTCATGGGAAAAGCCACCGAGTAACCTCAGCAGATGCGTCCACGTCGAGCAAAACAGACTGTGCCGGCCAACAATGCCTTTGATTGACCAACCTGGAACCACCGAGCCCGGGGAAACGTGTCGGGACGATTGGTCGCCACCGAATGAATGACTACTTATCGCGGCCACCACCCATGAATTTCATTTGCTGTAACTCGGCTTCGTGATCCTTGAAGAAGCGATACGGTGACCAGATTGCTTTTGATAATCGGGAAGGCGCGGGCCATGGGAGCGGTATTAGTGCCGGTTCACAAGTGAGTGTAGATTTTGTTTCGATTACGTCGAATGTGCCGGAAGCGGGTATGACGTTGGTTTACGTGACGTGCGGATTGATCGGATTGGCCGCAATTCGGCGTAAGGCTGCTTTCGCATGAGCGAATTCATTACTGTAGTTGGAGTGGTCGTGAAGATAGACCATCGTGAACAATCCATCGTTTTAGGCGGTGGTGGCGGTGGCATGGTGACCACATTGCCAGACGGTCGATTTATCGGGACGCAACGTTCACTGGCAATTTCGACCCAGAGCC
>DASYDH010000045.1:0-1515 GCA_036499685.1 Lacunisphaera sp. | reverse complement strand
AGCACAGCGTCGGTCAAGCCTTCGGCGCCGACGAGCACGACCGGTTTGAGCGCATGTGCCTGGGAGCGCAACTCGGCGCGTTGGTCGGAAGAGACTTTGAGGGCTGGCATGGAAAGTGGGAGACTCGACTAAAATGGCGGCACCTGCGTTCCCGATCGATTTGCTCGATTGGGCCGATTCAACAGGGCGGCGCGTCAGAACAACAGAATCGCGGTGACCGCCAGTGTGGCGGTGGCCGCGCGAATTAACCGCGTATTATCCCCTAAAGCGCGACACCACGCAGCAAGAGTTCAATCTTTAATGGCAAAAAACAAGTTCAATACCGCGTGGCTGCATGACCACATCAACGATCCGTACGTGAAAATGGCGCAGCGGGAGGGCTATCGCGCCCGCGCCGCCTACAAGCTCAAGGAAATCGACGAACAGGACAAGCTGATCCGCCCAGGCCAGGTCATCGTCGACCTCGGTGCCACGCCGGGCAGTTGGAGCCAGTACGCACGCAACAAGCTTGCGAAGGGCTCGCAGCGTGATGCGGAGCGGGAAGGCGGTATCGACGGCACGATCATCGCGCTGGATCTCCTGCCGATGGAGCCGGTGGCCGACGTTCATTTTATCCAGGGCGATTTCCGCGAAGACTCGGTGGTGGCCCAACTGGAAGAATTGGTGGGAGAACGCGAGGTCGACCTTGTAATTTCGGATATGGCGCCCAACCTGTCGGGAGTGGCGGTGGCGGATGCCGCGCGGATCGAGCATTTATGCGATCTCGCGCTGGAATTCTCACAAAATCACCTGAAACCGGATGGCGCCCTTTTAGTCAAATGCTTCCACGGCAGCGGTTATAGCCAGATTGTCGAAAAGTTCAAGCGTCAATTCAAGGTGGTGGCGGCCCGCAAGCCGAAGGCGTCGCGGGATAAGTCGTCAGAAACGTTTATTTTGGGTAAGCATCTCAAGCGGCCTGCATAGGGACGCTGCAGGACGGTTCCGCATCTGCCCATAAAGTTGCCCGAGCGCCGGAAAGCGGTGCGTTAAGGACCCGCTACGCTATTTCTGTGGTAGCGAAACCTTATGGCAGGGGTCTGCGGACTGGATTAGAATGCTTTCGTGGTGCCGCAAGGCAAATGTAGGCGCCCGTCTAAGTGAAGGAGTGGTGCTTTGAACAACAATATGTTTTCGAAGGCGGCAGTGTGGCTGGTTATCGCACTGGTGCTGTTTACGGTGTTCAAGCAGTTCGACAAGCCCCGTGTCCAGGAAGGCGTTTCCTATTCGCAGTTCATGGACGACGCGAAGAACGGCAAGGTCAAGAACGTTATTGTCCAGGGGCGGAACCTCACGGTCACTCCAGCAGACGGCCAGAAATACCAGATCGTGTCGCCGGGCGACATCTGGATGGTCGGCGATCTGATGAAGTATGGCGTACAGGTGAGCGGCAAGGCTGACGACGAACCGAATGCGCTGGTGTCGGCGCTGTATTACCTCGGACCGACGATCCTGATCATCGGTTTCTGGTTCTACATG
>DASYDH010000044.1:0-350085 GCA_036499685.1 Lacunisphaera sp. | reverse complement strand
AAAAAAGACACTCCGGGCAGCCGAGCAGGACCGGCCGGACCTCGTCCGCGCGCGGCGGAAGTGGCGGCGCAGTCAAGGTGGACTCGACCCGGCCCGGCTGGTCTTCCTCGACGAGTCGGCGGCGAAAACCAATATGACGCGCTTGCGCGGCCGAGCCCTGCGCGGCCAACGCTTGCTGGCGAAAGCCCCGCACGGCCACTGGCGCACCACGACGATGATTAGTTCCGTCCGGCTCGATGGCACCACCGCCTGCATGACCATCGAGGGTGCCACCGACACCGCGGTCTTTCAGGCTTATGTCCGCGAGGTGCTTGGCCCGAGCCTGCGGACCGGCGACATCGTGATCATGGACAATCTCAGCCCGCACAAAAACGAGACCACCCTGGCCCTGATCGCAGCCGCTGGGGCCAGCGTGCGCTTCCTGCCAGCCTACTCCCCGGACCTCAACCCCATCGAAATGATGTGGAGCAAGGTTAAGACCCTCCTCCGCTCGGCCGAAGCGTGCACCGCCGCGGAACTCCTCCTCGCCATCGGCCACGCCCTCCAACGGGTCTGCGCCCAAGATGCCGCCGGCTGGTTTGCCGCCTGCGGCTATAGTATTATTTAATATGCTCTAGGCCGAAGCGTGCTCATATCTTTATCTCGGTGGTGGGCGACCGCTTGACGCTAAATCCACGCGAGACTTGCCACGGGACGGGCGGGTGTTAGATGTTTGCGTGGGATAATGAGCTATTCTCGCGCATGACCCGATTGCACTTAACCCGCTTGTCCGGTCTTGACCGGATGTTGGGCTTTCCCGTCCGCTGCGCCGGATTGGGTTTGTTTTTTGTGCTGCGGCTTTCCGCGGCGGACGCCCTTCTGCCGAAAACCGGTGAATGGCTGGCCGCGCAGCCGAGCGACGCGTATGAAATTGAGGCGCTGGCGGCCAAGCTCACCACCCCGACCGAAGCGTTTCTCTTCGTCCGCGATCAGGTCGCTTATGAGCCTTATACCGGCGTGATGAAGGGTGCGGCGGGCGCGTTATTGACGCGGGGCGCGAACGATTTCGACCGTGCGCTTTTGCTCGCTCAATTGCTCGATCGTCAGGGCGTCACCGTGAAACTGGCTTACGGCACCGTGTCGAAGGACCAAGCAGGGGAGTTGCTGGACACGGTGGTTCGGAGCCCGGATGCGGCAGCACGGATGCTGGCGTCAGTTCCACATCTGCCCGCTCCATCGGCTTCGCCCACCTTCGAACAAAAGGAGATTCGGCTGACTTTTGAACATGGTCTTGCGGACCGACGGGCCGAATTGCACGCAGACAACACTGCGCAAATGCCTTTGCTCAAGCCCCTGTTGACCTACTGCGCGGTCCCGGCGGTGACGGCCAATTCGCGACGCGTGTGGGTTCAGGCCGAGATTGACGGGACAATAACGGACCTCGATCCAAGCGAGCCCGGCGCAGAGTTCGGCCATGCGCCGACCAAAGTGGAAGGAACGTGGGAAATCAGCGACATTCCCACCGAGCAATTTCAAGGGCTGTCCGTTCGATTGGTCGGGGAAACGCTCATCGACGGAAAGCTTGTTCGTCACGAATTGGTGGCCCATGATTTCCAAGCGGCCGACTTGATCGCCACCGGATTTCGCGTGGTTATCGCACCCGCGACTGATGCGAAATGGAGCCTCGGATTCGAGCCCTCGATTTCCGCGGGTGATGATGTTTTTCGCGGCGAACGGTTCAGCCTTACCGGTGTCACGCCACCGCCGCCGGAGGATGCGGGCGGTGGTGGCATGTTTGGTGGACTGTCGGGCGCGGCACCGGCCGCTCCTCCAGCTACCGCAACTGCGTCGGGTGGTCAGCTGGCCCGTCTGTGGGTGGAAATTGGTTTTCATTCGCCGGGTCTTCCGGACGATTCGGTTCGCCGGATGATCATGGATCGGGCGGTGCCACAGGGTGATCATTGGACCATCCTGCCGGCCCTCGCCGACGCGCGCACCGTCCAGCCCTTGCTCGTTCAGGTCTGGGAGGGCGCTCTCGACGTCGGTGCTCCCCACACCCTTGCCTGGATAAAATCGGAGCTGGCCAACATCGAGACATTGGCACCGATGCGCGAAATGCTGCAAAGCGGGACGGAATTAAATCCGGAGGATCTTCCCTCGCAGGGACCATCGCCGCGGCTCACCGGTTTCTTTTTTGCGAGCGGCCTGCAACGCCACCGGCTCGCGGTCGGTGGGACTCATCCCGTCCGGTTGTATTTCGAACGTCCGCGACTCGCCTTCCTGCGCCATGGTTTCATGGTTTCCAACTGGGGTCCGTCGCAGGACCTGGTGACACGCTATGCAGAAGGCATCGACCTGCTCAACGAGCCGCTGCGCGGCATCGGGCCAGCGGAAGAACTTGCCCGGCTCGGCCTGCGCGCCGGCATTGCCGACACGGTGCTTGAGCAGCTGATTGCCGGCGGTTCGGTGGCGAGCAACACAGTGCCCTTCACCGCTGCCGCCACCGCGCAAAAGATTCCATGGGTCCGCTTGGCGAACGTCGCGGATCTCGACCGTATCGAGGTGCCGGCCGCGGTTCGTACCGCGCTCGCGGACGATCTTATCCACGGACGCGTGCTCCTCGCACCGCGCACCTTGGTTACCTTACAGAGTGCGCGGACGTTCGGCTGGTGGAGCTTGGATCCGAAAACCGGCTACGTCGTGGGCAAAATGAATCTCGGCGGTGCACAGGCCATGATGGAATTCAGCAAGGTTACCGAAACCGTGAACAAACTGGCGAAGGTTTTCGGAAAGTTGATGGGAAACATGATCCGGTGCTACGGTGGCGCAATTGACGATGCGCTCGGGGCGGGCAAGGCCAAGGCTGCGGAGAAGCCCGTCGCGTCGCCCGAAGTCAAGCTGCTCGGCTGCTTGAGCGATGCAGTCTGCGATGCGATCAAAGAATTTTCCGACCTGGCCAAGGCCGCACTTTCACCGGAGGAAGAGGCGGAGGAAGAAGGGATCGTCAAGGTCTTGACTGACGTGAAGGAATTTCTGGATTCCGAAAAAGAGTTTGAGGAGACGTTGGAACAGGTGGGTGGCGTTGGCGGTGGAGACGGTGGCGGCGATGGTTTCACCAAAACCTGCTCGGGGGTCCTGACAGGAGGAAAATGAATGCGGCGCACAACAGTTGGGGTCGGTCGATCTTCCAGCGGGCGACGTGGTGGACTTTGGCCGCCCTTGCGATTGGGCTGACGGGTTCGGCCCGCGCCGAAAGTTCCGGCGGGCTGACTGCGGGCAATTTCGCGGTGCGGCTCACCGTCACGTCGGTGCAGGCGCAGGGGAATTATGGGCCTACCCGGCCCGCCGCTGGCCACCAATTTCTCGTGCTGGCGGCCAAATGGGAAAACCGCATCGACGCGAAACTCGCGGACGAACGCGGTCTCGCGCCGGCCTATGGAGTGCCGGATCTTGGGATGCATCTCTACTTGGTCACCGACGGTGCGCACCGGGGTGAATTGCGCGGAAATCTCGACGACGGTTCTGGGCACCAAAGCCTTGATGGCATCATGCTCGGCAAACCCGGCGCCCCCATCGCGGGCGATATCGTCTTTGAAATTCCAGCAGGAAAATATACCAGCGCGGACCTGCGCTTTTACGACGACACCGCGGGCGATTTTAGTCTGGCGCTGGCCGGATCGACGGTCGAAACCCGGCCGCTGCAGCCCGCGCAGAAAAACGCAGTCGGCGAATTTGCGGTCTTCGCGTTGACCGACCCTGACCGCACTGTGAATGCTCCGCGGGGTTTTCGCGCGATCGCGGTCGACCTGCGCGGACGGAGTGACTGGTTGGCGACCAAGGAAGCTCCGGCCTACGATCCCTCGGTGACGCCGGGCACCACGGTGAAACGGGTCAACCTGCTCGATTGGACGGAAGTGCGCCAATACCTGACCGTCGTGGCTGACGGTGCCTACGCTTTTCCTCCGGCCGACGGTGGGGAATTGCCGGACGTACCCCGGTTCATTCCCGATTTTTTCACGGGATGGCGGATTGTATTTTTCGTGCCGGCGGACGCGCACTCGCTCGAATTGGTGGCGGAAATGCCGCACGCCGGCACGGATGAAGGCACGATCGATCTCCCGCCCGTGCGGCTTCCCCTCACCGGGAAAAGTCTGGCACCTGCAGCTTTTTCCGCGCCGTTGTCGATCAAGGATGAAATGTTTGCCGTGTCCATCGCCTCCCGACGGACTGCAACCTTCGCCGGCGAACCGGCGGGCGAGGGGAAGCAATTCATCATCCTCGACGTCGGGGTGATGAATACCGGTGAGACTGGGGAATTCTTTCAGCCGGCCGAACAGCTGCTCATGATCGACGCCGATGGGAGTGAACTGCCGCCGGATGGCGTGACGGCGCAGGGAGCGCACCGGCCGATGGATCGGGTGCACTTTGCGCCGCACACGTTCCGTCGCTTCGAAACTGCATACCAGGTTGATGCTTCGGTGGCTCACCCGAAACTGTCCTATCACGGTGGCAGTTTCATGCAGGTTTACGAACTCGCTCCTGTCCAGTGAGACGATTCTTTCCCCAACTTGGCCTCGTCTTCGTGCTGGCCGCGAGTGCGGCGCACGCCGCTACTCCGCGGATAACATTGCCGGTTTCCGCGAACAACTTTACGGTTCGGCTGACGCTTACAGGCCAGCATCTCCAGGCGGAATATGGCGGGGAATCCGCGCCGGACGGGCGGCAATTTCTGGTGCTGAATGTCCGCTGGGAGGACATGATTGACCGTGCCTTGGCCAAGGAGCGCAACCTTCCGATCGGAGCCAAGGACGACAATTTGGCGGAAAGTCTCTCGCTGGTCATCGACGACACTGAAGCGATTCCAGTTTTTGTGCACGAAGTCGACACCGCGCATCTCAACGTGGACGATCCCGACATGGTTGGTCGGTCAGGCGGCGCGACTGATGCCTATTACATCCGCAAGGTCATCGGTATCAAAAATGCGGCGGGCCAACGGTCGATCGTTTACTTGAACTTGAGCGAGCCCGGCGCGATGCTCGCCGGTGATATGCTTTTTCCTGTTCCCGTCGGCGCCAAGTGGCATCGGCTCGAATTGACTTATCACAATCCCACCGGCAGCGATTTTCGTTTGCCGTTTTTCGACGATGGCGAACTTCCGCCCGCACCGTCAGTCGAGGCCGATCCGCCGGGCACGCAGACCAATGAAGTGCTGGCGCTCGCGGCCCGGCTTCAGGGCGACGTACCCGCTTCGCTTACGCCGGCCCCGGCCGGCCGGCGTTACGCGGTGATCGATTTCAGCGGGCGCAGCCTGCTCAAGGTCCAGGATGCCTACCCGCCCTACGATCCCGCTCATAAACCGGAGGAAACATTCTGGCGCCCGGATCCGGCGTCATGGAGCGAATTCCACAACATGGTGCAACTCGTCGCCGATGGAACCCTGCCGTGCGCCGCCGTGAACGCCGACGCCCTGCCCGAAACTGCCGAGTTTCGGACGTCGCCGCGGACGCACCTGCAATTGATCTATCTCGTGCCCGCGACAACACGCACGTTGGAATTGGAATGTTTTTTCCCCAGCTACCAAATTCCCGGGATCGATGGTGACGTGACGCCGAAGTTGATGCGGTTTCATCTTGCCGGGCCGGCGGCGGCTCCGGTGGCGGATGGAAAAACCGAACACACGGTCGTGGACGGGCCGATGGAATTCCGCGTGAATTCTCATGCCGTTGCCTCTGCCTTTGGGGGCCAGCCGGCGGACGAGGGGCAGAGGTTTCTCGTTGTCGATTTCGGGGTGCGCAATTCCGGCAACGAAACGATGGAGTTCAAGTCGCCTGAACGGTTGGTCTGGTTCAAGCCACCGGATGCCCCGGAAGGCACCGACTCTCCCCACAAATTTCAGGAGAAACGAAACGGCGCCGCATACAATTCCGCGAGTGCGGGTGAAGAGGTGGAGACAGCGCCGGACGAAATCACCGCGCGCGGCCCGCTGGCGCCGCCGGATTTCTTTTATCTCGAACCGGGAGCGACGCGGGTGTTTCAGGTCGTGTGGTCGGTGCCGGTCGGACTCGCGCAAGCGCGGTTGGGCATCAAGGGCAATACGGTTGCCGATGCATTCACCCTGTCGCTTCCAGCGAAAACTTCCTCTCCGCCATGAAATTCTGCAGCCTCTTATTTTGCCTCGTAGTTTTTACAGCTTACGCCGGCCCGTTCGACGACTTGAAGCAGGCTGTCCGCGACAAGGCGCAGGAGAAAGCCCAACAAGCGGCCGAGAAGAAAGATGCTCCGAGTGACACCGACGCCGACAAAACCCCGCCGGCGGACAATCCGGCTCCCGGCGATGGGAGCGCGGCGTCAGTACCCGACACCCCGGCCCCCGCTGATGTGCCCGCAGACAAGGATTCAACTGACACCAACGCACCTGCGCCGGCCGATGCCCCGCCGCCGCTGCCGCCCGCTTCGGCGCTCACGATTGAATTGCGCAGCGGCGATCCGAAGGAAGACGCAGCACCACCGCCGGCCCTCGAATTTCCTTCGACGACGTCAACCCTGTTCGTGCGTTCAAACGCGCAGCCCGGCACGGACGTGCACTTTTTCGTCCGGGTCGTGGCGCCGGATGTGCCCGGCCTTCCGACCGGCATGGTCGTCGCTTTGCCGTCTGCAGACCTCGATGCGGTTTTCGTGGAGCCCGAAATGGAAACCGCCGATATGGCCCTCAGCCTGCCGCGGGCAATGCTGCCGGGCCGATACCGGGTGGAACTCTACGAGTCGGATCCGCCGGGACGTGTCATCACCCAACAAGCATTTACCATTGTGGCGGCGAAGAGTCCGCCCGGAACGGCGTTCAACCTGGCGGATCCGGAACTGGGCGGATTGCTGGAATTGGCGACGGGAGAAAAAGGCGCGGGCCTGACGTGGTCGCCGCAACTCCTCGTGCCGGGAAACAGTCTGCCTTGGACGCCGACGCCGGCCGCCGGGGCTTCGGGGGAAATGGCGGACAAACCCGAGATGCCATGCGAACTTGTCGTATCCTTTTATCAACGACAACCTGCGCTGGTTACATCGGTTGAAATTTTATCACCGGCCGCGGAGAATGCGCCGGGCAAGGTGGAAATCTGGGGCTCCTCTCAAAGCGCCACCGAAGGCTTTGCCCGACTGGCAGCCGCGACCAACGACGCGGACGCGACGCAATTTGTTGTGGCTGTACCGCCGACGCAGGTGGAATTTTTGAAAATCAAGATCCTGACAGCCCAGGACGACACCAACCAGTTGGCCCTGACTGGCGTGCGCATCCGCGAAGGCGAAGCGGCGGGATACGTGGCACTCGCCCAACGTTTCCCCGACCTCGCGCTCTGGCGGCTGCAGCCCAAGCACGCGGCGCAAGCCGGTTTATTTTATCTCCAGGCCAGCGCGGTTCAGTTTCAGACCCAGAAAAACTGCATCGGGTGCCATGTGCAGGCGCAGGCGCTGCGGGGACTGACGATCGCGAAGAAAAATGACTATATCGTCAGCGAAACCGCGCGCGGGGCGCTCGTCGATTATTTGCTGCGCTGCCAGTATGACGCGGGAAATTTTGCGCGGCAACCCGAGCACGAGGCGGCGGAGGACACGACCACGGATCTGTCGACCAGCATGTATGCGGCCCTGGGTCTCGCGTTTGGTCGCGAAAATGCGACGGCAGACGGGAAACTGATGAAGGCGGCCCGTTGGCTGGCTGGCCTGCAATTGGAGGACGGATCGGAGCCGACGTCGGACGAACGGATGCCCGTGACGCAAGGAGCCATCCTTGAAACCAGCAATGCCGTTGATCTCTGGAGCGAAGTGTTGAAGGCGGGCGACGACCCTGTGCTGCGCCATGCATTCGAACGCGGCATGGCCTTTATCGAAAAGGCCGATATCGCGACCACACAGGACGCGGTTTTCCAATTGCTCGCGTTGGAACAGCATGGCGACGTCGCACAAAAAAAACGAGCGAGGCAGATCGCGGCCCAGTTGCAGCAACAGCAGCAACCCGACGGCGGTTGGAAACTCGAACCCGAAACCAGTGACGGCTCGACGCCTTTTTCGACGGGCGAGGTGCTTTACGCGCTGCGAACGACGGGCATGAACATCGGTTCATCCTCGTTCCAGCGCGGCATGCGCTGGCTGGTGGCGGAACAAAAATCCGACGGCTCTTGGCAGACGCCCCAATGCAGCTCGAATTTTTCCTCTACGATGTGGCCCGTCATCGCCTTGGTCGGGGCTTTTACGGCCAAAGCCGAACCGGCGCATATCATCGTGATGGCGCTGCCGCGGCGGGTTCCACCGCCGGCACCTCCACCTCCGCCCTCGGTGGTGGCATCGCCGTCGGCAAACGGTGCGCCCCAAAATCTCGAATTTATCCTCGATTGTTCCGGATCGATGGACAGCCGTCTCGGGCGAAGCGACCGCATCACCGTGGCGAAGGAGGTCCTCAGGGCAATCATCGCGAAATTGCCGGACATCAGCCATGTTGGTCTCCGGCTTTACGGGCACCGCTATTCGTCGTTTTCCTCGAAGAGCCGGACAGATACCGAGTTGGTGGTGCCGATCGGTCCGTTAAACCGGGATGCCATGCTCAAGGCGGTCGACGGAGCCCGGGCGCACGGTGAGACGCCGCTGGTTTATTCGACCCTGCAAGCTGGCGACGATCTCAAAAAAATTGGCGGCGGCACGATCGTTGTCGTGACGGATGGCGAGGAAAGTTGCGGCGGCAAGCCCCGCGAGGCGGGACCTCGTCTCGCGGCGTTGGGCGTGCCGGTTCACCTCGATATCATCGGTTTCACTCTGAGCGGTGCACGCGTCACCAACGACATGATCGCATTTGCCCAGCCGACCGGTGGTAATTTTTATACCGCGGCCGACAGCGCGCAACTGGCGGCGGCCCTGAACACGGTGACGTTGCCTGTGGTGCGTCCCGCCCATCCACCGACGCTGGCTGCACCGGCGGCAGTTACAGTGGCACCTCCGCCGCCGCTGGATCTGTCCTATGAAATCTTCGACCACACTGGGCGGCAGGTTGTAATGACGACCACACTCAGCGGAGAAAATCCCGATTTGGAACCCGGGATGTATCGCGTCATTGTCCACGATGGAGCAAAAGCCGTGGTGTTGGAGAACCTGACGGTGAAGACCTCGGAGACGGTTCAGTTACGTTATTCGCCGGTAACCGGCCTGCTGCAACGCGTATCGGAACCCTGAGATCTGATCGTATGCACACAACTTTGATCCTCCGACAATGATCGCTGCAGTGATGCCCGGTCGCGCTTTCCAGTTTGAACCTCCGCTCGAAATAACTGAGATATTCCCACCCAATGAAAACCGCCCTGATTCTGCTCAGCGTTCTTCTGACTGCATTGCCCTCATTCGCCGCGCAGAGCGATCCTGTGGGCGAAAAGGCGATGCATGATTACGTGCTCACGATGTCGAAAGTGAAGGCGTTTGGCGCCGCCCTCGAAGCGACTGAGGCCGCCGTGAAAAAAGACCCCGCGCTCAAGGCCGAAATCGATAAGTCCAGCGAAGAACCCGACCAGACTTTTGCCGATTTAAAGGCCAGATTCGATCATCACCCCAAGCTCTACGCCTTTTTCGAAAAACAGGGACTCAGCAAGGATGACGCTATTCTCGTTCCATTAACGCTCATGAACGCCGGTTCGGTGGCGCAATACCCGCAGATTGCGGAGAAGATGAAAGCGACCGTTTCATCCCAGCAGATCGCCTTCTACAAGGAACATCAGGAAGAGTTGCAGAAACTGAAATTCATCCAAGGCGGTGGCGGAGAATGAGCGGTGGTTGTGATGGGACGCACTTTGTCGGGATAAAAAATGAGAACTGATTTCACCGGCTCGTGGCGAAGTATCCGATCGAACATCCCGGGTTATATTCCCGGCGGGGAATTGTTGCATTTTTCGGACGAGGGAAATCATGTTTGGGCGGTAATGCAGCCGAAAGGGAAGGGACGGCCATCGATCACGCATTTCATTCTGAAAAAAGAAGCGGGCAGCTTGCGCCTTTGCCCAATCATCAAGGAATCGGGAGCAATTGCGGAAGGCTGGTGCATCGGCATCGAGGTAGCCGGGGCAAATGAGTTGGTGGTTACACCTCAACATGGATTTGTCACTGTGTTCCGATCTGAGGGGAAGAACGGCCAAATCAAAAATGACCGTTCGATCTAACATGCTCACCAGTTCAAAAGAGACAGCGCGACCGGCTGGGATGTTTGATCGGAAATGGTCGGCCATGAGGATAATCCTTGGAATTTTGCTGTCCCTCGTTGCTGGCTATTCGTCACCGCGAGTGGTGGCCCCCTTGAATGCACGACTCGTTGGCACCTACTGTCTGTCCAGTATCGATGCGGCTACCTGCATCACACTCGAAGCGGATCATCACTACCTGGAAAACTTCTACAGCAGTGCGGCCGGTATCCCGAGCGAAGCGCGAGGAGGAGGCAAATGGCGGCAACGGAACAATGAAATTCTGTTGTATCCCGATCACGGTTCTCCGCGCGTCTTGAAAATCACGGATGGGAACGGCGGACTGGAGTTGTCGGAGAAATACCGCTCTGGAATGGTGCGTACTTATCGCCGGAACGATCCTCGATTTCGCAAATGAAACCGCGGATTTCGCTGATGGACAGGGATGACCTGCGGGTTGAGCGATTCTTCTCTCCTTGATGGCGGTTATCGGTGGGTGGTGAGCGTTTCTCGTAACGTAGCGCGACGAGCACGCTACCGACCAAGCAACCTCAACGCTGCCAAAAAGATTGGATGTCGCCGGAGCGGGACGAGAAAAGTAATTGTAGCGGACGTGGAATTCGTGGCCGATCGCGCCAAAATTACTACAGGCCTCTTCGTTGCACGACCTCGCGGGCTTCTGCGATGTGGCTATCCAGCTCTTCCAATCTCCGTGCCTGTTCCTCGCGGATATTTGCCAGCTGACTGGCCGATTCCTCGTCTCCCGCCCGCGTTTTGAAATTTTTGTTTATCACCAGAAATGCCGCGACTTTTTCCCGTTCATCTCCGAGGCGTTTTAGTTTGAGATCGAAGCCGGTTTTAAGCACTTCGCGGACGGTTTTTCCGTTGATCCTTGTGTAGGCGGCATTGCTCACGCCCGTGGTGCCGCTGGCTTTACCCGAAGCCATGATCTCGAATTTAATATCCTGCAGCGCGCCGTCGAAGTCCTGCCATTCCTGAAGATTGAAATCGCCAGCGACATCGGATTTCCACATTTCGAAGTCAGAATCGGAGGTCGCGACAACTTTCTCGTCGAGAGGTGCAACCTTCGTGCATGCACCGAGCACTAAAACGAGAAGCAGCAACGCGTGGCATTTCATCAATGAGGCGTGTGCGATGATCCGCCGTGCGATGCTGATGGATTTTTCCGGCATAATTGGCGATGGACGGTCAGTCGCTTTTGGTTGAGCTGGGATAAGCAATGAAGCTGGTTTTCACGTCCCGGGCAAATCCGGCTTTTTCATAAAAGCGCCAGGTCGCCTCTTCCTTGCTTCCGCTCGCAAGCATGACCTTGTAGCAGCCGTTTAGCCATGCGTCATCGAGGGCAAACCGCAAGACCTCCGTCGCAAAGCCGCGCTTTCGATAGGCGGGATTGGTCACCACATTTTCGATCACTCCATACGGCCGAAGCCGGCGGGTCAGGTTTGGAATTATGGTGAGGGTGCAGGTTGAGATTACCTTTCCGTCCTGCTCGGCGACATAGTAACGCAGGTTTGGGTCAGCGAGGATCCTTTGCCAAAGCTGCCGTACCTCGGGTGTCTTTGCATCCACGATGGGATCGTCAGGATGCAGAATTGCATACAGTCCCAGCAAACCGGGCAGTTCGTCGGCGGCAATGCGACGGCTGTTCATCGCTTGTTATTTGGCCCTTTCACTTTTTTCCAGTGTTTCGATCCGGTCTTCAATCGACCATCGCTTGCTCAATTCTGAAATAGAGAATGCGAAATAGGAGTACACAATGGCAAAAACGATTGGATTCAGTTTCGTGAAAAACGCCCAACAGGTGAATCCGAGAAATGGCACTGCCAATCCCGCGACGTCCCAGCCGCGACTCCGCGATTTGCTTTTCTTCCGAAGCTTGGTTTCAGCCCGGCGAGCCTCGATCTCATCGTAGATCTGATCAGCGGTCTTTTGCACAAAGTTTTTGGCTTGGATGTGCGAACTCCTATTGGTTTGGCGCACGGGGAGCACCTTTCAGCTGGCGCAAGGCATTTACTTGTGGCGCCGAGAGAAATTCCCCGGCTTGGGCAAAAACGCGTTGGTTTAACCCGCTGCCGATGTGCGGGGAAAAAAGTCCCGCGCCGAAACCGAGATCGAAGGTGAATGGCGAACGTATCCGGATAAGCGCCCGGCGAAGGAGCACCACGAGTTCCTTCGCCTGTTGGTCGGTCAACGGCGTGGCGGTTGCCTCGAGCTTGGTCGCGACCTCATTTGTCGCGGTCCACTGCACGAGGTCTTCGCGATATTGCAGATACTGGATGTAGCGGGAATCCCCCAGGAGTGCCTTGATTTCGTCATCAACTTTTTGCTGACCTTGGTTCAGTCCTTCGCGGAACAAACCGGGGTTTCCACGGGCCGGAAACCCAAGCTCCCGCTGTGCTTCCACCGTGTCGAGTTTGAGAAGTTCCTTCTCAACCAGCAGCGTCTTAAATTGGTCCAGCTCGGATGGTGGCAGATCGAATGTCCTGAAAAGATACCCATAAAAGCGATCGAGGTGGTCGGTGGCCTGGGCGGTTACCGTTTCGCGAAACGTGGGATCGGCCGCCATTTTTGCCCTGAACTCCGTCGTCGTGTGGGTGACCTTTCCGCCCGATTCTCCTGCGAACAAACTCACTTGGGGCCACCCAAAGTCTTCCGTGGTTCTTCCGCCCTGAGGTCCGATTTTCACGTTTGGCCCGGCGGTTTGGTTGAATGTGGGTTCAGCTGCGCTTGGGATCGAAGGCGCGACGACCGGGTGTCCGTTGTTTGGGGCAACGGTGGATAACATGGAAACATCGGGCCGCGCCTGGCGGTAGATTACACCGGCGCCGAGGCTGGCGACGGTGACAAACGCCAGGATTTTCCACAACGCGAGCGTTACGGCTGTGGTGGCCCCGGCTTGTCCGAGTGACGCCGAAACGACATTCGCGATCACGCCGGCTGGCGCCGCCAATCCCGATTGAGCAATGAAGGCGGTCGCGAGCGCAGAGGAAGTCGAGGCGATGCCGCGCCTGGCCAGCAGGGTGCGCAGCTTTTCGAGTGCACGATCGACCCGCATCCGTGCGGCGTCGGGACTGAGACGGTATTTCGCGCCGATGTCGGCCAACGGCCGGTTCTCGAAATACCGCAGCAGTACCGCTTCGCGATCTCGTTCGTTTAATTCGTCCAGCGCTTCGTCGATGACCGGGCGAAGCTGTTCCCAGTTTGCGGCAGGCATGGAATCGGTTTCGCGCATGGCGTGGGCTTCCTGTTCGTATTGCCGCCGGCGTTGTTCGGAGCGCACGGCCTGCGCGGCGGCGTAGCGCGTGCTGGTGTAAAGCCATCCGGTAAGGACGGGCCGGTTTAACAACGACGGCGCTTTCCGCGCCAGATCGGTGAAAACACGTTGGGTAACGTCGTCCGCCAGATGGCGATCGCCGCCGACGCGACGCAACGCGGCGAAATAGACCAGGTTGACGTTTCGTTGCACGAGCGCGGTGAACGCCGGTTCCGAGCGTTCCTGAGCGTAACGGCGCAACAATTGGGCGTCGTCAGCCGGAGGATTGGAGTCGTCGGGGCTCGGCACGTCTTCAGACCGGCTTGTTGGCCTTTACTTTCAAGTGGAATCGGGATCGAAAGTGGCGGCGCGGATAGCCGCCGGCCGGGCGGCCGTTAATTCGAGGAGACGTTTGTGACCACGACAACCTTGTGTTCTCCGTTTGAGATTTGAACCCGGGCGAGCGCATAGACATCACCCGAGGCGTCCCGTCGCATGCCGCCGGCAAATGGGCGTTCCCATTTTATCCGGCTGAAAATCAAATAATTTCCGACTGGCAGACCTTCGAACTTATAACTCCCGCCCCAATCCCCCACGGTGGTCCGGACATACTTCGCCAAGCCGGGGTCTGCTGGTGCAGGATCTTTTCCTGACTCCATGATTTTTGCCCTCTCCTCGGTGTAAGGCGTCAACGGCACCAGGCTGATCGGAATTCCTGCGGCGGCGTGCTTTGCCCCTGTGTCGGAGCGAACGAAGGCGTGGCCGGCAATGATTGCCGTTCCGGTTGTCGAAGAGGAACTGTAGTCGGACTCGTTGAACGCTACTGATTGGTTCACGATGGTGGAACAAGCGGACACGAGGAGAACCGCTCCCATGGTGATCAAACAGGCCGGGGCGGACTTTTTACCGGCGAAAATGCGGGTGAGACGGCCCAAGGGATAAGGTGATTTCATGACTGGATCGAGAAGGCTGATTTTGACGGTAAAAAACGCGCCCGGACGAGCAGGCGCGTGGCTAATCGATCTGGTCGATGGCCAGCCATCAGCAGCCGGCCGTGGTAAAACCGAACGCTCAATCCGCGTTTTTCTGAAATGGCGAGAGGTTCGCCGGTTTGATCGCTGCCATATCCCAGCTCCGTTGCCGTGCCGTGCCTTTAAGCAAGTTGGTCTGATACACCGCGCCTCAGACGATGGCGACGAACGTCCCATGAAACTCGACGGCGGGTTTTCCTGCTTCTCCTTCGACGATCGCGTCCAGTTCCATCCTTGCCTTCTTGTTTCGGCGAAGGTCTTCCAGGAATCGCATGACGACCGGCTGGGGCGGTCGAATGCAAACGGCGCGCAATCGGCCTTTCACGGGACTTCGATAACTGGCCTCGCTGCGTTTCACGACGACGTGGCCGTCGGTTCCGGCCTCGCGCATGATCGTCCACAACGTCGAATAACACGCGAGGGTCGGGAGCGCATGGAGCGATCCGCCAAAGGCGGTGCCGACGTGGTTGATGTTCGCGGCCAGCGGTGCTTCGAGGACGAGCCGGCTGGAAGTGTTTTCGATCACGTTGACGTCCATCGCGCGGCTGAGCGGAATCTTTTCGCGCAGGTAGGCTTCGAGTCCGGCCGGGGCCATGCTTTTGGGGGTGAGCTCGCTCATGGTGGAAATGTCAGTTATGTGGTGCGAGGTGGGCGGGGCAAGCCCGCGGAGTGTCTCGCCGAGCCGGGCCAATTGGAGTTGATCGGCAAGCATCCGGCAAATGCTGATCCGCTATTCATGCCAGCGCCTGTAACGGACGTTTGCATCCGGCCGGCCGGGGTGTACGTTTCGCGCCATGAGAAGCGCTGCGCCTCCCTCCCGTTTTCGTCGCAATCTGTGGATCGCGGCCATTCTGCTGCTTTTGTACACCATTGTGGGATTCGCCATCGTGCCGGCGATTGTGAAGTCACAATTGCAGGAGCGCTTGTCCGCTGCGTTGGGACGCACTGTGACCGTGGGTAAAGTCCGGTTTAACCCGTACGCCTGTTCGCTCACCTTGGAGAATTTCGACGTGCGCGAGAAGGACGCGAAAACCTCGTTTGCCAGCTGGGGACGCCTTTATGTGAATTTCGAACCGCTGTCCTCGATTGTGGGACAGTGGGCAATCGGCGATGTTGAGCTTGATGGGTTTCACGTCGCCACTTTGATCGAGTCCGACGGCTCATTGGGATTTGCGGATATTCTAAACCGGCTCAATCCTCCCGGCGCGCCGCCTGCGCTTCCGGCGGGTCCATCGCGCCCGATTCGCGTGGGTCGATTCCGCATCGATCAGGCGTATGTCGATTTCACCGACAAATCGCTCGCCAGGCCGTTTGCCACGAGGGTGGGTCCGTTCACGTTTAATGTGGTGGGATTCCATACTGCCGGCGGCCAGGGCGCGCCATATCATTTCGATGCGACGACTGAATCCGGGGAAAAGCTGACGTGGTCCGGCACGATCGGGGTGCAACCGTTCCGTTCGGTCGGCGATCTGAGCCTGGAGAATTTCGTGCTGGGAAAATACTCACCGTATGAGTCGCAATTTCTGCGTGCCGATATTACCCACGGCAAACTGTCGGTCAACGGACACTACGAAGTGGATTTTTCGGGCGACCATCGGGTCTTGAAGCTGGACAATAGTGACGTGCATATCGGCGACTTGAAAGTGACTGAGCGCGACAGCCATGAATTGGCGCTGGATTTGCCGTCGATCGACATCACGAGAATCAATGCCGATGCGATCGCGTTGAAAGCGACGGTCGACGCAGTGAAATTGAACGGGGGCAACGTGCGCGTGCGGCGTGGAAAAGATGGGGCGATCAATTTGCTCGCGATGTTCCCACCATCCGCGGAACAGCCCGCATCGACGACAACTCCTTCAGCTCCGGCCGTGCCGACGTTTTCAACCACGCCAGGAAAACCTGCGGTGACGGCGGAGAAACTACCCGATATCCTGATCGGTGAAGTGACGACGAAAGATTTGCAGGTGGATTTCAAGGACCTCGCCGCGTCCCGGCCGGTGGAGTTGGGGCTGACCGGAATCGGGCTTTCGCTGAAAAAAGTAACGCTGGCCGATGGGGCGACGATGCCGCTGGATTTGTCTTTTGGCTGGGCGCCGCAAGGCACCGTGCACGTCGACGGCACGGTCGCCATCAAGCCGACGCTCAAAGCGACTCTAAAAACGGATGTGACCGGGCTCGCGTTGCTGCCGCTCAGTCCGTATCTGGAACAATTTGTGGACGCCCGGCTGGCGCAGGGAGAGCTGACGGTTGGGCTTGCGGTTGCCGCTGAAATGCCGGCCGGCGGGCCGCTGAACGCGACCGTGACGGGCGACGTCAACATGCAGAAGTTCGGGCTCGTCGATGGCGCGCACCAACAGGAGCTGGCGGGTGTGGGCGACTTGCAGGTGAGGGGAATCAAACTGACGATGAACCCCGCGATTGGGATGACGGTCGACGAAGTGGCGTTGTCGCATCCGTACGCGCGGGTGGTGGTTCATTCCGACAAATCACTCAATCTTGCGAGCGTGATGAGGAGCGACCCGACGCCGAAAAACGACGTGACGGTTTCTTTTGGGGATGGTCCCGTGAAAAACGATCTGCCCCGGATCGCGATCAACCGGGTGGTGATCAGCGAGGGTGATTTCAGTTTTGCCGATCATTCCGTACAGCCGAACGTGCAGACGGCGATCAATCAGTTTGGCGGAACGATCACCGGGTTATCCTCGGCCAATCTGGCGAAGGCCGCGGTGGATTTGAAAGCGACCGTGGACGGCGCGGGACCGGTGGCGATTACGGGGCAGCTCGATCCGCTCGGCGCCAAAAAATTCGTGGATTTGAAAATCGACGTGCGCAATGTCGACCTGCAACCGGTGAGTCCGTACAGCGGCAAATTTGCCGGTTATGAGATCGCGCGTGGAAAACTGGCGCTGGACGTGAAATTTCTGCTCGATGGAAAGAAGATCGATTCGACAGAGGTGATCACGCTCAACCAGTTCACCTTTGGCGCGCCGACCAACAGTTCCGACGCGACCAAGTTGCCCGTGCGGCTCGGTGTCGCATTGCTGAAGGATTCCGATGGCAAGATTGTGATTGATGTTCCGGTCCAGGGAAGCACCGACGATCCTGAGTTCCGGATTGGCAAAGTGGTATTGCGGGTGGTCGTCAATCTGCTGACGAAGGCAGCGACTTCGCCTTTTTCGCTTTTGGGCTCGATGTTTGGCGGCGGCGGGGACGAGCTGGCGTATCAGGATTTTTCACCGGGCGCGACGGAACTACTGCCGTCGGAAACCAGGAAACTTGAAACAATGGTGAAGGCGCTCAGCAACCGTCCCGCGCTCAACGTGAGTCTGGACGGCAGCTACGATGCAGCGGCTGATACCTACGCGTTGAAACAGCAAAAACTCAGGCAGATGATCCGCCACGCGATTTGGGCGCAGCAGCACGAAACGTCGCCAAGCATTCCTCCGCCGGAGCAACTGGTGATTTCGCCGGACGAACAGGTGGCGATGGTGAAACAATTGTTCGACGCGAAATTCCCACCCGGGACCGAGTTTGGCGCGCCACTGGAGAAGGCCCCGGTGGTGGAGGCGCCACCGCCGCCGAAGAAGCGGGGATTCTTCGGTCGCGTGACGGATGTCGTCACCCTGAAAAAACTGCGCGGACATAAGGAGGAAAAGGAGAAAAAGGCCGAGGAAACCAAGCCGGCGATTGAAGACGTGGCTGCCGGACCGTCCCTGGAAGAAATGACCGGACGGCTTGCCGACACGATGCGGGTTACTGACAACGACCTGACGGCGCTGGCCCATGCGCGGGCGAAGGCGGTGCGGGACTACTTTATCAACACCGGCAAAATTAATCCGGAACGGCTGTTCCTGGCAAAGGCCCAACAAGGTGCAGACACGGCCAAAGCCGGTAAGGGGCCGCGGGTTTTTCTGGAGCTGGAGTAAAATGGACTGTCGCCCGCAGTGTGGCGCGTGTTGTATCGCGCCCAGCATTTCGTCGCCGATTCCCGGGATGCCGCACGGCAAACCGGCGGGGGCGCGCTGCGTTCAGTTGCTCGCGGATTTTCGCTGCGCCTTGTTCGGCCGGCCCGAGCGGCCTGACGTTTGCAAAAATCTCCGACCTACGGAGGAAATGTGCGGGCACAGCCGGAGCGCGGCGATGGTTTATCTGGCGGAGCTGGAAGAGCTGACGCGGTGAGGTGTGCCGCTCGTCGGACTCGACTGGATCGTTGCAACTTGGAGGGCGGGCGACCTCGCCCGCCGGGGGGACTGGGGCGGAGTCGCTGCAGCTCCAGTTTAACCAAGATGCCTTTGATTGCCGAGACATCCGGAATTTTCGATCAACCGAAACAGAAGTGATTTTGATTTCCGAATGACCACGGTACGGCTCAGTGGGCCGCGTCCAAATCGCCGGGTTTGAGCAAAGGGGCGAACAGGGTCTTGTTCGCTCCTTTCATGTACGCTTCCTTCGCTTCAATCGTGCCATCCTTGACCCGCGCCATGAGGCTGTTGTCCATCGTGATCATGCCGTCGGTGCTTCCGCTTTCGATGATGCCGCGGATATTGGCGATTTGGCCGGAACGAATCGTGTTGGGCAACGCCTCGTGTTGGAGGAGGATTTCGTGGACGGCGACGCGGCCTTTCGGAACCCGTCGGCAAAGCAACTGCGCGACAACACCCGCGAGGCAGCCGGCGAGCATCACGCGGACCTGATTTTGTTCCTCGGCCGGAAAGGTGTTGATGATGCGGTCGACCGTTTTGGGCGCGTTGTTGGTGTGGAGCGTGCCGAACACCAGCATGCCCATCGAGGCGCAGGAGAGTGCGAGCTTGATCGTTTCCATCTCGCGCATTTCGCCGAGAAGAACGATGTCGGGATCGTGCCGCATGGCACCCTTCAGCGCGGTGCCGAAGGTCTCGGTGTGATCGCCGACTTCACGGTGAACGATGACGGACTTCTTGCACGGATGAACGAACTCGATTGGATCCTCGATCGTGATGATATGCCGGGCAAGGTTCGTATTGATGTAGTCAATCATCGCCGCGAGGGTGGTCGACTTGCCGGAACCCGTCGGGCCGGTGACGACGACCAAGCCCTGGTCGAGGTGGCAAAGTTTCTTCAGTGCCTCGGGCAATTTGAGATCGTCGAAGGAGAGGATTTTCGCGGGGATCTGGCGCAGGACGGCGGCCTGGCCCCAATGATTATAGAGAAAGTTGGCGCGGAAGCGGGCAAGGCCGCTGACCTCGTGCGCAAGGTCGAGATCCTTCCGTTCGATGAATTCCTTCCAGCGTTTTTCGGGGCAGATTTCCCTGAGATAGACCTCCATTTGTTTCGCATCGATCGCCTTGTCGCCGATGAGTTGGAGCGAACCGGAGATGCGGGACTTTGGCGGCAACCCGACGGTCAGATGAAGGTCGGAACCGCCCTTGTCGAGCATGGTGCGGAGAAGTGCGTCGATGGCGGCCATGATTAATGGGGAAGATCAGAAAGAGTTGCCCACGAAATGCACGAAAGGACACGAAACACGGAACCGGCCTGAGCCAGACTTGGATTATGATCCGAGATCAAGGAGATGCGCTCGCGGAAATTCATCGGGTTTAATTTCGTGTCTTTTCGTGTGTTTCGTGGGCAATCGCCTGGGGTTTGATCTACGTGACTTTTGCCCGGACATTCCGCGTGCTCATGTTCAAGAGCGCCGTCTCCTTGGAGATTTTTCCCTGCTGATAGAGCTCAAGGACGACATTTTCCATGACGCACATGCCTTCCTTGATGCCGGTTTCCATCACGTTGCGCAGGCCCTGGCTCTTGCCTTCGCGGATGAGCGCCTGAATGGCAGTGTTGGCCACCATGATTTCGCAAGCGGGCACCAATCCACCGTTTACGCCGGGAAGGAGTCGTTGGCAAACGATGCCGCGCAAGCTCTCGGCCACGCTGGTGCGAATCTGGGTCTGTTGCGCGGGCGGGAAAACATCGAGCAGCCGGTTGAGCGTGGTCGACGCATCGCTGGTGTGCATCGTGCCGATCACCAAGTGGCCCGTTTCCGAGGCGCTGATGGCCATTTCAATTGTCTCGAGATCGCGGAGTTCGCCAATGACAATGACGTCGGGATCTTCGCGCAGCGCGCCTTTCAGGGCGGTGAAGAAGGATTTCGTGTGGGGCCCGACCTCGCGCTGGGTGACGTTGCAACCCTTCGGCGGCTGCACGACCTCGATCGGATCCTCGATGGTGATGATGTGATCCTGTCGTTTCTCATTCAGCTCGGAAACGAGCGCAGCGAGCGTGGTGGTCTTGCCCGCGCCAACGGGGCCAGTGACAAGAATGAGGCCGTTGTGATAAGTGAGAAGTTTGCGGATGGTCTCAAGATTGCGCAACCCAAGTTCGTCGAGCTTGGGCATCGCGGCAGGGACCATGCGATAGCAGCCCGACGGTCCCCATTTGTGAAACATCAGGTTCACGCGGTAGCGATGATCGGCGTCGAGCGCGAGGGCCAGATCGTAGTCACGTCGATCCAGAAAAATATCGCGCTGGTGGGTGGCGAGGAGCGCGGTATTCATCCGCAGCGATTCCTTTTCCGTCAGGACATGACTCGTTAGTGGTGTCAGTGAGCGGTGTTTGCGGACAAAAGGGGATGAACCTGCGGAGAGATGCAGATCGCTCGCGCCATATTCACCCGCCGCGATCAACAATTCCCGCATCGCCTCGGCGAGGGCCGCGTCCTCCATGCCGGTGACCTTGTCGAAGGGAAATTGCGGCACGCCGGCCGTGATCTTTTTCGAGGAGCCGGCGCTTGCGGCGGCGGGCGGCAGACTGGCGCCGTCTTCGTCCAGCAACGGATTTCCCGGCGGCGGCCCGGACTGAGCGCGAGTCATGGCCTCGCCGGCGATGGTCTCGAGCGCGCTGACATCATGGACGATACTGTCGTCGATGAGACGTTGGGCAAAATCCATCAGCTCGGCATTCTTCCCCACGGCACGGAGGACACCGAGCGACTGGTCACGAGTGAACAACTTTCGATCGCGCCCCAACCGGACCAGCCAGAGAATTTCGTTATTCATGCCGTGAGTTTGCGCGGAATATTTTCCGTCACGCGGCGGTTTGCAAGAGCCGACTCCGCAGCGGTCAGTCGCGGCCGTGAATCGCCTTGAAGGTGAGCGCTGCCACTGCTCCGCCGATGAAATCCGCGCCGAGATAAATGCCGAGCTGCTTGGCGGATTCCAGACCCATGCTGAAAACGCCGAGGCCGACCGAAGGGTTGAACGCGCCACCCGACACCCCGCCGACGGCCACGGCACCGGTCATCACCGTCATGCCGATGGCGGCACCATAAAAAGAATTTCCCGCTGTCCCTTTGTGCGTGGCGGTGTTCAGTACGACCCAGGCGAGTGCGAACGTGAAAAGAAATTCGACGATCAGGGAAGGAACGGAGCCGCGAAGAGCGGGGAGCGGCTGGGGTTGGCCGCGGAAGAGAAATGTGACAATGGCCGCAGCGGCGAGGCCGGCGATAAACTGGGCGACCCAATAAGGGATCACGTCCTTGCCTTCGATTTTACCGCGAATGAAAACCGCGAGGGTGACGGCCGGATTGAAGTGCGCACCGGAAACGTGGCCGCCCGCAAAAACCATGACCATGAGGGAAGCGCCGATGGCGATGGGGGCGAGCGGGGCGCCATTGCGGACGGACATGCCGACCGTGAAAACGAGAAAGAAAGTGCCGATGAACTCGACGATGTATTTTTTCATTTGGGAGTGTGTGCGGCGCAAGTTTTCAGCGAAATCCGGCCATGATGTCGAGGCCGGACCATGTTGTGAGGGGCTGGAAATGAAACATTCATATCGAAGAACCCTGCTGGCACCGAACCGTCCCGTCCTGAAACTTTATTGCAACATTTGGCGGATTGTATGGGTCTTCGAGGAATGCGCGCATTGCGATTATTGCTAACTGCCTTTCTGGCACTTTTTGCCGTGTTCGTGGCCATCGCGGTCTTTTTGGGCCGTCTGCTGGGGCGTTCCGTGCGGAAAAGCCGACCGGTGCGTCCTCTCAAGCGGAAGCGCGAGGCGGGGACGCCGTCGGATGAAGTGATCGAGGTGGAAACCACAGTCGTCAGCGCCGAACAGGGCGAGCGGTAATTCAGGAGTTCGCATTTGCTTCCCGCCGGGCAATCCTTTGCCTAGCGGGCCATGGCTCAGACCGAAGCTCCCAGGATCATCTTCTCGATGATCGGCGTCTCGAAGAAAATCGAGCGCAAGGAAATCCTCCGCGACATCTCGCTGTCGTTTTATTACGGCGCGAAGATCGGCGTGCTCGGCCTCAACGGTTCGGGCAAGTCGTCGCTGATGCGCATCCTTGCCGGCATCGATAAGGAAATCGATGGCCGCGTGCATTTTGAGCCGGGTTATTCCGTGGGCTTCTTGCCGCAGGAACCCGCGCTCACTGCGGGCGCAACCGTCCGCGCGTGTGTCGAGGAGGGCGTGAAGCACCTCACGGATCTCACGACCGCGTACGATGCGAGTTGGGACGAACTCGCCGATGCCGCCGATGACAAGGCCAAGGACGCGATCGCCGACAAGCAGGCAAAACTTCAGGAAGAAATCGACCGGCTCGGCGCGTGGGATGTTGCGCCGATGGTCGAACAGGCGATGGACGCGTTGCGCTGTCCGCCGGGCGACGCGATTGTCGATACTCTCTCCGGTGGCGAACGCCGCCGCGTCGCCCTCGCGCGCCTGCTCCTGCAAAAACCGTCGATCCTGCTGCTCGACGAGCCGACCAATCACCTCGATGCCGACAGCGTGAACTGGCTGGAACAGCATTTGTCGCGTTACGAAGGCACGGTCATTGCGGTCACCCACGACCGTTATTTTCTCGATAATGTGGCCGGTTGGATTTTGGAGCTCGATCACGGGCACGGCCTGCCGTGGAAGGGGAATTATTCATCGTGGCTGGAGCAGAAACAGGCGGTCGCGCAGGTCGCGGAACGCACGGAAGGGAAACGCCAGAAAGCCATGGCGCGAGAGCTCGCTTGGATTCGCCAGTCGGCGAAGGCGCGCCAATCCAAGGGCCAGGCGCGCATCAACGCATACGAAGCGATGCTCAAGCAGGACGTGGCCGAGCAGGAAAAACTTTTCGAAATCATCATCCCGCCCGGGCCACGACTCGGTTCGGTAGTGGTCGAGGCGCAAGGGGTGGCGAAGGGTTACGGTGACAAACTGCTGTTCGATAAACTCGAATTTGCGCTCCCGCCGGGCGGCATTGTCGGGATCATTGGTCCCAATGGCGCAGGCAAGACGACGCTCTTCAAGCTCATCACTTCGCTCGAAAAACCCGACGTGGGTTCCTTCAAGGTCGGTGACACCGTGAAGTCTGCCTACGTGGAGCAATCGCGGGACTCGCTCGAGGGCAATAAGACGATTTGGGAAGTGATTAGCGACAGCCAGGAAGTAATGACGCTCGGCACGCGCTCGGTGAACAGCCGCGCCTATTGCGCGCAATTCGGTTTCACCGGTGCGGACCAGCAGAAGAAGGTCGGTGTGTTATCCGGCGGCGAACGCAACCGCGTGTTGTTGGCACGCGTGTTGAAGAGCGGTGCAAACCTGCTGTTACTCGACGAACCGACCAACGATCTCGATGTGAATTCCATTCGAGCGTTGGAGGAGGCGCTGGAAACATTTGCGGGGTGCGCGGTGATCATTTCCCACGACCGCTGGTTTCTCGATCGCGTGGCAACGCACATCATGGCCTTCGAAGGCGACAGCTACGTGCATTGGTACGCGGGAAATTATTCCGGTTACCTCGAGGATTACCGGAAGCGCAAAGGCAAGGAAGCCGAGCAACCGCACCGCATCAAATACCGGAAACTCACGCGGTAGGGAAGCGGAAGAATGGGAATTAAATGGAGCCACGGCGACCCCGCCGTGGTTTGTTCGAAAAACCGCAACAAGGTCGCTGCGGCTCCAGGTTGGAGCTCTTGTCAGTGGTGACTGACGTCCAAATATTCATTCAGCCGGACCGGATCGACCGGTGTGGAAAAATAAGGGAGCAACTGTTCCGGGGTTGAAGCGTCTTGTCCGTTGTTTGCCTTGCTGAAGCTGCGCGCTGCCTGAAGCACCATTTTTCCGATCTGACTCGCATCTCCTGTTGCCGATCCATTTTCGGTGTAAATGATCCAAGTATCGTAATCCTCGTCTGCGGGGGCTTTTTCTTTGAGAATAATCCGGCCGGAACCCACCATGCGCATTCCGTCCATTGTCGCCACATCGCCATCGTTCTTTCCCGGAACTTCGGGAACCGTCTCATATCGCTGCAGGATTTCGTTGGAGAGTTGAGGCTTCAAATAAGGCCGGAGCAGGATCGGATCTGAAGGCGGTCCATTGTTCGCTTTGTCGTAGTTCTGCAGTGCGGTCACTATGTTCCCCACAATCTGAGGCTTTCTTTTCGCGATTGCGCGCAGTTCGCTCAGGGCACCCCGAATTTTTGCATCGCTGTCCAGATAGTTGTTCAGAGCCACGGAAAGCCAATCATTCGAGGTGAGGAAATCCATTTCAGGAATTCTTTTTTCGGGAGCCGCACGAAGCGCTTGCTTGAGCTTATCAACGCGACCCAACCATTCACTCAATTCATTGTCGCTACCGGTCGTACGTTGGCCGGTCTGCTGGGCGGCTTCGATCGCCTTTTGGGTGGTGTTGAGCGTAGATAGAATTCGGATTTTCTCTGCGCTCATCCGCCGGTTGTTGGTTTCGTTTTCCTCTGATTTTTGCCTCAGGTCATGTAATTGTTTCTCATTATTGCGAACTCGCCTGACCTGCCAAAATCCAATCACGGTCAGCGCGAAGGAAGTTGCCATAAGAGTTTTGGTCAGAGTGGTCATTAGCGGCCTGCCTCCTGGAAATCCTTGAGTCTCACCTCGTCTATTGGAGGAGTGAAGTAGGGCAGCAATTGTTCGCCGCTAGCAGGAAATTTCCCGTTATTTGCTTTGACGAACGACTGCCTCGCCTGATCGACCTCATCACCGAATTTGCTGATATACTGAAACCCGACGCTTCGACCCAGGTCGGAATATTTGAGCAAGACGTCGTGGTCTTCGTCGACCGCAGTCTTTTCCACCAACCAGCCGCTGTTTCTTCCGGGCAGGACGGAACTTTGATTCACCTTGGATGGTGGGTCGGACACGAAATGGTATCGCTGTAGGATATCATCATCAATCTGCGGCTGAAGGTAGCGTCGCAGTTGTTCGACATCTGTAGCGGCTTGGCCGTCGTGATCTTTGGCGTACGCTCTGAGTGCGGTTTCAATATTTTGCGCGATCTCGGGTTTGTCCTTGGCGATCCGGCGCAACTCGCTCAGGGCTTTCCTCACCTTGTCGTTGGTCGCCAAGTCATTGTTCAATGTAACTTTCAACCAATCGCTGGACGTGAGAAATTTCATTTCAGGAATGTTCTTTTCCGGCATTTTTCCGAGCCACTCCCGTAGGTGGCTGACGCGGCCCAGCCACGCATCGAGGTCGGCTTCCGTCGCGGCGTTTTCGCTGGCGCGCGCCTGAGTTGCCTCCAGTTCCTTTTGTTTTTCCGCGAGAAGTTTCTCAGCGCGATTTCGGTCGGCTTGCAATTGCGTGGCTTGGATGTCCTGCGCCGCGATTTGCTCTTCCAATTTGAGTGACTCACGCTGTTGCGTAACGATGAGATGGGTCTGGTAAACGAAGCCGGCAGCCAGAACGATGGAGACCGCGATCAGGGTTTTGTTGAGGGCGTTCATGGCGATCGCGTGAGTGGTTTGGGCTACAACGCCTGCGGACAGGGCTCCGGCGGAAATGGACGCACCGAGTCCAGCCGGCGCGGCGACCACGATGTGGGCGGAAAGATCGGTGGCGAGGCCGGCGGCGGTCATGGCAACGCCGCGGCGCGCGAAGGCCGTGCGCAATTGCTCAAGTGCGCGGCTGATCCGCTTTTGGACGGCGTCATCCGAAATGCCGAGAGCATCGCCGACCTTGCGCAGACTTTTGCCGGCGATAAAACGCAACAGCACGGCTCGTTGATCGGCTTCGTTGAGCGCGGCAATGGCTTCGTCGAGGAATGGCTCAACCTGCGCCCATGGGGAAGGATTGGATTTCATGGTGGCGATCTCCGCAGCGATTGTTTCCCGTGCTTGCCGGCGGGACTCGCGCCGAATAGTGTCGATGGCTGTGCGCCGCGTGACGAGGTAAAGCCACGCGATGAGTGGCTGTCCGGGTTTTAACTTGGCGGCGCTTTGGGACAGATCGATAAAGACCGATTGCGCAACTTCCCCGGCGAGCGCGGTCGATCGCACCTGACGCAATGCGGCGGAATAGACCGGGTTCACATACCGATGGACCAATTCGGAAAAAGCGGGATTGGAGCCGGTGCGGAGGTAGTCGCGCAAAAGATCTTCGTCGGACAAAGCCATTGACACCCATCTATCGCCACCGACGCCGAAATCCGACAAAAAATGTGGCAAAGAGTACGAGTGCTGATCGGCGGTGTTTCTGTTTGCTTTGGGGATTGTTAGAAACCGCTGCTCAAAATCCGCTTCGATTGGCCGATAGGGTTTAGTTGCCGATCCTTATGAATGCTTATTGGTGCGACACGAAACGATTGGTGGCGGATGGCACGCCGACCGTCGCTTACAGCACCGGTTTGTCGAAGGCGGTTTATGGCGTGTCGCGGACAAGGGCGACGTCTTCGCAGGAGTGGTCAACGTGGGTGACATGGGCCGCGCCTATGCGGTATCGGTGGTCGATTTTGCCCCGCAGGTCACCGATCAGTTCACGATCTTGCGCAATCCGAACAGCGCTTCACTCAATCTCGCGCACGATTTCTTTGCGGTGGCAGAATTTCACACCGTGAGTGGTCGATGGCGCCCATCGTGAAATTCGATCCGTTTTCCGGCGAGGCGACTTGCCTTTTCCGCGGGAGAGCGATTGCGTCGACGCGGCCTCAACGCGCCGATACCGTCTAATGAAATTCCGTCTGTCCCGGGTCCAGTGGCTCTGCGTCGGGTATGTCGTTCTCCACTTCGCGGCGCATTTGTCGGCCCGTTGGTTCGCGGTGGTTCCCGGCATCTCTGTTTCGATCTGGTATCCGCCATGCGGACTGGCCCTTTCGTTGCTGGTGTTGCTTGGGCCGCGTTATTGGTGGGTCGTTTTTCTGGCCAATTTTGCCGGGGCTTGGCTGACCCCGACCCCGCGGGTGCCGTGGACCGCATTTTTCTTTCCGGGCTTGATTACGGCCAATTATACTTTGGCGGCCTGGCTCGTGCGGAAATATTTGGGCCCACGATTGCTGCCGGGCGGACGACGCGGGACGTGGATTTTCTCCCTCGCGATGATCGTGCCGCCACTCGTGGTCGCGTTGATTGGAACTTCGGTCATCACGATTGACGCGAGTTTTCCCCATCCGTCGACGGTGGCGCAATTTTTTCGCTCCGTTGTGGATTGGGCGATTGGCGATGCGAGCGGTCTGTTGACGGTGGTTCCGGTGATCATGGTGTTCGTCGCACCTTGGTTGCGGGGTGCGCCATCTCCTCTGGAACCGCGGAATTTCAGCGTGGAGGGCGCAGCGATCGCCGCGGGCCGCGCGATCGTTCTGCTCGGAACCCTGATTCTGGTGCTGACGGTGCCTTTGCTGCGGGACCATAGCGCTTTCTACATCTGTTTTCTGCCGCTGGTCTGGATTTGTGTGCATCATGGATTGCCCGGCGCGACGCTGGCGACGCTGCTGATTATGATCGTGGGGCTGGTGGGAATGCGATTGACCAACACCTCGCTCGATTTCTCGTATATTTTCCTGCTCTTTGAAATTGCCGTGATTGGCGTGGGTCTCGGACTGGGAGCCTCGGTGACGCGTCGCAACGAGGCGGAGATCAAACTCGCGGGCAGCCAGGCCCGGCTCGATCGCGTCATTGCCGGCGCCCAACTCGGGTTGTGGGACTGGAACGTTCCGGAAAGACGCTTTGAAGCCAATACGCTTTTGACGACAAAATTGGGCTACACCGCGGAGAAAGTGACCGCGCTCGATGAGAGCGGAGCCACGCTGATTCACCCGTCCGATCTCCCCATGGTGGTGAAGGCGCTCACGGAGCACATCGAAGGCCGTTCCAGCCTGTACGAGGCGGAGTATCGACTGAAAGCCGCAAACGGCAACTGGCACTGGATTCATTCGCGCGGTTCGGTCGTGTTGCGCGACCGCGAGCAACGTCCGACCAGGATTTCCGGCACGCATGTCGATATTTCGGAGCGGCGTCACGCGGAATCCGAGATCCGGCGCCTGTTCAATATCATCGAGGCCACGCCCGATTTTGTCCTGACCACTGATGCGCAAGGCCGCGTGCTTTATGCCAACGCCGCGTTGCTGGCCGTGTGGACGCACACGGAGTCCGGGTCACCATGGCTTGGTCGTCATCTCGGCCAGTTGTTTCCCGGTGAACCCGGCCGTCGTTTAAATGAGGAGGCGATCCCTGCGGCCAAGGCCCACGGCATGTGGCAGGGTGAAATAGCGCTCACGTCGGCCCCGGGACGTACGATTCCGGTCTCCCAGGTTGTCCTCGCTCATCGCGTCGAAGAGAGCGAGGACTTCACGTTCTCGTTCATCATGCGCGATATTTCGGACCAGAAACATGCCGAGGCCGAACGCATCGAACACGAACGCAATCTGCTCCAGTTGCAAAAAAACGAAAGCCTCAGCGTGCTCGCCGGAGGCATCGCCCACGATTTCAACAACCTGCTGACCGCGGTGGTCGGCAACGCCAACCTCGCGAAATTCGACCTGCCTCCGGGCGCACCCGCGCACGAATTGCTGGGCAACATCGAGCAGGCGGCGGCGCGGGCCTCGGCACTTTGCCATCAAATGCTCGCGTACGCCGGCCGGACCTCAGTGGCCTTTGCGGAAGTCGACCTCAACCGGCTGATTGACGATACGTTTCAATTGCTGGAGCCGGGGCTGAACAAAAAAATCGAATTTCAATTTGAACGCGGTCATTCCCTTGCTCCCGTGCTCGCCGCCAGCGCGCAGATGCAGCAGGTGGTGATGAACCTCGCGCTCAACGCGGCCGATGCGATCGGGGAAAAGGGCGGACGCCTGACGATCCGTACGACCAGTCGTCGCTGTTCGGCAGAGGAGCTGGCGGAAATATTTTCCGGCCAGCCGTTGCCGGAGGGGAACTATGCGCTCCTGGAGGTCGAGGACACTGGTTGCGGCATGACCGCCGAGGTGCGTTCGCGGATATTCGAACCGTTTTTCACGACAAAATTCACCGGCCAGGGATTGGGTCTGGCGGCGGTGATTGGCGTGGTGCGCTCCCATCGCGGCGGGATCACGGTGCACAGCGAGGCAGGGAAGGGCACGAGATTCCGACTGGCGTTTCCCGCGCTGGAAACGCATTCCGCGCCTGAGGAACTGAAGGCCGCACCCGAGGGAAAGTGGCGTGGATCAGGCAAGATTCTCGTGGTGGACGATGACGGGCTGATCCGGCAGGTCACGCGGTTGTTGCTCACCAAGCTTGGATTCACGCCCGTCATTGCCAGCGATGGCGTGCAAGGGGTCGCGGCATTTCGCGAGCACGCGGATGACCTGCGCGCAGTGCTCCTCGACCTGACGATGCCGGGGATGGACGGTTTCGAAGCGCACGCCGAAATGCACCGCCACAATGCGCGTGTGCCGGTCATTTTGATGAGCGGTTTTTCGCAAAAACTCTCCAAGCTCCCACCGGAAGCGATCCATCCCGCCGGCGTGTTGGCCAAGCCCTTTGGCGTGGAGCAACTCTGCGAGCGTTTGCAGTCGGTGTTGGATTGAACGGAGGTTTCTGCGTTGAAGAATGTTCAGCCAGTGATGATCAAATGCAGCGAACGCTCTTCGCGATCTCTGTGTTTTCTGCGTTTAATTCCGTCGGGTCGCTGTCCGCAATTCATTGTGCGGTTCAAGGTGGGGCGCTTCGTCCTTAAAGCGTCATCAAAATTCGCGAACAGGACTGCACGCGTACGAGCATCCCGAAACGGCGGGTTGCGGAAACCCCGCCCTGCCTCGTATCGCTATTCCATCCGTTTTCCCATTAGAACTCCGGCTTAGCTTGCGACCTTCGAGCGTTCGCTCGAACTGACGCTGGCAAACATCTGACGGGCGAGTTCGGTCTGCGCAGGTGAGACGGTGATGCGTTGCGGTTTCTCCCAGCCGATCAGGATGAGTCCGTGCGTGATTTTCTTTTCGTGTAGTGGCATGAGCAGGAACGCACCGGGTGCGCCGGAAGTCTTGCGGAACCATGCAGGCAGATATGGCGTGAGCGTGGCGGCGGTGGTGTCATGAATGACGACATTTTCGCGCCGCGTGAGGCAGACGCCAAAAACGGTTCGTTCGTCGAGGCGCAGCGCGGCGCTCTTTTTGAATTCCTTCCAGTGTGTGCCGATGCCCTGAGTGAGTGGAAGACTTTCGCCGCCCGTCTTTGGCAGGAACAACCAGCATTCCTGCGCACCAAAACCATCGTGAACAAATTTGAGTGCCGCACTCCATGGATCCGTCGACGCTTCTGGGGCGGGCACGGTCTCTGGCTGTGTCTCGAATTCCGGTGATTTGGACAATGCTTCCGACCACGATTCTGGCGGATGCGCTTCGACCTGCGAAGGGAAGGCGGCTGGAATTTTGGAGGGCAATTGCGCTTCGACTGGCGCAGTAATCGACGACGATTCGATCGGCGCTGGTTTTGCCGCCGGCGGCAAAACCGGTTGGGTCGACTCGACCACTGGCGTTGGCTGCGCGTCGCTTTTTTCTGTCGCCGCGGGAACCACCGTATTCGTTTCCGCTGTGCCGGTGTAGGTGCTGGTGCCGGGTGCCTGACCGTTGACGCGATCCTTGATGCGCCGCAAACTGGGAGTGGGCAGTGAGGCCGCACCGTTGTTCTGGGTGAACGTGGCGATACGATCGTCGGTGTGCAGGAGCGCGGGCTCGATCGCGTCCTTGGCCCCTGGAATAATTTTCTCGTAACGACGGGCGAGCGCGCGGGATCGTTCGGCGAAGGAATCGGCGCTGCTGGTACCGTCGAGCGTGATCTTGGCGAGCTGTCCGCCAAAATCGGCGACGCCCAGCAGCTTCGCGTCGTAGGTCGAGGCGGCGACACCGCCCATCGCCTCGGGTTTGCAGTCCCGCAGACTGCGGGTGATTTCCTCAGGGAGTTTGGACGGCGCGAGAATTTTCCGGCTGAGCTCGAGTGGCGTGAGACCAAAGATTCCGCGGTATGCGACGTCTTCCGAATTGGTTTTCAATCGCTCGACCACTTCGCGGTAGTGGTCGATGGAAACTGCCGGCAGCAAAATGTTGCCGAAATTGCGCAACGCGGCGCAGGCGAACGCGAGGTCGGGATCGATGCTGCCGAGACTTTGCGCGCAGCCTTGGGCCATCAGTCCCGCACAAAGGGCTTGGGCGGCGGCCTCGCGTTGTTCCGGCGCGTTGCGCGGTCCCGCGTTTTCGACCAGCATCAGGGAGAGGGCGAGATTGCGCACGCGCGTGAAGCCGATCTGGTGGATCGCATGCGTGACCGACGCGAGCGGCGTGAAACCGGGATTGTGCGCGACGGTATTTGCGACGCCGAGCACGCGGGAAAGCACCGCGGCATCCTTTTCGATCAGCTCGGAAAGTTGATCAAGGCTGACCTCTGCATGGTTGGTAGTGAGCGTCTCGATGAGCTTCAACAGTTCGGGCAGGCCGGCACCCCGTCCTGATTGCAGGGCGGCGCGGGCCCGGTCAAGGGTCTGCGTGGCGGAGAGCGGCGGCACAACCTTGGATAATCGACCGGATCGCCCGGGAATTTAGAGTGGAATGCCCAACGCGCCGAATAAATCCCCGCCAGTCAGCTTACTTCCGCGCAGGGCCGCCGCTTGCGGCGTGCCACTACAAGGGCAGAGGATTTACACCAAGGTAGCTAAGGTCACAAAGACGCGGAATAAAGCCGCCGAACTTAAACGCGGAGATCGCGGAGGACGCGGAGACGAACTTTGCGTGATTGAATAAATTTTTCTCCCTTCGTGCGGCCGGTGATTCGTGGTGAAATCAAATCGAGTTTCATACTCCCGTCCGCGATCAGCGGACGCCTCCGAATCCCACACCGGAGACGATTAGTCGGAGGGCACATCCAAAGTTTCGCGTCCCCATTCAGCGAAACTATCAGTGGTTACTCTTCTGCGGTTTCGCGATCAGTCCTATTTTCTAGCCTCGGCGGCCCATCCACAGCTACTCAAAGCCGAAGAACTCAGCCATGTCGCGCCGGTCTTTTTTCGTGGGGCGGCCGCGTTCGCGGGCGAGCATGTGTTCGATTCCGGCTTGTTTGGCGCGCTCGTATTCGGCGGCAGGCGTGAGGTCGGTCGTGAATTCCGCCAATTGTTTTGCGCCGACGCGGGATCGCGGAAGACCCACGACTTTTAGCGTGCGAGTCACGACGCCGACGCGAACGGTTACCGTTTCACCAACGTGGATATCGCGACCCGGTTTGGCTTCGTGATCGCCGATCGACACCTTGCCGGCACGGCACGCCGCGGTCGCGTCGGGGCGCGTTTTGAAAACGCGCACGCTCCAAAGCCATTTGTCGAGACGGGGATCGTCCATGGCGGAATACAAGTCCATGATGACGGAAAGACAAGAAACGGTGTTAACCACTAATCCACACTAATGGGCACTGATTTCGGACAGGCGGAAAAGGCAGGAAGTGTGGGCCAAAAATCTACGGTGCGGCTGTCGGTTGTTCGTGCTTTCATTAGTGTCCCGTTAGTGTGGATTAGTGGTTAAACCTCTGTCTGTTTGCGCTGGAATAAAAGATGCGTACCGTTCTCTCATCTGCATGAAAGTTCGATCATTATTTGCTGCATTTTCCCTCCTCGTTGCCATGACCATTGCCCACGCTGAGACCAAGCCCGCATCGAAAACTGAAACTGCCACTTTTGGCGGCGGTTGTTTCTGGTGCATGGAAGCCATCTTTCAACGCGTGCCCGGTGTGATCCACAGCACGAGCGGTTATTCCGGTGGTCATACGAGCGATCCAACTTACGAGGAAGTTTGCGCCCACGGCACGGGCCACGCCGAGGTCATCCAGGTTCAATTCGATCCCTCAGTGATCAGCTACGCAAAGCTCCTCGGCATTTTCTTTGAATCGCACGATCCGACCACGCTCGACCGCCAGGGCGCGGACGTTGGTGATCAATATCGCTCCGTGATTTTCTACACCAGCGAGGCTCAGCATCAGGAAGCGCTGAAGGCCAAGCAGGCCGCGCAAGCCGACTACTCCGATCCGATCGTGACCCAGATTGAGCCGCTGAAGAAATTCTGGCGCGCTGAGGATTATCACCAGGACTATTTCAACCAGCATCCCGGCCAGGGCTACTGCTCATTTGTGATCAAGCCCAAGGTTTCCAAGCTACAGAAGAAGGGCGTGATCTCGAAGGATTGAGGCTCGTCTTCTTGGTAAATCAGGCTGCGTTCAGTAGAGGGCTCATCTTCGGCAGCCCGCCCCTTTACTCTGCAGCAAGGCCCCGAGGAACTTACTGGATGCATACAGCCCCAGTCGGCCACGCACTTCGATCCCACCCCAAAAAAACTATTATTTAGAGTGTTCCTGCTGAGGATTTCGATCAGTTCCACCAGAAACTTGACAGATTGATTCACGTTGGACGTGGTAAGATGCAATGTCCACCGAGCCTATTGGGATTGTCGCTCCAATGCAGCAGACCGAAAAAGCTCCGGCTGAAAATGAAACCCATCCAAGGCGGTTTGGACAAATCTTGTCAGAGTACGTCGCCGGTTTGCTCGACAAAAAGCCGTCGACTGGAGAAGTATTTGTTGAACTTGATGGATTGCGAGGGTTCGCTGTGTTTCTAGTTTTGGCCAGTCACTCGGATCTCTTTCATCTTCGCGGTCAGGGTGCTGTCGGAGTGTGGCTATTTTTTGTTCTGAGTGGATTTCTACTCACAAACATTACGTTGCGCAAAGTGCCCGAATCGCTTGGGGTACGAGAACTGGCCAAATACGTAGTGCGGCGAATCGCTAGAATTCTTCCCGCTTACTATACTGCTCTCATATTGATTACGCTACTGGAGCAAAAATCAGGGATGTGGCTTTTTCGTCATATGATGTTTATGCAGGCGGACGGACACTTTTGGTCGATACCCCAAGAGGAGCTCTTCTATCTATTGCTTCCCGCGTTCGCAGCGGTGATATACTGGTTGAATCGCTTTTTGAGATTGCCGCCATTGCTTCTGGCGGGGGCTTTGCTGCTTGGAGCTGTCGTGAAAGGCTTCCCGTTTTTTACGATTCCAGGCAATGGGGGGCCAACTTCCTTTTATATAGACATCTTCATGATGGGTTTCTTCCTGGCGCATCTTTGGCAGCTCGATCCGATCCAACGCTTGCGCAAATCCCGGGAATTTCTTCCCTTTGCCAACATCGGGGGAGTGATTTGCTTTTTGGTAATGCTTTTAGGTGCGAAGGAGCAATTGACCTACTATGGGAAATTCATTCCAAGCGCACCTGCGGACTATTTGGGATGGCTGTATCCCACCCGGTATGCAGTAATTTGTGCAGTCCTGCTTTTTGTCACTCTTACGCCAGGATCGTGGACACAACGACTTTTCTCATGCCGCGGATTCCGTGTTGTGGGTGTACTCAGTTTTGGGCTCTATTTGCTGCACTATAACATCCTTCTGACCCTTCTACGACGAGGGGTCGTCACGGAAGGGTTTGCGTTGTTTGCAACAGTGTCAGTGTTGTCTCTTATCAGCGCGCTCGTTTTAGAGCGTTTTGTCGAGAGACCGAGCATGCGCGTCGGTCGTTGGATCAACAGCCGGCTCAATCGCGGTTCGATATATTGATCCCGACGGGGATGTAGACACATTCAGCCATGGTTTATTTTTCCCGGTTTCCGGTGATTTGGTAATCGACGAACACGATTTCTCCGGCTCGCTTTTCAGGGATTTTGCATACACTGCGGGGATGCCCGAAGAAACGACTCCGACTCCCGAACCCGCCGGCAGTATAGTGACGACCGATTTCGTCCGCCATCGGAATGCGATGCTGGTGCGCGCTGATCTCGGTTTGCTGTTTACCGACTATTACCTTCATCTCGCGGATCAGAAGCTGCGGTACACGCCGGAACAGGACGTGATTTTCAAGACGGCGCTGGCGGCGTTCACGCTACATTGCGCGTCGCAGCCGTTGAACGAGCATCTGGCCTGGACGCTGAATTTGCAGGACCCGCGGCTGAATGTGTTTCTCGCGGGCGACAATGAGGACTGCACCGTGGTGGGCCGGCTTTTCACGGAGAACGTGCGGGCGGCGGAACAGAATACATTTTACAGCGATATCGTGGCCCGGCGCGGGGCCGAGCCGCGTCGCAGCGTGGTGAATTTCTTTGGCAGCGATATTTTCGCGGCGGCCACGGATTTCTATGCGCGCAGCGAGCAACGGCCCGTGCGGTTTTTCCAACTGGCTGGTGACGATTACGCGATGCTGCTTTCCCAGCCGGATTGCGATGTTGCCTGGTTCAGTTCGGTGGACGCATCGGCGGTCCGGGATCTCGACAAGGCGGAAACGCTGGCCCGGATCGAGCGCCGCGCTTACGAATGGCATTGCGGTTGCACCCAGCAAAAAATTCTCGGGGCGATCGCTCCGGCGTTTCGCGCGGATCCGCATGGGGTGTTTGGTGACGCGGAATCGATCCGGGTGGAGTGTCCCCGTTGCGCGGCGGTACACACGCTCACGCGCGAAGCCATGGAGGCCTATCTGGCCGAATCGAAAAAGGACCAGGCTTGAGCGCCGCCTGGCAGGAAATCTGGACCGGCCTGACGACGGCGTCGCCGCTCGATCAAACGAATCTCATTCTCGGCATCGCGGGTGTCTGGCTCATGATTCGGCAGAGTCTGTGGGCGTTTCCGGTTGGCTTGGCGGCGGTGACAGTACAGGCGGTGTTGTTTTACCAGACACGCTATTACGCCGATGGCACGCTCCAGATTTTCTTTTTCGCCGCGCTCGCGTATGGCTGGTGGCATTGGACGCAGGACAAAGGCGCCGCACCCGAACTGCCGGTGACACGACTGACCCCGCGCGGGCTGTTGGTGACGCTCTTGCTCGCCGGAGCGGGTGCTTTAATCTGGGCGCTCGTGGCGCGAAAATATACGGATTCCATCATGCCGTTTCGCGATGCATTTATCGCTGCGTTCAGTGTGGCCGCGCAGACGTTGCAGTCGCGGAAGCAGATTGAAAACTGGCCGTTTTGGGTTGTGGTGAATGGAGTGGCGATCTGTTCGTATTGGTTGGGTGGGCTGTATTACACGGCGTTCCTTTATTTGATTTATTTGTTGATGGCGTTTGGCGGCTGGCGATCGTGGCGATCGTCGATGAAGCAGGGCGATGGCGCATACATTCAAGCGAGGGCGGAGGGCCGTTGAGGGCAACGGCCCCTACCCGGATTGGTGAACATGGCTGAAAATCGAAAGCGCATCGCGGTTTACGGTACGGAATCCACGGGCAAGTCGGTGCTCGCGGAAAAGCTAGCGGCGCATTTCAAGGCGCCGCTGGTGCGGGAGTATGCGCGGGAATTTTGGGATGAGCACGGCGTGATTACGCTGGAGGACATGATGCCGATCGCGCGGGAACAATGGCGGCGCGAGGATGAAGCCTTTCTTCGCCAAAGCTTCGAAGGGCAAGCTAGCCACGCGCTCGTTATTTGTGATACGGATGCGCTGACGACGATGCTTTGGAGCGATTTGCTTTATGGAACTTGTCCGGAGGAACTCGGCCATACGGTCGAGAAACGGGCCAAGAATTACGCGTTGTACCTGCTCATGGATATTGACGTGCCATTCGCGCCGGACCCACAGCGGTGCTTTCCCGATCCGGCGGATCGCGAGCGCTGCATGCGTATTTTTCGCGGGGCGCTGGAACGCCGGCAATTGCCATTCGAGTTGATTCAAGGCGATTGGACGCAGCGCGAACAGCAGGCCATCGCGGCGATCGAACGTGTACTGGCGCACCAATAAGGTGGAACCCGACCTCCGGGCGGGTTTTTCGACGGGCTTGCGGCATTGAAGCATTTACGACCGCGATCCCCAGGCGTGCTAACCGCTGATGGTTTCGCTTAATGCAGACGCGAAACTTTGAAGTCACCTTCGACTGATCGTCCTCGCCGCGACGAAGCTCTAAGCGAAGGCGGGTTCGGTTTGGGTTTCTGAGGCGTCCGCTGACCGCGGACGGGAGCTTGAAACTCGATTTGATTTAATCAGGGACTGCGCGACCGCGCACATGTAGAGAAATTCATTCGATCGCGCAGAGAACGCATGAGGGATTTTTGGCCAATCAATAATCTGTGGTCTCTGCGTCCTTCGCGCCCTCTGCGTTTATTTCCGTCGGTTTGATTCCGTCTCTTTGTTACCTTTGTGGCCTTGGTGTAAATCTTCTGCCTCGGAGTGGATGTAACGCGCGTACGAATGCGGAAAACCCGCCCGGAGGTCGGGTTCCACCGAGGTTGTGCGCTATTCGCTTGCGGTTGCGCGGTTGAATTCTTCGCTTCGAGCTGAATGACGCTTGACGAGGATTATACGCAACGCTTTGGAGGATTGGGTCGGCTTTACGGAGTCGCCGCGTTGCCACGTTTGTGCGCGGCGCACGTGTGTGTGGTGGGAGTCGGTGGCGTTGGCTCGTGGGTGGTCGAGGGATTGGTGCGATCGGGGATTGGTGCGATCACGATGATCGATCTTGACGATGTTTGCCTGACGAACGTCAACCGCCAGCTTCCTGCACTCGATGGCAATATTGGCCGCCCGAAAGTCGAGGCATTGGCGGAACGCATGCGATTGATCAATCCCGGTTGTGCGGTGACGATCCGGCATGACTATTTCACGGCAAAAACTGCCGCGCAGTTGCTCGTGGTGAAATTCGATTGGGTAGTTGACTGCGTCGATTTGATGTCGAACAAGGCGCTGCTGATTGCCGAATGCACCCAACGCGATCAACCCGTCGTGACGGTCGGCGCGGCCGGTGGCCGGCGCGATGCGACGCGCATCCGGGTGAGCGATTTCGGGGATTCGCACGGCGACGAGTTGCTGCGGCAGGTGCGCAAAAAACTTCGGCGTGATTACGGCTTCGCGAAGGGCGAAGGGAATTATTACGGAATTCCATGTGTTTCGACTCAGGAACAACCGGTATTTCCGTGGGCGGACGGGACCTGTTCAACCGAGCCCGAGGAAGGCTCGAACCTCCGTTTGGATTGTGCCACCGGTTTCGGGACCGCGGTTTTTATCACGGGCGCATTCGGCTTTGCCGCGGCTGGCGAAGTTGTTCGTCGAGTGGCATTGGGGATCGGACGGGAGCGCGCTTGAGGTAGTGCGCTTTATCCCTAAAGCGCCGTTCAGGATTTCCGATGACGATTGCAGGCCGCGATTATCCTGAACGGCGGGTTGCGGAAAACCCGCCCTACCTTGACGTGCGACGCCCCCGGTTTACAGAAACAGCGTCGTGAAGTTCCGCTCGACTTGGGATGCGAGCGCATCGGTCGTGAGGCCGCGCAGAGTAGCGAGCGCTTCGTAGGCGACGATAATGTTCGCAGGATTGTTGACCTCGGAACCGTCTGCTGCGTTCGGCAGCGGAAAGCGATTGGCTTTTCCGGCGGGCGCTTTCGTGGGTGCGTCGGTTTCCACCAATAGGCGACCGGCCGGGATGTGGCGGAAATTTTCGAGACGGGCGGCGTGTTTGGGTTCAACCAACTGGATGTTGAACGAATAGTAGGCGCCGAGCGCGGTAAACTCGGCAAGCATCTCGGCCGGGCCGGCGTAACCGTGTAGCAGGAACCCACGCGAGGGGCGCGCCGTGGCTCTGAGGATTTCCAATAATTTTCCCCACGCCTGGACGCAGTGGATGGAGATTGCCCGGTTGAGCTCCGCGGCGAGCGAAAGCTGAGCCGTGAAGACTTCTCCCTGCTCTTCGATTGAAGCGACGCGAAGGCCGGCGATGCGCGGGTCGTCGGCCTTGACGCCGTCGATGATCCAGCGATCGAGCCCGACTTCGCCGACGCCGGTGCGCGGATCGGCGAGCAGTTGTTGGCGCAGGGTCGCGAGCCACCGGGTCGAGCGATTGCCGCTGTCCCACGGATGGATGCCGTAGCTGGGCAGAATCCACGCATAGCCATCAGCGAGGCCGGCGACGACCGGCCATTCCTCCTCATTTGTGCCGTTTACCACCGCGGTTTTCAAACCGATGCTCGCGAGATCGGCCGCGATGGCGGCGCGGTGCGGCGTGAGCTGATCGAAATGGAAATGCTGGTGGGCGTCGTAGAGGTTGGGCACGGCCAGAAAGACTAGTCATGACGTTTCGCGGATCAAACCGGATAATAAAATGGGAGCTTTCGACCGTGATTTAGCCCGCGCGGCGGTGAGTCCGGATGCCTCATACTTCGAGAAAATCGCCGTCTCACTGACTCGTCGATTTTAAACCCGGTCATTGCGAGAAGTGCGCGACGAAGCAATCCAGCGAGATGGATCACCATCTTGAGCTGTTCTATTACGTGGCGAAGCATGGCGGCATCAGCGCGGCCGTGAGAAAAATTCCCTACGGCATTCAACAACCGGCGGTGAGCGGGCAGATGGGAAAACTCGAACAGGACGTTGGCGTGAAGCTCTTCGAGCGAAGTCCGTTCCGACTCACGTCAGCCGGCGTTCGGCTGTTCGCGCACGTGCAGCCGTTTTTTGAGGGCTTGGACGGGGTGGCGGTTGAACTGCGTCGCGCCGCGCAACCCGAACTGCGGATCGGCGGGGCCGAAGTGGTGTTGCGCGATCATCTGCCGGTGGTCATGCGGCGTTTGCGGGCGGATTTTCCACAATTGCGCTTCAGTCTGCGCTCGACCGGATTCCAGTCCGAGGTGGAAACGTGGCTGAGAGCCGGGCACATCGATATCGCGTTCGCGCCGCTGCCGCCGCGCGCGCCTTCCGGTCTGAAGATGGCGCGGTTCACCACGCTTCCGCTGGTGCTGCAAGTGCACCGTTCGTCTCGCGTAAAGTCGGCCGAGGAACTTTGGACGCGAAAAAAAATCAGCGAGCCGCTGATTTGCCTGCCGGAAAATTCGGGGATCGTGCGCAGTTTTTTCCGCGTGCTCAAGCGACGCGGCGTGAGCTGGCCGCAGATCGTGGAGACGACTTCGCTCGATTTGGTTACGCGCTATGTCGCGAATGGCGACGGGATTGGACTGAACGTCGCCGTCGATCTCCGATTGAAAGTGCGCGATGTGAAAACCCTGTCGTTGGCCGGTTTTCCTCCGGTAATTATGGGCGCGTTGTGGCATCGCGAATTGAGCCCGCTGCAAAAGGCTGTGAGCGATGGGGTTCGATCCTATGCGCAGGAGACTTGGCCGAAGCGGTCCGTTAAAGAATAAGCAGTCGTCGATCCGGGATGATTGGGCGCGAGGGCAGGGCCTTTGACGATTTTCTACGGGAAATCCCGTAGGTGAATTTCAGGTCTGGGCGTGCGGTCGATCAAAAGGGTGTTAATCACGTATCTGTCTAGGTAGGAATACGGATAGAATTCCTCAAACGCGAAGCACTTAGCCAAAACATGCGCTAAACTGCGGAAGGTTTTTGCCGTTATTGAATGTAACTCGGAAAGACCTCTTCCATGACGGAACAAAAACTCATCGATCTGCCGGAAATTCGCCTGCCACGTGATTTGGCCTGGCGGGTGAAATTTATTCAGGCCGTGGAAGAGCACATGCGTCATCTCGGGGTTGACGGACATTTTCAGGCGCCGCGTTTCTTTGGGTACTATTTCTGCGGTGCCCATCCGGTCGTGCTGGCGAGACATTGGAAAGTTACTTTGGACGCCGCTCCCTTGCTCACCCGCTTGCGCCATATTTTGGAAGGGCTGACGGATGACAAATTCAGCATCGTCGCAAAGTCGGAGCAGAGCACGCCGGATTTTCTGCTGGTGCATGATCGCCACGACGGTTCGTGCTGGCTGTGGAATTTCGCCGAAGGGCAGCGTTTCGTCGAGGCTCATGAGCCGGTCGCCAACCAAGGCGTGCCGCATGATGAGGCGGTCGAGGGCGAAGAAGACAGCGGTCGGAAATTGTTGGGACCGTGATTGCGCGGTCGTCGCACTGACGGCCATTGAATCTGTCGCTAACGAAGGATCCTGTCGTCTCGGCTCAATTGAGGAACATCGCTTCGTTGGTCTGAAACAAGGCATGGGCGAGTTTTGTCCACGCGTCTTCCGGCCCGCCGAACGCAATATTGCTGCCGACCGGTCGTTGATCGGCGGCGTATCTTCCTTTTGGACGCAACGCGGCCAGTCGCGCACGCCGGGCTTCCTGGTTTCTTTCCCGCGCATTCTTGGCCGCAGGAGCCTCGGGGACATCAAGCTCCTTGCCGGCCGGGTTGGCGCGGACGTAGCGCACGCCCAATTGGATTTCCTGCGGCGTTGGCGGGCGTTGGAAGATGGCGAGATAGAGCGAGGTCACGCGATCTTCGTCGCGTTCGAAGGTGGCGAATTCAGGCCTGTGCGTGAGTTTGCGCGCGGTTTCGATGACGAGCGGGCTGTTCATCATGAAAAGCGCTTGTTGCGGAACGGTGGTGTCGTAGCGCTTGCCCGACGGCGTGTCGGGATTCGGGAAATCGAATTGGGTTAACAGTTCCGGAGGATTGCGCCGGTCGACGTACGTGTAGAGCGAACGGCGCGTGCCGAAGGAATCGCTGGCTGGCAAAATCGATTTCCCGCCCACGGTGCGGTCGAGTGTGCCGGCGATGGCGAGCAGCGAATCGTAGAGTTCCTCGAAATCGAGCCGGTGAAGATTGGCGCGCCAAAGGAATTTGTTTTCGGGATCGAAGGCGATGGCGGCGGCATTCGGCGCGCTCGATTCCTGATAAGTGCTGCTCAGAACAATCAGGCGTTGAAGTTTTTTGATCGACCAGCCGGATTCGACAAATTGCGCCGCGAGCCAGTCGAGCAGTTCGGGATTGGTGGGCGGCGAAGACATGTTGCCCAGATCGTCCGGAGTGTTGACGAAACCGACGCCGAAGTGTTGTTGCCAGAGACGATTTACGAGGACACGCGCCGTGAGCGGATTTTTCGGATCGGCGATGGCGCGGGCGAGTTCGACGCGGCCCGAACCCTTGGTCCAAACGGCACGATGGGCTGGATCGGGTGAAATGACTTCGAGAAAGCGACGGGGCACCACGTCGCCCTTGTGCTGCGGTTCGCCGCGGACGAGCACGGTGTAGTCGTGCGAACGCGCCGTATCGATGGCGACATTTGCGCGGGCCGGCGCTCCAGGATTGTCAATTTCAAGGTCGCCGATTTCGCGCTGGAGCTGGCCTTCTGATTTGGCGAGGTCGCGGCGTTTTTGTGGATCGCGGTCGCGGCTGCGCCTGAACTCAAGGTACTGATCCTTGATGTCGTCTTCCTTTTTTTCCAACTCCGCCGATTTTGCGAGGTAGTCGAGCAGTTCGGGAGTTTTGGGGATCTTCGCGAAAAGGGTGGGCTCAAGACTCGTGCGTGTCGGCTCGATGGTGTTGGCGAACACGCCGTAGAGCGAATAGTAGTCCTTGGTTGGAATCGGATCGAATTTGTGGTCGTGGCAGCGAGCACAGGCGACGGTCAGCCCGAGAAACGCCTTGGTCGTGACGTCGATTTGATCTGCGATGACGTCGTCGCGTCGGCCGTCGAACTGGTTGCCGAGCGTCAGAAAACCGAGTGCGGCGAGCACGCGTTGGTCTTGTGGCTCTTCCTGCTTTTTGGCCTTAGCTTTGGCTTCCTCCGCGGCGACGATGCGATCGGCGGAGAGCTGTTCCGTGATGAATTGGTTGTACGGCTTGTCCGTGTTGAAAGCGTCGATCACGTAGTCGCGATAAGTCCACGCGTTTGGAAAGCGCGGATCGTCGCGCTTTGGGGCATCGCCCTTCGTATCGGAGTAACGGGCGACATCCAACCAGTAGCGCGCCCAACGCTCACCGTATTGCGGTGCAGCGAGCAGGCGGTCGACTACCTTGGCGTAGGCATCGGATGAGTCGTCCGCGATGAAGCGCTGGATTTCGGGCTCCGTGGGCGGCAAGCCGGTGAGATCGAAGGTGACCCGGCGGATCAGCGTGCGTTTATCCGCAGCGGCGTTGGGGTGAGCTCCGTTCGCCTCAAATGTGGCCAGTACGAAATTATCCACGGGATTTTGAATCCAACCCTTGTCCTGCACGGCGGGCACGGCCGGCTTTTTCACCGGCTGAAAAGCCCAATGAGCTTTGCCGACGCCACCGTAACTTTTTCCGCTCGCGGTCATAGCGGGCACCCGTGGATCCGGCGCGCCGCGCTTTACCCATTCCGTGAAATCGGCGATCTGCTGGTCGGTCAATTTGCCGCCATGATCCTTTGGCGGCATCATCAGGTCCTCGTCGGTGTAGAGAATGGCATCGATGAGGACGCTGTCGTCGGGCTTTCCCGGAACGACGGCCGGCCCGGATTCACCGCCGAGCAGCATGCCGTCGCGAGTGTCGAGCATCAGCTTGCCTCTGACTTTGTCGGCTTGGTGACTGTGGCACTTGTAGCAATCGTCGACGAGAATGGGACGGATTTTTGTTTCGAAGAATTGCAGGTCGGCGGGACTGATGGCGGGAGCAGAATCGATTGCGTGGACGGCAATGGGGACGAGAAAGCTTACTCCAAAGGAAAGAAGAACGGCAATTTTATGGAGCCACGGCGACATCGCCGTGGTTCGGATGCTGACCGCAGCGGGGTCGCTGCGGCTCCAGTCAGCGGCTTCGCCCGCGCGGTCGTCGTGCGCGTGACGGTTTCGTGTTCGATGAAAAATCGGATTCACAACGCTTAGTCGAAAACTCACACGAGAATCTGCTTCACCACGTTCCCCGCGACATCGGTCAGGCGGAAATCGCGGCCGTTGAAACGATAGGTCAGTTTCGTGTGATCGAAGCCGAGGCATTGCAGAATCGTCGCATGCAAATCGTGGACATGAACCTTGTCCTGCACGGAGGCGGCGCCGAATTCGTCGGTCGCACCATGGACGATGCCGCCTTTCACGCCGCCGCCGGCCATCACGACGCTGAAGGCCTTGGCGTTGTGGTCGCGACCGGGTTTTTCGCCGCCGTTTTTGTCCTTGGTCGGCTTGCGGCCGAATTCGCCGCCCCAAATCACGAGCGTGGAATCGAGCAAACCGCGTTGTTTCAAGTCGGTCATCAACGCCGCGAGCGGCTGGTCGATTTCACCGGCTTTGGTCGTGATGCGTTCTTCCAAATCCTGGTGATGATCCCAGCCGTCGTGCCAGATTTGGACGAAACGCACGCCGCGTTCCACGAGACGGCGGGCGATGAGGAGTTGTTTTCCAGGCTGGGAATTTCCGTACGCGGCGCGGACTTCCTCGGATTCCTTGTTGATGTCAAAAACATCGGTGGCCTCCGTCTGCATGCGAAACGCGATCTCGGCCGTTTCGAGGCGCGTTTCGAGGGCGGCATCGCGCTGGAGATTTTGCGCATGCAGTTCGTTGAGCGAGTGAATGAAATCGAGCTGGCGGCGCTGTTCGCTTTTCGAGACGTAGTTATTGTGAATGTTCTGGATCATCTGCTGCACATTTCTCGCCTGCGTGTTGACGCTCGTACCCTGATAAACCCCGGGCAGGAAAGCTGAGCCGTAGTTGGCGGCGCCGCCGGCCGGAAGTTTTCCACTGCGCAATGAAATGAAACCCGGGAGGTTTTTATTCTCAGAACCGAGCCCGTAAACCGTCCAAGCGCCGAGACTGGGCTTGGTGATCCGGAGCGAGCCCGTGTTCATGAAGACCGTCGCGACGTCGTGGGCGGGGATGTCGGTGTACATCGAACGAATGACCGCCATGTCGTCGATGTGCGCGGCGGTTTTGGCGAAGAGATCGCTGACCTCGATGCCCGATTTGCCGTAGTGCTGGAATTTGAACGGTGAACCCATCGCGACGCCGTCGCCGCCGATGGTTTGGTTGTTCATCCGGGTGAGCGCTGGCTTCGGATCCCACGTGTCCACGTGCGAAGGTGCGCCTTGGGCGAAGATGTGAATGACGGCTTTGGCTTTCCCGGGAAACTGCGGTGCGCGGGGAGCGAGGGTGTTGGTTCCGGTGAGGAGCGGGGTTTGGTTTTGCGCGGCGCGCAGATCGAGCGGATCCAGCATCGTGGCGATGCCCAGCGCCCCCAGCCCCATGCCGACCCGGTTGAGAAACTGCCGCCGGGTCAAAAAATAATCCTGGGGATCGGTTGAAATGCCGCAGCAGGGATGGGAATGGTGATCGTGGGACATGGTTGACCGTGGTTTAATCATTAGACGGGCATCCGGGAGATTGGTTTCCCCGAAGAAATGCAGCCTCGGCCGCGGAGGCGATCAGGGGAGGTGCTCACCGGCAAATTCACGAATTTTTGCACGGACGCTGCGGAGCCCGTTAAGCCGGGTGGGGGAGAGATTTCGAGCGAGACCGAGCTCTTCAAAGAGAACGGGTTCGACGGTCGCGACTTCGGCGGGAGTCGCGCCGGTGTACAGGTCGCAGATCAATTTCAAGAGTCCACGAACGAGCGGCGAGTCCGCGTCGGCGCGGAAAGTGCAATGGTTGTCGTGCAGCTCCGCGGCGATCCACGCTTGGGAAATGCAGCCTTTGATGCGGTTGGTCTCGGTTCGATCGCTTTCGGTCAATGGCGGCATTTTGCGGGCGTCGTCCACGACGGCGGCCAGACGTTCCTGCGGATCGTCGATGATGGCGTAGTTCTCGATGAGCTGCTGTTGTTTTTCGGCCAAGGTCACGTGGGGAATCTGGGCGATTCGAGGTGGCTTGCAAGCGGCGCGCGGAAAGAGTGGTGTGGATTTCGTGCTAAATCCGTTCGCAATTTCGTGGCTGTGGCGTGGGTTGAAAGGCCACAGCATCACGTTCGCCGTGCTGTTTGCCTCCCTTTTGTTGGGCTGGTCGATCTCAAGTGAACTGAGTCATCTGCTGACGCGCTTGGGCGTGCACTGGCTTTACGTGATGATTATTCCAGCGGCTCTTTTCATTTGGCTGGCGAAGCACGAGGACCGGTTTATCCACGACGAATCGCGCCGGAAACTTTATGCGCGTGGTTTGATTGTGGGCTCGATTCTCCTGGCGATCCTGATCGCCAAGCTGCGCGGTTAGGCTGCCAGGCCCAGGTTAGGCATCGGGCAATCTACAGTCGCGGCAAGGGCGCGATATAATTCGCCTTCCTCCTCCGAAACCGTGCCGTCGCTGGCGATGACACTTCCTGCGGCGACCAGAAGACGTTGCTTGATGGGCATTGAGCAGAGAGCAAGTTTGTCGAGCGCGGCGTCCAATTGTTCCAAGCCGCTCGCGGTCGCATCGAGGAGCGCGATTTCATCGCGGATGACCGGGATTTGCGCTGCGCCATCGGCGAACGCGTCCGCGCTGTTTTTGGGACTGAGGTTGGCGAGGGCGGAGAGGACCACGGCGAACTCATTGCGGACGGCACTGAAGGAATCGAATTCCACCCGTTGCGACGGTTTTTGCGCGAGTTGGAGCTGGCGCGTCAGCATTTTCTGCACGGCGTATTCGAAGGGCGTGATCTTGCCGTCGGCGTGGACGAGTTCGTCCAACGTGGTGACAAAACGATCGAGCGCGCTGCCCGTGAGACCGCGCAAGGCTGGAAAGGACAATTGCAGCAGTGGTAGGCGCGCCTCTGGATCGAGCAGATTCAACGCCGGGCGCATGGTGGCGAGCGTGGTCGCGCCGGCGGTCCCGATATTTTTTTCCACAAGTTGCAGCTGTTGGTCTTGAGCGGCTTTGTCGCCGTTGAACAAGAGGCCATAAACGAGGACTTGCGCGGTCGTCGGATCGCGCGCGGCTTCACGCAGATTGTCGGGAATCGATTCGAGCAGCGACTGCGCCTGACGAAAATGGGCCTCGGTCAACGCGCCGACACTGGCGACAATTTGCCGCGGTTTGAAAGGCACGGGAACCGTGGCTTTTTGCGGCGGGAGAACGGGTGGCTCTGCTTGAATGCCGGGAGCGGCCGGTTCGGGCGCGCGGCCCGCGCCGGAATTGAATCCGCTGGTGGCGAAAGAATCGTTGCTGACATCCACGACTTCCTCGGGCTCGAAAAGTTTTCCGTCCCACGTCGGTTCGATGGCACGAATGCGTTCGTCGAGCGATGGATGGGTGGCCCACAGTCCGCCGAAATTCGACTTGAAGGCCTGCGCGAAAAAGAAGTGTCCGATTTGGGCTGACTCATGGTTCGCGACCGTACTGCCGATGGCGTAACCCCCGATTTTTTTCAGGGCACCGGTGATGCCTGCGGGATTGCGCGTGAATTGCACCGCCGAGGCGTCGGCCAGAAATTCGCGTTGTCTCGACACTGCGGCCTGGATGAGCCGGCCGAAAAAGTAACCGACGTAGCCGACGACCATGAGCGCAAGCCCGATCCCGAGCAGGACGGCGACGTTATTGTCCTTTTTGGAGCTGGAGCGAACGCGGCCTCCGGCCATCGATTGTAGGATTCCGCGACCGAGCAGGCCGATCACAAGAATGCCAAAAATGACGGCGGTGATCCGGACGTTGAGTCGCATGTCACCATTCAGAATGTGGCTGAATTCATGACCAATCACGCCCTGCAGTTCATCGCGCGTCAGTCGGTCCAATGTGCCCCGCGTGACCGTGACCGCGGCATCGCTCGTGGTGAGACCGGCAGCGAATGCATTGAGGCCGGCTTCATTTTCGAGGACGTAGACCGCCGGCATTGGAATGCCGGATGCGATCGACATCTCTTCCACGACATTGAGCAATTTGCGTTCACGTAGGTCGGTCGTTTTCGGGTCGACGACTCGCGCGCCCACCATTTCGGCGACCGCTGAACCGCCGCCGCGCATTTGCGACCATTTGTACAACGAGGCGAGCCCGACCACTGTAGCGGTTCCTCCGGTGATCCAAAGGAGAAGTTGTGGATTCCACCACGATGACCGGGCTGTCTGGTAGTCGTCGGAGTAGTAGGAATACGAACGCCCATGGCGGCCGTTGAACTGACTTCCTTGATTCAACAACAGGACGGCGCTGAAATAACCGGCGAGAATCGTACCGATCACGGCGAGCGCGAAGAGAATCACGAGCCTGGAGGTTCGTTTGCGCGCGCGTTCCTGAGCTTCGAAAAAATCCATCAGCGGAAAATCATGAACGATGGAGGCGAATAGTCCGTGCTGACGCGGCAAGTGCAACAGCGTTGACTGGAACCGCGGGCGATCATCGGCTGATCACGCGGGTTCGACGACGACCGCCGTGCCATAGCAAAGTACTTCGGTGACGCTTGGGGCGATCTCAGTCGCATCGTATCGAAGACCGATGATGGCGTTGGCACCGAGTTCCTTGCCGTGCGCGCACATCCGCTCGTATGCATCCTGCCGTGCGCGCTCGCAAAGGTCGGTGTAGAGCGTGATGTCGCCGCCGAAAAGAGTTTGGATGCTCGCCCCGAAATTGCCGATGACCGAGCGGGAGCGAACGACAATTCCGCGCACCGTGCCGAGTTCACGGGTGATGCGGAATCCGGCGAGGGTGAGGCAGGTCGTGTTGTGCATGGCGGTAAGGGAATTGAGGTGTCTGGTTCAGGAGAAACTCACCTTCGGCGCGGCGCGTTCCGTGGCATCATCGATCTGGAACAACTGCGCTTCGCTGAAGTTGAACATGCCGGCGAGAATGTTGGTCGGAAAGGACTCGCGGCTCGTGTTGTAGGTCATGACCGAGTCATTGTAAGCCTGCCGCGCGAAGGAGATTTTATTTTCCGTGGAAGTCATTTCTTCCGTCAGCTGCATCATGTTCTGATTGGCCTTGAGATCGGGATATTGCTCGGAAACGACCATCAGGCGCGACATCGCACCGGCGAGACCGGATTCGGCGGACACCAGATTTTTGACGGCCGCGGCGTCGGCTGGATTGGAAGCGGCGTTTTGCGATGCGGTGTACGCGACATTGCGGGCCTTGATGACGGCTTCGAGCGTGCCACTCTCGTGTTTCATGTAACCTTTGGCTACTTCCACGAGATTCGGAATGAGATCGTAACGCCGCTTGAGTTGAACGTCGATTTGCGCGAACGCGTTTTTGAAGCGGTTGCGAAGTGAAACGAGGGAGTTGTAGATTCCCGCGATCCACAGGCCGATAATAATGGCAATGACGAGAAGAACTCCGAGAACGATCAGGACTGCACTCATGTTGAATGGGTTTGGGTTAAACGGACGGGCGTATAGTTGCCGGATCGTTTGCGTTGGCGCGAGAAATTTCCCGTTACACGAAAGCGCAATCTTTGGAGTGGAAGGAAAAACGGGAAGTGGTGCCGGCTTTGCCGCAAGGCGCTTGCCAGTCGCAGGGAGTGGCTGCACTGTGGCGCGTTGTTTATGATAAAGTTTACGCGACTCATCTTCCTTACAGCGCTGCTGACCACGTTGCGGTTGCAGGCGCAAGTGGCGAGTCCGAGTCCGTTGACCGAACCGAATGCGAGTCTCGCGATGGTTCCGGGCGGATGGATTGCCGGGGAACTTCAGGCGAACGCGGCGTTGCAGGCGGGGTTTCCGCGGACGGCGGCGGCGATCTATCAGGAGATTCTTCTTTATCCCGCGTTGCCGGCGGACGCCCGCCAGCGAATCATTTTAGGGCGCGTGACAGCATGGTTGGACGCGGGCGACACGGCGGAAGCGGAGCGCACGCTGAAAAGTTATGAAGGGCCGCGAAATTCCGACTATCAGCTGCGGGTCGGATTGATCGCGGTGAATTTTCACCGAACGCAGCAGGCAAAGTCTGCGCTGGCGGCCAGCAACCCGGGGGATCTTCCGCGGGCCGATCGCGGTTGGTGGTATTTTCTGCAGGGGACGATTGCCGACGCGGATTTACTGCAAGCGCCGCCGGCGGAAAAGAAAAACGAGTTCGAAAAACGCAACAAGGCTTACGACGAAGCCGCGAGATTGGCGGTCTCGGATTTACAACGCGCGCGTTTTCGCCTCGCACAGGAGCAAGCCCAGTTGCGCGGCAGTCAGCTGACCGAGGCGCAACTGAAGGGGTGGCGGGACAACATGGAAAAATATCAGGGCACCAGCTCTGGATACGATGCGCTGCGGACCTACGCGGCCGGGCTGGCCGGTGTGGGGCACGCGTTCGAAGCCCAGTCGCTTTTGCAACGCCAGCTGGCGATCCTGCCCCAGTCGGAAAGGAACGTGGCCGACCAGTTGCGGTTGGTGCTCGGGCTGGTTTCAAGCGAGGAGAGTGATGCCCGCCGGCAGGCATTTCTCCAACTTTTGCGCAATGGCCAGAAACCGGAAACACAGCGACTCGCGCTTCAACTGCTCACGCATGCGGCAAAAACCCCGGCGGAGCGCGAACAGTTGACCCGGGATTTGACCGAGCTGATTTCCGCTCCGACGCAGAGTCCCATCATTGAGGATCTTTTACTTGTGCGGGCACAGACGGAACTGGCGGACAAAAAGGATGCGGCGGCGGACGAGGATGCCCGCGCGCTGCTGGACCGTTATCCGAATTCGGACCTGAAAGGGGCGGCATTGGGAGTACGATTGTCGGTGGCTTGGGATTTGGAACGCTACCGGACTGCGGCCGATTTCATTGCCAAATTGCGCGAGAATATTCCGCAAGGCACCGAGCGATCCGAACTTGGCGTCCTGCTGGCGGAGGCTTTTTTCCGCGCCGGCCTCCTCACGCAAGACGCGCTGGCGGCGAAGGAAGATTACCGCAATGCCGCCTACGCTTACGATGCGGCCATGGATGAGCGGCCGGCGGTGGTGGCGATGGGCAAGTTGATTTTTCAACTGGTGTTGTCGGACATTCGGGCGGATCAACTGGACGCGGCGGTTAAACAGCTGGACGAAGCGGCCAGGAATCCGGCGTTCGATGCGGAGAGTCGCTGGCAGGCGGAATGGAATCTGATGAAGGAAATGCAGATTCGCGGACGCACCCGCGACGCTTACGAGCGGGTGGATCATTTGCTGCAAGGAGGTACAATCGGCGTCCCCGACGATTTGCGCATTCGGTTGATGTGGATGCGGGCCAAGCTCTCGTTCGACAACGATCAGGCTAAGGTCACACTACAACAAACGAGCGAGTTGCTTTTGGTGCTCCAATCCGCGCCTCGAATGGAGTCCGGGCTGTTGCGAGAGGTCACGGGAACCACGCAGTTGCTCAGGGCGCAGGCGCTCCTGAAACTGAAGCGCGAAGACGAGGGATTTGCGGTGCTTGAAAAATTGCGCACTGACTTTCGCGGGACGAAGGCCGCGGAATATTCGTATATGGTCCAGGCTGATTATTTGACCGAAAAGGGCGATATGGTCGGCGCCCAAGACGCTTTGATCAAATTCGTCGATGACAAGGACTACGCCACGAGTGAATACGCGCCGCTGGCCCTCTATAAAGCGGCGGTCAATCTGGAGCGGCAGGGATTGGAACGCCAGTTGCGCGAGGCGAACAAACTACTCGAGGACTTGATCAAGAAATACCCGCAGGACGACTTGGTTTTCTACGCGCGACTTAAGCAGGGCGATCTTTTCCGGAAGCTGAATGATTTTGCTTCGGCCCGGCAGATTTATGAACTGCTGAACAATAAATACAGCCAGCATCCCGACATTTTGGTGGCGCAGCTGGCGCTCGCGGACACCCTTTTTGCTCAGGGTGCAAACCCGGTTAACGTCGAGAGTGCGGCGACGATTTTTGATCGTTTGCGCGATCTACCCTCGGCTCCGGTAGATTTGCGGGTGGAAGCGGGTGCGATGTTAGGCGTCGCGTTGATCAAGCAAAGCCAAACAGCGGGAACTCCAACGGAGCGCGATCAGGAAATTGCCAAGGCGCAGACGGTGCTATGGTCCGTGGTAAATACTTTTTTGCGCGATCCCGTTCAGGCGGCAAAGCTCGGGGCCACGGGCAGGTACTGGATGTCTCGATCGCTCCTGCAACTCGGGCAGATTCACGAGGACGCGGGAAATCTCGATGAGGCGCAGCGGGCATATCAGCTCATTGTGGATTCCAAGCTTGGCGGAAGCGCGCAAGCCCGGGAAAAGCTGGCCCGCTACCGGCTGCAGGTAACCGCGAAGCCATGAGCTTTGGCATTTACGCCTTTCGTTCGCTCCGCATGATGCGCGCACTTCCATGATGGCATTTATCAGTTACAGCGTTTTTGCCAGAGGCGGCCCGGTGATGTGGCTGCTGGTCATTCTTGGCCTCGCGGCCGTGGTGATTTTTGTGGAGCGAGCGTTGTTTTTGCATCGCGGGCAAATTCGTTCCACGGAATTTCTAAACGGAATCAAGAACCTGTTGGAGAAGGACCGGCTGATGGAAGCACTGACGCTCGGGGAGGAAACGCCCGGCCCGGTGGCGAAGGTGGTTAAAGCCGGGCTCAGAAATGCCGGGAGTGATGAGCAGGCATTGCGTTTCGCCATTCAAGAGGCTGCGTTGGTGGAGATCCCCATTCTCGAACGGCGCATCAGCGCATTGGCAGCGATCGCGCAAATTGCCCCATTGTTCGGTTTGCTTGGAACGTTGCTTGGCATGATCGGCGTTTTCCGTCTTTTTAATCAAGGTGGCAGCTACGCCACACCCGAAGTTTTGGCCGGCGGCATGTGGCAGGCACTGCTGACGGCCGCCGCTGGTTTGACGGTCGCGATTCCGGCGCATTTGGGCCGGCATTTTTTATCCGGTCGGGTGCGCGCCTTGGTGCAGGACATGGAATGGTCGGGAAACGAGCTGATGAGATTTCTCCTGCGTGATTACCGTCCCCGTGCGGGGAAAAAGCCATGATCACGCGCCCGCTGGAATTGGAATCGCGTCTGAGTCGTCCTCCACGTGACTTGGATTTTGTCGCGTGGGTGAACGTGGCAATGGTCGTGTTGTTTTTCAGTTTGCTTGGCTCACGCTTCGTGCTGGCCCCCGGACTTTTGATTGGAACGGAGGGTGGGAAATTCGAGCTTTCGAGAACCGTGGCGCCGCAGTATTCGAGAACTGCGTCGATTGTGGTCAGCTACCGGCGTGATGACGTCATTCTTTTTGAAGGGGCAATCATTAAACTGCCCGAACTTCAACAGCGGCTGGCTGACTATGCGAAAAAGCACCCGGGCCAGGTTTTACTCCTGATCGCGGACCGTCATGTTACATTGGATGCTGTGGCCAAACTCTCCGAAATGGCCCGATCGCTCGGTTTCGCATATGTCCAGACGGCGAGTGAGCGCTTGGACTCGGATTCTGAAATGGATTTCCAGTCGAAATAAAAATTCCCCATGGAAATCGGCGGAATCGAAGTGAAGAGACGCGTGTGGGTTTCCCTGGCATTTGCGGTGGGATCGATTGGTTCATGGTGGCTTTGGACGAGTTCGGCAGTTCTCGTGCTGCCGGCTAAACCGACGGCGAATCGTCCATCCGTTGTGCTCGCGGCCAATATGAAAGGGCCCGGGGACAATGCGTTGCGCGAACAGGCGGAATATTTCGATCCGACGCCGCTTTTTTTCCCCACCAAATGGAATTTCGCCCCCGAAAATATCATCCGCCAACCGGGACAAATATTTGACTGGATCGAACCCAAACTCATCTTTTCAGAGCAAAGCATCAAATCATACAGCGCTGAATCGGTGATCGGCGCGGCGAATCTGGCGGAAATCGTAAAATCCGGGAACGAAGCTCCATTCGCGGGGATGGGAGAGCGAGAAGTGAGCCCGGTTGTGTTGGGCGAACGGGGCGGCTTCTTGGAAATCAGCAGCTTGCGTGATGGGAAAACTATTATCGCGCAAAAATTAGAGAAGATCCCGGGCATGGATTCCGATTTTTCTCCATTTGAGTTTTTGCTCTCAGTGAGCCCGATTGGCCTCACCACCGATCCGATATTGATGAGCGGTGCTGGTCGGGAAGAAATAGAGATTTTTTTGCGTACCTACCTTGCGAAATCGTTCCGGGTGGGTGAACGTCTGGCTCCAGGGCGGTACCGCGTTTTAATTGGCCCGTAGATTTCTAGCGAATTTGCCAGAATCTAGTTGACGGACAATTTTCGGGGCTATTCTCTGGCCATTCTTTTCTATTTTGGTCTGTGCCTTGGTCTGCCCAGATAGCTCAGTTGGCAGAGCACGTTCTTGGTAAGGACGAGGTCGCCGGTTCGAATCCGGTTCTGGGCTCCAGGCCAACGTCGGTGATCTCCGACGTTAATAAAGATCAACAAATTAAACTACAACAACCTACTCCAGCTCCACATGGCTAAAGGAACATTCGAACGCAAGAAGCCGCACGTTAACGTCGGCACAATCGGCCACGTCGACCACGGCAAGACCACCCTGACCACTTCGATTCTCGCTGTGCAGGCCCGCAAGGGTCTCGCCGAGGTCAAGAGTTACGCTGATATTGCGAAGGGCGGCACCGTGCGTGACGCATCGAAGATCGTCACGATCTCGGTCGCACACGTGGAGTATGAGTCCGACAAGCGGCACTATGCTCACGTTGACTGCCCCGGCCACGCTGACTTCGTCAAGAACATGATCACCGGTGCCGCCCAAATGGACGGTGGTATCCTCGTGGTTTCCGCTGCTGACGGCCCAATGCCGCAGACCCGCGAGCACATTCTTCTGGCCCGCCAAGTCGGCGTTCCGAATCTCGTGGTTTTCCTGAACAAGGTCGACCTCATCGAGGACGCGGAACTCCTCGAGCTCGTTGAAGAGGAAATCCGTGATCTTCTCACCAAGTATCAATTCGACGGCAAGAAGGCCAAGATCATTCGTGGTTCCGCCACTGCCGCTCTCGAAGGCAAACCGGAAGGTGAAGCCGCGATCCAAGCTCTCATGGAAGCGCTCGATTCCGAAATTCAGGAACCGGCTCGCGAACTCGACAAACCCTTCCTGATGTCGGTCGAAGACGTTTTCTCGATCACTGGTCGCGGCACCGTCGCCACCGGCCGTATCGAGCGCGGAATCTGCAAGCTCAACGACACTGTTGAGATCGTTGGCCTTAAGGACACAACCACCACGGTTGTTACCGGTATTGAAATGTTCCGCAAACTGCTCGACCAAGGTCAAGCGGGCGACAATGTCGGTATCCTCCTTCGCGGTATTGAAAAAGAAGGCATCGAGCGCGGCCAGGTTATCGCCGCTCCGAAGTCCATCAAGCCGCACAAAAAGGCCAAGGCCGAGATCTACGTTCTCTCGAAGGACGAGGGTGGCCGTCATACGCCGTTTTTCAATGGTTACCGTCCCCAGTTCTATTTCCGCACAACGGACGTGACGGGCGTCGTCAATCTGCCGACCGGTGTTGAGATGATTATGCCTGGCGATAACATCGCCGTGGAAATCGATCTCATCGTTCCGATCGCCATGGAGAAGACCCAGAAATTCGCTATCCGTGAGGGTGGCCGCACCATCGGTGCCGGTCGCGTCACTGAGATCATCGAATAAGCGTCTTTAACCACTTCAGCCTGACGCTGCCGGGACTCCTTTGGGGTTCCCGGCTGTGTCGTCTAAAAGAAAATAGTATCTAACAACAGGGGTGTAGCTCAACTGGTAGAGTAGCGGTCTCCAAAACCGTTGGTTGGGGGTTCGAGTCCCTCCGCCCCTGCCACTTTCGCCCGAATCATCACATGGCCAATCCTTTCCGTACCTCCCGTATTTTCTTCGGTGAACTTGTTACCGAGCTGAAAAAAGCCAGCTGGCCGTCCCGTGCCGAGCTGAAGGATTCGACGATCGTGGTTATCGTCGCTTGTGTGCTGCTTGGTTTTTTTACGAGCATCAGTGATTTTGCAATCCAGCAAGTGGTGGATTTGTTCACGACTTGGGTCAGCTAAAACCATCTCTTACCATGACCGCCCAGACTTCCACGCCCACCGGCGCCCAATGGTTCGCGCTTCACACGCTCTCCGGTCAGGAGAACAAGGTAAAGAGCTACATCGAAAAGTTCAAAAAAGCCGAGGAACTTGATGACTTCATTTTCGAGGTTTTGCTGCCAACGGAAATTGTCTCCGAGGTGAAGGGCGGCAAAAAGTCCACCAAGGTTCGTAAGCTTTATCCGGGTTACGTGTTCATCAACATGTGCCTTTACGACGCGGAAAAGAAAGTTGTCATTAAGCCTTTCTATTTCGTCAAGGATGCCGCTGGAGTAATCGGTTTCGTGGGTGGTGATCATCCCGCTCCTTTGCGACAGGCCGAAATTGACGAGATTAAAACCCGGCTTCAGGCCGCCACTGGCAAGGAAATCCCGAAGGTTACCTTCGATGTCGGTGAGGAAGTTAAGATCACCGATGGTCCTTTCATGAATCTCAACGGTCGCATCGATGAAGTCGACCCCGCCCGCGGTAAACTTAAGATTTCCGTCTCCATTTTCGGTCGGTTTACGCCCGTCGAACTCGAATACTGGCAGGTACAGCGCGCCTCTGAAAGCTGATCCAGCCGCCAACCACCAACCAGTCATCTTCACTCACCATGGCCAAAAAGATTCAAGGCTTCGTTCGTCTCCAACTCCCCGCCGGTGCTGCCAATCCAGCCCCCCCGGTCGGTCCAGCTCTTGGCGCTCAAGGCGTCAATATCATGGGCTTCTGCAAGGAGTTTAATGCGAAGACCAAAGACCAGAACGGCATGATCATTCCAGTGGTCATCACGGTTTACTCCGACAAGTCGTTCACCTTCATCCTCAAGTCGCCGCCGGCTTCCGTGTTGCTCAAGAAGGCCGCCGGCATCGCCAGCGGTTCAGCCAAGCCCAATATGGACAAGGTCGGCAAGGTCACCAAAAAGCAGATTCTCGAGATCATCAAAATCAAGAAGGCCGACCTCAACGCCAACAGCGATGAAGCTGCCATTCGCATGATCTCCGGCACGGCCCGCAACATGGGCATCGAAGTCGTCGACTAATTTCCTCAACCGTCAACTCACCGCGGGAGTCTCTTTCGAGACGTTCGCACCGCAAGGAGTCCAAAATGCCAGTAAAACAAAGTAAGCGTTATCGCAGCGCCGTTTCGGCGGCCGATCTCACCAAGGAATATCCACTCAAAGAAGCAGTGGAAATCCTGACCAAGTTCCCCAAGGCTAAGTTCGACGAAACGATCGAACTGTCCTTCCGTCTTGGCGTCGATCCGGCGCAGGGCGACCAAATGGTTCGCGGCACGACGCCGTTGCCCAATGGTTCGGGCAAGAAAGTCCGCGTCGTGGTGTTCACCGATGATCCCGCCAAGGCACTCGCCGCTGGCGCAGACACCGCTGGCCTCGCCGACGTGATGGCGAAGATCAACGAAGGCTGGCTCGATTTCGACGTCGCCATCGCGACCACGGAAGCGATGAAACAGGTTCGTACGCTCGCTCGTGTACTCGGTCCCAAAGGCCTGATGCCAAATCCAAAATCCGGGACTGTCACCGATGACGTGGCAGCTGGCATCAAGGCCGTGAAGGCGGGTCGCGTTGAGTTCAAGGTCGACAAGACCGCGAACATCGGTGTGGGCGTCGGCAAGCGTTCGTTCACCGCTGATCAGATCACGGAAAACGTCGCCGCTGTCTTGGAAGCCATTGGCAAGGCCAAGCCTGCCGCCTTCAAGGGCCACTATATCAAGAGCGTGACGCTCTCGTCCTCGATGAGCCCGGGCGTGAAGCTCGCCGGTTCTGAGTTCAACAAATTCTAATTGGAGACCATCGTACCATGAGAGCAGAAAAAAAATATCTGATCGACGAGGTCACCACGCACCTCAAGAAATCCGAATACGTCATTGTCGCCAACTACGACAAGATGAGCGTTGAGGATATCGCGAAGCTTCGCGCCAAGCTCACTCCCGAGAAGGCCGAATTCCACGTCGTTAAAAACAGTTCTTTCCGCGTCGCGGCCAAGGCTTTCGGCCTGCCTGACATGGAGAACTCGTTGAAGGGACCAACGGCCATCGTCGTCGGCGGCAAGAACCCGTACGGCATCGCGAAGATCGTCAAAAAGTTTTTCACGGACACGCAGAAACTCGAAGTGAAGACCGGCGTTATCGACAAAAAATCCTTCACCGCGAAGGAAATGTCGCAGCTCGCCGAGCTTCCCTCGTTCGAAGCCCTCCGTTCCCAGTTGCTTGGCATGTTTACGCAGAATGCCGCAGCTTTCGTCCGCGTCCTCGACGCGAAGGTCAAGAAGGAGCAACCCGCAGCCTAACCCTTTTCGCCTGGTGCCGGCACTCCTTCGCCGGCCCTCGCGAGAAAAACATCCAACGAAGCAGGCTAGGGGATACGTCCCTTAAACGCATTCATCGAATTCGCTAGTCGCTTCAGGAAAAAATATCATGAGCAACATTACCAAAGACCAAGTCATCGAGTGGTTGTCCAGCCAGACCGTTCTCGATCTCGCCGCCCTCGTTAAAGATCTCGAAGGCAAGTGGGGCGTTTCCGCCGCAGCTGCTGTCGCTGCCGGCCCAGCCGCTGGTGCCGCTCCCGCCGCCGCCGCCGAAGAAAAGACCGAGTTCACCGTTGTCCTCCTCGAGGCCGGTGCGAACAAGATCGGCGCAATCAAAGAAGTCCGCGCCATTACCGGCTTGGGCCTCAAGGAAGCCAAGGATCTCGTCGAAGGCGCGCCAAAGCCAGTCAAGGAAGGCGTCAACAAAGCCGAAGCCGAAGAAATCAAGAAAAAGCTCGAGGCCGCCGGCGCCAAGGTGGAGCTCAAGTAACCACTTGCGGTTTTCGCATTTAAGACTTCCTCAATTCTCAAGACAGGTCGCGTCAACCCGCGACCTGTCTTTCCGCTTTGTTTCGTTTGTTCTTTCCGCGCAGCGTGACCTTGGGTCCATGCGTCCTACTGCCGGTTGTTCTCTTCTGAACAGCTGAGCTTGCTCTTTTTTTTCAGTCCACCTCTAAACGGGAAATTCCATGGCCGACCGTCCTCATACCGAACGCATTAACTTCGGCAAACTCCGCGAAGTCATCCAGCCGCCGAACCTCATTGAGCTGCAGATCAGCTCCTATCTCGAGTATCTCCAGAAGGACACACCCGAGAAACAGCGCAAGCCGTATGGCCTTGAGGCTGTGTTCCGTGAGGTCTTCCCCATTCATTCCTACGACGAGCGCCTGACGCTCGAGTACGTCTCGTACACGATCGGCGAAGCCAAAAGCTCCGAGATCGAGTGCCTGCGCGAAGGCACTACCTACGCCGTGCCGCTCTACGTGAAGCTGCGCCTGCGCGAGGAAGACTTCATCAAGGACGAGGAAATTTTCATGGGTGACATCCCCATGGTGACCGAGCGTGGCTCGTTCATCATCAATGGCGCCGAACGAGTCGTCGTTTCCCAGCTCCACCGTTCCCCTGGCATTTGCTTTGAGGTTGCCACCCATCCGAACGGCAAACTGCTCCACTCTTTCCGCATCATTCCTGATCGCGGTACCTGGCTCGAAGTCCAGTTCGACAACAACGATTTGTTGTACGTGTATCTCGACCGCCGTCGCCGTCGCCGCAAATTCCTCATCACCACGCTGCTTCGCTCCATCGGCTACAGCAACGATTTGGATATCCTGAATCTATTCTACACGATCCAGGAATTGAAGATCGCGAAGGCACTCGATCTCGAAAATGTTTCCACACTTGTCCTCGTTGAAGATGTGATCGATGCACAAAAGGGCGTTGTTCTCGCGCGTGCTTTTGAGCCGCTCACGAAGGCCATCGTCCGTACGTTCGAGAAGCACGACATCAAGTCGATGCGCGTCATCGACACGACGGTCGACGAAGGTGCCATCATCCGTGCGCTGAAGAAAGATCCGACCCGCAACGAAGAAGAGGCGCTCAAGGAAGTTTACAAGAAGCTGCGTCCAGGTGAGCCGCCAACCACGGCCAATGCCAAGGCGCTTCTCAAGCGTTTGTTCTTCGATCCAAAGCGCTACGATCTCGGCCGCGTTGGTCGCTACAAGATCAACCAGAAGCTCGATCTCAAGATCGACTTGGAGAACCGCATTCTCGACGCCTCCGACGTTGTTGCCGCCACGAAATATCTCGTCCGCTTGAAGAAGAGCGACGGTATCGTCGACGACATCGATCATTTGGGTTCGCGTCGTGTTCGTACGGTTGGCGAACTTCTCGCCAATCAATGCCGCGTGGGTCTTTCCCGCACGGAGCGTCTCGTTCGCGAGCGCATGACCCTTTATGACCAGAGCGTTGACTCGATCACGCCACAGAAGCTGATCAATCCAAAGGCTCTGACGACGGTGATCCGCGATTTCTTCGCGCGCAGCCAGCTGTCGCAGTTCATGGACCAGATCAATCCTCTGGCGGAGCTCACGCACAAACGCCGTTTGTCTGCCCTTGGGCCGGGCGGTCTTAATCGTGAACGCGCCGGCTTTGAAGTTCGCGACGTTCATCCGTCGCACTACGGCCGCATCTGCCCGATCGAAACGCCTGAAGGTCCAAACATCGGTCTGATCAACTCGCTCTCCACTTACGCCCGCGTCAACGAATTCGGTTTCATCGAGTCGCCTTACCGCGTCGTCGAGAAGGGCCGCGTTTCCGACAAGGTTGTTTATCTCACCGCCGATCAGGAGGAAGGCAAGACCATCGCCCAAGCCAACGCTGAGGTCGACGACAAGGGTAACTACATCGGCAAAGTCACCGCTCGTAACTCCGGCAACTTCCTTGAAGTGATGCCTGAGGAAGTGGACTTGATGGACGTTTCGCCGAAGCAGGTCGTTTCCGTGGCCGCCGGTTTGATTCCGTTCCTTGAGCACGATGACGCTAATCGCGCGCTCATGGGTTCCAACATGCAACGCCAAGGCGTTCCGCTCTTGCAAACCGAAGCGCCGTTCGTCGGTACCGGTCTCGAGGCGCGTCTCGCGAGCGACTCCAAGACGGTCGTCATTGCAGAGGAAGCTGGCGTCGTCGCCTCCGTCGATGCTAAGCAAATTATCGTCACCAAGGACGGTGAAATGCCGCGTCACCCGAAGCACGATCCAAAGAATCACGTCTACGTTTACGAGCTGCGCAAATTCATGCGCTCAAACGCTGGCACCTGCTTCAGCCAACGGCCCATCGTCAAGAAAGGCCAGAAGGTCAAGAAGGGTGACTGCATCGCCGACGGTCCTTCGACCGATCATGGCGAGCTCGCGCTCGGCCGCAACGTGCTCGTCGGCTTCATGCCGTGGAACGGGTACAACTTCGAAGACGCCATCCTGATCTCCGAGAAAGTTCTCAAGGAAGACATCTTCACTTCAATTCACGTACAGGAATTCGAGGTCACAGCGCGCGATACCAAGCTCGGGCCGGAAGAAATCACTCGCGACATCCCGAACATCGGCGAAGAAGCGCTCAAGAATCTCGATCACAACGGCGTCATTCGCGTCGGTGCCGAGGTGAAGCCCGGTGACATCCTCGTCGGCAAAATCACCCCGAAGTCCGAGACCGAGCTCGCTCCCGAGGAAAAGCTCCTCCGCGCGATCTTCGGTGAAAAGGCCGCCGATGTTAAGGACACCTCGCTCATCGTTCCCTCCGGCGTGACCGGCATCATCATGGATGTGAAGGTTTCCACGAGCCGCCTCGATGCGGAACGTGACCGGCTGTCGCCCTCCGATCGCCGCCGCCAGGTGAAACAGATTCAGGAAGACTACAAGACGCAGATGGACAAGTTGCGCGAGCAACTCACCGAGGCGCTCTCCAACATCCTCCTCGGCGAAAAAATTCCGCTCGACGTCATCAACGGCCAGACCGGTGAAATTATCATCCCGGCCAACCGCAAGATCACCAAGACGCTGCTCCGTAAACTCGCAGCGGTCGCGAAGCACATCGAAATCGATCCTTCGCCTGTCCGCATCAAGATCATGGAAATCATCGCTTCCTTCCAAGGGAAGTTCGATGAATTGGAAGGCGATCGCGAGCGCAAGGTTGGCACGATCGAGACCGGCGACGAGAACGGGCCTGGCGTTATCAAGCAGGTCAAGGTTTACATCGCCACCAAGCAGAAGCTCGAAGTCGGTGACAAGATGGCTGGTCGTCACGGTAACAAGGGTGTGGTCGCCAAGATCGTGCCCGAGGAAGACATGCCGTACCTCCCTGACGGTACGCCCATCGAAATCTGTCTCAACCCACTCGGCGTGCCTTCACGCATGAATGTCGGACAGGTGCTCGAGACGCACCTTGGCTGGGCTTGCAAAAAGCTCGGCATCAAGGTCGCGACTCCGGTGTTCGACGGTATTCCCGAGAAGAAAGTCCGTGAATACCTCCGCGAGGCGAAGCTGCCTTCCACCGGGAAGAGCGTGCTTCATGACGGTCGCACCGGCGAGAGACTCGATCAAGAGGTCGTGGTTGGCTACATCTACATGATGAAGCTGAACCATCTTGTGTCCCACAAGATCCACGCCCGCGCGGTCGGTCCTTACTCCCTCGTCACGCAGCAACCCTTGGGCGGCAAAGCCCAATACGGCGGCCAGCGCTTCGGCGAAATGGAAGTGTGGGCGCTCGAAGCCTATGGCGCGGCGCACACCCTGCAGGAGTTGCTCACCGTCAAGTCTGACGACGTCAACGGCCGCACCAAGATCTACGAATCGCTCGTCAAGGGCGACAATACGCTGAGCGCCGGCACGCCGGAATCGTTCAACGTTCTCGTCAAGGAAATGCAAGCCCTTGGCCTCGACATCAAACTCGCGAAGCGCACCGCGCTTGGCGAAGCCCTGGGTGGCGGACACTAAAATTTAACACAATACTGGGAGCAAAATCGCAAATGAGTACTGAACACGCCCGTGAAGAAGTCCGGTCCGTCCTTGGATCGGATGAGAATCAGTTCGACAACGTTTCCATCACCGTCGCTTCGCCCGAAACCATCCGGTCTTGGTCGAAGGGTGAAGTTAAGAATCCCGAGACGATCAACTATCGTACCTTCAAGCCCGAGCCAGGCGGTCTTTTCTGCCAAAAGATCTTCGGCCCGGTGCGCGACTACGAGTGCGCCTGCGGCAAATACAAACGCATCAAGTACAAGGATGTCGTCTGCGATCGCTGCGGCGTCGAGGTGACCATCGCCCGCGTCCGTCGCGAGCGCATGGGCCATATCGAGCTCGCCGTTCCGGTTGCCCACATCTGGTTCCTCAAGAGCATGCCGAGCCGTCTCGGCCTTCTGCTCGACATGACCGCTCGTTCACTCGAGCGCGTCATCTACTATGAGAACTACATGGTGGTGAATGCCGGCAAGACGCCCCTCGAACTCAAACAACTTCTGACCGAGACCGAATATCAGCAAGCCGTCGAAGAGTATGGCGCTGATGCCTTCACCGCCAAGATGGGCGCCGAGGCCGTTCGTGATGTGCTCATGCAGCTCGATATGGTGGCCACGGTCGCCGAATTGCACGAGACGATGCGCGCCACGCGCTCGAAGCAGATCAAGAAAAAGCTCTCGAAGCGTCTCAAGGTCATCGGTGGTTTCATCAGTTCGAAGTCCCGTCCTGAATGGATGGTCCTCGAGGTGTTGCCAGTCATCCCGCCCGACCTTCGCCCGCTCGTTCCTCTTGAGGGCGGTCGTTTCGCGACCTCCGATCTGAACGATCTCTATCGCCGCGTCATCAATCGCAATAATCGTTTGCGGAATTTGATGCAGCTGAAGACGCCAGACGTCATCATTCACAACGAAAAGCGCATGCTGCAGGAAGCAGTCGATGCGTTGTTCGACAACGGTCGTCATGGTCGTCCCGTGACTGGCGCTGGCAATCGTGCGTTGAAGTCGCTGTCCGACATGCTCAAGGGCAAACAGGGCCGCTTCCGCCAAAACTTGCTCGGCAAACGCGTCGATTACTCCGGCCGTTCCGTCATCGTTATCGGTCCTGAGCTTAAGCTGCACCAGTGCGGTCTGCCCAAGAAGATGGCGCTCGTTCTCTTCGAGCCGTTCATCATCCGCCGCCTCAAGGAACTCGGCTTCGTGCACACCGTTCGCGGTGCGCGCAAGATGATCGAGAAAAAGTCCCCCGAAGTGTGGGACATTCTTGAGGAAGTGACCAAGGGCCATCCGGTGCTGCTCAATCGCGCGCCGACCCTTCACCGTTTGTCGATCCAGGCTTTCGAGCCCGTGCTGATTGAAGGTTCATCCATCCGCGTTCACCCGCTCGTCTGTACCGCTTACAACGCGGACTTCGACGGTGACCAGATGGCCGTTCACGTGCCGTTGTCCCTCGAAGCCATCCTGGAGTGCAAACTCCTCATGATGTCGACGAACAACATCTTCTCGCCGTCTTCCGGCAAGCCGATCCTCACGCCCTCGCAGGACATCGTTCTCGGTGCCTATTACCTCACGATCGAACCCCGCACCAAACCCGCCAAGGGCGTGCGCGTGCCGCTCGTTTCCGGTCTGCAGGAAGTGCTCTACGCGAAAGCGGACGGCGCTTTCAAGATGCACGATTGGGTCGAGGTTCCGAATCCCGATTTCGGCAAGGACACTGTGTTTGGCAACAAGGAGCGCAAGGTTCTCCGCACGACCGTTGGCCGTATCATCTTCAATGAGATCTGGCCGCCAGCTCTCGGCTTCATCAACTTCCCGGTACCAAAAGGTAAGCTGGGCGATTTGATTCTCAATACCTACAAGGTCGCGGGCGACCGGGTGACGGTTGAGACCCTCGACAAGTTGAAGGAACTTGGCTTCCAGACCGCCATGCAGGCCGGTATCTCGATCGGTATCGACGACATGATCATTCCTGAAAATAAGAAGGAAATCGTGGCCGACGCCCGCAAGAAGGTCGACGAAGTCGAATCCCAGTACAAAAAGGGCATCATCACCTCGGGCGAACGTTACAACAAGATCATCGATATCTGGACCGGCGCCACCGATCGCATCGCGAAGTCCGTATTCGCGAAACTCGAAAACAACGACGGTCGGGTCGATGTGAATCCGGTTTACATCATGATGGATTCCGGCGCCCGCGGTAACAAACAGCAGGTTCGCCAGCTGTGCGGTCTCCGTGGCCTCATGGCCAAGCCGTCCGGCGAAATCATCGAGCGTCCAATTCTCTCCTCGTTCCGCGAGGGGTTGACCGTTCTCGAATACTTCATCTCGACCCACGGCGCCCGCAAGGGTCTTGCCGACACCGCCCTCAAGACCGCTGACGCCGGCTACATGACCCGCAAGCTTTGCGACGTGGCCATGGATGCAGTTGTCACCGAGGAAGACTGTGGTACGCGCGACGGTATTTGGAAGAAGGCGATCTTCGAAGGTGAAACCATGTTGGTTTCCCTCGCAGAACGTATTGTCGGCCGTTTTTCGGCGGACGACATCTTCGATCCCCTCAACCCGACCAAGACGCTCGTCAACTCCGGCGAACTCGTCACCGAGGAACTCTCCAAACGCATCGAGGATTCCGGCATCGAGCGTGTCAAGGTTCTCTCGCCGCTCACCTCCACGAGCGAACAGGGCATCGACGCCAAGTCCTATGGCATCAATCCCGCCACCAACAAGGTCGCGAAGATCGGTGACTCCGTCGGTATCATCGCCGCGCAATCCATCGGCGAACCCGGCACGCAGCTCACGATGCGTACCTTCCACATCGGTGGCGTCGCGACCGGCGGTGCGAAGAATCCCGAGATTAAGGTCCGTAATTCCGGTATCGTTAAATACCGCGGCCTCCGTCTCGTGCAGACCGCTGAAGGCTTCAACATCGTTCTCAACAAGACCGGTTCACTCCAGATTCTTGACGAGAACGACCGCGAGCTCGAGTCCTACCCGATCGTGGTCGGTACGTTCCTCTCCGTGATGGACGCCGCCAAGGTCACCAAGGGCCAGACGATCGCGCAGTGGGATCCATACAACATTCCGGTTCTCTCCGAGAAAGCGGGCACTCTCCACTTCAAGGATATGATCCCTGGTGTGACCGTGAAGCGCGAACTCGACGAATCCACCGGCCGCATCGCGACCGTGGTTATCGAGCACAAGGAAGATCTCAATCCGCAGATCGAAGTCCGCGATGAGCAGGGCAAGCCTGTGGCCGCTTACTCGATTCCGACCGGTGCGCAGGTGGCAGTGGCCGAGGGTGACATCATCACTCCTGGTGCATTGCTCGCCAAGACGCCGCGTCAGGCTTCCGTGACCAAGGACATCACCGGTGGTCTTCCCCGCGTCGCCGAGCTTTTCGAAGCCCGTCGTCCGAAGGAAGCGGCCGAGATGGCCCGCATCGAAGGTGTGGTTTCGTTCGAAGGCTCCATTCGCGGCAAGCGGAAGCTCGTGGTTCGCCACGAAGAGTCCGGCGCGGAAGAGGAACATCTGATTCCTCACGGCAAGCACATCATCGTGCAACCTGGCGACGTCGTTCATAAGGGCCAGCACTTGACCGAAGGTTCCGCTGATCCACACGAGATCCTCGAAATCCTCGGGCCAACCGCGCTGTATGAGTTCCTCATCGGCCAGGTGCAGGAAGTCTATCGTCTCCAGGGTGTGTCGATTAACGACAAGCACATCGAGGTCATCATCCGTCAGATGCTCCGCAAGGTCCGCATCTCCGATCCGGGTGACACCGAGTGGTTCTGGGGCGAGCAGATTGACCGCGTGGCCTTCCTCCGTGAGAACAAGCGCATCGACGCCGCCGGCGGCAAACCCGCCGAGGCCGAACCGATCCTGCTTGGCATCACGAAGGCATCGCTGGAAACCGAGAGCTTCATCTCCGCGGCTTCCTTCCAAGAGACGACCCGCGTCCTCACCGACGCTTCGACTCTCGGCAAGGTCGATCATCTGAAGGGCTTCAAGGAAAACGTCATCATGGGTCACTTGATTCCCGCCGGCACCGGCTGGCCGGGTTACAAGAAGCTCAAGGTTACCCTGCCATTGGGTGGAGACATCCCGATGGACGAAATTCCAAAAGCGACCGCCGAGGTCGCCAGCTAAACTTTGGCGAGAAAATATTTCGAAGCCGCGGACGAAAGTCCGCGGCTTTTTTATGCCCGACTCTTTTCCAGTATCGCGGCTTACCCCGGGAAACCCCTTCGAAAGGATAACGAGAGGTCGCTTATGTACTGTATCCATCCCCTGAATTCAGGAGGTTTCCTTTCTGCCGTGATTTCGCGCGCGATGGCATTCTGCGCGAGTGCAGATTACATTTCGCTCACCCCTCTGCGGTCCAATCTTTTCGTTTGAAAGCCTCCGTTCGCGGCCGCATCTGAATCTTCCCGTCACGGGCATTTGCGGATTACTCGGGTTATTCAGCGCGTTGTCGGTCCCACTTTCCGCGCAAATTGCACAGGTGCAGCACGCGTCGTCCATTAACGGCAAGGTTGACGGCTCGCTTCAACAAATGTCCGCCGAGAGCGTGAACTTCAATGGAGGCGCCAATGTCACTGGCGATCTTTCCGTCCCGGGAACGCCAACAGTCCAGCTGAACGGAACCCCGGTGTACTCGGGAACGCTACAGGGAAGCGGTACCAGTTCCCCTTCGAACTACACCATCATGCTCAACAGTGGAGCGTCGTTGCGACATGTCATCCGTCGCACCAACGCGGTTTCGCTGCCGACGGTCGGCGCCGTTGCAGCTCCGACCGGCACGACCTCCGTCACGGTCAATAGCGGGGGCCAATCGATCACGTGGGCCACCCTGAAAAATCTTACACTCAACAGCAACGCGGGACAGTACCCGGTACCTGCCGGATCCTACGGCAGCTTCAACGCCGGTAGCGGTAGCGGTTTCAAGCTTGGCGTGGCTGGAGCCACTCAAGCCTCGGTGTATAATTTCCAAAATCTCACACTGAACGGCAACAGCACGCTGCAAATTCTGGGACCGGTCGTCATCAACCTCGCCAACGGCTTTTCCGCAAATGCCCCGGTTGGCGCATCGACCAATCCGGCATGGCTGGCGCTTAATATCAAATCCGGCGGCTTTACGCTGAATAGCGGATGTAATTTCTACGGTTATCTTTTGGCACCGAGTGGCCAGGTGATTATTAATGCCGGCACCCAGTTGCTGGGCGGAGTTGCTTGCGCCAATCTCACCGTCAACGGCAACGGCCTCCTGAAACTGCAAGCGCCGCAAGCCTGCAATCATCTTCCCGCAGTGTCACTCACCGCCCCGACAAGCGGCGCCGCCTACACCGCGCCCGGATCGTTTACCCTCTCCGCGACTGCATCGGACCCTGATGGCACCGTCAGCAAGGTCGAATTTTTTCAGGGGACGACCAAGATCGGCGAAGATGCAAATGCACCCTACAATTTTCCCGTCAGCGGATTGAATGCTGGCAACTATTCGTATTTCGCCCGGGTCACCGACAACACGGGGGCCACCGCAGATTCGTCGACGATCTCCATCACGGTCTCCAGCCCGAACCTGCCGCCCACGGTTGCGCTTACCGCGCCGGTCGATGGTGCGACTTTCATCGCTCCGGCTACGATCACTCTCACTGCGTCCGCCGCCGATGCCGACGGCACCATTGCGCACGTGGATTTCTACCAAGGTTCCGCGTTGATCGGGCAGGGGCTGAACGCGCCGTATAGTATTTCCACCAGTACACTCTTTACGGGAAGTTATGTTTTTTCCGCGAAAGCGTACGACAATTCCGGAGCGCTCACGACCTCCAGCGCAGTCAACGTTACGGTTCTGAATCCCAATCAACCGCCCACCGTCGCGATCACCTCACCGGCCACGGGCGCGAGTTACGACGATCCCGCCAACTTTTCCATCAATGCATCCGCGTCCGACCCCGACGGCTCCATCGCAAAGGTGGAGCTCTTTCAGAATGGCTCTCGTGTGGGCCAAAGCCTTAGCACGCCGTTCACCTTTGCGATTTCCGGATTGCCCATGGGCATCTACGATTTTGTGGCACGCGCGACGGATAACCAGAATTCCGCGGTCGATTCCGCCCCGGTGCGGATCACCGTCGTACATGTTAACGACGCACCCGCCGCGCACAACCAGACCCAAGCGACGCTTGAAGATACCCCGTTGACCCTGACGCTCACCGGTTTCGATCCCGATGGCGACGCGCTCAGCTACGCGATCGTCGCTTTGCCCGCTCACGGATCGTTGGTTCCCGGTGCAACTGCGGCCACTTTCGTCTATACACCCGCACCGGATTTCAACGGCCCGGACTTCTTCACTTTTTGTGTCAGCGACGGTTCGCTGCAATCTGCCCCTGCCACCGTCCAGCTCAACGTGACGCCGGTGAACGATGCGCCAATCTCGTTCCCCGTCGCGATCGCATTGGACGAAAATACCTCCACGAACTTAACGCTGGCGGCAACTGACGTCGACAGTCCCGTGCTAACTTTTAGTATCATTTCAAGTCCGGCGTACGGCACAATTTCAGGAACGCTGCCAAATATTACCTATACGCCCGCGGCCAATTATAATGGCCCGGATAGTTTGATCTATAAGGTCTATGATGGGGAATTGTTTTCCGCACCGGCGACGATTACGTTCACGGTGAATCATGTGAATCGTCCGCCAATCGTTGGCTTCACGGCTCCGGTCGCCAACGCGTCATTTATTTTTCCGGCGGCCTTTACTCTTGAAGCTGCTGCCTCCGACAGCGACGGCACGGTGACCAAGGTGGAATTTTTTCAGGACGGCGTTAAAATCGGAGAAACGTCCACTGTGCCGTACCAGTTCGACGTCACGTCGTTGGCCCCTGGAAATTATTCCTTTCTCGCCAGTGCAACCGATAGCTCCGGCGCGGTCACGGATTCAGCGAGCCTTCCTGTTATTGTCGTGGCGAATATTCCTCCGACCGCTTCGCTCACGTCGCCGGTTGATGGTGCAACCCTCACCGCCCCCGCGACCGTCACGATTTCCGTTAACGCCGCGGACAGCGACGGCACGATTGCGCACGTGGACTTCTACCAAGGTTCCACGCTGATCGGCCAGAGCGCCAGCGCACCCTTTAACTTCACCACCGGCGCACTCATTGCCGGCACCTTTTCTTTCTCGGCCAAAGCCTACGATAATCTCGGCACAGTCGGTTCGACCAGTGTTGCCACGATCACCGTCATCAATCCGAACCAACCCCCGAGCGTGGCGCTGACCGCACCGGTGAGCGGAACCGTCGTGGCGGGCCCGGCCACAATTACCCTGACCGCTTCCGCCAGGGACGCCGACGGCACCGTAACAAAGGTGGAATTCTTCAATGGATCCGAGAAAATCGGAGAGACGACCACAGTACCTTATCGGATTTCGTGGCCAGACGTTGCGAGTGGGAACTTTACGTTGACCGCGCGCGCGACGGACAATCGGGATGCGACGAGTATTTCACTGCCAGTCACTGTGTCCGTAAACGTGCCGCCCTCGGCAAATTCACAGGAGGTCACGACCTCGGAAGACGGGTCGACGGCGATAACCCTTTCGGGCTCCGATGTTGAGACTGCGGCGGGTTCGCTGACCTACTCGGTGATTGCCCAACCGGCCCACGGTTCTCTTTCTGGCACGGTCCCCAATCTGGTCTACACACCAGCCGCAAATTACTCCGGTTCCGATGCGTTCACTTTTAAAGTTAATGACGGGGCCTTTGATTCATCGCCTGCCATGATTTCGATCACCGTTCAGGCCGTAAATCATGCGCCTGTCGCAACGGGACCATTCTCACTCACCACCGCTGAGGACACCGCTGCCAATATTATTTTGACGGCGGCTGATGCCGAAGGGTCACCTCTCGCTTATTCAATCGTCACGCCGCCGCAACACGGTGCCATCAGCGGCGCCGCACCGAACCTCACCTATATTCCCAGCGCCAACTACAACGGTTCCGACAGTTTCACCTTCAAAGCGAATGACGGCAGCATGGATTCGGCACCAGCCACGGTAAATATAATGATTACGCCGGTGAATGACATTCCGGTAGCCGATTCCGCGACTATTTCGTTAACTGCGGGAACTTCGGTCATTTTTACTCTGACGGGCTCTGATGTTGAAACGCCAGTGGGATCGCTGACGTTCGGCGTGATAACGAATCCCCTTCATGGCGCTTTGTCGGGTACTCCCCCGAATCTTACATACACCCCCGTTTCGGATTTTGTGGGTTCTGACGTTTTCACTTTCAAGGTTAACGATGGTACAGCCGATTCCCCAGAGGCGACGATTGCAATTCAGGTGGCAAATTTCCCGCAGGCTCCTCGTATCGTCAGCCAACCTCAGCTCACATTGGTTCTGCCTTCGACCAGACTCAATCAGACGGCGGTGAATTTTACGCCGATAGAGCTCAAACCGTCGGATGTGAATTCAACCAGTAGCACCGTTTTCTCAACCCTGCCGACCGCAAATCCCAGCCTGTTTGGCCTGACCGGCACAGATGTTAGGAAAGTAAATTTCGACAAGCTTCCCGATGGCACGGCACTCACAAATGGCACCGTGTTGACCGATCAGTATGCGAGCGTGGGTGTAACCATGAATTCAATCCCGGTTCGGTCCGATATTTACGAAGGACCGGCGTCACCGCCGTTCACGACCTTCACAACAGGAAATGGGGCGAGGCAGGTATTCACCTTCAATGTACCCGTGGTCGCAGCGGGGGTGATTAATACTTCCCCCGATCACGATTTGTTTGAATTTTATGCCCCGGACGGAACCCGTTTGTTTTCCACCGGTGACACCGCTCCTGATTCGGAAACCGATCGTTTCGTGGGGGCACGCGTCAATGACGGTAATTTAATTGGATCGATGGTTCTCGTGAACACCGGAGGTGACGACGAGATGGATGAACTGATTTTCGAGGTGCTCACTGACCAGGTTTTGCCGGGGTATTATCAGTATCCGGTTCGCGCGGTGGATCCCGCCAACCTGGGCTTGACCTATTCACTCATCGAAGGACCGGCCGGCGTACGAATTGATCCTGTCACGGGATTGCTGTCTTGGGCGATTCGCGGGGTGGACGCTGGCGATCATACGATCGTCGTTCGCGCAACCAATTCGGCTGGTTTCTTTGATACACAAAGCTTCCTATTGCACGTGCTGGTGAATGCCCGTCCGACTATTACGGCTGGTCCCGACCTCATCGCTCACGAACCAAATCAGCCACTCAAACTGCCAGGTATCGTCTCTGACGATGGTGTTCCGTCAAAAACGGCGTTGAATATGACGTGGAGCAAGTTGTCGGGTGCGGGCGACGTCCTGTTCGACAATCCAAACATCGCCCAACCGCTGGCGACTTTTTCGGCACCGGGGATTTATGTCCTGCAATTAACTGCTTCGGACGGTCTCGAGCAATCGACCGATATCATGGAGGTTCGGGTTGGCTTGACCTATTCCGCGACGATCCCTCGAACGGCGGCGGCTTGGTGGACGGGCAACGACGTCGCGTATGACTCGATTCACGGCAGCCACACCATCGGGTTCAATGGCCCTTTGACTTACGGAGAGGGGAAAGTCGCGCGGAGCTTTGCGTTCGTTGGCGGCACTTCGTACGGCAGCGTTCCGGCACACTCTGATCTCGACATTGGATCATCCGCGGAGGGTTTGACGGTTGAGCTTTGGGTGAATCCGGCCGAGGCCCATGATGTTCCCTTGGTTCAATGGAGCAGCGGTAACAGCGATGGCCTCAGCCTGAGGAGCTGGATTAATGGATCGGGCTTGTATGCATTTCTAACCGATACCGCAGGTGTCGGTCATTCGTTTGGCGTGAATAGCATTTTGCCGCTGAACACGTGGAGCCATGTGGCGGTCACCTATGATAAAGCGACGGGTATCGGGCGTCTTTATCGAAACGGGACGTTGTTGATCGAACAGACTCTTGGTATTTTCACGCCGCAAACCATGTATCCAATGCTGTTCGGTGCGCTGCCTCGGGAGGCGCGTTATTTCAAAGGATCTCTCGACGAGATTACACTTTACAGCCGGCCTTTAACTTTGGCGGAAATTAAGGCGATCTATGATTCGGGCAACGCGGGAAAATCCCCGGTCAGCGATAATTTGCCACCGTCGGTGGATGCAGGCGCGGACGTACAGACATTCGGCACTGTTTGGTCTGCTTTTCTTAACGGTTCGATTAGTGACGATGGGAAACCTGTCGGGAATGGCGCCAATTTGAATATTGCGTGGAGCAAAGTTGACGGGCCGGGCGAGGTTGCCTTTGCCGATTCAAATTCGGCCAAGACCTCGGCGACTTTCAGTGCGCCGGGCACGTACATTTTGCGGCTGGTCGCAAATGATGGCGAACTGCAATCGGATGATACGGTGACGGTCAGAGTGGGCCTGACAAACAGCGTGGCGATTCCCGGTGCAATTTCGGCGTGGTGGCCGGCAAACGCCGAGGTTCATGAAGTGATCAACGGCAATCACGATGTGGAGTTCCTCCCGCGTGGACCGGGTTTCGGTGCGGGTGAGCAGGGGCAGGCGTTTACGTTCAATGGCTCGGACGTCTATGGTCGCGTTCCGGCGCACCCCGATCTGGATATTGGTGTATCCGCCGCTGGTTTGACGGTTGAGCTTTGGGTAAATCCAGCCGAGGCCCATGATGTTCCCTTGGTTCAATGGAGCAGCGGTAACAGCGATGGCCTCAGCCTGAGGAGCTGGATTAATGGATCGGGATTGTATGCATTTCTGACGGATACCACAGGTGTTGGTCATTCGTTTGGCGTGAATAGCATTTTGCCGCTGAACACATGGAGCCACGTGGCGGTGACCTATGATAAAGCGACGGGTATCGGACGTCTTTACCGAAACGGGACATTGTTGATCGAACAGGCTCTCGGTATTTTCACACCGCAAACCACATATCCATTGCTGTTCGGTGCGCTACCCCGGGAAGGGCGCTATTTCAAAGGATCGATTGACGAGATCACACTTTACCGCCGGGCCTTGAGTCTGGGGGAGTTGCAGGCGATCTACTCTGCGGGTCCAGACGGGAAATCTTCCAGCAGTAATCAGACGCCGGTGGTCAGCGCGGGTCCGGATAAGCAGGCATTTGGCGATGAAAGAACAGTTACACTGAATGGCTCGGTGAGTGATGACGGGAAACCACTTGGCGTGGGAGTTATTTCCACCTGGAGCAAAGTGGATGGCCCGGGCGGGGTGGCCTTCGCAAACGCAAATGCCGCTGCAACGACAGCGACTTTTGATACACCGGGGACGTTCGTATTGCGCTTGGATGCCACGGACGGTGAGCTGCGGTCAGGGGATACAACCACAGTGCGGGTTGCCCTGACAAACGGTGTGGAGACTCCCGCTGGTATCGCGGCATGGTGGCCGGCAAACGCGGAGATTCACGAAGTGATCAACGGCAATCATGACGTGGAGTTTTTGCCACGGGGACCGGGCTATGGTGCGGGTGAACAAGGTGAAGGTTTTGTATTCAACGGGTCTGATTGCTATGGTCGGATTCCAGCCCACGGCGATCTGGATCTTGGAGCTTCCGAGGCGGGCCTTACGATTGAACTGTGGCTCAATCCCGCCCACGCGAACGACGTGCCGTTGGTTCAGTGGAGCTCCGGAAGCAAGGATGGTGTCAGCGTGAGAACTTGGATTAACGGCACGGGATTGTATGCCTTTCTGACCGATACTTCGGGAGGAGCGCACTCGATCGGCGTCGACAACGTTATCATCGCCAGCGCGTGGAATCACGTGGCGGTGACCTACGACAAAGTAACTGGCAACGCCCGGCTTTATCGCAATGGAACGATGTTAAAGGAACAGAATCTCGGAGTATTCATCCCGCAGACCAGTTACCCTTTGATGTTTGGGGCACTGCCCCGGGAGGGTCGTTACTATAATGGCGCGCTGGACGAAATTGCGTTTTATAAACGCGCCCTCGCTCCGGCCGAAATCTATGGAATCTACCAGGCCGGTGCAGCCGGCAAGGCGGTCGATAACAAGGCACCCCTCGTGAACGCGGGCTCGGACATTCAGGTGCGGGATGCCGCCGGAATTGCCCTGCTGACGGGAAGCGTGCAGGACGATGGAAAGCCACTTGGATTTGGAGTGATCTCTACTTGGAGCAAAGTGGACGGGCCCGGCACCGTAACTTTCGCGAATGCAAATGCTGCCTCAACGACTGCAACATTTGGTTCACCGGGAACGTACCTGCTGCGCTTGGATGCCACGGACGGCGAACTCCACGCTGGCGATACAATCACAGTACGTGTTGCCCTGACGAATAGCGTGGAAACTCCCGCTGGCATCGCAGCGTGGTGGCCGGCCAACGCTGAGGTTCATGAAGTGATCAATGGTAATCACGACGTGGAGTTCCTCCCGCGCGGACCGAGCTTCGGTGCGGGTGAACAAGGTGAAGGCTTTGCGTTCAATGGATCCGATTGCTACGGTCGCATCTCGGCGCACGGCGACCTGGATTTGGGCTCATCTGCTGCAGGGCTCACAATTGAACTGTGGATGAAACCCGCCGGGCTGAGCGATGTGCCATTGGTCCAATGGAACTCGGGAAGCAGTGATGGGCTCAGCCTGCGTGCTTGGATCAACGGTGCGGGATTGTATGCGTTTTTCACCGATACCACAGGAGTGGCGCACCAGGTTGGGATCGATAATGTCATCACTAAGAATGTCTGGAGTCACGTGGCAGTGACCTATGACAGAATCACCGGCGTCGCCCGCCTCTATCGAAACGGAACGATGTTAAAGGAACAGAATCTGGGGTTGTTCACACCACAGACCAGTTATCCTTTAATGTTTGGGGCACTTCCGCGTGAGAACCGCTATTACAACGGTGTGCTGGACGAAATCACTTTCTATAGACGGCCATTAACCGCCGCCGAGATAGTCGCCATCTACAATGCTGGCAGTGCAGGGAAGGGTCCGTCCAATACGGCACCAATTGTCAACGCGGGCCCGGATACTTTATTGGCAATGGGCACACCCTTGTCGCTTGCCGGCGTCGCCAGTGACGACGGCCTGCCGGTTTCACCCGGCGCGTTGACGTATCAGTGGAGTAAGGTCGATGGCCCGGGAATCGTGAATTTCGCCTCCGCCACAAGCGCAGCCACAACGGCGACTTTCGACGTTGCCGGTACGTATACGCTGCGTCTGGTCGCCAGTGACTCAGTGTTTACGGGATCAGATGAATTGACGGTGACTGTGGTGCAGCCTCCATCGGTGGAGATAACGTCGCCAGTAAATGGAGGGGTGGCGGTCGCGCATTCAGCGTTAAGTCTCATGGCTACTGCGACTGATCCGAACGCGGACGTGACGGTTGCGAAAGTGGAATTTTATGATGGCGACGTCAAATTGGGCGAGGTCACGGCTGCTCCTTATAGTCTTCCGGTTCAAAATGGTTTTGAGTCCGGCCCACACGTTCTCACCGCGAAGGTATTCACTTCAATCGAAACGAGCGCGATTTCAGCTCCCGTCACGCTTAACGTGTTAACGGGACCGCCGCCCGCGCCTGTGCTGGAATTGGTTTCGCCGGGTTTGGGCGCTGAGGTAACTGCCCCGGTTAATCTCGTGGGCACGGCGTCCGGACAATATTTGAAATCTTATGTGGTGCAGGTGCGCTACAAAACCTCTGCCAACAATTCGCCGTGGAAGACAATCGCGACCGGCGCGACTTCGGTGGTGAATGCCTCGCTGGGCCAGCTCGATCCCACGCTGTTGCGGAACGGTCTCTACGAAATCCGACTGAGCGCGACCGATCAACTCAACCGCGCTTTCGATCAAGCAGCGCCGTTCAACTGGGTACAAATCACCGGCGCGATGAAGATCGGCGCGAATGTTTCCAACAACACTGATCTCACCATTCCAACGCGCGGCCTGCCGCTTTCCGTAGTGCGGCACTACGATAGCACCGATCCGCGCGTCGGCGACTTCGGCACCGGCACCACGCTGGCCGGACAGGCGTGCACCGTTCAAGTCAGCCAGCGCCTCGGTGAAAACTGGTTTGCCTATACCGTGAGTGGATTCAACGGCCTGCCGCAATACGTCATCGACCCCGCGCCGCCGTTGGACGCGACTGGCGTCGATCCAGAACCGCGCGTCGTCGCGATCACTCTGCCCGACAACACCACGTTTAGATTCACTCCCCGCCTCACGCCCAACCATATCTACACGGAAATTGCCGGCGGTAATATTGTCTTCGATCCATTGCCGGGAACGATTGGACAACTCGATGCGGTCAACGAAAGCACTTTCGAGGTGGAGAATGACGTTCTCGCCGATTCAAATTTCGATTTCACCGATTTGCTCGGGATCGACGACGGCGAACCGCTGGACCCCAAGGCCTACCGCCTTACGACGCTCGATGGCACCCAGTACGTGATTTCCACCACGAAGGGCGTGCTCAAGGTCACCGATCGCACCGGCGCCTGGACCACGTACAGCCCGACTCGTATCGAACAGTCGAATGGCACGGTGATCGAACTCGTTCGCGATGATTCAGGACGAATCACTTCCGTGAAGGATCCATCGGGTAAGAGTATCACCTACGCCTATGATCCATCGGGTCGTCTGCTTACCGTCTTGGATCGCGACGGTCACACCACGACCTATGGCTATCTTGAAGGAACTTCCTTGGTGACGACCATCCAGTCGCCGGCTGCGATCCGGCCCGAGTATGATGCCTACGACGCGGTGGGCCGCCTGATTTCAAAAACGGAGGGTTTGCTGGCCAATGGCGACGTTATCACCGAACGCGACTTCGCCAACCGGATCGAAAAACGTCGCGATGCCCTCGGGCGAATCACCATCGTTGAATACGACGAATTTGGTAACGTCGTGCGCCGGACGAATGCCCTCGGCAACGTCACAACGTACGCATTCACGGACTCGCGCTTTCGCGATAAACCCACGTCGATTACCGACGCCGAGGGCGGCGTCATCCGTTATCACTACAATGCCGCCGGTCTCGCCGATACGGTTACCGATGCGAATGGCCACGCCACAAGCTACACATACAATTCGACTGGCCAGATCCTCGCCGAAACCGACGCCCTCGGTCGGGCAACGGTCCAGACGTACGATGCGCAAGGCAATCTGCTCACCCGCAAGGATCGCGAGGGTAATACCACGAGTTTCACCTACGACAGCGTCGGCAATCGGTTGACCGAACACAGCCCGCTCGGAAACGAAACCCGTTACACCTACAACGCGCTCGGCCTGCCGCTCACCGAAACGGAATACGCACCGGACAATACCGCCGGCCGCAAGCGCTCATACGCCTTCGATGCCAACGGCAATATAGCGTCGGATGTATCCTATCGGCCCGATTCACAGGGCACTCTCGTGCCGGTCACCACCAGCTACACCTACAACCTGAATGGGCAGCCGACAAAAACCACCTACCCGGACGGGACGTTCTCCACGAAGAGCTACAATACCAGCGGCCTGCTCGGTTCCGAAACTGACCGCTCGGGTGCGGTCGTCAACTACACCTACGACGACGCGGATCGCCTCACCCGCACGACGTTCGCGGACAATTCCTACGAGGAAAAAACCTACGACGCCGTGGGTCGCGTGATGTCCGAGCGGAACGCACTCGGACAGATTTCCACGAACACTTACGACGATGCCGATCACCTGCTCTCGATCGACTTCCCAGGCATCGGCAGCCAACAACACACGTACGATAAAGTCGGACGCGTATTGACCGACACCGACGAGGGCGGACGCGTCACCAGCACGGCCTACGATCCGGCCGGCAATGTCAGCAAGGTTACTTACCCGGACGGCACCTCGACGGATTTGGCCTACAACGAAGTCGACGACTTGATGAGCGCTTCCGCGCGCGTGTTCTTCGCGCCGGACGCCATGGACGTCACCTATAATCCGATTCCCGCGGGCATGGATGCGGCCGCGCCAAATGCGCTCGCCGAACTTCCAACGCCGGAGCGGTTGGCGTCTTCCTCGAATTCCGCCGACACGGTCTTCTCTCGCATGCTACTGCCTTTTGGCTATCGCGCGATCCCCGCTCGCTTTACCCTGCGCGGAAAAGAAGTGCGTTCACGCGGTACCTTTGGCCGGAAACGAATGCTGCTCGCCCAAGCCGCGCCTCCGCCTTCCACGCCCGCGCAGCATCTCTACAATTATACCTACGATGCCAATGGTCGCATGACGTCAATCAAGAATCCCGATAATTCTGATTCCCACATCGAGTACGACGCGATCGGACGTCCGACCAAAACCACCAACGAGGAAGGTCAGGTGTGGACGTATGAGTATGACCCATCGACAAACGACCCCGCATGCCGCACCGCGGTAAAAGGCCCTCTCGGCTACGTTGAGTCCTGCCAATACGGTCCATCCGGAGATATGGAGTATGCCGTCGATCCGATCGGCAATATTACCGAGCATCATTACAACACGCTGGGTCAATGTACCGAGATCAAGTACAGCGATCCTCGGGGGCAGAATTTCACGACGGAAATCTTCGACGCTTTCGACAAGGAAGGAAATCCGACCACGATCACCGATCGCGAGGGTTTCGTAACCACGATTGACGACCAGCGAACCAAGAACACCAAGTCGGGCGATCGAGTACTCACGCGGACCGTTGGTAACGACAGTTACGTCACGACTGAAACCTACGATGTCGCCGGTAACCTCGTCCAGGCGGTGGACCCACGTGGAGCGGTCACGAAATACGACTATGATTTCTTTAACCGCCGAACCCTGACCACGCTGCCCGATGGCCGGAAAATCGAGACGGTCTACGGCCCGCGCAATCGCGTCGATAAAGTCAACGAGATCGCCAGCGACGGCACGGACACGCACACGACCGCGTACGAATACGACGATAACGACAAGGTCGTCCGCACCGTCCAGTCGCACAAAGTCGCCGCCGATAGCATCACCGTCGATTCGCAGTATTTGTCCGATGGCCGCGCCAAGAGTGTTTCTGCGCCCTATCTCGCCGATGAAACGCCGCACAATACCACGATCGATTACGACGACGTGAATCGTACCGTCACGATCACGGACCCAATGGGCCGGCTCACCGTGCGCAAACAGGATAAACTGGGCCGCCTGATCGACGACACCGACACAGCCGGCACGACCACTCATCGCGACTACGACGAGCTGAACCGGCTCACCGCGATCATGGTCACGGGATTGCCCGACCCGGTCACGCATGCAGTCGTTTCGGGCAAGACGGCCATGACCTACGATGCGATGGGGAACCTGCTTTCCCGCACCGAAGCCGCCGGCACGGCCGACGCGCGCACCACGAGCTATGCCTACGACTTCCAAGGCAATGGGACGCTCGTCACCACGACGTTTGCCGATGGCTCGAAACCAAAATCCTTCCAGGATACCCGCGGTCTTGTCACGTCCACGACTACACCTCGCGGGAATACCGTATTGACCACCTATGACGCGATTGGCCGTCCGCTCTCCGTCACCGGTCCGCTCGGTCAGGAATCGGATTATACTTATCCTGATTTTGGCAAAACCCAAGTAGTGACTGATGCCGCCGGTCGCGTGACCACGCGCACCTTCGATACCAGCCAGCGCCTGATCGAGGAAAAACTCCCGGGGAGTTTTGGCAGCCGCGTCTACACCTACGATTCGTTCAGCAAACTCAAGACGGCGAAGAACACCCGCGGCTATATCACGACAACGGAGTACGATTTTCTCGGTCGTCCCGCCAAGGTCACGCGGCCGGACGCCTCGACGATCGCGACCACCTACACCGCGCTTGGCCAGCCACGGCGCGTCACCGACGCGCGCGGCTTCGTGACCCAATACGATTACGATCCAGCGCTGCATCATTTGATTTCCGTGACCGCGGCCGAAGGCGACGCGAAAGCCCGCACCACCGCCTACGGTTACGATTCCGCCGATCGGATGAATCAGGTCACGGCGGCCAATGGCCAGGTCACCGACTCGGTCTTTGATGCGCTCGGTCGTCTCGCCAGCCGCAGTTCCACGCTCGACACCGACGGCACAAAATATTCGGAAAGCTTCACCTATTATCAGACGGGCGAACTCAAGGTGCATCACGATATCCAAGGCGACACCACCCACGTCTACGATGCCACCGGCCACCTCAAGAGTCTTACCAATCCGCTGAACGAGATCACTCTGACCGAATACGACAGTGAGGGAAATCTCACGAAGACCACCGATGCGTTGAACCGCGTCACCTCGTACACTTATGACGCCCTTGATCGCCTCGCGACCACGACGCTGCCCCAGGGTGCCACGGAAACCAACACTTACGACGCGTATCACCTGACCAAGCGCACCCTGGCGCCGACGACAGGGGAGGGCGACCCAATCGTCACCGAATTCGGCTATGATGAATTGGACCGCCTCACGACGACCACGCGTCATCACTCTCCGGATAACGTCGTCGAGTCGCGCCTCTACGACGGTGACGGGAATCTCACGAAAACCACCGATGCCGCCGGCTACGAAACCGCGTTCGTCTACGATTCCCTCAATCAGCTGCAGACGATCACGCATCCGGACGCGTCCACGGAATCGTTCACGTACGACGGCCAGGGCAATCGCCTCACGCATACGCACGCGCCGATTGCGGACGACCGCACCTACACGTACACGCCGCACGGCGAAATTGAAACCGTGACCGATGCGCTCGGTCACGCGAGTTCCTACACCTACGATGACGCCGGCAATTCGCACATCGCGACCGACCCGATGGGCCGCATCACAACCAGCACCTACGATCTCGCGAATCGCCTGCGCACAGTCACCCAACCCAGCAATCGCGTTTCCACTTTCGACTACGATACCGTGGGCAACCGCGTTGCCGTGACCGACCCGGCGAATCGCACGCGGCGCTTCGAGTACGATTCTCTCGGCCGGTTGAAGCGCGCGCTCACTCCGCTCTACAACGCGCTTTCGCCGATGGCGGCCAACCATTCCGATCCATCGGGCTCGGTCGTGGACATCGCCGGCCAGAAATTCGCCGCCTCGCAACTCACTTACGATCCGGTCGGCAACCTCGAGACGCTGACCGACCCGAACAATCACGCGACGACCTTCAAATACGACGCCGGCAACCATCCCACGCGCACCTATCTTCCGGCCAATCCGTCTGCGGCGTACGAGGTCAACACTTACGACTTCGCCGGCCGGCGCACCGCCCGCGCCGACGCGGATGGCGCGACCACGATTTACGGTTACGACTCACTGAGTCGCCTGATGTCCGTTCAACCGCCGTCCTCCCGCATCGGAGCGAACGTCGGCTACACCTACGATCCGCGCGGTCTGCGTTCGTCGATGACCGATGGTCTCGGCACAACCAACTACACTTACGACAACCGCGGTCGTCTCCACAGCGAACAGACGCCGTACGCGGGCAGCATGGTTTACACGCACGACCAACTCGGACGGCTGACGAACCAGCATTCGACGAATCTCGGCGGCGTGAACACGACCTACGAATACGACGACGCCTCGCGCTTGGCGAACGTTGTGGACGCTCTTCGCAGCGAAACGACCACCTACAACTACAACGACGCCGATCAACCCACCCGCGTCGCGCAACCCAACGGCACCGTCACGACCCAGACCTACGACGCCGCCGGCCGGCCCGACGTCACCACCACGTCGAGTGGTTTTGGCGCGTTATTCTCGCAGCAATATACGTACACGCCGACGGATCAGATCGACACGCTCACCACGACGATCGGGCGCCCGGCTCCGTTCCTGCCGTTGCATAATGGCGTTGGCTACACCTACGACTCCAGCGATCGCCTGCTGCGCGAAATCCATCTTGGCGATTCCGTCAATGGCCAGATCGACTACACGCTCGACCCGGCCGGCAATCGCACCGCACGCAGTTCGACCGTCGCGGGCGTCGACGCGCAATCCTTCGTCTTCGATGCGAACAACGCGCTCGCTTCGCCCTTCGTCTATGATTCGCGCGGCAATCCCACCGCCGGCCCGCTCTTCCCCGGCAGCTTTGCAGATACCTACGATTATCTCGATCAACACGCGACGCGTAACGGCAAGGTGGAATATATCTACGACGGCGACGGACGTCGCGTCGGCCACCGCACACTCGATCCGGTCTCGGGTCGCTGGATCACCCACACCCGGTTGATCAGTTCGCTGAATCCGACCGTTTACGATCAGGACGCCGAGGAATTCACCGACGGTGTGCTCAGTTCCTCGTACACCCTCGGGCACAGCCGCCTCGCCGGCACGCGCTTTGTCGACGAAACCGTCACGGCGCTCGGCCTGACGATCGGTCTCGGTGCCGACGGAAAAGTCTACGTGTGGGGCAACGGCCAGGCGACGCCGACCGCGATTCCCGGATTGAGCAATATCATCGCGGTGGGTGCGGGCGCTTCCCACTACCTCGCCCTCGGCGCAGACGGAAAAGTCTACAGCTGGGGCACGAGCAACGGTTCCGGTCAGCTCGGGCGCACGGGGGATATCGGCACACCGGCGGCGATCCCCGGCTTGAGCGACGTGTCCGCGATTTCAACGCAACTCGATCACACGCTCGCGCTCACCACTGACGGAACCGTTTATGCGTGGGGCGATAATTCCTCCGGCCAGCTCGGCGACGGCACCACCACCAATCGCGACGCGCCCGTGCCGGTTGCGACGGGAGCCATCGCAATCGCCGCTGGTCAGGTGCATTCCTATGCCCTGATGCTCGGCGGAACGGCGGAAGCCTGGGGCGACAACACCTACGGGCAACTCGGGCAGGAGAGTATTTCGCGCGAGCTTGTACCCACGACGGTACCGGGCTTGACCGGCGTCAACGAACTCGCCGCCGGTGCCTTCCATGCGCTCGCGTTGAAAACCGATGGCACCCTGGTCACGTGGGGTGACAACACCTTTGGCCAGCTCGGCGATCCGGCCGTGATTCCCTCGCGATCGGCGCCCATGCCGGTGGTAGGCATTGCCGGCCTGACTGAAGTCGCGGCCGGTGCGCGACACAGTCTCGCGCTGCAATCCGACGGAACCCTGCTCGCGTGGGGCGAAAACCGTTCCGGCCAGCTCGGCACCGCCTATCCGGCCAATCTCTACATCCCGACGCCGGTGCCGGGATTGACCAACCTTGTCCGCCTCGCAGCCGGAGCACGTTCGAGCTATGCGACGACCGCCGACGGTGCCACCTACGTGATGGGAGCAAATCGGAATGGCCAGCTTGGGACGGGCAACACTGCCTCCGCCACCACGCCGCAATTGTTACCGGCAGGGACGAATCCCGCTTTCGCCGCCATTGCGTCCGGCGGGGAAAGTGGCGCGAGCAAAACCACGCACGCCGCCGGATTCCGCGACCAGTTTTTTCCCTTCGACGTGCATGACCACACGCGACTGCTCACCGACGTCACTGGCGCTGTGACCCAAACCTACAGCTACGACGCCTTCGGCAATCTACTCAATGCCACCGACCGCTCTGGCTACTCACTACCCGCTACCCGCTACTCGCTACTAACGGCCTCCAATCCGTATCTCTACCGTGGCGAACGCCTCGAAGCCGAAACGGGTCGTTACCACCTTCGTGCCCGCGACTACGACGCAAGCCTCGGCCGTCTCGCGACGCTCGATGCCTTTGCCGGAGACCCGACATCGCCGATGTCGCTCAACCGCTACGCCTACGCAGGGGCCAACCCCGTCGGCAACGCCGACCCGACCGGCCACTTCAGCATCAGCGTCTGGGAATTGTTGGGCCAGATGGATGAGATCAACCACCAATGGGACGAAATCGCCTCCGTCGGCCGCCAGGAGGAATTCGACCCCGAGCAAGCCCTCGCCAATTTCAATTCGGCGCTCGCCGGCGGTCCAACCTCCAATCTCACGATCACCAAAAAAGAACGCGCCATTTGGATGAACGCGTCACGTCAAGGCGGCCTGATTGGCTCTCTGGCGGACGACTCAGCGCAAGGAACCTACGAAGCCTCATCGGTCGACAGTGCTGGCAATATTACAACTGGAACCGCCACCAAAGGCTATGCTGCTGGCAGCGATGTCTTCTTTCACACGAATGCAAATCCGCGTAATCGCCTGTCCACAATTGAGCGGACGGTGGAGCAAGGATGGGCGAGCGCCTACAATTTGCGCCACACCATCAACACCGGCTTGCCGATCACCTCAACCGATCCGAAAGCTTGGCAGACCCGTTGGCCCGCGCACCTCTATCACGACGCGATGCTGCAAGCCCAGTTGCGCAGCCAGATGATTGAAGGCCCGGTCGAGGCGCGGTTCACGCTCTCACTCAATCGGAAGATCTATAACCAAGCCCGCGTCACGCTCACCGCCTCCGCGATCAAAAATCTCAACGCCGCGCAAGCCGGCGGTCTGCTGGACTGGCAATCACTCGCGCCGTCCGGCACGCAAGGGGCCGAAACGGATTTCCGTCTGTCGATCAGGGCGACTGGATTTGAGGACGATTCGCAGTATCAGCTTTTCCGGGATGGGTATCGGGAAGGATATAAAAAGGCGTCTCCGGGTATTGGAGTGTTCGCAGCAGGCGCGGTATTGGCTTTCGTTCCCGGTTTAGGAAGCGCGGAAGCAAGTGTTTCCGGGATGATTCTCTCCGGGATTCGAACCGGATTAATTTTCACCGGTACAAAGCAGATCGTGAATGTAGCTGTCGGTGCGCAGAATAAATTCTCGTTAAAAGAAGCGGCGGTTGACGTGGGATCCGTTGCGGCGGTCGAATTTGGCTTCCGTGCCTTTTCAGCCGGAGTCGATGGGTTAATCGATCTCCCACTGTCTCAACTTGCCGGCAAAGCCACGCGGGTAAGCCGACAAGCTGCTTCACGTGCGATTGATATCGCCGACAACTTTGCTCAAGACGCCCGCGCTCTTGTTCGTGGAGGCATCAAAGGTGCCGGCAGATCGCAGGAGCAGCTAAATATGGGTGTCGATCCCACACACATTTTCGACGGCGCGATGAAAGAATTACGATTAGGTCGCACCGGGCGAGCAGCTGGAAATCTGGAGAAACAGCAACTGCTTGAAGAATCGATCTCGATTACTGCGTTCGAAAACGAAGAGGGAACGATTCTCCCTCAGGCTAACGAAAACATTCAGCTCGCTCAAAAAGGAGTGAGAAGTACGTTCACTACGAAAGCTGAAAACAGTAGATTTAAATATGCGGGGATGACTATTGCCGAAGTCGCGAACGGTTTAAGAAAAGGCACGATATTGGCGGACGAATTGCCGATTGAGTTTGTGATTATAGAAGGAGAGCGTTTTGCGGTGAATAATAGGTCCTTGTTGGCACTTCGCCGCGCCAACCTTCAACCGACTCGTACAATAGATGTGACCAAAAATGTTTCAAAAATGGAGAGAGTGCGCGAACGTCTTTACGAAATCGACAACTTGGGATTACCTCGTGATGCCACAATGATTAGGGGTGGACCTGCCAACGCTAGTAAACTTGACTAAAAATCCAATGCCCATTCCTCCTGTCGTCTATGCCATTCTTCCTCATTCGACGGCTGATTGTAATCAAAGCCCCGAAATTAATTTTACTCTTGGCAGGCTGGATTTGAGTTATGACTATTTGAACACCGAACCGGGAAAAAAAGTTACGTTGCGGTTTGCCCGAGCCGTAGCCGTAAAATTTACACCCGATTCGGCTATAACGGCTGATATGGTGAAAGCCTACAGCAAAGTTTGTATGATTGAAGACTCGCCATGGATTACTGAACTGAGCGATAATGCTAAGCAGAATAGTGAGATTATTTTCGAGCAAACTAAGCACCTGATCATCTATTTCGACCACTATGGATGCGTGGAAGTCTTGGCATCGGAGTTGGAAATATTAGAGGATTGAGATTCAATGCGTGAATAATGCGTAACGAGACGGTGACCTTGCTCGGGTAGATGGCAGCTCGCGTTTACTAATAACAACGTCGGCCGGCAGCGAACGAGGGTAGGGTTCTTCAGACGGAATGGCGCTGGCGTAACGAGTTGAGCCGTTTGAGTAACCTTGGCAGATTTCTTCGGGAGAGTTCATGTTCCCAGATGCGCAGCACTTTCCAGCCGCGTGCGCGCAGGGTGCGATTGACGCGGCGATCACGCGCTTTGTTGCCGATAATTTTAGCTAACCAGAAAGCTGCGCGGGTTTTGGGCGAAGTTCCATGCTTTGGGCAACCATGCCAGAAGCAACCATCTACAAACACCGCTGTTTTTAACCTCGGAAAAACGAAATCAGGTTTGCCAGGAAGCTTTGATCCGCGCCGCCAGCCCGTGATATCATTCGCCCGGAAAATCTGAATGAGCCGTAGCTCGGTTCCTTTATTGCCCGATCCACGGATTCGGGACATGACATCGGAACGTTTTCGTTTGGTGAAGATATCAGGCATCTCAGGCCAAAGTATATGCACCCTCGATCAATTCTGACATGAATCCGCACTTACGGGCCTCTGGCGTTCCAACGACCATTGCACGGTCGAGTCCTTGGTTGATGGTTTCGCACGACGTCTCCGGGAGTAGGATGCAAGCGTGGCACGCGGCGAGGTTGGCGAGTTTGGATCCCTGTCCGCCGAGATGCTCCGAACATACGGGGTCGGCCGAGCACCAGGAAGCGCGACCGAGAGCGCGTTGCATGACTGGGCCGAGGCGCTGGGGTCGGCCGAGCCGAACCAAACCACCTAAAGTCCCTTCTGAATCGCCGGCGGCGGTGTAGACGAGAAAGCCGGCCATGGGTGCCGCTGGGTCGGCCGAGATGTAGAGACGTTCACGCAACGAAGCCGTGCCATAGCCACATTCAAAAACGAGCTGATTGATCAGGATGTGGGCGAGACTATGGACGAGGAGATATCTCGAGGCCCAAGCGCGACCTGCTGCGGCGAGGGGCGGGAGAGTTTGGAATACTCCTCCCAATCGTGCTACGAATCCGTCGTCGAGCCGATCTTGAAGCCAATCGGCGTTTTTCTGCTGCCACTCGGATATCCGTTCTTCGCATAGTTCCAGGTATATACCTTCGCCAAACACTTCCACGGCGGGCAACCAGCATTCTTGAATCTGATCAGGTGGATTTCGAAAGAGTTGCTGCATGGCAGTCTCGGGCATGCCTGCGAGGGTGTTGGGGCTCTGTGCTAGGCGGTCAAATCCGTAGAAGACTCGGGTCTCTCGCAGCCGCTCAACAAGATTCACTTTGTTAAACCATAGCGACAATTCCTTGGGAACCGTGGTCGGGATCACGCGAAGGTTTGGAACATTCTTCGGGTCGTTCACCAGTTGCCGAATGGTGTTAAATTCCGCGCGACGGAACGTAAGCATGGGCAATTCAGGATGCGTCGGGACGGCGGCTCCGGAGGGCAGTGCTTGAGCAGCTGGGTCCAATAAGCTTTCTAACGCCTCTTCAACTTGCGTGGGATTGCAAGCGATCCCGCGTTTGTCGAGTCCAGCCTTCATCAAGGCAACGGCCCCTTCCTTGTTGGACATGTTCCAAATCGTTCTTGCGATACCCACCGACGGATCCTGCGCCATCTCCCTGCGCAAAATTACAACGGCCTCATCTTGCGGTAAGAGATCGGGCAACGCTATCGCCGAGATTGTTCGAGGGAAATAAAGGTTCGTTTGGTTTATCAGCGCGCCGATCAATGGATGGTTGCAGCCCGGCTGGCAGGCTCCCTCCCCCAGCCAAGGACGATCTCCGGGACACGCTATCCCTGCCTGTTGAAACGCGCTTTGCTCACCCAATGCTATGTTTGGCTTGCCGGTCGTTCCCGAAAGGCTCTTGCCCTTTCTCCCGGTTGATCCGGCGGGGCAAGACTTACATTCGATCCTGATGCTGCTAAGTTCCGAACCGCCGCGGTCAGTCAGGTGAAGACTGCCGTCGCCCGGGCATTGGCACCCGATCCATTCCTTCCAAGGAAACTCGTTCAGATGACCACATTCGCAGACGGATACAAAGCGCACGGGCTGCCATCTTCCACCTCCGACAGGGTTGTCGATACGAGTTGTATGTAGGTTGAATCGTCGCATTTGCCCGGTCTTCGTGTGGCGATACCAGCGAGGGAACCGCTGTGCTGGAATGTTCAGCAGGGCGTTGGGTGGTCGCTCGGCGCCTTGACGGACATGGCGGTAGTCGGGAGGGGCGCGAAAACGATCCACATGCAACAGCGCTGACAATCGTGGCTCAACTTTTTCGAATTCGTCACCGTGGTCACAGTGAACGAGTCCGAGGGATGGATCCCAGCGCATGAACCAGTGATCGAGTCCGCAAACTACATGGGGCACTCCGCGCCGGTCGGTATATATGCTTCCCGGACCGAACGGAGCAATGAGGTGGCCGATTCGAATCTGTTTGTTTGCCATGATGGTAAGTCGTTACGGCGTTGCCGGCGGAGTTGCTGGTGTTACTGCCGGCACCGTTGGAACTGTAGCGTAGCCTTGGTTGATGGTCAGTTCAGCGCTTCCGTCGACTTGGCGCATGCTCGTGGGAACAACCAAGCCACGGTCTTTTTGGGTGCGCGTGGCGAATTGTCCCGGCCAGAGCATAAGATATTCTTCGTCTACAGACGGAGGAAATTTGTCGCCCCAGTATTGCGGATTGAGACTCCACTTGTTTTCCAATTGCTCGCGGACGCGATCCAACTCCTCTAGCGAGCGAGCTTGGTCTTCTGCTGCTTGAACCGCCAGGCAGCGTTCGCGAAGGAGTTGGTAACCTGATTCCATGGCATTTTCATAGGCCGTAGGCTCCTGCACAGGGGCATTGCTGTGTTGCCGTGCCCAAGCTATCAGGGCACCGGGAAGCGCGCGCTGAATTGCTGAAACGGCAAACGGCGTCGCTGATGTGGGTTCGACGCGCTCATACAGCCGGCGATGGTAGCTGTGAAACTGCTCAAAATGGGACCGATCCCGGCTCTTTGAGGGATTGTAAATCATCATGATCAGTCCAGCGCGCTCCCACCATTTGCGGCCAACTCTGCCGGTGACCTGAATGTAAGTCGCCGTTGTCTTGGGTTGGCCGACTACTCCCATGAGGGAAAGGCGGTCGATATCCACGCCCACCTCAATGATGTTTGAGGCAAGGCATGCATCGAGAGTCTTGTCCGATTCTACTGCAGCATACGAGGCGGACAACCGGTCCATCATGCGAACGATTTCAGCTTGAGATAGCCGGCTGGTCAGTTCCTCGACAATCTTGAGATTGCGCCGGGCATCGTGAGAAAAGCCCTCGCGATTAAACATGAATTTCAGACGGGATCGGATATCTGAATCGAAGAGCGTTTTGGCACCACCTAGCTCACGAATACTATTATAAAACGCGAGCAAGGTCCACCAAGCGTCACGGCAGTTATCGGCAAATGAATACGGTCGGAAAAGGGCGGAGGAAAATGCGCGAACCTGGGTGGTGAGGACAGAGCCATATTCACTAGCGTGAATTCCGAGGTAAAGGCGACCGTTGCTGAGGCGGCCCATCGAATCTCGAGCGTATCGTCCAAAGAATGAATCGCCCATCATCAACCCGGGGGCGGGAAATAGCTGCGTCATCGGACGGGCGTAGAGCGACATCACTTGGTCGCTTGCTCCACGGATAGTCGCTGTTGAGGCGATCAGCTTGGGCTTGATCCAGGCACCGTCGCCTTTTGGCCGATAGGAACAGAGGCGCTCAAACAGTCCCTCGTAAAGGGCATACATTGTTCCTAGCGGTCCAGAAATCAGGTGCAGCTCATCTTGAATGATCAGGCCGGGGGGCGAGGACACTTGTTGCGGTTGGCCACCAGCAAATGACCGCCCAAAAAGGGCGCCAGCTTTCGGCCGATAGGCAATCATCGCGAGCTTGTCGGCCGTGGCTATGACCAACGATGGCGGAAAATTGTAGATCCTCTCGTCAATGACTTCTACGGGTAGGTATTCGAACTCACGGCCAAAAGTGCAATTGGCGTCCGGACAATGCAGCCGCGGTCCTTCGGAAGGATCGTCGGCAATGCCCCTTATCCTGAGCGAGTTTTCTTCTCCTCTCTTCTTGAAAGCTCGGGGGATTACTCCTCGATATCTGCCGATTTCACCGCGGCACCACGGACATTCGGTTAGGACCAGCGGATTGCCTTCCACGTCCCCGTTGCGGAATTGGCTGATCTCGCTCCGGGCCCCTCGAATGTCGTTAGGCGAACCGGCGCCCCCAATCCACAAGCCGAGAGAAAAGCGCGCGCCGGGAATATCGCCCAAGCCGTGCCGCTTCGGATCGCGGCGCAAGAAGTCCATTGCACAGATCAAACTGGCGGCCCGTTGAAACTGCTGGGTGGTTAACATCCGCAGCGTGTAGCGCATGAGGACATTGGTGCCGTCTCGACGCAGCTCCCCATCATTTGCAGCCATCAGGAAGCGCTCATGGAACATGTAGAATGCCATTACTGCCAAGTAGGCCTCAGTCTTTCCGCCACCGGTGGGGAACCAAATAAGGTCCACTACGTTTCGGTCGGCCGATGCGCCCTTGCTTGCGCCCTCCAAGGACATGAGAAGAAAAGCGATTTGAAAGGCGCGCCAATGTCCAAGGTTGCTGCTTTCACTGCCCGCTCCGTAGATGTCCCATGGGGATTGCGCAATCCCCTGCGGGGCGACGACCCTTAAGGACGAGTCCCAATCGAGCGGCCTCCGAGTCAATTGCTTCGTCGCAATCTGCTGAAGCAGCATGGACAGATTAGAGAGGCGAAACGCCCGGCGAACTTGGGAGTCGGACCTGAGTAAAGAAATGCCCTTGTTGATCCGTTCCAAGCAGGCGGTGCACGAAAGAAAGTGTCGCATTGCTACGGGAGAGAAACGCGGGTCCAAGCTTCCGGCGCGGTCACGGCCTCGCTGAATCCAAGCTGAATATTCAGTGGCTAGGTTTTCAAGTGACTGCCATGCAGGGCCGGCGCCGTCCTCCGACAGACTGGCCAACGCACGCATCGACAGTTGGATCTTGTTGCCATCGGCGTCCACGATGTCGGGTGTCATGCTCGGAAGCTCCACCGCCGGCATCACGTCCGCGAATATCGTCTGCGGTGTTTGCTCTGGTTCGGCATCCCATCCTGCAGCGCAACCGTGGCCTATGCCCCAAGTGGCGGACTCGCGATACAGCAGCGCCAATGATTGTTCCTCGTGATCGAGTTGTTCAAACGGCCTTTGGCTTTCTGGGTATTTCTCGATGCACCCTCTCTCCGCTATGACGTCGAAAAACGTCTGGTAAAGAATCGAGTCGCGTGGAGCTCGGGTTCCAACAGGTTGCGTCGAGTTGCGAAGCACCAAAGTGATTAGCCACAGATTTTCTTCGCCTTCCATGCGCCGCGGAAACGCTTCGACTCGAAGTCTCACGGGCGAACCTACTGGCATCGTTACTTCACGCCGAATTGCGCGACCTGAGACTAGGTCGCTTTGACTGAAAGCGACGGCAGTGCCGGACAACACTGCAGAAAGGCGGCGCCATACCGGACCATCTCTGGCGTGACCATCTTCTTGGGTCCACCGTCGCGTCCCGGATTCATAACGACCATTCACCGGAAACGCGGGGCTTTCTGCGGGTTGCCAAGAAAAGCGATGCCTTTGAGGCAACCGAACGATGACGCGACCGTCAGAACTCAGCCTTACGCAGATCGAAATACCAATTGTGGATGGGTGGCGGACATCAGGGCTGGTAACTTCGAAGTCATCTGTTGGATCGGTGGTGTCGCTGTCAGTCGGCGCATCAGATGTTGCAGTTGCGTCTTCGGTTTCATCGGACGTCGATGGCTCATCCGAGTCCACCTCGGCACCGAGCCGGTCGGTAGCGGCAGTTAAAGGGACTTCATCAAGGAGTGGTGTCTTAGCGCCAGCAACGGTTGGCGCGGGATGAAGAAGTCCTGCTCCATATTTTCGGTGAGGAGATTCCCGGTCATAATAAAGCACCTCCTGAGGCTCCTCATCAGGCGACGGTTTCCACATGACAGGGCCCTTACGCTTTGCGACGAGGTCAGTGAATTCTTCTTTGTTGAATTGTATGACTGTCGTCTCACCAAGGGGCCGCGTCGGCCCGACCATTTCGCCGCGGATCCATGAAATCATTTCTGATCGTTCATTCATAAAGCGAGGTCTTTAGGGGTTAGCCACTCCGCAAGGATCTTTTGCGAGTTCCTGTCGCACAGGACGCGGACGGACTCGGTTGCTCGAGTTAACCCCGTATAAAATAGATCGCGGTGGAAATTACGGACATCGAGAAATACGTCTGTCAAGACGACTACCTTGTTCTCCATGCCTTTGTAGGCGGAAATCGAAGTATAAGCTACCGCCTCGCCGTCTTGCCATGCGGGACGCAGCTTAAATCCTGCGTGCTTCAGTTGGGCGGCTGCCGAGTCGTCGGGATGCTGGAAGGATAGAATGGTTATCTCAGACGGCCTATACCCTTGGGCCTGAAATTCACTCAGCCACTGTCGAAGCTTGTTCAGCTGAGAGGTGTTGTTGTCGTAGAATACGATGTCGTAGTTATGAAGTCCTCCTCCAAGGCGCAGGTAGCCCGAGTAGACAGTCTGACCGAGGCCACCAAGCCTGATTGCCGTGTCACCAACGATTCGGTAGTTGCGGCAGTTCTCCGAGAGTCGCCAACACGTCAGCTTCGCGCTGCTCTCTAAGGCCAACAGAGCCTTTTCCATCGGGGCGCGATCCGACAGCACTTGGTTGTCAAAATCTCCGAAGAGCGCAAAAGATCCACCGGCCCATCCACCGACGAGAAATTGCGAAAGGCATTCCCACAAGCGGGGCCGCGCAAGAATATCCTGCGCCTCATCCACCACGACAAAGTCAAAGGCGGCCGTGGCCTTGAAATCTAGGTCAGTCAGCCGTTCCTCCAATTTATTGGGCAGTTCGATATCCCAAAATTCTTGTGGAGGAGACTTGGGGATTTCCAAGTTGGTCAACTTGGCCATGACTTGGACGGCACGGCCAACGATAAGATTCGGCAAGGCTGGGGTGAGCTTCTCCATCCGGTGGCGCATCCAGTCGCCAACAAGTTGGTTGAAGCAGAACAAGCCCACCCGGCGCCCCGCCTCTGCGGCGCGTCGGGCGACCTCCATTGCGATTAACGTCTTTCCGGTGCCGGCTCCCCCGTAGGTCACAAGGCAGTTGTTAAGGGCGGCAAGATGAAGGACCGGCTTCTGCTGGGCTAGGAGCACCCGTTCGATTTCGTCTCCTCGGCGCAAGATTTCCTCGCGTGCGTTCGGGTGGCGTTTCTGAACCGGCACGCAATATTTAACGATGGATTCGGATTGGGCGGACGACAGCCCTCTTGTGAGACGCCTCAGGCACTGATCCGCCTCGATGCTGCGCAGGAGCCTAGCCCTCAGGTCCAAGCAAAACTGTGGGCCGCTATTGAATTTTCGGAAGGCTCTCATGTCCATAAGCTCCCAAGGCTGGACCGAGAGATTCGCCTGCAAGTCGAACGGGGACCTAGGGAAAATACAGCAATGCACAACAGGAACTTGGGCAAATTCCGGTGCGAGCTCGCGAAGTCGCCTAGAGAAAGTATAGCGCCCATCCGTGGCCTGTTTGAAGGGTGAGCGCGAAATTGTCTCCGGAAACCACCTGTTGCCGTCGAAGAATAGGTTCTCATGAGACTTGACCTCGACGCAGAGGATTCCGGCATCGGGGACGATGACGACGAAGTCGATCTCTGTCCGCAGCTCGCGATTCCACGGCGCGAGATCGAGGGAGTGTAATGCCACCCAATCATCTGGACCGGCGGCGAGAAGATTGAACACGTCGCGCTCTCCGGGCGGTGTGCGTTCGTCCATGAATGAAGGGATTAGGCGCGCCATTGTTCGATAGCGTTGAGATCCATAACGACTTTGAGCTCCGTGTCCGGAGCGAGAAAGCCGTCTTCCACTGCGACAACTTTGTTGAACAGAGCCGTGCCGTGAACGGAATTGTCAGCGGGCAAGGCGACGGAGAACTCATCTCTTGTGACCGCCAACTCCCTCATTCTAGGTAGCAGGTCGAAAAGTAAGACGAGTAGCTGATCATCGATGATTTCGTGTTCCTGTATCCCGGCTTGAATGGCGTCGCCCCGGCTGTGTCGAATTTCACTCCAGGCGCGCTGCCACCAAGGAGGTGACAGAGGCTGACGCCCATCACTACCCCCCGAACCAACGCCCAAAATCCCGATCAGTATCTCAAAATGCTTTGAGCTATGAGGTGCGTGGATGACAGTGGTCGGCGTTAGGCACCAGTTGTGGATGACGGCAGTAAGGCTCGCGAGGTTTATGCCTGATGCTCGAAGGCGGCGCACCAAAGCATCTGGATTATTTTGAATTTCCTCACGGAGGCGGGACTTCCAGATTTGGCTGTAGTGGTCGTGTTCTACCTTCTGTCCTCCGAAAAATATGTCATCTAGTCGCTGGCGGATGACAAACATCCCTTCGAGAAGCGACTCTCCGAGCTGACGCCTCCAGATGGGAGCGCGCGAGCGGGGCTCGGGATCGAAACTAAAAATCTGCGCGCGCGCGGGGTAAAGAATCCCGTGATTGGTCCCGATTCGGACAAGAATAGCGCGTCGCTTCTCCCCGGGAGTGTTTAGGCTGCCGAAGATTTGGAAGTCGTCCTCGACTGGAAAGTCATCTGCGTGGGTAGCGCTATCAGCTCCAAACCGCGTGACGTGCGGGGTCCATGAAACACGGCTGACGAGAGCTTCGTCGTGGTTGACGGGTCCGGCCTTGGTGTCTCCGGCATCCGCAGACGGGGCAACGGGGTCGTAACCGAAGCCAGGCTCGTCGCCGCATCCCGCCCAGACAATTTGGGCCAAGGTGGCGAAACGGGGAGCCGATCTGATAGCGTCCGGCGCTGAACCCCAGCCCCACGAGCGAAGCGGACCGACCTTGATCATGGTATCAAAAATTTCCGAGTCGCGGTATTCTCGCACTGAGTGAAGAAAATTTTCCGGCGCCAAAGGCTGGTCATCGGGTGCCAAGAGTGAATCAAAGTGCGGGCGCGTTGTCCGATGGCAGTATATTTTGAAGGCTTGGCCCGTTTTCCGTAGATCACGGATTTTGTTTCGCACACAAGTCCGAGCTGGATTCTCGACTTCCTGCAGATCTAGGGCGCCCCGCAGTGCTATTTCATAATTGGTCCGTATATCGAGACCCCATCGGACTCCAACTTCGACAGGCGAGCCGAAGTTTCTCAAAGAACCGAGGGCCGCCCCATCGAATGGCGCCGGGACCGTCAGCCATTCCGACAGCAGGTTGCGTAGCCGGTCTGCGGCTTCGTCCGCATCGCGATCGCCGATCTCACGGAGTTTCATGAATATAGTGCGCATGCCGTGTCGCATGGCTCCAAAGGCAGCCGAAAAAATCTCCTGACGCTCTACGGCGAACCTCGATCCTCCAGCAAGAAACGCAAAGACTTCCGAAGTTGTGGCCGCCATAGGTCAGTTCCGTTTCCGAAAGATTGAAATGGAAATGCCGTTTGGTAGCGCGGGAAGACCGCAGAGCATGTCCTCGTCCTGAATATACCACTGTCGCAGTGCGGTAAGCTTGTCTCCGATAGCCTCCAAACGTGTGCGCTCCATCGTCCGTTGGATCACCCCTATCACATCGCTCTGTTGAAATCTGGCAGCACTGGAAGTTTTCAGAAAACTGTCGCCTCCATCGGCAACGATCAATGCTGGTGGAGGCTTCGCACGGTCGAGTTGCTCGGTTCTCGAATTATAGAATGCAACACGAGAAACATCGACTGAGGACCAGCCGTAAATGGTGAGTAGATCGTCGAGGGCATTGTCAGACGCATCATCGCGGAAACGAATCGAGGCGCATACTTCCCGGCTTTGTTCCTCGCCGGCAACGCGTCCGGCAAGGCATAGACCTGAGAATGACCTGCGAAGATTTTCCGGGATAATGCGTGTTCCCTCGACGATTTGTTTGTAACGATTTTCTGGCAGCGCTCCCGCAGTTGCGCGCAGCTGCGTTGGCGGTTCGCCATCAAGATGCCATCGAAGTGCACCGTTCACCGTCGGCCGGAGCACTACGGCTCCTTGTTGCCATGCAAGAGTGTTATCGTTGAAATTAGTCTCGTCGGAGATAGTCCAATATCCCCGAGGATGATCGACTGATCTGACTCTCCCGTGTGCCTTTTTTGAGTAACCGCACCCCTTAACTTTAGGGTCGCATTCAGGAAGTGTGCAGGGCCCACAATCGTTCAGAAACTGTTTTGCGTGACGGGACAATGCGTCGAAATGACCATCCGCGTCATTTGCCGTGGCGTTTCCTAGGTCACGGATCAGAGCTCCAAGTGTAATCAGTCCAGCTCCTGGAGAGTCGCATGGCATCGAAACTAGCGCTATCCTACGAATCTGAGATCCGGCGGGCCACTCGAAGCCGAACCTTATCAAAAACCCAACCCAAGGAGGAACTTGCTGCCACGGGTTGTTGAAATCTGAAAATTGCATCGTGGCTGCGATAGACACTACGGGCTTTGAATCACGTGGCCGCTAGCTTGCGCGCGTGTTCGAATTCATCGGCCGTGATTGGCGGCCGATGTTGCATTCCGGAGGCCTGAGCTTCCGAACAATAGAAGGCATTTCTATTTAGTTCGCGGGCTGAGAAGCGTCTCCACGCTTCTTCACCGATGAGCACGAGCGCGACGGGCCAGCCGCTGCGGGCGTGGACTTGCCGGTGGGCTGGGGCGATGCCTGGCAACACGGTCTCGGCTTCTGGCCAGTCGTGCTTCTCGGAGCCGTGATCGAGGGCGTTTTCTGGATGGAGGCCTGGAAAGAGCCAGAGCAGGGAATGCCAGCCTTGGACGAAGATCACGGGGTCAAGCGCCCGAAGTTGTAGGCGGTCGCAGTGCATGAGGACATGGAGTCGACTGGCGGCTTGCTCCGCGTTCGCGGGGATGCTGGAGGCCAAGGGCTGGGAGGAGGCTTGTTTGGGGCGAACCGGTTGTCGGAGAGCGCGGAGAAATGAGCGCACAGCGTCGCCGACGGCTTCGCTGACGAGGGGCGGGACGGCGTTGCCAATCTGGCGAAATGAGTGCGTGCGTGCGGGCGGGAAGATGAACCAGTCGGGAAAGCTCTGGATGCGGGCGGCTTCGCGCGGGGTGAGCGAACGATTCTGGGTTGGATGAATGAACATCAGCCCGTCCTTGCTGAGGTGCGCGACGATGGTGGAGCAGGCGCGGTTGCGGTGCTGGCGTGTGTAACGGTCTTTAAAGGTCGTCTTCTTGTAGGGAAACTCGAACGCGACGCCCGCGCGCATCAACTCGGCAGAAGAACTACCTTCCGGAATCAATGCGAAATCCCGAAGATCACGTGCGCTGTGGGGACGCGCTTCGTGATTGCTGAGGACGGTGGCTTTTTGCACTTCGGCGACTTTCCGCAGATAAGAACGGCGATAGTTGTCCCGCACGCCGCCGAGAAATTTCACGTCTCTCCGATCGAGATCATAGGCGCATTCGTGTTTCCCGGTGCCTGCTTCGAGGGGCGGAAGGTCACCGATGGCGTCGCCCAGCATGGTGCCGGGTGTGGCGCGTGATACGGGTTTGAGTTCCGTCGGAAAATAACCGGGTAGATCAGCGCGCACCCCGATGATGAGCTGCCGGCGGCGTTTTTGTGGAACGCCGAGATCCTCGCCGCGTTCGATCTGCGCATGCACGCGGTAGCCCGGGCGACCGGCGGCTTGACCGAGGATGCGGGATTCATGCTGGACGGCAGTGAAGTAGCGGCCCCCGCCGGCGCTACGCAGTCCGAGCACGTTTTCGATGACGAACACCTTAGGTTGGAAGTGCTCAACATAGTTGAGGAACTGCCGATAGAGATGGCGTCGGGGATCGTCTTTCAACCGCTCGGTTCCATGATTGGAACCATCACGCTGGCGGGCGGTGGAAAATCCCTGGCAGGGTGGGCCACCAACGATCACGTCGAGCGAACGGGTTCCGATCAGTTTCTCGAGATCGGCGGGCGGAAACTGTGTGAGGTCACGTTCCAGTGCGTGTTCGACGGGAGAAAGATCGGGGTGTTTGTTTTCGGAGAGATTGTTTTTCAGAGTCGCAACGGCGTGCGAATTGAAATCGATGGCGGCTTTGCACTGAAATCCCGCTCGCAGCATACCGAGAGTGAAGCCGCCGCAGCCGCAGAAAAGATCAATGAATGTCGGCTTGCCGGCCATCAGTCGATCCCCTCGCACAATTTTGTGGTGGATATTTTGAGGGCCTTAGCGATGCGAACTGCGCTAAGGATGCTGAGGTTCCGAACGCCGCGTTCGACGCCGCTGATGTAGGTGCGATCTAGGTCGGCGCGTTCGGCGAGTAGTTCTTGGGAAAGGTCCTGCGCTTCCCGGCGCGAGCGGACGTTGTCCCCAAATTTTCTGAGGGCGGGTTCTTTTGCTGGCACCCACAAACATTACCCGAATGTGGACTATCAGACCACGGACGATGAGTCACATTTTCCGAGGCGTCCCGATCTTTCTGTCCGTTGCGCAGTGGCTTTGTTCGAACCCTCGCATGCCGGAGGCAATCGCAGCGATTGGTCAGCCGCATGGTGCTGAATTTGATTCCCCGGGCAACTTGCCCGGACGATTGCCAGATCGGCAGCAGCCAGCAATGGTGCTGCCAACTACGGCGCCAAGACAGAACGCGTCGATGAAAAGGTTCGAAACAACACAAAGCTGTTTCCAACGGATTTCCTATTCCGGTTAACCCCAACGGAAAAGAAAGAGGTGGTCGCAAATTGCGACCACCTTGCAGAGCGGTTGAATTCAAAATGTAGCCGCGAAAGAACGCAAAGCTGAGCCCCTTTTTTGCGTTCCCTGCGTTCTTTTGCGGCTCAAATACAGTCTCCATGGCCGCGAATGTTCTGAGTAGTCCTGAAGCCGTGCCCATGATCCTCAGTCATTCTGATCCCGGCCCATGCAAGGTTGGAGGGAGGGAAACGAGCTGAGCTTGAAACAGAAATTGTCTCGCGAAGGAGGGAAAGGTTACGAAGGCCCATGAACCCGGTTTCCTTCGCCCCCTTCGCGAGACATCTTCTGTCCGGTTTGTTTGCCCAGGTGAAAAATATTACCGTGATTCCTTGGGATCAGGATGTCTGGCCATTACCGGGCGACGACCCCGGACAATCATCGACTTGGCGGCGTTGCGGCAACGGTATTGCCAACGGACGCATGTTTGCTTCCACTTCCAACCAGACGGGCCGTCACTCCTACGAAGAAACGCGTCCAGATTATTCCCCACGACACCATTAATTCGCAGGGTGATCGGGCTGGACAAACGCCAGACGGGCGGCAGTCAGCAACGGGACCCCGCATCCGGACCATTCGCGGTGAGAAGGTAATCCTCGATTCAGATCTTTCTGAGATCTACGGCGTGACGACCAAGCGGCTCAACGAGCAGGTGAAGCGAAATGTGAAGCGATTTCCGTCTGACTTCATGTTTCAGCTGACTGCCGAAGAGTACAAAATTTTAAGGTCGCAATTTGCGACCTTAAAATCTGGTAGCGGCCGGCATCGAAAATTCCTCCCTTACGCCTTCACCGAAAACGGAGCGATCATGGCAGCGAATGTTCTCAACAGTCCGGAAGCTGTGCGGATGAGCGTCTTTGTCGTTCGTGCTTTTATTCAAATGCGTGAACTTCTCTCGGGGTCGCGTGAACTCGCGCTGGAACTGAAAAAGCTCGAGGCCAAGCTTACCACGCGAATCGATGGTCACGAGACGGTGATTTTCGAGGTGCTCCGCCGCATCATGGAACTTTTGGATCCGCCACCAGCGGCACCGTTGCCGGAAAAATCCTTGGGGTTTCACACGACGATCAAACTTCCTGGAAAAACGGAGGGCCTGAAGAAATAGATGGCTGGTGTGCGCGAGGGGATTTCAATCCGGGGAAGACAGGCCGGAGGTCTGTGCTACGGGTCGAAAGCACCGCAGCGGGGTCGCTGCGGCTCCAGATTGTGATGTTAGTTGGACAGCGTCGTGCGGTGCGAAATCGTTGGCCGCGAAAAATATTCGGAATAGCTTACAATATTTTGCGGGCCGATTCGTCTTAACTGGGAAATGGACGCGGTCCGGCCAGTTTCAAAATTAATGAGCACCGAGCAGAACAGACGCATCTCCCAAGTCGTGCAGGACTTGGGGCGCCGGCTCATGCGGTTCATCCGAGTGCGCGTTTCCAGCGATGCGGACGCCGAGGACGTGATGCAGGATGTCTGGCAGCAACTTGCGACGACGCTGGAAGCCGGACCCGTCGAACAGATGGGCGCGTGGCTTTTCACCGTTGCGCGCAACCGGATCATCGATCGCTCCCGGAAACCACGAATGGCTTCACTCGATGCGTTGGTGGATGAAGCCGACGACGAGTCCTCGTTCGATTTTGCGGGCTTTTTCCTGCGTGACGACAACACCCCGCGCACGGAACACCTGCGCACTCTTTTCTGGGAGCAATTGCACGCAGCGCTCGCGGAACTGCCCGAGGAGCAGCGTCAGGTTTTTGTCTGGCACGAACTCGATGCCCTGTCGTTTCAGGACATCGCGACGCTCACGGGCGACAATGTGAATACGCTCCTCTCCCGAAAACGCTACGCCGTGATGCACCTTCGCCTGCGACTCGAACCGCTGCGCGTTGAATTTCTTTCCCTCACTCCCTGACCAAATTTATTTATGAATGATCATCCCTGTCACCGTTTCCGGTTTTTGATTCCCTTCGCCATCCTCGGCTTCGTGGCCGTGTTTACTTATGCCGTTTACGCGCTTTGGAACGGCGTGCTCGTCGACGTGGTGGCCGTGAAAACCATCACTTACTGGCAGGCGCTCGGTTTGCTGGCGCTCGCGAAAATCCTGTTTGGCGGCTTTCCCTGCCGTGGTGGAAAATGCGGTCGCGGGTGGCGCGGTCGTATGATGGCGAAGCGTTGGGAATCTCTCAGTCCCGAGCAACGGGAAAAAATGCGCAATGAAATGCGGCACCGCTTCGGCGATTGGCCGCACCCGCCTTGGTGCGATGCTGGCGAAGATAAACCGGAAAATTTAGGGAAGGGGACGAATACTTAGAAATCCTGTCGATTCCAGCGACCTTCGTACGACTAAGAGTGTTATCACTTCCAGACGCTCACCTTCAGAATTCGAGCTCACCTTCATCCTCATGCTTCCCGTTTCCATAGTCCTGCTTTTACTGACGCTACTCGTGGCGACGGACGGGGTTTCATCTGACCAATAATAACAGAGGGCCCACGAAAAACACGAATCGCGCGAAATGTACGTCACTGGTAGAATCCTTTTCCAATTTCGTGTCCGTTCGTGAATTTCGTGGGCAATTTATTTTCAGGAATTTAGCGGCAGTCGTCGTTACAATTTTAATTTCCATGAACGAATCCATTTTAAAACTCGAACCCGCTGACGTGGACGAAGCGAGCCAACCGGGCTCCGATGTCTGCGGCAGCGGATCGAGCAATTTGTCGGAATCAGCCGGTGAAAATCCTTCCGATGAGAATGCCGAGCGAAGGCTTTACCGCCGGAGTGTGGCCTGTTTTCTGTTTGGATTGGGCTACGATAAAAACACGATCATCACTGATGAGCCGTAATTTGGGTTTTTGTCTGCAAGTGGCACAGGTCTCTGACCTGTTGGGGCTTGAAATCCGGGTCTGAGACCCGTGCCACGAATGACGGTCGAGCCTGTCGCGTCGTGTTTTACAGATCGTTCACGAAAGGACGGTCCATTTGGCTCGGAACTAGGGGCTTTTCAGGGTTAATTTTAGGGCGAAACCAACCCGAAAATTCGCATGTCGTCTTTTGCCCCGGCCAAAAAATCCCCGCTCTATTTGATGAATCGCGGACTGCGGCGGTTTCGCCGCAAGCTCTATGATTTGCGCGCGTTCGTGCCCGGGCTGAGTTTCCATCACCAATGTGAGAAGATGATCGGGCCCGTCGGTTATTGGAACAAATTGCAGCAATACCAGCTCAACGTGCTGCAGAAAAACGGACTCAAGCCCGAACACTCGCTGCTGGATTTGGGCAGTGGGCCGTTGCAGGGCGGAATCGCTTTTGCGCGCTACCTGAATCCCGGTCGATACACTGCGGTGGATTTGCGCGTGGAGAATGTTGACGCGGCGTGGAAACAGATCATCCGCCACGAGCTCGTCGGGAAAAATCCGCGATTGATCCAGTCGGCAAATTTTGGCGACGAATATCTGGGTGAGACGAGATTCGATTTTATTTTCGTCTCCCAGCTTCTTTATATTTTGGACGAACCCACCATCGTGGCGCTGATGTCGTTTGTCCGTCGCCGCCTCAAACCCGGCGGCAAGTTTCTCGGCGATATCATCAATCCCGACCAATATGCTTCAGTCGCGGCCCATTATCCGGGCTTTATTCCTTACTCGGTGGAATCGATGCAAAGCTGGGCGAAGGTCGAGGGGCTGGAGGTTCGCTCGCTGGGTGAAATAACTCAATATCGGTATCCCGCCAGAATTACCTTTCGGCAGAACCTGATGCTGGAAATTACGAAGAGGACATCGAGCAACTCCCGGCCAGCCATTGTCCTGCCGGAACCGATCAAGTTTGGGCAAAATGCGGCTTAAGCGCGGGTTGCTCCAACCTGCCTGATGATTTCGGCCCGGGAATCTGCGTCGGTTGGAGTTGGCATCTGGTTTTTGAGCGCAGGTTCTGGCTTTTGAAGAGCGAGTGGCCTGAATGGGTTGCCTTCGGAAACTCGGGCTAGCGACGGCACCGCCCGGCAAGATTTTTGTGAAAACTTCCATTTAACTCTTGAAGTACCGCAGGGCGGCATGTTTTTCTGACCATCCCATTCGTCACTTACAGCCTCTTCAGCCAAACTGATGGGGCACCTGACGCCGCGGTTTCCGGGTGGTTTTTCCATCTGAAAAACGTGTTTCTATTCAAAGCGCGAAATAGTGCTTGCCGGACCTCTTGTCTCCGGTAGGTTCCGCGCTCTTTTCCACTTTCACCACCGTCCATCGAAATCACATGCCAACCATCAACCAACTCGTGAGAAAGGGCCGCCGCCAAATCAAGGCGAAGTCCAAGGCTCCAGCGTTGCAGGGTAATCCCTTCCGCCGCGGTGTCTGTGTGCAGGTCATGACCCGCACGCCCAAGAAGCCCAATTCGGCTATCCGCAAGGTGGCCAAGGTGCGTCTCACGAATGGTACGGAAGTGATTTCCTACATCCCGGACGAAGGCCATAACCTTCAGGAGCACTCGATCGTACTCGTCCGTGGCGGTCGTGTGAAGGATTTGCCTGGTGTCCGTTATCACATCGTTCGCGGTACCCTCGACGCCACTGGTGTCGAAAAGCGCCGCCGCTCCCGTTCCAAATACGGGGTCAAGCGTCCGAAAGCCGCCAAATAACCCTCGTTCTTTTTAAGCCGTTATGTCACGTCGCCGCAGAGCTACCCGCCGCATCACCATTCCAGATGTCCGTTACAACAGCCCGTTGGTAACGCACCTCATCAATGTTATCATGAAGAGCGGTAAGCGCACGCTTGCTGAGCGCATCGTTTACGGCGCGTTCGAGCGCGTGAGCGAAAAGCTCCAGAAGGGCGACCCGGTCGACTTGCTGATGGGCGCGATGGAAAACGCCCGCCCGAAGCTTGAGGTCAAGAGCCGCCGCGTTGGTGGTGCGACTTATCAGGTGCCGGTTGAAATTTCGTTTGAACGCCAGGAGAGCCTCGCTCTCCGCTGGATCGTCCTCGCCGCCGCTGGCCGCAAGGGCACCCCAATGCGCGAAGCCGTTGCCGCCGAGATCATCGACGCGTATAACAATACCGGTTCCGTCGTGAAGAAGAAGGAAGAGATGCACAAGATGGCCCAGGCCAACCGTGCTTTCGCCCACCTCCGTTGGTAAGGAATCCTGAGCATGTCCGTTTCTACGCCCATCAATATTACTGTCGTTACCGACAAGGCCAAGGTCTCGCCGGTTAATTCGAAGGACCGTCCGTTTCCGTTGGAGTGGACCCGTAACATCGGCATTGCCGCGCACATCGATGCGGGCAAGACGACGACGACTGAGCGCATTCTTTTTTATTCCGGCGCCGTCCACAAAATGGGCGAAGTGCATGAAGGCACCACGGTGACCGATTGGATGGAGCAGGAGCGCGAGCGTGGTATCACGATTACCGCCGCAGCTATTTCCTGCGCATGGAATGCTTCCTGGGGCCCATGGAAGGGGATCAAGCAGCGCATCAATATCATTGATACTCCCGGACACGTTGACTTCACCGCTGAAGTGGAACGTTCCCTCCGCGTGCTCGATGGCGCCGTTGCCGTGTTCGACGCAGTTGCGGGTGTGCAGCCCCAGTCCGAGACGGTCTGGCGCCAAGCCAACAAGTATCGCGTTCCCCGTATCGCTTTCATCAATAAGATGGATCGCGTCGGTGCTAATTTCTTCCGTTGTATCGACGACATTCGCAACAAGCTTAAGGCGAATGCCCACGCCTTGTATCTGCCGATCGGCGCCGAGGAGAATTTCACCGGCCTCGTCGATCTGGTGCAGAACGTAGCCTATTCCTTCGAGGAAAACCCCAGTGATCCGCTCGGCATGAAGCCGGCAACGATGCCGATCCCTGAGGCGATGAAGGCCCAGACGAAGGAATATCGCGATAAGCTGATCGAGGCGGTCTCTGATTTTGACGACGTCCTGGCCGAAAAATATCTCAACGGCGAAGAGATCAGCGTCGACGAGCTTCTGCTCGGCGTCCGCAAAGCCACCATCTCGCTGCAGTTCACCGGGGTGTTTCCTGGTTCCGCCTTCAAGAAGAAGGGTGTCCAACGCTTGCTGGATTGCGTCGTCAACTATCTCCCGAGCCCGATCGACGTCCCACCCATGCAGGGTCAGGACAGCGATGGCAAAACGGTGGAAGCGGTCGTCAACGACAAGGCCAAGATGGCCGGTCTGGCGTTCAAGCTTTGGAACGATCCTTTCGTCGGTCGTCTCGTATTTTTCCGCGTCTACACCGGCCAGTTGCCGCGCGGCATGTCCCTCTACAATCCTCGCACCCGCCGCACCGAGCGCGTTTCGCGTCTCGTTTTGATGCGCGCCATCGAACGTGAAGAAATTGACGTTGCCTACGCTGGTGACATTTGCGCGGTGGTCGGCGTCAAGGACGTCATCACGGGCGACACTTTGTGTGACGAAGATTTCGATATTCGTCTCGAGCCGCCATCTTTCCCGGAGCCGGTTATCTCGATGTCCATCGAACCGAATTCAAAGGCTGACCAGGAAAAGTTGGGCGTAGCGCTCCAGCGCCTCGTGGCTGAAGATCCAACGCTGCGCGTCAAGACCGACTTGGACACCGGCCAAACCATTCTCGCCGGCATGGGCGAGTTGCATCTCGAAATCATCATCGACCGCATGAAGCGCGAGTTCAAGGTCGAGGCGACTTCCGGCAAGCCGCAGATTGCTTACCGCGAGACGATTCTCAAACCCGCTGATGGTGAAGGTAAGTTTATCCGCCAATCCGGTGGTAAAGGCCAATATGGCCATGTCGTCATCAAGCTTGAGCCGAATGAGAAGGGGAAGGGCGTCGAGGTCATCAATGAGACCGTCGGCGGCTCGATTCCGAAGGAATTTATCAAGCCGTCCACGGACGGTCTGCTCGAAGGCGCGAATAACGGCGTCGTCGCGGGCTTCCCGGTTGTCGACGTGATCGTCAAGATTGTCGACGGTTCATTCCACGAGGTCGACTCGTCAGAAATGGCCTTCAAGATGGCTGGCATCTTCGCGTTTAAGGACGCGATGAAGAAAGCCAATCCGATCCTCCTCGAGCCCATCATGGGTGTCGAAGTCACCACGCCGGAAGAGTATCAGGGCGATCTCATGGGCGACATCAATCGTCGTCGCGGCCAGATTCAGGGCATGGATAACAAGTCCGGCGCCTGCATTGTCACCGCGCACGTGCCACTTGAGCTTCTCTTCGGTTACGTCACCGACATTCGCTCCCTCTCGAAAGGTCGCGCCAGCGCGTCCATCACTCCCTCCCACTTTGCGCAGGTCCCGAACTCGCAGCTCGCCAAGATTGTCGAGACCAATGCGAAGGGTCCCGCTCGTACCTGATTTTCAACCTTCGTTCTTTATATTGCCATGAAAGGCCAACGCATTCGCATCAAACTCCAGGGCTACGACTATCGGGTCATCGACCAGTCCGCCGTGGAAATCGTGGAAACCGCCAAGCGCTCCGGCGCTCGGGTCTCGGGCCCGATTCCCCTGCCAACGCATATCGTAAAACTTTCGGTCAACCGCTCCCCGCACGTCGACAAGAAGTCCATGGAGCAGTTTGAATCGCGGACGCACAAGCGTCTCATCGATATTCTTGAGCCAACCGCTCAGACCGTCGACGAGCTCAAAAAACTCAATCTCCCGTCAGGCGTCGATATCACTATCAACGTATAAAATTTCACTCATAACCATCTTAGCAGCCAGCCGGCTAATCCCGGCCCTTGCTAAAGTAGGTCTAAACAAACGGAGCTAACCCTCCACCTACCACTTAGCCCATGATCGCTACCTTATTAGGAAAAAAAATCGGTATGACCCAGGTCTACGACGCTCAAAACGTCCTGGTCCCGGTTACCGTGGTGGAAGCCGGCCCATGCCCGGTCGTCCAAATCAAAACTGTTGAGTCAGACGGCTACAACGCCGTGCAGCTCGGCTTCGGTGCCAAGAAGGCTGTTCGTGCCTCCAAGGGCGAAGCCAATCACGCCCAAAAAGCGGGTCTTGCGACCACGCCTCGCGTGTTGAGTGAAGTCCGCCTGACCGAAACCTCCACGGCCAAGCTCGGTGATGTGATCACTGTCGCAATTTTCGCCGAAGGCCAGATCGTCGACGTGATCGGCATCTCGAAAGGCAAAGGTTTCCAAGGCGTCGTGAAACGCTTCCGCGTTGGTGGCGGTCCTGCCGCCCACGGTTCCATGTTCCACCGCCGCATCGGTTCGGTGGGTATGCGCCAGACTCCTGGTCGCGTGTGGAAGAATCAGCGCATGCCCGGCCACATGGGCACTGATGTCCGCACGGTTCAAAATCTGCGGATCGTCAAGATCATCGCCGACAAGAACCTCATCCTCGTGAAGGGCGCCATCCCCGGCGCAAACGGCGACGACATCGTCATCCGTTCCGGCAAGAAAGCCAAAAAAGCCTAAGCCCCGGAGAACGTCATCACATGAAGCTCAAAATTTTCACATCCGACGCCTCGAATAGTTCCGAGAAGGAATTCAATCTTCCGACATTCGAAGGCACGAAAGGTTTGCAGGCCGTCAAGGAAGTGGTCGTCGCCCATAATGCGAACGCCCGCCTTGGCACTCATTCGACCAAGACTCGCGGCGAAGTTAGCGGCGGTGGTAAGAAGCCATGGGCCCAGAAGGGAACAGGCCGTGCCCGCGCTGGTTCCATCCGTTCTCCTCTGTGGGGCGGTGGCGGCGTAGTCTTCGGTCCGAAACCCCGCGACTACACCAAGAAGATCAATGGCAAGGTGAAGGCTCTCGCTTTCAGCCGCGCTTTATTTGATCGCGCTGCCGCTGGTGACGTTAGCGTCATTGAGGCGTTTGCGCCGCAGCAGGCCAAATCGAAGGTCTTCAATCAGATCATCGGCCGAATCGCCCCGAAGGGCAAGGTGCTCATTGTCGATGATCTCTTCACGACCGATGCAAGCCGCGCCGCGCGCAATCTCGCCCGCGTCACATTGCAGGAAGCCTCGAAGCTCAACACGCTCGATCTCGTCAAGTACACTTGGATCGTCGTTTCCACCAAGGCCCTCGAGAAAATTATCGTTCGCGCCACCGGAGCCCAGTCATGATCAACGCCGACAAAATTCTTAAGCACATCCGCCTGACGGAAAAGTCCAACAAACTTTCCTCCAACTACGGACAATACACGTTCGACGTATTCTCCTCGGCCACGAAGCACACGGTGCGGGCTGCGGTTGAGCAGACGTTCAAAGTCACCGTCACCCGCGTGAATATTCAAAACCGGAAGGGTAAGCCAAAACGCTCGCGCCGCGGCCTTCCCATCACCGCTTCCGACAGCAAGCGCGCAATCGTCACGCTCAAGGAAGGTGACAAGATCGAGCTCACCTGAGCCCGCTGGAGATAACCAACATGGCCCTTAAATCTTTTCGTCCTCTCACGCCAGCCCTCCGATTCACCACGCTGAACCGGCCCGCGGAAGTTTCCAACAAGCGCCCGGAGCGTTCGCTCGTCGAGTCCAAGCCGAAGACTGGCGGTCGCAATGCGTACGGTCGCATCACGTCGCGTCGTCGTGGCGGTGGTCACAAGCAACTCTATCGCATCATAGATTTCAAACGCACGAAGCTCGACATCAAGGCGACGGTTCAGGCGATCGAATACGATCCGAACCGCAGCGCGTTGCTCGCGCTTCTCGCCTACACCGATGGTACGAAAGCCTACATTCTCGCTCCGCAGGGGCTGAACGTTGGCGACTCCATCTATTCCGCCGTCAAGACGGACACGAATGATTATCGTCCCGGTAACTCCTTCCAATTGGCGGGAATTCCCCCGGCAACCAAATTGAATTCGGTCGAGCTGATGCCAGGACGTGGTGCTCAGATTGCCCGTGCCGCCGGCACCTCCGCTGAACTCGTTGCGGTCGAAAACGGTTATGCGCAACTTCGCCTTTCTTCCGGCGAAACCCGCTTGGTCAACGCCAAGTGCCGTGCGACGATCGGTGAAATTTCCAACGCTGACCATTCCAAGCAGAAGCTCGGTAAGGCCGGTCGCAACCGCTGGCTCGGCAAACGTCCCCGCGTTCGCGGTGTGGCAATGAACCCGGTCGATCACCCGAACGGTGGTGGCCAGGGTAAATCGAAGGGTGGTGGTGGTCGCCAGCATCTCGTTTCGCCTTGGGGCCAGCTCGCGAAGGGTTTCCCGACGCGCCGTCGCACCAAGCTTTCCAGCTCATTCATTCTTGTTCGCGCCAACGGCCGTCCGCCGCGTGGCAAGAAATAACCCCGAGCTATCCGGAGAATAATTCACCATGGCACGTTCGATCAAAAAAGGTTACTTCGTCGATTACCACCTGTTGGAGAAAATCCAGAAGGCGGCCAAGACGACCGGCTCGCGCAAGCCCATCCAGACATGGAGCCGCCGTTCGACAGTTACGCCCGACTTTGTCGGCCACACTATCAGCGTTCACAACGGCAAGGCCCACATCGCCGTTTACATCACGGAAAACATGGTCGGCCATAAGCTCGGGGAATTTGCCCCAACGCGCGTCTTCAAGTCGCACGGTGGCATGACCCGCAAGGAAATTTGAGGCCCTGCCCAACTGGAATACCACAATGGAAATTCAAGCTCTCACCCGCAACGCGCACATGTCGCCCAAGAAGGTTCGCGAAGTCGCGCGCCTCATCCAGGGTCGCAGCGTCACCGAGGCCCTCGATTACATCGCCCTCATCCCGCGCAAATCCGCGCGCCTGCTGGCCAAGACGCTCAAGAGCGCCGTGGCCAACGCCGAGAACAACAACAGCCTCTCCGCCGACCAGCTCGTCGTTCATCGCGCGCTTATCGAAAACGGTCCAGTGTTGAAACGCTTCAAAGCCGGCGCCAAGGGCTCGGCCAAACCACGCGTCAAGCGCATGTCTCACCTGCGCATCATCCTCTCCGACGGCAAATCCAACTAACTTCTACCATGGGACAAAAGACCAACCCAACAGGCTTCCGCCTCGCCGTCCGCCGCAACTGGCAGTCACGCTGGTTCGCGCGCAAGAAGGAATTCGCCAAATTCCTTCACGAAGACCAGATCATCCGCTCCTCCCTCATGGAGAAGTTAAAGCAGGCGTCCGTGCCGCGCATCTTCATCGAGCGCGCCGGCAACCGCGTCCGCGTCAAGATTTTCACCGCCCGTCCCGGTATCGTTATCGGCAAGAAGGGCCAGGAAGTCGAAAACATGAAGGCCCAGCTCGCGAAGCTGACCGGCAAGGAAGTGTTGCTCGACATTCAGGAAGTGAAGAAGCCCGAGGTTGAGGCCCAGCTCGTCGCCGAGAACGTGGCCCTCCAGCTTGAGCGTCGCATTGCTTTCCGCCGTGCGATCAAGAAATCCATCCAGATCGCGATGTCCCTCGGGATCGACGGCATCAAGATCCAGTGCTCCGGCCGCCTTGGTGGCGCCGACATCGCTCGCCGTGAATGGCAGCGCCAGGGCCGCATCCCGCTGCACACGCTGCGCGAAAATATCGATTACGGCTTTGCCGAAGCCCAGACCGTCTGGGGCAAGATCGGTGTGAAATGCTGGATCTGCAAAAAAGACGAATCCAACTAACCTTATTACCGGCACCAAGCGTAACGCTTAACGCCCACTGTTCCCATGGCTCTCGCACCCGCCCGTACCAAATACCGCAAAACAATGAAAGGCTCCCGCGCTGGCAATGCCAAGCGCGGCAATACTCTCGCCTTTGGAGAGTTCGGCCTGCAGTCGCTTTCGCGCGGCCCGATGACCGGCCAGCAGATCGAGGCGGCTCGCGTGACCATCGCGCGTCACTTGAAGCGCAAAGGAAAACTCTGGATCCGCATTTTCCCGCACAAGCCCGTCACCAAGAAGCCAGCCGAAGTGCGCATGGGTCAAGGTAAGGGCCCGGTTGAATTTTACGTCGCGGTGATCAAACCCGGCGCGGTCCTTTTCGAGCTCGCCGGTGTTCCCGCCACGATCGCAAAAGAGGCCTTCCGTCTCGCCGACGCCAAATTGCCGTTTCGCTGCCGTTTCATCGTGCGCGAAGGTACCGCCGCTTAATTAACAGGAGAACGACTGTCATGAATTCCAAAGATATCCGCGATCTCGCTCCATCCGAGATCACCATCAAGCTCCGCGAAACCCGCGAAAAGCTTCTGCAACTCCGTCTGCGCAAGAACACCGGTCAGGTGGAAAAGCCGCACCTGCTGCGCGAATATCGCAAGGACATCGCCCGCTTGGAGACCTTCCTCAAGCAGAAGAACACGCCAAAGGCCGCCGCCTGAGTTCGCTCGGCGCTAACCGCTCTAAATCATGTCTACTCACGTACGTCACAACCGCCGCAAGACGCTGATTGGTTTTGTCAGCTCCAAGATGGGCGACAAGTCGGTCAAGGTCACCGTCCCTTACAAGACCCCGCACCCTCTTTATCACAAGGTCATCAATCGCAAGACCGTCCTTCACGTCCACGACGAGAAGAACGAGTCCAAGGTTGGCGACAAAATCGAGGTCATGGAGACCCGTCCGATCAGCCGTTTGAAGCGTTGGCGCGTCATTCGTGTGGTCGAGGCTTCCGTGGGTCTGGATTCGGTTGCGATTTCCGAGAAGGACGTCGCCGAGGCCGTGCCGACCAAGACCACCAAGGTCAACAAAGCCTAACCCGCACAAGGAGCCACCACCATGATCCAGATGCGTTCCATTCTCGATATTGCCGATAACACCGGCGCGCGCCGCGCGTCCATGATCGGCAAGATCGGACATCTTTCCCGTTATGCCCACGTTGGTGATATCATCACCATCAACATCAAGGAGAGCAGCACCGATGCCACCGTGAAGAAGGGTGAGGTCGTCAAGGCCGTCATCGTTCGCACCAAGGCCGCCCTCCGCCGTTCAGATGGCAGCTATCTCCGCTTTGATTCCAACGCCGTTGTCATCATCGGCGAAGACGGTAATCCGAAAGGTACCCGCATTTTCGGCCCGGTCGCCCGCGAGCTCCGCGCCAAGAACTACATGAAGATCATCTCGCTCGCGCCGGAGGTTCTCTAACATGGCCCAGAAATTTCACATCAAGCGCAACGACGCCGTCGTTGTCATCGCCGGTTCCCACAAAGGCAAACAGGGCAAGGTTCTTGAAATCCGTTCGTCCAAGAATCGCGCCGTTGTCGAAGGCGTCGCCATGATCAAGCGCCACCTCAAGAAGTCCCAGGAAAATCCCCAGGGGAAAATCGCCGAGCGCGAAGGCACGATTCACGTTTCGAACCTGATGCTCCTTTCGCGCTTTGAACAATCTAAGCGCGCCAAAAAGCCAGCCGCTGCCAAAAGCTAATCTCGCCGCGCAAGCGCTTCGGGCGCCTCGCGTTGATCCTATTTCAATAAACTACTCAACCTTCGCATCCGGCTCGGAAACCCGGTCGCACTCATGAGCAAACAACTCACTCCTCTTCAGAAACATTACGTCGAGACGGTCGTCCCCGCCCTGACCTCCGCGCGCGGTTACAAGAACAAGCACCAGGTGCCAAAGCTCGAGAAAATCGTGCTTAACACCGGCATCGGTGCCGAAGCTGACAAAAATATCATTGCGGAAACCGCCCGTGATATGGGTCTCATCGCCGGGCAGAAGCCCGTATTGAATCGCTCCAAGAAGGCGATCGCCAATTTCAAGTTGAAGCCCAATCAGGTCACGGGTTGCCACGTCACGTTGCGCGGGGAAAATATGTGGCACTTCTTCATGCGTCTCCTCGCAGTCGCGCTGCCCACGATTCGCGATTTCCGCGGCGTGCCCAACAAGCTCGACGGCCAGGGCAACTACACGATCGGTATCACCGACTTCACGATCTTCCCGGAGATCGTCGTTGAAAATAACAAACGGCAGATGGGACTCGATATTACTTTCGTGACCTCAGCCGAAACGGACGACGAAGCCCGTGAATTTTTGAAACTGATGGGCATGCCCTTCCGCCGCATCGAAACTGTGCCTGCCAAGACCACCGCTGCCTAACCTTACTGCTCGCACCTGTGGCGAGCCCGCCGAACCATGCCGAAAACATCCGCCATCGAACGCAATAAGAAGCGTATCCGCCTGACCGAAAAGCACGCTGCCAAGCGCGCCGAGTTGAAGGCCATCCTCGCCAATCCAGCGACGACCGACGAGGAATTCTTCACCGCCCAGAAGAAGCTCGCCAAGCTGCCGGCTAATTCCTCCAAGGTTCGCATTCGGAACCGTTGCTCGCTGAGCGGCCGTCCGCGCGGTTTCCACCGGCGCTTCGGTGTCTCCCGCATCACGCTGCGCGAACTCGCCCTCGCGGGTAAAATCCCCGGCGTCACCAAATCCTCCTGGTAATCAATTTTCCCGCCGGAAGTCGGATATGATCCGACGGGCAATCCTAACAACATCCATCCATGACCGATCCAATCAGTGATTTTCTGACCCGCCTCCGCAATGCGTCGAAGGCCGGCCTCGCCGAGTGCGTCATTCCCCACTCCAATCTCAAGGAGAGCCTTGCAAACATTTTGAAGTCGGAAGGCTTCGTGAACGGCGTTTCCACCGGCGCTGACGAGCGCGGACACAAGACCGTCGTTGTCACGATGAAGTACGTTGACACCGCTCCGGTTATCACCGGCTTAAAGCGTTCCTCGACTCCCGGCCGCCGCATCTACACCGGCTATTCCGAGATTCCCCGCGTTCTGAACGGGCTCGGCATTTCCATCATTTCCACGTCCAAAGGGCTCATGAAGGACCAGGACGCGCGTCGCAACAAACTCGGCGGCGAACTCGTCTGCACCGTTTGGTAAGGAGCATCACACCATGAGCAGAATCGGCAAACAACCCGTATCCATTCCCGAGAAGGTCAAGATCGACATCAAAGGCACCACGGTGCTCGTCGAGGGACCAAAGGGCAAAGTGCAGAAAACTTTCGCGCCCGTCGTGAAGATCGAGAAGAAGGACAACACGGTTGTCGTCTCGGCTTCGGACGAGAGTCGCTTCTCCCGCGCCATGTTTGGCACCGCCCGTTCCGTTATCGCTGGAATGGTGAAGGGTGTCAGCGTCGGCTACGTCAAGGAGCTTGAAATCCAGGGCGTCGGCTTCAAGGCCAACCTCAAGGGCAAGCAGCTCGACCTCGCGTTGGGCTATTCACACGTCATTCTCCACGACATTCCGGACGGAATCAAAGTAATCGTCACCGACCAGACCAAGTTGAAGATCGAGGGCGCGGACAAGCAGCTCGTCGGTCAGGTCACCGCAGAAATTCGCGCTTATTATCCGCCGGAGCCTTACAAGGGCAAGGGCGTGCGCATCGTTGGCGAGCACGCAGAGCGCGTTCGTCGCAAGGAAGGCAAAACCGTCGCCTAATCGCACCATCAGCCATGAAAACAGTTTACAAAGCCCAGCTCCTCCAGAAGCGCAAATGGCGCATCCGCAAAAAGGTGACCGGCACCGCCGTTCGCCCGCGCCTCAGCGTCAAGTTCTCCGGCAAGCATATTTATGCCCAGGCCATCAACGACGATGCCGGCGCGACACTCGTTTTTCTTTCCACGCTCGACGCCGAAACACGCAAGTCGAAGGTGAAGGGCAACGTTTCCGGTGCCAAATCGCTTGGCTCCGCATTCGCGGCCAAAGCCAAGGCGGCGGGTATCACTTCCGTGGTATTCGATCGTAATGGTCGCCTTTTCCACGGCCGGGTGAAAACCTTTGCCGACGCTGCCCGCGAAGGCGGCCTTCAGTTCTAATCTCCGCCCATGAATTACAATTCCACCCGTTCGTCTTCCGGTCCTCGCTCGAACAACAATGATTCGGCTGAGCCCGGCATGTTTGAGAAAGTAGTGTTTATCAATCGCTGCGCCAAAGTGGTGAAGGGCGGCCGTCGTTTCAGTTTCTCCGCTCTTTCCGTCGTCGGTGACGGCAAGGGCAACGTTGGCATCGGCTACGGCAAGGCCAACGAAGTGCCCGACGCCATCAAGAAATCCACCGAGTCCGCCAAGAAGCGCATGGTTTCAGTGAAGCTCAAAGGCAGCACCATTCCGCACGAAGTTCTTGGTGAATATGACGGCGGTAAAGTATTTCTCCGCCCGGCCTCGAACGGTACCGGTCTGATCGCGGGCGGTGGCGTTCGTGCCGTCCTCGAGGCTGCCGGCGTCCACAATGTTCTTACGAAGTCAATGGGTTCGAAGAACCATATCGCGGTCGTTCACGCGACGCTTGATGGTCTGCGCAAGCTTCGCCTTGAAGAAGATTTCAAAGCTCTCCGCGCTTAATAATTAAAATCCGAGTCGTTTCCCGTGTTTTGGGAAACGGCGCCAAAATCAGGAATCAGAAAAATGCGTCTCCACAATCTCACCAACACTCCCGGTGCTGTTCACCGTAAAAAGCGCGTCGGCTGCGGCGAAGGCGGCGGTCACGGCAAAACGTCCGGTCGCGGCGGCAAAGGCCAGACGGCCCGTTCCGGCGGCTCCATTCGCCCCGGCTTTGAAGGCGGCCAGATGCCCCTTTATCGCAAGCTCCCGCATCGCGGTTTCAATAATTACGAATTTCGCACCGATTACGCGGTCGTGAACGTTGGCGATCTCGCCAGACTCGACGCCGCTGTCTCAGAAGTGAACGCGGAAGTGCTCGCCAATGCCGGTCTGGTTCGTCCGGGTATTAAGACACTAAAGATTCTCGGAGACGGTGAAATCACCCGTTCGCTCAAGGTTACGGCCCAGAAATTCACCGGATCAGCCAAGGCCAAGCTCGAGAAAGCCGGCGGCCAGGCGATCACTGCTTGAATAAGGGAGGCCGGTTGAACAAACCAGCCTTCTCCATCGCAACCTAGGTACTCGTCACTCTAAAATGCTTTCAGCCTTCACGAATTCCATGAAAATCCCCGAGCTTCGCTCGAGGATTCTCTATACCCTTGGTTTGCTGTTCGTCGCTCGTGTGTGTGCGAATATTCCGCTTCCCGGAATTAATCCAAAACCACTGCAGGAATTTTTTGCCACCCAGACCGCCAATGGCGGCGGCGGCCTTGTCGGTCTGTATAACATGTTCACGGGCGGTGCGCTGTTGAAGGGATCGGTCGGTGCGTTGGGCATCATGCCATACATCAGTGCGTCAATTATCTTCCAGTTGATGCAGGCAGTTGTTCCCGCCTTAAGCCGATTGCAGCAGGAAGGAGATGTCGGCCGCCAAAAACTTACGCAATACACCCGGTATGCGACCGTGCTGATCTGTTTGGTCCAAGGCATAATGTTGATTCTCTCGCTCGAAAACCCTGGAAAATTGTTTCAGGGCTTCGATGTGAATCAATACGGTCAGATCGTGATTGTTGGGAAAATCTGGTTCCTCATCCAATCGACGATCTTTATGACTGCGGGGACGATGCTCCTGATGTGGCTCGGCGAGCAAATCACCCAGCGTGGTATCGGCAACGGTGTTTCGCTTTTGATCACGGTCGGCATCCTTTCCGACGTTCCCGGAGCGGCCTACCAGACCTATCAGTTGTTTTTCGCCCCGGTCGGTGTCGCCAAGCTTGGCCTGCCGCAGGGAGTTTTAATGCTCAGTTTGTTTACCATCGTAACGATGGGAATCATCGCGGTAACGGAGGGGCAGAGAAAGATTCCCGTCCAATATGCGAAGCGGGTCGTGGGCCAGAAAGTTTATGGCGGTCAGAGTTCATTCCTGCCGTTGAAAGTAAATTACTCCGGGGTCATGCCCGTGATTTTCGCTAGCGCGATTTTACTTTTCCCGCAACAGATCATGTCGATGGCAGGGGCGGCATTCAACATTCCCTTCCTGCAGGAATTTGCGAACGGCCTCCTGCGGGGTCATCCGATTTATTATATTACGATGGGCACGCTCATCTTGTTTTTCAGTTATTTTTGGGTTTCAGTGATGTTTAAGCCGATTCAGATTGCCGATGATTTGAAGAAATATGGCGGTTACATTCCTGGCGTCCGTCCCGGAGAACCTACGGCCAAGTTCCTGGATTTCATCATGACTCGTCTCACTTTGGCGGGCGCGATTTTCCTGACGATTATCGCGATCATTCCGGATATCCTGCTCTTCGAGTTGCAGGTTCCGCCTCGTATTGCTTATTTCTTCGGTGGCACCGGTATGCTGATCACAGTCGGCGTAATTCTCGATACGATGCGGCAGATTGAAACCTTCCTGCTGCAGAGGCACTACGATGGGTTTTTGAAAAAAGGCCGCGTCCGTGGTCGCAGCACTTCCGCCAGTGTAGCCATTGGCGATGTGGCCAGCGACAAGGCTGTCATGCAACTGACTGCCGTCATGGTGGTTATTCTTTTGGTTGGCATTACCGCCTGGCTGATCCGGCGGAATCTTCACTGATCGCGGGTGGGGAATTTGCTCTTTAATACTTTACTTCGGTGAAAGGGGCTGAACACTCCAGCGCCTTTTCCGCCTTCGCGTCCGCGAAGGCGAAAATCATTCTCCTTGGTTCGTCAGGTTCGCATTTTGCGGATATGATTCTTCAAGGTCGTTCTTTGAATATTGAGCACGTCTCTCCTGCATTTCTCGTGCAACAGGAGATTTCGCGACGCACGCCTCTCGGCCAACAGGCCGCGCAGGCAATCACGCGTTCTGCCATCCGGCAGAATGCCGACCAGATCCAAGTTGCCATTCTGCGCAAATGGTTCTGGGCGCGCAAACCCGATGCGGGATTCCTTCTCGAAGGATTCCCGGCTACGTTGCTCCAAGCGTTGGTGTTCGACGAATGGCTCGAAGCCCGTGGTGAAAACCTCACTGCCTGTTTCGCTTCATTCCCTTCCTCCGAAGTCTCGGTCAAGGAAGACGTCGTCACCCACTACCGCACACAAGGGCTCCTGATTGGGGCCATACCCGCCGCCGCCTGATGATCCCGATTAAAAATTCGGAGGCCATTAAGCGGATGCGGGAATCCTGTTCCATCGCCGCAAGCGTACTTGCGCGAATGAAGGAACAGGTTCGTCCCGGTATTACGACCTACGACTTGGATCAGATCGGCCGCGAACTCATTGCCTCGTTTGGCGCTCGCAGCGCCTGCTACGGCTACCAGTTGCACTCCCGCCGCTATCCCGCCTACACCTGTCTCTCGGTTAACGAGGAAGTGGTGCATGGCATCGGTTCGCTTAAACGGATTCTACGCGATGGGGACATTATCTCCCTTGATGTGGTCGTTGAGTACAACGGATACATTGGCGATAACGCCCAGACGGTCCCAGTGGGCGCCATCGCGCCACGCACTGCCGGGCTGCTTAAGGTTACCGAGGAAGCGCTTTCCATCGGCATTAAGCAGGCAGTCACCGGAAACCGGATCGGCGACATCTCCCATGCAATCCAGACTTTTGTTGAGAGTCATGGATTCAGCGTGGTGCGTGAAATGGTCGGCCACGGGGTTGGCCGCGAGATGCATGAGGAACCGCAGATTCCGAACTTTGGTCGGCGCAATTCCGGTGAGAAAATCAAACCCGGGATGACGCTCGCCATCGAGCCCATGGTCAATTTGGGCCGTTACGAAGTGCGGACTCTCTCCGATGGCTGGACGATCGTCACGACCGACGGTTCGCCATCCGCTCACTTTGAGCATACTGTGCTTACGACTGAATCGGCTCCGGAAATCCTTACGATTCCCCGGTCGGCCTCGAATTGATTTTCCCTCACTTTCCAAAACATAAACTTCCACCTTAACCTATCATCCCATGCCACGTCTCCTCGGCGTTGAACTTCCCGCCAAAAAGAAGATCGGATATTCCCTCCGGTACATCTACGGCATTGGCCCTGCCCGGGCCGACCTTATTATCGCCAATGCCGGCCTTGACGCCAACATGCGCGCCTCGGATCTCACCGAAGAGCAGCTGAACAAAATTCTCCACATCATCACTGACAACAAGTGGGTGGTTGAGGGTGATCTCCGCCGCGATATTGCCGGCAACTTGAAGCGCCTGCAGGCCATCAATTGCTACCGTGGCATGCGCCACCGCCGCAGTCTGCCCGTTCGCGGTCAGCGCACCAGCACGAATGCCCGTACCCGCAAGGGCCCGCGCAAGACCGTTGGCGTCACCAAGGCGAAGGAAGTCTAATCTTAAAATCTTATCTCCATGTCCGAAGAGAAATCTGCTCCCAAGAAGGAAAAGGCGCCCAAGAAGGTCGCCGCCGCTGCCGACGCCGCTCCCGCGGCTGAAGCCAAACCAGCCAAGGAAAAGGCGCCCAAAGCTTCTTCAACCGAAGCTGCCGCCCCGGCTGCTCCGGTCGAACTCGTCGGTGGTGTGGCCAAGGCCGCAACCGCTGAAGATCTCCTCAAGGAGGAATTGTCTTCAGTTAAGGTTCGCAAGGCTAAGGGCTCGAAAAACATCACTTCCGGTGTCGCGAATATCGCAGCGACCTTCAACAACACGATCGTTTCGATCACGGACGCCAAGGGAAACGTCATTTCCTGGTCCAGCGCCGGTAAGTGCAACTTCCGCGGCTCCCGCAAGTCCACGGCCTACGCCGCTCAGGTTGTTGCTCAAGACGCCGCCCGCAACGCCATGGCTCACGGCCTCAAGGAAGTTCAGATTCGTGTCAGCGGTCCCGGCCTCGGCCGCGATTCCGCCATCCGCGGTCTTCAAGCCATCGGACTCGAAATCTCTTCCATCATCGACGTCACGCCCGTTCCGCATAACGGCTGCCGTCCCCGCAAACGCCGCCGCGTCTAATCCGACCTCAACCCGCTAACTATTATTTACCATGGCTCGCTATACAGGACCATCCACCCGCGTCAGTCGCCGCTTCGGCCAGTACATTCTCGGTTCGGCCAAGGTGCTCGAGCGCCGCAATTTCCCGCCCGGTCAGCACGGCCCGAAATCGCGCCGCAAGCTATCCGAGTACGCCGTCGGTCTCGCGGAAAAGCAGAAGCTCCGTTTCATCTACGGTCTGCTTGAACGCCAGTTCCGCCGCACCTTCGCCATCGCCAAGAAAGAGCGCGGTGTCACCGGCGAACGTTTTCTGCAGCTCCTCGAGACGCGCCTCGACAGCGTGGTTTATCTCCTCGGTTTCGCCAAGAGCCGCGCTGCCGCCCGCCAGCTCGTCAACCACGGTCACGTGCGCGTGAACGGCCGCAAGGTCGATATCGCGAGCTACACAGTGCTGCAGGGCGACGAAGTTGAGATGAAGGCCGTCAATTCATCCCGCCAACTCGCCACCCGCGCGATCGAAGAAAATCGCGCCCGCGTTGTCCCGGGCTGGCTCACGCGCAATGACGAAGCTCTCAAGGGCACGATCACCCGCCTGCCCACCCGCGACGAAATGGAGCCGTCGATCAACGAGCAACTCATCGTCGAATACTACTCACGCTTCTAAGCTTTTTTGCCGGTCGCTTCATTTAACTCTGCTATAAAAATCCAATATATTCCCGCCATGCCAAAGCGCCTCGGAAAGTTCGAAATTCCATCCAAACTCACCAAGGTCGAGGAAGGCTCCACCGCCACCTACGCCAAATTCATCGCCGAGCCTTTCGAGGCCGGCTATGGTCACACCGTTGGCAATTCCCTTCGCCGGGTCTTGCTGAGCTCCATCGAGGGCAGCGCCATCAGCTCGATCAAGATCGAGGGCGTCAACCATGAGTTCCAGAGCGTCGACGGCGTCGTCGAGGATGTCACCGACATCGTGCTCAACCTGAAAAAAGTACTCATCGTTTCCGAGAAACGCGAACCGGTGAGATTGCAACTCAAGGTGAACCGCGAAGGTCCGGTCACCGCGGCTGACATTCAGGGCGATGCCAATATCAAGATCGTCAATCCCGACCAGGTTATCTGCACGCTCGACACCAAGCGCGCCTTTGAAGCCGAGATCGAGATCAAGACCGGCCGTGGCTATTGCCCCGGTGAAAACAACAAGAAGGAAGAACAGGCAATCGGCGTGATTCCGATCGACTCGCTCTTCTCCCCGGTTCGTCTTGTTCGCTACGCGGTTGAGAACACCCGTGTCGGCCAGATCACCGATTACGACAAGCTCGTGCTCGAAGTCTGGACCGATGGTCGCATCACTCCCGATGACGCGCTGAAGCAATCCGCTTCGATTCTCAAGCATCACCTCGACGTGTTCGATCGCGTTTCGCAGGAGAACTACGAGTTCGAGAGTCAGGCGGCTGAGGTTTCCGAAGAGCAGAACAAGCTCCGCAAGCTCCTCAACATGTCGGTCAACGAAATCGAACTTTCGGTCCGTGCGGCGAATTGCTTGAACAACGCCAACATCACAACGGTCGGCGAGCTCGCGATGAAGACGGAGCAGGAAATGCTCAAGTACCGCAATTTCGGCAAAAAATCCCTCAACGAAATCAAGGAAAAGCTCGAAGCGCTCGGCCTGTCACTCGGCATGAAGTTCGACGAGCGTCTCCTCGAGACGAAGAAAGAAGCCTGAGACGGAATACCGAATGACGAATGGCGATTTGGCCCACTGGCCATTTCGTCTCTCGCATTTGGTGTCTGCCTCTGATCTTCGTCATTCGGAATCCGTCATTTTAAATTTGATCACTGGTTCTCGCGCCGTCCGCTGCCGTCCAACGCTGCGACCGGATTGCCGATCGGGAATCGCAACTAAACAAACCCAATGCGTCACAATAAACATCACGCCTCCCTCGGCGTCACCCGCGAGCACCGCAAAGCGATGCTCTCCAACATGGGTGCCTCCCTTATCAAACATGGTCGGATTGAGACTACGTTGACCAAGGCCAAGGCCCTTCGTCCCTTCATCGAGAAGGTTATTACCAAGGCCAAGAATGCCGCGGCCGCCTCCGAAAAGAAGGACGCGATTCACCTCCGCCGCATGGCCCTCAAGGACGTGCGCGACGAAGCGGCGATCACCCTTCTTTTCAACGAAAAGGCGAAGCAGTTCGCCAATCGCGCCGGTGGTTACACCCGCATCTATAAACTCGGACCGCAACGCATCGGCGATGCCTCCGAGATGGCCTTGATCGAGTTGATCAGCGCCGAGGATGAAGGTTACAAAAAGTCCAAGGGCTCCAAAAAGAAGAGTGCCAGGAAGTCCGGTGATAAAAAAGCCGCTGCGACTGCCACTGCCGAGGCCGCTCCTGCTGTGGAAGCTCCCGCGACCGAAGGCGAAGCCAAGAGCTAAGCCCGGGGATTCCCGTTACTCTCAACGCGCCGTACCGCGAGGTCGGCGCGTTTTTATTTCCCCCTTGGCGTCAGCGGTTGTTCCTGAAAAATTCCCATGGTGCTTCCGTCCGATTATACCCTGGATGTTATCATTTATGGCCTGCTGGTGCTGGGCGTGTTTGGGTTTATGTGGGTCTACTACGATCGGCGTGATCGCGGTTTTTATGATGCCGAGCGCCGAAAAATCACGTTCCACTGCATCCGCTGCGATCATCTCTATACCGAGAAAGCCGGCACGGAGATCGCGTCCTGCCCGAAATGCGGCCATCAGAACACCCGGTTGAAATTTTGAATACCGTGGCGCGGGTGGGAGAAAATCAAAATGAAGCGGGTCGGCCCCGCGGGTGATCGCTTGGAATCGGGGTTCTTCTTTTTGTCGTGGGAGCCAAACTTGGGCTCATTCACTTTTATGGCACCGACCAGCCATTTGCCGATCAATGGGCGGCGGAAGGAGCTTACTTTCTGCAGGCACCGTTCCATGGAGGCCTTAATTGGGCGAGTTTTTTCTGGCCACACGGTGAACATCGGCCCGCCATCACCCGTCTGATTACGCGAGGGCTGATTGTGGCTAACGAGGGTCAATGGGATTGTTACGTCGAAATCGTTTTTAACGTCTCGATTTACGCGGCGTTCTTGATGGTCGCATGGCGGATTGCCTGCCAAATGATGCGCGGCTGGTGGTTAGTCGTTGCCGCCGTATTTATGGCGATACTTTTTTCCGCGCCCTGTGCCTACGAAAATATCCTGTGGGGATTTCAGTCGCAATTTGTCTTCCTGCTCCTTTGCGGGTCGCTTCACATCTACGGAACGGCGCGCTCCATGCGAATTGACGGACTGTGGTGGGCTGCTCAACTCGCTGGTTTTTGCGGTTTATTTTCCATTGCGGCCGGGCTCATGTCGGCGGCGTTGATGATGGCTTTTGCGATTTCCGAAATTGCGCGGGGAAGGCGCGATGTCGGGGCATGGTGCACGGTTGGCGTCAACCTTGCGTTGTGCGGTTACGGTTGGTGGCTCCTGCCAATGCAAGTAGCTTCATCGGGCCACGGCTTTGTGCATCTCTACCAAACGCTGATTCGCACGGGCTATTTGTTGTAATGGCCATTCCACAGCCTCGGATGGAGTTTATTATTTCAGGCGCCCTGCATCGGCGCGGCTGTTTGGTCACTTTCCCGATGGTGGAACCAATTCCCTGCCCGCATGGTGGCGCTGCTTTGGCTCTGGGTATTTCTCGTGGCCTCCGCGATTGCCTACGGGCGGATCATTACACCCGAATCCATCGGCGTTCGCTATTTTGCGTTTTGCTTGTCGGTATTTTCGCCAATGGCCTTGCGTTGCTGCGATTACTCGCGGGACCTGAACGCCGGTTTACCGGGTGGAAAATGGGTTTTGCATTGATGTGGTCGATTGCAGTGGGAACGGCTTTTTGGCAGGTCAACAATCCCCTCCATTCGGGCGCGATGCTTCGTCAGCAGAAGGAGTATGCGGTGGAGCAGAAGAACGTGGTGCGTGGATTCCTCTCGTCCGATAACGTGGCTCCATTGCAGGAATTTGATCGTCGGACGCACCGTTTTCCCCACTTCGATCTTACGCTTAAACTTCTTCGAGACCCGGATGTGCAACCGTACCTGCCGCCAAGTCTGTCGACTGATGCGCGAAAAGGGCCGCTTTCGCGTTTGGCCTCTGAGGTTCCAATGACGTGGATCATCTGGATGGGAATTGGCGTTTGCCTGCTTTTGTTCGGCGCGTTGCGGACAAGTATTCCCTCGTCCGGTGCAAGTGCTAAGGACGGGATGAGGCAGGGATCGTGATTGAGATTGATTCACTCATGGGGTTTCACCCATAACTTCGCATGGCACAGACTATCGCCGTTCTCGATTTTGGTTCACAACTCACGCAGGTCATTGCGCGTCGCATTCGCGAGAGCCAGGTTTATTCAAAAATTTATCATTACTCCACGCCGGCCTCCAAATTGCGCGAGGACGGAGTCGTGGGAGTCATCCTCTCTGGTGGACCGCAAAGCGTCTATGCCAAGACTGCGCCGCACCCCGATCCGGAAATTTTCAAGCTCGGCGTTCCGGTGCTCGGCATTTGTTATGGCGTGCAGTTGATGGGTTACTTCCTCGGCGGCAAGATCGCGCTCAGCAAGGAGCGCGAATATGGCCACGGTCATCTGACGATCAAAAAGCCCGGTAAACTTTTTGCGGGCCTGCCGCGCAAACTCCGGATTTGGAATTCACACGGCGACAAGCTCACCAAACTTCCGCCGGGTTTTGTGGCGACGGCGGTTTCGGAGAATTCGCCATACTCCGGCATTGAGGATGTGAAACGGGGGTTCTATGGCATTCAATTTCACCCGGAGGTTTTCCATACGGAACGAGGCGTGGACATGATACGGAATTTTCTCGTGGGCGTTTGCCGGGCCAAACAGGACTGGACCACGAAGGATTTCATTGCCCACGCGGTGGACGCCATTCGCACGCAGGTGGGCAAGGCACGCGTGCTCCTCGGGCTTTCCGGCGGGGTTGATTCGTCCGTTGCCGCGGCACTCCTGCACCGGGCGATCGGGAAACAGCTCACCTGTGTGTTTGTTGACAATGGACTGCTCCGCAAGGGAGAGCGCGAATATGTCGAGGCCCTGTATAAGCGGAATTTCAGAATCGATTTGCGTGTCGTCGATGCGTCGAAACTTTTTCTGAAACGCCTCAAGGGCATTGTCGAACCCGAGCAGAAACGGAAAATCATCGGAAAGACTTTCGTGGAGGTTTTCGAAAAGTCGCTCCGATCCATTGGCGGTGCAGAGTTTTTAGGGCAGGGGACGCTCTACCCAGACGTGATCGAGAGCGTGTCGATTGCGGGTAATCCCGCGTCGTTGATCAAGACCCATCACAATGTGGGTGGGCTGCCGGAGCGGATGAAATTGAAGCTGATCGAACCTCTGCGGGAACTTTTCAAGGACGAGGTGCGCAAGGTCGGATCGGCGCTCGGACTTCCCCGCGAAGTGGTCTGGCGTCAGCCGTTCCCGGGCCCGGGTCTCGGGGTGCGCGTGATGGGGGATATTACGGAGGAGAAGCTGGAAATCCTGCGTAATGCGGACGCGGTTCTGCAGGATGAGATGATGGCTTCGGGATATTATTGGAAAGTCTGGCAGTCGTTCGCGGTTTTCCTCCCGGTGAAAACGGTCGGCGTATTCGGTGACGAACGGACGTACGATTACGTCATTGCCCTGCGGATTGTGGAAAGCATCGACGCGATGACGGCGGATTGGGCGAAATTGCCGCACGATGTCCTCCAAAAGATCTCCAGCCGGATTACCAACGAGGTCCGGGGCGTCAGCCGCGTGGTTCTGGATATAAGCTCCAAGCCTCCTGCGACCATCGAGTGGGAGTGAGTTTTCCCGTTGCGAAACGCAAAGCAGGGCACAAATTTTTTTGGACGTGGTCTTCCTCTTCGCATGAAATTTCGACTGGCTTCGTTTTTTTCAGTCGCGGTTTTGGTTTTCGCCAACTCCGTTTGGGCGGTCTCTGCAGACGAGGTGATCGCCAAAGCCAGAGCGTATCTGGGTTCGGACAGTGCGTTAAATGCGGTCAAAAGCATTCACTTCACTGGTTCGATTGAGATCATGGTTAGCGAGCTTCCGGATGAGGCCAAAGGCGCTCCAGCAGGAACCTTGAAAAAGCTGCCATTGGAAATCATTTTCCAAAAGCCATACGAACAGATGATGATCGTCCATCGGGACGCCACGACAGACACAATGGTGCTCGATGATTATGACGGGTGGTCGAGAATCACGGACCGAAAAGATCCGAAAAAATGGAGACTGACATTGCTTGATAGCGAGCAGATCAAGCAATTGCGGGCCAATACCTGGGAAAATCTAAATTTCTTCGCGGGGCTTGAGCATAGTGGAGGAACGGTGCAGTTGGACGAAGATGCCACGATTGACGGAATCGTATGCGCGAAAATCTCCTTCATTCATTCTGACCATATTGTTTTCCGTCGGTACTTCGACAAGAGCACCGGTCGCCTGGTTAAAACCGAAACGGCCAATGGCGGCGAAATCCGTGAAGAAGGTGGGTTGATGGTCGATGGCATTCGTTTTCCGAGGAAGATCGTCAACAAGGGCCCGCATGGACAGGTGACTACCATCATTTTTGACCAGATCGTGCTCAACGAAGGCTTTCCGCTGTCGCGCTTTGCCGTGCCGAGCTTTCAGTCAGAATGATTGGATCGTGTCGCAGGCGCGATATCCCGGGACAATCCAGCTGCCAGTGTTAAATTTTCCTATTCACGGCAGGTGATCAGCTAATGATTGCCAACGAAGAGAAGTCGATGGGAGGCTTTGTTTGCAACCGGCTCAATTTCTGCTCTTTTTATCACTGTCCCCCATGCCAAAAAACGCCCTGATCAAAATCGACGATAAGGAAATTTCCTACCCCGTGATGACCGGAAGCGAGGGGGAGAAAGCCATCGATGTTCGTGCCTTGCGAAAGGATTCCGGATACATCCTGTACGATCAGGGTTACGGGAACACCGGCTCTTGCGAGAGCGAGATCACGTATCTTGACGGAGATAACGGCATCCTGCGCCATCGGGGGTATTCGATTGAGCAGCTGGCTGCACAAAGCGATTATGTTGAGACGGCTTATCTGGTGATCTACGGGGAGCTGCCCAATCCGAAGCAGCGCCAGACGTTTGGTCATATGCTGAGGGAAAATGCGGCGATCGAGACGCAAATGCAGAGGATTTTCGAGGGCTTCCCAAAGGAAGCTTCTCCAATGGTGATGCTATCGGCCATCGTGGGTTCGCTCGCCGCCTATTATCCACAGCTGGCGACGAATAACTTCGAAAAGGATTTGCAGCAATTCGACCTCGCCGCCGCGATGGCAATTTCGAAGATCCGTACCATCGGGGCGATGATCTATCGCCACAATAAGGGTCTGCCGTTCGTTCATCCGAAGGATCTCCCATTTTGCGATAATCTCCTCCATCTGATGTTTTCGGAGCCGTATCGCGAGTATGCGAACGATCCCGAGGTTTCGCGGGCGCTGAATCTGATTCTCCTGATGCACGCCGATCACGAACAGAATTGCAGCACTTCGACCATGCGCATGGTGGGTTCGAGCGGGGCGAATCTTTTCACTTCCCTTTCGGCTGCGATCAGCGCCTTGTCCGGTCCGCTTCACGGGGGCGCCAATGTCGCCGTGATGCAAATGCTTCAGTCGATTCATGACGAAAACGACGATGGCACTCGCTTCATCGAAGCAGCGAAAGGGGGCAGTAAGAGCAACCGATTGATGGGATTCGGCCACGCTGTTTATCGTAATTTCGACCCGCGGGCAAAAATCATTGGCCAGGCTTGCGATGTCGTCCTTAAGAAATTGGGGAAATCCGATCCGTTGCTGAATATCGCCAAGAACCTGGAACAGGCGGCGCTGAAGGACGATTATTTCATTTCCCGCAAGCTTTACCCGAATGTCGATTTTTACAGCGGCATCATTATGCGGGCGTTGGGTATTCCGACCAATATGTTTACGGTCCTGTTTGCAATCGGTCGCTCGCCGGGCTGGATCGCCAACTGGCGTGAAGTGGCGTCGAATCCGAAAGGGCGTATTTACCGGCCGCGGCAGATCTATGTGGGCCCGGTGAAACGCGAATACGTTCCGTTGACCGATCGTAAGTGAATGGTGTCGCCAGACCGCGACGTCTCCCTTTCGTCAGGTCGACTGATCCAAGCGTTCCTTCTTCGGCGCTTCTGAAGCGAGTGGAGCTGGATCCATCGCAACCGGAACGGCCTTCTTTTCCGCAGGTTGCCGGAGGATCTCATCAAGGGTCAATCCGGTGATCGACTCGAGTCCGCCCAGCAGGCGCCAGAGGGCGTACATCATCATCGCCATGACCGGGAGGGAGAGGCCGGCGAGGCTGATCCAGTGCATCTTGGCGAGTTCCCGATTGAAGGCCTCGGTACCGCTGGGGCTGCGAATGATGTAGCGAGCAAAACTATAGTTGAGCACCGCACTGAGCAGCATCGCCACCGTGAGCAGATAGCTCGCCTGCCTGAGCAGGCGCTCGAACCCTTCCTGTTCGCCCCGCGCGGTCAACGCGGAATCAACCCGTTCGACGTCGATCAATTGGGGGTTGTAGAGCATTTCCTTAACCAGCGGGGCCTTGGTGCGGATCGAAAGGAAGATCGCGGCGCCAATGAGGAGGGGTAAAATTCCGTCTTTTACCGCAAACCAGAAGACATCGAGTTTGAGTAACCCAAACCCACCGGTGATCAAAACGCTCGCGAATCCGAGGATGGAAATGAAATTAAACCGGCGCCGGACGACAAAATCATGAATTCCATAAGCGAGGGGAAAGAGCAGTGCGACGATCAACCCCCATTTCGGACCAAACCCCCTGTCACCGCTGCCCCAGGATTGGATCGCCGTGGGGAGCGCGACGTTAAAGATGAGGTTCAGCCACAGGTTTTCCGGTTTGGGCTTGGATGGTGGCATGACCTGCAAAGCAAGGGGGAACCAGGGAAAACTGGAAGAGCGAAAGCGCCGGCCAGGAACTTTTACTTATTTCCCGCATCCGGTTTTTTTGTATGTTGATCACCTCATGATTTTGCTCGGCGTCAATATCGACCACTCCGCCACCCTGAGGCAGGCCCGCTACCGGCAGGCAGGAAAAATGATGGACGGCAATATCGAGCCCGATCCGGTTGAACTGGCTTTTCGTTGCGAAAAAGCGGGTGCCGATGGTATCACCGTTCACCTGCGCGAGGACCGCCGGCACATTCAGGATGAGGATGTCCGGCGATTAGGAGAGTCGAAATCGACGCGGCTTAATCTTGAAATGGCGTGCACGCCGGCGATGACGGAATTCGCCCTTAAGTTGAAGCCCCATTCGGTCTGCCTCGTTCCGGAAAGCCGCGAGGAGATTACCACTGAAGGCGGCCTCGATGTTGTGAAGCATCGCGATAAAGTCGCGCGCGTGATCGACGCGATGAACGCCGCCGGGATCAAGACCAGTCTTTTCGTCGATCCCGAGGAAAAGCAGATCGCGCTCGCCGCGGAGTTGAAAGCGCCGTGGATCGAACTCCACACTGGCGCGTATGCCAATTCGTATTACGACTCCGGCCGCGCGAGCGAATTTCAGCGTCTGCGCGCTGGTGCTGTCCAAGCACACTGCGCGGGACTTGCTGTGAATGCGGGCCACGGCATCAATTACGTCAACATTGCCGAGGTTCGCACGATCCCTCATTTGCGCGAGCTCAACATCGGCCACAGTATCGTCAGCCGCGCTTTGTTTGGCGGCATCGAGGAGGCAGTGCGCGAAATGAAGCGGCTGATGAATCCATGAATCTCGTTCTTCCTCCCGGCGGTACATTGATCGGCCTTGGCTGCGACCTGATTGACGTTGATCGGATTCAAGGCGTGCTGACGAAACACGGGGATCGTTTTCTTAAACGGGTATTCACCGAGGAGGAACAGGCGTACTGCAGCACTTTGAAATATCCCTACAAACACTACGCTGCGCGCTGGGCGGCCAAGGAGGCGGTTTCAAAATGTTTCACGACCGGCATCGGCGAATACCTGCATTGGACTTCTGTTTCCGTCTATCACGGGGTGCGAAAGGAACCACTGGTGCGGCTTGATGAAAAGGCCGCCGCGCTTCTCAAGGAAGTCGGAGCCACGCATGTGTGGGTGAGTCTCTCACATACGGATACCCACGCAATGGCGGTGGCGGCGCTGTTAAAACACGGGTGATTGCAACCAGGCCAGTAACCGGGAGAATTTCCGCGGGCAAAACCGCCTTGGTCCTGTTCTTTCTTCTGGTGATCTGGGTTGCGTTTATCGCTTTGCCTTCGCGGAAGGAGGTCACTCCTGAAATTCCGGCGTTAGAAAGCGCCATGGCGCTGGAGCTGCGCGCCGTTGGACTTCCAGACAACCCTGATCTGGGCGGCCTGCCGGAGATTTTTTCGATCTGGGCCGACAAGGCCGAATGGAAGGATGGCCGCACCAGATTCGCCTACTGGCATCCCGTCATGAAAACCTACGCTTACTTTTTCCAGGCGATCCGGGTGGATGGTCGTGTCCGATTCAAAGAAATTTCCGAACCTCACGATCAAGGCTATCGATGGGACAAAAGCCTTTCGGATGACTGTCCCATTCGTTTCTATACGTCCGGGAATAAACAAGTGCCGAACAGCGAACGCGAGCCAGCACCTCCGATCTCGCCGCCCCCATTTGCCAATCCCGGCAAAGTGGAGATAGATGTACCGGCACCCAAAATCTTACCGCCTCCGGTACCGAGCTCAGTGACTGAGACCACTCATTAACCTGATTTCCCTCGAGCGTCCATGAAAACGATCGATTTCCCACCAATCCTTGGATGCGCCGCAGCGGGTCAGTGGGAAAAACGGCAGTTGGAAAACGAAAAGTCGGAATGGGCTGCGATGCGAATGGCAGGTGCGGAGATCGCCCGGGGAATTCTCGACGATTTCCGCGAAATCGGTGAATTTGCCGACAGCGCAAAACTGTTGGTGCTGGTTGGAAAAGGGCACAATGGCGGCGACGCCTTGTTGGCCGCGCGATGGTTGCTTGAAAAATTTCCGGCTGCGATCGCGGACATTTTCCTGTGTTTTGGTGAGTCTTCCTTTTGCCCCCTTGCCAGACGCGCATTGGACGAGTTAATGGAAGCGGCGGGGAAGCGATGTCGCCGCATGGAATTTTCCCGCTTAAAAGCTGAGTCCGTGGCATACGACCTGTGTCTCGATGGAGTGTTTGGTTTTCAGTTCCATCCACCTCTCGACAAAAAGACCGGTCAATTGATCGCGTGGGTGAATGCCCACGCCGGCATCAGATTTCGCGCGGCGGTGGATTTGCCCAGTGGGATGAGTGACGAGGGTGCTGCGAAAGGATTTCGGGCTGATTTTACCTATGCCACGGGGATCGTGAAATCGCCGGTGGTGGCGGAACCCAACGGCCCGCTGGTTGGCCGCTTGCGCTATTTGGACCTCGGTTTCTTCCAGGGCAAAAATCCAAAATCTGATCGGCGCATATTGACTGAATCGCTCCTCGATCCGATTGCGATGCTCCGGTCGTCCCGTTCGGACAAGCGGACTTTTGGTCATCTGTGTGTTGTCGGCGGTTCGCACAATTACCCCGGCGCAATCATGTTGGCGGTGCGGGCGGCGTTGCGAAGCGGGGTTGGATTGGTGACGGCGTTGGTGCCTGAACCGTTGGCCGCACCATACGCCGCGGTTCATCCCGAGGTGATGTGGGTTGGCTGCCCGCCAGGCAGTACCGGCGGACTTTCGGTGGCGGCCCTGGCATTGCTGCGCGAACGTCTGCAGCGGGCGAACGCGCTGCTCGTGGGACCTGGTCTGGGCGCGGCTCCCGAATCAATTGAGCTCGTCCGCCGGATTGCGGGCGAAGCGGCATTGCCCATTCTGCTGGATGCCGATGCCTTGCAGCCAGAGGTGATCGAGGCATTGGGGAAAAAACCGTTTGTATGCACGCCGCACGCGGGTGAATTCAAACGCATCGCGCCGGCTTTGTACGCGGGGCAAAAATTCAGGTGTCCGCGCGGCGTGCTCGTTTTGAAGGGACCATTGACTCACATCACGAACGGAAAAAACACCTATTACAGCCCTTTTGGCGGACCAGTACTGGCTCGTGGTGGTAGCGGGGATATGTTGGCGGGGCTAATTGGCGGCTTGTTGGCGCAGTCGCCGGACGATCCGTTGCTCGCGGCTTGCCGGGGCGTAGTCTGGCACGGGCTCGCGGCCGATTTACTGGCTCGCGCTCATGGACAGGTGGCCGTAGAAAATTCCCAACTTTTAGAGCAGCTCGGGCCGGCGCTCACCTCAACCCATGCAAGAAATATTGACGGAGCAGCAGGCGTTCATGGTCCTGAACGACCTGCCTAATATCGGCCCCATTTCCCTTAATCGGCTGCTGGAGGAATTCGGCGGTGATCCGCGGGAGATTCTTGTTTCCAACAAACGCCGCTTGGAGTCGGTGCGTGGCATTGGACCGGAAACGAGTGCGGCTCTGCTTAACTGGCGCACTCATTTTGATCTGCCTCGTGAAGAGGAGCGTCTGGCGAAAGCCGGGGCGACTTTTATCACCACGCGCGACGTGGGTTATCCGAAACTCCTGAAGGAAATCAACGACCCGCCGATCGGTCTCTATCGCAGGGGCGGTTATCTTTTCGATCAACCCTGCATGGCGATCGTCGGCAGCCGGCGTACGACCCTTTACGGGCAATCGATCGCCAAAAAACTCGGGGCGCAACTCGCCCAACTTGGCTTTTGCGTGGTCAGTGGTCTGGCGCGTGGCATAGACACGGCGGCCCATGAGGGAGCATTGTCGGTCGGTGGAAAAACGGCCGCGGTTTTGGGCTGTGGCATCGACATCGTTTATCCCCCGGAGAATCTCGATCTGTACCGGCGCATTGCCGAGAGCGGGGCCGTGCTTTCGGAATTTCCCTTTGGTCGAAAAGCGGATCGCCAGACGTTTCCGATGCGCAACCGCGTGGTTTCCGGAATCAGCGAGGGGGTCATTGTGGTCGAGAGCGATGCAAGCGGCGGCGCGATGATTACCGCGCGGTTTGCCGGGGAACAGGGCCGGTTGATCTTTGCCGTGCCGGGACGAATCGATCAGGCGACCAGTCATGGTTGCCACCAATTGATCCGCGACGGGGCGACACTGCTGACGAGCGTGGATGATGTTTTATCCGAACTGAATTACCTCGATGGCTTGCATCCGAAGACCGCCAAATTGTCGCCCGACGAGCCGGATTTACTCGAGCGACTGATGCCCGATCTCAGCGAAACCGAAAGGAAAGTCTCGGCCTGCCTTGAAGGTGGTTCGATTTTTGGCGTGGATGCGTTGACTGCGGAGACCGGACTGACTGCGGCGGAAATTTCCGTCGCCCTCATGGGCCTCGAATTAAAAAGACTCGTGAGCAAACGGGCCGACGGCGCGTTCGAGGCGCGATCGCCGGCGTAAGTTCAGCGCGCCACCCGTCAGCTCAGGGGCCGGTGTTAACGCCCATGACATTGTCGTCCTCCAGCAGGTAGCGGTGGCGTTCGGTGATGAAACTTTTGAGGTTTGTGGCCGCATCGCCGTCTCGTCCTCCGACTGTGGTCTCCTGGTCGAATTCCTGGACGAAGTGGGCATAGCTGTTCGCCTTGTGGGTTTCTTTTTCCACGCCGGCCGCGATCAGATCGTGATAGCGTTGCGCGACGGGCCCAAGTTTTTCCCAAGTGAGCCAGTTCTCGGTGATTTCACGGACATAATCGAGATAACGAATGCGAAGCGCGGGGACCGTGAGAAGTTTTTTGATCAACGGTTTGTTGTCATCGCTTAGTCCGTTGAGTGGATCGAGTTCTTCGCTAAACGTGACGAGAGTGCGCGAGTTGCCGCCACCATGCCCCGCCCTGATGCGTAGCGGTCCCAAGCCAATTCCGCTTCCACCACCACCGCCACCCTGGCCGCGTCCTCGTCCGCGACCCCCGCCGCGTTCGTCGTCCAGATCCTCGGGACGGATGGTTTTGTCTTGTCGTGCGATGAAGGACTGATCCGCGAGGAAAATTGTGCGCGTGAAGAGTCCGTCAAAGGCTTTTCGCAGTGCCGGCTCGGTTATAACCGCCGTTTTGGGGTTGCTCCATTCGGTGAACCATTGCGCGAAAGTGTCGGTGACTTCCTGGCTCGTGATCATACCGTCGTGGTTTTGATCGAGGGCTTTGAAAAAATCGGCGCCGATGATGGCCGCAGCGTCGTCCTGGCCAAAAGTCTGTTTGGTTCTTCCGTCTGCGATCGAAGCGGGAGTGAGCATGCCGCGAAATTTTCCGAGAAATTGATCGCGAGTTAGTTTCCCGACCAGATCTTCATCCATGACCAGGAACCAGGAACGGGCAAATGACTGCCACTCGTCACGGCTGATTTTCCCGTCGAAGTCGCTATCGGCTTTGTTGACGAAGCTGTAGCTCAGCAGCATCGCGAGATCGGTCGTATTTTGATGGGGAAAATTCTTTGGATTATATTTTTGAAGGGCGCGCTCAACTGGATCCTTGCTGGGGGTATTGTCGCTTTTCTTTCCGCCGGATTTTTCGTCTTTCCCTTCCCGGGATCTCGGTTCGGATCGGCGGGCACCGCGCTCATAATCGCTTTCCTCGACGAGTCGGAAGCTTCGTTCGGCGCCTTGCGGGATAAAAGAAAAACGCCCGTCCTTTGCGAGGTAGAGACCGTAGCCGCCGGTGGTCGAGCCATATCCCTCCTGGTTGATCAGGACATTCTCCAGCGCGAGAAAGCGGAGGGCATTGTCGATATCCAGCCGTGGGCTGACCGCGGCCTCAAGCCCACTTGCCGGCGTATTATTCAGGATTTTGCAAAGGTCGATCAGGGCTTTCCAACTGTTGGAATCTTCCTTCGATTGCAGAAGGTAATTTGCGCGGTACGCGTCAGTCTTGTCCCCCAGGAAGGCGAGGGTGCCGCCGGATCGAACCGACCACCACGCGCCGTCGGCGGTTTCAAAGTTTTCCTGGATAAACGATTCGTCGAGGGGCTCGATGTTTACGTAAGTGCCCCAGTTCTCCCCATTGATGACCACATGAACAAAATTGGATTTCGGTGCCTTGATGTACTGTCGCGCGACCTGCAGGTAGAGCATGGTCCGGAGGCAGGTCGCGTCGGTGGACGCATCCGCCAGCCACAGGTGCTTTTTGCCGTCGATCGTCTGGTCCGTTCCCGCTTCGCCGACGGTCAGGTCCAGTCCCCTTTTGTAGCCGCTGGACGTCGTCGCGGTGCTGTCACGATCGTGAAAATGAACGCCGACGCCTGAATAGCTTTTACCGTCGAGGATCAAACGAGCGGGCACTTTGACATCGGTGCGCGCGAATTCGCCCAATTCCTTTTCCCAATCGGAATCTTCAAATTCGAGAAAAACCGTGCGCAAGCTCGTATCGTCGTAGAGGGGCTTTCCGGCGAAAATGACCACGTCTGTCGGGCTGATTTTGTCGCCGGGCTTGGACGGTTCGAGGTCGACAATTTCGAGAGGCGTGGATCCCGGACGTCCGAGAGTGGTGTCCGGCGTGGATTCCGGGTGCTGGGCGAGATAGGCGCGGACGGCCTGTCGTTCCGTAGCGTCGAGTTGGTTATCGCCATTTTTGTCAAATTGACCGGCCAGATGCAGCTCGGGTGATTTTTCTTCGACCGCGTGCACTGGATCGGACGGGGCAGGGACTTGTTCCGCGCACCAGCCAAAGGTTGCACCGATGGAAAAAAGGCAGACGGGAAGGAACGGCGTGAATTTCATGCGAAGCGATACCGGCGAGACGGCTCGGGAGGAGTTTCGTTACAGTCGCCGGTTGGGCGTCGGTAATGGGATACGCTGGCCGACGGGTTGTTCCGCCTGCCATCGCAAAAGCCAGTCTGATCGGGGGCTAAGATTAGCAGCGGTCGATACCCGGCTAAAGTCGGGAAATGATCGTTAACCCGGAGGCCATGCCAACGGACGTTGCCCGAGCAGGTGAACATGTAAGTGCGGCACGCTTTCGCCACCGTCCGGACCGTTGTTGATCACCAGACGATAGCCAGATTCGGCGACGCCGAGTTTCGTCGCGAGGGCCGCCGCCGTCAGCAGTAAATGGCCAAGCAGGGCTTGGTCAGTAACGACCGCCTGGCCGATGCGAGGAATCATTTTTTTCGGAATTACCAGCACATGCACCGGTGCCTGGGGATTGATGTCATGAATCGCGATGCAGAGATCGTCTTCATGCAGCAGCTTCGCGGGAATCTCCCGACCGATGATTTTTTGGAAAAGCGTTTTAGACATGGGGCGATTTCAGAAAATCAAATTTCGCGACACTTCGGCGCTTCAAAGGAACAGCAGATTCATGTTCGCGTTCCGGCGGGAACGGGCAGCCGCCAAATCGCGGATCAGGGCGAGGCTGTCGCGGTAGTTTTGCTGACGGCGCGAGGTCCAGCGTTTTGACGCGGGACAGTGGGCCGAGCGCAGGTTTGTGACCAGGAGGGTCGCCTCCGGATAAATTGCGAGTTTCCGCAAACCCTGCATGACGCCGGCGCGAGCGAACAGCGGGGTGCCTCCTGTTTCATCGGCACCGGCATCCCAATGGAAAAATCCGTGCTTCGGCCGGTCAGCGCAAAGTTTTTCGAAAAGTTGCGCGACGGCGTTAACGAAGGCGGGATCGGTGGGTTCGCGGTCCATCGTGTCACCGAGGCTGGTGCTGATCGCTTCGTCGATTTGCCGGGCGAGATAGAGATCCTGCCCCGTCACGGGGGCAAAAAGGGCATTGAGAAAATGAAGGCGGCGCAGCTGGGGGGAACGCGTCATTTCTTGGACTTCGGTGTGGCCGGCGTTTCGCCGGGCTCAAGGCTGCTGATTTCGTGGACGAACTCCGAGACATCGCGGAATTCCTTGTAGACGGAAGCGAAACGAACGTAGGCGACCTGATCGGTTTTTCGCAGCCGTTGCATCACGTGCTCGCCGATCGCGCTCGTGGGAACCTGGCTGTCGTATTGCGCTTCCACGGCATCGAGCACGTCCTCGATGAGCATCGTGATTTGTTCATTGTCGACGGGACGTTTATGGCAGGCGGCGCGGATCGCGCGGAGTAATTTGTCGCGATCAAAGGGTTCCTGCCGGCCGTCGCGTTTCACCACGACCATGCTGTCGCGAACGAGGGTTTCGGTGGTCGTGAAGCGATTGCCGCATTCCAGGCATTCACGGCGGCGGCGCGTATTGTTGCCGTCGCGGGCGATGCGCGAATCGATCACCTTGTCCTCGATGGAAGTGCACTTGGGGCAGCGCATGACGGTTAATTCAGGCTCAGAAAATTCTGAAGGATCTTCATGCCACCCTCGGTGGCAATCGATTCCGGATGAAATTGTACGCCGAATACCGCGTGTTGCTTGTGCCGCAGCCCCATGATTTCGCCCTCGGCGGTTTCGGCGGTGATTTCCAGACAAGCGGGCAGACTTGAACGCTCGACCAGCAGCGAATGATAGCGGGTGGCGATGAAGGGGGAAGGCAGATCACGGAAAATATCCGTGCCGCGATGGAGAATGGGAGAGCGTTTGCCGTGCATTTGGCGTGGGGCGCGAATCACGTTTCCGCCGAAAAGCTGACCGATGGATTGATGACCCAGGCAGACCCCGAGTACAGGCTTTTTGCCGGCGAATGTTTTGATGATGTCGAGACTCACGCCGGCGTCCGACGGCGTGCACGGTCCGGGGGAAATCAACACGCGCTCGGGATTGAGATCCAATGCCTGCCCCGGCGTCAGTTCGTCGTTGCGAAAGACCCGCATATCGACGCCCAGCTGGCCGAAGTATTGGACCAGGTTGAAGGTAAATGAATCGTAGTTGTCGATGACCAGGAGCACTTTTGAAAAAACTACCCCGCAATTGACAGGGGGTCAAGTCCGCGGACAGCGTGAAGCGATCTGATGGCCGACCACTTTCACCTGTTGAAGACCGACACAGTAACCGCCGCGCGACGGGGGCGGTTGTGTACACTGCACGGCTCGATCGAAACGCCGATTTTCATGCCGGTGGGCACCCAGGGAACGGTCAAGTCGCTGACCCCCGCGCAAATCCGTGAAACCGGGGCGCAGATCATATTGGGCAACACCTATCATTTGAACCTGAGGCCCGGTTCGGAGTTGGTCCGTGAAATGGGTGGGTTGCATAAATTCGTGGGCTGGGACGGTCCGATCCTGACCGACAGCGGTGGCTTTCAAGTGTTCAGCCTGGCCAAACTGCGCGACATCCGGGACGACGGCATTGCGTTTCAATCGCACCTTGATGGTTCGAAGCTTTTTCTGGGTCCGCGCGAAGTGATGACGATTCAGGGGAATTTGGGTTCGGATATTGCGATGGTCATCGACGAATGTCCGCCGTGGCCTTGCTCTCGTGACGAGTGCCGGCGGGCGGTGGATCGCAGTTATCGGTGGGCGCAGCAGTGCAAACAAATCGCGGCCGACAATGGATTTCTGGCGACGGGGCATCATGTTTTTGCCATCGCGCAGGGTTCGACTTTCGATGAGCTGCGGCGGGAAGCAGCGGAGTCCCTTGCGGCGTTGGATTTTCCGGGTTACGCGGTGGGCGGGGTGAGCGTGGGCGAGCCTGAGCCGGAGATGTTGAAACAGGTTGCCGCGACCACGCCCTTCATGCCGGCCGGCAAGCCGCGTTATACGATGGGTCTGGGTACGCCGCCGCAGATTTTAAAAATGATCGCGCTCGGCGTGGACATGTTCGATTGCGTGCATCCAACCCGCGTGGCGCGCAATGGCGCGGCCTTCACGCCGGACGGATTGATCAATCTTCGTAACGAGCGTTACCGCGCCGACGCCTCGCCACTCGTGGAAGGGTTGGACAACTACACGTGCCGTAATTTCTCCAAGGCCTACCTCCGGCATCTGGTCATGGCCAACGAGATCCTGGCGTGCACTTTGCTCACGCTGCACAATCTCCATTTTTATCTCGATCTCATGGCGCAGGCACGGCTTCACATCGAAGCGGGGGACTATGGCACCTGGCACCGCGGCTGGATTGCTCGTTACGAAAACGGGGAACGTGTAGCTGCCCGGGCACTTTTTTCGAGCTAGCCAGTCATTATTTCACCACCACACTTTCATTATGCGCATACTCATCACCGGCGGGGCGGGGTTTCTTGGCAGCCATCTGTGCGATAAGCTTTTGGCCCAAGGCAACGAAGTCATCTGCCTCGACAATCTGTTTACCGGCAGCAAAGCGAACATCGCCCATTTGTTCGGCAATCCGCACTTCGAGTTTGTCCGCCACGATGTAATCGATCCCTACAAATATGAGGTCGATCAAATCTACAATCTGGCCTGCCCGGCATCTCCGCCGCACTACCAATATAATCCGATCAAAACGACCAAGACCTCGGTAATGGGAGCCATCAATTGCCTCGGTCTGGCCAAGCGGACGAAAGCGCGCGTTTTTCAAGCCAGCACGTCCGAGGTTTATGGCGACCCCTCGGTTCATCCGCAGCCGGAATCCTATTGGGGAAACGTGAATCCGATCGGCCGCCGGTCTTGTTACGACGAAGGCAAGCGCGTCGCGGAAACACTGTTTTTCGATTATCATCGCGAAAACAAAGTCGATATCCGGATCGTGCGGATTTTTAACACTTACGGTCCGCGGATGCACCCGAATGACGGGCGCGTCGTCTCAAATTTCATTGTCCAGGCGTTGAAAGGTGTCGATCTCACCATTTATGGCGACGGGCAGCAAACGCGCTCGTTCTGCTACGTCGACGACTTGCTCGAAGGCTTTGTGCGTCTGATGAGTCAGACGGAAACGGTCGGTCCGGTGAACATCGGTAATCCGGGTGAATTTACCATGCTCGAACTGGCGCAGCAGGTTTTAAAACTGACGAACAGCAAGTCCAAGATAGTGCATAAGCCGCTGCCGGCCGACGACCCGAAACAGCGGCGTCCGGACATTACCCTCGCTCAGAAATACCTGAAATGGGAACCGAAGATTCAGCTGACTGAAGGCCTTGAGAAAACCATCGCGTATTTTAAAACGAAGGTCTGAGCCATAGCCATCTCAACCGTTACTTTGAACCGGTTCGAGGATGGAAGGTTGTCGGGATTTTCCTCAGGGAGGGTCGTGAGGTCGTCGATAATGGCATGTTTCCGTCCTCCGCGGTAAGTTCCTTTCACGGCGGATTCGCCCGCGGTCTGCGGAATGTTGTAAAAGAAGCTCACGGCCATTCCTTGCCGTGCAGATGTTTAGACGTTCAAATCAGGCCATCTTTTGCCATTTGCCAAGCTCTCTGCCGTAGTTTTCATTCGTACCCTTCAATGCTCAGCTCACTCTTCCAGAAATTTTCCGGCCGTCATCATCGCAAGTATGTTGAGAAGTGCCGCCCGATCGTAGCGCGCATCAACGAGTTTGAACTGCAATACCAGCAGCTCACCGACGAACAACTCCGGGCCAAGACCGACGAGTTTAAAGCGCGGATCGCGCAGGGTGAGACGCTCACGGCCTTGTTGCCGGAGGCTTTTGCAGCAGCGAAAAACGCCGCGCGCCGGCTTTGCGGCCGGCCGGTCGTGGTTTGCGATCATGAGCTCACGTGGGATATGGTCCATTTCGACGTCCAGCTGATCGGTGGCATCACCCTCCACGAGGGGCGCATCGCGGAAATGGCGACTGGCGAAGGCAAGACCCTCGTCGCTACGCTGCCGCTTTATCTCAATGCGTTGACGGGGCGGAATTCCCAATTGGTCACGGTTAACGACTACCTTGCACGTCGTGACTCGGAATGGATGGGACATCTCTATAGTTTTCTCGGTATCACGGTCGGCTGCATTCAGCAGCAAATGCATTCGGAGGTTCGCCGCGAAATGTATGGTCGCGACATCACCTATGGCACGGCGTCGGAATTCGGTTTTGATTACCTTCGCGACAACGGCATGGCAACGCGCAAGGAAGATCAGGTGCAGCGCGATCACTTTTTCTGTATCGTGGACGAAATCGACTCCATTCTCGTGGATGAGGCGCGTACCCCGCTCATTATTTCAGGTCCGGCCCCGATTGAGCGCGAACAGCCTTTCACGCGCCTCAAACCGGGCGTAGCCTCCCTGGTCAACGACCAGCTCCGCTTGATCAACCACTTGGTCAAAGAGGCGAGCGATCTGCTCGAAAAGCCGAATTTGACCCCTGAGGAAAAACAGTCGGCGGCGATGAAGATGCTTCAGGTCAAACTCGGCATGCCCAAAAACAAATTGCTGCTTCGGCTTCAGGAAACCCCGGAATGGCGCAAGCTGCTCGACAAAACGGATGTCGAGATGCACAGCGATTTTAACAAGGATGAGCTCTTCAAGTTCAAGGAAGAGCTCTATTTCGTGATCGATGAGAAAAACCATCAGGCTGACCTTAGTGAAAAGGGCCGAACCACCTTGCGCCCGACCGAGCCGGATGCATTTGTGATGCCGGATTTGCCGAACATCTTTATCGATATCGAAAAGGATGCGTCGCTCACTCCCGAGCAGAAGGATCAGGCCAAGCGCGAAGCCCAGTCGCACTACGAGGTGATTTCCGAGGATATCCACGCTTTGTCGCAGCTTCTCCGCGCCTACGCGCTCTATGAACGCGACGTCGAATACGTTGTCCAGGATGGCAAGGTCGTGATCGTCGACGAAAACACGGGCCGCATCATGTCGGGTCGCCGTTGGTCGGACGGATTGCACCAGGCCGTCGAGGCCAAGGAGAACGTCAATATCGAACGCGAGACGCGCACCTACGCGACGGTGACCATCCAGAATTATTTCCGCATGTACGAGAAGTTGGCGGGCATGACCGGCACCGCCGAAACGGAAGCGACGGAGTTCAACGAAATCTACAAACTCTCGGTCACGCAGATTCCGACGAACAAACCGTGCATTCGCATCGACCGGAACGATTCCATTTTCAAAACCCGCCGCGATAAATACAACGCAGTGGTCAAGCAGGTGCAGGAAGCGCAACTGCGCGGCCAGCCCGTGCTCGTCGGGACCGTGACGGTGGAACAGTCCGAGGTGCTGAGTCGGATGCTGAAACGCTCCAACGTCATCCACACCGTACTTAACGCCAAATTTCACCAGCAGGAAGCCGAGATCGTCACCCGCGCCGGCCATCGCGGATCGGTGACGATTGCCACGAACATGGCGGGTCGCGGCACCGACATCAAACTGGGCGAGGGCGTTCGCGACCTCGGCGGCTTGTTCGTGGTGGGCACCGAGCGGCATGAATCCCGTCGCGTCGACCGGCAATTGCGCGGTCGTTGCTCCCGTCAGGGCGATCCGGGTACGACGAAGTTTTTCCTGTCCCTCGAAGACGATCTGATGCGCTTGTTCCTGCAGGGCAATCTGGCTTCCCGCATCATGGAAGGCGCGATGGCCGAGGGCGAGGAGCTGGAGCATTCGCTGCTCAACCGCTCCATTGAATCCGCGCAGAAGAAAGTCGAACAGCAGAATTTCTCCATTCGCAAACGACTCCTGCAATATGACGACGTGCTCAACAAGCAGCGCGAAGTCATCTATGGCATTCGCAACAGCGCGCTGCACGACGAACGGCCGAAGGGCATCATCTTCGAGATGATCGAGGAAGAACTCGCGAGCCGGCTGGAAACCGCCGGATTTGGCGAGAAAGGCGGTACGACCGCGTCCAGCATCGAAAGTTTTGTCGGCTGGTTGAACTCCCATTTTCCCGTCAGTGCGAAGGTCGATGAACTGGCCAATCGCAAGGATTTCGATGGCGTGTTGAAGGAGTTGGTCGAACGCATCCAGAAAGCTTACGCGTTGAAGGAATCCGTCGAGGATTCGACGGCATTGGGCGGTCTTGAACGCTATATTGTGATCAATGCGATCGATCACCACTGGCAGGAGCATCTCACGGAAATGGAGGAGCTCCGCCGTTCGATCGGACTCCGCAGTTACGGCCAGAAGGATCCGTTGGTCGAATACAAGAGCGAGGGCTTCCGGTTTTTCGAGGAATTGATGAACAACGTGCGTCTGCAGATTTGCACGAGTCTTTTCCGCTCGGCTACCAATCGCGACGCGTTCGAAAATCTTTTCGCCATTCTCTCCCGTTCGGCGCAATTGCAAGGGCCGGCGGCAGCGCCCACTGCGCTCGCTTCGGCCACCCAGTCCACGTCAGGCGCGACGGAATCCGCGGCTCCCGCCGAGCAGGAGATAAAGCTGCCTGCCGTCACGATCCGGCGCGAAACGCCAAAGGTCGGGCGAAACGATCCGTGCCCCTGCGGCAGCGGGAAGAAATACAAGAATTGCCACGGCGCAGCTTGAGTCGTGTCTCCTTCTTTTGCAGGAATTACCTGGTTGGCCATTCGGGAATCTCCGGGATTCCGGCGACATATCCGCCCGGAGCCGGGCACAAACTGCCTGCGATAAAATGCCCGATCCGAAAGCAGTCTCCACAGTTGATCCCTACGAGCCGAAGCTGACCCTCTGGCAAAAGCACCCGCAATGGAGCTGGGTGCTCGCGACGTTTGCGTTGACGGTTATTCTCACCTGCGCGGCTTTTCCGCCCTACAATGTCGGCGAAGCCGGATATGTGTTTGCGGTGCCGCTTTTGCTTTGGGCCTACCGCCGGCCGCCTTTTAAGCTCTTTGCGTGGACCGTGCTGGGAGCGCAGGCGGTGGCCTGGACGATCCTGCTGGGTTGGTTGCATCATGTCACTTGGGTCGGCCTGTTTTTATTGGGACCGTTCGTGGGCGTGATCATCGGCGCGTGGTACCTCGCGGCGTGGTGGACGATTCCGCGCACCACCGGTCATCTTTCAATTGTGCGCATCCTTATTTTGCTCGGGCTGGCGGCTGGGTGGGTGCTGCTCGAATGGGTTCGGAGCACTCTTTTCGGCGGTTTCCCGTGGCTGCCGCTCGCAGCCAGCCAGTGGCAGCGTCCCTTGATTTTGCAAAGCGCCTCTTATGCGGGCGCCTGGTCCGTGTCATTCATCCTCGCTTTTTTCAATCTTGGAACCGCAGCCTACGCGCACCGGATTTTCTTTGAAGGAGCGACCGGTTTGCGGAAGCGCAGCCCGGAATTTTCGATCGCGTTGATTTTGCTGATGGCCGGCGCGTTTCCGTTCCTGAGCGATTTTCTCCATCAACAAAGCGGCCGGCTGGCGCGGATTTCCATTATTCAGCCTTACATTCCACAGGAGGAAAAATGGGACAGGCAACGAACGCTCAACGTGCTTCGCACCATTGAAAAAGTGACTTGGGCGACCGCGCGTAAGGGGAATCCGGATTTCGTCATGTGGCCGGAGGCGGTCGTGCCTTCCACGCTCAATTACGATGCCAACGTCGCTCCATGGCTGGACTCCGTGGCAAGAACAATTGGCAAACCGATCCTGTTAGGCACGGCTTACACCGAGGGTCCGGATGGGCCGGCGCAATCCTGGTACAATGGCGCCACGGTGGTGGATCCGGTTTCAGGAGTCTCGCCCATGCTCTATGCCAAACGCAAACTGGTGCCCTTCGGCGAGTACATTCCCCTTCGTCCGATCTTTGGCTGGTTGGATAAAGTCGTGCCAATCGGGGGCGATTTCCAGCGTGGAAATGATTCCACCCCATTGGTCGTTTCGTTTGGCGCGAAGCAGCTTTCGGCCGGTGTTTTGATTTGCTACGAGGACGTTTTTTCCGAACTGGCGCGCGATAGCGCTCGTTCCGGGGCGGATTTTCTGGCGGTGCTGACCAACAATGCGTGGTACGGCGAGGGTGGGGCCGCTTACCAACACGCGACTCATTCCGTGTTGCGGGCGGTCGAAACCCGGCGTCCCGTGATCCGCTGCGGCAACGATGGCTGGAGTGGATGGATTGATGAGTACGGAAATACCCGCGTCACAGTAACGAATGACGATGACAGCATTTATTTCCGGGGTGGACAGACCATCACCGTGACGCGGGACCTCCGCTGGCAGGGCCGGCAGAGTTTCTACACCCAGCATGGAGACTGGTTTCTGATCGTCTGCGCGTTGTTGGCGGTCGTGGCCTATTACGCGGCGCTGATTTTGCGTCCGGCGGCCTTGCGACCGACGGACGAAGCTCCGTTTTAATTGCTCGTGCCGGGCTTGAGCATCCGCGCGATCGCGAGGTGAAATTCCCTGAGGGCGAAAGGTTTTGAGAGACAGGTAAGGGAGTGTTTTTGCAGAAACTCCTGGAAGTTGCCCTTGATCACGTCGCCGGTCATGAAAAGCACACGGCTCGCGGATTTTGGGGTTTTCTGAAGTAATTCCTGGAAAAGATTAATTCCGCTCAGTCCCGGCATTTTCCAGTCGCAGACGATCACGTCGTAGGGATTGCGCTCAATGAGGCCAAGTGCTTCCACCCCGCTGGGAGCCGTTTCGACTTTGTGTCCTTCCGCTTTCAGCACTTCCTCAACCAAATGGAGAATGGACTCTTCGTCGTCCACGACGAGAACCCGTAACGGACGCGTCTTGGGCTCAAGCGGTGCCGCGGTCTTTGTGCGGAGGTCGGTCGCAACGGTGCCGGATTCCGCGACGGGTAGTTCAAGGATGAATTCGGTCCCGTTGCCGGGCTTGCTTTCCGCCCGGATGCTTCCGCGGTGTTCCTGCATGATGCCGTAGGAAAGACTGAGTCCCAAGCCTGTACCTTTGCCTTGCGGCTTGGTGGTGAAAAATGGATCGAAAATCCGGGTGAGATTTTCGGGGCTTATTCCGGGGCCATTGTCTTTGATCCGGAGCCACACTTTCTGTTCGGAGCATCCGGTGCTCAGTGTGATCTGGCCATCGCGCCGGTAGGTTTCGAGGGCCTGGCGGGCATTGCTGAGAATATTGAGGACCACCTGCTGCAATTGATGGGTATCGCCCAAAATCGTGGGCAGGTCGGCACGGTATTCCTTCTGCAGCGTAATATTGCTCGTGCGAAGATCGTAACCGATGATGTCGATGACGGCGTCAGCGAGCTCATTGACCTGCACGGGTTTTCGTTCGGGTTCATGTTGCCGGGAAAAACCCAGCAGGCTGTTCACGATTTTGTGGCAGCGACTCGCACTTTTGGAGATGCGATCGACGTATTCCTTGTATTTGGGATCAAGGTCGGTGTGGTTGAGCAGGTCCGAAAATCCGATTACCGAGGTGAGCGGATTGTTCAATTCATGGGCGACTCCGGCCACAAATTGGCCGACGGCGGAAAGTTTCTCGCTTTGAATAAGCTGGGACTGCGCGGTTTTGAGCGAGCCGACGGCCTTTTCCAAATCGGCCCGCGAGGCCTGGAGATTATCGGTCATCCCATTAAATGCCACGGCGACCGCACCGCATTCGTCGTTGGAAAAACTTGTGATGCGACGGGTGAAATCGCCCCGTCCCACGGCCTCGGCATTTTCGCGCAGCTCCACCAGCGGTTGAGTGATTTGCCGGATCAACAGCCAGACCAGAAATCCGCTCAAGATTATGCCGGTCAGACTGATTTCCAGCAAGGTGGTGCGGGTTTGTTGCTGCTCCCGGAGCCGTTTTTCGTAGGAGGAAAGCAGGACATAACGAAAACCCTGATCGCTCCCGTGCGTCGTGTATTTGTCGGTGAGCGCAAGATAGTGTTCACCTTGCGTGGCCACCGGCACCGTCCGGCGTATATCCCCGCCGACGATGCCGTGCAGCAACGCGGCGGCTAACTCCGGCTGATGGATGGTCGCGGCGGTGACGGCTTCCCCGGAAACGAGGAAAATATCGGCTCCCGTGATCGATTTCAATTCCTGCAACGTGCCCTCGCCAATTCGGATCGCAGCCGTCAGGGCTCCGACGAGCGAACCGCTTGCCGGATCGAGGACCGGCACGGAAACAATCGAGTAGATGCGACCATGAACGTCGATGGCACCATGAGTCGCCTCGCCCTGCAGGGCCGATTTCGTGACTGAAGCCGTATCCCGGGCAAATTCGCCGGGCTCGAGGAAGGAACTTCGCCGTGCCACCACCGGCTCGGCTGAAGCGTCCGCCGTCAAAAGCAGGGCCTCGCAATCCTCCCCGTACGACTCGAGTCGATCATTGAGGAACCGCTTCACCGTTTCCCGCGCCGAAGGACTTTTTTCCGCCACCAGCCGTGCGAGGGAACGATAGCTTGATTCGTTGACGGCATTGCGGAACTGGGAAATCCGATCCCGGCCACGCAGCTCCAGCAATTGTTCGAAAACCGTATCCGCGGTGCCCAGCGTCTGCCGCGCTTCATCCTGCACCTGCCGGTTGAGCGCGCGGTCGACGATCCAGAAAGTAATGGCCGGCAGTAACACGAGTGCGGCCAGCACGGGAACCAGGACTTTGGTTTGAAAGCTAAAGGGTAGCCGGTGCCGGGATATGGTCATTCGGGAGGGCTTAATATTTGGGCAGCGTTGTCAGGCCAAGGGTGAGATCAATCTGCACTTCTCCGTCGGCCGGCACGGTCACTTCCTTGGTAAGACCGGGCAGCCGCTCATGCCAGGCGCGCAGCTTATAAGTTCCTGTCGGAACATTTTTGATGACGAAACGCTGGTTGGCGTCGACCTTGGCGAAAAAAGGACTGGGTAACACCAGAATGATGCAGTGCATCTGGCTATGGATTGAACAAAATACATCGACACGGCCGACCTTGTCGAAGGTCAGCACGGGTACCTTCTCCTGATGGTACAGGCCAAGATCGAACTGTTTGGCGTCGGACATGGAAAAGACATTATGATAAATTTCGTCCTCGTTCGGCCATTTTACCCGGGTTCCCACTGCAATCGGTAAAACGTGCGGGTCGAACTGCGCGTTCCGCTGCGTGGTAATGGCCACCGCATCCGGGCTGACTGGCGCCGAGTTGATCACCGGCTCATCGATGTAGATCACAAAATCCGTGAGGCGATCATAGTCCACTTTATCGGCAAACTTGTAGCGCCGGCTTTGATAGCCGCCACCTCCGGCTGCGTCGCCCGTTTCCGTCTCGGCGCCTTGCGCGCGCACGATACCGGTGATCGTGCCGGCCGACAGGCTGGCAAAGGAGAGCGACAGAAAGATGGGAAGCGTGCGAAGGAAGGACATGAGTTAAAATTTCAGCCCGAGTTCGGTGGCAAAGGTGTCTGCGCCATCCCGGGGCGCGCCTCCGACCAGATGCCCTGATTCCCAGCTGTATTCCAATTTCCAGAGGAGGGAGAGATCAAATTGATAGCCCAAGCCGGCGCTGAATCGACTCAGATCCGTGGTTCGCGGCGCCAATGGATTGTAGAAATACTCCCCGGCGTTGCCCAATCCGATGATCGGGTATCCTTTGCCCGCGTGAATCCCGCTGTACCGGACGGCTCCGTAAAGTTTGCGGGTCAATTGTTGCATGAGTTCAAAGCTATAAAATGTCAGATGTCGTGAATCATCGGTGACAGTACTGTCGTCATCGAACCACGCTTCGCCGCTGGTGACCTGAAAGTGGCCGCTTTTCCAGCGGGTAATTGCATCCAGTTCATACAGGGTGGCGTCAAAAGTGCGGGTGGTGGCGGCGGTGCCGAGCGCCCGGAAAAATCCGTTGCTCAGCCAGATTTCCGAAAGCCCGTCGTTAACGGTATCCAGTTTGCCGGTGCGATGCGCGCTCGCGCTCAGATGAAGAAAGTGGGTCGGGTCGAAACCTAACCGAATGGTTACCGATTTGTCCTTGTTGTAATCGTGCAGGGTTTTATGGCCGCCATTTTGCACGGCGAGATTGTACTGCAGTCGTCCCAGCGAGCCGTAAGCTTGTATGCCCTCATCGGTGCCCCAGATATCGGCCGCCGAATGGGTGATCAGCGGATTGGCCATGATGTTGCGGTATTGATATTCCTCGCCGAAGGGGATGTTAAATCGACCGGCGCGGAGGTTGAGCGTGTAGTGGCGACCGGCGGTCAGCACGTCCTCCATGTCGGCATATAATTCGCCGACATGAAAATATTCGTCGGCCGCTTCGCGGGTGGTGAGCTCCAACCCAGTGAAAAAATAAACGTTTTTCCATACTGGCGCTTCGAAAAACAGTTTCGCGTCATCGACCCGGAATTCGGCATTGGGAAAAGCCCCGGCAGGGCCGGAACTGAAAAAAACCAACCCCGCTTCTCCACTCACACGAATCTCCCGCGCAGTACGCAGTAGAGTTTGAGGTTGATCCACGCGGGTGGAAATTTCCGGGGTCGGTTCCGGAGGTGGCACCTGGCGCGCGGGCTCGCTGGGCGGCTTGCTTTGCAATGCGTCAAGTCTCTGCCGGAGTTCGTCGATCTCCGTTTGTTGTCTCTCAACCTGATTCTGCAGCTTCTGATTTTGAGTTTTCAGGACTTCATATTCCTGATTCGAAATCTCGGCCCCGCCGAGGTGAGCCACGATCAGGGACAGGGCACCGCCTATGGTTAAAATACCTTGAAATATTTTTCGCAGGCAGCGAGTCATCGGCCGGGGATTTCACGTCACGCTAAGTCGATGGGATTCAGACTGCAAGAAATTCGATGCGGAAGGTGTCGAATGATTTGGTGACTGGCGGTTCCTCATCTGCCGCTGGGTGATTACCCGCGGAAGCAGTCCGGGCTTTATCGACGAATTCCTTAAGTGGGAACGCATTTGACCGATATAGTTTCCATGCAGTCGCTCATGTTTAAGCTCCGCACTTTTCTCCTATTGCTCGCTTGCTTCATTTTGCCCGCTTTGTCGCTCAGGGCGGATGAGAAAACCGAGCCGCCGGTTCCCGTTCGCACGGTCGCGCCCGACGTTCCACCGAGTTTTTCCCGCAGCGGCAGTGTCGGTCTTGTTACTGTCAATTTTATCGTCGACGAGAAGGGGAACGTCCAGGAGCCCAAGATCGTGAAATCGAGCCATGCGGAACTTGAGGAGCCGGCGCTGGCGGCCATCAAAAAATGGCGCTTTAAACCGGCGAAGAAAGACGGTGTGGCCGTCGCGGTCCACGTGACCATTCCAATCAAGTTCGACAACCAATAAGCCGGCGTCCCCGTCTTTCCTGAAAACCCCACCCCAATTAATCTTATGTCCAAGGCTAGCATGACAGTCGGTAAAAAGATCACGTTCGGCTTCGTGGCCATCATCGGCCTGCTCGCCGTTATCGCGGGGGTGTCGCGTTACGCCCTCAGCACTGCAGGGGAGCGTTTCCGGATGTTCTCGGTCAGCGCCGCGGAGTCGCATACGGCCCTTTCCCTCGAAACCGCCATGACCGCGCTCAAGGCGCAGGTGAACGATTTTTTGGCCAGCGGTTCCGCCAAGAGCAGCGAGGCCTACCAGGCGGCCCACAACAGTCTGCTCGAGGAGATCACCCTCGCCGAAAAAAATATTACCGAATCCGAGCGTGCGAAGCAGATCGCGACCGCCAAGGATTTGTTGAATCGCTACCATCAGACTTTCCTTTCGCTGGTTGAAAACAATACCCAGCGCGCGCAAGTCGAGGACAGCGTGCTCACGCCGAAGGGCCTCGAAATCAAGGACAGCCTCCAGACTCTCATGGCCGACGCCAAAAAGCAGGGCGACATGAACAGCGCCTTCCGCGTTGCCAATGCCCTCCGTTCATTTTTCGAATGCGGCACGCAGGTCGCCACTTTCCTGAAGACTTCCAAAAAGGAAGACGCGCAGGCCGCCCGTGACTCGCTGCAGTTTGTTGCGAAACAGATTGAGTTGATCCAAAAGGATCAGGCTGAGCTCGAAAAGCTCGATGCGACGCTAAAGGACGAAAAGAAGAATGTCCGCCTGGTTTCCCTAGCCAAAGCGGCTGACGAATACGGCGCGGGTATCGAAAGTATCGTCCAATCGAAGGGCAAACGCGACGAGTTGATCACGGATGGCATCAATCGCATCGCTCCTGAATTTACCGCCACGATTGCCCAGCTGAGCAAAGCGCTCCACGACTCGCAGGATGAAATTGAGGCCGGCATCCGCGTCAGCCAGCACCGTAACGAAATTCTTGTCCTCAGCATTACCATCGCCGGCATCGCATTTGGCCTTGCCGCTGCGTGGATGGTGACTCGCGGGGTTACCCGCCCGATCCGCGACATCGCACTTCACCTTGCCTCGGGTTCTGAAAAAACCAAAACCTCCGCGACGCAGGTTGCACAAGCGGCCCTTACGATGGCCGACGGTGCCAGCCAGCAGGCGTCCGCCTTGGAGGAATCCAGTTCGGCCCTGCATGAGATGTCCAGCATGACGAGCCGGAATTCCGAGAACGCCCAAAATGCAAAACGCCTGGCGCAGGAAGCGCGTCAAACGGCCGATGCCGGTGCTCAGGATGTCGAGCAGATGAAGGCCTCGATGAGCGCCATTCAAGCGTCCAGCAGTGAAATTTCCAAGATCATCAAGACGATTGATGAGATCGCTTTCCAAACCAACATCCTCGCGCTTAACGCGGCGGTCGAAGCCGCCCGCGCTGGTGAAGCCGGTCTTGGCTTCGCGGTAGTCGCCGATGAAGTGCGCAGCCTTTCCCAACGTTGCGCCGCTGCCGCCCGTGAAACGAGTGACCGTATTTCGGATTCCACGGTAAAGAGCACGCAGGGTGCGCAGATGAGCGAGAAAGTGGCGACCAATCTTTCCGCCATAGTGGAACGCATCCGCCGCCTCGACGAAATGGTTGCCGAGATCGCGCAGGCTTCCCACGAACAAAGCAAAGGCATCTCGCAGGTCAGCGAAGCCGTCAACGGCATCGACCGGATCACGCAGAGCAACGCCGCCCTTTCGCAGCAATCCGCCGCCTCCGCCGAGGAACTCAAGACCCAGGCTGAGGAAGTTCGTCAGGAAGTCGCGATGCTCATGAGCCTGGTGGAAAATTCCGCCGAGTCCGCTGGCGCCCAAGAAGCGGTCGCCCCCGTTGCTGCGCCTCGCGCTCACGCTCCAGTTCCCGTCACGATTGGCGGCAATAGTCGAAACCGCGCCCCGCGCACAAATGTAGCTTCTTCCGCCCCGAAGGAACTCAAACATGCGGCACATGCTCCGGCCAAGACCACGGTGACCGCTGAGGATTTCTTCAGTGACAGTGACGCAGGTTGAGCGGCCTTTTAGTTTTTCCAAAAGAAACGCGACTTCCGGGTCGCGTTTCTTTTTTTAGCGGATCCGTTCAATTCAATTCCCTGCCTGAAACCACTGATTTCACGGATAGGCACGGATTATCAATTCGCAAAAAAAATCTCCGTTTTTACTCGTCCACTGTGCGAACGCCGTCGAAATCGAAACCGGGGACGATTAGTCGAAGAAGACCTTTAAGGTCTCGCGTCCCGACGGAGCGAGACCGCTAACACTGACCGATTTCAAGCGCCCGCTGGCATAAACAGAACACACACAGCTTGGGGAACTTTTGCGGTGGCGCCCGTGGCTGTGAGCTTGCCGGTGTTGGCATCCACTTTAAAGACCGCGATATTGTTGGTGTCGCGATTGGCACAGATCAACCACTCGCCGTCCGGCGAAAGACAGAAATTGCGCGGGTGGGCGCCCCCGGAGGAAATAATCTGAATCCGCGTCAATTTGCCATTCGCCGAATCGCGGGCAAACACCGTGATGCTGTCGTGGCCGCGATTGGAACCGTAGACAAAGCGCCCGCTCGGATGAATGCGGATTTCCGCCGTGGTGTTCGCTCCCTTGAAATCATCGGGCAGCGTGGAAACGGATTGTTGCGCGGCGAGGTCGCCCGTTGCCGGATCGCAGGAATAGTGCGTGATGGTGTTGCCCATTTCATTGATCACATAAAAATCCTTCCCGTCGGCGGTAAATTTACTGTGGCGCGGGCCGGCTCCCGGCGCTGCGGCAAATTCGCCATCGGGGATCAGTTTTGAAGTCGCGTGATCGATCTTGAAGCGCAGGACTTCATCGCGGCCAAGATCGCAGATGTAAGCGAAACGATTGTCCGGTGAAAAGGTCACCGAATGCGTGTGCGGTTTGTCCTGGCGCGTTTTATTTGGCCCGAGCGGACCATTGGAAGTCAGGAAACTCGCCTTCGGGTCGACTTTTCCATCCGCTTCGACGGGAAACGAAGTGATTTGTCCGCCACCGTAACTGATCGCGACGAGCGTTCGCCCGGTGCTGTCGATGCCAATGTGGGCAAGTGATGCGCCCCCGGTGGGTTGTGCGTTCAGCGGCGTCAATTTACCGCCAACCGGATCGATCGTGAATGCCACGGCAGCTCCGCCGGGCGAGCCGGTGAGGGGAGCGCTGTCGCCGAGGGCGTAGAGGGATTTTCCATTGGGATTCAGGGAAAGAAAAGTTGGGTTCGGGGTCTCGGCAGCGAGCACGGGTTCGCTCAGTGTGCCCTTGGAAGGATCGAATCGGACCGAATAGATGCCACGACTGGCACCATCCTTGGGCGTGTAGGTTCCGATAAAAACAAGCTGGCTGGCGGCGGACATGGTGGTGACGGCAATGAGGGTGGAGGATAGAAGTGAAATGGTTTTCATGGATGGAATGCTTCTTTAAAATGGCGGCGGCACATGGCGACATAACGGTCGTTGCCGCCGATTTCCACTTGCGCGCCTTCATGCACGGCCCGGCCATCCGGCCCGACGCGGAGGTTCATGGTGGCTTTGCGTCCGCAGTGGCAAATGGTTTTGAGCTCGATCAGGTTGTCCGCAAGAGCAAGCAGTGCGGCGCTCCCCGGAAAAAGTTGCGCCTGAAAATCCGTGCGCAGGCCATAACATAGCACCGGTATGCCCAACCGATCCGAAATATCCGTGAGCTGCTCGGCTTGGGCGCGCGTGAGAAACTGCGCTTCATCCACGAGCACGCACGCCACCGGCTGGGCCGCGTGGGCTTCTTTTACGTGGGAAAAAACATCCTCGGACGGCTGCAATGCCATGGCTTCGGCCTCAAGACCAATCCGGGATTTGACGCGTCCGACGCCGCTGCGCGTATCGACCGCCGGAACGAATATGAGGGTGCGCATGCCGCGCTCATGATAGTTGTAGCTCGCCTGGAGCAACACCGTCGATTTGCCGGCGTTCATCGCCGAGTAATAGAAGTAAACCTTCGACATCCATCCCCAGCTAAAACCACCGAAACGAACCAGCGCAACAAAAAGCCTTTTTGTTTCCGAGGGTGGGGCGGGTTGCCCCCCAACGCGCCGGTCAGCGTCAACGCTTCACGCAACTTGTTCGCTGGCTAACTGAAGCCATGGCGACCCCTACATGGATTGACCGATTCCGCCGCTCACTCCCACCCAATCGGCCGTCCCTTGTTTTGTTCCTCCAGCCATTTCATCAACGGCTGATAATATTCCATCATCGCGCGGGTCGACAACTCTTCGCCGGTCGCATCCTTCAGCACCTTCCGCCAATCCTCGGTCGCGCCTTTTTCCATGATGCTTCTGAAGAACGCTCCGACTTCCTTGTTGCCGGCATAATTACAGCTTTGGGGTGGCTGATGAAGGATGTGTTTCGCAATGTAATCGTTCAACTGGTACTTGAAAACCTGCGCAATGGCGTACGAGTAATAGTAGCATGGCGTGTCGTCGATGTGCGTCTTTGTCGCCGGATCGCACCATTCCTCGCCGCGTTCGGTCGGCGGTTCGATGCCTTGGAACTCCCGCACATATTTCCACCAACGGGTATTCCATTCATTGACGGGAAGATTGCCCGCGTAGGCGTCCGCTTCCCAGTGAGTCATCGTGCCGGATGACCAAAAAATAAACGGAATACCTTCCTCGAGCGCATCGTTCAGGAGGAAATCCGTGGTATTGATTTTGAAATCCGCCGGAAGGATTCCAAGGGATTTAAGATACGGCGCCATGCCGGCGGCCAGCGCGGTGAGTTCGCCGAAACCTTCATGAAACGCGGGGTTGGCACCGGTGCGGAGCAGGGGCGGGACGTCGTCACGCGTGTAACTCATGAAATAATAAATGTGTCCGAATTCATGATGGGCGGCTTTGAACCATGCCGGCGTATTTTCAATGCTTTGCAGCGAGCGAACGTCGTTTTGAAGATCGACATGCCACGCGGAGGCGTGCGTATTTTTCTTCCGTGAGCTTCCGGGAGGCACCGGGTAGAGATCGGATTTTGCCCAGAATGAACCCGGTAGTTTCGGGAAACCCAGACCTACGTAAAATCGTTCGGCGCTGTGCGCGATCCACTCGGGCGTGCGGTCCTTGAAATAGGGTGTCAGATCCGCGGACTGGACCAATCCATCCCACTCCTGGGCCCAGCGATTGTTGATCCAGTGGGCCGGGATCAGTTTCGGCACCGGTTGATGAAATTTCTCGGCGAGTTTGTATTTCACCCACGTGTGCAATTGCAGATAAAGCGGACGCAGCTCGCGCATGAACTCGTCGTTGAGCGCGATCATTTCCTTTGTCGTCATCCCGTAGCCGGCAACCTGGAGTGCAAAGTAATCCGGATAATTCAGTTCCTGCGCCACGCCATTGCGTAGATCGCGCAGTTTGACCAGTCCGGCTTTGAGCGCCTTGCCGGATTCCTTGGACGCCTCCCAGACTGCCTGCCGCTCGGCGAGATCGGTGCTGGATTGAAGCAGGTCGTCGATGGCGTTCACCGTGATCGGTTTTCCGTGCAGCTTGAATTCAAACCCATTCAACGTGGACGATTGGGCGGTCTCCGCGTCGATCCGCGCCGCGACGAGGGCAGGGTTGGTCATCGGCCCCTCGGCCGCGTTGAGCAGGACGTGTTCGAGTTCACGCACGGTGAGATCGCTGAGGTCGTTGCGTTTGAGCAGGAGCGCCTTGGCCTCGCTGATGATGGCCGGATTACCGTTAAACGCGGCGTAAGCCTTGCCCGCGACGACGGACACCGCGTCATGCATTGGCGAGACATCGGTGAGAGCGTCCCATTGGGCCTCGCTGTTGACGCGGTACAGCGCCTGGTAACTGGCGTTGACGAGCGACAGAAACTGGTCGGCGCGTTCCTGCGTGGGATTCTGATCGGCAGCCCGGGTCGGGTTCACCGAGAAAACGAGCACCGCAGCGACGGCGCCGCGCAAAAAACAGACGGGGTCCATGGCGTATTTCTAGTCGGACACACGCGTTTGGCAATGCGTACCTGACATTGCGGCCTGCCGGGAGCGACCGCTCGGATGCGCAGATGTTGGCGCGGCTTGGCCGGGCTGATCCCCGTGCTCAGTGCGATCCAACATCGCAGTGAAGAACCGCAACGCGCGCTGGTCCGCCTGAAGGTGCGCGAGGTCCGGGTCAACCAGATCAACACGCTGCGCTTCGTGCTAAAAAGCCTCGGGAGTTTCATTCAGCGCTCAATTGAGGCGACGGCGTTTACCCGTAAGGTTCGGACACTGCTCAGCGCCGCGGATGTCGCACTGGTCGCCGAATTGCTGGAAGCCATCGACCAGCTCAATGCGAAGCTCGAACAACTCGATCTCGAGCTGGAACCCCCTGGCACGGATCGCTACCCGGCCACCCAACACTCGCGTCAGGTGGCGGGTGTCGGTCCGCTTTTGCTTTGTGCTGACGATCGAATCGCATGAACGATTTCCGCACGGCTGCGACGTCGGGCCTTATCTCGGATTGGTGCTCACTCCACGCTCGCCCACGCGGGTCTCATCGGTAGCGTTGAGGAAGACTGGTGTTGGGACACGTCCTGAAATTCAAACCGGGAACAAATTATTTTATGTTGGATCAATGGAATGACTTTTTTGTCATGGTCGGCGGTGGCACGGCGGCGCTGGCAGGTTTGATTTTCGTCGCGATCTCGATCAACCCCGGGATTATTATTCGAAACTCAACGCATAAAAACCGGGCAATTAACATGCTGACGGGTTTCACGGCCGTTTTCATGGCATGCAGTTTTGCGCTGATCGGGAATCAACATCTTCTCGCGTTGGGCCTTGAATGGGTTGCGCTCTGGCTCATTGCGACGGCCGTTTTCATCAGGGGCTACGTTAGAGCAATCAGAGCAGGCATGAGTTCCATTGGACTGACCATACCGCGACTTGCGGGCGGCACAATCTGCTATCTTGCTGAAGTTCTGGGCGCAATTTTCCTTATTTTTGGAAATAGCACCGGGCTTTACATTGCAGCCATCGCAACCGTCGTTCTATTCGGCTTTCTCATTTCGGGCGCGTGGCTTCTCATCATTGGTATCCACGAAGACCAAGCGAAACGATAATGGCACGAGTCGCCCCAGCTCTCATTGCGGCTCATCATTAAACGTTGGGCAAAGAGAGATGCCGGCCGTCAATCTCCGCCCGTGATCGATGCGCCCCCGCAGCGCGAAACCGGACCAGGTTGAACAAGCCGATCGATTGAGAGCCGAAAGGGACGGGCTTTTGCCGAACCCAGTAATAAGCCCTGGTCGAAACATCATTGATTGAACAATGGCCTTCTCTAGTTCTCGCTCCCACCAAATCTTCCATGAACAAAGAAATCATCCGGGCCGGGCAGCTATCCATAAAATTCCTGATCGAATCCGCCGACTCGAAGGGTTCGGTGGCAATCTTTGAATTTTCCGTTCCTGCTGGAGCCAAAGTGCCGTTGCCTCATCACCACAAGGAATTCGACGAAGCCATCTACGGAGTGGAGGGCACGTTGACATTTACGGTGGACGGAAAGGCGGTGGAGATCGGGCCAGGAGATTGCTGTTTTATCCCCCGGGGAGCGGTTCACGGGTTTACAAATCTGAAGCAGCGGGATGCAAAGATGCTGGCAGTGGTCACTCCTGCCCGGATCGGTCCCGACTACTTCAAGGAGATGGCGGCGCTCGTCGGCGCGGGTGGTCCGCCCGATCTCGAAAAGCTCAAGGCGGTCATGTGGAAGCACGGACTTGTTCCGGCTCTGCCGCAAAGATAACTGGATGGGATTCAACGCGAGTGTCCGAATCTAAAGGAATCACGGGGCGCGCGGTGCAGGAGAAATAGGATCGAACTCCCTTCACGGATCGATGTTGTTGTTCCGTCGCCGGTCTGTTCGACGGCTGAGCGCTTATGCACAGTTTTGAGTCGGGGGGACGCCGGCAGAAGCCACCGGACGCGGCATTGCGTGTTTTTGCTAATGGGGTTGCAGTGGAAACACTGGGCTGTTGTCTCGCCGGTCTATGACCCCGGCCGCACCCACTCAATCGCTTCGCGCGCAGAGGCTCATCGTCGGGATATTTTTTGTCGCGTTCCTGGTGCATTTTTATTTCGCGACCTTCAACTTGACCGTCGGGTTCATGCCTCATCAGGAGTTTCGTCAGGCCCAGACGGCGATCATCTCCTACTACATCGACCAGCAGAATAATTTTTCGTGGCGATACGAGGTGCCGGTGGTGGGGAAGCCCTGGGTTTCGATCCTGCTGGAAGTGCCGATATATGAATGGTGCGTGGTTCTGCTCAGTCGGGCCACCGGCTGGTCCCAGCTTGTCGCTGCGCGTGCGATTTCATTGTCGTGTTTCTATCTCGCGCTGCCCGCCTTCTATCTGCTCCTCGGTAAGCTGAGGTTGTCGCCCCCGCGGCGTTTGCTGACCCTTGCATTGATCCTGACGGCGCCGCTCTATATTTTTTATTCGCGGGCTTTTTTAATGGAGTCGATGGAGCTGCTTTGCTGCGCGTGGTTTCTACTGGGGTTCGTGCGGACAATGGACGAACGTCGCTGGTCGTGGCTGGCGGCAACGATCATGTCCGGTACCGGAGCTGCGTTGATTAAGAGTGCGACGCTCGCCGTCTGGCTTTTGCCGGCTGCGGGATATGGGGCGTGGCTTTTGTGGCGGGAGTTGCGCGTGGGCAGGAACTGGGCCACGCTCTTCCGCACGACCTGCTGGGGTCTGGCCACCGTGGCGATTCCACTCGGCGCGTTGCGCTGGTGGGTGGTGCTCACGGATCCCATCAAGTCGGCGCACGCTTCGGCCGGACTCTTTGCGTCGAAGGAACTGACGCAGGGGAACTGGGGGCTTTTCGATTTTGCCGCGAGTTTCTCGCGGAAGGTGTGGATTATGCTGCTGGGGAATTGGCGGGAAGCCATCATGAATCCCTGGATCGTCGGTGTCGTCCTCGTTGTCGGACTGATCGGTTTCAAAGCAACGCGGAAACGGGTACTGGGCCTGGCAGCGATATTTTTTCTCGCGCAACTCCTGTTCCCATTCGCCTACTCGTATCAGGAATATTATTATTATTCCTGCACGGTGTTTTTGCTGGCGGCGATCGGTTTTATTTTCGATGGGCTCCTCGATTCACGGATGCCGCGATGGATTTCATTGCTGGGGGTCGTGGCGCTCATGGGCGCCCAGCTCAACACTTATTGGCATAGTTACCATGGTGACCAGGCCATGAGGCGGGACGGCGGATTCAACTATACCGGCGTTTTACGCGATTTTACGCCAAAGGATTCCATCATCATTGTAGCTGGCAACGATTGGTGTCCGATCATTCCGTATTATTCGCAGCGCCGCGCACTCATGATCCGCAACGGTCTCGAACGTGACGCGAATTATCTGCACCGGGCGATGAACGATCTGGCGGGCGAAAAGGTTTCCGCTCTCGTACTGGTCGGACCGCAACGCCAGGACGGGGCGCTCCTCAACCTGTTGGCGAAGCGATTCGACATCGATGCCAACGCGCCCGCGATGTCCGAGGAATTCACCGATATTTATCTTGGCAGATTCTGTATTGACCAGGTACAGGAACACGTTCGTGAGGAACAGCAGCGGTATCCCAAAATCACCCTGCATGCGCGCGCCCAGCCGTTGAAACCGCCCGCCGAGTCCATTGCGATTACGGATGAACTTTCCCGCAAGTCATTTGGTTTTGTTTCGCCCGCCCCGTTTCGGGGGAGTTTCAAATACGGCTACAGCGCCATTGATGTGGAAGGAGTCCACAGCACGTTGGTCAATCCAGACAGCGATCTCTGGTTGCATGCGCCCAGTGACGCCACGCGGATTGTTTGGGACTTTGGCATCGTGCCAGATGCCTACCTGCATCAAGGCGACAAAACGGACGGGGTTGAATTTATTGTCAGCGGGGAGACTCCTGATGGCGGCCACCGCGAGATTTATCGCCGGGTACTCGATCCGGTCAATCGAATCGGCGATCGCGGCCTTCAGCATGAAACCATTTCCTACAAGCCTTTGCCCGGTGAGAAGCTGGAGTTTTCCAACCGACCCAACCTGAGCGAATCATATGATTGGTCTTATTGGGTCAGGATCGAAGTGAAATAATCAGGTCGGGACCGACGGCAATCGCCACCACATGCTGATTGCCATCAACTGCATAACCTTTGCTCACATGCTGCGTCAAAAGCTGTAGCCCCCGCCGTCTATGGCCGCCATATTGTCAACGTCAGGTCTATTGATTGATTTTTCGGCGTTCGACCTCTAGCTTGTTCTAAGAAAAGGAAAAATATGAAGCTATATTCTCTGATTCTGATGATTGTCCTTCCGCTGACGATGAGCGCGCGCGATGTCGCGATTGGAGACAGTTCGGTTCAAGTTCGCGAAGCAATGGGTGCCCCGCGCGGTCAGGTACATGTAGGCGGCCGCGACCTTTTATACTTTGATCGGGGTGAGGTGGAATTGAACAACGGACGGGTCAGTCGCGTGGGATTGCGCTCGCTGGAGGAGCAAAACACTTTCGAGTCCAAACAAGCAGAGGCTTCCGCTCGTACGGATGAAGCACGGAGTCGCTTGATGGAAGAAGGGCGGGTGCTCATGGCCAGCAAGCTGTCCGATCCGATCTTCCAAGCTACTCCGTACAGTTATCAGATATCGTTTTGGGAGAATTTCTCCCATCGCTATCCCGATGTTTCCCCGGCGGAACAATTGTTGGTGGTCCGTTCGCGATTGGCCGAACAAGTGGCGAAAGCAGAAGCCGACCGCGCACAAGCAGAGCAGGTGCAACGGGTCGCTGACCTCGCCGAACGTGCCGCTCGGGCACGGTATGATTACGTTTACCCATTTTATCCGGTTTATCGCGACTATTCTTACCACAACAATGATCGCGGGACACGGCACTCGATCGAAAATAGTCACGATGATCGCCCGGCCTATTCATCAGCCTCGCGCACCGAGCAAAATAGCTCGTCGGCAAATGGAAAGTCGATGATCGGTCCGAGTAAGCTGGGTTGGGATCCCAGCATCAACATGATGGATTGGAATGCCACCAGCACACAGTCGGACACTTTGCGATCTTCGCGTCGTTAAAGTTCCGGCATTGCAGTGCGGGCAGCGACGGCGGACGCCAAACTGAAGTGCTGCGGCAAGAGGCTGGCGGCGTCATATTTTTCCGCGACGCGGTGCCGGGCCTCGAGCGCCAGCGATTTCGCCAGGGGAGTGTTGGAGAGAAGTTTGAACATGGCGTCGGCGAGTGCGGCACTGTCTCCGGCGGGCACCAGGAGTGCTTCGCGGTCGTGACGCGTCATTTCCGGGATTCCATGCACGTCGGTGCTGGCGATGGGTAACTCAAACGCCATGGCTTCCAACACCACCCGGGGAAACGATTCCTCGTAGCTGCTGCAGACAAATAAATCTGCGGCCGCGTAGTAAGCGTAAGGCTCAGACGCTTCGCGCACCACGCGCAGGTTATCCCACTTAAACTGGACGAGAAGATCGTTGATCGCGTCATCGTAGGCCGAATCGCGTCCTCCGATCATCCAAAACTCGCATTGGCTGACAAGTTCCGGGGCGCGTCGGCAGAGCAAATCCACGGCCCGGACAAATATATGCTGACCTTTCCGGTTGCAGACGGTGCCCACGTTGACGATCAGCTTGGTTTCGGGCGAAAGTCCGAGTCTTTTTCTAAGTTCGTCGCGCGGATTTCCCGCCCGATAACGATGCACCTGGCCGAGGTCGATCCAACCCGGGTTGATGCTATGATTCGCCCGGATTAAATCGGGCCGATAGTAGCGCCGGGTCGCATCGGTGAGAAAAGAAACGTGGGACGCGATGGCAAAAGTCTCTTTGACCACCGGCAATGTCGCTGGCGACATATAGCCGAAATAGAAATTTTCAGGTGTCGTGCTTTCGTGAATGTAGAACAGCGACGGACGCCCGGCCGCGTGGGCGAGATGAATGCCCCAATAGGCAGACAGGGTGTTCGCGACCACAAGATCGGCGCCGGTTAGATCGATCATACCGGCCAGCGCGCGAATGTTTTCGCGCAGCGCGCCGGAATCAGCCGACTTGAGCAATGGGGCAATATCCACGGTTATAACCGATGCGCCGACGGCTTCGAACCGTTTGCGCAGTGGACCGTCGATGGCACTGACCACCGCCAGTTTCACTCTGTTGCGCGAAAGATGTTCAGCATATTCCAATAGGAAAAGAGGCGCGCCTTCGAAGTTCAGGTTGTGGGTGATCAATGTCACCTTCGCCGGCGGCTTCGTGCCGACGGCGGCGACTCCCGCCGGTGTTTTGACCGCTGGGGATGGACGGCGGGGAGCGCGGGTACGATATTCCTGCCAGACTTCGCGCAGTGCGCGGAGAAACCAATGATTCACGGGCACGGAAAATCCGTTCGCGATGCACGCTTTCCGCAGCGCCCACGCAGAGCGCGCAAAGAGTGCCGGACTGAACGGCACATAAGGGGCCTTGGCTTGTTCGTCGTCGTAGAGATAAGTGCGTTCCGCATGGCACAAATGCCAGCTGCCATCTTCGAGTCCGGCATAAACGCGCACGCTCAAGGGTTGGGGCAATTGTGAGGGCACATCGATCGGACCGTGAATGCGCGAGGCCGCCGCTTGGGGAAATTGCGGGAAAAGTCCGGCCACGTACGGGAGTGAGCCCTCTTGCCGGAGAAATTGCCAGGCTTGCAGATCGACCGTGGCGGCGACGCGACGGATTTTTGCCGACTCGTGGAACAGCCAGCCTTCGACGATCACGCGACCAAACTCCATGCGCTGTAACAAGGGTGGGTGATGCAGATGTCCGTGAAACGGAATCGCCGGGTAACGAATAACATGTGGACGCGGCAGGCGGCTCACGACATTTGCGGCCGCCGTGGCGGGCGGAACTTTTACTGCCGATTGCAGCACGAGACGAAGCGCCCGGGCGAATTCGTGGGGCTGCACGACGTCGACTGTTGGCGCCGGGGCAGCCACGCCTGCAGTGCTGGTCAAGGTGATTTTGCCTACCGGAATCCACCGGCCGGAAATCTCGCAGGCTTCAAACTCGACGCGGTTTTCCCCTGCGACCAGAACGACGTCGATTTCGAAACCAGCGGGGAGGAACGGTTCGCGCGCATTAAAATAACGGGCCAGATCCGGCCGCGGCTGGCCGTAAAACGCCGGGAAAATCCGGCCATCGAGGTTTACACGCAGATCGGTGAGGAAACAGCCGGGTTTGCCGACCGCCCAGCCCTTCAGCCGCACGGAGGCGGCGGGAAGTGCCGCGCCGTCCGTGTGATCGTCCAACATGAAAAATGCCCCTTCGGTTTCCTGCATATTTTCTTCCCGCAGTGGCGGGGGAAGCCGGGACGATTGTCGTGGAAGAGACGCTTGTAAAGCGAGCTGTCGAAATGGATTTGGCACAAAAAAATATTGGCATGCGCGGGGCGTGTCGCCTTTTTGACGGGATGGTAGAAAGCAACCTTGCGCCGCAGTCCGACGGTCGGGAAGCCCGACTTATGGTCGTGTTGTTCTGCTTTGCGTTGGCGTTTCATTTCTGGGGTGCGCTGGCCGGTTGGAAGAGCCTGAATCTGCCGGGCTGCGAGTTTCGCCAGACCCAGACGGCGATCTCGGCATTTTTCATCCAGCGCGAACACAATTTCTCGCTGGCTTATCCGACCCCCGTTCTGGGCAAGCCGTGGGCGATTCCAATGGAGTTTCCACTTTACCAATGGACGGTCGTGTGGGTGTCCAACGCCCTGAAGCTGCCGCTGACGCAATCGGGTAGGGCGGTGAGTCTCGGGTGTTTCTATTTTTCGTTGCCGGCGCTTTATTTACTGTTGGGGCGAATCGGTCTGACGCGACCTCGCCGGCTGCTCGTCCTCGGTTTGGTGCTCACCTGTCCGCTCTACATCTTTTACGCGCGTGCGTTTTTGATCGAAACGATGGCGTTGATGTCCGGTGCGTGGTTTTTGGTGGGTTACGTCGAGGCGGTGGAAAAGCGCAGCGTCCCCTGGCTGTTACTGGCGGCGGCCAGTGGCGCCGCTTGCGGTTTGGTGAAGGTCACGACGTTGCTTTTTTTCCTGATGCCCGGCTTCCTTTGGACTTTGTGGTGGTTTTGGTCGGATTGGCATCAGCCGAAGGATACGCGTATCCGGATCCTGCTGCAACGGGTGTGGTGGTGTGCGCTGGCGGTGGCGATTCCCTGTGTGCTGTCGGTGTGGTGGGTTCATTATTCAGACCGGATCAAGAGCTTGTCCGCGGCCGGGAATTTTCTGCAGTCGAGCACCATGTCGCCTTACAATTTTGGTGTAGGGGCGAGATTTTCGCCGGCGATTTGGAAACAGCACATGGAGGTGTTGTTTCTCGACATCACGTCCGTGAAGACCTTGGTGGGATGCATCGTTCTGGCCCTGCTGTTTGCCCGGCGTTGGTGGCGCTTGATCGGTGCGCTGGTGTTTCTCTTTTTCGCCGTACAGGTGGTTTTTCCCATCCTGTACGCGTGGCACGAGTATTACTACGTCCCGAACGCCTTCACTTTATTGATGGCGTTTGGCCTGGCAATCTGTGGCGTATTTGAGTCGCGATTACCGCGTGCGGCTGCGTGGACCCTGGCCCTGGCCGTGTACGGATTGCAAATGACGGGTTACGTCCGGGATTTTTATCCGAGCCAGCGGCAAATCAGCGGTGGCGGCAACAATCTCACCCTGGCGTTGAAAAGTGTGATGGCCCCCGACGAGGTGATGGTGATCGCGGGCGACGACTGGAGTTCGATGACGCCGTATTATGCGCAGCGTCGGGCGCTGATGATCCGGCGCAATCTGGAGCATACGTGGAATGAAATCATTCCGGCCTTCGATCGATTGAAAGGTGAGGAGATCACGGCACTCGTGGTGCAGGGCGAGCAGGCGAAAAATCAGGAGCTGATCCGGCTGGCAGTGGATCGTTTTCATCTCGATCCGCGGCCGGCTTTTCGATGGCGCGATGCGACAGTGTACGTCCATGGGCAGATTCGGCCACACCTTTCCTCGCTGCTGAAAAATGTGCCGGAAATTGAGCTGCTCGACGCGAAGTCCGACGATTCAAGCCCTTTGCTGAAACACGAAGTCGATACCACGAGTTTGCTGGACCGTTACCGTGAGGACTTCGAGCAGATGAGGCCAGCGCCGTTTCGATTCTACACTACCTACGGTTTGAGCCGTCTCGAGTTTGAGGGGCACCACGTTTATAACGCTCATCCGGATACACGATTTTGGTTTCACCTGAATCCGGGCAAGCACACGATGGTCGCTGAGGTGGGGATCGTTGCCGGTGCCTACGATCAAGGGGTTTCATTTTATGACCGGACGGATGGAGTGGAGATCCGGCTTGAACGTGAAATTCCCGGTGGCGGACGAGAATTGCTTTTCAGCCGGCTGCTTAATCCCCGCGACAATGCGTCGGATCGGGGACTGCTCACGATTGAGCATGCGTTTGAATTATCCGGTGCGGGGACCGTCGTGCTCAGCGTCGGTCCCGGGCCACATGGAAACTATACTCGCGATTGGACGATGCTCGGGAAGGTCGAGTTCAAGTGATCAGCCCGCCGCCACTTCGGCGGCGAGGGCGGCGTGACGCGGCAGCAAGATGCCAGCCTCGAATTCTGTGATGACTCTGGCACGAGCACGCGTTGAAAGTGACCGGCCGATTTCCGGGGAACGAAGCAATCGCGCCATGCCTTCGCACAGCGCGACAGTGTCCCCGGGTGGAATCAAGGTTGCCTCCAATTCCGGACGCACGAGTTCGGGCACGCCTTGGACGTCGGAACTGAGAATTGGGGTGGCGAACGCCATGGTTTCCAGGATGACGCGTGGCGATGATTCTTCGAAACTCGAGCAGACGAATAGATCGGCCGCGGCATAGTAGGGGAAGTAGTCGGCGGTTTCGGGATGCACCGTGAGATTGGCATGGTCGAGCTGGCCGAGTAATTCGCCCAGCATATCATCGAATGGTGAGTGCCGCCCGCCGAGCATCACAAATTGTGTGCGTGCGGCGAGGTCGGGATGACGTTGCCAAAGAAGATCCACTGCCCGCGCAAAAATGTGCTGGCCCTTGCGACCGGAGACCGTGCCGACATTAGTCACGAGAAGTTCGCCGGGTTTGAGGGCGAAGCGGGCGCGCATTTTTTCGCGGGGATTTTCCGCGCGCCAGGCATCGATGCGTGCGACGTCAATCCAGCCGGGCGTCAGTCGGTGGTTCGCCGGTCGACCATAGTCCGTGTGATAGTCCCGGGTTGAACGCGTCGTAAACGAAACTTGGTCCGCCAGCGCGAAGGCTTCATCGACGAGCGCAATCACGGATGGATGAAGCCGACTGTGGTAAAAACTGGCGGGGGTGGTGCTTTCGTGGATGTAGAGCAATACCCGGCGTTTCGCGGTCTTTGCGGCATGAAGAGCCCAGAACGTGGTAAACGTATTGCATACGACGAGATCGTAGGGCGCAAAATCGAACCGGAGTTCGCCAATCAGCTGCTTTGCAACCGTGGCCGAAGAGGCGGCAAAGATCGCAGCGACGTCGACGATTTCGACCCGCGCACCAATGGCTTCGAAACGTTCGCGCAGCGGTCCAACCGTCGGGCTCAGTACAGTCAGGATGGCACCGTTTTCGACCAAGTGCCGGACGTAATCCACGAGGAAAAGAGGCGCCCCTTCCCTGTCCAGACTGTGGGTGACGACCAGCACGCGGCGGGGCAATGGTGCCAGGGCGGACGCGGGTGAGGGACGAAGCGCGGCGGCGGCGGGAGTTGAAACCGGAGCGCGCAGATGGAAATCTTCGTCGAGTCGGACGATTTCAGCGCGCATCGCCTCGTCCTCGATGACGGCGATATCGCGGGCGCTCATCGCCTCGCGCAACGCTTTGAGCGTGGCCCCAAACGTCACCTGCGTTTGCGCCGGATAAGGCGCTTTTTCGTCTTCGCTCCCGAGCATCCGGCTGCGTTGGACCGAGCAGAGGTGGAGCGAACCGTCCGCCAATTCGGCGTAAAGTCGAAGGCAGGCGGGAGCGGGCAATTGCGCGGGCAAATCGATCAGGGCATAAAGCGCGCAGTTTCTCGCTTGGGGAAATTCCGTGAAATAGCCGGCAGGATTGGGCGACGGCTGCAGATGATCCACGCTCTGCCAGACTTGGAGATCGAAAGTGGCGAGCACCCGCTTGATCGGTTGCGTTTCGTGAAACAGATAACCCAACACCGCACTGCGGCCAAAACCGCAGCGGGCGACGGCGGCGGGCTCGTCAAGATGGCCATGGAACGGCGCGGGCGGATGCCGCAAGTCGCGTGGATAGGGAATGGAGGAGACCACTTCATGCGCCAGTTTGGCTATCGAGAGTTCGGGTTGCCGGCGCTTTTCCCGCAGAAGAATTTGCAATGCCCGGCCAAACTCGTGCCAGCGCAGCGGACCGGACGGAACAGCAAAATCGACGGGCGGATTGGCCGGCGTGATTCGATAGCGCACGGTTTGAAACACGGTCCATCGTCCCTCGAGCTCGAGCACCTCAAGTACCACCTCGACTTCGCCAGGCCGTAATTCGACCGCGACATAAAACTCCGCCAACGCGACGGGGCGGCCTGTTTTGAAATGCGTGGCAAGATCGGCGCGCGGCAGGCCGTGAACCCCGGCAAATAGTCGTTCATTCACGCGAGCGCGCACGTCGACGAAATGGCCACCCGGTTTTGGCCAGACCCAACCGCGAATCAGGTGGCGTCCCTGCGGGAGCGACGCACCCCGCGAAGGGGATTCCACGTGGCTGAAACTAAAACCGGTTTCCGACATGAATCGTAAGGATCAGCGTGCCGCTGTTTGAATGGCAATCGTTTGATGAGCGAGGTCAAGCTGCCGCGGTAGCACGCGAGCGGAATCGAAATGCGAAACGACCCGGCGTCGCGCGCGGATGGCGCGGTGGCGGGCCGGAGATTCTTCCGACAGAATGCGCGCGAGACCATCCGCCAACGTTGATGAGTTTCCGGGTGCCACGAGGAGCGCCTCCTTTTCGTGCCGCACCATTTCGGGAATGCCATGGACGTCCGTGCTGAGGATCGGAACTTCCATCGCCATCGCTTCAAGCACCACCCGCGGAAAGGATTCCTCGTAACTGGAGCAAACGAACACGTCCGCCGCGCCGAGATAATCGTAGGCGCGTGACGTTTCGGGAATGATGCGTAGATTCGGCCGCCCCAAGCCGGCCACCATTGCGGTCATTGACCGGTCAAACGCTGTGTCTCGTCCGCCCACCATCCAGAAATCGCATTCTCCAGCGAGCACCGGGTTGCGACGCCAGAGCAAATCCACCGCCCAGGCAAAGACGTGCTGGCCTTTGCGTTCGCACACCGTTCCGAGGTTGAGCACGAGTTTGCGTCCGGGCGGGAAGCCGAGGGCGTTCCGCAATTCAGTCCGGGAGTGCGCGGCCCGATGGGCGTCGATGGCGGCGATATCAATCCATCCGGGATTCAATACATATCTGGAGCGCGCGACGAACGGGTCATAGTAGTGCGATGTGGCGGCCGTGTTGAATGACACACGTGTGGCGAGCGCGAAGCTGGCTTCGACCAACGGGATGATCGTGCGGGCGACGGTACCATGATAAAAAGCCGCGGGCGTCGTGCTCTCGTGAATATAAAAAAGCGACGGCTTGCCCGCGAGATGCGCGAGGTGAATTGCCCAATAGCTCGCCAATGTGTTCGCCACGACTAACGCGGCCAGCCTGCAATCGATTTGAACGGATAATTTTTCCAGCGCAATATGCCATGCATCGGGCGATGCGGCGCTGGACAACGCGGTGATATCGACCCGTTGCACTCGTGCGCCAGCAGCCTCGAACGCCCCGCGCAGCTCGCCGTCGGCAGCGCTGATGAGGGAGATGCGCGCGCCACCGTGAGCAACGAGATAGCGGCAATATTCCAACAGCAGCAAGGGTGCACCGCCGCACTCGAGGTTTTGCGTGAACACGAATATGTCGCCCAGCGGAGCATATTTCGGAAGTTCGCTTTCGTTGGAAACGACGCCGATCGCCTCCACTTGTTTCGGCGCACGCTCAAAAAAATTACGCCAGCTTTTCCGAAGCTCCTGTCGAAGCGGCGCGCCGCCCGCCACATGAATGCCGCGTTCCCCGAGTGCGGTGTAAAGCGCTCGCACCGATTCTCGAAAAAACTCAAGCGACGCGGGAGGAAACGTTTTCTTTTCCTCTTCCAAGCCGTAGGTGAGGGTTTGTTGAACGACGCAAAGATGACGCGAACCGTCTGACATTTCCGCGTAAATCCTGAGGGTAACCGGGCCGGTTAGCTGGGCCGGGACGTCGATGTAGCCCTTGACGTTGCTATGAACCGCGTTCGCGTGTTCCGGATGAAGCGATGGAGCGATAGGTGAAACTCCGCCGTGGGTCACTGCCTGCCAGACGTGAAGGTCAAAGGTGGCGAGAACGCGCTTGATCGGCAGGCTCTCGTGAAACAGATAACCATCGACCAGAATCCGGCCGTAAGCGGCGCGGCCAATGATGGCCGGCTCGCGGAAAAATGCATGAAACGGCGAAGTCGGATGGAGCAAATAGCGGGGACAGGGAAGCGAGGCGGCGAGACGGCGTGCAATTTCCTCTCCGCTCACCGCCGGATTGGCTCCGCGAAGACGAAGCAGGTGTCGGGACAATCGGGAAAATTCGTGTGCATCCACGGTCGCTTCGTCGTCCGGAATATACGGTGCGGGGGATGCCCCGGTTACTTCCAGCAGGCAACCATGCACGGTCAGCCATTGACCGCTGATGTCGAGTGCTTCGAATTCGAGGGCGGCGGGACCGGGTTCGAGAAAAACGAGAATCCGAAACGCGGAGGGCAGATGCGGCGTCGGGTGTTTAAAGTGAGCGGCGAGGTCGGCCCGAATGAATCCATAGACGGCGGGCCAGATGCGACCTCCGCAACGCACGCGTAAATCCGTGAGTAGTTCCGTTGGTTTGCCGACGAGCCAGCCGTCGAGGGTCACGCGTCCCGCCGGTACCGTCGTTTTTGCCGCCGGGTGCTCGAGGTTAAAATACCCTTGGGCAAATTCGATCATCGCGTTCGTTTATCCCAACCAAGCCTCGCGGACCATTTGCAAGTGCTGTGGCAAGGTGCGGGCGTGGTGATAATTGCGGGCGGCGCGCGCATGGGCCATCGAGATCATTTTCTGATTGCCGGTAAAATGATCGGTCAGCGCCCGCTTTAGCGCCTCGGCGAGTTTGAAGGGATCGCCCGCGGGAACCAGATGAGCTTCATCGGTGTTTGTCACCATTTCCGCGATGCCATTGACGTCGGTGCTGACAATTCGCGTGCCAAAAACCATGGCCTCGAGCAAAACGCGGGGGAACGACTCCTCGAAACTGGAGCAGACCAGAATATCCGCCAGCTGGTAGAAGTCGTAGATCTCGCTCGTTTCATTGAAGATCTTCACGTCATGCAAGCCCATGAGTTTGATGTCCTCGAGCAGCATTTCCATATAGAGACCCGGACGGGCGCCCACCATGACCCACTGGATTTTTTTACCGGGGAAAAGGCCCGGCAGCTCCTTGTTCAACAGGTCGATGCCACGGATATAAATGTGCTGGCCCTTGCGTTCGCAGATCGAACCGATGTTGACGATGAGCACAGCGTCGCGATCGAGACCGTGTTTGCAGCGGAGCGCGGCACGGTCGTGCGTTGCCTTGAACTGTTCGATGCGATCGAAATCCACCCAGCTCCGCAGGCTGCGGAAATTATCGTTGATGTTCAGCTCCTCGAAAATGGCACGCGTGGACTGCGCGGTGAAAACCACTCGCGTCGCCAGGTGGAAGGATTCCTCAACGGTGTCATGCATCACCGGCGGCATGAGCTGTGCGAAGAAACGCTTCACGGTGTTGCTTTCGTGAATGTAGAGTGCGGATGGTTTGCCGGCCAATGTGGCGAGATGTACGGCCCAGAACGTCAGCATGGTGTTGCAAACGAAAACATCCGTGCCATCCCAATTGCGCGTATCAGCGAATTTCTTCAGCGCGGACGTGAATTCGCCCGGCAGTTTCGCTTCAAGCAGACTGGATACATCCCAGACTTCGACTTTGAAACCGAGTTGTTCGAAACGCGTGCGCAATGGTCCATCCTGCGGGGAAGCAATGGTGATTTCGACGCCGGGTTGCTCGGCAAGAAAACGGGCGAGTTCAAAAATGAAAATGGGCGCGCCTTCGTAGTTGAGATTGTGCGTGATGACCGTGGCGCGAAACGCGCGCGGCGTTTGTGCGTAACGCTGATGATAGGGATTCAGCGGCAGGTTGCGCGGGGGAAAATCGAGCGTTTCGCTGTGATAGGGATCGCGGAAGCTGCCGTGGCGGGCGAGGTATTCAATGTGTTCCCGTTCCGCGTAGGTATTGCCGCGGGTGGCGCTGCCGACGTGGCGCAGCACGGCTTGCGGGGTGTACACGGTGCGATAGCCGGCGGCTCCGGCGCGCAGGCAGTAGTCCACGTCGTTGTAAGCGACGGCGAGTTTTTCCTCATCGAAACCGTTGAGCTTGCGATAAAGGTCCGTGCGGGTGAGCAGACACGCCCCGGTCACCGCGGCGACGTTGCGCGCGGCGTGCGGCAGGAATTGCGTCCCGAGATCGTCCACCGGTTCCTTTTCGAACAAGACGTGGGCGAGTCCGTCCTCGCGGCTGAGGGAAATCCCCGCGTGGTTCAATGTATTGTCGGGATAAATGAGTTTGGCACCCACGACACCAACGCCCGGAACGCTCAGCCAACCGGCGAGATCTTCGAGCCAGCCCGGCGTGAGCGCTTCCACGTCATTATTGAGATGAAGCAGCAGCGGCGTGTCGGCTTGAGCGCTGCCGAGATTCACAAGGCGTGAGTAATTGAAACCGCCGGCGCTCAACGGCGCGCGCAGAACCGCACAACGTAGATCGGTGCGGGGGGGCAAACTCGCCAGATAGGCGACCATTTCCAGATCGGTGGAGGCATCATCGACCACGATCACCTTTACCGCTTCGACTGGCGTGGTTCGGGCGATCGAGTCGAGGCAGGTGCGCAGAAGATCCACGCGATTCTTCGAAGGGATGACGATGGTAACGGGATTATCGCGCAGAATGGCCGGATCCCATTTGAGTTGGTGCAGGCACAACGCGTATTCACGAGCGAACTCCGGCAGCATCGGTTCAGCGCGAAGTCCGCGTCGCTTCGTCGCCTCGACGATGCCGTTGCGAGCGGCTTCGAAGAGATAACCCTTTTGATCGCCGCGTGAAGCGGTGCTTTCGGCGTGCGCGCGCCAGTGATAGCCGATGAACGGAACGTGAACGACGTCGCGGGGCTCGATTAACTCCGCGCATCGCAGGAAAAGATCGATGTCTTGGGCACCATTGAATTCAGGCCGCAGGCCGCCAACTTTGGTCACGATGTCACGGCGGATGACGCTGAGGTGATGCGTGTAATTGTGCGTCAGCGCCATTTCCGGACTCCACCCACCCTTGAACTGTGGATCGAAACGCCGGCCGCTGTCGTCGATCTTGTCTTCGTCGGTGTAAAGATACCCGGCCGTCGGATGCCGCGCGATGGCTTGCGCGACATGCAGCAATGCGTCGTGCGGCAGCAGATCGTCGTGATCCAACAGGGCGACGAAATCCCCGGTGGCGATCTCCAGCGCAGAATTGGTGGCGCGGGAAATGTGCCCGTTTTCGGTGCGGAAAACGGGTTTGATCCGCACGTCGGTTTTCGCGGCGGCCTCGAGCAGGCGGCGAACGTGCGGCTGCGGCGAGGCGTCGTCGGCGACGCAGAGTTCCCAGCGCGGATAGAGCTGTTGTTTGAGACAATCGAGCAGTTCGCGCAGGTATTTCTCGGGCGTGTTGTAAGTGGGAACGACTACGCTGATCAACGGGCCGCCATTTTTCACGAGGAGGTTCGCGTCGCTTTGGAGCAGCGCACGAAGGCGCGGAGTCAGGCGATTGTGCCAGATCCAGCGGGTATAAGGATCCTGGTCGCGCCGCCGGGTAATGGCTTGGGGAATGACCTTCGCTTCGCCGCGCCCGAGGGTGGCGGCCAGCGATTGTTTGAGCCGGGCGATTTCGGCGCGGGATTGTTTCCAACTGTCGAATTTAAAACGCCCGAGCAGCGCGCCGCGGATGAAAGCTGCGAGGACTTTATAGAACAAGGCGGGCCGGTAGATCGGAATCGCACCCGCATGTTCGTCGCGTCGGTCAAGATACATGCGACGCGCAAACGCGATCGGGCGGTGACCGTCTCCGGTTTCGGCGAAGATTTTCAGGTTGGCCGGGCTCGGCGTATCCTGTCGGATATCGATTAATCCGTAGTAACCCGACTTGAGCGCGTTCGTATGATCGGAGCGATGCGCGGCGACGTCTGGACGATCCTTCGGATAAACAAGACGGTTTTCGGTGAGGACACCGGTGGTCGCGCTGAGTTGTTGGATTTCGCAGCCGACGCCAAAAATCCAACCGGTGACCCGGAATTTTCCATAGCCGGCATTGATCCAATAGCCTGGATTTTCAATGTGGCCCAGAAACCGGTTGCCGATGGCGACGTCGCTGGTCGGCGTGAGAATGTCGCGCAACACCCGGTCGGTTTCCCGGCACAGCACGGACCACGATTCGCGGTGGAAATGCCGGTAGAGATAGTGAAGCGTTTGATAGACGACCACGGCGCGAAGCATGCGCGGTGGTTTGGTGGCGTCCGCTGGCAACGCTGATGTATCGAGTGGAGTGCGGAAAAATTCCCGCCAGTCCGTGCCATCATGGTAGTCGAGCGCGAGTTCGCGCGCTCCCCGCCAAACCTGCGCAAGCTGGATAAACCCGGTGCGCAGCGCGGTGAGTCCCCCGCCAAACGCCGCCTGCGTATCCTTCCGATCAAGACCGTAGATGCCGAAATAGGCGCGCTTGTCGACCCGGGCGCGGATATCGACGCAATCGCCGTTCGGTCCGGCGTACAACCAGCCGGTCACTTCGATTCCAGCCCCGACCGGCCGCCACGTTGCGGGACTGTCGATGTGAAATTTGGGCGCGTTGGGGTCGCTCATTAAAGGTTCAGCTATAAAGCGTCAGCGGCATGGGCAGTAAAGCCTGTTCCGTTTAAAGGAAAGCATCACGAAATAAGATTGGCAGAGGTGGAAGTTTGCCTTGGATTCCCAGTTTGCAAACGTCCGCTGTCTCCCCATCGCCGCGTCCCGCGATCTGCAAATTCGCGCTATTCTTCTTCGGGGCAGCCCTGGCCTTCAGTTTGTGGGCGGCCACCGTGGGCTGGAAAAACGGGAACTTGCGCGGCGGCGAATTCCGTCAGGCGCAGACCGCGCTCTCCACCTATTTTATTCAACAGGAGCATAATTTCTCTCCCGCCTATCCGACACCCGTATTGGGCAAGCCTTGGTCGATACCGTTGGAGTTTCCATTGTACCAATGGACGGTGGTCGGATTGGGCAATGTCACCGGGTTGGATCTGACAACTTCGGCGCGGTTGATCAGCCTAGCCTGTTTTTATCTGATGCTGCCCGCGGTGTTTCTCCTGCTCGGCGACTGGAATGTTCCGATTGCCTGGCGATGGCTGATTCTCGGTCTGATTGTCAGTTGCCCGCTTTATATTCTCTATGCCCGGGCGTTTCTAATGGAGACGATGGCCTTGACGATGAGCGTATGGTTTTTAGCGGCGTATTGGCGTGGCCTGAAGACCGGTAAATGGGGTTGGCTGCTGGCCGCCGCGATTTTCGGCACCGGAGCAGGGCTGGTGAAGGTGACTACGTTTATGCTTTACCTGATACCGGCGGCTACTGTGACCCTTTGGTTGCTCTGGCGACAACGACCGACAAATCAGAACCCTGGTTGGGGACGAATCGGACGGATCCTTGCGCTTGGTGCGCTCGCGACTGCCGTGCCGTTCGCGGCTACGCTGTGGTGGATGCATTTTGCGGATGTCGCGAAGGCGGCGAATCCCGCCGCCCGCTTTCTGCAGTCGGAAAATTTACATGATTTCATCTTCGGAACGGGTGCGACCCGCTTTTCAGCGGCGGTATGGGCCGGGCACTGGCTGATTTTCCGTGTGTCGGTTGTTTGGCTTCCGTTGGCGGTGATCAGCGGCGCTGCGCTGATTTTTTTCGCGCGCGGCTGGCGGGGAAAGATTTTGTTTTGCCTCGCTTGTTTCGTGGGCATCCAGGTGTTGTTTCCGGTACTATATGCCTGGCACGACTATTACTATGTCGCTAACACGCTGTTTGTCCTTGTGGCGATGGGGTTGGCGGTTTCGACCCTTTTGGAATCCTCCGTTTTGCCCCCGTGGGTTGGCAGAGTCGTGATTGCGGCGATGCTCGGTGGGCAGGCTTATTTCTTCTGTCATCAGTTTTATGGGGGATTGAGCGCGATGAGTCCGGAGGGAAGCGATATGACGAGGCTGTTAAGGCAGGTCACGCGGCCGGACGATGTCCTGTTGATCCAGGGCGAAGACTGGAACTCGATGATCCCATACTACGCCCGTCGTCGCGCCCTGATGCTAAAGGACGGCGCGGACAACAACGAAGCGGAAATACGCGACGCTTTCCGCCAATTAAAAGGCGAGCAGGTGAGTGCATTGATCACGACCGGAAATATCACCAAGGATGCGCCATTGATGAAACTGGCGGTTGAATATTTCGGTTTCAACCCGCAGGCGTTGTTCACTTGGAACAATAAGTTCCTCTATTTTGTCGATAAGCGCTGGCAGGAAGTGCGTGATAATTACGAGAAAAGCAAGTTGGTCTATGACGTGCGCCCTCTCGTTCCGGGGAAATTGGCGCCGGATCCCCTCGCCGGACACTGGGCCGAAGCTAAGCAATTGCGACCCGATCAGCTGGCCTTTTTGAGATACATGCGGCCGACGCCCGTGCGTTTTCTGGTCCGATACGGGCTCTCCCTGGGAGGAAACGACAGCGCTCCCATCTTCGGAGCGCATCCCGAAAGTCGCTTCCAGTTTCTGCTGGCGGCGGGTCCGCACCATCTGCGGACTTCCGCGGGGTTGAGCCCTGGAGCCTATGAAAATATTCCGGCCGACCAGGCGAGCGATGGTATCGATGTGACCGTGCGGATTCTGAAGCCGGGCGTGCCTGATCAAGTGGTTTTCTCCCGCAACCTCAATCCGCGGGACAAGCCGGCGGAACGCGGCGCGGTGCCAATCGACGTTTCCTTTGAAATGCCGCCCGACGCCAAACTCGAACTCTCGATCACACCGGGTCCGGCGGGCTCCGATCGCCGGGACTGGGCGTACCTTGGAAAACTCGTGATCGATTAATCACGGATTCATTTGATCGAAATTGCCGACCAATAGGCCCAATCGTTCACGAAATTATTCTTCGGCCCTGGCGTCGTTCTGAAAATGATGCTGCCGGTAAACGGTCCGGCGTCGTTCAAATGAATGGTTTGCGGACCGCGGTCGGCGGGTACTTGGGCGGGGTTGAGTTCGCGCTGGAAAATTTCCCGCCGCAGCCCATCGGGGCGAAGTTCGTAGACCGAAAAACCAACGCCGTCAGTAACATCGCCTCCCGGTTTCGAATAGGCGGCGTCGACCAGACCAAATTCAAAGGAGACGCTTTGTGCGCCGGCGGGGGGAATGAACTTTAACTCTGAGATGGGATGGGCGAAAAGCACGGTGCGTCCGCCATATTCGCCCGTTTTCAGGCCGAATTTACTCCGGGCAGACACGGGATGCGGAGAGCTCATCGCGAGGTCCAGGGCCGCGAGATCGGCGTTTTCGAGACGATCGGGATTGTCGGCTTTGTCGGCAGCGACGTTGACGATGGCAGCGGTGAAGGATTGCGCTTTTAGTTTTGCCGATGCCGGCCCGGTCTTATTCTCCGCCAAATAAAGATCCCCGTCGGCGCTGGTGGCGACGGGAACGGAGGAAAGATCGAAGTGCTTGAGACGATCACGGATAAATTCCGTCGAGAAAGGCGTGGGTACACGTTGTTTAATGAGCATGGCGTCGATCTTAAGCGGTGGCAGCTGGCCCACGACGTCCTCCAGAACTTTCAATTCATCCTCGCGGCCAGCGGGAATCATGACGGCGCGTCGCTCGCTGTAATACGGAATGCGCGAATCCCAATCCCAGCCATAAATAAGCACGACGCCGTCGCGTGGGACCGTTTCGCGGATGACGGTTGCGATTCCAGGCGGTTGGGGCAGTGGGCGCCGATGATTGAAACCATACCCGCGATAAAAACAGAGAAGTTGCGCGCCGAAAAAGAGCGCGAGCGTCGCGAATTTGGCCGGGCGCGGCAGCGTTTTGGAGTACCACATGCCGGCAAGCAAGACGCCGGCGGCACCGAGCAGAAGGAGGGCGTTTGCGCTGTAATAATAATCGTGCCGGAAATAGAGATTGGTGAACAGCAACGGCCCGGCGAGAAAGGCGACGGCGCTCGCCAGCGCAAAGCGGCGCATTCCACTGGCAACCAAGGTTGTCCCGATGAGCACGACGACGGCGGCCGATTCACTCAGGACAAATTGGCGAACGTTGCTCCACACTTCGTTCCAGACCGAAAGCGAGAGGCGTTGGTCAAGCGTGCCCCAATTCCACGCGGTCATTTCCGACGATTTGAGGAATCCGCTGAAGGGGTTTGCGTCCTTTATCGCGTCGGCGTGCTGCACCCATTTCTGTCCAACGAAGACCGAGATCAGCACCGGAATGCAGCACAATGCCAATGCAAACCACACGCGAGCCGCAGCCGTTTTCCGCGCCTGCCAATGCGGCCAGCCCAGCCACAGCGCAAGTCCGGCGGCCGGGAAACAATCCACGGCGAACGTCGTTACTTTGGCGAGGGCTGCGAGCACGCCGCAAATCGTGGCGACGAGGGACCAGCGCCAGTTCAAATCGCGCACGCACCGGCCAATTCCGAGCAGGAACCACGTCGAGAAACATAGCGCGGTCGATTCAATCATGAAGGTCCGCCCGTAAAATAAATAGACTGGCGAACTGAGCACGACTGCCGCGACGAGCAGTCGTCCGGGGCGGGACAATCCCGCCAATCCGGCGAGGCCACAAATCGCGGGCAGCGTGGCGAGCAGAAATAGAATGCTGGTGGCGCGACCGCTCTGATCGAGTGGTAGACCCGTGAGGCCGCTGACTTTCGCGACGCACCATTCATAAACCGGAAACTCCATGGGAATCGACCATGAGGGCGGCCCGAAGAGTGGCGTTTCATAATCGAGACGAAAGCCGTCCTGCTTCAGCCAGTAAGTGCTCTCGGCGGTCTGCAATTGCCGGAATTCGTGCCGGTCAAGGATCGACGCTTTCCACGAGAGACTCCAACACCACAAGGCAACCAGCAGCATCAACCAGAAGGTAACGACGAGTGGCCGGTCGCCCACGCGCTGGGAAAAATTTGTTTCGGGAGAGTCGGTCATGGCTTTCTGTTATTCGATCTTAATTTTTCGCCAATATCCCCAGTCGAAGGAGATGTTGTCGGCCGGACCGGGATAAAGGCCAAAGACGATCGGGCCGGAGATCGAACCGATTGCATCCAAGGCGATCGTTTGCAGGCCGCGATCGGCGGGATTCGCCGCCGGATTCAAATAGCGTTGATAGAGAACGCGCCTCGCGCCGCTGGGAAGGAGTTCGAAAATGACGACGTCGATGCCATCCGTTTTTCCGGGCCCGGTGAAAGCGCCGTCGAGGATTCCCACCGAAGCCTCGATGCGTTTTGCGCCGGCCGGCGCGTGAAAGTGAAGTTCGGAAGGCGCGTTCGCACTGATGCCGGGAGCGCCGGCGATTTCGGCGACTTGAATTCCCCAAGGCGTGAATACGGCGAATGGCGCCGGCGTCGCGACCGCGGCATAATCGGCGGCGTTGGGCTTTTGATAAATCAGCCGCGGATCAGGTCGCTGCAACGGATTGTTGAAATTGAACTCGACGCCGGGATATCGATTGGTGCTTTCGCCAAGTTCGGTCTTTAGCGCCTGCGCTTGGGCGGGCGAACAGTAGATGTCGCCGTCGGGGCTTTTCGCCACGGGAGTTGGTGAAAAGTTGAGGAGTCCGGTGCACCATTTGATGAACGCCTGGTCCTGTTTGCGTTCGCCTTGAAGCACGAGCGTGCTGACTTGGCCGGGTTTTAGCCGGGAGAGGATTTCCTGCAGGACGGCGGGATCCTTTTCCCTGCTTGGCGTCATCAGGATGGCACGGCGGTCGGCATAGTAGGGGATCAAAGTGTTCCAATCCCAACCATAGATCAGCACCACATTGTCCTTCGCGGTGACCCGTTTGACGAGATCGACCATCGGTGGCGGAGATGCGGGGGGATATTTGAGTGTGCGCGCGTAGTCCGAATTGAAATTCACCGCTTGCAGCCCGATGAAAAGGACGGTCCACGAAATCCTCGCGCCGACGGGAAGCCAGGAAGTAGCGAGCAGGCCGGCGAGTACGATACCCGCCGCCGCGGCCGCGAAGAAGGCCGACGGGTAATAGTAGTATTCGTGGATCGCAAAGAGGTTGGTAAAGATCAAGGGCCCGGAAAAAAATCCGGCCGCGCAAAGTAGAGCCGAGCGTCGGTACAACGGAGCGATCAAGGGCAACGCAACCGCGAGCAGGAGAGTGGCCCAGATTGAAACGGATCCGATGGACCATTCGTGCCCTACAAATTTCCAAACCGTCGGGTTAAAACGCTGCGCGAGCGTGCCAAAATTCCACGCGGACAAACTTTGGGAAGTGAGCATCGATGCGATGGGATTGGAACGTTTGATCGCATCGCTGAAAGAAACCCAGAGGGAGGTCGTGACCAGAATCGGAACTGCGGGCACCAGCGCGGCGGTAGCCAGACCAATCAAACCCGGCCGCTTTTCCTGCGAAGGCAAAGACCGGAGTTTTTCCCGCATGACGTACAACGTATAAAGTATCGCCGGTACGCCAAAGAGCGCAAACGTCGTCACCTTGACGAGCGCCGCCAGCACGCCGGTGCTTAACGTGATCGCGGTCCAGCTCCAGCCTTTGAGTTCGAGGCTGCGCACGTAGGCATAAAGGAACCAAACCGAAAGGGCGGCCGCGCAGGACTCGATCATGAAGGCTCGCGAATAAAACAGACAGACCGGCGCCGTGAGGACGGCGGCTGGGATGAGCAGTCGCCGCCGGGGATCAGGCTCGATCCGGTTCGCCAAACCATAGATGGCGGGAAGGGCGGCCAGAAAAAAGAGAATACCGAGAGTGCGTGCCGCAGAAACCACGGAAACTCCCGTCGCGTCCGCAAGTTTGGCCACGAGCCATTGATACAGGGGAAATTCCATCGGCGCTGACCATGGAGGGCCAAACACCGGCATCAGGTACGCCAAATGAAAACCATCCTTCCGCATCCAATCCGTGGTGAGGGCGGTTTGCGTTTGTCGGAATTGGAATCGATCAAGGAGGGACGCATTCCATTGCCGTGTCATGATCCAAAACGCGATGCACAAGAGGAGTCCGAAAATCATCGGTGCAAACCATTTTGGAAATGAAGTCGACGGTTTTGCCGACGATGAACTCGCGGGTGTCATGGGCGCTAGTGAATGGTATAACCGGCCGCTGCCCGACGAATGCCTTCGGAGATGGATACCTGCGGTTTCCAATTCGCCGCGGAAACGATGCGTTTATTGTCGAGCCGGCTGTCCTGCACGTCCCACGTCGGTCCAGGCTGACATTGAAGTTCCACTTTGCGCCCGGTGTGTTTTTCCACGAGTGCGATGACCTCGCGCACGCTGTGTGATTCGCCGGCCGAAAGATTGAAGGTGCCGGTCAAGCGGAGGGCGATGACTTGATCGAGCGCCGAAAGAAAATCGGTGTAATAGAGGAAATCCTTCTTGGCGTGGCCATCGCCCCATAGCGTCAGGGGCTGCCCCGAAACCGCGCAACGCAGTGCATGCGGGATGATGCCCTGGGCGCGGCTTTGCGGGACGGGATAGCCGTAGGGATTGGAGATGCGCAGGATGGTGCAGGCGAGGCCATGGCGGGCGGCGTGAGCTTCGATGATTTCCTCGGCGGCGCGTTTGGCCCGACCGTACCAACCGATTGGTTTGCACTGATCGCTTTCATTGCTCGGGTGACCGTTGGCATTGCCGTAAACCGTCCCGCCCGAGGAAAAGAAAACGAAATGGATCCGGTTGGCGGAGTTTGAAGCACTCATTGCGGCCAACATTTTTTCCAAACGAGGAAGATCATTTTGCCATTCCTGGTGCGGATTTTTTTCCGAAGTGGCGGGAAGGGAACTCCAGGCCAGATGAAGGAAGGTGTCGGCTTGCTCGAACGCTTCACTCGACTCCAAGCTGGCGAGGTCGCCGAATCCCTCCCCGGAATCGCGGGAAAACGGCGCGATAGCATAGACCGGCGCGCGAAAATGGTCGGCGATCAGCGAGGCCAGACGGCCGCGCCCGCCGGTCATGAGGATGCGTTTGGGCTGGGACATGAATCACCTAAGTTGTCAGCGCGGCGTAGAACTTGGCAAGCGCCTCCGCCATGCGCGGCCAACTAAAATGCGCTGCGGCAAATGCGCTGGCACCCTCCGAAAGCCGTTTTGCGAGCGCGGCATCGCGGCGGATTTCCCGGACGGCGGCGGCAATGTTGCTCGCATTGGCGGCGTCGAGCACATAGGCGTCGATGCCGTGGCGCACGGCTAGACCGAGATTGGCGCGGGGCAGGATGACCGGTCGCCCGATCGCAAAAAACTCCGGCAATTTGGAGGGGAAACGATAATCGTTGAAAGCGTCGGCTTGGCCGGGTTGAACAAAAATATCAGCCAGCGCCATAAGCGCCGGGAGGTGTCGATGATGGAGAACTTGGTCGAGTTCCAGGATGAAGGGGGCGACCTCGCGCTCGATACCGGCGAGAAAATCGATGCGGTTGAGTCCCGTGCGAATCAGCGTGACGTGTTCGCCGGCGCGATTGAGTTGAAGCACCGCGGAATATAGTTCGCGCACTTCGGCGGCGTTGGAGGCGTGAACATTGCCGTGGTAGAAAATGACGGTTGTATCCGTCGCCGCGCCATCGAGGACGCGGCGAAATTCGATGGGAGTCGGATGCGGAAAAAAATAACGGGCGTCGGCGGCGGGCGTGAGAACGAGCCCGGGACGGTCGGTCGGAGCGAATGCGAGCAGTTTTTCGATGATGACGGTCACACCGTCTGCCATGGCGAGAAATTCGCGACTGCGACGCGGATGGGAAAGGTCCGCCGGAACAATCCGGTCGAGCTCGGAATCCGACAATTGCCCCAACTCTTCGCTGCTACGCCCAAGCGAAAGCGCGAGGATTTCGCACTCATTGTCCTCCAGGTGAACGACGACCTTGGCGCGGTGACGTTGCGCGAGCAGTTGCGTGAGCCGTCGGACATTTTCCCGGGTGGTCCATGCGTGGATGACATCGGGGCCGCGTCCGTCGGTAAACGAAACGCCTTTTTCCGCGCCGGCGAACGTGACGCCGCGAAAAGCGGGGCTTTCGTGGTGAGCAATGGTTTCAAGGTCGTGGGGTACGGCCACGACGCAGTCGTGACCGACAGCGGCCAATTGGTTGGCAAGGGCTGCGACGTGCAGAGCGCTGTTCGAGGCAAAGCTACCGTGAAGAATAAACAGGAGGTTCAGTGGTCGCGCGGTTGGCGCTGGTGGAGGAACAGAGGGCGCTTTCGCGCGATCGCCCAAGGATGCGCGCGTCGCGGTCAAGTCCAATTCAGGACCGTGGTTTTCATCGGTGGCTACGCTGAAGGTCAGTTTGGTGGAGGCGACCACCGTGCGACCATTCGCAAGGTATCCGCGCAAGCGCGCAGGTCCGTGCCCGGCGACGAGAAAGTCAATGGTCTCAAAGCCGGAAAGTGTGGCTTGAGCTTCGTTGGGGAAAAGCTGCGGCACGTCGGACCGGGGACGACCGATTTCGCATGGCAATTCACGATGGCCGTAGCGGAGGGTTAGAGCAGTCAGCTTTTCGCCTGGCTGCAGAGCCCAACCGCCGACCCGGACGCGATCTCGCAAAACTCCTTCGGTCACGGGTTCGTCGATTACTCCGATGAAAGGAGCGGGTTCAACCACGAGGCTGAGGCGTTTAAAGCAGATCCATCGTCCGTCGGGCAGTTCGGCCTCGAAATGCGCGACATAAACCCCGGACGCTAAATTCCCCTCGACGGTAAAGCCGCTTTGCGTGGCGGCCGGGTGTTGCGGAAAGCGGCGGGCGACGTCGTTGCGGACTTGCGCGGTGGTGGCGTGCAGGACGCTGGCATCTATCGTGACGCGCACTCGTGGCGGCGTGGAGGAATCTTCGTTGAGGCACCAACCCAGGATGAGTAATTTGCCTTCTTTTGCGCGCAGCGGGCGCGGCGACTCGATTTCGCCGTGCACGTTGTCGCCAGAGCCAGCGTTGATCCTCATGCCTTTCGATGGCCAGACGGGCTGGCGATCCGACGCAACCAAGCGGTCCAGCGCCAACTGCGGGTATTTTTGAGAGCTGTGAGTTCGAGTCTGAGTTGATTAATCTGATCCAACCTCAGCGACGCAGTGTTTTTGGATTCGTCCAGCTCGCCGCCCAAACGCGTGATGCGATCGTTCAGCGCGACGGTCTGTTCAACGAAAGCCCGCGCCTCCGCTTGGGATTGGTCGAGTTTCTGTCCGGTCGAGGCCAGTTGTCCGCGAGTGGCGGTTAACGCTTCGTTGGTCACATGCTGCATGTGACGCATGTGTTCGTACTGTGCCTGCAGATCGCTGCGGACTTTTTCGAGGTGCGAGGCTTCTTCCAGTTGCCGGTCCGTTAGCGCTTGGGCGGATCCGAGCAATTTTTCAATGTCCTCCACGGTCGCAGCTTTCTCGTCGCGGCTATCCTCTAATTCCATGATGCGAACTTGCGCCAGGATGAGTTGCTGGCGGACGCGATGGAGGATTTCGGCCGTCTCCGCGGGAGCGGGGTTCATGGAATCAACATCAAGGCGCGCCATCGGGGGATGTGAAGCCTATTGTCAGTGAACGGACAAGGCGTTTTGCCGTGGTGGGTGCGAAGCTAACGCGCGCGGATGCCCAGCTTCCACAGGAACTCAATCCACGCGCTTTTGCGGAGATAGCGCAGCAACCGCGGGTTTTGCTCCAGTTCCTGTGGTGGAAAGGGGCGGCCAAAGGTGCGTTCGCGAAGACGCGTGATTTCGGCTTGGCCCGTGTCGTGCATCGAGGCCGAGGTCTTTTGCGCGGGATGAATCCGGAAGCAGCCGAGAAAATAGGGCACTCGCACAATCCGGGCGCCTACGTCTTGAAAGCGGAGCAATAAATCCCAATCCATGGCAAATTTGAAGGTTTTGTCCAAGCCGCCGACCGTGTCCCAAATGCGGCGACGCCAGAAAAGGGTTTCCTGCGGCACGAAGTCGTTCAAGCGAAGAACCTCGGCGTCGTGGGGCGGAAGAAACCACCGGCCAATTTCCCGGGAGTTCTCATCCACTAGCACGCGATGGCCATAGATCACGTCGACGTCCGGGTGGCGCGCGAAATAGTCGACCACAAATGCCAAGGCGCCGGGCATGTAGAAATCATCGGAATTGATCCACGCCATCAGGTCGGTGGGAGTGCCGGAGGTTTTGGCGAAGCCGGTGGCGACGGCGTCGGTCTGGCCCGAATCCTTTTTGCTTTCCCATTGGAGAGCTGGTGCGGTGGACGAACGATTGCGCTGGGTGTGCTGCTGCCAGTCGTCTGCAAAAGACTCTAGGATTTTCACGCTCCCGTCGGAAGATCCGCCATCTTGGACGACGTATGTGTGGACGCTGTCCGATTGTTCGAAAACGCTCCGGAGGGTGTCGGGTAGGTAAGCGAATTGTTGGAAGGATGGAGTGACGACCGAAAGGGTGGGCTTTTCAACGGGGAATGACTTCGGTGAACCAAATACCTCGGCTCTCAATTTCCGCGCGGCATGTTTCATATGGCCAGGCATTTGAAAAAACATGAGTTCGGTCCACGCACCACCGCCGAGCCAAAGCGGCAGGCGGCTGGCTCGAACCTTTACGATTCCAGTTGTGATCTGCTGCCAGCCTTGCGTGGCCAAGCGGGCCTCAATCTGGATTTCCGCCGATCCGGACGGGAGGATGCCGCGGATTTCAAATCCTGTATTGTCGTCCGGTGCTGAGGGAATCGCCAAACGCACGTCTGGCCGGGGGAATCCGACGACACCAGCCAACGTGATTTCTCCGAGTCTCAGCCTGACGCCGATGACAGGGCCACCTTCCGCCGCGAAACACCATCCGCGCACGATCAGGCAACGGGAAAGTGGCGTGCCAAAATCAGGCTGATCGAGATGATGAATGATTTTTCCCTGACTTGCGTCCACGATTGATTGTCAGGGAACGGCGACGCGGGCCGCGGCGCAACATTGATTGCGCGGGAGTGCAGATGCTTTGCGGTATCGAGGCGAATTGAGCCAGCGGCAAGGTTTCGCGTTCAGAAAATTCGTTTGATGTACCTGCTCGAAATCACGCACCGATCGCGCTCGATAATTCAATCGATTAACATCAAGCCGGTGGTGCGTTTTATTCTGGAACAAAAAAATAATTTAGATGTAGCAGACGTCGTGACTGACAAAATTTCGTTCGTCTCCCCGTGATGTTGAATGAATTTTCGCGCGATGGAATAAGCACGCCGCGATCAGTCTTCTCCCGTCACGTCGCTTCACTGTGGCTCCCCAAAAAATCGGAGAATGTTCTTTTCGAGATGACCAGCTCCAGGTCTCATTTCCTCAATCCCCACAAAGATGTTTTTTGCTCATAGCATTGCCGGGCTCTCTCGCCTGGCTTTCGCGCTCGGTTTCGTTTTGGGTGGTGCGGACCTGACCCGCGCGGTTCAGCTCACCGCTGGCAATACTGTGACGCTGTCGGTGACTGCTGACGGTACGGCGCCGTTTAGTTATCAATGGTTGAAGAATAGCGTCAAAATCAGCGGAGCGACGGGATCGAGCTTTGCTATCAGTAGCGCGCAACTGGCGGACGCAGGCGACTATTCCGCGATCGTGAGCAACAGTGCCGGCAGCATTACTGCGCCGGCTGAAACACTGACGGTCATATCACCAACTACTGTTACGAACCCCGGACTCACGGATACAACCCCGTCGACCCCGGCTGTGACGAGCACTCCCACTGTGGTCACGTCGCCTCCCCTGACGGGGACTGGCACTACAATTCCCTCGATTTACGCCCAACCTTTGCGCGAAACGGCCACGATCGGCCACGATGCGGCGTTCACGGCCATGGTTGTGGGTGGAAGCGGGCAGTGGCAGGTGTCTTCCGATGGTTCATCATGGAATAACTTGATCGATGGCGGCCAATACAGCGGCGTGACAACGGGGACGTTGTTAGTCAACGGGGTGACCCCGGCACTCAATGGCTTTAAGTTCCGTTTTGTGAGTGGTGGTGGGACCAGCAACATGGTCTCCCTGGGAGTGATCGAGGCATTTTTTCCCTTTCCGATGAGCATAGCGGCGGATGGTTCGGGCAATCTATACGTCGGGGATACCTCAACTGACACCATTCAGAAAATTTCAGCGACCGGTGCGGTCACTTTGTTGGCTGGTTCGCCCGGGCAAACGGGAACCGCTGATGGCAGTGGCGCCAACGCTCGCTTCAACGATCCCAGCGGCGTTTGTGCGGCCAGTGATGGTTCGCTCGGCGTGTGCGACAACGCCAACGGTACTTTGCGTTTGGTTACGGTTAACGGGACCGTGACGACCTTGGCTGGTTCAACCGGTCTTCGCGGTAACACCGACGGGGTGGGTTCGGCCGCGACATTTTCCTCTCCCACAAGCGTCTGTCGCGATGCGGCCGGTAATTTCTATTTGTCGGATGCCGTTAACAACACGATTCGGAAAATCACCGCTGGAGGTGCAGTGAGCACACTGGCGGGAAGCGCTGGGATCGCCGGGACGGCGGACGGAGTCGGTGCGGGTGCCCGATTCAACCATCCGACGGGAATGGCAGTGGATGGTGCGGGAAACATATATGTTGCGGATACGACGAACAACACCGTCCGGGAGATAACATCGACCGGGGAAGTATCAACAATTGCGGGATTGCCGGGTGTCAGTGGGAGTCAGGATGGCGCAGGAAGTGGCGCATTTTTTAACAACCCAAGCGGCGTTGCCGCTGATGGCGACGGCAACGTTTACGTGGCCGACACTGGAAATTCCGTGATCCGCAAAATTGCTGCAAATGGAGTGGTGACGACGATCGCAGGCTTGTCGGGGATCGCCGGCTTGATGGATGGAGTCGGGAACAACGCGTGGTTCAACCAACCGAAGGGTATTGTTTTAGATTCCAGCGGTGTTCTTTACGTGGCGGACACCGGTAATGCAGCGATTCGACTGGTGACTTTGGGAGGCTCGGTTACGACGCTGGACCTTTCATCGGGAGTTTCCCAGGTGAACAATTCTGATAATGTGCCGGCAATCACCCAGACCGTTGCCACGAGCAATACGTCGGCGCCCGGCGTAGCGATCTCTGGCGCTAGTAGCTCCGGAGGAGGTACGATGAATAGTGGAATAGTAATTGCGCTCCTGTTGGCTTGCTCCCTAAGAGCTGCTCTTTTGACGCGACGCCGTGCTGGTGCCGAACGCGCGAAATCGGCCTCGGTTCTCGTCAAATGGAACGGATGGGCACCTCCGCTTAATTGAGTTTAGTCGATTTCTGATGCTGCCCCGACGATGTGGAAATTTATCTGGGGCGACCGAAAGCGGGGACGTTCCGAAAGGCGCAAATCAAACATTTATTACGTGCCTTGAAATCGCTGTAAATAAATCAACCTGTTTTACATTGGCTATACGCTGTAAAACGCCATGTGCATTGCAGCGAATCAGAGCGGGGCCGTTTATTTCTGGAATGTTCGCCATGAAATTTTTCCAGAAGCGTTTTTTTCAGGTAATCGCAGGAATTTTGTTTCTCTCGGGCCTTGGGCTGGCACATGCGGATCAGGTCGCAGTTGGCAGTACCGTCATGTTTTCGGTGACCGCCGATGGGACCTCTCCCTTCTCTTACCAGTGGAAAAAAGACGGCAACAATCTCGCGGGTGCGACTTTTTCAACCCTTACCATCACGAATATCCAAACGGCCAATGGCGGTAGTTACTCGGTCGTTGTGGCCAATGCAGCCGGATCGACGACTTCCGACGTAAATTCGCTTACGGTTTTGCCGGCGACGGCAGTCCCCGCCATTACGACCCAGCCGGTCAGTCAAAGTGCTGCGGCGGGCAGTAACGTCAGCTTTTTAGTGGCTGCCTATGGGACGCCGACACCAACTTACCAGTGGCAGAAGGCAGGCATCAATATCGTGGGGGCTACGAGTGCGACACTCTCTTTGACGAGTGTGCAGGCTTCTTCTGCCGGAACCTACACGGTGGTGGTGACAAATAGTGCCGGTTCGGTTACGAGCTCAGGGGCAGTCCTGACGGTTTCGACACCCACGGTCGTTCCGGCTATTACCAATCAGCCGCAGAGTCAGAGCGCGACCATCGGTTCCAACGTAACGTTCACGGTGGCGGCAAGCGGTTCACCGACGCCAACGCTACAATGGAAAAAGAATGGTGTAGCCATTAGCGGAGCTACCAGCAGCACTCTGGCGCTTTCAAGCGTTCAGGCTTCGGATGCGGCGACTTATACTGCAGTAGCGACCAATTCGGCCGGTTCAGCGGTTAGCAGCGGAGCGGTTTTGACCGTTTCTGCGAGCGCCATTGCACCAGTGATCACAACTCAGCCGCAGAACCAAACTACCCCCTCCGGTGGTAATGTTACCTTTACGGCTGCTGCAACCGGAACCCCATCCCCCACCTTCCAGTGGAGGAAGAATGGCGCGAATATTTCAGGCGCTACGAGTGCGACGTTGGTGCTCACCAACGTGCAGTCCGCTTCGGCTGGGACTTACACTTTCATGGCCACAAATTCCGCTGGCTCCGTAGTGAGCAGTGGGGCAGTTCTGACGGTGAGCGGCGCAGCCTCGGCGCCTGCATTTACAACCCAACCACTGAGCAGTGCGATTTTTGTGGGAGGATCCGTTTCGTTCATAGCTGTGGCGAGCGGTTCCCCCACGCCTTCGTACCAATGGCAAAAAGGTGGCGTGAATATTGTAGGTGCCACTTCTTCAACGCTGACGATTTCAAATGCGCAGCTCGCAGCGGCCGGGTCTTACGCGGTCATCGCCACCAACGCTGCCGGGTCGGCGACGAGTAGCTCCGCACGACTGGTGGTAATTCGTCCCCAGTCTAATTCCATTAGCTATGAGTCGACCGTTATTCCCCAGGGGATAGCTGCAGGTGGCCAGGTAAATCTCTATTACTTATTGACCAACACCGGAACCGAGACGTGGGGTGTAAAACATTACCTGTCGGTCCGGGACGTGAACGATAAATTCGTCGCCTTCTCGTCATTGATCGGCGTGTCGCCGGGCGAAAGCAAATCGGTGGACATGCAATTTACTGCTCCCACGACTCCGGGAACCTACACCTATTATGTTCAGGCGCTGGAGGACGGGGTCGAGCTGTTCGATACGCAGGTAACGGTCACCCTCACGGTGGTCGCGCAGCAAGCGAACTCCATCACCTACAACACGACCAGCTTCCCGATCAGCGCGGCTCCGGGGTCGACCTTGAATTTCACTTACAACGTCACCAATACCGGAACTAAGAACTGGGGTAACAATCATTTTCTTTCCCTGAAAGATGGATCGGGGACGTATCTGGAGTTTGTTCCGCTCAATGCTGTGGACGCCGGCCAGAGTAAAACGGTGAACTTTAGTTTTGTGGCTCCCACTGCGCCAGGGATCTATCAATATGCCGTCCAAGCAGTGGAGAGCGGGGTGGAGTTTTTCAACACTCAGGCGATGCTCACTCTCGTTGTCGTGGCTCCCGTTCCCAATGCGATCGTGTACACTCAAACGCGATTTGTGGACAATGTCATGCCGGGTGCGGCACTTGATCTTCGCTATTCCCTGAGCAATTCGGGTACCCAAGCTTGGGGCTCCAAACACTACGCGTCGTTGAGGGATTCAAACGGGACCTTCCTGTCGTTTATTCCGCTGGCGGGCGTGCCCACGGCCGGCAACACAGTTATCGATTTCAATTTCGTTGCTCCTACTACACCTGGTATCTACACTTATTATGTGCAGGCGTTGGAGGATGGGGTGGAGTTTTTCGAGACACAGGATTTGGTGACGATTACGGTGGTCGCGCCTCCTGCCGCAAACGCCATTAGTTATAACCAAACCACCTTCCCAAGTGTCGTTACCCACGGTGCCACGGTGAGTTTTACGCATAATATCACCAACCGTGGAACCAAGACGTGGGGTGTGAACCACTACCTTACACTGCGTGATGCTGATAATACCTTCCTTGGCTTCCCGACGATCAGTGGCATTGCGCCCGATGGCAGCGCTACGATGAATTTCACTTTCGTCGCCCCGACGACTCCCGGCCTTTACACCTATCACGTCCAGGCGATGGAAGCTGGAGTCGAGTTCTTCCCGGAAGCCGACAGTTTCGTTCTGATCGTGCTGTAAAGTTTGCCAGCCGCTTTCATAAGAGCATACGGCGGCTCTGAGTGCGCCGAGAAATCGGCTGCGAAGCGGTTTATTCCCCTTTATGGAATAAGAGGGAAGTCGCAGTTACCGATCTCGTTGTTTTTTGTCAGGACTAGTCAACAGGCATGCGATACTGGCCAAGCGGAGGTGGTTACAGACGCTTCGCGGCTTGGCCGGGGATTCGACGATTTGGCGCGTTTTGAGTAGATAAATCGCGGAAAATCGGCTTTATTTTTATTACAAAAATATTGCAATAGATGTTTTTTTTCGATTCGGTGCAGACCCGCCGGTGAAACTGATGTCCCCATCTAAAACTCATGAGATCATTAATCAATAAAAGTTGCTTCGTCGGAATTGTCGGGTTGGTGCTTTCAATTTTAGTTTCTCCAGCCGGCGCGCAGGAATCGCTCTATCAATTCACCACGCCGGCAACTTTTTCAACGTATTCACCCGATAGCGTTGCCGTCGACAGTCTGGGCAATCTTTTCGTCGTTATTCCCACAAATAACGTGATCCTAAAGGTAACACCAGGCGGCGTGGTGACGACTTTCGCCGGCTCCGGGACAGCGAGCTATGTCAACGCGACCGGCGTTGCAGCCGGATTCAGTTTTCCGCATGAAATTGCGATCGATAGTGGCGATAACTTGTATGTAGCCGATGCGGATAATAATGCTATTCGCAAGATTACCCCGGGAGCGGTGGTCACGACGGTTGCCGGTGGATCTTCTGTGGGCCATGCGGATGGAAATGGTACGTCGGCCGAATTTCAAAAGCCTTGGGGTGTCACGGTTGATACGTCGGGGAATTTGTACGTGGCAGACACTTATAATAATGAAATTCGCAAGATAACCCCGACGGGGGACGTGACTACGCTGGCGGGTTCGACGACGAGCGGCCACGCCGATGGGACGGGTTCAGCTGCTAGTTTTCAACATCCATCGAGCGTCGCGGTCGATTCGGCAGGAAACCTATACGTCGCGGATTACAGCAATCAAATCATTCGAGAAGTCACCCCGGCGGGTGTGGTTACGACGCTGGCGGGTGCATACGCAGCGACAGGATACGTCGAAGGCGTCGGTGCTGCCGCCCGGTTTTCTGGTCCACAAGGAGTCGCAGTTGATCGTTTGGGTAACGTTTACGTTGCGGACTCGTTTAATAATGCGATTCGGAAAATAACGCCTGACGGCACCGTTTCGACGTTTGCCGGCGCGTTGGCCTCGGGGAGCACCGATGGCGACACTGCAACCGCTCGATTTTATGCTCTCGAAGGTGTCACGGTTGATGCGATGGGTAATATTTACGTCGCCGATACCGGTAATAATTCCATTCGAAAAGGCACTTCGATTGCTCCGTCAATTACGACTCAACCTGTGGGTCAGGCTCTGTTTATTGGTTCATCGGTGACATTTTCTGCCGCTGCATCCGGAACCGCCCCCTTGAGTTATCAATGGAAAAAGGGTGGCGTAGCAATTCCCGGTGCGACCAATTCGTCTTATACCATCGCCGCTGTCGCCGTTGTGGATGCCGGGGATTACACGGTGGTCGCAAGTAATTTGGCTGGTTCAGTGACCAGCAATATTGCGACGTTGACCGTTAACGGGGCGCCTTCAATCACGACCCAACCTGTGACGCAATCGGTGGTTGACGGCTCATCGGTTACGTTTTCGGTGATTGCGACGGGCACAGGCTCCCTGAGCTATCAGTGGCAGAAAGCCGGAACGGCCATTTCTGGAGCCATCACCAATACTTATACGATTGCGGTGGTGACCACGGGTGACGCAGGTGATTATACGGTGGTCGTAAGTAATACGGCCGGGCCGGTGACGAGCAGTGTCGCGACATTAACTGTTACAGCCGTTGCGCCCTCGATCACGGCGCAACCAGCCAGTCAATCGGTAGTGGTTGGCTCCTCAGTCAGTCTTTCGGTAACCGCCACGGGCACAGCTCCGTTGACTTATCAGTGGAAGAAGGATGGATCGGTGATTTCGGGAGCGATCGCGGCGACATATACCATCGCCGCTGTTGGTTCCGGCGACGCTGGTGATTACACCGTGGTGGTGGGCAATTCCGCCAGTTCCGTTGCGAGTAACGTCGCTACGCTTGCGGTAAATCCAGCGCCTATTGTACCGGTAATCACGACGCAGCCCCTCAGCCTTGCGGTATTTGCGGGAACATCCACGACGTTCACTTCGGGAGCGAGCGGCACTCCCACGCCATCCTATCAATGGCAGCGGAATGGCGTCAATATTTCGGGCGCGACGAGTGCAAATTTGACCCTCACGAACATTCAGGTGTCGGATGCGGGTAGTTATGCGTTGGTTGCCACAAATTCCGCGGGGTCGGTAACAAGCCAGTTTGCGCAATTGGTAGTACTCGTGGCGCGGCCCAACGCCATTACCTATGAAGCCAAAGTTTATCCCACCGCAGTCACGGTTGGAGGGAACGTTAACCTGGATTATTTGGTGACCAATACCGGCACCAAAAATTGGGATGCAAATCACTACCTCTCAGTTCGTGATCCGAATGGAACCTTCGTGGCTTTTTCGCCTTTGATTGGAGCGCATTCCGGGGATAGCCGAAAAGTTAACCTCACATTTCCCGCGCCAACCGTGGCCGGAACTTACACTTACATCGTGCAGGCATTGGAAAGCGGGGTTGAATTCTTTCCGACCCAAACGACGGTAACGATCGACGTACTGCCGGTGCAGCCGAACGGAATTACTTATAACGCGAACAACTTTCCGATTAGTTCAACGCCGGGTGCGAGTTTGATTTTCAATTACAACGTTACGAATACCGGAACCAAGAGCTGGGGTGCAAATCATTCACTTTCCTTGCGAAACGGTTCCGGTGTTTATTTGCAATATAGTTCACTCAACGGGGTGGCTCCTGGCCAAAGCAAGACGGTGAACCTGAGTTTCACCGCTCCCACGGCCCCCGGAGTATATTCCTATTTCGTGCAAGCGCTCGAGACCGGGGTGGAGTCTTTCACGGCCCAAGCGAACCTTACACTGGTGGTGCTCGCCCCTCAAGCGGATGCCGTGGTTTATACGCCGACACGATTGCAGGGGGATGTGACGCCGGGTGCGACGGTTAACCTGCGATATTCGTTGAGCAATGCAGGCACCGTCGCTTGGGGAGCAAAGCACTACGCGTCGTTGAGGGATGGAAATGGCACCTTCCTCGCGTTCGTGCCGCTGAGCGGCGTGCAGCCTGGTGACAGCACGACGGTCAACTTCACCTTTGTTGCTCCTTCGACACCTGGACCATATGTCTACTATGTGCAGGCTTTGGAAGACGGAGTGCAATTTTTCGACAACCAGGATTTGGTTCCCTTGGATGTGGTTGTTACTCCAGTGGCGAACGCCATCATATACGGCGCGACTACTTTCCCGGTTACAGTCTCACCTGGGGCAACGTTAAGCTTCATCGAACAAATCACGAACCGTGGTACGCAAACTTGGGGAGCCGGACATTATTTAACGCTCCGCGATGCGGACAGCACATTTTTGGGTTTTCCGATGATTGGTGGAATTATTCCCAATGGCGGGAAAACGGTCGCTTTTACCTTTACGGCTCCGACCAGCTCGGGGGTGTATACCTACCACGTGCAGGCGATGGAGGCCGGGGTTGAATTCTTCACCGAATCGGACGATCTTGTCCTGATTGTAAAGTAAACTGCCGAGGAGACGCATAGTGATCGACCAACCTTCCTGACGCGTGAAGACCACGGGTTTGGAAGTGTCATTTATCGATTGGTAGATTATGCCAACCACTACCTTTGCCGCTGCACACGACTCCTTGTATTATGTGCAAGCGTTGGAAGACGAAGGGGAATTCTTCTGCACGCAGGACGTGGTGAATAGTACCGTGGATGCGCTGCCTCTGGGCAATGCGGTCAGTTATAACATGAGCTCGTTCCCGGTCACCGCCACCGCCGGGGCAATCGTGAACTTCTCCGCTGACTGTAACCAATCGCGAAATGCGTGTGTGGGGGACGAGCCATTACCTTTCTTTCCGTGACGTCGATGACACGTTCCTTGCGTTCCCCTCGCTCAACGGCGTCGCCCCACTGGCAGCCGCACCGCAAACATAAGTTTCATCGCTCCATCGACACCCGGAATCTATACCTACACGCTTCAGGCGTTTGGGACGGGGTCTCCTTTTTCAACATGGCTGACACATTGGTGCTGAAGGTGCAGTGAACGGTTCCGACTGCTGGGCAACGAGCTGGGTTATCTGTGTAATAAATTCGGCAGATTGCATGCGTTTGGGTTTGGATTGCGGACGTCTTTTCGCTCCCATTCCGTCACGGGCTATACGCATGAAAATCGATTTAAACGGTGAACTCATTGGGCTAACTGGTACCAAGCGCGGGCGGCCGGGTACCACATTTTCTCAAATTGGATTGTTGATGTTTCTGATCGGGTTGCTGGCCGTCCAGCTGCGTGCGACCACAGTAATCCCTCCTACGTTTTCGGAGCTGGTCAACGAATCCGACTACATCGTTCGCACGCGGGTGAAATCGGTCACCTCCGAATGGAAGGACATTGCGAACAGGCGAGTCATCTTCACCCACGTGGAAATGGAGGTGATTGAGGTCATCCACGGCAATCCGCCGCAGCCACTGATCTTGGAAATGCTCGGGGGCCGCGTTGGGGGTGACGAAATGGTGGTTCAAGGCATGCCGAAATTTTTGGCAGGCCAGGAGGATATCTTGTTTGTGCGCGGCAACGGGCACCAGTTCTATCCCTTGACCGCCGCCATGCATGGTCGGTATTTGATCGTTCACGAACAAGGCGGACGCACGCATGTTGAGCGCGCCAATCGAAAGCCGTTGCACAATACCCGGGAAGTGTCGCTGCCAATGGACGATCCCACTCTGTCCGGGAATTCCAGTCTCGCGGGCTCGGAAAGCGGGTCGCAGGCAGAGACGCCACCGCTTTCGGCCGAAAGCTTCACGGCACAAATTCGTGCCGCGTTCGATGCCCGTTACGTTCGCACCAAAAAGTAATCACATGCGCTTCCTCCGATTTTTGGCCTTTATCTGCGCTACTGGGTTGTTTGCTGCAATGGCGATCGGATATGACCTTGAGCGTAATGCTGGGGGGTATCCCGTTACTTGGGACCCGGGGACAATCAACTTAAAGCTTCAACTCGGGGCAACCCCACTGCTGAGCGACGGCTCTACTTACAATTCAAGTGTGCAGACTGCCATGCAGATGTGGAATGCACAGATTAATACCGTGCAATTGGTCGGCCAGGTTGCAGCGACGGCCGCGCCGATCAGTCAAAATGGCGTCAACGAAATCGGCTTCAATGACACCGTCTATGGGACAGCCTTCGACGCGAATGTTTTGGCCATTACCGTCTATCACTATGCGGATTCACGCAGTGACGGTTCGTCGCGAATGACGCAAGCCGACATCATTTTTAACACGGCCTATTCATGGGATTCGTATCGTGGGGCACTGCGTGCGTCGATGGATATTCAACGAGTAGCATTACATGAGTTAGGACATGTTCTTGGACTCAACCATCCCGACGCGGCAACCCCGCCACAATACGTCTCGGCCCTGATGAATAGCGCGGTGAGTAATCTGGACTCACTGACTGCGGACGACATTCAAGGGGCGCAGTCACTCTACGGAATCCCCCTTTCTGCGCCGGCTATTTTCAATCAGCCGGGAAATCAGACACAATACGCAGGGCAAACGGCTTCATTTACTCTCGGAGTACGCGGAAATCCTACGCCTACCTATCAATGGCAGCGGTTAGCGGTAGCGGGCGGTTCATGGGTTAATTTAACCGACGGAGGAAGCTATTCGGGAGTGCTCACGACGACTCTTTCTGTGGTGGCCGCGACGCCGATGAACGGGGACTCGTTCCGTTGTGTCGCCACCAATAGCGTCGGAGTGACGACTAGTGCGGTCGCCCAGTTGGCGGTGATGGTCGTGGTGCCGCCTACGATCGCGGCCCTGCCCGGCAATATCGATCTGGTGTATGGCGACGTCCTTACGATTAACGCATCTGTTTCGGGTACGCAACCGATCGTCTATCAATGGAAGAAAGATGGGGTGGCTCTGTCGGGATCGACCCAGAGTAGTTACTCAAAATCCAATGTAACTACAGCTGACCTTGGCCAATACACTTTAACGGCGACAAACTCGGCCGGTACGAGCACCAGCAACACGGTCACCGTAACGGTAAAGGCTCCACTTAATGTTGTGGGGCTGGTTGCGGATCCTTTTCGGCCCAGGATATATGCTCTGCAGCAAGACGGTATCAATACGGGTTCGCTTTTGGTCATTGATCCCTCGACGGCATTGCCAGTCGCAACTTTGACCGTTGGAGCAAAACCAACCGACCTTGCAATCGATGATGACGACAATGAAATGTTGGTGATCTGCTCGGCGAGCCAAAACATCTCGGTCGTTGATTTGCAAACGCTGCAAGTGACGGGGACCATTTCTCTCAGCAGTTACGGGCAGTGGGATGTGAATTACACTTCTGCCCACGTGAAGTACGGAAAAGGGAATATTATTTATTATACGGACGGAACTTGGGCACCGGTCTTGCGGGTACTCAATCGCACGAGCGGTGCGGTCCTTCAGAGTATCATGCTCGACGGCAGTGCACCTAACAATAATGGCGGATTTGGATTTGGCGACGTGGCGCTGACACCGGATAAGTCTGCCCTGTTTGCCTGGGGCCAATATGGCTGGACCGCGGGCAGTTCAGGTTCAGCCGCAGCCCGCTTCACCATAAATTCTGACGGCACACTGGCGTTGGCTCAAACGAGTACACCCAGCTATCCGGTTTTTTCCCGAGATCCTTTGAATACACCGGTTTTGATGAGTGCGGATGGGGCGACTGTATTCATCAAACAGTATCAATTTTCCACCTCGTCTTTGCTTACTCCGATTCAGACCTTTTCCGGTCCGGTGTTTGCGATTTCGCCTCTCGGGGAGCTCGCGACCACGACGAACGGGATCTATGAGACGGTGAGCGGCAATCAGGTTTACCCCCTTGCGCCCGGTGGCTCCCCGCAAGCGATTACGGCAGATTATTCCCGTTTGGTTTATTTCGATGCATCAGCACGCCTATTGCGGAGTGTGGACCTGACCCAGTATGCGGGGGCCTTTATCCCGAAGTCGGATGTAGTGCCGGCCAACGGGTCTTTGGTCTTGTCCCCGGCCCAACTGAAATGGCCAGCGGTGAGAGGAGCATCAAACTACCGCGTCTATTTGGGGACTTCAGCTGACACAGTAGCCAACGCCAACCCCGCCTCGCCGGAATATTTAGGAGAAGTTTCAGTCACGACCCTTGCGTTGCCAGCGTCGCTTCCTTTGGGCGTCACCTATTATTGGCGTGTTGATGCGGTGACCACGGCAGGAGCGATCCAAAGCACGATCTATCATTTTACGGTGGAAACGATATCCTCCAGCGTTTCTTCGATCGATCTGTCGACGGTTGCAGGAGATCAATCGCGAGCAATTGACATTGCTCTCGGATCGTCGGTTCCGGGCAAGTCATGGAGTGCCGTTGCATCGGCCTCATGGATTACCCTTTCGAGGTCCGTCGGGATGACACCTTCGGTCTTAACGGCCAGCTTCGACACGGCCTCGGCTCCGATTGGTCTCAATCAGGCGACGATTACCGTCACGAGTGGCAACGATTCGTTTACCCTGCCAGTTCAATTCCGGGTTGATCCTCTCGCGGTTACCGTCATCCGATCCGATCCGGGTTCGACAAAACTGTATGCAATCAGCGAGGACGGTGCCTCGCAGAATACGGGAGCGTCCCGGGCGTATTTGTTGGAAATTGATGCGGCATCGCAGTCAATTTCTCGGGTCGTCCGTGTTGGGACAGGTGTTACGGATCTAGCGATACACAAAGGCGACAATCGAATCTACGTTACGAACTGGCGAATCGGTTCACTTTTGGCGGTGGATATTGATGCCTTTACAGTCGCACGCACTTATGGGGTTACCCCCTTTGCCGGTATCGGCTATAGCACTAACGATGTTTATAAAATCTCAGCAGGAGCAGCGGGTCGTCTAATTACGGAAGCGGAGGATCAATGGGTCAATGTCTCGATCTTTAACACTGGAACCGGTGTGTCCTTGGCAACCATTTCCTTGCGCGAGGGCGGCGGAGCGTTCGATCCGGCCGGTCGATACTACTTTCACGGAGATGACGACGATAGTGGTTCGTTACTGCACAAACTCGATACGGCTGGCGACCGAATCACTGAAGTGGCTAGCGTTCGGCCAAACGCCATCTTGGACTACTATGGCGATCGCTTGGTGGTGATGAGTGAAACGGGACACCGCATTTTTTGGGACGGAATTGTTTTCGATGAAAATTTGGTGCCGGAGTGGACGATCGGGGCAATTGTCTACAGCGCGTCATCGGACGGCCGGTACGCCTTTGGTTCGGGAAAGATATTTGATGTTTCTCAGCAGAAAATTCTGGGGGACATGCCGGTCCAGACATTGGTCAGCGCATTCAATTCGGTGACCAACCTGCTGGTTTTGCAAAACGGGACCGCTCTTCAGTTTTATAGTTTGCCCGGGATTAAGCTCCCTCCGGTGATCATTACTCAGCCAATGGACAAGGTCGCGGCAGTTGGTGAATCGGTCGTTTTGTCCGCGGTTGCCACCGGTTCGCCCAGCCCACACTACCAATGGTATAAAGACGGAACGCTGGTGGGGGGAGCGACGAACGCTACGCTGGCATTGACCGGGATTACTCTTGCAGATGCCGGCACCTATCAGGCGGTGGCGACCAATTCGGAAGGATCCGCTACGAGTAGTGGAGCGATCCTGACCGTTGTTCCTTTGCCGAAGATTACTACTCAGCCGCTGAGCCATGCCGTATTTTCGGGCGGGGCGGCGACCTTCGTGGTGGTTGCGGATAGCACGCCCGGCCTGACCTACCAATGGCAGAGGAACGGGGTAAACATCCCCGGAGCGACGTCAGCGACTTTAAGTCTTACCAACATTCAAGTGAGCGATGCGGGGAGTTATGCGCTGGTGGCGACCAACGCCGGCGGCTCGAGCACCAGCCGGTTTGCTCGATTGGTGGTATTGGTGCCACAGGCGAACGCGACAGTGTACGAAGTGAAAGCCGCTCCGACCGGAGTGAGTCCGGGTGGGAATGTGAACTTGGAATACGTGCTGACGAACATCGGCACGCGTAATTGGGGTTCGAACCATTACTTGTCGATTCGGGACAGTAACGGAACGTTTGTGGCGTTTTCCACTTTGATCGGAACGAATTCCGGTGAGAGTAAGCCTGTCAATTTAACCTTCCCGGCACCGACAACGCCGGGAACCTACACGTACACGGTGCAGGGCTTTGAAGAGGGGGTGGAGTTCTTCACAACGCAGACGACCTTCACGTTGAACGTGCTGGCGCCGGCGGGAAACTCGATCACGTATAATGCAACAAACTTCCCGATCACGGCGACCCCAAGCTCAAACCTGATCTTCAATTACAACGTCACCAATACCGGGACAAAGAGCTGGGGCGCAAATCATTTCCTGTCCTTGCGGGACGGGGCCTCAGTGTACGCCCAGTTCAGTTCCCTGAATGGCGTCGAACCCGGGCAGAGCAAGACCGTGAACCTAAGCTTCACTGCGCCGAGCGCCCCCGGAATATATCCATATTACGTGCAGGCGTTGGAAAGTGGGGTGGAGTTCTTCGCCGCGCAAGCGGACCTGACCTTGACGGTGCTGGCACCCCAGCCGAATGCGGTGGTTTATACCAAGACCCGCTCGCAGGACAATGTGACGCCCGGAGCCACGGTGAGTCTGCGATACTCATTGAGTAACGCCGGCACCGGCACTTGGGGCGCGAGCCATTATGCATCCTTGCGAGACAACAACGGAACCTTCCTGGCGTTTGTGCCATTGAACGGAACGGTCCCCGGTGGGAGTACGACGGTGAACTTCAGTTTTGTGGCACCGACCACGCCGGGATCGTATTCCTATTTTGTGCAGGCGTTGGAAGACGGCGTGGAGTTTTTCGACAAGCAGGAGCTGGTGACGCTTAACGTGCTGGCGTTGCCGATTGCGAATGCGGCGACGTATAACACGACAACCTTTCCGGCGACGGCGGCGCGGGGCGCGACGGTCAACTTCACGCTTAGTGTCACCAATCGTGGCACGAAGACTTGGGGCGCGAATCACTACCTCGCGCTGCGTGACGCCGACAGCACCTTTCTCGGATTCCCCCCATTGAGCGGGATCGCGCCGGGTCAGAGCACGACGGTGAATTACAGTTTCACGGCACCGACCAGTCCCGGGGTTTACACTTATCACGTGCAAGGCCTCGAAGGTGGCGTCGAATTCTTCAACGAAGCCGACGACCTCGTGCTGATTGTGCCGTGACAGTCTGGCAAAACTCTTAATGCCGTTCGAATAGAACCGGATTCGCTTTCAGATGGCGAACGGTTGAGCGGATTCCCTCTTCAATTGGAATTTTCGGTCCCCAGCCCAGCTGCTTAATTCGGCTGGTATCGAGGTGGACCATTGGACTATCCCCGAGCCAACCGCGCTTTCCACCGGTGGTCTGGAGGCGCACGTCGTGCAGACCGGCCTCGTCGATCACAATCCGGGCGACCTCCATCACATTGATGAAATCATCGTGTCCGAGATTGAAGACAGACTTTGATCCCTCTGCCCGTTGGAGCGCCATGAATATACCCGCGATTCCATCGCGCACATCCAGATATGATTTTTGTTGGCTGCCATCGCCCAGTATTTCCAGCACTGTGGGATCGGTGTGTAGTTTTTTGAGGAAATCCACCACGACTCCGTGACTGTAGCGTGGGCCGATCCAACTGACGAAGCGAAAACAGAGCGTGCGCAACCCGAAGTATTCGGCATAGGCATGAATCATGGATTCTCCCGCCGCCTTGCTGGCCCCGTAAAGCGATGTTTGGATTAGCGGAATGTCTTCAGGAGTGGGAAACACGGCAGGCTCTCCATAGACCGTGGCGCTGCTGGCGAAGACGAGAGTCTTCGCGCCGGTGATCCGCATCGCGTCGAGCACGTTCCAGGTGCTGATGGTGTTCTGCTCAAGATCGATTCTCGTATGCTGAATGCCACCACGCACATCGGCATTCGCCTGAAAATGAAAAACGGTGTCAACGCCAGTCATCGCCTGTTGCAGCGCGGGAAGGTCGAGGGTGCCTCCCCGGATGATTTTCAACCGGGAATCGCTGGATTGGGCGGCGAGGTTAAGTTGGTTCCCAGTGGAGAAATTGTCATATACAGTGACTTTCGAACCAAGGGAAAGGAGTTGGTCAACGACATGGGATCCGATGAATCCGGCTCCTCCAGTGACAAGTGCGTTTGCCGGGACGTTCACGATGCGTGGATTTTGGCGCGGAGATATTCCACCAGAATGTGATTCAAGATCAAATGACCGTCTTCCACTGGGCCGTAGTCGTTGCTCGGGAGATGAACCGAAATATGGGCAATCTCATGAATCCTGCCGCCCGTAAATCCGCAGAAAGCGATCGTTTTTCCCGAGTGCGCATTGGCCCACTCCACTGCCTTCACTATATTAGGCGAATTTCCACTGGCGGAAATGACCATCAAAACATCATCCGCTCGAAACTGATTTTCCAGCGGTTCAGTGAAGATGCTGTGATAATCGATATCGTTGCCGATGGCAGTGAGCCACGCGACATTGTCGGCCAGACTGATTACCCGCAGTCGGTTCCGGTTTGGAGCCGCCGTTCCTTTGCTGAGATCGCAGGCCATGTGGGAGGCGGTTGCGGCGCTGCCGCCGTTTCCCGCGACGTAAACTGTGCGTCCTTCCTTCCACGCGACATGAAGGGCGTCAGCAACACGGGCGATGGCGCTCGTGTCCACCCCGGCGAGCATCTGGTGGAGGCGCGAGAAATAGTCTGCGGCAAGTTTCTGGATGTCCGACATGGTTAATAGTCCACGTAGATGATGCGGGTTCCCTGACGTTCCAACTCAAAATCGATGTGCCGAAGGTCGGCCAGTTCCGAAATCAGCGCTGCCCGATGGGCAGGTTCACAATAGAAAAGAAAAAAGCCACCACCACCCGCGCCCAATAATTTTCCTCCCCTGGCGCCTGCCGCGCGCGCTCGCTCGTAGATGCGGTCGAACTGTGGGTTGCTGATGCCGGCAGCCATTTCTTTTTTCAGGCGCCAGCCTTCGTGCATCAATCGTCCCACCGCGTCGATCCGCCCTGCCGCGAGTTCCTCCCGTAACTCGTCAGCTTGGTCCCGCATGGCGACCATTGTCCGCAGTCGCGCGTCGTCGGCCGCCATATTGGCCTTCTGCTCCACCAAAATGCTCGAGGCTTTTCGAGTGATGCCGGTGTAGAACATCAAAAGATTTTGTGACAACTCCACGTGCTTTTCCCGGGGCAGGATGATGGGGTCCACATGGACGCTCCCATCAGCATTGAACCGCAGGTAATTGAGACCGCCATAAGCCGCGGCGTATTGGTCTTGTTTTCCGATGGGCTCACCGAGTCGTTCAATCTCAACCTGACAGGCACCGTCTGCGCACATCTCACGCGAAGGCATGCGTCCTTGTTGCGCCAACAACGCGTTGATCAGGCCGACGGAAAAAGCCGACGAGCTGCCCAGTCCGCTGCCACTGGAAGGGATGTCGGCGAAACTGGTGATTTCGAGCGGTTCGTGGGTGTTGGTGTAAAGAAGGCACTCGCGAATCAAGGGATGCTTGATCGAAGCGACGTCGTCGCTGACTTCCGTCTGGGAGTATTTAAGGACGAACTTGTTTTCGAAAAAACGATGGAGCGCGATGTAGGCGAATTTGTCGATCGCCGTACTGACCACGGCACCGTAACCCTTGCGCTCGTAAAATGCGGCGAGATCGGAACCGCCGCCGCAAAAGCTGATGCGAAAAGGTGTCTTGGAGATGATCATCAGGTAAAACGCGCATCCTGCGTGATTGCCTGGGCAAATGCGAGCAACGAGGTAAATTCAGCCGTGGGTTGTGCGCTGGCCGCTTCCTTCCGTCGTTTTTTTTCTTCTCCCACGAGTACAGTTCGCAAGCCGGCAGCATGGCCGGCGCGCACGTCGGTCGAGCGATCGCCCACCATGACCGCAGAGGCGAGGTCGAATCGATGGTCGCCTTGCGCTTGAAAAATAAGCCCGGGCGACGGCTTGCGACAACGACAGGCGCGGCGAAGTCGGGCTATACCTTCAGCGTGGTGGGTCTCCGGATGGTGTGGGCAATAATAAATGGCCTCGATCTTGCCGCCTGCTTTTGCCAATCCCTCCATTAGGTGAGCGTGGATGTTTTTAAGGGTATCCTCCGTGCATAATCCGCGGGCGACGACCGGTTGATTGGTGATCACGTAGCAATTGATTCCCGCCCGATTAAAAAGAGCGATCGCTTCGGGCGCTCCCGGGAGTATTTCGAGACGTTCGATTCGATCGATCAAATCATGATCGATATTGAGCACGCCGTCGCGATCGAGCAAAACAGTGCGAACGGGCTTCGGGAACGCGGCAGCCGCCCGAGCCATGGCGCGCTCGACGAGATATTGTTCGACCGCGGCCAAGCGTTCCGGTGTTCCCATATCCTTGACGAAGCTTTCCTCCGGCAGGTGATAGGTTCGCAATTCGCCACCTTCGCGGAGCACCAAGGGGAAAATATCCGACCCGAAATCGATGGGCTGGTCGACGGGAATAGCGGCGACGATTTTTTTGCTCAGCAAGTAGAATGCGGCATTGGCAAGGTTGCGATAACTCCGGCCGGGTTGATGCTCATGAATGAACTCTCTGACTCTACCCGTGTTGTCCTCGTCAATTAGATGCGAATCCCAAGGATGATCGCTCGCTCGTACGAGCAACGTTCCCAAAGGGCCGAGCTGCGTGTGTTGCTCGATCATCGGCTGAAGATCGAAATCGACGAAGATATCCCCGTACGCGACCGCGAAATTGTCATCGAGTTGATCCGAGAGCAATCGAATGGCTCCGGCAGTGCCAAGAGGGGCGGACTCGATCTCGACATGAATGGTGCAACCCGGGCGTGGCTGTCGTTTGTAAAGTTCCTCGATCACCTGTCCCAGATAGCCGGCTGCAAGAATGAATCGATTGATTCCTGCACGCTCCAGAATGTCCATGATGTAATCGAGCACAGGCCGCCCGCCCACCGGAATCAGCGGTTTGGGGATCGTACGCACCCGCTCACCGAGGCGAGTCCCTTTGCCGCCGCAAAGGATGATGGCTTGGGTCACGGACATTGACACGGGAGGTTTCGTGTTCTCGCCTTCAGAAATGAAGGCAAAATGCGGCCCGATTTTTCATCACGGACACAAATCCTCGCTACGAATGCGGAGACCAGCAGCAGCACCTTCTGTGGAGAGGGAAATGCGATGCTTGAGCCCATTATTGAGGATTACTTAAAGAAGTGACAAATTGTGATCCTGCTGCTCTCCTTGGGCATGGGCATGCCAAAGGGACAGAAGATGGACGTGGAGGCGCTGAAGACGCGTCGCTTGGAAGCGCGGCGGCTGTTGGACGAGGGGGTGGAACAGGCGGAGGTGGCACGGCGATTGAAGACCACGCGCCAGTCCGTGAGCCGCTGGGCGCGGCAGCCGCGCAAGAAGCTGGCGCAGGTGCTCCGGCAAGGACGCAAGGGGCAACTCGACGAGCCGGCCCGGGCGAAGCTGCGCGCGGCGGTCCTCGCCGGCCCGCAAGCCGCCGGCTTCGCCGGCGAGTTGTGGACGGTGCCGCGGGTGCGCCAGCTGATCGCCCAGCGCTTCGGCCCGCGCTTCAGCACCGTGCATGTTTGGCGCCTGCTCGGGCAGCTGGGCTTCAGTCCGCAGCGCCCCGTGGGCCGGGCCCGGGAACGCGACGAGGCGAAGATTGCCGCATGGAAAACCATGACCTGACCAGGCCTTAAAAAAAAGCCCGCCGGGAGCGCCGCACCCTCGTCTTCCTCGACGAAAGCGGGCTGAGTCAGCGGCCGCACCGGGCGCGCACCTGGGCGCTGCGCGGCCAGACCCCGGTCCTGACCTTCAACTTCAACTGGAAAAGCCTCTCGGCGATCGCCGGACTGACCCTGCGCAACTTCTACTTCCGCCTGCACGCCGGCTCGATCAAGAGCCCGCAGGTGATCGCCTTCCTCCAAGCGCTGCACCGGCAGGTGCACGGCAAGATCCTCCTGCTGTGGGACGGGGCCTCGATCCACCGCAGCAAACTCGTCACCGCCTTCCTCCAAACTCAGACCAAGTGGCTGCACGTCGAGCGGCTGCCCGCTTACGCCCCGGAGCTCAATCCCGTCGAGTATCTGTGGAGCTACTGGAAACAGCATGAACTGGCCAACTTCTGCCCCAAGGACATCTGGGAACTCGGCCACGCAGCCAGCCAGACGCTCAAGCGCATCCGGCGCCGCAAACGCCGCCCCAAGCTGATCGCCGCCTTCTTCTCCCAAGCGGAACTGTTTTGACTCAATCGTCACTTCTTTAGGTAAGGATCAATAAGAACTTATTGGGCTCAGGAGGAGGGTGAACGGAGCTCATTTTTTAAATCCTTCGGCGCGGTCGATAATATATCGGGGACGCGCCCGCACTTCATCATAAATCCTGGAGATATATTCACCGAGAATGCCGATGCTGATCAACTGGACGCCTCCGATAAACGTAATCAGAATAACCATGGTTGGATTGCCCCAGAGAATGGGATAACCAACAAGTTTTAAGATCAGGTAAATGGCGGTGAGGCAGAAGGAAAATCCGGCGGTGGCAAACCCCATGATTGAACTGAGCCTGAGGGCGGCAGTGGAAAAACATAGTAGCCCGTTGAGCCCGATGCGGATCGAACCGATGACGGGGTAGTTGGTATCTCCGGCAAAACGCGCCGGCCGATCGAAAGGAATGGCGGTTTGTTTGAATCCGACCAATGACACGAGCCCGCGCAAGAATCCATGGCATTCCTTCAATCGATTTATTTCGTCGACCACCCGGCGACTCATCAGCCGGAAATCCCCGGTATTTTCCGGGATTTCGACTTCCGCGATGCGGCGGATCAACCAATAGGCGAACCGGGCAACAATTTTACGGATTAATGGTTCACCTTCACGCGTTCGCCGTTGGGCATAAACTACATCAAATCCGTCCCGCCACTTTGCCACCATTTCCAGGATTAATTCCGGCGGGTCCTGAAGATCGACGTCCATCACGACCACAGCGGCACCGTTGGCGTACTGCAACCCGGCCAGCGTCGCCATCGGTTGCCCAACCCTACGGGAGAATTGCAGTAGTTTGATTCGGTCGTTGTGCTGCCGTTCCTCCAAAATGATTTCTGTCGATCGATCAGGCGACGGATCCAGCGAGAAAATAATCTCATATTCCGGCGTCAGTTGGGCAACTATCGGAATAATCCTGAGCAAAAACTGCGGGATGTTTTTTTCCTCCCGGAAAACGGGGACGACGATGCTTAGTGACGGGCAATCAGTCATTGGCGTGATGGGGGGGGCGACAAATTCAACACAAAGAGGGTTGAGGAACTTCTCAAAATTGAAAATAGATGAATGGGACCTTGAGGCCGAATTGCCCGAAGATCTCAATGACGACAAGCGCGATGGTGATGAGAAGCGCTGTGGTGAAAAGCGAGGCTCGTGACTCCACCCATTTTTCCGTTTTCCTGCGAGGATCAATGAGACAATAAAATAAAGGCAAAGCCACGAGAACGATGAAAGCCGGGTTTGATGTCAGGAATGGTCGAACACCGCCGAAATTTAATTCACGGATTACCTTCAACGTGGACGAAAAATCAGGCGCGCGAAACGGGATCCACCCGAGGACGACGACTAAAAATGTAAAGGCAACCGCCAGTGGTTTCGTGGCCTTCCACGCCTGCGCGCTGGCGGCGAAATTAACCCGCGGTTTGATCCGGGTCGACCAGAGCCGGTGCCCCAATAGCAAAAATCCATGATAGAGTCCCCAGAGGGCGAAGTTCCAACTCGCGCCGTGCCATAGTCCGCCGAGAAACATTACGATCAGGATATTGAGGTAGGTTCGAATTGCTCCTGCGCGATTCCCTCCGAGGGGTATATAAAGATAATCGCGCAACCAAGTTGACAAGGAGATGTGCCACCGGCGCCAGAATTCCGTGATGTTCGCGCTCAGGTAGGGTCGCTCGAAGTTGGACGGAAAATCATATCCGAGCAGGCGCGCGCAGCCGCGCGCGATATCAGTGTAACCTGCAAAATCGAAATAAATTTGAAAGGTGAAGGCTAGCACGCCGATTCCTGCTGGAATCGTGGACCCGGTGGCTGCGGTGTGCGAAAAATAGTCGTTGGCGATCGGGGCAAAAAAATCGGCGAAAACAATTTTTTTGAGCAGACCCTTGATGATTTGAGTGAGTCCCCACTTGGTATCCTCGGAGGTCAATGACCGCCGTTTTTCGAGTTGGGGAAAGAAGTTCGCTGGGCGAATAATCGGGCCCGCGATTAAATGCGGGAAAAATGACATGAAGACCGCGAAGTTTGTCAGATTGCGCGTGGCGGGCGTCTGCCGCCGATAGATATCCACTGCATAGGCAATTCCCTCGAAAGTGAAAAAGCTGATCCCTACTGGAAGAACAATGTGGGCGATAAATGCCGGATCTTGAAACCGGAACAGGCCGCCGAGCGTTCCGACCAATAGTGAAGAGTACTTGAAGAAACCCAGCAGGGAAAGATTGAAGGCGATAGCCGTCGTCACGGCTGCTTTTCTCCGATGGACAGCCGCCCCCTCAATCCACAAGCCGAAGCCGAAATTTGCCAGAATCGAACCGCCAAGCAACAAAACGAACCAAGGATTCCAGCATCCGTAAAAGATCAAACTGAAGATCACCAGACCGACTCGCGATGCACGATCAGTCAATGAAGCCAGAACGACAATGGTTACGGCAAAGAATACCCAATAGTTCAGGGAATCGAAGAGCACGGTCGTAAACGGCAGCTAGTGTTTTTGCTCCATGATCAAGCGAGCCAAAAGCTCAGTGAACTTATGCCGGCCAATTGTATTCATGTGCAATTGATCGCAGAAATTTCCCGGAATTTCCAAGCCGACAAAAGCGCTTGGTGGTAGTAAATGGAGAAGACCGCTTGCGGACAATTCGGCCAATGATCCAGAAGGAGCGGTCGGAGCTTTGAGGGCCGTGTGATAGGGGCCGCGTGGCATGAGGACGACGTAAACGGGTACTCCTTTGGCGGAATATTCGTGGGCGATTTCCCCGTACCATTCATTGCGGTAGGAGGTGGCCAGCGCGATAGGCGGGTGGGGATAATATCCCGAAGACATCGCGAGATAGCCGCTTACTTGCGGACGGATGCTTTCCCGTACGTTCTTCCAGTCACGGGGGTGGGGAGGGTTTCCTTCCAATTCCAAATCGGGCAGCACTTCCTGACGTCCGGGGTAATTGTAGATCGCCTCGGGATAGGTTGAATGCCATAGCGCGGCCTTGCGGAAACGCTCAACGGGATGCGCGATTAAACCCCGGATATCTTTTTGAGCGAAGACCAAGGGGAAGGCGATCGATTGCCACGCCCGGTCGCGTTGTTCCTTTTTTGAAAATGTTTTGGGAAAAGAACTCAGATCCGACCATCTCAGAAGGGGAAGACAGTAATTGGCGTCGATCTTGTAGTCGACGAAGTCATCCGCCAGCTCCCCATCGGTCAGAGCTTCGGTCATCAGTACAATCGCGGAAAATTTCTTTTGTTCCGGATCAACCTGCCTCAAAAAATAATACCAGACCCGCGGGGTACTGCCGGGAATTCCACACCCGATAAAATTGAGATTTGTGGAAGTCGCCAGTTCATTGGCCTGTTTGGCGGAGAATCCTTCGCCGACCCTTGAATCGCCCAGGACGATGATGTTACCGCGGGCAGGATTTTCGTAGTGGTTGACGATTGCTCGCCCCAGAACGACCGATCCGGCGATCGACTGGGGTTCAACGTATTTGAAATATAACCCTGTCCGAAATATCAGGAAATCGCACGCGAAGTAGAGAACTACGACCCACAGTAGAGTCTTGAGCAAAGGAAGAAGGCGGCGGAACACGGTTTTGGCTGACTTGGGGGAGGAAGGAATAGTAGACGAGAGGTTTCCTTTGGCGACGCGATGGTGGCAAGCGAGAATAGGGCACCGTGCAAATTTCGAATACAAGAATGGGTAAAAGGGATACGCAGCACTTTTGAGGTTCGTATCCATCGAAGCAGGGAAGCATTTATTGTCGGGTGGATAAACGTTAGATTAAACCTCAAAATCGCTTAAAGTTATGAGCAGAACATTTGTTACATCTTCTTTCTCCTACTTCGTCCGTACTGACGGATCGGATAGCAACACTGGCCTCGTGGATAGTGCAGGAGGCGCGTTCAGCACCTATGGCCGGGCAATGACGGCTGTCGCCGCCTTGGATTTCAATAATCTCATCGTGACCGTTTGCGCCGGCACCGAAAGTGGAGTCAAAACATTCAGCGAAGACATAGTGGTTCCGTCATTGGTTGGTGGCGGACAACTTTGGATCACGGGCAATGGCAGTTCGGCGAACACTGTTCTCAGCGCTACTGGCGACGGAATCCAAGGCCGCCAAGTCGGTGCCACGTCGGTAAACATAGACAAGATCAAGATTGTCTCCTCTTCCGGCAACGGCGTGCAGGCCTTGGGTCAAAGCATTTTTAATATCAAAGGAGTTAACTTTGGTGCCTGCGGTTCGGCGCACATGAGCGCACACGACAATCAATCGACAATCCTTGTTCTTAATAATACCACTGGCCTTACAATATCCGGTGGTGCCAGTGCACACCTATGGGCACAGGCAGGTGCCGTCATATTTTACGAAAGCAACAGTCCTACTATATCCGGTTCTCCGGCATTTTCGTCTGCGTTCGCATTGGCTACAGCTAACGCATACATTCAGGCTTCAGCAAATACTTACACCGGCAGTGCCACGGGGTTGCAATATTTCGTGAATCTCGGGGCAATGATTGCAGTACTATCCGGCGGCAATTTTCCTACTTCTACTGCTGGCGCGGCAGATACGGCATCGTTCGGATATTATTCCTAAAGGAGCCGGTAGGCAATTTGGGCTTGGCTTGAACAAACGCTCGATACCCCAGCGGACCTGCTGCCCGAGGCTCAGCTCGATTTTAATTTGGCCCACATCCCACACCACCGGCGAAAATGAGCCCAACATTGTTTTCGCCTTCGCTTCACTTTAGTGGAGTTCCGTTCAATCAGCCCGTTTTGATCCTCTTTCGGAAAGCAGTTGCGCGAGTGGGTACAGGTGTCAGGCATATCCCAATCTGTCGTGCATTGTCTCCGTAGCGCAACGGCTTGAGTGGCTGGAGAAGAAGTCGCTGCGCCCGTGACGATTCAGGAAGGGGAACCATCCGTCAGGTCTAGTACGATCTGACAAACGTTCCCGAACATCTTCCCGGTGCGGCGGAACTCGACGATGCGGTACGGCGTGAGCAGGACATCCCACTCTCGCATGGTGTGGTATTGGTGACCACTGTCGAAGGTCTTCCAATAAGTGGTCTGCACCTTGGCCTGCCACGGTACTTCGGACCGCACGTGGTCGAAAATGATCAGGTGCCCCCGCGTGACGCGGGCGACTTCACGAAGCAACTCTGCCGTATCGCCGGGAATGTGATGAATCACGAAACGCAGTAAGGCGGTGTCGAACGATTTGTTGGCAAACGGGATTTTTTTGGCGCTGGCGACGAGGTAGAGGTTCTCCGGATCCTGTTGGCTCATTGCGCGCACGAACGGGGGAGAAAGGTCGAGACCTACGATATTGAGAGGCAACGTCACGTCATAGCCGTAGCTGAACGGTCCGCAGCCCACGTCCACGACCTTTTTTTGCCGCAGGAATTCGCTCATAGCGAGATCGGGGGTCTTGTTCAGGCGCTTCAGCAGGCCATGCTTGAACCGGTAAAACGAAGGGAAGCGGAACAAGGCCTCCATGTGTCCGGCGGCCTCCTGGGTTGCGATGTCCAACTCCTCGATCAGCAGTGGAATTCCGCTCGCGATGGGAAATTGTTGGCCGCAACCTGCACATTGCAGCGAGTCATTGGTCAGTTCCAATACGCCGCCGCAACGCACGCATCGCATCGCCTCCATATGTTCGAGAAGCTTGCGCGTAGGAAACTGGGTCTTTGGGAATTGCATGGCTAAGGGGGAAATGGTTGACGGGGGATACGATGGATCGCAGGGATTGGAACCAACTTTTCATGCAGTGAACACGAACGCGAGGGAAGGACTCGCTTTAATTCAAAGGGTTGATTCGGATGGAGGCTTCTTTTTGCCATCTCGGCCGTCTTCTTTCGTCCTGGATTCACGGACGAACATGAAACAACACCTTATTCGAGGCCGGACTGTTTGTGCCGATGGAGATTTCGCACACACCGGGAACCGCGTATAGTTCCTTCGGGACGAGGGCGGTCAGCCAGCCGGAATTGCCGTACGCAGTCTGGAGTGGCGTGCTGTTCCAATACAAAATGCTTTGTGGCGAGGCGTCATTGCATTCGACGGAAATCGCGGAAATTCCGTTGGGTTGCATATTGAATGGGCGGCCGGCGACGGTGGAGTTGGGTGCGACTGAGATCAGGCTCGGCGGTTTGAGCGGGCCGGACAATTCTTTGGCAATCTTGGAGCCTGGCACCAGTGGGGTGAAATCATGTTCTGCGTCCAAGACTAAATTGGTCGGATCTGCAACTACCCGCCGATTTGCTACGTCGGCATAGGTGGAATAGCGGATTTCCAAAGCTGGCTTGTGTAATAGTTGCTGCATCATCGGGTCGGCGAGAGAAAATCTCCAAAATAGAAGTTGATTGGCCTGGGCGACAAAAGTAATGCCGCTCAGGGGCGCATTGCGGTATGGTTCTACGATCGCATTTTCTACCATGGCGGTTCTACGGCTGATAAAAGCCCAATGGTAGCTAGGAGACTCATTGCTCAAATAACCACTGATGCCAATCAAGGCAAGGAAGGGCAGTCCGATCGCACACGAGAATTTTGATCCGGCCGCATCCATCAGCAGCGTGAGCAGTACGGCCACGCCCATCATCGGCTCCCAATGATAGTAGACATTCACGTTCTTCACGAGCAGGGTTGGGGCGAGGTAAGCTGCGGACCAAATAGAGGGAAACAGTAATTTGGCCCCAGCCTTGCGGCCTTTCCAAAACAGGACACAGAATGCCAGCCCGCAAATCCCACAATAAACCAAAGTAAAGGATGTGACGTTTGGTGTCTGTAGCCAGCTTGCGAACCAAGTGGAAAGTCCACTGGAACCGGTGGAGCCATCATCGATCGACGATGCATTACAGAGTGTTGTGGCGAAACGGAGGAGCTTGCCCAAAACATCGATGAATAAAAAACGTGGGGAATAATCGGTATTCGCCAAGGTTCCGGGCTGCGTGATGCCACCAAGTACGGAAGTCCTGACACAAAAATAGACCGTAGTTATCAGGCCGAGAGGCAGTATTCGCCAGAACCACTGGCGTGCTTTTCGAACCCAATTCTGCCTTGGCAAGTCGTAGACGAAAATGATAGCGAGCACCACAGCGTTCACTACAAGGCCATAGTCTTTGCTGAAATGCGAAAGGAGGCAAAACAACAATCCGAACCAATAGTCAGATTGTTTTTTTCCCTGAACATAGCGGAGAAAAAACAATGCGGATAGCAGCAAGAAAAGCGATAGAACGTGGGTATCGATCGAGTTGATGTATCCGATGAGAGTCAGATGGATTTTGGAAAGAATGAAAAAAGCACAACCCAAATATCGCGCCGAGCTTGTCGTTGCCACTCGACAAAGAATTCGGTGAAGCAGAAACAATTCGAGCAGAATGAATCCGAAATTGCGCAGATGGAACGCAAGAGGTTCCGGAGGAAGGATGAGCTGCCATGGTAAATCAAAGGCAAATCCCAGTGGCCGGTAAAAAATCCCGTTGAACGGACTGAAAAAAGCCTGCCAAAAACTGCGGCCGTGGTTGATATAGAATTGCAGGTAGATGAAATTTTCGCCGAAAAAATAAGTTTTAAACGCATTGGCCGACATCAAGTAGATGACGATGCTCCCGATGAGGACGACCAAGAAACTCTCGCGGTTAATAGCCGCGGTGCCAGCTGCAGCACTCGGTGTCCCCTTGGTGTCTGCCGCCACGGTTGCAGTCGTGTCACGTTGATTCACCTGCTGTTCCGGGTAAGACCAAATTCGATCAGGCCCACCGCGAGCCATCGTTCGTCGACGGACAGGCCGAAATTCACCGGTTTAAACGCATCGGGGAATCTCCACTCCAATTCAACGATCCCGTGATGCCTGGGCTCCAACGTGAAGTTGAAATTGATCTCGGTCACGCCGCCTTGAACGAGATCCCATCCGGCATTTTCACCTGAACCAGCCGCGGTGATTTCAATTCTCTGCCGCGCGACCCGGTTATCGACGAGCAGCGGAAATAACTTTGCCGTCAATCGAAAGTCTCCCGCGTCGACGGGAAGCTTGAAGCGGAGGCCTGCCTTTTTGCTGACTGACCAATGATGACCGGAGCTGGCCGGGTCCCATCCCGCAGCGAGAAAGGGCACGGCTGCGCCATCGGGAGAGCAGACGACCCCCGAGCCGAGAGGGAATTCGTGAAAAGGCCTCGCGGGCAGTTCGAGCGGTTTTCGCCGCCCAACAATTCCTAAACGTTGAAAGGAATTGGCCAGTTGGGAGCGTACGCGTTTAAACGAGAAATATCGATCGACATGGGCGATCCCCGCAGTGGAAAGCTTCTGCCAGAGCGAAGGGTCCTGATGCAGACGGCAAACGGCCCCGGCAAAATCGAGCGGAGTGTCTGCGACCAGACAGTCGCTTTCCGCCGTCAAATGCATGCCCTCAATCGCCATGTTGGTCGCGACCACCGGCACGCCGCAGGCCATGCTTTGGTTTATCTTTCCCTTGACCCCCGCCCCAAAGCGCAGGGGCGCGATGGAAAGACGGACGGAATCGAGCAATGGGTCCATGTCCGCGACAAAGCCGTGGATGTGGATCCGTTCCCCGGCCCTTGCCGATAGGCTGGGAGGGGTACGACTGCCCACAATATGCACGTCGATCTCCGGAATGGACCGGCGAACGATGGGCAAAATTTCGTCTAAAAAGAAAAGGACGGCGTCCAAATTGGGCGGGTGTTGGTAGCCGCCCACGAACAGCAATCCCCACCGTTTTTCAAATGGTGTATCGGGAATTCGGGTCGGATTGATGAGGGGAACCACCGCCAGTTTTTCCGCGGCGACCTCCTTGCTCAACACTGACGCTTCCTCTTCGCTGACCACGTAGGTCAAATCGGCGGCGCGAGCCAGCGACAACTCCTGTAGTTTGCTGATCGACGCCTGAGTCCGAAGGTCCGCGGATTTCTCCAGATCGGCCTGACGATCCAGCCGGAGAAACATCAGGTCAACCGTATCGAAAATGACCTTGGCCGCGGGCGCAAATTTTCTGGCGACCGGCAGGAAACGGGCGGCGATTGCCTTGCGCGAAATGATGATGGCGTCGTAGGAAAATCCAAACTCTTCCAAATGTCGTTCCAGATTTGAACAATGCGGAGCGCCGAGATGTTCGACCCCTGCCTGACGTAACTCGGTCGAGAATGGTTCGTGAAACTGGAGGTTTTCCGCGGCAAAAGTGACTTTCATGCCGGTGTCGGCGAGAATCGTAAGCAAGTTGAACATCCGCAGCGATCCCGCATCCATGTCCGGAGTCAGGGCGCAGGCATCAATCACTAAAATCCGCTCATTGCAAAATCGATCACGGGCCAACTCGGCGAGATAAGGGCCATCGCCATAGTGCACTAATTCCGCCGCCCATTTTCCCCGAAATTTCTCCTGATTGATCAGTTGATTTCGTTTCACGCCGCCAGCGGTGCTTTTCCCGGAACTCATGCCTTCGAAATGCGTGATTCGCGCGTCGGGTTGAAAATAAACGTGGAGGCCCTGCCGCCGGATTTTGAAGGCGAGATCGACGTCTTCGTAGTAGGCGGGACAAAAACGTTCATCGAATCCCCCGATTTTCTGAAATAAATCGCGGCGGACCATCACGCACGCGCCGGTGCAATAATCGACCCGGCGAACATAATTATATTCCGGCTGATCAGGTTCGTCGCCTTTTCCGTAATTCCAGCAAGTCCCATCGCTCCAGATCAATCCTCCGGCGTCCTGCAGGGATCCATCGGGGAAAATCAACTTGGCTCCCACCGCGCCAGCGTCGGGCTTGGTTGCAAGCACCGAGAGCAGCGACTCCAGCCAACCAGGGGACACTTCCGTGTCGTTATTCAAAAATACGAGGTGTTCGCCCCGGGCTTTTTCTGCTCCGAAATTGCAGTTGAGAATAAATCCGCGATTTTCCGCGTTGGTGAATACGCGCAAATTTGCGATTCGTTGCAGCGTCTCGGCCACGAAGGGCTCGGATTTGTCGTCAATGACAATGACTTCGAAACTAGTTTCACCGGTGTTCCGCTGAATCGATTCCAAACAGCCGAGAGTCAGTTCCAACTGATTGTGGATTGGAATGATGATCGAGACCACTGCTTGTTTGGCGGCGGTCAGACGAATACGACGAGCCCGCGCGGTGCAGGCATTTCTTTCCGCCGCCAACAATGTTTCATCTGCGATATTTAACTCGGGCAGGAGAATCTGTCGCAGCAACGAACCGTTGCGCAATTTTGCATTTAACATGACGGGCCCCTTCCCGGCTACGAGGGAAAGGTGGCCGGCAAATCCGGATTCTGAAGCGCTGTTGAACTGCGGGAAGACGCGGGCTACATCCGGACGAGGTAACCGGGTATTGAGGGAGGTGGTGCTGTGGGCGAATTGGACCGTTAGATTCTCTATGTCCAATTGCGGATGGAAACACCATCCTTGCACCATCCAAGTCTCGGAGCCCGGAGCGGGTGGGAAGGATTCCAACTGCAAGCATAACGGACTTAAGTCAGAGATAATACTCAGCGTGTGGAATGGAATCCATTCCGGTGACCCATCCGCGCAATACTCCAAAGTCCCGATATGGAAGCCCGCGGGAATCGGGGTTTCCAATTGAAATCCACTCCTTGCTGAATCGATTAAATCCGGATGTGCGGGTTGGACGTCAGGCCTCGCTCCACCCACTCGACAATCGAAAACGCACCTGCCGCTGAGGAGCAAACGGACTTTGGGAGTGGTATGCCACCCGGCCGCAATCCACCCCGTCAGGCGCAACAAACCCCCGGGCGCCTGTAATCCCTTGGCTTGATCAAGTGCGTAGACGAATTTAGCGGTGGAATCCTGCGGCTTCATGGCGTTGGCCGGTCGGTCGGCTTCGGTGCGGCTGCCGGGCGATTCCGGTGCTTTGAAAGTTCGTTCTGCGCAATGAGGAGCACGGAACTCATTTCCTCTTTTTTTCGGTCCATTAGCTCAGCTTGCTGGATGGCGTGCGATTCCAGCGCATTTAGATGCTTTTGCTGCTCAGCGGCGTATTGCAGCAAACCATCAACATGGACTTGAGCATCCCGCAGTGCTGCCAAGAGTCGGGGCAGTTCCGATTCTGCGGCTTGGGCGCGAAATCGAGCATCGATCAGTGAGGCGGCGAGGGCGTTTTTGGCGGATTGGAGTGCTGCAATTTCCTGTCTAAGACCTGCCAGGATAACGTTCGTCTCTTCCACAATACAAATTTCGCTCGTGTTTTTATCGACGGGGATTTGTGTGGCCAACAAAGCACAGGCCTCTTTGATCAAGGCGAGTTCCGTTGTGTGCTTTTCAAGGAGGCGGGTCAGTTCATCAGCTCGCGCAGCCAGGCTTTTTCGTTCTTTGGCGTAACTCTCTGCCGCGCGTTCCCACTCCAAGCTTCGCGCCTGAAGTCCAGCACGTTCCTTTTGCAGCGAAAGAGCCCACGCCGTGCGCTCATTGAATTCCTGCTCAAGTTGATGATAAATGCCGCGCGTTTTTGTGAGCTCGGACTCAAGATCCTTTGCCCAGGAGGTTCGTGACTCGAGTTCCGCTTCAAGCAATTTGGCCCGAGCCACACGTTCGTTCGCCAGAGACTCGATCCCTTGGTTGTAAATGGTGGCCTGCGCTAACAAGACCGAGGCTTCTCCGGCCGCGGAAGATTGGGTGGAGCAGGTGCCGATGGCACGAAACAAGTGTGCTACTGTTTCGGCGACATGCCCGCTGATGGCTTGGGATGAGCCCACGCTTTGAAGGTGAATCAAGTGGTGAATCCAAAACCTGATCTCCTGTCCCGTCCCCAGTGCGCTCGCTGCCTTGGGAATTGATTCTTGATCTACGCCAGGAGGCAAAACGGAAAACAGAGCCAATCGCAACCAATCGCTTGCATGGAAGTGGGTGGATTCAGCGTACTCATAGTCGATCATCCGGATACGGCCGTTGGTGTCGACCAACAGATTCCGGCCAGCGAAATCGCCATTGCTCCATTGCCGCGAAACCGGCCGGGCCAGAGCATCCCCCAAGATCAACGCCCGCGCCGGGCCTCGGAGAATGGAGGTGTCAAAATCAGATAAGTTTGGAAATAGGCATGCCTGTTCAATCAAGGCATCGATTTCGCGGGTTAGTTCGGCTTCGTTCGATGGTTGATTGCTCCGGGCCAGCACGTCTTGTGCATAGCGAATGTGGTCAAACCACGTGTCGGCGGAGCAGGAACCTTCCTCAATCAACCGGTCGAGTGACGTCCCCGAAAAATGTTCAAGGCATAAATAGCCCAACCCTCCGGCGGTGGACCAAAACGCCAGGGGCCTGCACACCAAACCGGGGCATGCCTCATACATTTTTTCCGCCCGATCATGGATGTGGCCAATACCGCGCCCGACAATCAGATGGCATAAATCACTCTTGGTATCGCTGACGCGAAAGTGCCAGCGGCGGAACTGCGGCAGCCGCGGAAAGCCCGGCGGATATTCGAACAAGTCTAAGCGGGCATCCTTGACGAGGATCCTACGCTCAATAAGCGCAGCTCTCAGCCCATCGAGCGCGAACGGCCAGTCTGTCGAAGCTGTCATTTCAGGGAAAAAAAGAAACTGGGGCAGAAATAATGCGCAATTCCCATCTGGGCGAGGCTGCGATAGTGGGAAACGAACTGTTCGGCGTCGGGCAGGAGATGTCCATCCACGCCGTCGTGCTCGGGCGGGATTTTCGTTTCCAGCAATGTCCGGTTAAAGCGAACGGGATCGTTAAACCGCAGGATCAGTTGTGGCAGCTTGTAGTCGGGGAATGCGGCAAACGATTCTATGTGGGTGAAGCCGGCTTCGTGGAATAGTTGCAGGTACTCGGCATGCGAATACGTGAACGCGCGCAGGTCTTCACCTGTAGCGGCGCGATGTTTCGTTGAAGCGAGGGTGGCATCGAATACACTGATGTTGCGCTGGCCGGTATGGTCGTCCCGCGACCCCATTAAATATTTCAGCCCCAGGCGATTTTCGATGCCCACGCAGCAGCTGCCGCCCGGCCGCAGTACGGATCGCATGCGGCGGAGAAATTCCACCTGCATTTCACGGGGATCGCCCGGGCGAAACTTGGGCACCCATTCGAGCACTCCGATACAACAGACAAGGTCGAAGACGGGTTCGAATTCCACTTCCAGAAAATCAGACTCCACGAAATTCATCCGATCGGCGACTCGTTCCTGCCGCGCAGCCTCCCGAATGAAGGCGAGTCGTTCGGGAGTGGGCTCGAGGGCGGTTACGTGGGCATCGTGTTCGCGGGCGAGCGGGAGCGCAATCTGACCCCAGCCGGCACCGATGTCCAAAACCGTTGAGCCTTTCGCTGGCGGATTTTGCTGAAAAAAAAGTGCGCGGGCCGGGCTCGTCACAATCTGATTCAGCCAGGGATTGCTGGTGGCATAACGGTCGTTGACCACCTTCCGCCAAGGGGTGCCACTTTTCACTTCCTCAATAATCGACCAAAGACTTTCCGCTACAGTGTCGCGATAGGTTGTCTCGGCCCCGGCGGCGCTCCATGATTCGCCGGGCTTCAGCACTATTGATGCATCGCGGTGACGAAAGCGGATCATGCGGGGGTCGTTTTACTGACTTACCTAGCCACCGTTCGCGCGCGGATTACGGCGTTGAGATTGGCGATGCCAAAGGCGCGATCCTTCCCGTGGATTTCAAATTTTATCGCATCATAGCGGCGGTGAAAGACGACGAGTTCGTTGCCGACGAAATGCGTGAATCCGGCCGAAACAAAATAATCTCCCGGCATGAGATTGAGATTGAAGGAAAAATCCACTTCCTGCTGCGTCCCGATTTTGACCGAGGGGGCGGGTTGTTTGCTGAAAAGTGTATTGGTCCCGTAGATTTCGACGCCGGCAGTGTTCTTGATTGTTAGCGCAAAAATTGGCTCGGGCACTTCCTCATACGCCTCGATGAGCATGCGAACAATGATCGGCTCACTGCTGGAAAACCACGTTCGATTTTGACCATCGTTATCGATCAGGGCGATTGAGTGAATACGGCCGAGTGTACCGCCGTAGGAAAATTCTTCTCCGCTGACCTGAACATGCGTGCGTTCGTCCTGAAGTAGTTGGCTGATCCGCCGGGTCACCGTCGCACTCTCCGGGAGCGAAGCGATCACGGCCTCCATCGCCTTCAATTTCAGTTGGAGATGTTCGCTGCCTGTCGGGATATCCGTGGGTCCTTTCTCTCCCAACAGAAGGGATGGGATCACAGGCTCGCCCGGTTCACTGGCCGAAGTGGTGTCGGCGGCCCCATCGGGCCTTGCCCGCAGCAAGGCAAGGTCGTCCGCGAGATCCGCGACTGTCACGCCTTCCGCCACCAGTTTCGAGTAGAGGTTCACCACATCATTGGGATTACCACTGAAAACGAGCTGCCCTTTTTCGAGGAGAACGGCTTGCTTGCAGAGGCGTTTGATCATTGAGGTATCATGGGAAACAAAGAGGAGCGTGACGCCTTGCGCCAAAAAACGATCAATGGCCCGGGCGCATTTGAGCTGGAAGCGGGCGTCACCGACGGAAAGGGCTTCATCTACAATCAGAATATCCGGGTCGATGTGGGCCGCCACTGCAAAGGCCAGGCGAACCACCATACCGCTTGAGTAAATCTTTACCGGTTGCTCGATGAAGTCGCCGATATCGGCAAAGGCTACAATGTCGGCAAAACGAGCGTCGATTTCCGCCCGCGTCAGGCCGAAGAGCGCGGCGTTCAAATGGATGTTTTCGCGGCCGGTGAACTCGGGATTAAAACCGCTCCCGAGTTCCAACAGCGCGGCGATGCGGCCGCGAACATTGACGGAACCCCGGCTTGGCTGCATTGTGCCGGCGATGATCTGCAGAAGGGTGGATTTGCCCGAACCGTTGCGTCCGATGATCGCGAGGCTTTCACCGCGTCCGACTTTGAATGAGATGTCCTCCAACGCCCAGAAGTCGCGGTAGGATTTCTGGGCGCGGGCCTTGAGCCACGCGCGAAAACCGGATTGGCCCGGGATAAACCGCGCAGCCAGCTCCATGAGAGGGGCCGTGAGACGCGACGAAGGATTATCCCAAAGCCGGTAGGCCTTGGCGACTCCGTCGACGTTAATGGCGCAGTCATCGCTCATGATGGTTTGGTTTGAATGATAGATTCGTCGTGCGCAACGGGTGAATGTCAGAAATTATTCGGGAATGCCGAGGATTTTCCTCCGTACCTTCAATTGATCTTGTTCAGATGGCGACTGGAGGTCCGCCCAGGCACGGTCACCCTGAACGGAATGGAGCCAGCAAAAATCGGTCAATGGAATCCCGGCGAAGCGCAGGGTTACAGCGAGGTGATGTTCGTTCAGAATTGCCAGGGTCTTAAATTGAAACCGGATGTTCTCACCGTTGCCCGCACGAACCGGAGAATGCCACGTATGGCCCCCCCTTTCCTGACCTTCCAGCCAGTTCGTAATGTTCATTTGGTAGTCGGGAGACAACGGGGCGCTCGGGCGAAATTTACGGGAGGCTTCCGAATCAAAAAATTCCGAACGATCGCAAAAACCCACCCAAGGAGAAAGCGCAGCCGCTTCGTTCCACGGCAAAAGAAAAAAACAGGTTCTGATCCACGATTGGGAGGAAACGGCTCTGAGGGTGATTGGCTTGATGTAGCTGTCGATGTGGCCAAGACACACCCGGCGCTGCAGAACATAAGCGAGCATGTCGGCGTGAAAATGCTTCAGGTATTCCGTGTAGAGGGTGTTGAACGCCGAGGTGACAAAATGGACAATGTCAAATGACTCTCCTTCGGCCTGGGCTTGCCGGAGGGCGAGGGCCCATGAGGAGAATTCCCAGGCGGAATTGTCGCCCGACCGCAGAAACGTCTGCGGCGCGATTTGTTCGATTGGCTGACCGGGGTTGCAGGCGTTGTCGATGATCCAAAGCGTCCGTTTTTCCAGAAGACCATGTCGATGGTACCACTCGTCGAGTGAACGCAACGCGTTGGGATAGTGATCGGTTCCGTGACGGACGAAGAGGCAGAGGATTTTCACAGCGAATAGGAAGGCTTGGGGATGAGTTCCGACCGGCCGCAACCAAGGCTAGGAGAAATGTGCTTGGTGCACCACCTCATAGATTGCACGGGTCTTTTCCGCCAGTTGGCGTCGATCAAATCGCAGCATATTCGTCGTGCCGTTTTGCTGAAGTTGAACACGGAGTTTGTCATTTTGTGTAATGGAGAGAATTGCCCTGGCGAGCGCATCAGGCGATGAAACGTCCGTGAACAATCCGGCGCTTCCCACAATTTCAGGCAGGCAGGTATGTTGACCACAGACAATGGGACAGCCCTGCTGCATTGCTTCGACCAGCGGGAGGCCGAATCCTTCAAACAGTGATGGGAAAATCATGGCTTGGGCGGTGCGATACAGAGCGGCGACTTGCGCGGGGCTGCGATAACCGAGATGGATCACCCGATCGCGAATTGCAGGGGACAGCATTAACGCGGCCGCCGGATGGTCTGCGGGAAATGGCTGGCCGGTTAGGACCAACTTGTAGTCCTTGGGCAGCGAGTGGTCGAGCAAACTGATGGCTTCGAGTAATGTCCGGTGATTTTTGTGCAGCCACGGTTGAGCTGGGTAATAGAGAAAAGGAGCTTTTATGCCCAGGCCTTTCAGTAGACGCCGGATTGTCGATGGTGCCATGGCTTCACCCATTAGTCGGGGTGGGAGATTCCAGATGGTGGTCATTTTCTCCAGTGGCACGCCGTATCTCTGGTGCACGTCTTGCCGGGTGAATTCGGACGTGCAAATCACGTGGGCCGCGACCCGACACGATTCGCGATATTCCTTTTCACGTATCGCGATGTCGGTGGCCGAGAAGTTTTCCGGCAAATGAAGGTGCTGCAGGTCATGCATGGTCACCACCGAGGGGAAGCGTCTTAAATCCTGATGCACGTGGCAGGGCAGGCCATGCACGACGGTAAAATCCAGCCGCGTGTACCATTCGAGCGCGTTCAGCTCGGGCGTCATGAGCGAAGGTAATGACAGATCTGATGCCAATTCCTGGGCGGCTGCATCCCGCCAGCCGAGCCAGCGGGCCAAGCGACCATCCGAATGGAAAATTTTGTGTTTAAAGGCCCGGGGGAATTTTAGATTCTTGAATGCGGTACGTGGGCCGTAAAAGCGATAGTCAAAGGTGCGATCGAAACAGGCGAGCTCGTCGACCAGTTCATAGGTCATCTGCTCGACCCCACCGGCTTGGCCGGGCTTTAACCAGCGCAGGTCGTAGAGAACCTTGGGCGGTTGTTGTTTCCGCCGGCGGGTCGCTAGGTTGATTTGAGCCGCGAGGATGGGCGACGATACAGAGGACGAATGTTTGGTCTCCGCCAGCGCGCGGGCGGCTTGCAAAAGTTCACGGGGCGCAGGTTCGCGGAGGCGACTCACCACTTGTTGCGCAAAAGTGGCGGGATCGTCGCATAACCAGCAATTCGTTCCATCGACCGCGTCGAGTCCCTCGGCACCCATGGTGGTGGTGATCACGGGCAGGCCAACGGCCCACGCTTCGACAATCTTTTGCCGGACCCCGCCACCATAACGCATGGGAACAACATAAACTGCGGCGTGCCGATAATAAGGGCGGATATCGGGTACGTTCGCGATGAGTTCGACTTGTTTGGTTCTGGCGATCGCCTCTGAGATCACCGGGGCCGGATGGAGGCCGACCAGACGCAGCGTTGCCGCTGGGACAGTCATTAGAATTTGCGGCCAGATGGTCGTTAAAAAATAGACGGTAGCGTCAACGTTCGGCGGATGCGACAAGTGACCGGTAAACAGCACGACGGGTGCGTTGCTGCGATCAGGCTCAAATGAAAAGTAGTCGAGATCGACGCAAATGGGAGCGATGGCGACCGGGCAATTGGGATGAAGGATTTTTTCCGCGCGCACCCGATCCAATTCGGAGACGACCGCAATGGCGTCGACGTGCGTTGCAGCCGTGTGCTCTTCATTAATTATGCGCCGGAGATTGCGGACCGTTGGGCGGACTGGAGCGCGGCTGAGATAGTCCGACCGGATATCGTGGAAGTAAAGGCAGCGCGCCAAACTTGCGGGCAGAAAGTTAAACCATGAGACCGAAAGCGATTGGGACAAAAGCACGACGTTCCATTGCTCGGAACGGAGCGCTTCCAATATCTTTGGCGCGAGGTTGGTCAGGACGGATCGCCAGGCAAAGGCTTCATTGGAAAAGTGGTTTAGTCCAGTGAGCCGGCGCCAGAGTGCAAGTTTGATCCCTTTTGGAAGGTGCCTCAGCCACTCGGTGTGATGGGTCCAAAGAATTGGCGCGATGAGGTAGTCACCGGGAACGGAGTGCTCGGGCCACCAATAGCTGCGTTGCACAGTGTCGCGCATTCGTTGGAGGGCATCTTCCGGCTGATGAGGATAACGCGGCCCCACGACCCCCGTCAGTTCCATGCCGGCCAAGTGCCCAATATGGAGGGCCATCAATCCGCCTTGTCCTGGAAAATAGGGCAGTTCGGTGGTGACGTAAACGGTGCGAGGCATCGAGAGAAACAAATTCCGTTGGCAGGATTATTTCCAGCGTTTCCTCATCCCTTCGGAAACGGCGGGATGCGATAACGGACTTTCCACAAAAAGGGAATTAACCGAGGGCGGCCAAATCTGCATCGACCATCAGTTCGGCCAAGGCTTTCATTCGCGTCTTTGGTTCCCACCCCAGATGCTGCTTCGCCTTGGAGTAATCGCCGATCAGAAGGTCAACCTCCGCCGGCCGCAGGAAGTGTTCGTTGAATTTTACGTAATCGTGCCAGTCCAAATTGACCCGTTCGAACGCGGCGTCGAGAAACGCCTTGATCGTGTGGGTTTCGTTGGTCGCGAGGACGTAGTCATCCGGTTTTTCCTGCTGAAGCATCAACCACATCCCCTCGACGTATTCCTTGGCAAAACCCCAATCCCGCTTTGAATCCAGATTACCGAGGACGAGTTCCTTCTGGAGGCCCTTCTTGATGCGCGCGGCAGCCAAAGAAATTTTCCGGGTGACGAAGCTTTCGCCGCGACGAGGCGACTCGTGATTGAAAAGAATACCGCTGCAGGCGAAGAGATTGTAGGATTCGCGATAATTGATCGTCAGCCAGTGGGCGAAAACCTTGGCGCAGCCGTAAGGAGAACGGGGGTACAGCGACGTCGTTTCGCGTTGGGGAACTTCCTGGACTTTGCCGAACATTTCGGACGAGGACGCCTGATAGTAGCGAACTTTTTTTCCGATGCCTGATTCAATTACCGCTTCCAAGATGCGGGCAGCCCCTACTCCGGTGATATCGGCCGTGTATTCGGGAATATCGAAACTCACGCGTACATGGCTTTGGGCGGCTAGATTGTAGATTTCGTCCGGTTGGAGCGCATAAAGTAATTTAACCAGCGAAACGCTGTCTGCGAGGTCGCCATAATGCAGGAACAGGCTCTTGTCAGCGCCCTGTTCGAATGACTGCAAATGGTCGATACGTCCCCGATTCATCGTACTGGCGCGACGGACCAAACCGTGTACTTCGTAACCTTTGCCCAGGAGCAACTCTGTAAGATAGGAACCATCCTGTCCGGTGATTCCTGTGACAAATGCCTTCTTTTTCATTTAAGTTTGTTGAGTTCTGATTCGACGAGCCGGGCGATCATTTCTTTAAAAGGGACACTATTGCGCCAGCCTAGGATGCGCTGAGCTTTGCCGGGATTTCCGCAGGGCGCCACGGGCTCGACGGTGGTGAAAAGTTTGGAGTCCTGCTTAACGTAATCGCGCCAGTTAAGCGCGGCGCCCGAGAAGGCCGCGCTGACGAGCTCCTCGACGCTGTGAAGCTCACCGGTGGCAAGGATGAAATCGTCCACCTTTGGTTGCTGAAGCATCAGCCACATGCCGTTGACGTAATCAGGCGCCCAACCCCAGTCGCGTTTGCCTTCGAGGCTGCCCAAAACCAATTCTTTTTGGAGGCCTTTTTTAATTCGAGCGACGGCGCGGGCGATTTTGATTGTGACGAAACTGCCGCTTCGACGCGGCGATTCGTGATTATAGAGAATCACGGAGCAGGTGGGCAGCTGGTAGGCGATGCGGTAGATCCGCGCCATTTGCTGCGAAAAAGCCTTGGCCGCTCCATAGGGAGTCGTGGGAGTAAGCGGAGTCAGTTCGTCCTGGGGGGAATGGGGTGGAGAACCAAAAACCTCACTGCTGGAGGCATATAAAAACTTGGTCGGTTCTGGCAGATCACGCAATATCTCCAGCAATCGAAGCGTGGCCATCCCGATGCTGTCCACCGTACTTTCTGGAAGTTCCAAGCTGAGTCGTGGGCTGGATTGTCCGGCGAGGTGATAGAACTCGTTTGGTTTGGCCTTGCTGATGATTCGTCGCAGGTGGGTGGCGTCTTCAAACGCGCCATTGTGGAGAAATAATCGCTTATTCAGCAGATCAAGGTCGGCAACTAAATGACGGATGTTACTGGCTGGAAGTGCATCCGGCCGATGAACCAATCCATGCACCTCGTAGCCCTTTGAGAGCAGGAGCTCGGCAAGATATGAGCCGTCTTGTCCTGTAATGCCGGTGATGAAGGCGCGTGGTGTCAGCATGGTTAGTTTGCGGTCTATTTGGAGGGAGGAAACGCCCACATCTCAAGCGCTTTGTTCGCCCTGAGATCGCGCCCGGAGAAACCCTGATGGCCGAACGTGACGAAACGTTCGAATTTTACCACAGAAGACACAGAATGGACGCTTATGAGATCATAGGAGGATCGATCGGGGGCCAAACGGTGGTCGCTAGCGCGCACTCCGCTGAATTGGTCCGACTCAGAGTACGTCGGCGAAGGCTGGCTTCATTTTCTTAAATGCAATATGGCCGAGCCAGCAGCACACGAAGCCGGAAAAATAGAGGTAGATCAGATGATGATAGTTGATTGGTTGCGCCCACAGAGCCGTGTTTCGCGCAAGGCCGATCGCCAGGAGGATTGGGTTGAAACGTAGAAAAATCCAAAACGAAGGACTGATTGTAGTAGTGGGAAAGAAGACCGCGCTGGCATACATTAGAACCATCGTCAAAAACTGGATGAGTTGCCCGACATCCCTCAGGAAAACACCCACGGCGGAAAGGAACCAAGCAATTCCAAGGCAAAACAAGGTCAAAGGTGCGACGATGATCGGAAGCCACAATAGTTCCCAATGGATGTTCCGGCTAAAAATAATCAATCCCAGCATGGCGAGAACAAGACCGATCATCAGGTGGAATAACGAAGCTCCGACGTTGGATGCGGGCAAAATTTCCAGGGGGAATACCACCTTTTTGACGAAGTTGGGATTTGAGACGATGATCAGCGGAGCGACTCCCATCACCTCCGCCACGAATTGAAAGAGTGTGAGGCCAAAGAAGATTCCAAACGCATAGTCCGCTCGCGTTTCGTGTGGTAATACCCCGAAGTGCCCGTTGAAGATATACCCAAAAACCACCACATATAGTCCCATCATGAGAAGTGGGTTAAGCAGCGACCAGATGAAACCTAAGTGGCTGCCTTTGTGTCGAATTTCAATATTTCGCAGGGTAAACTGCCAGAACAGGGCGCGATTGGTCCAAAGATCGTCGGCAAATGGCATGAAGCGGCGAAGCATGTTAGCGGATTGGGCGATATTAGCGCGTATCGTATGTGGTTAAACGTAATTTGTTGGATCGCGATGGATACGCGTGTGAACTTTCTCGTTTTCAAAATAAAAATTCATTGCATCGGTGATTCACGAATCGCCGCTTAATGTCCACGGATTTCATTCGTCAGTGGTCGCGATCGCGGGAGCACTTGCCATTTATTTGGCAAAAAATCGATGCAGTATTTGGCTCAATGCTCTGAGTAAACCGTGTACGCGTTCTTAGTGATGGTTACAGTTATGTCTCCATTGATTCCGGAGACATACGTCGGAACGTGATGTTCGATAAAATAATCCCTGGTGCGCATACTTCGGGCCGATTGCCAGAGCGCCTTCGGGGACGGCACAAGAACGGCATTCGCTCCGACGCGGTCGTAAAAGGCATTGGGTACTGTGCTGTCAATTCCGTGATGGGGAGCTTTCAGTAAATCGGCGGTGAGATCGGTGGCGGACTTTACCAAATATGAACCGATTGCGTTATTGAGATCGCCAGTAAATAACAAGCGCTCCTTGCCGTAACTTAGTCGTAAGACAATACTGGTATCATTTACATCTGTGGGCCCAACGGGCGTATTTAGTCCATCGAAACAGCAGATCACATCTATTCCAGCGCCGATCCCGTCTTTCGATTTTGTCTCGAATATGCGATCTCCAGTCTTTGGAGTGGTGAAGGGAATGCCGCGATTGCGAAGTTCACCGAGGGTCGCCTGAACATCATTCCAGTCACATCCCCAGGGGATTTCGCGGTCGGCACTTTTTTTGTCGGGCACATTGAGCACCACCCGGTCAACTTGAAGCCCGGCATTTAAGATATCGATGAGCCGACCATAGTGATCTTTGTGAAAATGGCTGATGATAACAAGCGACAGTCTGTGGATGTGGAATTTGTTTAGATGGGCGAGCGCGGCTCCCGGTACATCAACACCATCGGCGACATCGATAAGAATGTTTGAACCGTCGGGAAATTGCAGCAGATGGCAGTCGGCCTGTCCGACTTTTCCGGCTACGTTGAACATGGTCCACCGGACCGCGCTTTCGCTGGCATGGGTGGTGTTTATCGCCAGCGCGATCAACGTACACCAAACTGTCAACCTGCATAGTGATTTGATCAAAGTGGGGGGGTATGACGGATAATTGATCGTGAAAAACTATCGAGTGTTGCTCGCGCGTAAGCGCGCATTGACTGTCACGATAGATGCCGGGGTGAATTTGAGTATCGGATCGTTTGCCCCCTTGGTTGGTCTGATGGTCAACAGATCGTCGGCGACACTGCATTCGGTGATTTGGCGCTCTGGTTGGAGTGAATCCAATGGAAGCACAGCGAGAGTACGTTCAGCGGCATCGACGATTCGCAGGCCTCGGATGGCGAGCGGAGAGTCGCCATCGAGAGGATCGAAGCGGAGTGCTTTGAGCGGGCCAACGGGCAATGGGAAGCGCAGGGTTTGGAGGGCGGCATGCGGTTCGTATTTCCGGCGGAGGCTGTTGATTTCGCTCATCCCATTTCCTTGATCCCAGAAAAGCTGAGAGACGGCTGGCTGATCGATGCGAAGATCGATTTCAAGCGCGGCCCCGGCGGGCCCGGGTGGCGAAACGAAACGCGCGTATCGTATCGAATTCTTGATCAGGCCGCGATTACCCACGGCGGAAAACAGGCACGCGAGCCCGGCCATAAAAACCAAATGAAGGAGCGTATCCTTCCAGTTGGGCGGTCGGTAAAAAGTGAAAAGCACGGCGAGCAGGAGAATCCATAGCATGAGCGTCAAATAGCTCGTCGAGTAGAGACACCGCAGAAAATTCCGATGGTTGATATTTTTCGCCAGGATGGGGGCATTCATTTCAATCTGGGCCGATGGCGTGGTCGCGGTGGTCTCCGACGTGATGGTCCATCCGTCCGCGATCGGCTTTATAGCTGCAATCTCAGCGAGGGGAGTAAACATTTCCCGGGTGAATCGGCGCATCTCCGTATCGCGCCGGTCGATAATTCGCATTTGGCGGATGGTCAGCGTTCCACCGTTCGCGATGGGAACCAACTTCAATGCAGTGATGGGAGCATCCGGCAATGGGAATGTATACGTGAAGGTCTGCGTGGTAGGCGAAATAGGCCAGCGAATCGAATCGAGCTCGTTGGTACCGCTGCCCTTATCATAGTAGATTTTGACCTCCCCGTTGACGTTTGAGGCGCACGAAATCTCGAGATAGTTGATGTCATTTCCGGGATTGTTGAGCGGGTACCAAACCAAAGGAATTTCTTGCGGAAGGAGAAATCCTGTGATCGCGATGAGTGCGGCGAATCCCAATTTCTTCCATGAAGGCCGGAGCCAGTCATCTCCTTGGAAATCGGTCGCCAGCGTGTCCATCATAGTCCTTGAATTAACTAGGCTGAATTGGGAAACCTGCACAGATGTTTAACCACAGAAAAACGGGGAAAATAGACTGCGCGGTCGCCAGAGGGTGATCATGTCCGATCGATTCGGATCTAAAGTCCGCTATTCCGCCTTCAGTGTGTTCTGTGGCACTCTTCACGGAATTGTTCGGCCAAAGTCACTTTTGGCCGCGAATGACGCACGTGGATGAAAATTATTTTTCTGCCGTGATCTCGCGATGTCCGGGCGAAAATATATTAGATTAGCCCGTTCACCGCCACGCGATCGATTGGGTCTGGCCAATCTCACGCACTTTTTCGATCCGACGGAGTTTTAAGCAGACTTAGCCCGAGACCGAACGCGAACCCCGTAAAGCACCCGATAACTCCACCGATTAGAAGGCTGGAAATGAGCGAGCCGGTCCTTGCCTGCATGGAGATGCGAATGGCATCCGCGTATTCCTGTCGGGAATAGTCCTGCAAGGTTACTCGCACTTTGCCGAGCAATTCGTGGTAGGCCATCTCCAATGATCCTAATGCTTTCTGGGTGTTGGCGATCGCGGCGGTCTGGTCCTTGATCTCGCCCTTTGCAAAAGATTCCATGCGCTTGCGGCGATCCTGAAGTTGCTCGATGTCAGATTGAACTGCTTTCACCGCCAACCCGGCATCGAGGGCCTTGCGAACCAGGAAATTGTAGGCGTCATTTGCGAGCAAGGTATCGATAAAGCCCTTATCGAGAAGGGGCTGGTTGTCCTGAGGAGACTGGACCTTTGTCGCTAGCACGTAGTTTTGGGAGCGTTCCTGCGTTTTTGTAAGGAGGTTATCTACGACTGATTCTTCCTGCGTGAGACGCTGTTCTTGATCCTGCAAGGTGCGCAGGTAGTAGTCCATTTTAACCAAAGCGTAATCCCGATCCTTCGACAGACCGTGGATATAGATCGGCGCAAGAACGTCATTGAGCCGGATTTGAGAGAAGAGTTCAGACTCTTTCAGGAGATCTTGGAAAGACAGGTTATTGGTCGGGGAGCGGAATTGCTTGGCCTGAAGAATTTCCTGTTGGAGAAACGTGGTGAGTAATTGCGATTCCTTGGTGAGAATGAGCTCATATTCCACGTAATCCGCGTCCTTGAGCGAAGCGAAGGCATTGCCAAATTGGGGCGGAACATCGACGTAGGTGCGACGGAATTTTTCCTGATAGGCGTGGACGATTTCTGCCAGCAACAGCTCGCGCTGACGGATATCCAACGGGTAGTCACGGGGGAGGGAAATCGAAATTTCGTATTCGTCGGGGATGTAGGCGGGAAGCGTCTGGCCGGCAGCGCGCAGACGGTCCCGCTCTTTGATGATATTGGGAGAGACAATGCCGCTGATGCCGATGGAACCGCGGATGCGGCTGGCAAAATCGGCCTGGCCGTTCTTGATGCCAAGACGATTGATCGCTTCATTGATGACATCGGGAGCGCGAATGTCATCCGGCTGAAATTTGGTGTCGTTGGGGTACATCCCACGCTCAAAGCCCGGAAAACCAAAAGTGACGCGAAGCGTGGAGACCGCCGGTTGTTTGGTCGTGACCACCAAGCTGCAGATGATTCCCAGCGCCAAACCCGTAAACGCGAGGCCCAGACTGAGCGCCACACCCCGGCGCAGGCGCCGCAGCAAATCAGAGAAATCGATGGAGTCGTCGGTATAGTCGGGGTTGGTTTCCATTTCAGATGATGATTTACTTAATCGAATAAAAGATTGCCATCGCTAGAGCGTAGCGGGAAGACAGGCAAGCGGATACGCGAAAATTATCCCGGGTGAATCTGAACGCAGGTGGATGAAACCACGGATTTTACGGACGAGCACGGATTGTCAATCGCTTCAACACTCAGCCGCGTAGCGGTGCATTCCATTTCGAGAAATGTGGCGTCCTTCGTGAGCCGGATGACAGGCGGGGGCGCGGCTCACCTTGCTTTCTGTCATTGGTCACTTCATAATCGGCCGCTCAGGGGACTCACCTCGGTGATCTTATTTCTGGCTGTATCGATTTCAAACGGTGGAGTGCGGTTTCGCGAAACCGCTTTTAAAGCGGCGACACGTCGCCGCAGTCAAGAGCCGGGACAATTGCCCCAGCCAGGCTGGTGAACGATTCCAGGGAAGTGAGCGCCTCTTCAACAGGGCGTACCGGGATGTGACTACACAGCAACGGTGCCTGCCTCGCACGAAGCGGACAAGTACCGGGATGCGAGTAAGCAGCAACGGTGCTCATCGCGGACGGGATGGAATTTTGTTCAAACACTTCGCGAGCTCCGCGTTGAATTCCGTCGGTGCGTGTCTTAGCCTTCGTGATCTTTGCTCCCTTGGTGTAAATTCTCTGACAGCGAACTCATTGAAGAATTGCGGTATTGCATTTTATTGCTACGCAATAGGTCATGGCGCTCCCTTCGCTCTTCCTTGCTGGATCCTTGCTGAAACCTTGCTGGGCGGTCCGCATCCCGGGGCTTATACCCTCTCCCGTAATTCCTAGACTTTGCGCTCGGTTGGAGCGGTAGGGCGGCTGCCCCACGTGTCGGGCCGTAGCCTTGGCGAAGGCCAATCAACCGCTCTCATTGGGACAAAGGCCGTTGAGGGCAACGGCCCCTACCATGGTCCATTTATTTCGCGCCAATTAGTATTTCCTAGCCCGGTATCCTTCGATGCTCCGCGTCATTGTGACCTTTGCTGCCATGGTGTAAATCCTCTGGCTCGGGGTGACGGTATCGAATCAGGAAACACCCAAATACGGCTGGTATTCTGGCACCAGTTTTTGGATCGCCAGTTTTACGGCCCCTGAGTCGACCGTGACGGAGTAGGCATGGAGCGCGGAGAGCTCGTCGCGGAGCTGATCCAATGGTCGTGGCTCACTGGCAAACCTCATGATCCGCGGATGCTCCGTTGGGAGGTGGTTTTCCGTGTTGTGGTTGAGTTCTTCAAACAGCTTTTCCCCAGGTCGAAGACCGGTGTATTGGATTTCAATGTCCACATCCGGTTCGAGGCCACTGAGCTCGATCAGTTGCCGGGCAAGATCTGAGATCTTCATCGGTTGACCCATATCGAGGACAAAAATCTCACCGCCCTCGCCCAAAGTCGCGCTCTGCAATACGAGACCGACTGCTTCGTTTACGGTCATGAAATAACGCGTGACGTCAGGATGAGTGACTGTGACCGGACCGCCCGCGGCAATCTGCTTGTTAAAAGTGGGAATCACACTTCCCGACGAACCCAATACGTTCCCAAACCGCACCGCCATGAATTTGGTTTTGCTTTGGCCGTGGCGCTGAAGGGATTGAATAAACAGCTCGGCTATGCGTTTTGTGGCTCCCATCACATTGGTCGGGTTGATGGCTTTGTCTGTGGAAATCAGGACGAATCGATCCACGCTATGAGCAGCCGCCAATTCAGCGAGTTGCCTCGTCCCAATGGAATTGTTGCGGAAAGCCTCTGTTGGCTGAATTTCCATCATCGGAACATGCTTGTGAGCAGCCGCGTGAAAAATGACCTTGGGTGAGAAGCGGCGAAAAATACCTGTCATGCGGGACTCATCCATGATGTCGGCCACCAACGGAACGATCTCCGATCCAAATCCCAGTTGTCGCAATTCCTGCTCGATTTGGAAAAGCAGAAATTCGCTGCGTTCGACCAGGAGCAATTGCCTCGGACCGTTGGCCGCAATCTGCCGGCAGAGTTCACTCCCAATGCTGCCACCTGCGCCCGTCACCAAAATCACCCGGTCGCGAACCAAATCTCGAATGCGATTTGTTTGAAGGTTCACCTGAGTACGCCCCAGCAAATCTTGAATCTCAACCGAACGAATTTGGGAAACCCGAACCTTTCCGGTCGCAAGCTGTTCATAAGAAGGCACAATTTCGAATCGAAGATGGAGTTGATGTAGCAGGCTGACAATTTCGCGAATACGCCGCCCGGAGGCACTCGGCATTGCAATGATAACTTCGTCGAGCTTTTGGTCCTTAACGTAAATAGGCAGGTGTTCTGGAGGCCCTTGAACACTCACTCCATGCAGGCTTATTCCCCATTTTTTCTTATCATCGTCGAAAAACGCCAACGCTATCATGCCAAGTCCGCGCCGAATTTGGAAGTCACGAACCAGTGTGGCCCCCACATCGCCTGCTCCGATGACTGCGACGCGTTTATGCGCTTTCCCATTGGCGTTTCGTTTGAAGAAGCCTTCGCGAGCCAGCCGCAGCAAAAGTCTGAATCCGCACAATATGAGAATTGAGCTTAGGCAATCGGTCACAATAACAGCCCGGGGAGGGGCATAGAGCACGCCAAGCCAAAACCAAGCGCCCAATGCGAGAATTGCCGCACTCAAACAAGCTCCGAGAATCTTGCCAAGATCATGTATTCCAAAATAACTGAGCAAGCTGCCAAACTGACCGAACATCAGCAAAAGCAGAAACTTGGTTCCGACCAATCCCAGGAAAATCCAGCCCGAGTGTAAGAGGTATTCCTGTGGCACCTTAAAATCGAAACGCAATTGGAAGGCGAGCCAGAGGGAGACGACAAGCGCCAGTAAATATGCGGCTGCCAGAAGGATTTGACGGATGGGCTTGGAGATATTTTCTGGCACTTGCAGGAGCGAGGGGGCGATTTCGATTTTACGACGGTCTTAAAAAATAGGAGCAAAAACCGAGTGGCAATTGAATAAGCCTTATTTGGACTTCATTTGAAGCGGAAGTCATTGGTAAGTCCCCAAATTGACGGACGTTCTTTCCTACGTTATGTCGGATTTGCTGGGGCATAAACGAGCCCGACCGTATTTATTGGGTAGTGGATGGGACGGTCAGCATGAAGGATTGGATCACATCATAGACCGACGCCGCGTTCGGATTCATTCGTTTCACCGGACAAGCCTTCGCCAGTTCCTCGGCGGTCCCCAGATGCTTCGTAAACGCCGCCCACGGCTCCAAACCGCCGTACGCCGTCAACGCATCATCAGTCACCGACAACCGCACCCGATCACCTGCAGTCGGAAACGTGAATGCCCTTTCACCCGCCGGGTGAAGGCCCATAACCTGCTCCTTCTTTTCCATGCCCCAAGATCCCAGCCACTTCCCTCCCTTCAGTCACTGCTCTTCTGCGGAATTTAGGATGATTGAATCAATGCGATTTTGCTTTATCAACCGGGATAATTTAAAGCCGTCAAGAACGTCGATTTCGTGGAAATGGAGCCCGGTTTTAACGGCGTGAAGCAGATTTGAGACTTTCCCGGGTCTGAGATTGTCAATTCCCCAGAGCTGATGTCCCTCACGTGCAACTGGAACATTCCTGCCTGGAAATTTTCATTGGAGATGAACCCTGTGCGGCGGTCTTCGTGACCTGCTGGATATCCAATTCAAGAAGGGATCTCACTGCTTTTCCCTGTACTATGAGAAGTGTGGAAATGGAGAGGTAGCGCCCTTGGGCTCTGGACTGATTGGTGAATTGTTTTCTGGCCGATCCATAAGCAGCTTCTGCGGCAAACGTTCTGCCGTCTGTTGACGGGCGATGTCCCTCGTCCTGAGGGAACTGGCTCTTCTCGGCTCGTTTTTCGTGAAATGTCCGGGCGATTTGCGGTTAAAGCGGTGGGTCGGCGGGCTATTCTCTTGTCCTGAAATCGAACATCATATCTTAGTTTTCTCATCGAGCTGCCCGGTTCATCGGCCTTTTGTCGAGGATGAGCCGCCTGGCTTCGGAAAATACTTTACACGCGATGCGCGCATCACCCAGTTGTTTATTATTATGACGCAAAACCTAAAAATTTTGCGTGATCCATTTTGGGACATTATCAAGGGGCTTGGAATAATTTTAGTGGTATTGGGGCATTTTCTGCAATCGAGACAGAGCAACGTTGACGACAATCTTTGCTATCGCGCAATTTATTCGTTTCACATGCCGCTGTTCTTTTTTGTCAGTGGATACCTGAGTTTCCGGAGCCTCATATCCGGTGGATTCCTCGCCAAGCGCTTCATGGGTTTGGTGATTCCATTCCTAGCATGGTATTTTGTCCTTGGTTGGGCGGAAGGGACGATTCACGAACTGGGTATTGCCGCATTTGCTTTGAGGTTGGTGTTGCATCCGGATTGGGGGCTTTGGTTTCTGTGGATTTTGTTCTCGTGTTATTTGGTTTTATATCCGGTTTCGTGGATAGGAAACAGTCCGTCCTCGCGGTGGCTGGTAACTGGTACCGGCATACTGGTTTTTTTTGGCGTCCGTTTTTTCCCTTCGGATAATTTTGGCCTTCCACTTTTGAGGCTGAATCTGTTGTTTTTCCTTGCTGGATTCCTTGGACACCTATGGAACCTTGGCTCGTACGGTGCGCTTAAGCGTTTTGTCCCGGATATCTGCATTATCGGGTTTTTCTTGCTGGTTCCGTTTTGGCGGCGGGTGGGCCCGTATCCGTTTGAGCCGTACCTTCGACTGTATTTCCCGGGCGGAGCCGGTTTAATGATTGAGATTTTCAACTACATCGTGGCTTTTTGCGGTATCGGTGCGCTATCCGAGTTTGCGGCGGCAGTGTCGGCTAAAGCGTATAGCGGAGCCTTGCTGGGTTTCCTCGGCCGCAGTTCGTTCGAAATATACGCAGTTCATTTCAAAGTGCTGGCGCTCGTTTCGGCCACCCGTTTTTTTTCCGGAGGTGTTGAGCTGATCGAAGTAATTATTGGGGTCGCGGCAGTGATAGCCATCTCATTGTTGATTTCCCACGTACTCTTGCGGCGCGCCCGTTTGCTGAACCTCTTATTCCTCGGAAGCCGGCAGATTCCGGCGCGAAGCTAGGCCGGTTTCCTCCACTCGCTGTAATCCGTATGATCACTTTTCTCAAACGCATGACATCGTCTCATGTTGTGCAAAATGTCATCTCTAACTACGTCACAGTGGTATGGCTTGGGGCGTTGTCGATTGTGACGGTTCCTATCTATCTGAAAGTCTTGGGTTCAGGACAGTGGTCGATCGTGGCAGCCTGTTTGACGATGCAGGGGTTTCTGGGGCTGATGGATGTTGGGTTCAGTCAATTATTGCCACGTGCCCTGGCGCGCGTCGCCGGTGACCGAAAACAGGAGATCGAGTGTTTCGAGCAATACACCCGGATTTATTTGATTCTGGCCGCCGGCGGCGTGTTGGTCGCCCAAATGGTCATTTCGGCGGCCGCGCAACACTGGTTCAAAGTCGCTCAGGCGGATGTGGGCATGTTGGAGCTCACTTTGCGAATCATGACGGTTCAGTTTTTTTTCCAATTCGCGAACAATGCCAATATTGGTTTTTGGTATGGATTGCAGTTGCAGAAGCGCGCAAATTTCCGCCAGTGCGTCTTTGCCACGATGCGGCACACGTTGGCGATTGTCAGCGTCTTTTGTGTGCAACGGAGTGCCTTGAGCTACATAATCCCATTCGGCTTTTTTGCTTTCATTGAATGGCTTGCGAACTCTTACGCAATCAGGAATGAATGGCTGGTTCCGGGAAATTGTGGACGGAGAAAATATTCCTACGCGAAACTTTATTTGGTGGTCAAGGAAGCAGGCGGTTTAACTTTTGGAATATTTATTGGCATGCTCGTCGGCCAACTGGATCGTATGGTACTGTCCTCATCCCTGGAAATAAAGGAATACGGATACTACGTAATTGTCGCTAATTTTGGAATGGCATTCAATCAACTCCAGCACCCGTTAATGCGAGCCTTCTTTCCCCGGATTGCCCGTGAAGAATCCACGAAGAACCTTGGATGGAGTTCTGGCAAAGGTTTGTTGATGGGAGTTCTGGCCCTCTGTGTTTTCCCTTGTACGATGGTTGCGGTTTGGGCTCCCGAGATTCTTCACTTTTGGTTGAGAAACGATAGCGCCGTCAGCGTTGGCATTTTGCCATTTCGTCTTATCCTCGCGGCAGTTGCTCTCAATTCGATCTACAATGTGGTTTACCAGAAAATAATAGCTCGTGGCAGGACACGAGTCGTATTCGTGATAAACATAACAAGTTTAGTTATTACATCAGGTGTGGCCTACGTATTTATGGGAAGGATCGGGGCTGGTTTAGGCGGACTCATTTGGATCTCGAACAGTACGATTCAATTGACCGCTGGCTTAGTGTGGCTCAAATGCGCGGCCAGACCACCTTCAGACGTTATTAGTGTGGGGAAAAAAATCTCGATATGACAAGAATCGCAGCCGTCAAGTTTTTGCGGACTGTTCACGTCTTGCTCCGTTGTTTTAGTGCCGTTCGCCATTACCGTCGGCTGCGGTCCGCCTCAAATCAGAGGTTTCTTTTACGATGGAGCTATCAATTATTATATTTGCGTGACTTCAAACTGATACAGGCTGGTTTGATGGCATTATGTTTTTCACGCAGTGGGGACTCTCGGTGGTTGGAGGGAATCCATCGCATGCGTTGGGGGCTAAAAAAGGTTACAGTGTGAATGCTTTTGAAAAACAATAGGCTATTGGATCTTGAAGATATTTTGATTCTACCACCGGAATTTCGATGATTACCGTAAAACTGAAGGGGGGCATGGGAAATCAGATGTTTCAGTACGCCCTTGGAAGATGTCTTGCGGTTAGGAGCCGGGACAGGTTGCAGCTTGATCTTAACTTTCTGAATGATCGAACCCCGCGCCCAAATTTCACTTTTCGCGAATACGATCTGGGTATTTTTGATCTGAATGTAGCCACCGTCACGACACTTAGGGGGTTGGCTCCGGCGCCGCGTCTCAGCTATTCCCAAACCGCCAGCCGCCTGCGGATCGACCGCCTGTTGAGCAAGCTCGCTCCGCTGAGAAATGGGATGGTGCGCCGGGCCACGCTCTTCGAATTCGACCCCAAAATATTACAACTCAAAGGTGAATTGTATTTGGATGGTTACTGGCAGTCTCCGAAATATTTCGAGGAAATAGCCGGACAGCTCCGGCGGGAATTTACTGTTCGGCCCGAGTTGACCCGGCCGGATTCGGGAATTGCCGATTTAATCCGGAATACCCAGGCGGTCTCAGTCAATGTAAGGCGGGCGGATTTTGTGACCAATCCCGAAGCGGCCAATTTTCATGGGGTGATGGGCGTCGAATATTATCGTCTCGCCGAAAAGTTGATCGCAGAACGGGTTTCGCGTCCCCACTTTTTTGTTAATTCAGATGATATCGTGTGGTGCCGGAGAAATTTGAAGTTTGACCATCCGGTGACTTTTTTCGGAGAGGAGGACTCCGGGCATAAATTCGCCAACCAATTTTGGCTGATGAGTCTTTGCCGGCACTATGTCATTCCAAACAGCACCTTCGCTTGGTGGACCGCTTGGCTGAACCCAAATCCGGACAAGGTGGTCGTCGCTCCCAAGCGGTGGCTGGCAGCCAATAATATAAACAGTGCTGATTTGATACCAGAGTCTTGGATTCGGGTTTAAGGTATGTGGAATTTCAGGTGCTTCCACCCGCCTGGCGTGTTAAGGCGTCAGGCATGACGCGAATTCCGCGGGCCGTGGCATTGGATTTTTCTGTTCCATGCCGGAAAATTAGGATCAGCTCAAGGAGCGCATGCCGTTATTTCATCTGCAAAACTTCCAATGATTACCGTAAGGTTGAAGGGTGGGTTGGGGAATCAAATGTTCCAATATGCCTTGGGCAGATGTCTCGCGATCAGGAACCGGGATGAATTGCAGCTCGATCTGAATTTTCTCAATAATCGCACTCCCCGCGCGAATTTTACTTTTCGTGAATACGATTTGGATGTTTTTGAGCTGAAAGCCGCAACGGTCTCGTCTCCACGCGAACTTACTCCCGCGGCGCGTCTCAGTTATTCCCCACTCGCTGGTTTTCTGCGACTTGACCGGATGCTTAGCCGGCTTGTTCCGGTCGGAAACCAGCAGGTGTGCAGAAACAATCTTTCCGGATTCGACCCCAAAATATTGGAACTCAAGGGTGAATTGTATTTGGATGGTTACTGGCAGTCTCCGAAATATTTCGAGGAAATAGCCGGACAGCTCCGGCGGGAATTTACTGTTCGGCCCGAGTTGACCCGGCCGGATTCTGGAATTGCCGATTTAATCCGGAATTCCCAGTCGGTCTCTCTCAACGTTCGGCGCTCGGACTTTGTGACTAATCCCAAGGCAGCCAAGGTTCACGGAGTGATAACCGTCGAATACTATCGGCATGCGGAACGAATAATTGCCGAGCGTGTTCCGGATCCGCATTTCTTTGTTTCTTCAGATGACGTTCAATGGTGTCGGAACAATTTAAAGTTTGATCACCCGGTTGATTTCTTTGAAAGCCACGATAACGGGCATAAATTTGCCAATAAATTCTGGCTGATGACGCTTTGTCGCCATTTTATCATTCCGAACAGCACTTATGCTTGGTGGCCTGCCTGGCTAAATACCAATTCTGATAAGATGATCGTCGCTCCCAAGCGGTGGTTTTTGGACGAAAGAAAAAATACTGCGGATTTATTTCCCAACTCATGGATACGTATTTAAACCAAGGTGGATGCGCGATTGGCCGCGAATTTTTGCAGTGTTCAAAAATCTGCCACCTTGAAAGTGACCTGTTTGGTGAATAGTGGATTTCACGTGCACTGCGATATCACGGTAATTGTACCAACCTATAACAGATCGGCTGAGCTGCGCCGGGCGCTTGACTCTTTGCGTTGCCAAAATACCCGGGGATTTGAAGTGGTTGTCTGTGATGATGGGTCCGAAGAGGATATACGTGCCGTGGTTGAACCATTTGAACAGTTCCTTGATGTCCGTTACATACGAACCAACAACTCGGGAGGGCCGGCGCGCCCGCGCAATATCGCGGCGGCTCAGGCAAAGGGTCAGTGGCTGTCCTTTCTGGATTCAGATGATTGGTGGGACGCAAATAGAATGGATTGTGTTCGGAAATTTTTAACGAGTGAGGCTGATCTGGTCTATCACGGTCTGTTGAAGAAAGGTCTTCACGGAGAACTCAACGGGAAGGAATCATTGGTGGGGCGGAAAATTGGTGCAGATCCGCTTCGTGATATGATCGTTCGCGGCAATCCAATCGCGACGTCCGCGGCAATTGTGAAGCGCTCCATTTTTGAACGCATTGGTGGCTTTGATGAAGACCCAAAACTGGCCGCGGTTGAGGATTTCGATGCATGGCTTAAAATGGCGGAACAGGGATGCATTTTTAGCTATCTTCCCAAGAAGCTTGGTTGTTACTGGCTCGGCAATGATAACATCAGTGCCAGATCGAGATTGGACCGCCACTCCCGCTTGTTTGAAAAACATCTGTTGTTGATTGATGCCAAATACCATCCCCTTGCCTTCGCCCACTTTTCTTATGCTCTGGGCTCGATTGCGGCAGCAGAGGGGCAACAGGATTTGGCCAACGAATATTTTCGGAAGATTCGTGTCGGAACAGCTCCTGTGAGGTGGATTTTTTCGCGGGTAAAAATGTCGCGGCGACGCGCCGTGAACTGAAGGGATGATTGCCTATTATCTATTTTTTGCGTGTCAGGGCGTGGTGCTTGGTGGTGCGCGATTGCTAAAGATCAAAAACAACATGGTGGTTTTATTTGTTCTCGTGCTCTCAGGAGTGTTATTTGCCGGTCTTAGAGGGAATACCGGCACCGACACCTTTATGTACCGGACGCTGTGCGTCGATAGTTGGGCTGGCCGTGATACCTCCAACTATGAACCGGCCTTTCGCTGGCTCGCCATCGCTTTGGGGCCATTATTTGGCCAGAGAACTCAAGGGTTCATTTTCACGATCGCCTTGATCCAGGGTGTGTTACTGTTGAAAATACTGCGACTTCTGCGGGAGAGGGATTTATATTATGCAATATTCACGAGTTCATTCTACATTAATTTGGTTTTTAACCAGATTAGAGTAGGCGTTGCACTTTTGTTGATTAGTTACGCATTCCTCCTGTCGATTAGGAAACGTCACCGCATTGCGACTGCGGTGACCGCGATGCTGGCTTTGCTTACCCAGATCACGGTCGCTCCTCTGGCGATTTTATTTATTCGCCGCCGCCCCTGGCTTTTGATTGGGTTTACCTTGGTGGCGGTTCTGTCTATCCCTTTTGTTGCCGCGAAGTTTAATGGAGCAATGAGCTCACCGGACTCGGTGATCGATGGCTACCATGTCGGAATTGGCCTTGTTCTCACCATTAGTTTGATCGCGACGGCCATTCTGATGGAACCCATGGAATTTCGATCAAAGGCCCTGCTCATGGTTTTATTTGGGGGTTACGCCCTTTTTGGGTTGATGGCGGTCAAGTGGTTGCTCGCGAGCCGCGTCGCCCTCATTTTCGAGGGAGGATTGTATGTGTTGCTGCTTATAGAGAAACGAACCTTAAGGCTGAGGGCGGTTATGTTGATTATTGCTGCTTACCATGTCTACGGCTCGTTGACTCTCGTGCGCAAAAGTGACGACGCGATGCAGGAACTGATCGCCAATAACCCGGGGTTCACCGGCGGGTACCAAAAAACAGCCTGGGTACCCTACAAATTATTTTGGAAAGATGAATCCGTGGACAATGATGATTAAAGACAGATGAGAATACTTTTTCTAGCCCATAGCTTTTACCCAGAATCCACCGGGGTGAGCCGAGTGGCCGGTTCCATCGCGTCGGCTGCGGCTCGTGACGGTCACATTGTAACTGTCGGAACCGGCGGCAGTGATCGCGAAACCGAAACCGATTTAAATGGAGTTAGGGTTGAACGGTTTTCATGCGGCGGAAATCTGGTTCAGGGACTCACTGGAAATATCGCGGAGTATCGGGAGTTCGTGCGTAGCCATTCCGCGGATATAGTGGTTTTGCATTGCGCCCAGACATGGACAACAGACGCCTTGCTGGAAGTATGGGATCAACTGGCCAAGCCGATTGTATTGGTGAGTCATGGGCTTTCGGCTTTCAAGTCGGAGGCATATCGGGACTACTTTAGATTGCTGGCGGAAAAATTAAAAGGAAATGGGCGTGTCGTCGGACTTTCGGAACGATTGGAAGAGGTTGTTTTTTGCCACGACTTCGGATTGAGTGCGCCAGAAATCATACCCAATGGCGTCGACTATTTGGAATGGTCCTCCCCAACAACGGGCATTCGTGATCAATGGGGAATTGGCGACAAGCCGTGGATCATATCGCCGTCCAATCACAGTACGGTAAAGAATCACAGCCGGTTCTGGCATGTGTTGAGCTCACTTGCCGAGTCAACGCCATTGGTCCAAGGATCAATTGTAGGCCGGCCGTACGGTGCGGCACGATTCCACGCGGGCCGGGTGGGAGTCAAGGGGGGCTGCTGGTATGGTTGCAAACTGCGAAGTATATTTTCAGATCGGGTACTTTTGCATGATCGCGCCACCCGTAAAGAAGTGGTATCTGCTGTTAAGGAAGCCGATGTCCTGGCTGTCACCTCCTCGCGAGAGGCGGCCCCGCTGGTTCTGCTCGAAAGCATGGCGGCTGGTGTGCCTTGGGTCAGTTTTCGCGTGGGCAGTGTAGAAGATAACGCCGGGGGAATTGTGGTGGATACGGAATTGGAAATGGTGCATGCGATGCAGTCTCTCTTGAAGGACCGGAAGGCCGCGCGTGCGCTGGGTGAGGCGGGTCGCAAGCAAATCCTTCAGCGGCACGATTGGCGCACCATTGCCAAAGCCCACATCGAATTGTATCGCGATTGTATCTATCGTTATGGTTTCAAGAATAAAACCGATCGGTGATTGCAAAAGCCCGATCCAGGCCGGAGAACATTTCACCCTGGATTTCAGGACGGTGGCCGGCCGCTGGCGCGAGACCCCGGCCCGGCATTATTCCGCTGTGGCAGTGTGGTTGGTTGACGGCGGATCAGTCGCTTTGATATTGAACCCGATGAGATGTCCCGTTGCCCAGTTGCGATTTTTCCGCGGTGAATAAACCTTTGATTAGTGTAGCTATGTCTGTGCGCAACTGCAGACGGACGATTGCCCTGGCAGTTGGCTCGATCATTTTTCAGTCCTATGAAAACTGGGAGTTGCTTGTAACTGATGACGGATCGACCGATGGAACCTTGGAAGCGCTGAAAATTTTCGCCCACGATCCGAGGATGCGGATTTTTTCCGATCGAAAAAACAAGGGCCTGCCGGCCAGACTGAATGAAATGATCGCCCGGGCTCGCGGGAAGTTTCTCGCCCGGATGGATGGTGACGACATAAGCTATCCTTTCCGTTTGGAACAACAGGTGGATTATTTGGAGAGCCATCCAGATACGGATTTGGTAGGTGGCGGAATACTCGTCTTTGACGGTGATGGAAGCATTGTGGGAAAGCGGCAGCCGCCTTTGGAACATGAGTTGATATGCGCAAATCCTTATGCGGGATTTCCTCTTTCGCATCCGACTTATTGCGGTAAAACCGAGTGGTTCAGAAAATATGGATACATCAATGCGGCGGTGCGGTGTGAAGATCAGGATCTTCTCTTGCGAAGCTATCGCCAAAGTCGGTTTGGCAATATCCCAGGGATCGTTCTTGGGTATCGTGAAGGTTCATTGGAATTGCAGAAAATCCTCAAAAGCCGTCGATACTTCTCCAATCGGATTTGGCTCGTGGCGCTAGAGGCAAACGACCCAATTTCCGGGGTTAAAGGGGTGCTTGCGCAGTATCTCAAGGGCGCGGTGGATATATTTGCCGTGAAAACGGGAATGCAGCGTATTCTTCTGGGGCATCGGGCGAGGCCAGTGACCGCTGCAGAAGCCGAATCTTGGAGAAACGTCTGGCAGGCGGCGAAAAGCTCTTCTCAACGTGGAGACGTGTGAGAACATGACGAGGAAGATGATCTTGGTTCCGGGCGACACGTGCGGTCTCGTCGTTTTACAGGAGCGATTGTTTTGCTTCGAAGCGTCAATTGCTCTTCCCTAGGCTGGTAGCTTTCCCTTTGACCAAGTTAACATGCACATTTGTAGAGTTGCAACCGTTCCATTCTTTTTTAATCACCACCTTCGTGTTCAGTTGCGCCACTTGGTTGAATCCGGCCATCATCTGGATTTGGTCTGCAGTGGGGGACCAGGATTCGAGGAGTTGTCATTAATCGGTCGCGATGTGGCGGTCCACCGAATTGAAATACCGAGGCCAATCTTTCCTCTCGGAGATTTGAAGGCTCTGGCTGGATTACTGGCGCTTTTCCAACGTCATCAATATGACGTCGTGCATTCGACCACCCCCAAGGCGGGGCTGTTGTCCGCCATTGCGGCTAATTTGGCTGGAGTGCCGGTGAGGCTTCATACCTTTACGGGACAGCAATGGGCGGAACTTTCGGGACCGGTTCGGACGGCGTCGATCGCGAGTGATGTATCGATGGTGCAGCTCAACACCCGTTGTTATGCCGATAGTGTGAGTCAGCGGGAATTTCTGATCCGGCAGAACATTGCGTCCAAGGATCGGATCGGAGTACTGGGCGATGGATCCTTGGCGGGTGTTGATGTTCAGAAACTGGAATTGATTCGTGCGACTACGGATCGCGACCGTCTGAGACGAGATTTGCGCATTCCTCACGATGCTCACCTGATTACGTTTGTGGGACGGGTCACGCGCGACAAAGGGGTTTTGGAACTGCTGGCGGCGTTTGAAATCCTTTCGCAAGAGCTTGGGAATTGCTTCCTTCTGATCGTAGGTCCTTGCGAGGTTAAAAATGACATTCAGTTGGAGAACAGGATCATGCAGGCTGGTTCAAATTCCCGGATTCGGATTGTCGGATACGATCCGGCTCCGGAAAAGTTTTTTTGTATCAGTAGCCTCCTTTGCCTGCCGAGTTATCGCGAAGGTTTTGGCAATGTAGTCTTGGAAGCGGGAATAATGGAAGTTCCGACTGTGGGTACGCAAATCGTCGGGCTCATTGATGCTGTTGAACATAACCAGACTGGCATTCTCGTTCCCGTGAAGGATCCGATGGCTTTGAAAGTTGCGCTGGCGGACTTGTTGCTGGATCCCTGCCGCCGCCAAACCCTTGGGCTTTCCGCCAGATCACGCGTGCTGTCGCGATTCGATGCTAGGCGCATCAGTAATGCCTTGTTAAACGAATACGGCCGCTTGGCCAAGGGTGGCTGTGACTGCATCTGACAACCAACCATAAAGATGAACCGCGATTCAGTATTGGTAACCGGAGGAACGGGATTTGTGGGCAGTGCCGTGGTTCGCGAAATTGCGCGACGGGGACAAAAGCATGTATTTATCCGACGACGCGATGGGTCGACCAGCTGCCTGACGATTGGCAACGGTCAATCTGCTCAATCGTCCAATCCAGCGTCATGTACCGCCGTCATTCATCTCGCTGCGAGAACTCACATCACGAAAGAGCTTTCGAGGAATGCTCTGGCCGAATATCGGCTCGTAAATGTGGAAAAGACCCTGGAATTTGCCCGGGAGTGTGCGGCGAAGGCAGTCAAACGTTTTATTTTTGTGAGCTCGGTGAAAGTGAATGGAGAATCTACACGGATGGGTAAACCATTCACGATAAATGATTCCCCGCAACCGGAGGACGCCTATGGCATGAGCAAATGCGAGGCTGAGATCCAACTCCGTGAGCTGGCCGCACAAACCGGCATGGAGGTCGTGATTGTGAGGCCGCCGCTGGTTTATGGCCCGGGAGTCAAGGCGAATTTCCGGTCAATGCTCGAATGGATTTATCGGGGATATCCACTTCCACTAGGGGCCATTCGAAACAAGCGAAGCCTGGTGTTTGTGGATAACCTAGTGGATTTTATCTTGGTTTCTATCGATCACCCTTTCGCGGCGAACCAAACTTTCCTGATTTCAGATGGCGAGGATCTCTCCACTCCCGAGATAGTGCGGGATATCGGCCGCAGTTTGGGTCGCAAGGCACGTCTGATTTCAGTCCCCGTTCCATTGATTTGCACTGGGGCCAGACTCATGGGAAAATCTGCGATGGCGCAGCGTCTCTGCGGTTCGCTTCAGGTTGACCCGTCCCACGCCGAACGTCTTATGGGTTGGTCAGCCCCAGTTACGGTTGAAGATGGTCTTGCCCGAACGGCGAGATGGTTCTTGAAGGAGCAATATGCGGCACGATGATGTTTTTTTAAACAAAGATTAATTAACTAGGGATCCACAGAATCTAGTAATGATAAAATTACTTCTTCCCATAGCCGCCGGAGCTTTCCTATTAACTTGGATTTGCGTAGGGATCGTGCGGAGCGTGGCATTTCGACTTAGACTGTTGGATCACCCTAACGAGCGAAGTTCTCACTCGCGGGTGACGCCCCGCGGAGGTGGGATTGGATTTGTCATAACGCTTCTGTTTGGAGTTCTGGTTTCTTGGAGAACATATGGGGATCACTTGGTCAGTGGATTCAGCATTTCAATATTCGTTGCTTTCGCGACGTCTGTTGCACTGATCAGTCTATGGGACGATTTCCGCTCATTGAGCGTTTTAATTCGTCTTGGAGTGCAGCTTTCAGCTGCAATAGGAGTAGTGCTTGTGTTTGGAAGTGATTTTTTCGTGAAAATGAGCGAAACGCCATGGCTCGCCGGAACATGGGCCGTATTCGTGCTTATTTGGATGGTTGGCTTGACAAATTGTTTCAACTTCATGGACGGCATCGATGGAATCGCCGCACTTCAAGGTGCCGTAACCGGAGGGACGTGGGCCGTCATGGGAGTTACAATGGGTGCTCCGTCTGTATCGATTTTAGGAACTCTCCTTGGAGGCGGGAGTCTGGGATTTTTATGCTATAACTGGACTCCGGCCAGCATTTTCATGGGTGATGTCGGAAGTGCATTTCTGGGTTTTTGTTTTGGTGTTTTGCCGTTGATCGCGGCTCATGAAACTTCTTTTGCCACGCGTTATTTTCCACAATTGCCAATTTTTGCGGTCTTAATCGTTTGGCCTTTTGTGGCGGATTCACTTTTTGCTTTTGGGAGGCGTTTATTGAAAGGTGAAAAAGTTTGGACGCCACATAGAACCCATTTCTATCAGCGCTTAGTTCAGGCAGGTTGTTCGCATATCGAAGTCACAGCATATTATGGGGCTTGGTCTGTGGCGTGTTCGGCTGTTGGGTTGTTTTTTTGGAGAAATGGGCTTGGTCGCCCGGCATTTATTTCCTCTATTTTGTTCGTTGTGGTCACTTGGGCGTTGGTAAGAAATTTTGAAAGCCGCACTTCGAGGGCCTGTACGGATGCTACTTCGCCAAATTAGCCCGGCCGATTTTCGCGGTCGGGTGGGCGCCCGTTTGATGTGGAGGAGTTATGGAAGCTCGATCAGCTCGTCGAAACCCACGGAAGCCCGGCCGGTTGCGGCACGGGTGGCGGACAGCAGTTCTTTCTGACCGGCCAAGTCAACCGCAGTTTGCTGCGCTGGCCAGTGACCCGACGCGCGAGCCGCCTGTGATTCATTGGAATAGAGACGCGTCGGCTCGGGAATTTCAACCGCGCGGTGGTCAAACTGAGCAAATATTCCGTCTTCATTGGGCTCAAGGGCTGATTTTTCCCACAATAACACATTCGTCATATAAATTTCTGCGCCGGGGGCTGAATTAAAATTAAGAAGCGCTCCGATTCTGAGGAATTTAGCGTCTGGCGGTATCTTGGCATTGGCCTCACGCCCGAAGGAAATCTTGAAAGTGGTCCAACGGGAGGGTGCGACGCCATTGATTAGGCCGAAATAACTATAGACGCCATTGGCCCAACCGGGCGGATTGTGCGCCCCGTTGGGGGAAGACAGATCGGAAATCTGCAGGTGGCCCGTGCGGTCATACCAAGCGGCCGCGAGATAGACAGTTCCATTGAAACCGGTTGATTGCTTTAAGGAAATCTCCAAGTGGTATGTCTTGTCGGGATCGATCGGAACGAGTTTCCTGTTGAAAACTTGGCTTGCCTGTCCTGCCGGGTTTTTCAGTCCCGTCGTCCTGCCGGGTAACCCCGTAACAGGTTTGGCCATCGTTTCAGAACCGGCAAAACTGATCCATGCGTTGTGGTCGGCTCCAAATGGATCCTCAACCAGCGATTTTTGAAAGGCCGGATCGGTGGGTCTGCCGAAGGTTATCGTTGATTCCAGATAGCTCAATTTTCCGGCGACGGGAAATCCAATTTGGCGGCTATAGAATGGGATTAATCGGGGATCAAAGGTGTTGAATGCGAAGGAGGTGGCCGAACCACTTATGACTTGAATGGAGTCAGCTTTGTTTATTGGCCGGGCTTCAGGCTGAAAGGACGCTAATACGCCTTTTAACTGTAAATCGTCCGGCGTCGTCCGGAGCAGTTGCCACAACCGGTTATTATATGAATGGTCGGGGGCCAATGAAACACCCACGGCAAGAATGAGGATTGCGGCGGGGAAAAAATATTTCTTGTAAATCGGATCGACCATCCACTCACGCCTAAAAGACCAGCCTTGGATCGCATAGATAATCGCTAATCCGCTTGGTAGTGCGAAAAAAAGTCGATGGAAGGTCACAATTTCCGAGATATTCTTCATGCCTATCCTGTTTGAGAATGGCAAGGCGACCATGGGTAAGCTTACCGCAATGATCGGCCCGACGGTTAACCAGCCGGCAACAAGGTTTTTTCCTATTAAATAGAATCCTAATACGAGATTGATAACACCAAATAAGCCTAGAATCTGTATGGCCCGATCAGTGGCAGGTGAGGGCCAAGCGAAAAGATTAAAACCATACCAAGCGTTTAACCAACCGCTGGGACGATAAAAAGTGTCGATACTATGGTGTCTCGGCCACCAGAGAATCGTGGCGATCGAAAGAATCAATGCCACAACCACCAGCCCCCAACTGGCGGAACGTTTCCAGTCGAGTAACCTCCAAACTAAGATCGAGCCGATTCCCAAGCCGGCAATGCCGATGCCTTGAACGTGGTTGCACGCAACGAATGCCAAAAGAAGTACGAGGCAGACGATGTATTCTGCCAGTAGTCGCGGCAGGGGGCGCGGATTGCACGCACTGCTATCTTCGTTTTTGGATTTCTGAACAAACTCGATGGTGATTCGCGTCAGCGCTACTGCGCCGAGCTGGGCATACATCGTGGTGGCAAGCGTGTAGTATTTGTAGAAGGAAAAGCAGACGTTTCCAAACGTTAGCGCGTTGACTAGTACGAACAGGAACGACCATCTTTGATTCAATCCGACAGCCTTGGCTAAGCGATAGTATTGCCACGCGAGGAGGAGATCGATGCATGTCCCATAAATGTTGACGTTGCCAAAACGAGATAGATTTGGGGGCACCGAGATAAAACTATAGGCGAAAAAATAGAATGACTTGTAGCCAGCTGAATGCTCTCCGACGATGGGATGAATCGACCACTCGGTGATGCGTCGCAGGTGCTCCCACGGATCTGCTGGCCATTCGAGGTAAACTCCGGGAATCGCGAAGATCAGGGCGAGAAAAATCCAAGGAAGCAGGGGATATGGGTCGAAACGAGTTTTTTGAATTACCCCTGATTGGGCCGTTGGATTGCAATCTCCATTGGAATTATTTTTCCACCAAGTGCGAAGTGCGATGATTGCGAGAACCAGATGAATCGCGTGGAGCGCCCAGTACACATGGAGTAACGCTGGAATATAACCACCGTTTCCGAGCGCTGATGGAGCAAAGCTATTCGCTGGCCATTTTTGCCAGAGGTACAGCAAGTAGGTCAGCAGATATGGTATGAAAAACGCCCATCCGGAATAGAAATACGCGATGAGGCGCTTTTCGGATGATGATGGCTGTTGCGTATTCAAGCGGCGGCGCGGTTGGGTCCAGGATGATTTCGCGGTGAGATTCATTGCGCGCTGGAGTCGAATAAGGAAACTGCAAATTTCGGTTGGAGCGCTTTGGCCGTGGAGAATTTCGGTGGGGCGAGAGGGAACGGTTAGCCTAAATTCGGCGGTTCGATCTCGTCACGGGGCTCGCAGAGCTCGGAAGGAGCAGGTGAAATACTTACTATGTACCTTCTGGTTTCGTGTAGTTCGTGGGCAAGCTTTCTATATGAGTCCGGCTCAGTGTCGGTGAACGAATGGCGGGTTTGCGGGACTGGGGTGTCTTTGCGGGGCACACATGTGTTCCTTTCATTTGGCAGTTTTCGTAAACCCATTTCGCATAATCTCTCTTATTTTCACTTTTATGCTCGAATGCCTGGACAGAAAATCGTTCGAACCGTTAAAATTGCGGCCTGCGGGCAAATTCCCGGCGGACAACTTCGGGAACTCGGGGATTCCATGGTTCCTGTGCCATAACAATTTCCTGATTGCCAAGGCACATGCTTTCCGACGCGCTGTCCAGCATCCTATGAAATTTTTCAGATTGTTTCTGGCTGTGCCGTTTATGGTTGCGAATGTCTGGGCCCAGTCGGTCGCGAATGAGTTGGTTTTGCCGGAGAAACTGCTGCCCGAATTGGACGGGATTCTCAAAACGGCGGTCCAGCAATCCCCTGCCATGCTTAACAGGGCGCTCGACCTCGAGGTCGCCGAAGCAGGCCGCATTCAGGCGCGGTCAAATCTCCTGCCCTCGTTGAGCGGTTCGATCAGCTACTATAAGTCGAATGACACGACGGAATATTTGTACAGTAACGCTCCGGCGAGCAACTCGTCCAATTCCTATCTGGTAACGAAGACTCCTTATGCCTTGACGCTTTCCCAACCCGTTTTCTATTGGGGACAGAAGCGTAATTACGATCGCATCGGTGCAATTCAGCTGCAAATGGCGAAAGGACAATACCGGGATGGCTATCGCCAGCTCGCCCAGCAACTGCGGGGGGGGTATATGGCGCTTATTCTACAGAAAATCGCCCTGAAACGCGCCCAGTTTTATCTCCAGTACGCCCAGAGCCAGTTGAAGGAGCAGGAGGATCGCTTGCTCAAAAAAGAAATTTCGGACGCGCAGATTTTCACGGCTCGCATGTCTGCCGAACAGGCGCAAATCGCGGCAGACCGGGCGGAGTACGATTACACCAGCGCCCGCGCCTCATTTGGTCGATTGGCGGGAATTGGTGAAGTAACCGACGCTTCGATTCCCGATGCGATTCCCGCAGCGACCTACGATGCGGCAATTTTCGATCACATGCTCGCGGACTTTGTTGCGCAAAAGGATCCTCCCACCTCGGAAGCCGAGGTTCTCCGCCAGCAAATCAAAGTGGAAAATCTAAATCTAGCGAATGCCAAGATTCGCCTCCGCCCGACGATCAATGCGACCTTCGGTGTCTCGAAGGATCAGCAGAACAACTTGTACGGACAGGGCCTGAACTACTCCGTGGCGTCCATTTACGGCGGCTTTTCCTTAAATTGGGCAATCTTTGACGGATTCGCAACGCGCGCCGCAGTCCGGAGCACGCTCGCCGGCCGGCGACGGCTGGAAAATAATTATCTTCAGGTTACGGAGCGCCTTGTGCAGGACGCGCAGACCCAGGTGAAGTTGATTAATTTTGCCGCTCGAAACATGGTCATTTACGACCGCTTGTTGGTTTCAAACACGGGATACCTCCAGACGGCGCGCGATGATTTCAAGCGTGGCGTGAAATCAGAGGCCGAAGTCAGTCAGATCCAGCTCAGCCTATATGATGCCCAGATCAACGCAGCCAACACCCGCAGCGACTATTTGATGAAAGTGGGTGATTTTCTAGGCACCGTGGTGGGCGATCCCGCAGTGGCAAACCTTCCGCAATCATGAGCACACCCAAACCCTCCCCAGCAAACTGGGTGCTGCGACTGGCAGTGGTGATAGTGGCGGCGGTGGTGATCTACTACATCGTTTCCTACTTTACGCGTCCGGTTGCCTTCGTGCAACCCGTCACGCTCGGAAAATCGGTCAGCTGGGTTCCTGGTACCGTAGAGGTAAAGGCGGAATTCGACGGCGAGCTGAAGAGCGATGTCTCGGGCCGGGTGAAATCGAGCGAACTCGAGATTGGCAAGCACGTGTTCAAAAATGAGGCGCTCATTCAAATCGATACGGCCGATGTGGATCTCGAGATCGAAAGGCTCAAAAATGAAATCACCGCGGCGAGGAAGAAGGTTGAGTTGGGTTCAACGTTTCGGGCGTCGGTGCTCAACTCTAAGGATACCCTCGACAATTTGGAGCGGCAAATGAAGGCGGGTTCCTATCCGGCGGGCGAATTTGCCAAGCAACAGCGGCTTCACCAGCAGTTGGAGCAGACGATGGAATTGGACGAGACAAATAATAAACTCCTGCTGGCAAACTGGGAAAACAGCCTCCGTTCCAAGGAGCTGGAGAAATCGAAAATGACCATCACAGCGCCTGCCGATGGTGTGATCACCGCCGTGCTTGCCCGAATTGGGGATTTGATCGATCGCAACACCTCGATCGCAGACTTCATCGCCGTCGGCCGCACCGTGGAAGGGAAGTTGAGTGAGGAAAATTTTAAGGGCGTGACCGTGGGACAAAAGGCGACGGTGCGGTTCCTGACGTATGGCAACGATCAATATAACGCGGTCATTACAAAAGTTCTTCCCTCGGCGGATCCGACTACCTTGCGCTACTCGGTTTATCTAAACGTCGCAATGCCCGAAGGTCACGTATTGGTGCCGGGAACCACCGGCGAGATGACGATCATCCTTGCCCAGCGCGACAACGCGCTGCTGATCCCCACGCGGGCGTTGGTGGACAAATACGTCCTGAACGGCAAGAAAGTCGAATACGTCTACGTCTTGAACGGTAACAAAGTTGAGCTCCGCGAAGTCGGAAAAGGCTACGGCAGCATGAATCTCACGGAAATCACATCGGGGCTTAAGGAAGGCGAACTGGTCATCACTGATCAGCAGGATCGTTTCCGCGAGGGCGAACGGGTTAAAACCCAAATTGTGCCGGAGTAATTTCTCCCGCACCTGCGCCCTGTGTCGACGTCGACTAATCTCCGCATCGCCTTTCGCTTCCTCACGGCGCGAAAGCGGTCCATGCTGATGAGCCTGGCCGGAATTATTTTCGGCATCGGCTTTTTCATTGTGACCCAGGCGCAAACGAGCGGCTTCGAGCAATTTTTCATCAAGACGATTCTCGGGACCGACGGCGCGATCCGCATCGAGGATAAATTCCAGGACACGATGTTCGTCATGCGGGCCGCAGGGCACAACGCGGATGTGAGCAAATTTGACGTCGCCGGCGACCGTTCGGCTCGAAAATACATCGAGGGTGTCGAGGATCCGAAATTGCTCACCAAGGCGTTGCTTCAATTCAAGAATGTCGCGGCGGTTTCAACCGTGCTGGAAGGTGCGGTGATTGCCGATAGTTCCTTCAAGAATGAGTCGGCGAAGGTGTACGGTATTGTCCTCGACGATCAGCTACTCGTTTCGGATCTGGGGTCGCAGATTGTTCGTGGCAGCGGGTCCCTGGATAATTTCCGCGATGCGCCGCAGGGTATGCTGATGGGCAAGGCATTGGCTGAGCTATTGCAGGTCGCACCCGGCGATTCGCTTATTCTCCAGGCCGGCACCGAGCGTCGTCGTTACCGGGTGTCCGCCTTGTTTGAGACGGGTGTGCGCGACATCGACAAGGTCCGGATTTATATTCACCTGACCGAAGCCCGCTCGTTGCTGAAGAAAAGCAGTGGTGCTTCCTTTCTGCAGGTTTCTCTCTTCGACAAGGATCGCGCGCCTGAGGATGCCGTCCAGATGTCCGAAGTGCTCCGCCACGGCGCGCAAAGCTGGCAGGTACGCGAGAAGACCTGGTTGAACGCGTTTCAAGCCCTGCAAATTTCCGCTGCACTGACCGTTTCCACGATCATCCTCATTTCCGGCCTCGGGATGTTCAACACCCTCGCGATGCTCGTGATTGAGAAAACCAAGGAAATCGCGATTTTGCGTTCCATGGGCTACACTCGCGTCGACATCTCACGGATTTTTCTCTGGCTGGGCGCAATCGTATTGGTGGTCGGCACCGTGGGTGGCTGGATTCTTGGCCTCACCGTGACCTATGGCGTTTCGAAGATTAAAATTAATCTCACCGGCATTTTTACCACCGAAACGTTTCAGGTTAACTACGCCCTGTCGCACTATGTCGTCGCCACGATTTGCGCGATCGTCGTCGTGATGACCGCCGCGCTCATTCCCGCCCGCCGCGCCGCCCGTTTGGAGCCCGGTGATATTATTCGTGGTACCTCGCAATAATCGCCATGGAGAAGAACACTCAAAAGCCGGCGCTTCGTTGCGAAAATCTCCATCGGTATCTCGGTGAAGGCGAGGGGAGGGTGCACGTCCTGCGCGGCGTTTCGTTTGAGGCCCAGCCCGGACACGTGACCGCCATCGTCGGGCCCTCCGGCTGCGGAAAAAGCACTTTGCTTTATCTGCTCGGCTTGCTCGACCAACCGAATGACGGGTCCATTTGGATTGGCGACGAACTGATGTCCAATAGCAGCGACATTGATCGAACGGCGGCGCGCGGTGAACACATCGGTTTTGTTTTTCAATTTCACTTTTTGATGCAGGAATTTTCGGCGCTCGATAATGTGATGATGCCGATGCGAAAACTCGGCCGGCTGACGCCGGAGCAAATGGAAGAGCGGGCCCGGGGGTTGCTGACGGACGTCGGGTTGGGGGACAAAACCCATCGCCTTGCCACGCAGCTTTCCGGTGGTGAGCAACAGCGCGTGGCGGTGGCGCGCGCACTCGCCAACCAGCCGACGATCATTTTGGCCGACGAACCCACGGGGAATCTCGATGTGAAGAATTCCACCTTGGTTTTTGATCTTCTCACCAAGCTGGCGAAGGAAAATGGCCAGGCTGTCGTGATAGTCACGCACAACCCCGAAATTGCCAATCGGTGCGACGAAACGAAGCCAATGCGCGACGGTTTGTTCGTCAGCTGAGAACCCGGGTTTATTCCCGACCGGTTCAATCGCGTGAGCGCTTCGGCACGGATTGAGATTGTGGGAACAGGCTTGGTGGTGACTTCGGGATGTGAGGTACCGCGAGCAGGCTCACTCACTCACGGTGACAGGGCTCGAAGTCGATGGAGGTTTCCGGTGCGATTAGCCGCGTTGGGCGGGGGGCGATTTTCTGCTTATATGCGTTGTGCGTGCGCTGGATGAGGAAATTTTGTTTTACATTTGTTGTGCGCCTTCTTTGCTCTGGACTGAATTTGAACCGTACACCCATCGCCACCGTGAGTCCGCATTGTTCGCGCAAATCATTTCTCGCCAAACTTGGCGGCTTGTTTGTGAGCATGGGCGTGGTCCCTTCGCTACTGGCGAAAAAGGGCGCGTCTGCTTCACCCCTTAAAAAGAGTGAGCCGCTCACGGTCCGCTCCGAGCAGCGCGCAGTATCGCGCAAGGAAGGCACTTACTAAGTGCGGCGGATGCGCGTAACCCCAATTTAGCCGGCCACCATGTCGAAGATCTTTCCGAAATCAATCAACGCGCTGCCGGTGCAGCTGCTCATTTTTTACTGTGTCCTGGGCGGTGTGGCGGCGGCTGGCATCGATTATTACGCGACTCCGAAGTACCTTAATGTGGGATACCAGCCGGTGCAGCCGGTTCCGTTTGAACACAGCCTGCATGCCGGTCAGTTGGGGATCGATTGCCGATATTGCCATGCTTCAGTGGAAAAATCGGCCACGTCGAGCATTCCTGCGGCGCAGACCTGCATGAATTGTCACAGCCAGATCAAGACGACCAGTCCGGTGCTTGAGGTGGTGCGCGAAAGTTTCAAGACGGGCGATGCCATTCCGTGGCGCAAGATTCACGTGAATCCCGACTACGTCTATTTCAATCACTCCGCGCATGTGGATCGCGGCGTTAGTTGCGTGGAGTGTCACGGCAAGGTGAATGAGATGACCACAGTTTATCAGGCCAAGGCCCACAGCATGGCTTTCTGTATCGATTGCCATCGCAACCCCGCGCCGCATCTCCGCAATCCTTCGGACGTTTTCAACCTCGATTCCAAAACCCTCGCTGATCAAGGCAAGCTCGATGAGGCAAAACAATTTGTTCATGACTGGAAGGTCAAACCGCCGACAAGCTGCTCCGGCTGCCATCGCTGATGAAACGCAAATTTGATCATTCCGCACCTTCGCAACGCGAGCTCTCCGGCCCGAAATACTGGCGCAGCCTCGACGAATTGGCGGATACCCCTGGTTTCCGCGAGCACATGGCCCGGGAATTTCCCGAGGGCGCGTCCAGCATTGATGGGGTCGATCGCCGGCAGTTCATGAAGTTGATGGCGGCTTCGTTTGCGCTTGGCGGGCTTGGTCTCGCCGGTTGCCGCCGTCCTGAAACGCACATTTTGCCTTACGGTCAGTCCGTTGAATACACGGTGCCCGGCCTCCCGCTCTATTTTGCCACGGCCATGCCGCTCCGCAAGACCGCGATACCGGTGCTGGCGGAAACCCACCAGGGCCGTCCCACCAAACTCGAAGGAAACCCCAGTTATTTGCCGCATGGCGGAGCAACCAGCACGCTCGTCCAAGCCTCCGTCCTCGATCTTTACGATCCGGAGCGGGCCACGGCGCATACCAAGGGCAATGACATTCTGAGCGTCGGGCAGGTCACCGATCTTCTGGCCAGCATCGTCAAGACGTACAGCGGTAATGGCGAAGGACTGGCCTTTCTCGCCGACGAATCTGCTTCTCCGACCCGTGCCCGTCTCGTCGCTCAGCTGAAGAAAAAATATCCGCGGGCCATTTGGTCGGAATATGAGCCCATTCAGGACGAACCTCCGATTGCTGCCGCGCAGGCTGCGTTCGGTCAGGACGTCAAGCCGCTCTATCGTTTTTCAAAAGCCAAGCGCATCGTGAGTATCGATGCTGATTTCTTTTATGCCGAGGCTGGGGCTCTTTATTACGCCCGTGATTTTGCCAAGGGTCGGAGAGTGACGAAGCCGTCGGACCCGATGAACCGTCTCTATATGGCGGAAAGCGCATTCACGCTGACCGGCAGCATGGCGGATCACCGGTTGCGTCTCGGGAGCAGCCAGATGCTGGCGTTCACCGCCGCACTTGCCGGCAAGATCCTTGGTACGACCGAATATGATGCGCTGACGAAGGGGATTGGCCTGAATACGGAGTGGATTGATAAATGTGCCGACGATCTGATCGCGCATCCGGGCGAATCGCTGGTTCTGGCCGCCGCCGACCAACCGGTGCAAGTGCACGCGCTGGTCTATGCGATCAACGCGAAGCTCGGCAATATCGGCAAGACCGTCGACTTTGTTGCGGTGGACGCCCCTGCGGTTTCTTCGATTGTGGCCCTTGCCGCCGCGATCAAGACTGGAAGTGTCAAGACGCTGTTCGTGCTCAATGGCAATCCGGTCTATAATGCACCGGTCGAGTTGGATTTTGGATCGTTGCTCAAATCGGTGCCGGAAGTGATTCGTTACGGTTACTATTTCGACGAGACATCAGCCGTGGTCGGTACGCATCTGGCCGCGACCCATTATTTGGAATCATGGGGCGACGCGCGCACGGTTGATGGCACGATTGTGCCGGTGCAGCCCATGATCATGCCGTTGTTCAACGGATTGATGGAAGTGGAATTGCTGGCGATTCTTGCCGGGGAGGAAAAACCGGAGGCGTATGGTCAGGTGTTCGCTACCATTAATCGGGACCAGAAGGGCTTCGAGAAATTCCTCCACGATGGTCTGCTCGAGAATTCGGAATATAAGACCGTCACTGTGTCGTTTGCTGCCGCCCGCGTCGGTCCGCTGTTCGCTTCCTCCGCGGCGGCGCCGGTGTTGTCGGCTGAAAACCTGGAAGTGCGTTTTATCACCGACAAGGTCGACGATGGACGCTTCGCCAATAACGGCTGGTTGCAGGAATGCCCTGACCGGATGACGAAGATTTCGTGGGATAACACCATCATGGTAAGTCCCCGCCTCGGGAAGGCGCTCGGGATCATGCCCAGTCCTCCCCTGTTGCATGTTGCACGGGCAAATGAAGCGGATTTCCCCCAAGGTAAGGAAAATTCCTACATTGGTGAACTGACAGTGAACGGTCGCACCATTCGCGGGCCGATGCACATTCAGCCAGGTCTGGCGAATTACACGGTCGTTCTCCCGCTCGGTCATGGCCGGACGAAATCCGGTCACATCGGGACCGATGCCGGTTACAACGCCTATTTGGTTCGAACCGCTGACGGAGCCGCCTTTGCGACCGGTGCTAAATTGCACAAGACGGGTGAGCGAATGAAACTCGCCAATACCCAGGAGCACTGGTCGATGGAAGGGCGGGCCATTATCCGCGAGGCTAATTACGAAGGCGGAGAGAAGAGCTACCAGGACGAGCCGAACTTTGTGGCGGCGATCGGCATGGAGGACGAAACTCCTGCAATTTACGGCGACATGAAGCCGGAGGAGTTTTTAAAGTTATCGCCCGAAGCGCGTGCCCATCTGACGGCGATGCGGGCTCAGACCACTCCCCGCGGCAATTCCCTCTACGAATCGCCGGATCTTGGCGGCGAGAAAGCCCGGTTCGAGGGTACGCATCAATGGGGCATGTCGATCGATCTAAACACTTGCATCGGCTGCGATGCCTGCGTGATCGCCTGTCAGGCTGAAAACAACATTCCAATCGTCGGCAAGGAACAGGTGATTCGCGGTCGCGAGATGCAATGGATCCGCCTTGATCGCTATTATTCGGATGGCCAGGCCGACGCCGCTGCTTTCGGTGCTGAAGGCAACAAGATCCTCCCCGAAGATCCGCAGGTTTCGCTTCAGCCGATGACCTGCCAACAGTGCGAACTCGCACCCTGCGAAACGGTTTGTCCGGTCAACGCGACCGTGCACGACGAGGAAGGTATCAACGTGATGGCCTACAACCGTTGCATCGGTACCCGTTATTGTGCGAACAATTGTCCGTACAAGGTCCGTCGCTTTAATTTCTTCGACTTCAACAAGCGCGCTTACGACGCACTCTACATGGGACCATTTGGTCACCAGAAAGAGATGCCGGAACTCGTCAAAATGGTGAAGAATCCCGATGTCACTGTGCGTATGCGCGGTGTCATGGAGAAGTGCACCTATTGCGTTCAGCGCATTCAGCAGGCGAAGATCGGACAACTTCGCAAAGCAGGTGCCAGCGGCAATGTGGTGATTCCGGATGGAACCATTAAAACCGCCTGTCAACAGGTGTGTCCTGTCGAAGCCATCGTTTTTGGTAACATCAAGGATGAGAAGAGCGCGGTGTCCGTGGCCAAGACCCAAGACCGCACTTATGCGGTTCTCGGGTATCTCAACACCCGTCCGCGCACGTCCTATCTCGCCAAGTTGCGCAACCCGAATCCTCTCATGCCAGATTACGCCGCGCTTCCGCTCAGTCGCGTCGAATATAACAACAAGAGTCACGCCGGACATGGTGGTGCCAAGGCCGCCGGTGAGGCCAAGCCTGCTCATGGAGGAGAGAGTTAATGAGCTCGCACTCCATTGAACACGAGTCTCCCGCGATTTTGGCGGAGGTTCATCCGGCGGATGTACCACGCGCAGTATTGGTGGAACACCATCACGATTTCCACTGGATCACGGAAAAGATCTGCGGAATTGTTGAAGGCAAGACCCCACCTTGGTGGTGGTGGTGTTTTGGCGTCGCCGCCTGTGTCGCCTCATTCACCGTTGCCGGTCTGATTTATCTGGTGGCGACGGGCGTCGGCGTGTGGGGTCACGCTAATCCGGTCAACTGGGCGTGGGACATCGTCAATTTCGTGTTCTGGATCGGTATTGGTCATGCTGGTACGCTTATTTCAGCGATCCTTTGCTTGCTCCGGCAAAAGTGGCGCACGTCGATCAATCGTCCCGCTGAAGCGATGACGATCTTCGCGGTCGTTTGCGCAGCGATCTTCCCGGTCTTCCACGTTGGCCGCATCTGGTTCGCGGTATTGCCCGGCTTTCTTTTTCCTTTTCCGAACGCCAACGGCATCTGGCAAAATTTCCGTTCCCCGCTGGAATGGGACGTTTTCGCCGTCTCGACGTACGGAACAGTATCGGTGCTCTTTTGGTATATCGGCCTGTTGCCGGATTTGGGGACCTTGCGTGATCGGTTCACGTCGACCGGCAATATCCTGAAGGCGCGCATTTATGGTTTATTTGCCATGGGCTGGCGCGGTTCCAACCGGCAGTGGAGCAACTATGAAATGGCCTATTTGATTCTGGCCGGTGTTGCCACTCCGCTCGTGCTCTCCGTTCACACGGTCGTGTCGTTCGACTTTGCGGTTGCGCTGATCCCAGGCTGGCACACGACGATCTTTCCTCCCTATTTCGTCGCGGGCGCCATTTTCTCCGGCTTCGGCATGGTGCTGACGTTGATGCTGCCGCTCCGGGCCATTTACCGCCTCGAGGATCTGATCACGCAGTACCACATCGATTGCATGTGTAAGATCATTTTGGCCACGGGCTCGATGGTCGGATATGCCTACTCGATGGAGTTCTTCATCGCCTGGTATGGAGCCAACCCGTATGAAGGTTTCACGTTCATCAACCGCGCGTTTGGTCACTACGCTTGGGCGTACTGGATCATGGTGAGTTGTAACGTCATCACGCCGCAATTTTTCTGGTTCAAGGCGGTCCGCCAAAACACGACCTTCGTTTGGATCCTTTGTATCTTCGTCAACGTCGGCATGTGGTTTGAGCGGTTTGTGATTATCGTCACTTCGCTGGCCCGCGATTTTCTTCCGTCGAGTTGGGGATATTATTCCCCGTCCATTGTGGAAATCTTCACCTTCTTTGGTACATTTGGAGTCTTCTCCGTTTTGTTCCTATTGTTCATCCGATTCCTCCCGATCATGCCGATGTCGGAGATCAAGTCGGTCCTACCCGCCGCCGATCCACACGGGGCGCACAAACACTAAGGAGGCACGACCATGAAAAAAGCATACGGATTAGTTGCCGCCTTCGATACCACGCCGGATTTTTATCACGCTTGCGAGCAGGTGAGGGATGCCGGCTTTTCCCAATGGGATGCCCTGACTTCGTTCCCGGTGCATGGACTTGATGCCGCCATGGGAATCCGCCGCTCCAAAGTGCCGCGATTTTCGCTGGCCGGCGGTATCACGGGATTCTGCACGGGCATGACGCTCATCTGGTGGACCGGTGCCTATGAATATCCGCTGATTGTTGGTGGCAAACCCTACTTCAGTCCGCTGTTTGCGTTTCCGATTTCGTACGAACTGACGATTCTCTTCACCGCTTTCGCCACGATTTCCGGCATGTTTTTTCTGAATAAACTTCCAATGCATTACCATCCGGTAATGAAAGCGCCGCAATTCGTCCGCGCCATGGATGATCGATTCTATATTGTGATCGAGGCCAACGACCCGAAGTTCAACCCGGCCCAAACCCGCAGTCTGCTTGAGCAGATCGGTGGCAAGGACATCGCCGAAATCGAAGAATAAGATGCGTCACGCCTATTTCACGCTCGCTTTCATTATTGTCCTGTTGATCTCCGTCATGGGGTTCCGTGGCATGAAATCCACGCGCCCGCCCATCGAGGTTTTCCCTGACATGGATCGGCAGGCCAAATACAAGCCCCAGGCAGAATCCAAATTCTTTGCCGACGGACGGACTGATCGCCCGATTCCGGTCGGAACCGTTCCACGCGGGCGGACAGTTGACGCTGATCCAGCATTTCTCCGGGCTGACGATTTCCATTACGCGGGCAAAAATCCCGACGGTTCATTCGCGCGGGGTTTTCCCATGGAAGTGACTGACGTCATGATCCATCGCGGGCAAAACCGCTTTATGATTTATTGCTATCCCTGCCACGGAGCACTCGGCGATGGCAATGGCATCACGAAATCCTATGGCATGGTCGCCACACCGAGCTACCACGATGACCGGATTCGCAACATGCCCGAAGGTGAAATTTTCAACACGATCACTCACGGAAAGAATACCATGTTCCCCTACGCGGATAAACTTTCCCCCGACGAACGCTGGGCCGTGATCGCTTATGTTCGCGCCCTGCAGCGTGCCCACAACGCGAGAATCGACGATGTCCCCCTTGAGGCACGCGGAGGGTTAAAGTAACCATGAGTACCTCTTCCTCATCCTCGGTTGGCGGGTCCTTTGCCGGACTTGCAAACAAATTTCTCTTCGCCGGCATCGCCGGTTTGGCCGTTACTGTCATCGGATTTTTCTTTGCGCAAAATCCAAACGCGATCGCGACTTCCTATTTGGTCGGTGTCTGCTACTGGACGACGGTGGTGATCGGCATGCTTTTGCTGACCATCCTCCACCATCTGACCGACGCCGGCTGGTCGGTCGTTATCCGTCGTCAATACGAGCATGGTATGTCCGCCTTCAAATGGCTGTTCATCCTTTTCATCCCACTCTTGATTTCCGCCTGGTTGAAACCGGGGCTAGTCTGGCCCTGGATGGACCTCACCCATCCGATTGGCGAAGGACACACGGTCGGAACGGACATGCTCTACGAAAAGAAGTCCGGATTCTTAAATCGAGGCATGTTTACCGTCCTGACGGTGCTTTTCTTCGGGATCTGGATCTGGCTGGCCGCCCGTTTTAGAAAGGCCTCGTTTACGCAGGACCGCGACGGGGCTCCAAAGTGGACCTTCATGAATCGCAAGACGGCGGGATTTGGCGTCGTGCTGACCGCGCTTTCGCTCACGGCCGCCGCGATTCTCTGGATGAAAAGCCTCGAGTACCACTGGTTCTCCACGATGTATGGCGTTTGGTTCTTCGCCAACTGTCTCCGCGCCGGCATGGCCTTCGCGGTAATGATCACCTACTGGTTGTACGTGCGTGGCGACTACAAAGGCATTTATAATACGAACCAGTTCCATTGCTTAACGTCACTGGCCTTCGCCTTTGTGATTTTCTGGGCTTACGTGACCTTCGCCCAATACTTCCTGATTTGGAATGCGAACGTACCGGAAGAAACTTTTTGGTATAACATCCGTGAACACGGAGATTGGTTCTGGATCGGCATGGTCCTTTTGTTCGGACATTTCTTCGTGCCGTTTATTGCGTGGCTCGGTTATCGCAATAAAGCGGAGCTGAAACCGGCTTTGCTCGTCAGCATCGGCATAGCAGTAACAATCCTTGTCGATATTTGCTACAATACGCTGCCCGCCCTGAAGGACGCCCAGGGCGAGCCACTGCCGTTTTTCTCGTTCAATTTGTTCTGGGTGCTCACGTCGGTCGTCGGGGTGGGCGGTATTTGTGTCTGGGCTTACATGAAAAGCCTCATGACCACCAAAATCATCCCGATTCGCGATCCGCGAATTCTTGAGTCACTCACGCACCACGAAGCCACCGCGCCATGAGCGATTCCTCGTCCAATTTCTCCTTTCCCCACCGCACGCCGGTTTTCACCGCGATCATCGTGCTGATTTCGTTCGCGCTGTTCGCCTGGCTCGCGAACAGGATTTATCGTCCGCATGCCTTCACCGTCGACAAAGTTGAAGGGGTGAAGACGCCGGCCGACCGTAAGGCATTGCTGGAGGAGCATCGCGTCAAGGAAAGGACCGAGTCCACCAGCTACGGTTGGATTGATCAGAAAGCGGGTATCGTTCGTATTCCCATCGACCGGGCAATGGAGCTCGTCGTTCGCGAGCACGCCAAGAAGTAATTACTGCTGTGATGAATCCCATTGATAAGAACGCTCGCTCGGAGCAAGCAGAGATCGATGCGTCGGCCAAATGGCCGGTGTTGGTCTTTTTTGCCTGGGCCATTTGGTGGCTGCTGGCTGGCGGGGTATTGCAACTCGTCGCCTCCGTCCAGCTGCACTCGCCTGAATTTCTCGCGGGGTGCGCGTGGACCACGCATGGTCGGATTGTTCCTGCCGCGCAGAATGCGCTCGTCTATGGCTGGGGCATGAATGCCGCCTTCGCTTTCGGACTCTGGCTGATGGCGCGGCTTTCCGCAACGACGCTTCGTCACGGCGGCTGGTTGTTTGTCGCCGCAAAGTTTTGGAATGTCGGCGTGATCCTTGGTATCCTGGGCATCCTCGGCGGCTATTCGACCTCCTTCGAACTTTTGGAAATGCCACGGTTCGTTACCTTGATTTTGCTCATCGCGTACGCGATGGTCGGGGTTTGGGGAATCACCACCTTCAGTATTCGTAACACGGAAAACGTGTACGCGTCGCAATGGTATCTTTTTGGAGCGGCATTTTGGTTTCCATGGATCTACTCCATCGCGCAAATCATGTTGCTGAAGGCCCCCGTCCGCGGCGTTCTGCAGCCAATCGTCAACGCATGGTATGTACAGGGTTTGTACGGGCTTTGGTTTATCCCGATCGCCTTGGCCGCAGCATATTATTTTTTACCGAAGATTGTCGGCAAGCCGGTGGCCAATTATTATCTCGCACCGCTGGCATTTTGGTGGCTCGCCGCGGCGACGGCGCTCGCGGGCGGCAGCAGGCTCATCGGTGCGCCGGTTCCGGTTTGGGTTTCGACCTTGGGTGGCGCAGCTAATTTTCTGTTGGTGGTGCCGGTCGTCGTCATTGCACTTAATCTCTTTGGGACTCTGGCCGGAAACTATGGTGCTTTGGGCAGGAGCATTACACTTCGCTTCATCTTCCTGAGCATGCTCGGTTTCGTCGGGGCATCGATTTTGAACTTCGCTCTTGCGAACCATGGATTTGCGGCGATCGCCCAACTTACGCTCATCTCTGATCTCCGCGACTGGCTCATCCTTTATGCCTGCTTCTCGACCGCCATGTTTGGTGCCGCTTATTTTATCATACCGCGTCTTACGGGCCGCGAGTGGCAGTCGTCGTCGTTGGTGAAGACTCATTTCGGTACTGCAGCCCTTGGTATTGGCCTGTTGGTCGTGGCGCTCGCCGCCGGCGGTTGGACCCAGGGACACATGTTGAACAACGAATCCATCGAAACAGGTTCATTGTTCGGCGAAATGGCCAGGGAACTTTCCGTGTGGTTCACCCTTCGGTCGATTGGCCTGGCACTTCTCCTTTTGGGACACGTGGCCTTTCTCATCAACTTCGGTTTCCAAACTTGGGCGATGTTCTCAAAGAACAGCAAGGTTGCCGCTTTTCGTAATCCTCCCGCTTTGAGCCTCACAAAAGTATCAGTCACGGAGGGCCACGCATGAAAAACGGCCTCGCACTTTTCCTCGGCGTATTCGCCATCATCGCGGTTTCGTGGGCCGGAGTTTTGCTCGCGGCTCACAAGCAGTTGGGCAGCCTCAGCCAATTTAGGGACCCAACGGACGACACGCTCTATCCCCAGCGGATGTCAGGTCTGGCCGATGAAGGCCGTATGGTGTATCAGGATCTCGGTTGCGCAACTTGTCATACCCAACAGGTGCGCCACGAAGGATTCGGCGCCGATATTGCCCGTAAATGGGGCCAGCGTCCAAGTTACGCGCGTGACTACATCCGGGACAAAACCGTTCTGATCGGGCAAAGCCGGATGGGACCGGATCTCCGCAATGTTGGTGTTCGCCTCGGTGAAACCACCAGTGCTGACGACTACAGCGATTATTTCTACAAAATTCTGTATGCCCCGGAATCGGTGGCGTCTGGCAACATGCCGTCCTATAAATTCCTATTCGACACGCACTCCACGAGGGATCGCCAACCCTCGTATCTCGCGCTCAAGTTGACGGGTAAATCTGCGCCCGCCTCCGGGTACGAAGTGGTGCCGAGTTATCGGGCGCGGGCCTTGGTGGCCTATTTGGAAAGCTTGAAGGATACCTACGACTATCCCACTGAACGCAGTTTGAATGCCACCGCCGGGAAATCCACGGAGGAAGGCCACTAAGATGAGCTCCTCTCCCGACAATAAATATCGCTTTGAAGAAGCGGGTGCCAGCGATGACAGCATCCAGCAGGTCCATGCGCAGCTCCGGAAGCAAATGCCGGAAAAGGCGCACGGGGGCTATCCATTTCTCCCCCTGGGCGTCCTTGGCATGATGTGCTGTGCCGTTTTGTTTGGTGCGATCTATCTCGCGAATTATTCGATTCGCTTCGATCCCTTGGTTGTTAATGAGCACGCAAAGCGCGAGAAGCCCGGCGCAATCGTTCAGGCTCCTGTTTCCCCAGTCATGCTCGGCAAAAAGGTTTTCGGCACCATTTGTATCACCTGCCACCAAGCAACGGGTCAGGGCGTTCCGGGTGTTTTTCCCCCGTTGGCCGGTTCCGAGTGGGCCCAGGGCGACGAAGAGCGGATCATCCGCATTGTACTGCTCGGGCTCAACGGTCCGGTCAAAGTTGAGAACAAGGACTTTAATAATGCGATGCCGGCTCTTGGCACTTCATTAAAGGATGAACAAATTGCTCACGCCTTGACCTATGTCCGACAGGAATGGGGTAACAAGGCTCCGGAGGTACAGCCTGAAGCGGTGGCCCGTATCCGTGCCGAACTTGGGAATCGCTCCAAGCCGTTCACTGCGGACGAGCTGCTCAAGATCGGCAAGTGACCGTTGACTGTTTTCAAAGTAATAAAAAAGGCCGGGCAAACGCCCGGCCTTTTTAGTTTGGACGACCATTTCGTCCGCGTTGTCTAATAAAGTGACGCTCACTCGTGCTTAAAGGGATTCATGCCCCCCAGGTTGGGCATTTCAAATTTTTGGTAGCCAGCCGGTGGCACGAATGACGACTCAGGAAGGGGGCCGGGCTCGATCTTCGTCGCCTCCATCTTGAAGGTTTGCTTGCTCTTCGCGTCATGCGTTATCACGCGAAGTGGAAAGCCGCCTTTGCTGCCCTTGAGTGCTTCTTCCCACTTGGCGGCATTGGCGGAGGGCTTGTGTCCTCCAAATGGGCTTCCGCCGCTATCCCCCAATCCCATGAATGTGCCGAGGTCGGGTGCCATCCACAGTTCGGTTACGGTGCCGTTGTCTTTGTCCGTGATCAATAACTGCTCAGTCTTGTACCCGAGGATGGTTTCGGTCTTCCCGGTCCGGTTGATGTCGACGTTGGCTGCTTCGCCCTCGTGTTGTTGCATTGCTTGTTCAGCCGGCTGTCTGAGCGGCATCACCATATACATGTTTCTTCCGGACATGAGGATGATCATTTCACGCTTCGGTAGATCCATGATCGTGCTCATTTCCTGGCCGCTCGCGTTCATATCTATCCGGAAGCGCTCTCCCTTCATGGAATAGTTCAGGTCCACCGGCTTTCCTTTTTCACCTGTCATGGTCAGGGTCACTTTGCCTTCAAAGGCACCGGCGGCAAAAACGTGCGAAGCCACGAGCATGCTGCCCACGGCGAAAATGCGGGTTAGAAGATTCATGGTCCGTTTTTAACGGTTTGAGGCAGCGACTCAAGCCGCGTTGAACGGAATTGCCACCTTGCTAGCCGTAAGGATAATCCCCGCATGCCCTCCGAGTTCACCCTTTCCCGCCAAGTCGAATTTCACGAGACGGACATGGCCGGGATCATGCACTTCGCTAATTTTTTCCGATGGATGGAAAGTTGCGAAGTTGCGTTTTACCGGTCGCTCGATTTGCCACTGATTTCGTTTGTGCCAGGTAAGGTGATCGGTTGGCCACGCGTGGATGTCAGTTGCCAGTATCTGGCCCCGTTGCGCTTCAATGATGCGGTGGACGTGAAACTCTTCGTAAAAAAAATGGGGAAGCGCTCGGTCACTTACATTTTTCAATTTCGCAAGGACGCCAAATTAATGGCGCAGGGTGAAATGTCCGCCGTCTGCGTGACGAGTGACGCTCAAGGTGAAATGGTTGCCCAGTTGCTGCCGGAGGACGTCGTGGCTCGTTTGCAGCCGGCGGACGAAACAGCTTGGACCACGCCCTAATCCCTGACTATTCGTGGGTGCCGATTAATAGCGGCTTAAGGGCCTTCCAGACATTATCTGCGACGATCTGGTCTCCCTGTGCCGTAGGATGCATGCCATCGCCTTGGTTGAGGCTTGCCACTCCACCTACGCCGGCGAGGAGAAAAGGAATTAGCGTGAGGTGATTGGATTTGGCGAGTTCCGGAAAGATCGCGGCAAACTTCTGCGTGTATTCCGGACCCAGGTTGGTAGGAAGCTGCATTCCAGCCAACACGATGACGGCGTGCGGATATTTCATCCGGACTCGATCGATCATCGTTTGCAAATTGGTTCGCGTTACCTCCGGCGCGATTCCGCGCAGACCATCGTTGGCGCCGAGCTCGATTATGAAGACATCGATTTTTTGCCGAAGAATCCAATTCAGGCGGCGAAGTCCTCCTGCCGTGGTTTCCCCGCTCAAGCCCGCGTTCACGACGTGGGCTGGGATGCCCGCCGCATCGATCTTTTTTTGAATCAGCGACGGGAAAGCCTCGTCGGGATCAAGTCCGTAACCGGCTGTCAGACTGTCACCAAAAAAAATGACCGTTTTGGTTGCAGCGGCGGGCAGTGTCACCCCCGCGAAAACGCAAATACTCAGGAGAAGGATCCGCCCTGTTTGGCTTTTGCGCTTTGTGGGAAGTTCAATCTTGTTCAGGTCCATCGTGTCTTCAGCAACCAGTGTTCAAAACATCCTGAAAGTCGAGCGCCTCGCCAAGACCTACACGACCGCCGCCGGGCCGCTGACCGTGTTGCACGGCGTGTCGTTTGCGATCGAAGCAGGAGACACCTGCGCGATCGTCGGACCGTCCGGCAGCGGCAAGACGACGCTGCTGGGGCTTTGCGCCGGATTGGATCAACCCTCGCAAGGTAGTGTCGTGATCGAGGGTCGCGAAATTGGCGGTCTTTCCGAGGACCAACGCGCACTCGTGCGCAATGAGTGCGTGGGTTTTGTTTTTCAGAATTTTCAACTGATCCCAACGCTCACGGCGCTGGAAAATGTGATGGTGCCACTCGAACTGCGTGGTGGTAGAGTCGAGCCAAACGACGCGATCGAACTTTTGCGGCGGGTGGGCCTCGGTGACCGCCTCGATCATTATCCAACCCAACTTTCGGGCGGCGAGCAACAGCGGGTGGCCTTGGCCCGTGCGTTCATCAACCGGCCGCGGATTTTGTTTTGCGACGAGCCAACCGGCAATCTCGACGGCGAAACCGCACAAGCAATGGTGGATTTGATTTTCGGCCTGAATCGCGAACGCGGCACGACGCTAATCCTGGTGACGCACGATCTCGAACTCGCCCGCCGTACCCAGCGCATCATTCGGCTGAAGGGTGGGGCGGTTATTTCCGACGAGAAAAATAATTTTTAGTAAGCATCCGCAATTTTCAAACAATGGGCCCACGAAACACACGAAAAATGAATGACGTTGTTTATGCCTATGAATGATCCAGGGTGTGTCTGGCAAATAAACCTTCGCCCGTCAGCTCCACTCCGGCGCGTAGGGCTGTCGCTTGCGACCTGCCGTTTTCGCATGCGAGGCCGGTGCAAGCGCCGGCCCTACGAATTATTTCCCTGACACCGCCTAAACTCGAATGGGAAAGATTGGTTCTATGACTCCGATTTCGTGTCCTTTCGTGTGTTTCGTGGGCTAATCCTTTCATGAATTTTATTTTCAAAATGGCCTGGCGCGATACGCGTGCGTCGCGGCGGCGGTTGTTGCTGTTTTCGTTGGCGATCGTGCTGGGCGTCGCGTCGCTGGTCGCGGTGGGCTCGCTGCGCGAAAATCTGAAACAGGCCATCGAAGAGCAGACCAAGACGCTGCTCGGGGCCGACCTCGTGGTCACTTCGCGCGCGAAGCTCGATGAGGGGGCGACTAAATTTGTAGACGGATTAGGCGGCGAACAATCCTACGAAATCTCCTTCAATTCCATGTTGGTGGTCCCTGGTACCGGGCAAACCCGATTGGTGCAAGTGCGGGCGTTGGACGGAGGGTTTCCGTTTTACGGAAACTTTGTGACTGAACCTGCCGGCGCGCGCGCGACAATCGCGGAGGGGAGGAGCGCGGTATTGGAGGAGGGCGTGATGGTTCAGTTCGGGTTGAAACCTGGAGACAAAGTAAAATTGGGCAGTACGGAGTTCACGCTTGCGGCTGGGCTCAAGGAAGTCCCGGGAGAAACGGCGGCGGTCGCGACGTTTGCGCCGCGGATTTTTATTCCTCTCGGTACGGCGGCATCCACGGGTTTGCTTAAAGCGGGAAGTTTGGCGCGTTATCGGATCTACTTTAAATTTCCCGCCAGCGTCGACGTGGAGAAACTGGTGGCGGACATGCGGAGCCGCTTTCGCGAACTTCGCCTGGGCTTCGACACGGTGGAGGAACGGAAACGCGACCTGGGGCAATCGATTCGCAACGTGAATTCGTTTCTCAGTCTCGTGGGCTTTGCGTCATTGTTTCTCGGTGCGATCGGCGTCGCCAGTGCGATCCAAGCCCATATTCGCTTAAAGATTCCGACGGTCGCGATGTTGCGCTGTCTCGGGGCGTCGGCGCGCACGAGCTTCTCCATTTATCTCGTCCAAGGAACCGGGCTCGGGGTGATTGGCGCGGGCGCCGGGGCGCTCTTAGGCATGGCGGTGCAATTGGCGCTGCCGGGTCTGTTGAGGGATTTTTTGCCGTTTGCGTTTGAGTTTTCCGTATCATGGACGGCGGTTGCCCGGGGATTGGGCGCGGGAGTGGTGATTACGATACTTTTTTCGCTTTTGCCGTTGCTGGAAATCCGGCGCGTGTCCCCGCTGCTGACGCTGCGCTCCGCGTTCGATGGCGACGCCGGCAATAAGCGCGACTGGATGCAGTATATTCTATTTGGCGTGATTGTTGTCGTGGTCTTTGCCTTTGCGATCTGGCAGACGGGAAGGATGCGGTGGGGCGTGGGTTTCGGGCTTGCGTTGCTTATGGTCTTTGGCGCGCTCGCGGCGCTGGCGAAAGTCATCTCGTGGCTGGCAAAGAAATTCTCTCTCCGTTCGTTCCCGTTTACCTGGCGGCAGGGCATTGCGAATCTTCACCGCCCAAACAATCGTACGCTTTTGCTGCTGGTGTCGCTGGGCATGGGGACGTTCCTGATGATGACCCTTTATCTTTCGCGCGAGACCTTGCTGGGCCAGTTGCGGGTGGTGGGCGGAAACGACCGGCCGAATTTGATGCTGTTTGATATTCAGGACGATCAAGTCGCGCCACTGACCAAACTGCTGGCGGACAACGGCACTCCCGTCCGGCAACAGGCGGCCATCGTGACAATGCGCATTGCCTCGATCAAAGGCCGGGAGGTGACGGAACTGTTGAAGAGCGGCGACTCGCATATGCCCGCGTGGACATTGCGGCGCGAATATCGCTCGACCTATCGCGGCGAATTGGGTGATACCGAAAAAATCACGGCGGGAAAATTCGAAGGTCACGCGAAAGTGGGCGCAACATGGGTTCCGATCTCTTTGGAAGAAGGACTCGCCCGCGATCTGCACGTCAAGCTGGGCGATGAAATTGTGTTCGATGTGCAGGGCGTGTCGGTGAAAACCCGGGTCGGAAGTTTGCGCCGGGTCGATTGGCGGCGGATGCAGCCGAATTTCTTTGTGGTTTTTCCCGACGGCGTGCTGGAAGACGCGCCGAAGTTTCACGTGATGGCGTTGCGCGTGGCGTCGCCGGAGCAGTCGGCGCAGATTCAGCAGGCGGTTGTTCGCGAAGAACCAAATGTATCGGCGATCGATCTGGGGGCGATCATGCAGGCGTTGGACAACGTTTATTCGAAGGCGTCGTTTGTCGTGGAATTCCTCGCGCTTTTTACGGTCGTGACCGGTGTGATTGTGCTCGCGGGAGCGGTGTTGATTGGCCGCCAGCAGCGTGTTCGCGAAAGTGTGCTGTTGCGAACGCTCGGGGCGACCAAGGCGCAGGTTAACCGCATTATGCTGGCCGAGTACCTGGCGCTCGGCACGCTCGGCGCGGCGGTGGGCGCGGTGCTGGCGGTGGGTGCGAATTGGGCGCTGGCGTATTTCGTCTTCGAAGTGAAATGGGCGGTCCCGTCGGGAATTGTCCTGTTGGGCGGCTGGGCGGCGGTAAGTGTGATGACGATCACGACGGGCTTGCTGTCGAATCGCGGAATCTGCGACCATCCGCCCCTCGAAATTCTCCGCCAGGAAACATGAACCGCCGAATCCTCACTTTTCATTATACTCTCCGCGACGAACGTGGCCGCGTGCTCGACACCTCCCAGGGTTCGACGCCAACGCCATTCATCGAAGGCGCCGGGCAAATTATCGATGGGTTGGAAGAGTCGCTGCTCCAGATGGCGGTTGGCGAGAAACGGGCGGTCGTGGTCCCGCCCGAGCGCGGCTATGGCATGCACGAGGAAGACCTGATGCAAAAAGTTCCCAAAGACCGCTTGCCCGCGGAAAATCTGCAGGTAGGCGATCAGTTCAAGACCGGTCCGGATCGTCACGCGCCCGTGGTGACAGTCATGGCCATCGAGGGTGACGAGGTTTTGCTTGACGCCAATCACCCGTTAGCCGGCCAGGAATTGCATTTCGACATCGAGTTGATTTCGGATCGTGCGGCGACGGCTGAGGAACTGGCCGCAGTTCACTCGGGAAGTCTTGATTAAGGGATGGGATTGCGTCGGTCGTGCCGAACTCTACGGTGACATTTCAATATGAATATTCTCGGGATTGATATCGGCGGGTCGGCCTTCAAGGGAGCACCGGTGGACACCAAGACCGGCAAGTTGCTGGCGGAGCGCCTGCGCGTGGAAATTTCCTCCCCGTGCGGCACGAAGGAAGGCGTGGCCGCCGCGCGGCAAATTGCCCGACATTTCAAATGGAAAGGCCCGGTCGGCCTGGGATTTCCGGGGATCGTCGTCGGGGGCAAAATCGGCGCCGTGGGGAATCTTGGCTCCAATTGGGAAGGACAGAACGGTGCCGCAATTTTTCGCCGGGCGACAGGTTGCCAGGTGAAATTATACAACGACGCTGACGCCGCCGGTCTGGCGGAGATGAGATTCGGTGCCGGACGGGGCAATCAGGGTTCGGTGCTGATGCTGACCTTCGGCACAGGTATTGGCTCGGCCCTGTTTTATCGCGGGCAGCTTTTCCCGAACGCCGAGATGGGTTGGATTCCATGGCGCGGAAAACAACCCTTCGAGCGTTTTGCTTCGGCGGCCGTGCGCAAGCGACAGGATCTTTCCTGGCATGAATGGGCCGGTCGCGTGAACGTTTACCTCGCCGTGATCGAACGGATTTTGTCCCCCGACATGATCATCATTGGTGGCGGCGTAAGCAAAAAATCCGACGAATTTCTCAAATATATCAAAGCGCGGGCCAAGGTCGTCCCGGCAAAGATGCACAACGATGCGGGGATCATCGGCGCCGCCCTGGCTTGGGAGCATGTCGATTCGCACTGACGGCCCGGCGGGTGAGCCGCTTATCCGGCTCTGGCGCCCATTCATCAAAACAGAGTGCAACTTGGCGCGCGGGTATAGTGTTGTCACTCCGTGCCAGGCATTCTGAGAATAGCCAACTTCCCTTTGTCCCTGATGGGGGTTCCGTAATTGTTAAAGCACTGGCCAACCCGCGAATTTCAACCAAGCCTGTCCGCACTATTTACCCATATGTCCGTCCCCACCACGAATCAACCCAGTCGCCCCGTGCCGGCTGCCGCCAAGAAAAAGAAATCCAATCGCACGCTCATCGTCGCGCTGATCCTTCTGTTGGTTGCGGCCACGGTCGGCGTGATGATCGCGGCCTCCAAGCGAAAGGATAATGGCGTAGCGGTAACGACCGAGAAGGCGATTACGAAGACCATCACCCAGCTGGTCAATGCGACCGGGAAAATCCAGCCCGAGATCGAGGTTAAAATCGCACCGGAAGTGGCGGGCGAAATCCTTGAAATGCCTTTTCGCGAGGGCGATGTGGTCAAAAAGGGCGACTTGCTGGTTCGGATCAAGGACGACGCCTATCGCTATCAAGTGGAGCAACAGGAAGCCAGTTTGGTTGCCGCGAAAGCGTCGAGTCTGGTCAACAAGGCCGCGTTGCAAAAGGCCGACGAAGATCTCAAGCGTAACAAGGATCTCTACGACAAACACCTGATTTCCGATTCGGATCTCGCGGTCGTCACCAACGCTTACGAGGGCGCGAAGGCGGAATACGCCAGCGCCATCGCGAACATCACCCGCACGGAGGGCTTGCTGAACCAGATGCAGGACTTGCTGAACAAGGCGATCATTTACGCGCCCATCAGCGGCACCGTTACTTCGCGCACGAGTGAAGTGGGCGAACGCGTCGTGGGGACCGGTTCTTTCGCTGGTACCGAGGTTATGCGTCTCGCGGATCTCTCCAAAATGGAAGCGCGGGTTAATATCAACGAGAACGACATCGTTAACGTGAAGATCGGGGATAAAACGCGGATTTCGATCGATGCCTACCCAAACCGGAAGTTTGCCGGCGAGGTGAAGGAGATTTCGGCTGCAGCCACTACGACGGGACTGAATACCCAGGAAGAGGTCACGAATTTCGAAGTAAAAATCAGAATTTTGGACAAGGATGTCGTCCTGCGTCCGGGCATGAGCGCAACAGTGGATGTCGAGACCAAGACCGTCCAAAACGTGGTTGCCGTACCGATTCAAGCCGTGACGGTCCGCAGTCGCCAAGGCGACAAGACGATTGATCAACTGGCCGGTGAACGCGACCTGAAGGCCAAGCAAGCGCAGGGCGAAGGCGCCGCCACCGCCGTGAATGATAAACTGCAACGTGAGCGGGAAAAAGAGGATCGCTCTTCACTCCAGCGCGTGGTTTTCCTCCGCAAAGGAGACATTGTCAAAATGACCCCCGTCGAGACCGGGATCGGCGATACGACTCATATCGAAATCAAATCGGGAGTGAAGGTGGGCGACGAGGTGGTCAGCGGCCCATTCAGCGTCATTACCCGGACATTGAAGGATGGAATGAAAGTCCGGATCGAGCCTCCGAAAATGCCGGGAAAGAAATGAGCTTTCTGCCGCCTTCTCACCGCCGTCCGCGTACACTCTTTCTCGAAACAGCATGAGCTCTCTTTCCACCGATCACAATTCCGCCGGGCAGTCCCAGAGTGGACGCGTTGTCCGCCCCGCCGGGCCGCTGGTGATCGATATCGAAGGTGTCACCAAGCTCTATAAAATGGGCGATGAAATCATTCGCGCGCTTCGGGGAGTGACCCTCAGCATCCGGCGTAACGAGTACCTCGCCATCATGGGACCATCCGGCTCGGGCAAGTCCACGCTGATGAACATGCTGGGCTGTCTCGATACGCCGACCGCGGGGCATTATCACTTCTCCGGAAAAGACGTCGCGAGCATGGTCGACGACGAACTCGCGGACATTCGTAATCGCGAGATCGGTTTTGTTTTCCAGACCTTCAATTTGCTGCCGCGCTCCAATGCGCTGCACAATGTAGAGCTGCCGTTGATCTATGCGGGACTCGGGAAAGCCGACCGCATCGAACGCGCGCAACAGGCCCTGGCCAACGTCGGCCTGGCCGAGCGCATGTATCACAAGCCCAACGAGCTTTCCGGTGGCCAGCGTCAGCGCGTTGCCATCGCCCGTGCACTCGTGACGCGGCCGTCGATCGTGCTCGCGGACGAACCCACGGGAAACCTGGATTCGAAAACCGGCGTCGAGATCATGGATCTTTTCGAACAACTCTACGAGCAGGGCAACACGCTGATCGTCGTTACACACGAAGAGGAAATCGCCCGTCACGCCCGGCGAATCGTGCGGCTGCGCGACGGACTGATTGAGTCGGACGAACAAGTTCCCTGACGCATACATGCAAAGTCTTTCCACCTCCGGGATTCTTTGGCGATTTTGCTTCGGCCTAAGCGTTGCCGCGTTGATCACCTGGGTTGTTCTGCACCTGTCTCATTCGCAACCGGACTTGGTTCCATTGGTTCGTTGGACCATTGCTGGCTCGCTGAGTCTGGCCATGATTTTCGGGATCGCCGATTACGGTTTTAAGCAGTTTTTGCATGAGTTTCCCGAATCCTTGAAAATTTCCTTTGTGCAGATTCGCGGCAGTAAATTGCGTTCGGCGCTCACTGCTTTGGGTGTGATCATCGGAATTGTGGCCGTGACGCTCATGGGCACGGCAATCGAAGGAATCAACGTAGGGGTTGATCGGAGCTTTTCGGGCTTTGGCGATGATTTGCTCTATGTGACGAAAACGCCGTGGACCGACCGGCAGGAGTGGTGGAATTACCGCAACCGGCCGCCCATCCGGTATAGTTACGCGCAGGAGATCAACGATTGGATCGCGGACAATCCTGATTCTGCACTGAAGCTGGCGGTGCCGACTGAGAATACGCTCACGACTTTGATCCGTGGCGAGAACCGGTTGAATAACATCTGGACGCTTGGGACCACGGCGGACTATTCCCGAATCACCCGTTCCGACATGAAGGAAGGCCGCTTCTTCAGCGATTTCGAGGCGCAGTCTGGTAGCAATGTCGCGGTGGTTGGCTTTGACGTGGCGGATGCGTTGTTTCCCAGCGAGTCAGCGGTGGGGAAAACCATTCAGATTCGCGATCAGAATTTTAAGATTCTCGGCGTCATGGCGCGACAGGGGAGTTTTCTCGGGCTTTTTAGCTGGGACTCAATGTTGGCGATGCCCATCACGACCTACCGCCGCTATTATCGCGTTGACGATAACGGCGAAGTCCGGGTGCAGGTGGACAGCACCCGGATGCAGGACGCTCGCGACGAATTGACCGGCTTGATGCGACGGATTCGACAACTCAACCCGGAACAGAAGGATAATTTTTCCATCAACGAGCAGGGGACGATTCGTGCGCAACTTGATCCGATCGAGAACGGGATTGCGCTGGCGGGGTTGTTTATCACCGGACTCGCGCTGTTTGTGGGCGCGATCGGCATCATGAATATCACTTATGTCAGCGTAAAGGAGCGGACGAAAGAGATCGGAACGCGCAAGGCCCTCGGCGCACGCCGCCGCACGATCCTCCTGCAATTTCTCATCGAAGCGGTGACGATTTGTTTCATTGGCGGAGTCGTTGGCCTCATTTCCGCCCGGGTGCTTACGGCGGTAATTGCGATGGTCGCGCCGAATTTCCCTTTGGTCTTCTCGGTTGAGCTGGTGCTCACCGGTTTGGCCATTTCCGTTTTAACCGGCGTGGTGAGCGGGTTCGCCCCGGCGTTGTCGGCCAGTAAACTCGATCCGGTCGTCGCGCTGCGTTACGAATGAACCTCGCCGAAACGCTTCGCCTCGCGCTTTCTTCGCTTTCAGCGAACAAACTGCGCTCTGCCCTCACGATGCTTGGCATTGCGGTGGGCGTATTTTCCGTGATTGGGGTCATGACGGTCATCACCGGCTTGCGTGGTTCGATCGAGACCGGACTCAATGTACTTGGAGCGAACAGTTTTCAGTTCATCAAATACCCGGTGCTGGATTTCAGTGGCGCCCGGCGTAGATTTGCCAACCGCCGGGATATCACTTATCTGGAAGCAGCACGATTCAAGGAACTGATGCGCGGAACCGCAGATGTTAGTTTGCAAATGAATCGTGGCGGTCGGCGGGCGAAATACGGGGACCAAACGACCAATCCAAACGTTAACTTGATCGGCTCCGACGAGAATTTTCTTTCGAGCCGCAATTATGAAATCGCCCAGGGGCGCAATCTCGGCCCGGAGGATGTCGAGTTTGGCCGGCCCGTGGTGGTGATCGGCACCGATATCGTTGACCGGCTGTTCCAGACCGAAAATCCGCTGGGTAAGTCGGTGCGAATCGATGGGCAGAACTATATCATCGTTGGCGTCACCGCCTCCAAGGGATCAACCTTTGGGCAGAGCCAGGACAGCAATGCGGTTACGACCATCACAAAATACCTCGCGACCTATGGCCAGGCCGGACGGTCGATAGGAGTCAATGTGCAGGCGCCGAATCAGGCGGTGCTCGCCGCGACGCAGGACACTTCGGTGGGCGTGATGAGGTTGGTGCGGGGACTTGCGCCGGAAGATCCGAATGATTTCGAGGTTTTCTCCAACGATTCGCTGATTGAAACGTTTAACAATATCACCGGCATGGTGGCGGTGGGAGCATTTGTCATCAGCGCGATTGCGCTGGTCGCGTCGGGCGTCGGCATCATGAACATCATGCTGGTGAGCGTGACCGAGCGGACGAAGGAGATCGGGGTCAGAAAAAGCATCGGTGCGCGGAAGAAAAATATTTTAACGCAATTCCTGATCGAGGCCTTGGCGTTGTCGATGGTGGGCGGCCTCGCAGGAGTGATCACGGGGATCGTCGTGGGAAATGTCATCGCGACCATTATGCACGCTTCGGTTGTGTTTCCTTGGGGCTGGGCGGCCGGGGGTTTGACCATCTGCTCGATCATCGGGATTACCTTTGGATTTTATCCCGCGTGGAAAGCCGCCGCGCTCGATCCGATCGAGGCGCTACGATACGAATAGGCCTTTGTTGTTGAGAAAGGATTTTGCGCTCTCCCTCCGGGTTGACTTCGCGACGAAGATCAACCGGAGGCGTCAGTCATTCCGACGAAATCGTCGATGGGTCCTGTCGCGTGGCCGGCGCATAAGTTGACCGATCGGTGTGGGCCTAAGGGCACATCCAGAGCGGGGTATCTTGTATATATTCTGTTTATTATTTTTTCCACCTTGGCATTTGAGCTGCTGAAATCACCTCCGTGTCCGCTCAGGAAATTCCATCCATAAGTTCTCACTCATAACCCAAATTCTATGCACCTTCCACGTGTGTTAGGAAAACTGACCGCTGTTGCCTTCGCCGGCCTACTGCTAACTCTCAGCGCTTTCGCTGACGCGCCGGCCCCCGCCGCGCCATCGCCGACTCCAACACTGGAGCAGCGCGTTGCCGGCCTCGAAGCCTACCTGACCAATGGCGACCCGACTGCCGTTCTCAAAGACGCGAAAGGCGCCATTCCAAATGGATTAACGACTCCGTCGGTCGGTACTTCCGGCCCGGGTCACAATGCCTGGCAGATGACCTCGGCTGCGCTCGTTTTGTTCATGACGCTCCCGGGCCTTGCTTTGTTTTACGGCGGTCTGGTTCGGCGCAAGAATGTGCTCTCCGTGATGGCTCAATGTCTGTTGCTCTCCGGATGGGTGACAATTCTCTGGTGGGCCTGCGGCTACAGTTTGGTTTTCCACAGTGGAAATTCTTTTCTGGGTGGCCTCGGTTTTGCGTTCCTCAAGGACGTCGGTTCCGCTCCCAACACCGACTACTCGTACTGGGTTTCGCAAAATGTATTTTCCATGTATCAATTGATGTTCGCGATCATCACGCCGGCTCTGATCGTCGGTTCGATTGCGGAACGCATGAAGTTCTCGGCCATCTTCCTTTTCATGACGCTATGGATGTTCGCGGTTTATTTCCCGCAAGCGCACATGATCTGGGGAATTGACGGTTACATGAACGGTATTTGGAACGCCAACGCCGGGATCAAGGCCATCGACTTTGCCGGCGGTACGGTGGTTCACATGACGTCCGGTTGGTCGGCATTGATCCTGTGCTTGATTCTGGGTAAACGATTGGGTTTTGGGAAAACTCCCATGCCACCACACAGTCTAGTGCTTTGCATGGTTGGCACCGGTATGTTGTGGGTCGGTTGGTACGGTTTCAATGCCGGTTCGGCCGTAGCAGCGGACGGAGTTGCCGCCAATGCTTTCATGACCACGACGCTCGCAGCTGCGGTTGCTTCATTCGTCTGGCCGATGATGGAATGGTTTACTCGCGGCAAGCCGAGTGTCCTGGGATTCTGTTCCGGGGCGGTCGCCGGTCTCGTTGTGATTACACCTGCATGCGGTTTTGTGACCGCGTCGGGCGCCGTGGCCATCGGAGTTGTAGCCGGATTGATTCCCTGGTTCTTCTGCTTCAAGGTTAAGGGCTGGTTCGGTTATGACGACGCGCTCGACACTTTCGGGGTGCACGCGGTCGGCGGAACAATCGGTGCTCTGTTGACCGGTGTGCTGGCGCGCAACAGCGCCAATGGCAATCTCGTGACCAATTTGAAAGACAAGGTCACCGATTCCTTCACCCAAGGATTGGTTTTCGAACAAATCAAGGCAATCGGCCTGACCCTCGTGATCGCCATCGTCGGTACGGTGGTCATCGCCTACATTGTCAAGGCGGCCTTGGGTTTGCGGCCCACTCCGGAGGCGGAGGAGGAAGGCTTGGATTTGAGCGATCATGGCGAGGAAGGTTATATCCTCGAAGCAAAATCCTAATTAACCTCAACCCCTGTTCGCATGAAACTCGTAATCGCCATCATCAAGCCGTTCAAACTCGACGAAGTGAAGGAAGCGCTTTCCCAAGTCGGCGTCGAAGGCATGACCGTAACTGAGGTCAAGGGATTCGGCCGCCAGAAAGGCCACACCGAAATCTATCGCGGGAGTGAATACACCGTGGACTTCCTGCCCAAGGTGAAAATTGAACTCGCCGTCTCCGACGAACAAGTGGGCAAGGTCGTCGAAGCCATCGCCAAGGGAGCCAAGACCGGAAAAATCGGCGACGGCAAGATCTTTGTCCTCCCCTTGGAAGATGTCCTCCGCATTCGCACTGACGAACGCGGCGACCAGGCAATCTAAACAATTCATCTCTCAAAAAAGCATCATGGCTAAATATAAATTGGAATACATCTGGCTCGACGGTTACACGCCGTTGGCCAGCTTGCGCAGCAAGACACAAATCAAGGAATTCGCCGCCTTTCCAAAACTCGCAGAACTGCCTGCCTGGGGTTTTGATGGCAGCTCCACCCAACAGGCGGAGGGCAAGAGCTCCGATATCGTGCTTAAACCGGTCGCAGCGTTTCCAGACAGCACGCGTAAAAATGGCGTGCTCGTGATGTGCGAAACGTTCCAGCACACCGGCGTGGCGAGCCCGTCCAATTCCCGCGCGACCATTCCCGATGATCCGGATACGTGGTTTGGCTTCGAGCAGGAATATTTCTTCTACAAGGACGGCGCTCCGTTGGGTTTCCCGGTGGGTGGTTTTCCCGCTCCGCAGGGCCCTTATTACACCGGTGTTGGCTACAAAAATGTCGGTTCGGTGGCGCGGGAGATCGTGGAGAAGCACATCGATATTTGTCTCGATGCCGGCATCAATCTTGAAGGCATCAACTCCGAGGTCGCCAAGGGACAGTGGGAATTCCAGATTTTCGGCAAGGGCTCAAAGAGCGCAGCCGATCAGATGTGGGTCGCCCGCTATATCCTTACACGGCTGGCCGAAGGTTATGGCATCGACATCGAGTGGCGCTGCAAGCCGATCCTCGCGCCGTTCCAGCAGTCGCTGGATTGGAACGGTTCCGGCATGCACTCGAACTTCTCCACGAAATTCATGCGCGAAGTGGGCGGCAAGGCTTACTTCGAAAAACTCATGGCCGCCTTTAATCAATATCGCGACGAACACATCGCCGTTTACGGGCCGGAAAATCACCTGCGCCTCACCGGTCTCCACGAAACCCAGTCGATCGACAAATTCAGTTATGGACTGGCCGATCGTGGCGCTTCGATCCGCATGCCGCACAGCTTCGTCAATGCCGGATACAAGGGTTACCTCGAGGATCGTCGTCCGAACTCAGCCGCCGATCCCTATCTGGTTGCCGGTCGCATTCTCAAGACGATCCAGTCGGTCCCCACGACCTGACAAAAATTCGCCGAAGATTACAGCTTCAATTCACGGCGCCACCTTTGCGGGTGGCGCTGTTTGTTTTCCGGAATTTGATAATCTGTGCGGCTTGTCACGAGCCAATTTTAGCCGCGAACCTGACCGGAGCCTCGAACGATGTATTTATAGGAGGTAAGCTCCTCCAAGCCCATCGGTCCGCGGGCATGCAATTTGTCCGTGCTGATGCCGATTTCCGCGCCGAAGCCGAATTCATAGCCATCGTTGAAGCGGGTCGAGGCGTTCCAAAGCACAACAGCACTGTCCACGCCCGCAAGAAATTGTTCGGCGGTAGCTTTGTCTTCGGTCACAATCGTGTCCGTGTGGTGCGAGCTGTGGGTCTCGATGTGTTCAATCGCGGCCGCGCAATCGTCGACTACTTTGATGGCCAGCGTCAGCGCGAGAAATTCCGTACGAAAATCATCGTTCGTGGCCGGCGTCGCGGCGATATCCGCCTGGGTTAGAAGTGCGAGCGCAGTCGGATCGGCGCGCAATTGCACGCTGCGTTCCGTGAGCGCCTTGCCCGCCTTCGCGAGAAAAGCCGGCGCAATGTCCCGGTGAACGAGCAGCGTTTCAATGGCGTTGCAAACTCCCGGCCGTGAAATTTTCGCGTTGATCGCGATGCTTTCGGCCATGGTCAAATCAGCGGCACGATCCACGTATAGCGCGCAGATGCCGTCGTAATGTTTGATGACGGGAATGCGCGCATGCTTCATCACCGTTTCGATCAAACCGCGGCCACCACGCGGGATCAGCAAATCGATCACGCCCGCCGCTTCACCAAGCAGGCGGACCGTATCGCGATCGGTGACGGGCACGAGTTGCACCGCGTTGGCCGGAAGCCCGGCGCTGACGAGCCCACGTGAGAGGGCGGAGGCGATGGCCTGGTTGGAACGCAAGGCCTCGGAGCCGCCGCGTAGAATCACGGCGTTGCCGCTTTTCAAGCAAAGTCCGGCAGCATCGCAGGTGACGTTTGGTCGCGATTCGTAGATGAAGCCGATAACCCCGATCGGCACGCGAACCTTGGCGAAACGAAGACCATTGGGTTGCGTCCATTCCCGTAAAGTTTGTCCGAGCGGGTGTGGCAGCAGCGCAACCTGGCGCAAGCCCTCGGCGCAGGCAGTGAGACGCTTGGGATCGAGGGTCAGGCGATCCACCAACGCGGACGTCTGGCCGGCGGCGCGGGCCGCGGCGACGTCTGCGGCGTTGGCGTTGAGAATTTGATTCTGGGCTGCGAGCAGCTCAGACGCCATGGCGTTGAGCGCGGCGTCGATGCGTGCGGGCGGAGTGCCGGCGAGCGCACGGGCGGCGAGGCGGGCTTGTTGCCCCAGTTGGGCGACGAGTTGGGCGAGATCAGCCATGGCGGATCAGCGGGTGGGAAAGTGAGTGCCGACAGGCTGGCCGGAAACGATGGCCTTAATCAGCCCGGGCTTGCGACCGCTCGCGATGTTGACGGGAATGCCGGCGTTGACCGCGAGTTGCACCGCTTGAAGCTTGGTGATCATGCCGCCGGTAGACACGCGCCCTTTGTCGGAGCGAACCAACCCGCCGACGCTGCCCACATCGCTGACCAGCGACACCACGTTTCCATCGGCGTCCTGCAAGCCATCCACACTCGTGAGAATGATGAGCCGGTCGGCCTCGACGAGGATCGCCACTTCCGCGGACAGGCGATCATTGTCGCCAAAATTCAATTCCTCGACCGCGACGGAATCGTTTTCATTGATGATGGGCACCACGTTGTGGCGTGACAGGTGAAGCAACGTACTCCGCGCGTTGCGATGACGCGTGCGGCTATCGAGATCGTTGTGGGTGAGCAGTAATTGAGCGACCGCGATTTTCTGGCGGCCAAAGGCGCTCGCATAGGCATGCATCAGTTGCGACTGGCCGACGGCAGCACAGGCTTGTTTCGCGGCAAGTTCCTTCGGCCGGGCGGTGAAACCGAGCGTGGCCAGACCGGCGGCGACGGCGCCACTGGAAACGATGATGCATTCGTGCCCGGCCCGCACCAAGGCGCCGACCTCATTGGCGAGGCGGGAGATTTGGCGCCGGCTCAAGCCGATGCCATGCTCAGTGGACAGGATGCCGGAACCGAACTTGAGAACAATGCGCTGGGTACGTTTGGCCATGAAATTTTCACCTTAGCCAGAGATGCTTACGCAACAAGCCGGAATCGTGGCCATGATTGATTTTCAAGCGGGCCGAAGCTATGACACGATTAGGAGAATCCCTCAGAAAGTATGACACGTCACTTACTTGTCTATTTCACTCATGTTGACGATCTATTCATTTAACAAAACAACCGCTCGCTTGATGAAAACGTCTTTCGCATCCGTCCTGCCATTCAAATTTATTTCCAATGCAAACAAAGTCGTGAGGAAAAGAATGGCGCAACTGCAACCGAGGTCCGTCTGCACTGCGCAGACCGCTTGAGATGGTAGGAAAATGCCCGAACTTCTCATGCCGACTGCTTCCGCTTCATCGCGTACCTTTGAACTCGCTTTGCCCGACCTGGCGTTGGCGCGGGGCGGCGTAGTCCACCAGCACCGGTCTCGCGGTTGGTGGTGGAGTCGCGAAGGGGATACGCCGGAAAACGTTCAGCAGGGCGTGCCTACGGTTTTGATCGTGCATGCGCTCACCGGAAATGCGGAGGCGGGCGGCCCGAACGGATGGTGGGAGCCATTGATCGGGCCCGGTCGCGCCCTCGATCCGGCGCACTATCGTTTGGTTTGTTTTAATAATCTTGGCTCGTGTTACGGCAGCAGCGGTCCGGGTGTGGAAGGCTTCCCGGCGGCGCGGTCGGTTGATCTGACCTGTCTGGATATTTCGCGCGCGATTTTGCAGGCGCTCGATCGGCTGGGGATCGACCACGTTCATCTGACGACTGGCGGATCGCTCGGCGGCATGGTGACGCTCACGCTTGCTGCGTTGGCGCCGGAGCGCTTTGAACGCATGCTGCCGCTCGCGACTACACTCACCGCGAGTGCGTGGGTCGTCGGCTGGAATCACGTGGCCCGCCAGATTTTGCGGCTCGATCCGGGTTACCCCGACAACGTCGGACGCGGGCTGGAAATTGCACGCCAACTGGCGATTTTGACCTATCGCGCGGAACCGGGACTTGAGGTCGATCAACCGCGCTCTGTTGCGGCGCGTAAACCTGATTTGGATTATCCCGTTCAGAGTTACCTCGAACATCAGGGCAAAAAATTGCGCAATCGTTTTGCCGTCCGGGCCTACGAACTACAGCTGGCGGCGATGGATCATCACGATCTATTTCAACCGTTGCCGGGAGACACCAAACCCGCGGTCAGCCGTATGCGCGCCTCCGCGCTGGTGGTGGACGTGGACACCGATCAGTTGTTCACGCCGGCGCAGGCCACCATTTTGGTCGATCAATTGCGTGCGGCCGGAGCCCAAGTGGAACGCGCGACGTTGAAAAGCATTCACGGGCACGATGCCTTTTTGATCGAATGGGAGACGCTTTACCCTATCTTGACTCGTGCGCTGCATCTGCAACCTCCCCATTAATGACCGAACGCTGGCAGGTTTATAAATTTGGCGGTTCCTCGCTGGGTACGTCGGGGCGGTTGCCACGTGTATTGGAATTGGTGGCCTCGGCACCGCGTCCGCTGGCCTTGGTGGTGTCGGCTTTGGGCGACAGCACTGATTGGTTGATTCTTTCCGCCCGTTCGGCGGAAGAAGGAAATATCAGCCAGGCGCGCCGCCAACTCGCCGAAGTCCGCGAGCTAGCCAACTCCACCGCGCGCGCAGTCCTCGGCGGGCAGGGACAGAAAGGAATGAAGCACGATCTCGACGAGATCCTGACGCCAGTTGAGCGGCTCCTTTCCGGCATCGAACTTACCCGCGAGTGTTCGCCGCGAACCTTGGATGCGATCATCAGCATTGGCGAACGGATATCCGCCACGCTGCTGGCGCGTGCCCTCGTCGAGCGTGACGTGCCCGCGATGGCGGTGGATGCCCGCGATTTCGTTGTTACCGACAGCACTTACGGATCGGCGACTGTGGAAAAAAGCGAAACGGCGGCGGGATTTGCCGTGTTGGAACCGAAATTGGCCGGGCACGTGCCGATTTTTACCGGATTTATCGGGCGCACTCGCGACGGACAAACGACCACGCTGGGACGCAACGGCTCAGACTACACCGCGACACTCGTTGCAGGATTACTCAAGGCGACCTCGGTAACGGTGTGGACGGACGTGTTGGGCGTGATGACCGCGGACCCGGCGCTCGTGCGCGAGGCGTCGCCGGTCGACCGACTATCGTACGATGAAGCGCTGGAGTTGGCGTATTTTGGCACGCGCATGTTTCACCCGCGCACAATCATTCCGCTGCGCGAATGTGGCGCGGCGCTGGTGATTCGCAGCACTACGCAACCCGATGCACCCGGCACGCGGATCGATGCCACGGGAAATCCCGATCCGAACCGTCCGACTTGCGTGACGAGTTTGGAACGGCTGACGCTGCTTGGCGTGCAGTCACGTCGCACCGGATTGGGCCGGCCATTGGGTGGGCGGATTCTCGCCGCGCTTGGCGAAGCAGGCGTTCGCGTATGGATGACGACGGAATCCACGCTCGGACAATCGTTCTCGGTTGTCATTCCTTCGATGGACGAAGCGAACGCGCTCCAGAGTGTTTCTGCGGCACTGGCATCGGAGTTGCAGTCGGGCGATCTGCGTATCGAACCGGTTTTATCGCCGGTGACGCTCGTGACGTTGGTCGGTGAGAATATGGCGGGCCGGCCGAACGTGGCGGGCAAATTTCTCAACTCGATCGGCGAGGCGGGTATTTTGGTTCGCGCGGTTGCACAGGGCGCTTCAGCGCGCAGTATTTCGTGCGTGGTCGATGCGGACCAAACCGCCACGGCGGTGCGCACGGTTCACGGTGCGTTTAATTTGGCGCATACCGAGATCAGTGTTTTACTTTTGGGCAAGGGCGTCGTCGGCAGCAGTCTGTTAAAACAAATCGACCGGCAGAACCAGGCGCTGGGACGGGAACACGATGTCAAGGTGCGCCTGGTCGGGATTGGTTCCAGTGCCGGTGCGTTGTTTGAGCCGGACGGAATTCCTCCAGTTGAAGCGATCGAAAAACTCCGGCAAGCCCTCTCTGAAAAGAAAATTGTCAGCGATGTCGAAACTTTGATCGAGAAACTCGCGCGCTTGCCGAATCCGGTGCTGGTGGATTGTTCGGCTGCGCCCGGAATGGAAAAAACTTACCGGGCCGCATTTGCCCACGGGATCAATGTGGTGTCCGCCAACAAACAACCGCTCGCGCTTCCGCAGTCCGAAAGAGTGGCGTTGCTCAATGAGGCACGGCGTCATTTCCGCGCTTACCATTACGAGACGACGGTCGGTGCGGCGCTTCCTGTGATCGAAACGCTCAAGAATCTGGTGCGCACAGGCGATCACGTCGTCAGCATTGAAGGCGCATTTTCCGGGACGCTTGGGTTCCTTTGTGACCGTCTCGCGCAGGGAGACCCGCTTTCGGTCGCCGTCCGCAAGGCGAAGGATTTGGGCTACACCGAGCCAAATCCACGCGACGATCTTTCCGGTTTGGACGTCGCCCGGAAGGCCATTATTCTGGCCCGCGAACTAGGCATCCAAGTGGACTTGAGCGACGTGGTGCTCGAGCCATTTGTCCCGGCGGAAAATTTGCGCGAGGACGATCCGGAGAAATTTCTGCAATCGCTGACCGCGCTCGATGCGTCGGTGGCGGCTCGCGTGGCCAACTGCAAGGCGCACGGGCGGTTTTTGCGCTATCTGGCTCGCATCACGCCGGGTGCCGCGGGATCGCAGGTTTCCGTTGGTCCGGTCGAAGTTGAGGCAACCCATCCCGCTGCTTCATTGCGCGGAGCCGAGGCCTTTGTGGCATTTCACACTGAGCGCTACCGGGAATATCCGATGGTCGTCCGCGGTGCCGGTGCCGGTGGGGATGTCACGGCCGCCGGGGTGTTGGCGGACATTTTACGGCTGGCGCAAAATATTCGCGGCCGGCGTTGAGCGGCGGTCGCCTAGCCTGAACGTCTGCTAAATGGCCTATTAGCTTATGTCATAAAATTAAGACTTGTGTTGACAGCAAATGCGCCGATTCCCAACTTAACGCCTCACTTTCATGTCTATTCCCGTCGCCCTTGTAGCGTTGATTACCTTCGTCCTGGCAGTCGTTGCCACGGACCCAATCAACCACGGGCGGCTCGCCGAAGCCTCAAGCTCCTAAGAGAAAAGAATCTCAAAACCAGGAAGCCGCCCAACAAAAAGGGGCGGTTTTTTTATTTTCCACAATTGACTCATTCCTGCTACATTAACCACTCGCCTTGCCGCGACCAACCCGTTGGCGCGGCCTGAATATCACCCCGACTTTTAAATTTAATCATCCAATCAGAACTCAAGGGACATTATGAAACTCACCGGAGCAGAAATCATTTGGGAGTGTTTACAGAAGGAAGGCGTCGACGTCGTGTTCGGTTATCCGGGCGGCGCGATCCTGCCGACCTATGATGCGATGACCAAGTACCCGAAAATCCACCATGTCCTCGTGAGACACGAGCAGGGTGCCACGCACATGGCCGACGGCTATGCGCGCGCTAGCGGCAAAGTGGGCGTCGCGATCGCGACTTCCGGCCCGGGCGCTACCAACATGGTCACCGGCATCGCCACCGCGATGATGGACTCTTCTCCAATCGTCTGCATCACCGGCCAAGTTGGCTCGAAAGCCATCGGCACCGACGCATTTCAGGAAACCGATGTGACGGGTGTCACGTTGCCCGTGACGAAGCACAATTATCTCGTCACGAAGCCCGGCGATATCGCCCGCGCAATTCGCGAGGCCTTCTACATTGCAAAGAGCGGCCGGCCCGGTCCGGTGTTGGTCGATATCACCAAGGATGCGCAGCAGTTGACCGCCGAATTCGATTGGGAGGCCGCCGCTCCGCGCCTGCCTGGTTATCGTCCGAGTTATCACGCGCCGGCGTCCGAATATGCCCGCGCGGCTGAGTTGATCAATTCCGCCCAACGTCCGCTCATCCTCGCGGGGCAGGGCATTCTCAAATCCGGTACGACCGCCGAAGTGCTCAAGCTCGCCAAGGCTGCGAACATTCCGATCACCACCACGCTTCTCGGCATCGGTGCCATTCCTGCGTCGTCGGAATTCAATCTCGGCATGATGGGCATGCACGGCGAGGCGTGGGTCAACCAAGCCATCCAGCAGGCGGATTTGTTGATCGCCCTCGGCATGCGGTTCGACGATCGCGTCACGGGCAATCTCAAGACATACGCGGTTAACGCCAAAAAAATTCACGTCGATATCGATCCGACCGAGATCAATAAGAACGTTCCGGTGGACGTTGCGCTGATTGGCGATCTCCGCGAGGTGCTCGCGCTCATTCAGCCGCAGGTGAAAAAAGCAGAGCATCCTGAATGGTGGGCCACGATCAATGTGAATCGTGGCGATTCCTCGGTGCGCGACATCAAAAACCTGCCCGACAGCGGCCACCTTTATGCCGCGCACGTCATCAACGACATCTGGCGTCTAACGCAGAATCGTGACACCATTGTCGTGACGGACGTGGGTCAGCACCAGATGTGGGAAGCCCAGTATTTTCACCACGACAAACCCCGCTCGCTCATCACCTCGGGCGGTCTCGGTACGATGGGTTTCGCGCTCCCGGCCGCGATTGGCGCCAAGTTCGCTTGTCCCAAGAAGGACGTGTGGGTGATTGTGGGCGACGGCGGATTCCAAATGACCTCCTGCGAACTCGCAACGGCCGAGCAGGAGGGAATCAAGGTCAACGTGGCCATCATCAACAACGCCTTCCTTGGCATGGTGCGTCAGTGGCAGGAGTTTTTCTACGACAAGCGCTACGCCGCCACGCCGATGACCGGACCGAATTTCGTGAAACTGGCCGAGGCTTATCGCCTTACCGGCTTGCTTTGCGACAAACGTTCCGAAGTGAAATCCACCGTCGAAAAGACGCTCGCGGCCAAGGGCACGGTCGTCATCGATTTCGTCGTGGAGAAGGAAGACACGGTGTTCCCGATGGTTCCAGCGGGTGCGGCGCTCGACGCCATGATTCGTCGTCCGAAGCAGGATGTGATGCTGGAGTCCGGTTCCGACAAGGACTGGGAAATGCCGTCCTCCGCTCTACCGAATGTTTTCGCCGAGGCGAAAGCCGAAGCGGCTGCCTTGAACGGCCACGCTAAATCCAAGAAACCTTCCGCCAAGACCGCCCGCCCGGCCGCTCGCAAGGCGGCTAAAACCGCCCGCCGCTAAACTATTCCTCCCATGGCTAAACATACGCTCATTGCTTACGTGGAAGACGTCCCCGGCGTGCTCAACCGCATCGCTTCGCTTTTCCGCCGTCGCAACTTCAATATCGACTCGCTCACGGTCGGTCGCACCGAACAGCCCGGCGTTTCCCGCATGACGGTCGTGGTCGATGCCACCGACGCCGGTGCCCGCATCGTCGAGGCCAATCTCTACAAGCTGGTCAACGTGCTGCGCGTTGACGACCTCACCGACAAGTCCGCTCTCATGCGCGAACTCGGTCTCATTAAAGTGAAGGTTACACCGCAAAATCGCATTGAGGTGCTGCAGCTCGTCGATGTGTTCCGCGCCCATGTGGTCGATGTCGACGAATCGACGGTCGTCATCGAAGTCAGCGGCGCGCCGGAAAAAATCGGCAAACTGGAAACCGTGCTGCGTCCCTATGGCATTGTTGAAACCGTCCGCACTGGCGCAGTCGCCATGGCGCGCGGCAAGGAATTAATCTCTTCCGCTCCACCGCTGGTTCGCACTGAAGTCGGTCACGAACACGATTCCGGCGTCTCGATGTCGGTGTGATCTTCCACCTTTCAACTTCACGAGTCTCAACGCTCAGCCCTCAACCCTCATCTCTTTTATACCATGGCTAAAATCTACTATGACAAGGACGCGAATCTCGCGCTCATCCGCGACAAAAACGTCGCCATTATCGGCTACGGCTCACAGGGCCACGCCCACGCGCTTAACCTGAAGGAAAGCGGTGTTTCCGTTCGCGTTGGTCTCGCTTCCAAGAGCAAATCCGCCGCCAAAGCCAAGAAAGCCGGCCTCGCGGTTGGCTCCGTGGACGACGTTTCCGCCTGGGCTGACGTCATCATGGTTCTGGTGCCCGACCACGTTCAGGCCCGATTGTATCGCGAGTCCATCGCTCCGCACCTGACCGCGGGCAAGATGCTGATGTTTGCCCACGGCTTCAACATCCGCTTCAATGGCATCGTTCCACCGAAGAATGTGGACGTCACGATGATCGCCCCGAAATCCCCCGGTCACCGCGTTCGTGAAGTGTTCCAGGAAGGCGGCGGCGTCCCCGGCCTCATTGCTGTTTATCAGAACGCCACGGGCAACGCCAAGAAGCTCGCGCTCTCCTACGGCCGTGGCATCGGTTGCACTCGCGCCGGCGTGCTCGAGACCACTTTCAAGGAAGAGACCGAGACGGATCTTTTCGGCGAACAAGCCGTCCTCTGCGGTGGCTGCGCCGAATTGGTCAAGGCCGGTTTCAAGACCCTCGTCGATGCGGGCTACCAGCCTGAGATCGCGTATTTCGAGTGCATGCACGAGCTCAAGCTGATCGTCGATCTGATGTATCGCGGCGGCTTGAACTATATGCGCTATTCCGTTTCCGACACGGCGGAATGGGGCGATTACGTTTCCGGCCCGCGCGTCGTCACGAAGAAGACGCAGGCCGAAATGAAGGCCATCCTCAAGGATATCCAGACCGGCAAATTCGCCAAGCGCTTCATTGACGAGAACAACAAGTATGGTCGCAAGACCATGAACAAGTTCCGCAACAAGGAGCGCGGTCAGAAGATCGAAGTCGTCGGCGCCAAGCTGCGTGCGATGATGCCGTTCCTGAATCCGGTCACGATCTCCAAGTAATCTTCGCGGGTGCGGGCGATTTTTCGCTGGGAGAATCGCCCGTGCCACGCTGTTTTAATCGAATCGACATAATCTCCACCACCTGAGTTTACGATGACGACAGCCGACAGCCGCCCCTTTATCGAAATCTTCGACACCACGTTGCGCGACGGTGCGCAGACGGAAGGGATTTCGTATTCGGCTGACGACAAGTTGCGCATTGCGCGCAAGCTCGACGAGCTGGGCGTGGCGTTTATCGAGGGCGGCTGGCCGGGTTCGAATCCGAAGGACGCGGCGTTTTTTGAGCTCGCGCGCAGGGAGAAATGGAAGAATGCCAAGATCGTGGCGTTTGGCGCGACGCGCCGGGCGAAATTGAAACCCGAGGAAGATCCGAGTGTGCAGGCGCTGGTCGCGGCGGGCACCGAGGTCTGTTGTATTTTTGGCAAATCGTCCGTGTTGCAAGTCGAGGAAGTGCTCCGCACGACGCTCGAGGAAAACCTGCGGATGATCGAGGAAACGGTTGCGTACCTGCGAGCGCAGGGAAAACGCGTCATTTACGACGCCGAACATTTCTTCGATGGCTTTGACCGGAATCCTGACTATGCGCTCAAGGCGATCGGGGCGGCAAACAAAGGCGGTGCCGAGACGCTGGTTTTGTGCGATACGAACGGCGGACATCTGCCGTGGGAAGTGGTGACCACCGTTGAAGCGGTGCGGAAGCATTTTGGTCCTTTGGTCCGCGTTGGCATTCATTTGCACGACGACACCGGATGCGCCGTCGCGAGCAGTATCGCGGCGATTCGTGCGGGCGCGGTTCATGTCCAGGGGACGATGAACGGTTACGGCGAACGTTGCGGGAATGCCAACCTCTGCATCGTCATTCCCAATCTCGAATTGAAACTGAACTTCCGCGCGTTACCGGAAGGGGCGTTGTCGCATCTGCACGAGGTCGCGAGTTTCGTGACCGAGGTGGCAAATTTCAGCCCGAACGAGCAAATGGCGTATGTCGGCAACAGCGCGTTTGCCCACAAAGCCGGCGTGCATGTGTCCGCGATGCAGCGCCATCCGGATGCCTATCAGCACATCGACCCCAAGCTCGTCGGAAATCAGATGCGGGTGGTCGTGAGCGAGCAGTCGGGCCGGGCCAATCTTGTTTCCAAGGCGGAGGAGCTCGGTCTCCAAAATCTTGACGCGGCGACTGGCGCAAAGGTGATCGAACTCATCAAGGAAAAAGAACACGAGGGATTTTCATTTGAGGCCGCCGAGGCGAGTATCGCACTGCTGATCCGCCGGGTTTCGCCGGATTACCGGCCGCTGTTTACCCTGCGCGATTATCGCGGCATGGTCAGCCGTCACGGCGACCGCCAGATCGCGGATGCGACGATCAAGTTGGATATCGGCGGGCACGAGGTGCACACGGCGGCCGAGGGCAACGGGCCCGTCAATGCGTTCGAAAACGCGTTGCGCAAGGCGCTGCAGCCGATTTTCCCGCAAGTCGCCAAAATCCAATTGGCGGATTACAAAGTGCGGATTTTGAACAGCAACTCCGGCACCGGCGCGGTGACGCGTGTGCTGATCGACTGGCATGATGGCGAACGCCGTTGGAGCACAGTCGGAGCCGGAACCAATATTCTCGATGCCACGTGGCTTGCGCTCGCGGACGGCTACGAGTTCATCCTCACGCCCCGGCCCGCTGCTACGGCCGCGGTGGCTGCGAGTGCCTGACGCGTCAGGTTATCCCGCCGATTTTTTATCAACCCGCATGAACGCTCAAATTGTATTGCTGCCCGGCGACGGAATCGGACCAGAAGTGGTCAATGAAGCACGCTTGGTGCTCGAAGCCGTGGCCAGGCGCCACGGTCATCAATTTAAGTTCACCGAACAGCTGCTCGGGGGCTGCGCGATTGACGCGAAAGGCACGGCAATGCCGGACGAAACCCTGGCCGCGTGCAGGGCGGCCGACGCGGTTCTATTGGGTGCGGTGGGTGGTCCCAAATGGGATGATCCGGCGGCGAAGGTGCGTCCGGAACAGGGCCTGCTCGGTCTTCGCAAGGGCATGCAGCTTTACGCAAATCTCCGCCCGGTGCGCCCGATGGCGTCGCTTGAACATATTTCCCCGCTCAAGCCTGATCGGATTCGCGGCGTGGATTTCCTCGTCGTGCGCGAATTGACCGGTGGGCTTTATTTCGGTGAGCGCGGCCGCAAGGGTGCGGGCGAGAATGAGCAGGCTTTTGACACGATGATTTACAGCCGAAGCGAGATTCGCCGCGTGGTGAAACTGGCCTTCCAACTGGCGAAAGGTCGCCGTGGTCTGGTGACGTCGATCGACAAGGCCAACGTGCTCGAATCTTCGCGTCTGTGGCGTCAGGTGGCGGTTGAAGTCGGCAAGGAAAATGCCGGCATCAAGCTCGAACACCAACTCGTGGATTCGGCGGCAATGCGTCTCGTGACGCATGCAGCCCAGTTCGACGTGCTCGTAACCGAAAACATGTTCGGTGACATTCTCACAGACGAAGCTGCGGTGCTCGCGGGTTCGCTCGGTTTGCTTCCAAGCGCGTCGTTGGGTGATGGTACGAAGGGCGTGTACGAACCGATTCACGGGTCAGCCCCGGACATTGCAGGGAAGGGGATTGCCAATCCCGTCGGCACGATTCTCTCGGCCGCGATGCTATTGCGTCATTCCCTCGGTCTCGAAAAGGAGGCTGCGGAAATCGAAACTGCCGTCGCACGGGCCTTGGACGAAGGCAATCACACAGCTGACCTCCGGCCAAAACAATCGCTCAGTACGACCCAAATGGGTCAGGCGATCCAACAACGTCTCGGCTGATCCAGCGCGACTACCAACCATCGCCATGAGTACTTCTTCATCAAAGCCCCTCGATACGACGCGTTTTATTGCCCGCCATGTCGCCGGTCTGCGCCGGTCTGGCATACGTGATTTTTTCGAGTTGGTCGCAAAGACCGACGGCGTTATTTCGCTCGGGATCGGCGAGCCGGATTTCGACACACCACAGCCGATTCGCGATGCGGTTAAAACCGCGATGGACACCGGCAAGACGCACTACACCTCGAATCTCGGCCTGCCCGAATTGCGCAAGGAAATCTGCCGCTACGTTGAGGGGCATTTCAAGGTGAGCTATCGTCCCGATGATGAGGTGCTGGTAACGGTCGGTGTTTCCGAGGGCTTGGATTTGACGCTGCGCTCGCTGCTCAATCCGGGCGACAAGGTGATGTATCACCAACCTTGTTACGTTTCCTACGCACCATCTGTCGATCTGGTGCACGCGGTAGGTGTCCCGGTCGCGACCAACGCGGGAGATCTTTTCTCGCTCGATGCGCCGGCGTTGGCCGCGGCCTGGCAGCCGGGGTGCAAGCTTCTGCTCTTGAATCTCCCGTGCAATCCGACGGGCGGCGTTTGCTCGCGCGAACAGCTGGAGCGCATCGCGAAATTCGCGATCGAGAAGGACCTGATTGTCGTCAGCGACGAAATTTACTCGGAGCTCGTTTTCGAAGGCACCCACACCAGCATTGCCAGCATCCCCGGTATGCGCGAACGGACGATCCTGCTGCATGGTTTCTCAAAGGCGTTTGCCATGACGGGATTCCGGCTGGGCTATGCTTGCGGGCCGGCCCCGTTGATTGAAGCGATGATGAAGGTGCACCAATATTCGATGCTGTGCGCCCCGAGCATCAGCCAGGAAGGCGCGCTTGCGGCGCTGCGTTTGGGTGATGACGCGACGAAGTTCATGCGCGACCGCTATCGCGAGCGCCGTGATTTGTTTGTTCGCCGGATCAACGCAGCGGGCTTGGTGTGTCATGCTCCGCGCGGTTCGTTCTATGCTTTTCCATCGGTCACCTCCACCGGTCTCGACGAGGGCGAATTCGCCCGCCGGTTGCTCACCGAGCAGAGAGTCGCCGTGATTCCCGGAACCGCCTTTGGCGATGCCGGGGCTGGTCACGTGCGGGCCTGCTTCACCGCCAATGAGGAGAAGCTGTCGGCGGCCTGCGATCGTATCGAGCGGATGTTGAATTCGCTTCGGCCGGCTGCACGCGCCTGACGATCCCTTGGATTGACGCTGCGCGAAGAGCCTGACTACGGCTCAAAAAGTGACGCTGTAACTCATGGTCGCAATGCCGCAACCGATGGTCGCAGCATTGGTGGTTTTTCCTGCAATACCCTGCTTTAAAAAGTTTTTGGAGCCCGTGGTATACGCCCAGCCAATCAGGACCTTGGAATCCTTGCTCACTTGATAAGGAAGTGAAACGCCCGCGAGATAATAATCGCCCCAGTTTTTAACCGCGGGATTGCCATCCACGACGGCGTCTTTCCAAAGGTAGGTGCCGGCAGTGGCGCTGAAATCGAGCTCGGTGCCCCAGTCTTTTAACGGGACGGCAAACGATGCCATCAATTCGGCAGTCGGGCCTTTGAGGACAAAATCGTAGTAGAGTTTTGGGGTCAGCCTTATACCACCCACGGCATAGTTCAGTGCAATATTGGGTTCGAAAGTGGCGGAATAAAATCCGTTACTCCGTTTGGCGTCCGGGTAGGTGTAGGCAGTGAATCCTGGCACCACGCTGATGGAGTTGCTCAGCTCAACGGCATAGTAGCCGTAGAAATCGAATTCAGAGTCGGGTTGGCCGGCAACCTTGTCTTTCAATGGTACATTGGCCCAGACCCCGAGGCCCAGCTTACCGGTATCGTATTCGAGCGAAGGCTGCAGGCAGAGGTCTCCCCGGCGCACCCCTCGAAAGGCGTATTGGGAAAGAGTCGACGCAGTGAATGTCCAAGATGCCGCGTTCGATGAACTCAGGGACGTTTCCTGCGCAGGTAGCGAACACCCAATTGCGACAAACGTCGCGAAGAGGAGCGCCCAGTTTTTCACTTTTTTGTTCACGCGCCTCTTCACTAAACGTGACGCGGGCCCAAAAGAAAGACACAAAAGCCCCGCACGAATTACGGTGCGAGGCTTGAAACTTAATTCGACGCTTATGTTTGTCGTCGCCTGACGGGATTCTCAGATGGCCGAGTCGCCGCGCTCGTCGGTGCGGATGCGCAGAACATCCTCCAAGGGGAGGACGAAGATCTTGCCGTCGCCGATTTTGCCGGTCTTGGCCCCCTTGGCAATTGCTTCAACCACCTTGCCGACCTGTTCGTCGGTTACAGCGAGTTCGATTTTCACCTTGGGCAGGAAGTCCACGGTGTATTCACTGCCACGGTAGATTTCCGTATGGCCTTTTTGGCGGCCGAATCCTTTGACCTCAGTTACGGTCATGCCTTCGATGCCGACTTGAGAAAGTGCTTCTTTCACTTCATCGAGCTTGAATGGCTTGATGATTGCGATGACGAGTTTCATGCAGATGAATTTTAAATGATCGGTTGATATTGTGCCAGTCGGTTCGGTATGGCCCGTATCCGACCGGCGGAAAGTCTGATTATTTGAACGATGCTGAAGTCAGGACATCATTTTGCGACCAAGGACGGCTTTCTTCGTGACCCTCCCATCTTTTCGAGGTGCGATCTGAGGAAGATCACAGGAAAGCCCGACCGAAGGCCCACAGAATGGACGATGGTAGCGACCGGCGTAATCCCGGGAATTATTGAAGAGAAACATAATTCCGGTTGCTGTAGACATCATAGCTTTCTGCCGTCAGAAAGCTCCCGATTTTAACCAACCCGGAAACGGGCTTGGACCATAGAGTCATAGGGATTTGGTGGGTCGGTTTGCGTGCCGGTTTGTTTATTTCCGGTATCAGCCCCAAAAAGCAGGGCGCGTGCCAAGCGAAAAGAGCAAGGAATTGATCCTTTCCGGGCTTCTATCAACGAGTCTTATGAAAAAATTAGTGCCGTCGCCGTGTTCCTGGATTAACTGCCAATAACATTGTTACCCATTCCGCACTGTCTATTGAGTCTCGACTGTGCATAAAAAAACCGCACCCAAAGAAGATGCGGTTTGAGGAGAAGTCTGTGGCCTTACTTGCCAGCCGAGGGCAGGGGCGGTGGGGGCGGCGGAAGCACAATGGAACTGGCCGTGAGCTTATTTCCGACCATCTCGACCATACGCTGGATTTCGAGTTCGGCGTTACGGCGATTGATCTTCGTTAATTCAATCTCCTTGGCCAAATCGAAAGTGTCGCTGTTAAGCTTTTCCTTGTCGGTACGGGTCTGGGAAATTTGCAGCTCAAGATCCGCAGCTTCTTTTGAAAGCTTGTCAGCTTCCGTGTTATATTTACCGGCTTCATCTTTGAGGGCCTTCAATGCATCCTGATACTCCTTGGTCTTTTTTTCCTCCTTGGCCCGGTCTTCAGCTTCGCGTTCATCCTGATGTTTCTTTGCATCAGCTTGGGCACGCGCATCGATTTCGTCCTTGTGCTTCTTGTCAGCTGCCGCGCGGGCGTCCGCTGCCGCCTGCTGTTGGTCCGCTTTGACCTTCATCTCCTTGAGCGCGCCATTATAAAGCACAGCAAATACCGCGAGGAGGACGATTGGAACGATAAGATATGACTTGTTCATTTGGGTCGGAAATTGAGTTTAGCCTTTCTTGCTTTGGGAGGCGGCGGCAGCAGCAGCGGCGTCAGCGGCGGCTTTCTCAGCGGCGGAAATCTTATCCAACAAGGTATAATAATATTTCACGTTCGCTTCCGCCAGCTTCACATAATTTTTCAGGAATTCCTCCTCCTTGACCTCGCTCTTTTTGTCCTCGGCGATTTTCGCGGTCGTTTCCTTTACTTCCGCCAGCTCCCGCTTGAGCCGGGCAACTTGGTCGCGGAATTTGTTGCGATCATCGAAGGTTTTCTGCCGATAATCCTCGGCTTGTTGTTTGGCCAGTTTTTTGGCCTCATCGGCGCGTTCCTTTTCTTCGCGCTCTTTTTTGCGAATGGCCTGTGCCTCCACGGCAGCTTTGATCGCCGCTTCGCGATCAGCGACCTGCTGCAGCGCTTTGGCTTTCTTTTCGTTGTCAGCCTTTACCTTAATAGCGAGCTCCTTGGCTTCGTAGCCCTTGTCGAAATTAATGTAAAATCCGCCGAAAACCAGGAGGCCAATAAGCGGGAATATGAGATAAGCTTTATTCATGGTCGGTTGCTGCGTGCGTTAAAAATGTGGTTCAGGCTTTGTTCTTAATTTTGGCTTCACGATCCTTGATCGTCTCTTCGATCGCCTTGATCATGTTCTGGGTTTGTGGATCTTTGGCTCCCTCCTGCAATTCGGCGGCTTTTTTGGCAGCGTTTAATGCCACATCGTATTTCTTTAATTCAAATGCAACGTAGGCTAGAAACATGTAGGTTTGATGGGGCTTGGTCAGGTTCCCCTTGGCTACCGCCGCTTCGGCGTGGGGTAAGGCGGCTTCAGGTTGTTCCACTGCTTGGAGCTGCTGGGCAATCATGAATTCCAATTGGCCCGACTTCGGGAAAGCCTTGGCTGCAGTCTTAAGCGCTTCGATTCCCTTCATGGGACGCTCCAACTGTTGATAACAGAAATTAAGCAATTCCCAGTTCTTCTGATCGTTTTCGATTTTACCGTTTTTAAGATCGGTCTCCAACAGTTCGGCGGCCTTCTCGTATTGGCCCAAATTAAAATAGATACTGACGAGGTTGATATTGTCCTTGGGTGCCGCTAAAAATCCGTGGGATTGGGCTCGCTCGTAGGTGACAATCGCGCGGGTTTGCTGGTCGGTGCTGAGATAAAAAGCCGCCAGTTGCTGCCAGTAAGCTGCGGAATCGGGTTTTTGCTTAACGATCAGTTCCAGGACTTCTGCTGCCTCCTGCATTCTATTCAACTGCTGGAGGCACACCAGCTTGATGATGTAGAACGTATCCTTGGGATGAGTGGTCAGGTGCATTCCCTTTTCCACCTCATCCAAGGAGCGCTTGACCAATTCTATATTGGCGTGATCGGCATCCAATGAAGCCCAACTATAAAGGATTTGGGCATGCAGCAGACGGGAATCGGCGGTGACCTTTGATATTTTTTCCCAACGGGACAATGCTTTGTCCGATTTGTCGTAGAACGAAGCAGCTAAACTGGGATTCTTCGCTGCGCTGGCAGCCTCCTGATAGTAAAGCTGGGCGAGGAGATAAAGGAATTCCCGGACGGTCTTTTCTTCGAAGTAGGTGGGTGTTTTCGCGTCGGAAAGTGCAATCGCGCGTTCCAAGGGTTCCACTGATTGAATGAAATCTCCCTTCTGAACGAGCGTCTGTGCCTTCACCTGGTAAAGCAGCGCGAGGTCGTAGCTGCCGGGTTCTGCCTTGGCAATCTGGGCATCCAGAATGGCGAGCGCTCCCTCAAAATTTTTCGCGTCGAAGGCGACGCGATATTTCGCGAACGCGTCGCCGGTGGCATCTGAGACGGAATAGTTGCGTTCCGGCGCTTGATCGAGAGCGAACGCGGTGGCGGTCAGTAACGCCGCACAGCAAAGAGCCCCGAAAATTCTGTTAGGCTTAAATGAAAAATTAAACATGGCGGGCCAGTCGGACATTATTTGTTATCGTCGAGGTTGAACTCGATGAGCTGGGAGGCGCGGACATTAACAGCACGACCGCCCCGGCGGCCTGGTTTAAACTTCCATTTCAAAACGGCCTGCATGGCGGGCACCTCAAACTCACGGTGGGATGAGCGTACGACCTGAGCTTGGGTGACGTCCCCGTTGGTGTTGATGATGAACTCGACGGTCACGTTGCCATTAATACCGGCGCGGCTCATTTCGTACGGGTAAGTTGGTTGCACCGGAACTCGCAGGACGGGCCGTTGATCGAGCTGGCTGATATCGAATAACTCAAGCCCTTTGCCGAACCCCGCACCGGGCTTCAGATTCGGAATAGCGATGGCATTTTTTGAAACCATAAGCCCCGGAGGAGGGGGAGGGGTTAGAGTTTGAGTAAATGCATTGATCGGAACAATGGAGGGAAGATCCTGCAAAGTGGGCGGAGCCAGCTGGTTTTCGACCGGGGTGTCATCGAGATCCTTTACGATTTCCTCCTTATCTTCATCCAAAGGGGGCATTTCCATCTGGATGATATCTTCCTTCACTTCGACCGGTTTTGGTGGCGGTGGCTGCTTGTGAATAAACGGATTCAGGATGAGAAAGTGAATGGCAAGCGACGACACGAGGCCAATGATGAGATCTTTATTCATGGCGGTTCGATTATTTGCCCGTTGGGCGCGGACGCGTTTCTACGGAGAATTTTTGGATCCCCGCCTTGCGGACCTCATCGAGCACGGCAACCGTTTGTCCGAAGTAGGCTTTTTCGTCACCTGCGATCAATATACGGGGATCATCAGTCTGGGTTTTATACAGGGCGATTCGCGCAGGCACCTCGCCTATGTCGATTAACTCTCTGTTCCAGAAAACAGCTCCTTCACCCGACACTTGAATCGTCACACTGTCGTCTTTGGGCGGGGCCGAACTGGGCGGAGCCGCAACGGGCAGATTAACAGGTAAGGATTGGATACGATTCAGGGAGAGGGTAAACAATACGAATGTGGCGAGAAGAAAGAAAATAACGTCGATGAGGGGAATGATCTCAATGCGCGCTTTCTTGCGGGCGGGGACTTTGATTTTAGTACCTTCCATGTTGTGGCTTTTAGCTTTTCCTATTTAACTAAGACGCCCGTGACGCCGGCTTATTAGGAGGATTCAGATTATTTGCTCCGTGTTTCGATGTAGACTTTGGTGAAACCCACCTTGCGGGACTCATCGAAGACGTAAATGGCTTGGGAGAAATGGGCTTTCGCATCGCCGTTTATTAGAATTCTGCCGTCAGGTTGCTCTTTGTGGAAGACTTGCAAACGGGTAAGAAAATCGTCGAGCGTGACCGGGTCCTTATCCCATGCGATCGTTCCTTCATCTGTCACGCTAATCGTCACAGTGCCGTTGGGATCGCGAGGTTCGCCGGTTTCTGAAACGGGCAGGTTGACCTTGATGCCATTCGATTTGTTGAGGGAAAGAGTGAACAATACGAAGGTCGCGAGCAAAAAGAAGATAACGTCAATGAGAGGAATGATCTCAATGCGCGCTCGTTTGATGCCACCCGGGCCTGTTCCGCCGCCACCGTGCATGACTGTTATTGATTGAAGGTTAAAATCAGAACACGCGGCGCTTATTGCGCGGGCGTGTTGACTGATTTGTTGATGATGATCTCAAGTGAATTTGAGGCATCTTCAATCTCATGGCGGGCTTCTTCAACGCGAGCGTTCAAAATGTTAAAGGGAAGAAGGCCGGTTACCGCGATCGTGATACCGCACATCGTGGCGATAAGCGCTTCGGCGACACCGCCTGTGATCTGCCCTGTCGCAGAACCAATGTCGCTGCCGGTGGCATTAAGTGCGGCGAACGTTCCCATCATGCCGGTAACGGTACCGAGAAGACCGAGAAGCGGGGCGGCCGTGATGCAGGTATCGAGGGTCGGAAGACCTTGGCTGAAGCGCTGCATTTCCTGGTTGGCGGCGCGGGTGAAGGCATTGCCGAGCGAGTGCTCCTTGTGGCTGATGGCGTAAACGAGAATGCGGGCGACGTAATCCTGGCTCTTATTGCCTAGTTCAAGCGCGCCTTCGATATCATTGCCCTCGACCTTCTCCAGCATTTTGTTGACGACGTCAGGTTGACGACGGCCGTTTTCCCGAAGCGTAAAGATCATGCGTTCGATGGCGACCGTGATCATCATGAAGGAAACCAGCAGGATCGGCCACATGACGTGGCCACCATGCTTGAACAGTTCCATGGTCGTCATGGGACTGCCGTCTTTATTAGTCAGGAGAAACGCGAGCTGCATATGTTCGATGATCATAGTGCTTTTGATTGAGGTTTAAGTTAGTCGGGAGTTTTTCGGGTTGTGAAATGGAAAGCCTGATTGAGCTAGTGTACGCGACGCTGCATTCAATATTTGAATGAGACCGGCAGGTGGGGGGCCGGTGCGGCGAAAAAAGGGGATGTTTTGACTAAGCAAATAACTAAGAAATTGAGGGAAGCAAATGGTGCTGAGATTCACTTTATCCTGTCAATGCACATTCTTGTTCGCGCGAGGAAAATGGGAAAAAATAGTTGAAGGGTTTTTTTGAACATCGAAATTATTGGCTGCCCGACTAGGAGTCGAACCTAGACAAAGCGAGTCAGAGTCGCTTGTGCTACCATTACACAATCGGGCAGTGAATAATTTGATTTTCGCCGGCGTTTGAATTCGAAATGAACCCGCGTTTGCCGGCTGAAACTGGAGCCGGCGATGGGATTCGAACCCGCAACCGCCTGTTTACAAAACAGGTGCTCTACCATTGAGCTACACCGGCGTCACGCTCTACGCAGAAGAAGAAAATGAACTGGGAAAAAACGAATTTTGGTGGCTCCCCGGGGACTCGAACCCCGAACCAATTGATTAAGAGTCAACTGCTCTACCATTGAGCTAGGAAGCCGTCAAAAATAGGAGTGGGAACGTTATTAACCACGGGGGCTTGTCAACCCCATTTGCGGCGTTCCCGGGGATTCGGATTAACCTCGCATAACTTCACCATGAACATTGTCTTCCCGGGTCGGGTATCCTCGCTGCGGACTGGCTGGGATTCGGGGTGCGAAAAGCGTCTTTCGGCTCGTGGTCATCACTTCCGCTAATGAATTCAAAACGTGCCGGCACATGGGAGGAACTTTTTCATTTTCTTCGCGCCGTTTGGGATGATTCAGCTGATTATTTCGATCTGGGCGGGGGAATTGGTAAAACATGAAAAGAGCCGCCGACTCAGTGAATTTTGTCGGACAAAACGCTTGCCAAGAGGAGGGGCCTGCTCTGTTTTCGTCCACTCTATTCATGCAAAAGACAAAAAAGTCCGTTGCCAAGCGCTTCAAGATATCCGGTACGGGTAAGTTGATTCGCCGCACCCCGGGATTCCGTCACTTGCTCGCCGCGAAAAGCACGAAGTCCAAACGTCGTGCTTCCCGTGACAAGCTGGTGGCTCCCGGCCATGCCGCGCCTCTGCTTCGCTGCCTGCCTACCGGCCTCCGCTAATCCTGACGCGAAAACCGTAACTTCGCCAGGCGGGTGAATCCTAACGAGACGACCCGCCGGCGCCTAAACCAAATATAAAACATGCCTCGTACAACGAATGCTCCCGCGTCGCGCAAGCGCCGCAAAAAAGTACTGAAATACGCCAAGGGCTATTTTGGTAGCAAATCCAAGCTGTTCCGCTACGCCAAGGAAGCGGTCCAGCATGCTTGGCAATATGCCTACATCGATCGCAAGAAGAAGAAGGCCAATATGCGCGGTCTTTGGATCGTGCGCTTGAACGCCGCTTGCCGTGAAGCTGGTATCAGCTACAGCCGCTTCATCGAGGGTCTCAAGGCCGCCAACATCCAGCTCGACCGCCGTCAACTCTCCGAAATCGCGATTGCCGATGCGACCGCGTTTAGTGGGTTGATCAAGAGCGCGCAGGATGCCCTCAAAGCCAAAGCCAGCGCCGCCAAGGCTTAAGTTTCAAAAGCACAGGCGGGCCCCAAACGGCTCGTTTTCATGGTCTCAAACCATTTTAAAAAAGGACGGGTCTCCCAGTGAGCCCGTCCTTTTTCTTTCCCGATCTCGACACGGCTGTGGAAGGTTTATCTGTGATCCCACGCCAAGCTCGGGCCTTCGTCTGGCGCTCTGAATGATCTCGTCGGCAGTTTATCCGTGATCATCCCTTTAATTCGTGGTTAGTTCCTCCTCTTTCATGCAAGACATCCTTTCCGCTCTCCTTGCCAAAGCATCCTCCGAGCTGGTTTCGCTAAAGACGCGCGCTGACTTCGAGGCCGCCAAGGCCCGCTATGTCGGTCCCAATGGCGAATTGACCGCGGTGATGAAGCAAATGGGCGCCGTGCCCAAGGAAGAGCGCCCGGCGATGGGCAAGTTGATCAACGAGGCGAAGGCCCAATTGCAGGTCCAGCTGGATGGAGCCATGACCCGTATTGCCGAGGGTGAAATTGCGGCTCAACTGGGACCAGCGGTCGATCCCACCTTGCCGTCGCCCGATCCTACCCGCGGCACTTATCATCCGCTCACATTGGTTCGTGAAGAGATGTGCCGGATTCTCCGCAAGGCCGGCTTTACCGTGGTCGAGGGACCGGAGGTTGAGACGGAATATTACTGTTTCGATGCGCTCAACACTCCTCCCGATCATCCGGCCCGCGATGCTCAGGACACCTTTTATTTTCCCGAAGCGGCGAGATTCGGCAACGTGGCCAAGAAAACTCCAGAGGAGAAATATTTGCTCCGCACACATACCTCATCCGTGCAGATCCGCACGATGCTGAAAGGCCAGCCTCCGATTCGCATTGTTTCGCCGGGCCGGGTTTATCGCCGCGATACGAGCGATGCGACCCATAGCGCGAATTTCCACCAGATCGAATGCTTGTACGTGGACAAGAACGTGACGGTCCGCGACCTGAAGGCGCTCTTGGATTACATTTTCGCGTCGTTGCTCGGCAAGGATACCAAGACGCGTTTCCGTCCGCATTACTTCGGCTACACGGAACCGAGTTTTGAAGTGGATCTTTCGGCCCAGCATTTGCCCAAGGTGAACAAGGAATGGATCGAAATCGGCGGTTGCGGCATGGTTGATCCCGCCGTTTTCGAAGGCGTCGGCTACAATCCTGAAATCTGGAGCGGTTACGCTTTCGGCATGGGCCTCGAGCGTCTGGCCATGCTGATGTACGGCATCGATGACATCCGTTACTTCTACCAAAACGACCTTCGCTTCCTGAAGCAGTTTTCGTGAACCACTCATCCACACTATAATTGGCACTAATCCAATTCTCTCGGTCATCAGTGAGGTTTAGTGAACATTAGTGGTTAAAAATATTTTCAATGAAAATTTCCCGCAACTGGCTTGGCCAATACCTGCAGCTCAATGCTTCCGTCGACGAGTTGAAGCGCGCCATTACGTTTCTCGGTTTCGAGGTCGAGGGTGTGGTCAACACCGGCCTGCCGCCGCTTGAGAATGTCGTCGTAGGCGAAATCAAGACTCGTGATAAACATCCCAACGCCGACAAGCTTTCCGTCTGCACCGTCGATGTCGGTTCCACCCATGGCGGCGTGCGTACGATCGTTTGCGGTGCATCAAACTGTGACGCGGGCAACCATGTTCCTGTCGCGCTTCCCGGGGCGGTTTTGCCGGGTGATTTCAAAATCAAACAATCCAAGATCCGTGGCCAGCAGTCCGATGGCATGCTGTGCGCGGCCGATGAACTCGGCCTTGGCAGCGACCACGCCGGCTTGCTGCTACTCGATCGATCGACCGTGGTTGGCATGTCGATCAATGCCGCGATTCCCGGTGGTGATACCGTTTTCGATATCGAGATCACGCCCAATCGTCCCGACGCGCTCAGCCACATGGGCATCGCTCGCGAACTGGCGGCATGGTTTCGCACAGATGTTCGATTTCCTGAGATCAAATTCCGTGGTGCGATTGGCGGTGCGCAGCGGCCGGATCTATTGGCGGATGTGCGGGTCGATTCTCCGGAGGACTGTCCGTTATACTCGGCGTTGGTGATTACAGGGGTCAAGGTCGGGCCAAGTCCGGCATGGATGCAGGAGCGGCTCAAGGCGGTCGGTCTTCGCCCGATCAACAATCTCGTCGACGCGGGGAATTTCGTGATGCTCGAGCTGGGTCAGCCGCTGCACGTCTTCGATGCGAAGAAAATTCATGGGAACAAAATCGTAGTTCGCCGGGCGGCGGACGGTGAAAAATTGACCACACTCGACGGCAAGGAGCGCACACTGAGCAGCCGCATGCTCGTCATCGCTGACGAATCCCAGCCGCTGGTTGTCGCCGGCATCATGGGTGGCGCGAACGCCGAGGTGGATGCTTTCACGACCGATATCGTGATCGAGGCTGCCTATTTTCTTCCGCAGTCGATTCGCTGGACGTCCAAACGTCTGGGGCTCTCCTCTGATTCCGCCTATCGATTCGAACGCGGCGTCGATCCGCACAGCACGCTCGAAGCGGCTTACCGACTCGTCGATTTGGTATTGGAAACCGCCGGCGGTTCGATCGTCGGGCCGGCGTTTAAAGTGGGCGGCGAGCGCCCGTGGCAGCGGGAAATCGCCGTCGGCGCGGAATACATCCGTTCCAAGCTCGGTTTTCACGTGAACGACGAGGAAATCAAGGCTTCGTTGGAGGCATTGAATCTTTCGACCAGCGGAGAAACGAACAATGGCCACGGCATCGAGTGGAACGTCAAGGTGCCAAGCTACCGGTCCGATCTCGACCGTCCGATCGATTTGGTGGAGGAAGTGCTCCGAATTTACGGCACGGAACGCGTGCCGCCCGCGCTCTGCACCGGGCCCGCTCTCGTCGACGGCGATGACGATCCAATTGTGTTGTTCAATCGCAAGGTGACCGATTATTTCGTCGGCCAGAACTTCCATGAGGTCGTCAACTACACGCTGCGTTCGCAGAAAGAGCTGGCGACGTGGGTGTCGCAGGCCGCCGCGGGGGAATTGGCGCTCTCCAATCCGTTTGTCGATGATCAGTCGCACTTGCGGCCGACTTTGATTCTGGGAATATTGGAATCGCTTAAATTGAACCAATCGCGTGGGGTTTCCGTCTCTCACCTATGCGAAACAGGGCGCGTGTTCATGGAAATCAATGGCACCGTGCAGGAGTGTGTCGGGGCGGGATTTGTCCTCTGCCACAATCCAAAGGAACGTGCGTGGCTGGCGCGTCCCGAGCCGGATTTCTATACGGTAAAACGCCACATGGAGATTGTCGCGGCGGAAGCCGGTGTGGATTTGGCCCGGGAGGAATTGGTACCGGTGCGCGGAGCATTTTGGGGCTGGCAGGAAGGCCAGTCTGCTGCAGCTGGTGAAATGAAAAACGGTTGGACGGCGCGCTTTGGCCTGCTGAACCTCTCGATGGTGCGCAGCCTCGGCATCGAGGGAAAAGTCTGGGCCGGCATGTTTGCCGTTTTGCCGTCAAAGCTCACGGCCGTGACGAAACATCCCCGTTATCGGCCATTCAGTTTGTTTCCCGCCGCGTTCCGCGACTTGGGGCTGGTGGTCGAGGCCGGGCGTCACGCCGAGGAAGTGCGCCGGGCGTTGCTGAACGTCGCCCGTCCGTTGACGGGACCAAGTTTTGTGGTGGAAGCGGTGCAACTCTTTGACGTCTATCAAGGGAAGGGGTTGCCCGAAGGAAAAAAGAGCCTGGCGTTTTCGCTCTCGTTCCGTTCGCCCGAACGCACCCTGACCGACGACGAAGTCAACGCGACCTTCACGAAGATTCAGCAGCAAATCGTCGCGGACGGCAGCATGGCCGTCCGCGCCTGAGCCGGATCCATGCAGAAACTTGTCCACGAAACACGAACCGCACCCAAATCAAAGGGGATGTGCAGCGGTTCATTATCTCATTCAATCCACCGTCTGGTGCGATAAAAACCTGGTTGTTTTGTCCGGAACTTTTCTTTTCGTGTCATTCGTGTGTTTCGCGGGCCACTCCGGTTGCATTGGCTGAGTGTAGACCTGCGTCCGATTACGCCGTGGTCCGGACGCTTAAGCCACAAGTGTGGCGAGGAATTTCCGCGCGTCCAAAGGCACAGCTTTCGACAAATTCGGGACCGCGAGGCAGAAAAGCCACCGGACCTCTTCGTTTTGTTCTTCGCTGAGTGATACGATCTCCTCGGCGGACGAGGCTTCGTCGGTGGCCAATCCGTAAACTTCAAGTTCTGCGAGGCCTTTCGTCCAGCTCACGCCGTATTGGCGCATCCGAAAATCGAAACCGATGATGGCGTTTTCCGGTTCATCGCGCCAGATGGTGAGCGCCGCCGAACCGTTTCCGGCGGCATATTTTTCCTTCGGCCTGCCGGGGGCGTCTTGAACCACCTCGACCGGCTTCAGTGACCCGCCGATCGCCACGGGTTCGAGCAACTGGAAATAAGCCTGTTGCAATTCCTCATCCGGAAAGTTGAAGACAATTCCGCACAGACTATACTGCGAATAGCAGCGGAAATGGGCGATCGTCGCCGGCAGCTGCAACTGATAGTCGCCGTGGCTGAATTTCAACTGGCACTTTTCGCGCTGGAATGCCACCGCCGCCATGCTCACCTGAACGCTCGCACCGGTCACGGAAAGGTTGACCGGGGTGGCGCTCCAATCCTTTCCTTTGCCGCCATTTTGAAAAAGCGTGAGCTTGGTTCGGAAAATAAAATCGTCGCCCACCGGATGCCGTGGAAGCTTGCGCTTGTCGTCCGGTGTCACGGCTGCGCTTCCGGCTTCGAGGATGCTTTTGAACAATAACACCATGGACCCTTGCGGTAAAATCGCCGGCGCATCAAGCCTGCAACCGGAAATGCTTTCCCGGTCTCAAGCCACCAGGGTGGCGAGGAATTTTCGCACGTCCAACGGCAGGGCCTTGGCCAGATTGGGCACGGCGAGACAAAACAACCAGCGCACATCGTCCAGTTCGCTCGGGGTCAGGTGCATAAATGGCGAATCGGTTTTTTCGCCCTTGAGATTCAATTTGGACAGGCCGTACGGTTCGACTTCGGTCATGCCTTCGCTCCAACGGACTCCATACGCGTTCATGCGAAAATCGAAGCTGTAGATACCCCTGGCGTCGACCCGCCGCCACACCGTCAACAACGCGTTGGCCCGGCCGCCATACTGTTCCTTCGCCAAACCGGCGGTGTCCTGTACGACCTTTTTGGGATCTACGACGGCCAAGGATGCGCCGATGGAAACGGGTTCGAGCAATTGCAAATAGGCCTTCTGGATTTCCCGATTGGGGAAATCGAAGAAAAAACCGCAGGTTGCATGTTGGGGATGCGTGCGGAAATGAGCGATCGTTCCGGCGAATTCGAGCTGGTAGTCCGCGGCGCCGAGCTTGAACGAGCAGGGTTCACCCCGGCGCGCGATCGCGGCGGCGTTGATTTGGACGTTGGCCCCGGTTTCAGAAAGGTCCACAAGGCGGCCACCCCATGCCTGGGTGTTACCCTTGTCACCGGTCGGATTTCCATCCTCGTCATGTACCGGCAAAATCAAGACAGCTTTGAAGGGAAAGGCGGCCCCGACCGCGTACCGCGGAGCCTTTCGTTTATCAGCAGATTTCTCCTCGGGTCTGGCGGAATTTAGAATGCGCTTAAACAGTAACACAGTTGGACTTGGAGTTTGAAATCACGTGAAACGAAATTCTGCACATCTTGCGCCAATTCGCAGCTAAAATGGTCCGCTGTCGATATCCAAAGGCCCGGGTTTTAATATTTTTGCCGATTGCCAACCCGGCCTTCGACCGCCTGCTTGGTGGGCTATCCGTTTTCATCATGAATCCTTCCCCCGAAATGAACATCGAGTACGTGGCAAATCTTGCCCGACTCGCCCTCACGGATGCGGAAAAGACCAGGTTTTCCCAACAACTTGGCGAGATCCTGCATTACGTGGAGAAGTTGAAACAAGTGGATGTCACTGGCGTCGAGCCCATGGCGCATGCGTCCCCAGTGTTCAATGTATGGGCCGCCGATGTCCCGGTTGACGGCTTGTCAGTGGAGAAAGCCCTGCAAAACGCCCCGTCCCAACGCGACAACCTGATCGCGATTCCCAAGGTCATGGAGTGAAGCGATGACCGAAGAACTCATTTTCAAATCCGTCGCCGAGCTTGCGACGCTGCTCGAAACGGGAAAGGTTACTTCCGTTGCGTTGGTCAAGGCCTTCATCGCTCGCACGCAAGCCGTGGACGGGCGTGTGAAAGCCTTTAATTCCCGTGACGAGGCCAATGCGTTGGCGCTGGCCCACGCATCCGATGAACGCCGTACGCAAGGGCAGGCGAGGGGACCGCTGGACGGTATTCCGATTGGGTTCAAGGACGTGATCTCGGTCGATGGCCAGCCGTTGACCTGCTCGAGCAAAATGCTCGCGAACTACGTCTCACCTTACGATGCCACCGTGACGGAAAAGCTGAAAGCCGCCGGCGCGATTCCATGGGGACGGCTCAACATGGATGAGTTTGCCATGGGTTCCTCGACGGAAAATTCCGCTTTCGGTGCGACCGCGAATCCATGGGATTTAACACGCGTACCGGGCGGAAGCTCGGGTGGCTCCGCCGCGGCGGTCGCGGCCGGTGAAGCGCCCGTTTCACTCGGTTCCGACACCGGCGGTTCGATCCGTCAGCCTGCGGCGCTGTGCGGCATTGTTGGCCTTAAACCGACTTACGGCCTCGTTTCCCGCTACGGCCTTGCGGCGTTTGCCTCGTCGCTCGACCAGATTGGAACTTTTGCGCGCACCGTGGAGGATGCTGCGATCGTGCTCGGTGCAATTGCCGGCCATGATTCACGCGACTCCACTTCGTTTGAGATTAAAACCGGCATCCCCGACTATCGCACGGAATTGAAAAAACGCGCCGGTCCCTGGCGACTGGGTGTGCCCAAGGAGTTTTTTGGTCAAGGTCTCGATCCGGAAATCAGCACTTCGGTCAGACAGGCGATCGATTTCTATCGCAAAAGTGGCTGCGAAATCCGCGAGGTCTCGATGCCGTTCACCTCGGAATACGCGGTGGCGGCCTACTACATCATCGCGACGGCCGAGTGTTCGTCCAACCTCGCGCGTTACGATGGTGTGCGTTATGGTCATCGTTCTGCAAACGCGACCAACGCGATCGATCTCTATTTCAAATCGCGCGCCGAGGGTTTTGGTGAGGAAGTGAAGCGTCGCATCATTCTCGGCACCTATGTGCTGAGCAGTGGTTATTACGACGCCTATTATCTCCGCGCCCAAAAAGTCCGCAGCCTGATCCGCGACGAATTCATGCGGGTGTTTCAGGATTGCGACGCCCTGCTTTCGCCAACCACGCCCACTGCGGCTTTTAAAATCGGAGAAAAAGCCGCCGACCCGCTGTCGATGTATCTCAGCGACATTTATACCATCGGCGTAAATCTCGCCGGCTTGCCCGGCATCTCGATTCCGTGTGGTTTCACCAAAGCCGAAGGTGCTTGGTGGGGTGATAAAGAGCTGCCCATCGGTTTGCAGATCATCGGCCAGCCTTTCCGCGAAACCGACCTCCTCGCCATCGCTCACCGCTACGAACAAGCACACGACTGGCATCAAAGGCATCCGACCTTATGATATCACCACGGAAAACACAGAACACACAGAAAAACAAAATGGCTTCTGTGTATTCCGAGTATTCTGTGGTTAATAATTTCTCTCGATGAAATACGAAGCCGTCATCGGACTTGAGGTCCACGTCCAGCTCCGGACGAAGTCAAAGATGTTCACCCGCGTCGCCGCTGGCTATGGTCAACCGGAGAACACGCTGACCGATCCTGTCGTGCTCGCGTTACCCGGTGCGCTGCCGGTCTTGAACAAGGAGGCGCTGGACAAGATCATCAAGACCGGCCTCATGCTCAATTGTAAGATCGCGCCGGTCTGCAAATGGGATCGCAAAAATTACTTTTATCCCGACTCGCCAAAAAACTACCAGATTTCCCAATTCGACCAACCGATCTGTATCGGCGGCTCGGTCGAGATCGAGCTTCCAGGTTCGGCGCGCAATATCATGGGTGAGCACCGGCACGTTCCGCTCACGCGCATTCACCTCGAGGAGGATGTCGGCAAACTCAATCACGGCGCTGCCGAATCGCTGGTGGATTATAACCGCGCCGGCACGCCGTTGATGGAAATCGTGACCGATCCGGCCATGCACAGTGCCGACGAGGCGTTTGCGTTCCTGACGGCGCTCAAGACGATTATTATTCAGGGCGACATTTCCGACTGCGACATGGAGAAGGGCCAGATGCGTTGCGACGCGAATATCTCAATCCGTCCCGTCGGAGAGACGACGCTCGGCACGAAGGTTGAGCTAAAGAATCTCAATTCCATTTCCTACGTGCGCGACGGTATCGCGCATGAAATTCGCCGTCAGATCGCCGTGACCGAAAGCGGCGGCGTGATCGTGCAGGAAACCCGCGACTACGATGGCGAGGCCGGTACTTCCCAGTCGCTGCGCTCGAAGGAAATGGCGCACGACTATCGCTACTTTCCCGATCCCGACTTGATGCCCGTGAGAGTGGACGACGCATGGAGAAATCGAATTCAGGCGACGTTGCCCGAGCGTCCTTTCGACCGGCAGCGTCGGTTTTTCGAGGTGTATCAATTGCCGTACACCATTACGTCGGTCCTCATTCCTGAGCGCGAACTCGGTGATTTTTTTGAGGAATCCGCCAAGCTTTGTGGAAAGCCGCAAGCCGCCGGAAATTGGATTGCCAATGACTTGCTGCGGGAACTTTCCGCCGCCCAAGCTTCACTCGCCGACAGCAAAATCCGCCCCGCTCACGTGGCTGGTTTGGTGACGCTCGTGGAAACCGGAATCGTTTCCAACAATATCGCCAAGGACGTGTTCGTTGCGATGGCGGCGTCAGGAGAAATGCCGGATGTCGTCGTTGAACGAAAGGGTCTCAGGCAATCGACCGATACTGGAGCGCTCGAGAAATGGGTCGCCGACGCCATCGCCGCGAATCCCAAAGCCGCCGAGGCCTACAAGGCCGGTAACGAAAAATCACTCAACGCCATCAAAGGCGCGGTGATGAAGGCCTCCCAAGGCAAAGCGAATCCCAAGTTGGTCGACGAAATCGTCCGGAAACAAATCGGCTGACGCCCTTGTCTAAAGAATCAAAGAACTTCGATCAGATCGGGCTGCCGAAAGCGCGGCATCATCTTTTCCTTTGTGTCGGTCCCGACTGTTGTTCGACGAAGGAGGGAATGGAAACGTGGGATTATCTGAAATCCTCTTTGAAGGAGCACGGGATTCCCGCATTGCGCACCAAAGCTGCGTGTTTTCGGCTTTGTTCGGACGGACCGTGGCTCGTGGTGTATCCCGAGGGCGTTTGGTATTCGAAGGTCACTCCCGAGCGATTCGACCGGATTCGTCGCGAGCACATTGAAGGCGGCAAGCCGGTGGCGGAATGGGTGAAGGCGGTTAATCCGTTGCCGCGAGATTGACGTTTTCCAGCTGTGCCCGGTGCTGCGCCCTTAGTTCTGCACCACGAAAACGAGAAACTTCAAATGGTCATTGAGCGGTGCGGTGGAAGTGGCGATCACCTTGTTGCCTGCGACATCGATGATCGAAAGCATGAAGGCGTCGCCCTTCCGTTTTGCGCGCAACTCGTAATGCTTTGCCTCGGGAATCAACAAGTCCACATCTCCGACGTAATCATGCCCCAGGTGACTCAGTGAGACCGTCAGCGTATGGTTGCCGGGAGATAATTCGTAGTTGGAATTGATGACTGATGCCCCGTCGATGGAGTGGATTTCGCACCGGGTTTCGTAGCCCGTGAAAAATTCGACCGGATTGGGGCGATGCACTTCGAGACTGGCGATCGGAGCTGATGGCTTGGGCCGCGCTGATTGCACCTTCGCCGGTGGGGTCACACATCCGGAAAGTCCAATCAGTACACACAGCGTCAGGAAATACTTCATTTGGCAGCGAGCCGATTGAAGCCGGTGGTTGGGCGGTGTCCACCCGTTTGCCCGCCGGAAACGACTATCACAATTTTTTCCCAATCGGACCGGCGGCCCAAGACAATCGCGAACCTCGCCCGGCGGGATCGGTCCATATTTTTTGACGGAGACAAATCCAGAAGATCACAACCCACCCAGGAGATTTCCCCATGCCAAAAGCAATCGCAGTAAAACGGGCCCACGCCGATCAGCGCGCGGGCAAAAAACCTTCCACGCAAGCGGGCGAATTCGTTCGCGAGGAAATGCGCGCTTTGAAAAAGGGGAGCGGAAACGTTCGCTCCCGCAAACAGGCGATCGCGATTGGCCTTTCGGAGGCACGGCGCTCCGGCGTAAAGTTGGGTTCGTCCAAATCGGGATCGCGTTCGATCAAACGCAAAGCGGATCGTGACGCCGCCATCGGCCAAGGCCGTGCGAAGCCAAGTGCGAGCCGGTCGCGCGGCGCGAAAAAGGCCGCGAAGACGCGCGAGCGGCGTTACGCGCGCTGACGCTCGTTCTGCGTAAATTCTCCCGCCGAAACTATGATTTCGGCGTCGTCGCAACAGGTGCCGCAGCGGCTTTGGCTGATACCGGTAGCACGATGAACTCATTCGCCCTGGCCGGATCGAGATACTCTTTCGCCAGCTTCGACAACTCGGCTGCGGTGATCGTTTCGTAATCACTATAGCGGGTTCGGCTCCAGTCGAGGTGCTGCGGAAATTCCTGCGCGGAACTGAGCACGGTGCCGAGCCAGTAGCCATTCGTGCGGGAGGATTCGCGCAAGGCCGTCAGGATGGGTTGTCGCGCGCGCACGAGTTCCTCGTCGGTTACGCCATCCTTTCGCAGGGAAGCGGCCACGGCTTTGATCGCGTCGGCTATTTTTCCGGCTTCGTCCGGTGCGACCGTTGCGTCCGCGACAAGATAACCGTAACCCGGATAAGTCTCGCTGAGATCGGGTCCGGCGTTGGGACTGTATGTGCCGCCCATTTCCTCCCGGATTTTTACGCGGAGGCGGTCGCTCAGTACGTCGGTCAACAAGCGCAGGCGGCGGGCGATCTTAACGTCGAGCGCATCGGTGGCCGGCCAGTAAAGACGGACGACGCCTTTCGGAATTTCACTTTCAACCGTGTATTTCTTCGTGACGGGTTGCGCGAGCATCGTGACTTTTCGCGCGTCGTCGTAGGACGGTTTGGCGGCACGGTCGGGCAATGCGCCGAAAGTTTGGGCGACGGCGGCGACGGTTGCTTGGGTGTCGAAGTCGCCCACGACCGCGATCTCGATTGCGCCATTGGAAAATTGACTGCCGAGCCACGCTTTCAGTTCATCCAGGGTTCGCGCGAGCATGACTTTTTCCGGGGGCAGGCCGAAGCGGACGTCTCCGTTCGCCAGTAATGGTTCAACTTCAAGGTCAAATGGACCTTCCGGGGTGTGGGCGATGCGCGCGTAAAGTTGCTCGGCGGCCTTGTGGACCTGACGGATCGATTCGGGCCGGTAGCCGGGATCGGTGAGGAAGGCGCAGAAGAGCTGGAGCTGGAGCAACAGATCGTCGCGATTAGTGGTGCCGTTGAAGACAAAAGCGTCGTTTTGCGCGCCAAAACCGAGGCCGAGCGTCTTGCCGGCGAGGATACGCTGCAAGTCGTCCATGCTGTGTTTGCCAAGACCGCCAGCCGTGAAGGCGACGTTGGCGAGCAGGGAAAGACCCGGTTTGTCGAGCGGCATTGTCAGCGTCCCGCCACCGACGCGAATGGACAAGCGAATCCGACCGGCTTCAAAATCGGTCTGTTTCAAGTTGAGGCGGACGCCGTTCTTGAATTGGAGCAGGGAACTGTTCAGGTCCGCGATCTCCTGCCTTTTCACCACTTCACCGGGACGACCGAAATCGGTGTAGGCGAATTTCGCCTCCTTCGTTTCGGCTTGGGCCGCGACCGGGATGGCGTGGCTTGCCTCATAGTCGGCGGTTACGGCGGCGACCGATGCCGTGGGTTTGAAATCTCCCGAGACGAAGATCTTGCGACCCTTCGATTCGTTCCACGCTGCGGCCAGTGCTGCCGCGCAATCTGCGGGCGTGACTTTTGCCAGCGCCGGTTCGTACATCGCAAGGTCGGTCTTGGGGTGCGTGGTGACGGAACGGTCGATAATGTCCTCCGTGATTTCGTCCGCCAGATTTGGCGAGCGCCGGGTCGAGGCGGTGCGCACGGCTTGTTCATATCCATTGCGGGTTTCGGCGACGGCTTCCGCGAGTTCGTCTGGTTGGAAGCCATGTTCGAGTGCACGGCGCAATTCCTGTTCGGCGACCGCGAGCGCGGCGGACCATTGGTCTGGGCGGCAGTTGAGTTCGATCGAGGCGTTGCGGAAGAAATCAAACTGCTCGGTAACGCCGACCTGGCCGCTTAGAAACGGCGAACCTTCCTTCTTGGCCAGAATGGAGAGGCGACGATTGAGCATTTGGAGCGCGAGCGTGCGGGGTAAATATTTCAGGCGCAGCTCGGTGGTGTCCGGTTCGAATTGATAGGGGACGATGGTCTCAAGGGCGACATTGACGCTGCCTGCCTCAGGTTCAGAGTGGAGGCTGGAAATGACCGAGTTGTTGGTTGTAATCACACCTAGGTTCGGTTCGGGCTGCGCGGGGGCGCGGGCGACGATAGGTGAAAATAGTTCCTTGATGACCGGCTCAATGTCGGCGACGGAAATGTCGCCGGTCACCACGAGAACCATGCGCTCGGGGCGGTACCACGTGTTGTAGAACTCAACAAAACGATCCCGCTTGGCTGTTTTGATCACTTCTTCGAGACCGATCGGCAGCCGCTGCGGCCAGCGCGTGTTGGGGACGAGGAATTCCAATTCGGCCAGATAAGTGCGGAGTCCGACGGAATCGCGCGCGCGTTTTTCGCTCAGGATAATGCCGCGTTCCTTGTCGACCATCTTGTCCTCCAGCAGAAGACCGCCGGCCACGTCGGAAAAGAAAGTGAGCGCTTCGTGGATCGTCTCGGGCTTGGTGTCGGGAAGTTCGAGTTGATAGATCGTCCGGTCGAACCCGGTCGATGCGTTGGTATCGCCGCCAAAATCCATTCCCATTTTCTGGAAAAATTCCACGACGCTCGCGGCCGGGAAGTGCGTGCTGCCGTTGAACGCCATGTGTTCGAGGAAATGGGCGAGACCGCGCTGGTTTTCGTTTTCGTAAAGCGAGCCCACATGCACCGCGAGCCGGGCGCTGACCCGGCCCTTGGGTTCGTGATTTGGCAGGATCGCGTAACGCAGGCCGTTGTCGAGGCGTCCCCACTTGATCGCCGGATCGACCGGGAGGTCGCTGGTTTCGTAGGCAAAGTTCGCCGCGAGTGCGAGCAACGGTGCCAGCAGAAAAATCAGGAAACTGGAACGCAGGACGGAGGCAAGTCGGGGAGAGGACATGGAAGGTGGATTCTTTCGACCTGCGCGCGAACTGCAAGTTTCCTGCGCAGACCAGAATGAGCGTTTCCGTCCGACTTTTGTGTGGCCAAAAGCCTGTCGCGCTTCCTATCTGTACGAAAATGATCAAAGCCAAACGCCAGACGAAACGCCCCGAGGACCTCAATGCCGCCCTGGCCAAAAAGAAAGGGCCGGTTTCACGGTTTATCGCGAAGAATTACCGCCATTTCAACGCCGCGGCATTGCTGGATACCGCCAAGGGGTACGAGGATCACCTGCAAGCCGGCGGCAAGATGCTCGTGACCATTGCGGGCGCAATGTCCACCGCCGAACTCGGCATCACCCTCGCCGAAATGATCCGTTCGGACAAGGTGCACGCGATCGTCTGCACCGGGGCGAATCTGGAGGAGGATATTTTTAATCTCGTGGCCCACGATTATTACGAGCGCGTACCGCACTACCGCCACCTGACAGCGGACGACGAACAGAAGTTGCTCGACCGGCATATGAATCGGGTGACCGACACCTGTATTCCCGAAGGCGAGGCGATGCGCCGGATCGAGGCCGCGGTGGCCGAGGAATGGGTCGCGGCGGACAAGGCAGGCGAACGCTATTTCCCGCACGAGTTCATGTACAAGATTCTCCGCGGCGGAAAATTGAAGAAGCTTTACCAGATCGACCCGAAAAATTCGTGGATGCTGGCCGCCTGTGAAAAAAACCTGCCGATCATCGTTCCTGGCTGGGAAGACGCGACGCTGGGCAACATGTACGCCGGCCGCGTGGTGACCGATGAAATCAAGAATGTGCATACCGTTCGCACCGGAATCGAATACATGGCCTGGCTGGCGGGCTGGTACACGAAGACTGCGAAGCAGCTGCGCAACGGCGAGGGGTCGATTGGTTTCTTTCAGATCGGCGGTGGTATCGCCGGCGATTTCCCAATCTGTGTCGTCCCCATGCTCCATCAGGATCTGGGCCGCACCAGCGTGCCGCTGTGGGGTTATTTCGCGCAAATCAGCGATTCGACCACGAGCTACGGCAGTTATTCCGGCGCGGTGCCCAACGAAAAAATCACCTGGGGCAAGCTCGGCGCCAAGACCCCGAAGTTCATCGTCGAAAGCGACGCCACCATTGTTGTACCGTTGATCTTCTCATGGGTTTTGGGGCAATGAGAAATCGACGGAACCGGAGGTGAACCACTAATCCACACTAATTTTCACTAATGATGATTAGTGCGTGTTAGTGTTTATTGGTGGTTAATTCTCCCGTGATCTGGCTCTACCGAACCCTCTTCCTTCCACTCCTGTTCCTGTTGGCGCCGTACTATCTCTGGCGCATGCGGCGGCGTGGCGGATATGCGGAGAATTTCAGCCATCGTTTCGGCGGGACCGATCGGTTGCCGGCGAAGCGGAAAGGCGTTCACCGGATCTGGCTGCAGGCGGTAAGCGTCGGTGAAATGCTCGCGATCGCGCCTTTGCTGGAGGCGTTCAAACGGGAGGGGGGCATTGAGGTTTATCTCACGACCACGACGAGCACGGGCTACAAGCTGGCGAAAGAAAAATACGCTGCACTGACCATCGGCATTGGCTATTTCCCACTCGATTTCTGGGCGTTCAGTGCGCGGGCTTGGCGGAGGATCAGGCCCGATCTTTGCATCTTAATGGAGGGTGAACGGTGGCCGGAACACGTTCATCAGGCGAAAACCGGCGGCGTACCGATCGTCATTGTGAATGCCCGGCTGTCGGATCGGAGTTTTCGGCGTTCGCTGAAATTTCGCGCACTCCTTAAACCGCTGACCAACGACATTACCCGGGTATTGTGTTCGTCCAGGCGCGACGAACAGCGTTTCAAGGCGCTCGGCTATCCGGTCGAGCGCCTCTCCACCACGGGAAACCTGAAACTCGATGTGACTATTCCGCTGATGAGTGACGTGGAGAAGATGCCGCTCCGGCGTGAATTGGGATTGAGTGATGGCTTGGTGCTGCTCGGTTCGTCCACCTGGCCGGGCGAGGAAGCCGCTTTGCTCGAAGCGTTATTGGCCGCGCGGGTCCAGGGATTGAGGGTATCGCTTTTGCTGGTGCCACGCCACGCCGAGCGTCGGGAGGAATTGCGGGGCTTGCTGGAAAAATCCGGCCTGATTTTTCACTTCCGCTCCTCCGGCCCGGCGGAGCGGGAAGTCGATGTGGCCGTCGGTGATACGACGGGCGAGTTGACGAAATTCACGCAATTGGCGGATTTGGTTTTTGTCGGCAAGAGCCTGGCTCCGCACGAGGGGGGACAGACGCCGGTGGAAGCCGCGGTGCTGGGCAGACCGGTTTTGCATGGACCGCATATGACCAACTTTCGCGAAATCATCCGCACGCTGACCGAGGCGGGGGCGGTGCGGGAAATTGGAAGCCCGCTAGAACTCAGGGAACTGACCGTCAAATTATTGCAGGACGCGGCTCAACGCGAACAACTCGCGAAAGCCGCTCGCGGCTGGTACGAGGTCAACCGCGGTGCGACCGAACGCACACTGGCCGTTATTCGCGGCCAACTCGCCCGCTGATGGTTTGTTGATAAACTGTAGGACAATCCTTCCGTGTTCCGAAGAGGGACGCTTGATTTTAAGTCGCTGGGCCGGTCGGTGGAGGTAAATCGGCTGGGGGAACCGGTGATGCGCCGGTGGGCTCGCCGGGCGCTGTCTCAGGCGCGGGTGGAGGCGAGCTCGCCTCTGATGAGGTTGCGTGGGGGGCGCGGGCACGGCGTGAGCTTTCGTACAGACGGAGGAGGTGCCGCCGCTGGTCGTAGCTGATGATTTCCGAGTAGCGACCCCAGCTCAGCAGTGTCCGGAAGAGCTGGCGCGGTTTTTCATGCGGCAGCGCAACGGTCAGTTCACGGATCAACTCCTCGTCGGAAAGAACCTGATTTTCCTGCACCTTGATCAGGCGGACGAGCAGTTCGAAGATTTTCAGCTTGAGCAATTGTTCGCGTACGATGCGCTTTTGCTCTCCGGGCGGTGCGGCGAGGGTGTCGAGGCCAAGCGGCGTAATTTCCACGTCCTGCCCCGGCGTGCGGACAAACCCGAGCAACTCGGCCGCCTTGACCAGACGGACCACCGAGCCGAATTCCTTCCCCAGTTTTTCCGCGAGTTCGAAAACATCGGTGGCCTCGTGATCGATGAGCCCTAACAAACCCAGTACTTCGGACGGAGTAACGTAGGGAATGGAAACGGGGGCGATGCGCCGCCGGGTTTCATCCACCTTGGTCGAGACTTTCCCCATGTCGGCGATGGCGACGGCAGTATCAGGCAGATTCGTATGGGTAAGAATCCGGTGAAGATTTTCCACGGTGGCGCGAAACGCGGGCGAATCGGGATCGCGCGGATAAGGCATGGTGACGGGCACCACGACGTCGACCCGCCCGGGATTGGCTGTGAGCAACACGATCTTGGTCGCGAGGAAGACCGCTTCGCTGATGTTATGCGTGACGAACACCATCGTGCGAAGCGGATGGTCCGGATTGGCAAGCAGGCGCGCAATTTCGTTGCGCAGTGTCTCGGCCGTGAGCACGTCGAGCGCGCTGAAAGGCTCGTCCATGGCGAGGACTTCGGGATCGGCAATGAGGGCGCGGGCGATGCCCACGCGCTGTTTCATCCCGCCGGACAACTCGCGCGGATAGGAATATTCGTAGGCGCCGAGACCGACCGTCGCCAACACCTTCTCCAAGCGCGCATTTTGCTCGGCGGGTGGCAGGTGTTCGACGGGAAGCAGCACATTCCCGCGGACATTCAACCAGGGAAACAGCGCGAAATTCTGGAATACCATGGCAACCCCGGGCGAAACCCCGGTCAGCGGCGTTCCCTTCCAGAAAACCTCCCCTTTGCTGGGGGTGATCAATCCCGCCAAGACGCGCACCAACGTGGATTTTCCGCAGCCGGACGGGCCGAGCAGCGCGACGGCTTCATTGCCGCAAATACTCAGGTTGATGTCGGAGAGCACCAATTCGGCCTCATGTCCGCTGGTTGTGCCGTATTCGTGCGACACATGCCGGATTTCAATCAGGGGTTGTTTGGAAAGGTCAGACATGGGATCAAAGGCCGAAGCGACAACGGTTGTCCGCGAGTACTTGAAGCTTTTTCCACAAGGTTCGGTTAATGCTAACGACAACCACAGCCATGATCAACACGGCGGCGGTCAGTTTGGGGAAATTGCCGGTATCGGTGGCTCGCTGGATGAGGGCACCGAGCCCGGTGGCTTCGTACAGTTTGCCTCCGGCATGGACGTATTCTGCGACGATCGTGGCATTCCACGCGCCGCCGGCGGCGGTCACCCAGCCGGTGACGAGCCCGGGAAAAACCGCGGGCAAAAGGAAGCGGGTCCATTGCCGCCAGCGATCCAGGCGCAGGAGCGTGGCGCAACTGACGATGTCGTTGGGAATGGCGGCGGCCGAGGCGGCAACATTAAAGAGAATATACCACTGGGTGCCGAGCAGGATGAGGATGATCGCACCCCACTGCAGGGTGCTTCCGACCAGAAAGATCACGGCAACAAGCCAGGGATAAAGCATCGGTGCAGGAAATGACGCGGCAAACTGGATAAACGGTTGCAGGCGGCTGGCCAGACGTGGATTCAAACCGATCCAAATGCCGACCGGAACCGTCCAAAGTGTACCGAGAGCCACTGCAGCGAGGACCCGACCGAAACTAATCACGGTGCAGTAAAGAATTTCCCGCCAGTCGGACCCAGAAACGTGGCCGAGAAGGTACACGAGTTTTATGCCGCCCCAAACAAGACCGATGAGAAGCAAAACAATAAAAGCACGGTATAACCAGGTTCCGAAGCCGACTGAGGAGTTTGGGCGGGTGCCAGCTGGGACAGGCACTGGCCGGTCTGGCAAGGTCAGGAATCGACGGCGGAGTTTTTCGGTGACCCCGGCGGCGATGGCAGCGAAGCGCGAACGGGCCAGCCACAATTGGAAGGCAGACGGGGTCACCACGGTCCCGCCGAAATCGTCGAGTTTGAAACGCCGCGACCACACCACCAGTGGCCACCACACCAAACGGTCCACCACGACGATGATGACACCCATGGCAATGACGCCAAAAATCTGGGCCCGGACATCGCCGAGATCCATGGCAACGCTCATGTAGGATCCGATGCCGGGCACGCGAAAATCCTGCTTACCGAGTGTGAACGCTTCAGTCGTGATCAGGAAAAACCATCCGCCCGCCATCGATACCATGCTGTTGTAGAGCAGGCCTTGCGCCCCGCAGGGCAATTCGATGCGCCAAAAACGGTGCCACCAATTGAAACCGTAGAGCTTACCCAGCAGCCTGAACTCCGCCGGTATTGCCCGAAGCGAGTCGTGGTAATTGAACGCCATGTTCCAAACCTGTCCCGTGAAGATTGTCAGTACACAGGCCAGCTCGAGCCCGGTATTGCTGTGCGGGAAAAGTCCGACGAGGAACAACACGAGCCCGGGAAGAAAACCCAGTACGGGAATGCTCTGCAACACGTCGAGGGCGGGCAGTACGAAACGGCGGGCGTGGTGGTCGTAATATGCCCATGAGGCGACCAGCAGGGTGAACAACAGCGAGAAGACGTACGCAATCCAGCCACGGGCGAAGGAAAAGAGCATGTACTTCGGCAGCGCGGCCAGCGAGAGGTCGATATTTACGGTCGTGCGCAGTGGCTGCTCCCACTGGGTGGCGATGCTGCTGACGCCTACCGCCAGCGCGCCGAGACCCAACAACACAGCCACGTCAATCCACCACGCGGAGCGCGGAGCGTCGGGACGGGAGGTTTTGAGCGGCACTGCTCGACGCAAGACTTGGAATTCAAGTCCTCAAGGAGAAACAGCTGCGGGCTTGTCGATTAATGGCTTGAAATTAACGGACACAGTCGGGTTTGTGAAACGGAGAGTCGCGCCGCCGGCGTTTTGCAGAATGATCGCGGTGATTTCGCGGGCGGCTGCGGGCTGGGCGATCCGCCGTAGATTCCTGCGCCAGTGACCCCAAAGCGCGGCTTCATTCCTAAATGCACGTTGTAGTGTGGCGACGATCTCTTCGGGTGTTTCCGCGAGTGTCCCGGCTTCGTTGCGATTGATCAGCTCGAAGTTTCCCTCTTCCTGGCCCGGGACAATCTGGCTGACGAGGAGCGGGCACAGGGCATTGATCGATTCCTGAGTGGTGGCACCGCCGGCTTTGCTGATCACGACGTGATGAGTCATCAGCAGTTCGGGAATCCGGTTGGTCCAACCAAGGATCTCGATGCTCGCAGGCGATTTCGCGGCCAGGGTTTGCAGTTCCCGCTGCAACTGTTCGTCGCGGCCGGCCGTAATCGTGATGTGCCAGTCGCGGTGCAACATCAGTTCGCTGGCAATCTTGAGTGCCGTACTCCGCTTCGAGTTGATCATGAAAAGCACCCGGAATTTCGTTCCGGTCTTCGGCGCAGGTGGCTGCCAGTGGCTCGGGCGATCCGCAAAACCGAGGGCGACCGGAAAACCGCTCACGTGGACTTTCGTTGCAGGAATTCCCTTCCCAATCAAGAAGGTGGCGGAGTCGGGATCGGTGACGAACCAAGCGTCAGAGCGTGCGCGATACCAGAGTGAATTAATGGTCAACGCGTCGGTGATTACGGTATATTGTGGACAACGCACTTTTCCCTCGCGTTGGAGCTGGTTGAGCAACCACGCATACACGGGGTAGGTGGACACGAGGGCGGCCGGACGTTTTTCCGCGATGATCCGGGCCAGCAGCCGGCGATGGCTGCCAAGCAGGCGGAACAGATGCGGCACGAGTGGCGATCGGTCCAGCCACCGATAAAACCAGCTCCAGATTTTCGGAGCTGAATTGATCAATTTGATATAGCCCTTGCGCGAAACATTGTTGATGCGCGGTGCACGCAACGCGAATACGTCAACCAACTCGGCTTCGACGTCTTCGCGCTCATTGAACGCTTCCAGCAGGGCGCGCGCGGCGCTGTTGTGTCCTTCGCCGTAGCCGGCGGTGAGGATAAGAACTTTGGCCATATCAAGCAAGGGCGGGAAGTTGGAGCGGCAGGTTGATGGCGTCGGCAGAAACCACAGCGTCATGGCTCATCGGATACAGCTCGGTGAATTGTCGGAATGTGAGCAGCTCAAACCGCCCGTCGTAGTGCTCGACGACGGCGGTCATGGATTCAACCCAATCGCCCGAGTTCAAATAGTGGATGTCGCCGAGCATTTTATTCGCGGGAGTGTGGATGTGGCCGCAGATCACACCCCGGCAACCGCGGTCGCGGGCGAGCGAGGCAATCTGGTCCTCGAATTTCCCCACGAAACTCACCGCCTGTTTCACCCGGGCCTTGATCGCCTGGCTGAGCGAAAAATATTCCTTCCCGCGCAGGGCTCGGAACCAGTTGTACACGCGGTTGAGCCGGAGCAGCAAAGTGTAGCCCAGATCGCCGAGGTGCGCGAGGAACACCATGTTCTTGACGACGCCGTCAAATACGTCGCCGTGCAGCACGAGGTATTTTCCCGAACTGGATTCGAGAATGTAATCCTCGACCAGGCTGAGTTGATCGAACTGCATCGGAAGGAGGCGGCCGAGAAAATCGTCGTGATTGCCACGGAGATAAATCACCTCGGTGTCGCGTTTCTGAATCATCGTGAGCACGCGGCGAATAAACCGGGTGTGCGCCTTGGTCCAGACATCGCCGCGCTGGAGCCTCCAGCCATCAATGATGTCGCCGTTGAGAATGAGGCGGTCGCAGCGGATGTATTTGAGGAAATGAGTGACTTCCTCGACTTTGCTGTGGGTCGTTCCGAGGTGAACATCGGAAATAATCACGGTACGTACGTCGAGATGTGTTTTGCTCATGGTCGGGAGTGGGCTTGGGATTTCAGATCTTTGATTTCAGATTGAAGCATGCTGACTGGATCGAATCGCCGGCGATAACCGGCGATGGCTTCAAGGAGATCGTGCTCGAACCGGTTGACGACGGCATCCCATGACCGGTTTTGTACGGCGGACGGAGCGGCGGCGGCCAGTTGCACGCGCAGGGCGTAGTCGCGGGCGAGAAGAACGGCATTGGCGATGAAAGTGTGCTCGTCACCCAATGGGCTCAGTAAACCGTGCCGGCTGGGTTGAACGAATTCATGTGCGGCGGCGTAGTCGAATGCACTCACGGCCAGTCCGCTGCCGAGTGCTTCCGTGATCACGTTGCCGAAGGTTTCCGTGACACTGGCGTGCAGATAAATGTCCCCCGACGCATACAGTCGTGCGAGATTGATGCCGGTGTAGAAACCAGTGAACACCGCATCCGGCCGCTGGCGTTGATAAAACGAAAGCAATGGGCCATCACCGACAAGAACGAGGCGGGCGCGAGGTTCAACGGCCTTGATCGCATCGAAGGCGCGAAAGAGCAGTGGATAATTTTTTTCCGCCGCCATGCGCCCGACGTGCAAAATCACGAGGTCGTTCGGGGCGGCGCCCCATGCGGCGCGGAGCGATTCATCGCGACGGGCAGGGTTGAAGAGTGCAGTGTCGACGCCGCGCGAAAGCAGGCGGAGGTTTTCGTAGCCTTCATTTTGCAAACGGGCGAGCAGATCCCGGGTGGGTACGAAGGTGCGAAGCGTGCAGTTGTGGACGTGACGGAGCCACGCGGCGACAAGTGGTTTCAGCCAGCCGATGCGGTAGTCGCGCGTGTATTGGTCAAAGTTGGTGTGGAAGCTCGAGGTCACGGGAATATCGAGTTTCTTGGCGACGGAGATCGCAGACGCTCCGAGCGGGCCCTCGGTGGCGACGTGGACGAGATCGGGCCGGTTGTGCAACCATAGTTGCCGCAGGCGGTGGCGTGCGGGGAGTCCGAGTCTGAGTTGTGGATAGCCGGGAATGGGCACTCCCGGAAGCCGCACCTGCCGGCAGCCCACGCGTTGCGTGACGCTAAAACGCGGCGACTCCTGACGTTGTCGCGGACGAATGATCGTGACGCAGTGGCCGCGGCCCGCCAAGCCGTCGACAAGATGACTGAGCGTCATCGCCACGCCGTTGATTTCAGGAGAGTAGGTTTCGGTGACGAGGGAGAGATGCAAGCGGGTTGGCCCGTGCGGTGGCGGAAGGCCATTCGCTGAGCGCCCGTGATAGGTAACGCCTCAGTGTTAAGAACCGGCGTCAACCGCGTGACGAAATTGTGAAATACCCGGTAAAAAATGAAAATTTACCGAAGAGAAGATTGGGGTTGCGCGATGGTTGCGGAAGTTTCTAACGTTTAACTTTTCGCTTGATGCAAACACACGGCCCGAAGCGCATCTATACACCGCAGTCCCTTGAGTTCTGGTTCGCCCGCCTGGAGGCAGACTGGGAAAACCAATTTGACGCGAGCCACGTCGAGGCGGGGCACAACATGTACCGCGATGGTGAAGTTCGCGAAGTCGAGTTGGGAGCGACCGACGCCATCATTCACCGGAAAATCGAAAAGAAAGAGGAATACGCCGTCATCGAGTGGGATGGCGACCAAATCAAGGTCCGGTCGTCCTCGACGGACATGAAACTTGCCAATGCCATCGCCGTGGCGGGTTTGCATGAAATTGAGGAATTGTTGGTCGATGAAATGACGGCGCTGTTGCCGGGAGGAACCAAGGCGGACCCGGCACACAAAAGCCGGCGTGAAAAGGAAGGGGCGGCCGATCCGAAAGCGGACCAGCCGGCGCGCGACTTGTTGTTGAGTTTTACAACGACGGCCGAGGGCTTGGTTTTCCTGGCTTACTGGAAAAGCGGGCGCAGCCGGATTCCGGCGCTGGGCAACACGGTGAATCATCCCAGCGCGACGGAGCGCGCCAAGCTGATCGCGCTGGCGACCTATGCACGCAAGGCGCATTTCCGGTACAACCAGACCACACACGCTTACGCGCTCGACGCCTTGTCTGATATTCCGGGCTTTTTGCGCGATTTGCTGCCGCACTGGAAAAAACACTTTGCCGTCGAGATCGACGTCAAGGTGGGCAATCTCCAGCAGGGTGCACGCGTCATCGAGATCGAGGCGGTCGCGGACAAACAGAACGGTGCCGGTCTCAATCTCCGTTGGATTTTCCGCGCGGGCGAAAAATTGCTGACCACCGAGCAGGCGGCGGCCCTGCTCAAGCACGGGCGCACGCCGATGCTGTTGCCCGACCTTGGCATCGTGACGATGTCTCCGGAAAAGTGGGAAGGTTTCAACCAGTGGCGGCGCAGCTTGGAAGAGGTTTCAGCCAATGGCGTGATTCCACCTTATCTGATTTTTTCGCTCTTCAACGACAGCCGCATCAAGGTCACGCTGGGTGCCGAGATCGATGCGTGGCGGCAAAAAGTTCTGACCCCGTCCGCGGCACCGCTTTCCCTGCCGGAATTTCTGCGACCCTATCAACGCCGCGGCGTGGAATGGATGCACCACTTATCCGAGTCGGAATGTCACGGGCTTCTGGCCGACGAAATGGGACTCGGCAAAACAGTGCAGGTCATCGCTCTTTTGCAATCGCGTCCGTTGAGCGATTTCCGGCATCTCGTGGTCTGTCCGGCCAGTGTGGTGCCGGTGTGGCGCGAGGAAATCGCCAAGTTTTATCCGGAGGGAAAAATCGACGTGCTGAAATCAGGCCACGATTTCACGACGAATCCCTCTCCTTGCATTTGGATTGCTAGCTACACCCAGCTCCGGAAGCACCGGACGCTTCTTGATTCGACGGAATTTGGCTACGCGATTCTCGACGAAGGCCAGTTTATCAAGAACCCGGACGCCAAGGTCACGCAGGCTTGTTTTGCGATCAAAACGAAACACCGGCTGGTACTCACGGGAACGCCGCTGGAAAACCGTCAGCTCGATTTGTGGTCGATTTTCCGGTATCTGCTGCCCGGTCTGCTGGGGTCGAGGTCTTCCTTTGAGGCGATGCTCATCCAGGATCGCGATGGCACCATGAACCGGCTTCGCCAACAAGTGGCGCCATTCATCTTGCGCCGCACGAAAAACGAGGTGGCGAAGGAACTCCCGCCGAAGGTCGAAATGGATTTGCTTTGCCCGCTCACCGAAGTGCAGCGCACCGAATATGCCCGGATTTGTTCCGAAGGTCTGGCGCGACTCGGCGAGGATATCGGGGTGGCGCTTCGCGAGAAATCATTTGGGTTTCTCGCTCTGCTTACCCGGTTGCGCCAGGTGTGCTGCGATCCGGATTTATTGCCGTGGCTCAATTCGCCGCTCTCCGACAGCGGCAAGTTGGAGTTGCTGGTCGAGAAATTGACCGAGGTCGTCTCGAACGGGCACAAGGTGGTGATTTTCTCGCAATTCGTGACGCTGCTCAACCGCGTGCGCAGTGCGTTGGATGCACGTTATCCCGATTTGCCCCGCTATGAGATCACCGGCATGACGGTTGATCGCCAGAAACCGGTGCAACAATTCCAGACCGCCCAGGGTTCGGCGGTGATGTTGGTGAGTCTGAAAGCGGCCGGGACTGGCATTACGCTGCACGCGGCGGATTACGTTTTCCTGCTCGACCCCTGGTGGAATCCCGCGGTGGAAGACCAGGCGATCGACCGCGTACACCGCATTGGCCAGACCAACACGGTCTTTGTCTATCGGATGGTCACCGCCGGAACGATTGAAGAACGCATCCAGGCCTTGAAGGTCGAAAAGAAGCAGCTGTTCAGTCAGGTAATCGACGGGACCGCGGGCGACTTCGAGTGGACGAAACACTTTAGTTCGCTGAACAACCTGATCCAACTCAGCGCGGCGGAGAGCGGTGAGTCGGAATTGCTGCATGCGGTGGTCTCCGAACGGGAAGTGATTCCGGCGAAGAAGAACCCCACCGATTGAGCCGGTGGCACTCCGTGGCGGGTTAGCTGGCCGCGGCGGCCGCGGGGGGCGGCGGAGTATCTTTGGGTAGATGTTTGGTATCGTAGAAAATACGGACCTCGGGCTTTTCGGCCGGCAGAAGTTCGTGGGCGCGCTTCAACGCTCGGCGGGTCGCGGCGGTGGGGTTTTCCTCCGCGGGGAAAAGATTGTTTTCGCCCAACTGTTCGAGAAGACCGCTGCGCTGCAGTACCCGGGTGACACTTTCATTGCTGCCGCTGATCAGGAGATGGCGACCGGTGAGTTGGAGATAATCGTGCAGGTTTTCGAGCGCCATGACGGTCGAGGCGTCGAGATGGCGGGCGTTCTTCATTCGCAAAATGAACACGCGAATATCCTGGTTTTCGGCGAGGCGGCGGACGTGATCCTGAAAAAGGTCGGCCGCACCGAAGTAGAGGTCGCCCTCGACGTGAATGATGGAAATTTGCGGATGCGGGCGCTGGGACGGATCGCGCAGTTCCGCGAGGAGGCCCTCGGGGTTGATCGCATATTCCGCGAGGCTCGGTGTGCTGGTTTTTTGGAGGAAAAGTGCGAGGGCGACACCGATACCGGCGTAGATGGCCGTATCGAGTTTCAGGAGAAGACAGGAAACGAGCGTGACCACAAAGACGACCGCGTCGGACCGGGTGGACCGGCAGGCGATGCGAATCTGGTGAAGATTGATCATCTTCACGCCCACGCGGATCAAGTGGGCGGCGAGCGCGGCGATCGGGATGAAGTTGAAAACGGGGGTGACAAAAAGCAGCACGAACAGAACGACGACGCTGCTCAGCATCGAGGACAACTGGGTGCGGGCGCCGCTTTGGAAATTGACGGCGGAACGGGCGAATGAGGACGAGCCCGGCACTGCGCCGAAAAGGGCACACGCAATGTTGGCGGCACCCATGCCCATCAGTTCCTGATTGGGCTCGATCTTCTGGCCGCTCTTACCCGCGAGCGCCTTGGTGATCGAAGTGGCTTCAAGCATGCCCAAGATCGCGATGGCGATCGCGGTGCCTCCTAAATTGGGGAGGAGCTGGATTTTTTGGGCATCGATGTGAAATCCGGCGAACGCGGGGAGGATCGCCCGCAGGGCGCCTTCGTCCTGCACCAGACGGAAGGGTAGGGTTGGTTCCCAGATCGTAATAATCCGGGCGATCAGTCCGAGGGAAGCGAGGCCAATTAAAGCTTCCGGCCAGCTCGGTCGGAAACGTTTCACGAGGGTGAAGATCAGCAAGGTAAGCGCGCCAATCCCTATCGCCCACGGGTGAATTGCCAACGTACCGGTATCCCGCAGCGCTTGCATCACGTTGGTGAGAAAACTCTGAGCCGACCCGACCTCGTAGCCCAAAATATTGTGCAGTTGGCTGCCAATTAAAAGAATTCCAATTCCGGTGCTATAGCCGACCACGACCGACCGGGAAATGAATTTGGTGATTTCGCCGAAATTCAAGAGTCCCGCCAGGAATTGGACCAGACCGATGAGTAAAGCCAGGTAGATGGCCAGTTGCAGCGGCTCCAGTCCGGACGTTGAATTGGCGGCGATGGTCGCCGCCACGATGAGCGAGATCGAGCTGGTCGGGCCGAAAACGTGATGGTGGGACGAAAAAAACAAGGCGCCAACGAATCCACCGATGATAACCGCGACGATTACCGGTTGCGGCGGCAAATTCAGAATCAGCGAAAACCCGATGGCCTGCGGGATGGAAACCAAAGTAAGCGTGGCGCCGGCCAGCAGATCGGCCCGGAAACTGCGCCAGGAATATTTTCGGAGTTCACGAACAAACGGGAAACGTACCTTGAACATCTGCGCACCCAAGGCCGTCACTTCCTCGGTCAATTCAGATACTTCGGACATATAAATTAACGTGAAAATCCCTGCCCGGATAGCGAGCGCATTTTAACCGCCTGAAGGCGGGCAGGATCGCGGCCTTTAACGCCTTTGTCACGTGGCCGTCACGAAACTGTAACACGATTACGATAACCTGTCTGCGTTCCCGGCAGTTCGCCGGAGCATTGTTAACACCAGCACTACCGATCCCATCATTATGTTTAAGTTTAATTCAAAACTGCTCGCCTTCACGGCGTTCGTTTGCAGCGCCGGACTGGGCATGGCCCAGGACAACAAGGCTCTCATTGATGTCCTCATTCAAAAAGGCATCCTGAATCAGGAGGAAGCGGCCAATATCCAAAAGGACCTCGCCAAGAGTGTGGCCGCGAGCGAGAGCAAAACGATCATCAGCGGGCGTCTTTATGTCGACGTCTCCGATGTCAGCGCCAAGACGGACGCCGGAGTCAAAGTCGACCCGAGTGGTTTCGGCACGGACGTGAAACGTTTCTACCTCGGCGTAACGCACCAGTTCGACAACATGTGGTCGTACAACATCAACACCGACTCGAGTTTCTCGAGTGCGACCGGAGCGACCAGCACTTTCATCAAAACGGCCTACGTGCAGGCGAAGTTTTCGCCGGAAGCCATTGTTCAGATCGGCTCGGCCAACGAGCCGTGGATCCCGTTTGTAGAAGATGCGTTCGGGTTGCGCTACGTGGAGAAAACAATCACCGACCGGCTCGGGGTCGGCAATTCCGCAGACTGGGGCGTTCACTTTCTCGGGACCAATAATATGGTCAGTTATAATTTCGCCATGGTAAACGGCGGTGGTTATAAAAATCCAACCCGCACCAATTCCGTCGATTGGGAAGGCCGGGTTTCGATTGAGCCGACCAAGGGATTGGTTTTCGCAGTGGGCGGTTACAGCGGCTATCTCGGCAAGGACAGCAATGGCGCACCCGCGAAGCAAAAGGCCAGTCGCGTCAGCCTGCTCGCGGCCTATTCAACTTCCAAGTTAAACCTCGGTCTGGAGTATTTCACCGAAGACAACTGGGGCAATACGACGGGTGTCGCCTCCGACAGCGGCGACGGTTATTCTGCGTGGGGCCAGTACAAATTCGACAAGATCTGGTCCGTTTTCGGCCGCATCGAAAACGACAAAACGAGCAAGGACCTGCATCCCGGGCTGCGCGACAATGCCTATATCCTCGGCGTACAGTATGCGGCGATCAAGGGCGTGCTGCTCTCTCTCGTCTATAAAAATGATAACATCGACCACCCGACGAGCGCAAGCACGGTCACCGACTACTCGGAGATCGGCATGTATTCGGAAATCAAATTCTAACGCGTAAATCCAAACCTGCGGCGGCGTTTCGTGCAAACCGCTGCAGTTAATTTCCCCATCGTCGCCCAATTTAATTCCCCTATGAAAAAACTCATCCTCGCCGGTCTCACCGGTTTACTCGCAGTAACCGGTGCTTCGGCCCAGATGCTGATCAATGGTGCTGGCGCCACTTTTCCGCAGCCGATCTATTCCAAATGGTTCGACGAATACGCGAAGGTCGATCCCAGCGTGCGCTTCAACTATCAGGGCATCGGCTCCGGTGGCGGCCAGAAACAGATTCTTTCGGAGACAGTCGACTTCGGTGCTTCCGACGGTCCGATGTCCGACGAGAATCTGGCGAAGGCTCCGCGCAAATTGCTGCACATTCCCACCGTCGCCGGTGCGGTTGTGGTCAGTTACAATCTGCCCGATAACCCGAAGCTGAAACTCGACGGGGCGACGCTCGCCAACATCTTCCTCGGCAAAATTCGCAAATGGTCCGATCCTGCGATTGTCGGCCAGAATCCCGACGTGAAGTTGCCCAACGAGGATATTCTCGTGGTCCATCGCTCGGATGGCAGCGGCACGTCTTACATCTTCACCGACTATCTGAGCAGCGTCAGTCCGGAATGGTCGAGCGAAGTTGGCAAGAACACCGCGGTGAAATGGCCGGTTGGCTTGGGCGGTAAAGGCAACGCTGGCGTCGCCGGTCAGGTCAAGCAGTCGCCCGGTTCCATCGGTTACGTCGAACTCGCCTACGCGGTTCAGAACAATCTTCCGTTCATGGATATGAAAAATTCCTCCGGCAACTACGTCACTCCTTCGCTGGACAGCGTGACCGATGCACTGGCCACTGCCACGATTCCGGACGACTTCCGTTTCTCGATGGTAAATCCGCCGGGCGCAAAGGCCTATCCCATCGCCGGTACGACGTGGCTCCTAGTCTATCAACAACAGAAGGATCACGAGAAGGGCGAGAAGCTCGTTCAGTTCCTGAAGTGGGCTTACAACGAAGGGGAAAAGATGGCGGTGGGTCTGAACTACTCGCCGTTGCCGCCGAACGTGCAGGAGCGCGTGCTCAAGCGCATCGATGAAATCAAATACTGAGACACTTCGTCCAGTTCACCTGATTGTAACAATATAAGATTCGTCAACGGAGGGCGTGATTCCACACCCTCCGTTTTCATTCCCGCGCGCATGACAAATTCTGTCGCTCCCGCTCAATTTCCGCCGCCGCGTCGCTGGCCGGACATCAGTTTCAAGTGGCTGGCGTTGCTTGCTGCGCTCACCATCGTCGGGCTGATTTTTCTCGTCGGCTGGGAGCTCTACCGGGGAGCTCATCCCGCGCTGAGCAAGTTTGGCTTTGGATTTCTCACGAGTTCAAATTGGGATCCGGTGACCGACCAATATGGCGCGTGGCCTTTCATTTACGGAACGCTGGTCTCCTCGTTGATCGCACTGCTGATCGCCGTTCCGTTGGGTGTGGCCACTGCACTTTATCTCACGGAAATGGCCCCCGTTCGTTTGCGCCAGCCGGTGATCATGGTGGTGGAAATGCTCGCCGCCGTGCCGAGTGTTATCTTTGGCTTGTGGGGTATTTTTGTGCTGATCCCCTGGCTGCGCGATCATCTGTTTGTGTGGCTGAAGAATTCGCTGGGGTTTTTGCCGCTCTTCCAAGGACCGATCTACGGCGTCAGCGTGCTCGCCGGTGGAATCATCGTCGCGATCATGATCCTCCCGATCATCACTTCCGTCTCGCGCGAAATCCTTCGCTCGGTGCCGAACCTGCAACGCGAGGCCGCTTACGCACTCGGTGCGACGCATTGGGAGGTTATCCGCATCGCAGTGCTCAGCTATGCGCGTCGCGGCATTTTCGGCGCGGCGGTGCTGGGCTTGGGTCGTGCGCTTGGCGAAACCATGGCCGTCACGATGGTGATCGGCAATCGCGCGGAAATCAGCGCGTCGTTGTTCGCCCCTGGCTATACTTTGGCCAGCGTCATCGCCAACGAGTTCACGGAAGCCACCAGCGATTTGTATCTCGGTGCACTCTTCGAACTCGGATTGGTCCTCCTCGCGGTAACGATCATCGTCAACGCCATCGCCCAGCTGATGCTGCGCTCCCTCTCGGGTGGTGGCACGGGCAAGGTAAATTGATCCGATCATGAACGCTGCCACCACAACCGCCATGTTGCTGCAGACCGCTCCGAGCGGACACGCCTGGCGAAAATTCAAGAGCCGCGCCATGGGCGGGCTGATGCTGCTGAGCAGCATTGCCGTCATGACACCGCTCTTTCTCGTGCTTTATTTCCTGATTCACGAGGGCGCGAGTTCGATCGACTGGCATTTCTTTACGCAGTTGCCAAAGCCGACTGGCGAAGTCGGCGGAGGCATGGCCAATGCCATCGTTGGCAGTCTCATTCTTCTGGCCATGGCGGCGTGTCTGGGCGTGCCGATGGGCGTGCTCGGCGGCATTTATCTCGCGGAGTTTGGTTCGCAGCGGGCGAACTATTGGATTCGCTACGCCGCGGACGTACTCAATGGAATTCCCTCCATCGTGTGGGGCATGGTCGTCTACATCCTGCTGGTCGTGCCGTTCAAAACATTTTCAGCCTATGCCGGCGGGGTGGCACTGGGGCTGATGATGATTCCGCTGGTGATGCGGACGACTGAGGAAATGCTTTTGCTCGTTCCGCAGGGTTATCGCGAAGCCGCACTGGCCCTTGGGATTTCGCGCTGGAAAATCGTCACAGTGATCGTTGTGCGAACCGCGATGAAAGGAATCATCACCGGTGTGCTCGTCGCGCTGGCGCGCGTGGCCGGCGAGACTGCGCCGCTGTTGTTCACGGCGCTCGGCAATAATTTCTGGAATCACAATCTCGCCGAACCCATCGCGGCGTTGCCGCTGCAGATTTTCTCGTACGCCATTTCGCCTTACGACGACTGGCACCGGCAGGCCTGGGCGGGTGCGCTCGTGCTGCTGAGCATCATTCTCTCCCTGAATATTTTCGTCCGCATCGTCTCCCGCGACCGCAAATTTACTTAATCATGAACGCAATGGCCGAACCCATTTCCATCCCGCAGCCGCCTCGTACCTTTAACATCCCGGCTCCTGCCGCTCCGAGCCAGCCGGGGCAGGCAATCGGCGAAGTGGCTTTCGACATCAGGAATTTCTCACTCTGGTATTCGGCGCATCAGGCGCTGCATGAAATCAGCATTCAGATTCCGAGTAAAAAGGTGACGGCAATCATCGGGCCGAGCGGCTGCGGGAAATCCACTTTCTTGCGCGCGTTGAATCGCATGCACGAATTGAGTCCCGGCGTCCGGATCGGTGGCGATCTCCGGCTTTACGGTGAGGATCTCTATTCCGCGAAGGTCGACGCGACGCTGGTGCGCCGGCGCGTCGGCATGGTTTTTCAGAAGTCCAATCCGTTTCCCACGATGACGATCGAGGAAAATGTGCTGTGCGGTCTGCGACTCAATGGCGTCAACGACAGGAAACTGCTGCGGGACCGGTTGGAGGAATCGCTCCGCATGTCGGCGCTTTGGGATGAAGTAAAGGATCACCTGTATCGTCCCGGCACGAGTCTATCCGGCGGCCAACAGCAGCGTTTGTGCATTGCCCGCGCCATCGCGGTTCGTCCGGAGGTGTTGCTGTTGGATGAGCCGTGTTCCGCGCTCGATCCGATCGCGACGGCGAAGGTGGAGGAACTCATTCACGAACTGAAAAAAGATTATACGATCGTCATCGTGACCCACAACATGCAACAGGCCGCCCGCGTGTCGGATCGCACGGCATTTTTCTACATGGGCAAGCTGATCGAATACGCCGAGACCCGCACGATCTTCATGAATCCCTCGAATCCGCAGACTGAGGCCTACGTCTCCGGGCGCTTCGGCTGAAGCCGGAGCAGGTAAAGATCACCAAATATCGATCTCCATCGACTACTCACTATCCGTTACTCACTCCTCGCTACTTCAAGATTTCCCATGAAACGTTTCTTCGATGCTGAACTGGAAAACTTCCGATCCCACTTGTTGCAAATGGGCGAACGCGCGATCGATCAGACGCGGCAGGCGATGAAGGCGTTGCTTGAGGCGGACATTCCACTCGCGGACAGGGTGATCGTGGCGGACGATGAACTCGACAAATTGGAAGTGCAAATCGACGACGAAGCCATCCGTTACATGACTTTGCGTGGCCCGGTCGCTTCGGAGTTGCGCGTGATTATCGTGGGCATGAAGGCGAGCCACGATCTCGAACGGGTGGGAGATGAAGCGACCAGCGTTGCGCGCCGCTCGCGCAAACTTGCGATCGAACCGCGCCTTGAGCTTTATGCGGATCTGCCGCGAATGACCAATATTGCCCTCGAGATGTTACGCGACGCGCTTGATTGCTTCGTGCAGGAAGACGAACACAAGGCGATGAGCGTGATCCGTCGCGATTCGGAGGTCGATAATCTGAACCGGCTGCTTTATCGGCGCCTCACCAGTTTCATGATTGAACGTCCCGAGACGATTTCGCGCGCGATTGAGCTGATGTTCATCTCGAAATCCATCGAGCGCATTGCCGATCACGCGGTGAATATCGCCGAGGAAATGGTTTTCCTTTCGAAAGGACAGGATATCCGCCACAGCGACATTGGAAAGGTCCCGCGCCCGGATTCACTGAGCACGCCACCGGTCTGATTGCGCGGTCACCGCATCATTGCAGCATTCGACTGAAGACGGCCGGCTCCGAGCTGGAGCGTGGGCGACCTCGCCCACGAGAGCACGGCGGCGGGGTCGCTGCCGCTCCAAGAGCGATCTCGGCGACGGGCCTTCGGAAGTGCTTTAATAATGAGCCAGAAAGCTCGCTAGTCGCTGGGCGAAGTAGCCCAGCATTCCGCAGACCGGGAGCGTCAGCACCCATGCCCAGATGATGCGTTCGACGACGCCCCATTTCACGGCGCTGAAGCGTTTGATCGCGCCGACGCCCATAATTGAGGTGGAGATGACGTGGGTGGTGGAGACCGGGATTCCCAGTGTGGAAGCGCCGTGAATAATGAGCGCGGCGGTCGTTTCCGCTGCGAAGCCATGCACCGGTTGGAGCTTGACCATCTTGTGACCCATCGTGCGGATGATACGCCAGCCGCCTGCCGCCGTGCCCGCGGCCATCATGAGCGCGCACGAGAGGATGACCCAGAGAGGAATATTCTTGTCGGAGACCTGCAGAAAGGCCGCCCATTCCGGCAGGTGCTTGAACGAGCCGTTTTTTGTGGAGGTGAAAAGAGCCAGCGTGATGATCCCCATGGTTTTTTGGGCATCGTTGGAGCCGTGACTATAGCCCATGAACGCGGCGCTCGCCAGCTGGAGCTTGCCGAAAACCCCATTCACCGTGCGTGGGGTGAGTCGGTGGATGAACACCAATAGCAAAAACATGAGCAGTGCGCCGCCGATAAAGCCGGCCACGGGAGAACTGAACATCGGCATCACCACCTTTGGCCAGAGACCGACGGAGTGGCCGTCTTTGTCGATGGACGACCAAAGCAAAACATTCCAGTCGCCGGATGACGTGGCGAGGGCTGCGCCACACAGGCCGCCGATGAGCGCATGGCTGGAGCTTGAGGGCAGCCCGAGCCACCACGTGAGTAGATTCCAAATGATGGCGGCGACCAGCGCGCTAAGAATGGTATTCATCGTGACGGCGTTCGCGTCGACGAGGCCGTTGCTGATGGTTTTGGCGACGGCTGTACCGGCGAGGGCGCCGACGAGGTTGAACACCGCTGCGAGTGCGATGGCTTGGCGGGGCGTCAGGACCTTGGTCGAGACAACGGTGGCGATCGCGTTGGCGGCGTCGTGAAAACCGTTGATGTACTCGAAGGCCAGTGCGGCCAGAAGGACAATCAGGAAAATAGTCATGGGGCTCGGCGGCGGGGCGGCGGTCGGGCTCAGGAATATTTCAGCATAATCTGAAACACGACCTGGCCGGCATCACGGGCACGGTCCACGGCGGTTTCCACGAGATCGTAGAGTTCCCTCAGGATAAAAACTTCCTTGGCGTCGTACGGGCCGTTGTACAGCTCCTTGAGCATCGCGAGCATGACCTTGTCCGCTTCGCCCTCGGCGAATTGCAGGCGGCTGTTGGCGTCCTGGATGCGGTCGACCTGAATGCCCTTGCGCAATTCCTTTACCATGAAAACCACCGCGTCGACGGCTTCCGCCAGCAATGCAACCTGGCGCTGCATGCTTTCCCGCGGCACACGGGCCGGACAAATGGTCAGGCGTTCGACGATTTTTTCCACCGTTTTTGGAATCCGATAAAGGGCCAGTGACAGCGCCTCAATGTCCTCGCGTTCAAAAGGAGTGACAAAGGTTTTGCAGAGTTCCTCAGTGATCTGCTGGGTGATGCGCTTGTCTTTGCGGCGGGTCTGGATGATATCGTGAATGCTGGAGGCTTGGGCGGCGCTTTCGTTGCGCAGAATCTTGACGAGGAGATCGGTGCTGATGCGCGTTTCCTCCGCGCTCGCTTCCAGCAGGTCGTAAAATTTTTCGTCCTTACCCAGCAGTTTCTTGAAGGATATCATGCCAGTCACCGGATACCGGAAGCCAGCAACTAGGCGAGGCGAATTTTTACAAAAGTCACGATGACGAGCGGCTCGACCGTCTTAGAGATTTTGGGAGTAAGGAATCTGGGCAATTCCAGCGGAAACCGCGTCATCGTGCGTAAAAATATGAGCTTATGAGGGAATTCTCGATGATCGGAATCCCGGACAAGAATGGGTTGACAGGGTGGGATTGGCTTACGAAGTTCAGCCCTCAATTTTACGGCGGTCATAGCTCAGTTGGTTAGAGCACAAGATTGTGATTCTTGGGGTCGCGGGTTCGAATCCCGTTGACCGCCCCAATTTAGATTTCATCCCAGTGAGCAGTGGCGGCTTGTTGCAGAAGATTAACGGTTGCGGATCGGGAATTGGGGATTTTGTTGATTGTGTGCCCCATTTGCGACTTTTGACGTTCAATATCGCCCATGCCCGGGGATTGTCGCTGCACCAAGGGCTGAGGTCGGTGAAGCAGCTGTGCGCTAACCTGACCAAGATCGCCAAGCTCATCCAGCGGCTCAATGCGGACATCGTGGCGTTGCAGGAAATCGACGAGAATTCGCGCTGGAGCGGGAGCTTCGATCATCTCGCATTTCTTCGGGAACACACGGGCCTTCCATATTCCGCGTTCGGTATTAACAACCGGCGCACTGGCCGCATTCATCTCAATTACGGCAATGCGGTCCTCTCGCGGTTTCCGATCATCCATGCCGAGACCATCCCGTTCGGCACCGGGAAAATCGGCGAGAAGGGTTTTGTTTTTGTGGAGATCGATTTGGGCAAACGAAAGCGGCTGCCGCTCTTTAATATTCACATGCATCACCGCTCCCGGCCGCAGCGACTCAAGCAGGTGGTTCAGTTGATGCATTATTTGGACGAACAACGCCTGCATCGGGCTTCGCATTGGGGGGCACCGCCCATTGTTTGCGGCGATTTCAACAATCCCAGCCATTGGCCGGACGCGACCTCGACGCTTTTGGGCTATTTCGAGCAATCCAACAGCTACACCTTGCTGCCGAAGACTGGGCGCACTTTCCCGTCACCGTTTCCCGCCCGGGCGCTCGATTATATTTTTCTGCCGCAGGAATGCCAGCAACCGAAGGCTGAGATCGTCCGCTGCATGCTCTCGGATCACCGCCCGGTGCTGGTCGAATTCGCCCTGCCGTACTGAAATCGATTTTCCGCCGGGGTTAAATCGACGTTTGCGTCGGAGCGGGGTTATCCTTCAATTCAACCTCCCTTCCATGGATCGCATCGCCCAAGCATTTGCCCGAGCCCGTCAGGAAAAACGCGCCGCCTTTGTTGCCTATCTTTGCGCAGGCGACCCCGATTTTGACACCTCGCTGGCGGCCTGCCTGGCGGTGATCGATGCTGGTGCCGACGTGCTGGAGCTCGGTGTTCCTTTTTCCGATCCGCTTGCGGACGGCCTGACCAATCAGCTGGCGTCCCAGCGTGCGCTGGAGAGCGGCATGAATGCCGCGCGGGTTTTCGAGTTGGTGCGAAGAATTCGCGCGAAGAGCCAGGTGCCGCTGGTTTTCTACACTTACTACAACCTGGTTTTTTCCAATGGCGTCGAAAATTTCGTACACGAGGCGAAGGCTGCCGGCGTCGATGGCATGTTGACGCTCGATTTGCCGCCGGAGGAGGCCGGGGAAGTTTCGGCCGCCTGCCGGAAATACGATCTGAAAACCGTTTTCATCGTGGCACCGACGACTCCGGCGGAGCGTCTGCCGCGAATTGGGGCGGCAGCGACAGGCTTTATTTATTATGTATCGCGTGAAGGCGTCACCGGTGTGCGTGACCAGATGGCGGCAAACATTCCCGAGGCTGTCGCGCGCATTCGCGAACACACGAAATTGCCGGTGGTGGTGGGTTTTGGCATTTCTACTCGGGCGCAGGTGCGGGAAGTGGCGGCTTCCGCTGACGGCGTCGTGGTGGGCAGCGCGCTCGTCAATGTCATCAAGGACAACCTGAACCAGCGCACCGAAGTGGCGGCACATTTGCGGACGAAGGCGGCGGAACTCGTCGGGGGTCTACGTTGAACCGTTCGTTCTGAAATGGCCAAGACGCGAAAACTTCTCCTCATCGACGACGATCGCGTACAGCAGCGGCTGATGGTGCAGCTGGTGAAAAATTTCCGCACCGGTCCGTTTGAATTGGATGAATCGACGAGTTACGACGACGGGCTGAAAAAATTGCTCAGCGGAAAGTATGCGGCGTGCCTGTTGGATTACCGACTCGGCGATCGTGATGGATTGGCGCTGTTGCGCGAAGCACGCATCGCGGGCTCGGAGACGCCGGTGATCGTGCTAACCGCCGACGACAGCGAGGAGGTGGATATTGCCGCCATGGAAGCCGGCGCGGCGGATTATCTCGTCAAGGGCGGTTTGACACCGCGATTGCTGGAGCGGTCGCTGCGGTACGCGCTCAAATTGGATGAAACGCTCGCGCAACTGCGCCAGCTGGCACTGCGCGACGAACTCACGAAACTTCTCAACCGGCGCGAATTTCAGCGCATTCTGGCGGAAGAATGGGATCGCTCTGTGCGTTTCGTGCGGCCGTTCTCGCTCGTGATGGTCGATATCGATCACTTTAAGCGCATCAACGACACGCACGGACACCAGACTGGCGACGAGGTGTTGCGGCACGTGTCGAGTCTGCTTGCAGGCCAGGTGCGCAATGTCGATCGGGTCGCGCGCTATGGCGGCGAGGAATTCGCGATCATCATGGTCGAGACGGACCGCAAGCACGCGGTCGACGGGATCAAGCGATTGGGCCTGCTGTTGGCCGAGGTTCCGTGCGTGGTAAACAAGGACCTCACCGTTGAGGTGACCATGAGCGCAGGCGTTGCTTGTAGTGACGGCGATGCGAAGAACGCCACCGAGTTGGTCGCGGTGGCGGATAAGGCGCTCTACGCGGCGAAGAAAGCCGGCCGCAACCGGATCGTGGCCGCGGACGGCACGGTAATGGAATTCAAGGCGACTCCGCCGCCGGTACCATGATGCGCAGGCTGTGCGGTTTGAGGCTGATCTCGAGCCGCGCGGTAGTCGCGCGCGGTTCGCCGTCGGTGTGAATCCAGCCGGCCTTTTCGCGTTCAACGACAAATTCCGCGCCGCTGAAACGCGTGACGGCCTTGACCTGATCGAAGGTATCCGTGCCGAGCCGGTACAGCATTCCGCACGCTCCGAAAAATCCGACACGCGGAACACTCACCAATTCGAAACGACCGTCGTCTAATTTCGCGCCGGGTGCGATGCGGGCGTCGTTGCCGTACTGGTCGGAGTTCATCACGGCCAACGTAAAGGCGGTTACTTTGTCGGTCGTGCCGCCGTGGTGCACGATGCATGTCTCGGGTTGATGCGAGAAAAAAGCTGGAACGCCCACGCGAATATAACCGGCGAGACCACGATTGGTCTGGCGGCTGAAACGAACCGCGATGTCCGCCTCGATCCCGAGCCCCATCGCATTAAAAAACGAAAAGCCGTTGACCACGCCCGTGTCGATCGCCTTGGGGCGGCCGCGGAGCAAAGTCTGAAACGCACCATGGCCGGGTTTGCGAATCCCGAGATGCCGCCCCAAGCCGTTCCCCGAACCACAGGGAATCAGGCCGAAAATTGCCGGCGAGCCGACGAGTCCGTCGGCGACCTCGTTCATCGTGCCGTCACCGCCAATTGCCACAACGAGTTCGCAACCGTCGTCCACCGCCTGTCGCGCGAGCTCCGTGCCGTGGCGCGCGCGCTCAGTGCGAACGATGGTTCCGTCGAGCTGTTCCTGGGCGATGAAATCCACTGCGCGATCGTAGAGATACGGATTTTTCCGATTTCGGCCGGAGCAGGGATTGAAGATGAACCGGACTTTCAATGGATAAGCCGGGCATTGAGAGCGGTTCGAGGCGGGAACGCAAAAGGAGTTTTGCAACAAATCCGCGCGCGGTTTGGATGCTGCGATGCCTTCCCCGATTTACGTTCTCACCGGTTGCACGGCTGTCGGTAAGACTGAGCTGGCACTGCGTTGGGCGGAGGCGAATAAGGCGGAAATTATTTCATGCGATTCCCTGCTGTTTTATCGCGGCATGGACATCGGCACCGCCAAGCCGTCGAAGGCGGAACTGGCGCGCGTTCCGCATCATCTGATCGACAATCGTGAGGTCACCGACCCGATGGACATTACTCGCTACGTTGACGCCGCCCGAAGCGCGTTGGGTGGGATTCTGGAGCGCGGTCGAAAAATACTCGTGACCGGTGGCAGTGGGTTTTACCTGAAAGCTTTTTTCGCGCCGGTGGCGGATGACGTCGAGGTGCCGGCAACGCTTCGCAACGAACTGCGGCAACGGCTCGAAACGGGCGGAGTGGAAAATTTGTTGGAGGAACTGCGCCAGCTCAACCCGCAAGGACTGGGGAATCTCGACCTCCAAAATCCGCGTCGTGTATCCCGCGCGTTGGAGCGATGTCTGGCCTCGGGCCGCACGTTAGCCGCACTCAGGGCGGAATTCGCCGCGCAACCGTCGCCTTTCTCCGCGTATGAGATGAAGCTGTGCGAGCTGGTGCGGGAAAAATCGGTGCTGGACGCGCGGATTGAGCAACGCGTCGCGACGATGTTGCGCGAGGGATTGGTGGAGGAAGTGGCGGGCCTGCTCGCGAAAGGCCTGATGCAGAATCCGAGCGCGGCCAAGGCGATCGGCTATCGCGAGACGATAGAACATCTCAACGGAAAGTTGCCGGCCGGCGAACTGGCCGCAAAAATCGTCCAAGATACCCGTGGCTTGGTGAAGAAACAGCGGACGTGGTTTAAAACCCAATTGCCGCCGCACCGATTGGTCGACGCCGCAGACGCGCGGATTGATCAATTATTTTCATAGGTGGAGAAGCTGGATGATTTCAGGCCGCACCCGACTACCGGTCAATTTTAACCACAGAATACCCGGAATACACAGAATTGAATGAAGGAATGGTTTTCGATCTGAGGAATACTAGCGTATTTTTTCTGTGTATTCCGTGTTTTCCGTGGTGATCTTTTTCTGGCGGATCAGAAGAACCGCGATCGCCGCAGAAATGATTCCGCCGGTGACGGTCTGGTTGATTACGGTGCCAATAATTAAACCAACCGGGCTATTCGCCTGGCGGAAAAGGGTGATCGCGCGCCGAATGGCGTCTTCGGAGATCTCATGCGCACGCAGTACGGCAACCTTCACTGCCAGCGCGTTGTCGATCCAGTCGGGGCCGATCCACCGATTGTAGGCCATTTGGAAAACGAACACGATCATCGCGCCCAGAAATGAGGCCAACATGCCGGAAACGATGGCTTGTCCTGGCGTGAAGCGATGATCGGTTGCCCTCAATTGCTTTTGCCGAAGAAGGAGGAAAAGCGCTGTCGTCGGAACCAAGTTCGAAAGATAGCCGGTCCACACTCCGATGTTCTGATGTGCGATGTGCAGGCCAAGGCTGTGTTCGAGAAATAGCCAGAGACCAAGGCCAACGCCGATGATCAGGCCGTATTTAAATTCAGGTCTCATGACGGGGTGATCTCACGCCGAAGTCGGAAGCGAATCACAACGTGGCTGGCCATCTGCCATGACCAGCTGGCAGTGCGGGTGTGAGGGGATGGATTCAACCGCTCAATGAAATGCCCATGATCCGGCCATTGACCACCCCGAAAATCAACGGATTTAATTCAGGGCGGATAACCCACTTCGTTTCCGATCTGGGCCGCAGCGAGCCCGCTGCGATTCTCCCGACCGCGGCGGGCTCGCCGTGGCTCCATGAATGATCGCCGGCTATTTCTCCGGCCCAATCGGATGGCTCGCAGCCCAGACCGTTTTCCAAAAACTCAGGGCAACGATACGCCGTAACGTTGCAACGAACTGCCTTCGATGCGGTGAAGGGCGGCGATGGCGGTGTGAAGCGTGACTTTGGCTTCGAGTTCGTTGACGCGGGCCGTGTCGAGATCGTTCTGGGCCTGGAGCACGAGGTAAGAGGTGGACAAACCGGCATCGAAACGGGCTTTTTCCAACTCATACTGCTTCTGGCTGAGGTCGGACGCGAGGGCGGCAATCTTGACGCTTTCGTGATTGGTTTCGACCGAACGAACCGCGCTGCGAACGTTCACCTCGATGCTTTGCTCGACTTGGCGCAGGCGCATCTGTTCGCGGCTTAGGGTGGAAATACTTTGCCGGTAGCGGGCTTTCTCGGACACCTGTCCCCATGGATAACTGAAGGCAAAGTCCACTTGCCAGGAATTGCCCCTGCGGTCAAAGGCGTCGCCAAATGCGTCGTTGGCGCTGCCGCGATTGCCATTTAGTCCGACGGCACCGCCGACGCTCAAGTCGGGTTTGGTGGCGTCCTTGGCCACGACCACGTCGAGCTTCAATTGGTCGATCGTCGCCTGTGACGCGAGGTAGTCGGGCTGGTTTTGCTTCGCCATCTGGTAGGATGAGGCGAAGACCGGCACGGGCTCCTCCTCGTCCTTGAAATGAACGGCGCCCACATCGGTATCCAATTCAAACTGCCCGATCAGGGCGAGGAGCGCGTCCTGGCTGTCCTTCGTTTGCTGTTCGGCCAGCAGGACATTTCGCCGCGCGTTGGCCACGCCGACTTCGCCCTGCAGTACGTCGAGGTTGGTGGAAACGCCGGTGTCGCGCCGGGTCTTGGCTTCATCGTACAGCCGCTGGGCCAGCTCAAGGGAGAGGTTGCGGACATTCAGTTGCTCACGGGCGAAGGCGAGATTGTAGTAAGCGTCCTCGGTGTTCTGGATGACGTCGAGGGCTTGGACCTTGAAATTGAGGTTGGCGACAGTGACGCCGATCTTGGCGCGGTTGAGCGTGGCTTTGTTCACCGCTGTGCCAAAACCGCTGAGCAATGACTGGCGGACCGAAAGGGTCAGGTCCGCATTGTAGGCCGGGTTGATGCTGTAAATGGCGGGGTTGTTCTTGCTGCGGTCGAGTTGGCTGCTCGCAGTCAACGTTGTGCCCGTATAGAGCTGTTGGGTTACTCCCGCGCGCAATTCGGAACTCGTGGTTCCAGCGGAAGACTGGTCGCCGATCGCATCGGTGGTGCTCCGCCCATGGAAACCGGTCGCACTAACGACGGGGTCATAGGCACCCTTGGCGATATCGATCGCGTCCTTCGCGATCAGGGGATTGTAGCGCTCGACTTCGAGGGTGAAGTTTTTTTTCAACGCGCGATCGACGCATTGCTGCAGGGTGAGTTCCGGCACCGTTGTCTTGGCGGTGGGTCCGGGAACGGAGGAGGGCACGGTGTCTTCCGCGAAAATGCAGGAGCAGGTCAGCAGGCTGGTCAGGATGGTGGTGAAAAGACGACGGCGAAAAGACATGATGAATTTAAAAATGATCTGATCAGACTGAGTACACGTGAAACGAAGGCAAAGTTTAAGCTTTTTGTGACGGCATTCGAGAGCGAAGGGTTTCAGCAAAGAAAATGCCACCGCGGTCGGCGGTGGCAGTAGTGTGATGGGTGGGCGGCATTTTCACGGGATGAGTGGCGCCGCCCCCCGGTTTTACCCGCTCAATGCGGAGTAGGCTCGGCGGTTTTCTTCAACTCCTGCTCCACGAGATCGCTCAAGTAGGAATTTTCATTGGTCCCGGAAGTGAAAAGCATGAGCTGCTTTTTTGCTTCGACGTAGAGCGGACCGGTGGGACTGAGGTCAGGCAGCTTTTTTTCCTGCGCAAAGACCACGAAGCCCTTGTCCGCCGTGGCCATCATGTCCGATACCTGGCCGGCATGGAGATGTTGCAAGGCACCAAACGCCTGCGGTGGCATGCCTGCCGGCGGCTGGCGGAGCGTGAAATTCGCGTAGCTCTTTACGTCGAGTTTTTCGGCGGCGGCAGCCGTGGCAAATTCCGTGGGACTCTTGACCGCAGCCGCCTGAAGCTGCGCCTGCAGGGCACGACCGCGCGCGATGAACAACCGGCGTTTTTCACTTTCCTTGAAATCAGCCGCGACGCGATCGCGCACCTCGGCCAGCGACGGCTTGTACTCCGGCAGTGTCTCGTTCCAGAGCAAAACGGCGTAGCTTTGATTGGTCATCACCGGATCCGAAAAGAAATGCTCCTTGTTCAAACGCTCGATTTGTTCGGCGTATTTTCCCAGCCAGCTCTTGTCGGCCGGCGGATAACCCGGCGCGAATGGCGCGACGGGGGTCACGGCGAGATGACGGCTGGCGAGGAACTCCGCGAGCTCTGGGGAGTTGGCGGTCAATTTGTGCTCGTAGATCGCAACCGTGAGATCGTTCGCGGCTTTCGAGGAAACGTGCGCTTCCGCCATATTTTGCATCGCGATTTCCACCTGCGAACGGACTTTCTGGAAATTGTCGGAGACGGCTGGAGCTGCCGGGGTCGCAGCGTCTTTCTTGACGGGCTCCGCTGGCACGGGGAAGGCGTCGGGATGGGCCAGGTAGAATGCGCGGGCCTCGGCCTCGGTGGGCGGGGCGGATTTGAAATCGCTGCCATTGAACTCGACGTAACTGAAACGCGGGCGGACCGGGACATCGTAGCGGAAGGAATTGTCCGCATAGAATTTCTTCAACGCCTCCTCGGATGCATTGATCGCGGGACTGAAGCTGGCGTAATCGAGCGTGACGACCTGGGCGGTCCACGTGGAATCGGCGCGGATCAACTGCTGCTTGATATCGGCTGGCATCACATAGCCCGGACCGCCGACGATCTTGCTCAATTGGTCAAGGCGGGTGTCGTCGCGCAGCACGCGGTTGACGTCCCCAATGTTGAGCTGGCCACCGGTCTTGAGCGAATCGCCGAAGCTGGCATAGCGTTTCTGGTCGAACTGGCCCTGTTCGTTTTGGAAAGCCCGCAGCGTCATGACGTACTTGGAAATCTGGTCGGACGTGGGCAAGGGGAGGTGAAGCTGGTCGGCGAGGGCGAGGCCGGCGACACGTTGCAACGCGTATTGCTGGGCTTGGTCGCCTTGGAGGGCATTGTAACCGGCCTTGAGCTCGGCGCTAAGGCTCGCATCGATCGCCAGTTGGCGGGCCTGCTCACGGTTTTCCAAGTTGATGCCGAAGAATTCGCGGCTGAGTTCCTTGTCGCCCATGCGGCCCGTGCTGGAGCCAGCGGAGCTGTAAACGATCACCATGGGCAGGGCGACGGCGACCAGAATAAGGCCGAAAACGAGGCGAAAGTGTTTCTGAAAGTAGCGTTGAATCCAGGAAATCATAGGGGGAAGCGGCCCACCGTAGAAACGCCCCGCCCGCTGTCAATCTGCTAGTCATAGTGGTAGTGTCGCAATTTGAATCCAGTTTATCTTCCGTCTCTTACAAGTTTTGACATTCTGGCGATATAAATGCCCTACCTCAGAGGCATTTATTAACCGCTAGGAAAAACTAAATTATGGACGCCGAAACACAGGCCGAAATCGACAAACTCAAGATGCGGAATTTTGAGATGTTAGGTATGCAACTAATCGCTTCAGCTCGGCTGAACGCTCTAAAGGAGCTCGCAGAAATACTCTTGGAAGTGAAGGGAATCCACCTTCACGAAACCGATTCATTTCAGGAAGTGTTTTCCCGCATGGAAAAGGAGAAGATGGAAGAGGTTTTGAGTGCTTATTCTGACGATAACCCTGACTTGGCAGCCGCGATGAAGCAGTGGATTGAGGAGGCGATGGATTAAGGTCATCTGTCATATATATCAATACACCCAATCTCCCCCATTTTATACGCCATTTCCCATGATTCTTTCCGAACGCCTAGAAATTATCCGATCCCGTCTGAAAAGCATCAATGGCCCGATTCTCAGCGCCAACAAACCAGCCGGCCAATTCCGCACCAGTCACCCCGAATTGCCGCCCCTTAAACGCAAGAAACCGTATGTCAGGGGTCCAGAGTCTCCCCGCTATTCTTTCAGCGTATATGGTGAAGTAGACGGGAAATCGACCAACCGTAAAGGATGGGTGGAGACGGCGGACAAAAAGCCCGAAATCAATTGCGCCATTAAACGGAAGGCGCGGGTTTCGCCGCTTACTAGGATTTCGGAACAGTTGCCGATGAAGTTACCTAAGGCGACCCGAACAATCAATTAGTTGGTTTGAGCCTTATTCTCTATGGACTAAAATCGGACCT
>DASYDH010000043.1:0-39244 GCA_036499685.1 Lacunisphaera sp. | reverse complement strand
CACGTTTTATCCCGGCACCAAACTCGGGTTTTCCGAATACAATTTTGGCGGTGAAAATCATATTTCGGGCGGCATCGCCGAAGCCGATATTCTCGGCGCGTTTGGCAAAAACGGGGTCTATCTCGCTTCGTTCTGGCCGTTGCACAGCGACGTCACGTATGTCGCCAGCGCTTTTAAACTTTATCGCAATTACGACGGAACCGGAAAGCAGTTCGGCAACACGGCCGTTGCCGCCAGCACCACCGACACCGCCACCTGCACCACGTATGCCTCCCTCGAAGACACTTCGACCGCCCGGCTTCACGTGATCGTCCTCAATAAAAGTTACGACACCGCCACGCCGGTCAACTTCACCATCGCCGGCACGACGAACTACACCAGCGCGCGCGTCTTCGCCTTCGACGCCGCCAGCGCGACGATCACGGAGCGAGCGGCAGTGACAGGCATCACCGGAAATCATTTCAGCTATACGCTGCCCGCGCTCACGGCGGCACATTTCGTCTTGGAAACGGCAACGACCGGCGCACCAGCCATCACCACCCAGCCGTCCAATGTCGCGGTGGTGACCGCTGGCTCCGCAATTTTTTCAGTGACCGCAACCGGCACACCCGCTCCGACCTACCAATGGCTGAAAAATGGCGCATCGATTGCGGGCGCGACGGGCAGCAGTTACACCATTGCGTCCGCCTCGGTTGCCGACGCCGCCAGTTACACGGTGGTCGTCACCAATTCCGCCGGCTCCGTCACGAGCAACGCCGCGCTGCTCAACCTGATCATCGCGCCTTCCCACGCCGTGATCACCATCACCATCCAATAAGTCGCGAGGGGAATTGAAACAGTGGACCAATTCCCATGAAAATCGCGCCTATTCGAAAATCCTTTTTCGGTCTCACCCATGATGTCCGAAAGTTAAGGACATAAGTTGACCGGGCAGGTGATTCATCCGAGTTGACGAAACTCCCATTCCATTTCGTACCCATTCGTGTCGTTCGTGGGCAATCCGGCTTCCTCATCGTTCAGGATTTTGTCTTCACTGCTGTTAAAAGAAAGCGCGGCATCCAGCGAGTCGTCCGCAATTGGCTCGGACAAACAGGTCGAAAATCCGGCGAGGCGGCTGCGTTCATATGCCACTCCATCCCAAATACCCTAAGCGCAATGTCCGGAACACCAGGCCTCATTCGTCGATCTTGACAAGAGTGGGCATCCGTTTGCGGCCCACGACCATTCAACCACAGGAGCAAATCCCATGAAGCAGTCGAAATCCCCCGCCAAAACCACGCTCCCCCGAATCGTATCGCGCGATCAATGGCGCAAGGAACGCGTCGCTTTCCTCAAAAAGGAAAAGCGATTTACCAAACTCCGCGACGCGCACAATGCCGACCGCCGCCGTTTACCCATGGTCGAGATGAGTGTCCCATACGTCTTCGACGGTCCAAATGGCAAGGTAAGCCTGCTCGATCTCTTCGACGGCCGGCACCAGCTCATCGTTTACCATTTCATGTGGCGCTGGAAAAACGGCCAACCGCTCAAGGAACCGTGTCCGGGATGTTCGTCGTGGGCCGATCACATCGCGCGTGGCCATCTGACCCATTTGCGGACCCGTGACACCAATCTCGTCATGATCTCACGCGCCCCGATGGAAAAGATTCGTCCATTCAAAAAACGCATGGGCTGGACGCTCCCGTGGTATTCGTCCGCGGGAAATTTATTCAACTACGACTTCCACGTTTCGTTCGACGAATCGGTCGCCCCGATCGAGTACAACTTTCGTGGGAAGGCCGCATGGATGAAAAGGCCGTGGATTGCGGAAATGATCAAACAGGACCAGCCGTTCGATCTGCACGGCATGAGCTGCTTCCTGCGCGATGGAAGGAGTGTGTTTCATACTTACTCCGCCTACGGACGAGGCACCGAAGGCGCCGGCGGCGCCACTTACTTTCTCGATTTCACCGCACTCGGTCGACAGGAACCGTGGGAAAAACCGAAGGGACGCATTTTAAAGCCCGGTCTCGTGGCCGGTATTTCCGGCCTGCCCTACCCCGACGAGTTCAAGGTGTGAGCCGAAGCCAGATGAAGATGTAGCCGTCGAGTCCAATTACGCCACTGGAGCCGCGGCGACCTCGCTGCGGTCCGGAGCCGATCCGGAGTATTACACCCAGGTCGCAAAGTCAGCGAAGCAAGTCATCGATCGCAACCATTCCCCGCTGCTCCGTGTTTAAATTACGGCGACCTCTGCAGCCAACCCCGGATCCAAATCACAAAATACTTCCCTAATAAATCGTCCCGGCGCTCGTCATACCGATACGACGACCATGCGACCCTGGACTTCAGCTCCGCTAAACCATCCCGTGCCTACCCGGAGAAGTCGGATCCGTCAACGTCGCCAAGTCCTCGCATTTCTCGCGCTCGCTCTCTCCACCGTCATCGCGACGCAAGCTGCGTTCGCGATCCAGCCTCCGCCGACGCCAAATGATTTCTCCGCACCGGCCATTCACAATCTTCTTTGGCAGGTTCACATCCCTATCGTCGAGCCCGGTCTCCGTTTACTGCCGGTCTCCATCGAGCCGCACTTTCCCCGGAAGGTTTCACGTGCCGCCCGCGCCGTCTGGATCACTTGCGGATGGGGTGTCACCAACCCGATTAATTTCGAATCACGAGTGACCAAACTCCCGGCCGATCCGGTTCTGGTGCTCGCCAACGGTTATCTGAAATGCCAATCCATCCGATCGGCGCTGTTCGACCCGCAGGTTTCAGTCGCAGGCTATCCCGCCGGACATTTTGGCGACGATGAATATGCCGGCCTGTTGGTACCGGCGTGGATTGAATTTTTCGACGAAGCCAGTCTCCGGAAAATATTCCACACTTTAGCTGGTGTCGCAGATGGGCCCGATAGTTCCGCGTTCGCTTATTACGAAATGGAAGATCCCCAGATGAAACTGGCGGAATACCGCCGCGCGAGCGGTTTCTCTCCGGAGCTTCTGGTCGAGTTTGTCGGAGGGACAGATTTGCGGATCGAGGTGAATTTCACCCAAGGCAGAATGCTGATCCAAGTCGATGACCGCTGGGATTTCTATAACCTGGATCAACATCAGGCGGGGTGCCTCCGGGAAATAATCGCGGCAGGAGAAAACAAGCCACCAGCCATATGAGGGCATTTTGTGATCCACATTCTGGAGCCGCAGCGACCCCACTGCGGTCCGATCCATCTGACATTTCCACCCCAAGAACGCAAAGATACGCGGAAAAAAACCAACACGATCCGTTCTTGCCGCGCAATGAATGCCGCCTAATTTATTTGGTTGATGAAAAGCGCTGCATTATTTTTCACGCTGACGGTGTTGATCAGCTTCATGAGTTGCGGAACGGGTTGCATGTCAGCCCGGCGACAAAAAACGGAAACCGCCTTTGACCGCCTCGCAGCGCGGTCGCCCGATCAGATTGCCGGATTTCTGGATAACCGTCTGTCCGCAAAGCTCGGCCTCACGGCCGACCAATTGCCCCGCGTCTATGCCGTCGATCTCGACTACGCGATCAAGATCCAGGCGGCCGCGGCGTCCAACGAAGGAACCTTATCGAAAGCGCGGACCATGGAAAAAGCGGGCGACGCCCACACCTCCGATCTCAAGGAAGTGCTCAACGCCGACCAGTTCGCGCGGTTCCTCACCATGAAGGAAGAGTTGCGCACCGCGATCAAGGAAGGCGCAGGGACAGGAAAATAATTCCGGATTTTTCAGAGATTCCTGCTTCGGGCTGCCGCGCTTCCGGCTGTCAGACCAGCGGAGTGTGAACCACTGATCCACACTGATGAACATTGATTGGGGAATCCGGCAAAACCGAGCGATTGAGATGCCGTTCCTTTACGCTCCTGCCCAGTTCGGTCGCCATCTCTCATAAGCGTTGAACTCTCCTGTTTCTGCTCAATATAACTTTTCGCGATGTTTGCTGAAACGGCCTTAACCCAAGGGTGCGAGATTTTGATTTTGGAAGATGACGGTCCGTTGCGCAAACGTCTCGCGGCGCACTTAACCCGCCTCGGGGCGGAGGTCACCGAGTGTTCCACTCTCGCCGAGGCTCGACGCCTGCTTCACGCGGTGCGTTTTGAGTTTGCCCTGACCGACCTGCACTTGCCCGACGGCAACGCGCTTGAATTATTGCGCGAAGGTACGTTCTCCGAAAACACCGGCGTCGTCGTGGTGACTGCGTTTGGTGGGATCAAGGACGCGGTTGAGGCCATTCGACTTGGAGCCGGCGACTATCTGACAAAACCGTTTGAGCCGGACGAACTACCCATCGCGTTTCAACGCTGCCGCAGCTCGCGACGCGTCGCCCGACGGGAGGAACACGCGGCAATCCAAACCGCCTCCGGTGCTGGTCAGCTCTTTTTCGGCCAGACTCTCTCGGCCATTCGCGCCCAGCTTGAGACGATCCTGTCCACTGATCGGCGCCTCGAACATCACCTGCCGCCGGTGCTCATCGAGGGCGAAACCGGCACTGGCAAAAGTGCGCTTGCCCGCTGGCTGCACCGCGAGGGCCCACGTGCCGCCCGGCCATTCATCACGATCAACTGCGCCGCCTTGACCGAGACCCTGGCCGAGTCCGAGCTTTTTGGCCACGAGCGGGGCGCATTCACCGACGCGAAGTCCGCCCGCATTGGGCTCTTTGAAGCCGCCGATGGTGGCACGCTGTTTCTCGACGAGATCGGTATGCTGGCCGCTGCGACCCAGGCCAAAATACTCATGGCGATCGAAGACGGCACGATTCGGCGACTCGGTGGCACCCGCGAAATTCACGTCAATGTGCGCCTTCTCGCTGCCAGCAACCGGCCGCTGGCCGAGCTCGTGGGCCAGGGCGGGTTTCGCGAGGATCTTTTCCATCGCCTCAATCTCCTGCACCTCACGCTGCCACCGCTTCGCGAGCGCGGTACCGATGTCGTGTTGCTTGCCCGCCATCTGTTGGCCACCATCTCCGCCCGCTACCGTCTGAAGAATATTGCGCTCGCGCCCGCGGCGGAGGCGCGTCTCCTCGCTCAGCCTTGGCGGGGCAACGTCCGTGAGCTCGCCCACGTGATCGAGCGCGAAGTAATCTTTGGCGCGGGTGCGCCACTCGAGTTTGCCGCACTCGGGAACTCCATGGTGCCAGCGGCCAGCAGTTGGAGAAATCCCGCCTGGAGTGTGCCCGAAAGCGGTTTCTCGCTCGAAGCGATGATCGCCGAATTCATCGCTGATGTGCTGCGCCAAACCGACGGCAATGTTTCGGCGGCGGCGCGTCGCCTTGGTGTCACACGTGAGTATTTGCGTCATCGCTTGGATGAACGTAAACCATGAGCTGCCCTGCGCAGGTAAATGTGTCCTGACACCCATTTTCATTCTCCAGCTCTGGCTAAATATGGTGCCTGGAACCCAGTTTTTTGACCCCGTTTAAAACCAAAGTTTTTCCAGCTGGTGGTAGTCGTTGGGATGAAGACAATTATTTATCTCACGAGCGGATGGCACGGCTCTGGCGATGAGTGGCGCTAGTTAAACCCGATCACCCGTTATGCCCTCTCCTTCTTCTTTCATCCGCACCGCCCGCATGGTGGTTAGTGCTTCACTCGTTGCGCTTGGCGTCGGCATTTTCGCCTGCGCCGCCATCGGTGTTTTCTTGGGAACCCCGGTAACCGCCCAAGTCGTGCCCCTAACTGCGCCCTTCGGCCACTTGAATCTGAGCCAAGAGGGAGCCCAGTACAATCCATACTTTCAAGACAACCTTTCCCAATATTCAGATTCCCGAGCCGTCTCAGTCAGCTCGTTTGACGTGTTTATCCCGCAACCACCCGCTCTCGGTGCGATGCTGCTCACGGACAATATCCGAGCGATCCAAACCACCCGCGATCCTTCCCTCCCTGATTGCCCAGGTGAAACCTTCTTCATGGCCTACGCTAATTTGCTCCGTCGAAGGTCGCTCTCCGAAAAACGAACGCAACGCATCAACGACTATCTCGCGTCCCGGCACCGCCTCGTCGACGAGTTGCGCGCCAGTTTGGACGAGTTAAAAGACAAAACGTCCGCCGATCGCGCCACCGCGCTCGCCCTACTGGCCACCCGCCAGGAGGGTTCCTTGCTTACGCTTGAATCCGAGGCCGAGGCTATCCGCCACGACTTAACGTCGCGCGCTCCGCTTTCATTCAAGCCTATCGATAGTGGGGAAGATTTGGACTTCATGCTCAGAGTCATCATCAATGATGGGAATCGCGATTACTTTGTGCTGATGGAGGCTGCGCAATACCTCGACGATTTCTCGACTGACCAGCGATTCCTGCTCCAGGAGATGGCGTTCGAAACGGAGGACCGCAGGGCAATTGCTGAAAATTCCAGAAAATCCGTATCCCACCCGTACCTCTATTTTCTTCCGGCCACTGCCCGGATTCATTTACCGGAGAATCTTCCGCCCCTGCTCGACACAAAAGTAAAGGCCTTCCTGGCGCAAAAGGAACGCCTCAAGGATGAACTGCTCGCCGTGATCCACCCCAGCCATCTCCAACCCCGCCCGCGCACCGAACAAATCACCCAGCTGGCGGAGCAGCAGGCACCGCGATTTGCCGCGCTGGAATCACTCGCCGAGGAAATTCGCACCGGAATAGCGGACCTGCCCTATCCGGACAAACCAGGCCGCTCGACCCTACCGGAAGACCTCACCCGTCGGGTCGGCACATTCGGGGTGCTTAAGACGGAAGTACAGCGCGAGCTTTTTCACCGCTTGCGCACCCTCAACACAGAAAAACACGGCACTCGTTTTCAGATCGTCCGACAGGGCGATGGCCTGGCAATTGTGCCCACCGATCCCAAAGAGGCCGCACCTCCCGCGCTGGCGGCGTTTAATGCGGACCTTGCCCGTCGCTACACCGCCATGGCGCAAGAGAGTAAGTTCCTCCGCCATGATATTCAGCACCTGAGCGAGGCCGATCCGCACTATGGCGCGCAAACAGTCACCCAACTCGCGGCCGATTTCGGCCGGGCCTACACGGCGCAGGAAAACTGGAATCGCTACCACGACTATTTTCTGGCCGTGCTCGAACCCGGCCTGTCCCCGGCGCAACGCCGCCTGCTTTTCGCCGCTACGTTAAGCGACTTTGCCCGCGCCGGCTACTGGTCGCAACCTTGAACCGGATGCCGCCGATTGTCGAACGCCGCCTGGCCGCGATTCCCCTGGTCCTGGGTGGTTTGATCATGCTCGTGTTCGTCGGACTCGTCCTGCGCTACGATCATGATCTGCGCGGCGCCATCCGCCAAAAAATGATTGAGCGCGACGCCGCGGTGCTCACCTCCGTGGCCCAGCAGGAAATCGAAACAGGTTCACCGATTGGATCAGACCCCAATTCCGCTCGCTGGCTTTCCGCCCTCCTTCCGGGAGCGCACCGACAAGGTCTGCTGGCGATGGCGATCTTCGACGCCGATGGGGTAACTCTCGAGAGGGTCCCGGCCACGCAGTTTCCCGTCGAATTGCCCGCTGACGATCTGGTCCAGCTGCAAAACGGCCAACCTCTCACGCGTTACTGGCCCAGGTTTTCCCTCGGACAGCTTTTCCCCGGAAACTTTCCGGAAGCGACACCGGTCCTTGAAATTGTACTGCCACTCCACCGACGGGCGGGCTCGGATGCTGCGGATGCCGGCTTGATCGGCTTCGTACGCTACCATCTCGACGCCAGGGTCCTCGCGCATGAGCTCGCGACCCTTGACGACAACGTACGGCGCCAGACGATCCTCACGCTTGCGCTCGGTCTTTCCGCTTTTGTCCTGATCGTCGCCGTCGCCTATGTCGTGCTTTACCGGGCGCAAAAGACGATCGCCGAGCGTACGGGCAAACTCCAGCGGGCCAACTTCGACCTCGCGCTTACGGCCAAAGCCTCGGCCCTTGGCCAGATCACTTCACACCTGGTCCACGGCCTGCAAGGCTCCGTCGCCGGACTGCGCGCGTTGGTTCTCGGCCACAATACCGCCGCCTCCTCTGACTGGGACGCAGCCGCAAAATACGCGGAACACATGCAGGCGATGATTCAGGAAACCGTGAACCTCCTCGGTGATAACGCCGGGGCCGCCTCGTACGAACTCACCGGCCACGAACTCGCCGACATCATTCTCCGCCGCAATGCTCCCGCCGCAAAAAACAAAGGCGTTGTATTCAAGGTCAGCGGGGGGTTCGACCAATGTCTCAACAGCCATCACGGTGGACTGCTTTGTCTGATCGCGAACAATCTGGTGCAAAACGCCGTCGAAGCGACCGACGCTGGTATGGAAGTCACCGTCACGATAAACCATCCGGAGAACTGCGTAACCTTGCTCGTGACCGACGCAGGTCACGGCATACCGGCCGAAATGCGTGCGCATTTATTCGAACCGGGGTTCTCCGGCCGGTTGGGCGGAACGGGCTTGGGACTCTCGATCAGTCAATTGCTCGCCAAACAGATTGGGGCGACTCTGACGCTGGACGCCACCGGACCAAATGGCACAAGTTTTCGGGTCACCCAATCGTTAAAGCTATCTTAAGCGAGAAGCAGCGAACGCCGGCCCAGCCATTGACGATTTTCCCGACCCTGGCGTAAAGATTCGTACTTCTCTGACATTGAGGGTGGGTGAAAATCCTCGAATCGTTTCGGACAAAAGAAACGAGAAAGAAAACCAACAATTTGTGACGAAAAAAAGCACTGTTCCTATTCAGACCGCAACGCATTGACCGCATCGAAGCGGGCCGCACGGCGGGCGGGGAGATAAATCGACGCGGTCACCACCAACAGAATGAAAACCGGGACAGCGATGAATATTGCCGGATCGAGGACGCCGACCCCATAGAGCTGACTGGCGAATATCCGGGCCACTCCGAATGCGCCCACCAAGCCCAACCCCATGCCGATCAGGCCGAGTCGCAGGCCTTCGCGCACGACGAGCCCGACGACGCCGGATTGCTCCGCACCGAGCGCCATGCGGATCGATAGCTCTCGTTCGCGTTGGGCGGTGGTGTAGGCCATTACACCATAAATCCCAATGCACGCGAGCCCCAGCGCGACCACGGCGAAGATGCCGAACAGATACAGCGTCACCCGCCGCTCGCGCAGCGAACCATCAATCGCCTGTTCCAGACTGCGGAAATTCGAGACCGATTCGTCGGGGTCAATCCGGCTCACGATTCGACGAATGTCCCCGATCAAGGCTGCCGGCTCGCCGCGCGCCCGCACGATCAGACACACCGTCACCGGATTGTTGATTTGCGCGCCATACACATGACCTTCAGCCGCGGCATCGAGCCGCGCATGGCGTACATCGTTCACCACGCCCACGACCAGCGAATCAACCTGTTTAACCCGGACGTGCCGGCCAATGGGATCTTCGCCGGGCAACAAGGTGCGGGCCAGCGTATCATTGATCACGACCACGGGCGCAGCCTCGGCAGTATCGTCCGCTTCCGTTAAAAGCCGGCCTTTGAGCAAGCTCATCCCCATCGCCGGGAAATAGTCCCCACCCACGTAGTCGAGCGGTATCCGTCGATCTTCCTCGGGAGGACGGCCCGCCAGGCCGACCTGCGCCGCCCAATACTCACCGGCCAGAGGCAAGGTAGTCACGGTGCCGGCGGACTCGATGCCGGGCTCTGCCTCCAACTGACGAACGACTTCGCGCTGAAACTGGATCATCCGATCGAAAGCCAGCTTCCGTCCGCTGCCTGCCGGGTCTTCGTCCCGATAAAAAGCCGACATGGTCAGCGAGAGATCGCAAATCATGGCGTGCCGCGGCTCGAAGCCGAAATCGGCCGAGAGGATCCGGACAAAACTGCGCAAGAGCAAACCGGCGCTGATCAGCAATACCACCGTCAGGGCAATTTCGCCGACCATAAAAACGGATTGCGTGCGGGCGCGCGAACCGGACGTCGATCCGCGGGTCGATCCCTTCAAATCACGATTCAAGTCGGTCTGGTACGCAGCTCGCGCCGGCAGCAGACCGAAAATGACGCCCGTGCCACACGACAAAACCAAGGTGAAGAAAAGCACGGGCAGATCGATGGCCGGTTGCATCATGTGCGACAAAATCCGTGCCGTCAGAAGTCCGAGCGCCTTGATGCCCAGCGACGCCCACAACCCTCCCAGCAGGCCACCGCCCAGCGAGAGTAGAATACTTTCAATCAAAGCCAGACGGATGATCCGCCCAGTGGTCGCGCCGAGCGCGATCCGCACCGCTATTTCTTTTTGGCGCGCACCAGTCCGCACCAACAGCAGGTTCGTCACGTTGGCGCAGGCAATCAACAACACGAGCGCGACCGCACCCAACAACGTGAACAAAGCTGGCCGGGAGTCGGCGACCAGTTGAGCCTGCATCGGCAGGACATGCGTTTTTAGTTTATCTCGAAACGAAGGCATGATCCGCCCATAGAGTTCCTGGGAGATGGCATTCGCTTCCGCGTCAGCCTGCGCCGGGGTCACGCCCGGTTTCAATCGGGCGATCACATTTAGCCACGGATTATCGGGCACCATTTCCCACGCCATCGCGCCGAGCACCAGCGGTTGGAGAAACTCCAATTTTTCGTTCGCGAGTGCATGCGGAGGCAAAATGCCGACCACCGCGCAGCGCCACCCGCCAAAGTTGAGCATCCGACCGAGCATCGTCGGATCGCCGCCAAAACGTTTCTGCCACGTCTCGTAGGTCAGGATGACAATATTGGCATTGCCCCCATTGACGTCTTCACCGCTTCGAAATCCACGGCCGAGGATTGGTTTCACGCGGAGGACATCCAGGTAGTTGGCCGAAACCCAGCCGCCTGTGATGCGTTCCGCTTTCTTTCCCTCCAGCAAATTGGTCGACATGCGATCCCACATGCCGGCGATACCCTCGCACAAGGTAGCTCTTTCGCGCCACTCTTTCAACTCCGGTCCCGTGACGTAGGGAATGAGAGCGGAATCCGGGGCCTTCGACCAAAACTCCACCAGCCGATCCGGTTCGGGATAAGGCAACGGACGAAGCAGAGCGGCATTCAGTACGCTGAAAATCGCGGTGTTGGCCCCGATGGCGAGCGCGAGTGTGAGGACAACAACCACGGTGAATCCCGGCGTTTTCCCCAGCGAACGAAGCGCGAATTTTAGGTCGGAGAACATGGACGGCGGTTTGCAACCTGACCGCGGGCCGTGCGCATAGCCACCTCAGAAACACCGCGAACGACACACTTCGATTCCGATCCGTACCCATCAGTTTTATCTGTGGTCACATCATCCAGCAACGCATTCTCATCATCCGCGGCAACCGCCTGCAGATCCCGACCGTGCCATTCGGAAAATCAACTGACGCGATAACGCAGCCAAACAATTTCACCGGGACGTCTTTTTACGCCGGTCAGTTTCAGGGCGGCCGCTTTCTTTCCCAACAATTTTTTCGGCACATCGAACAACGTCGGCAACTGCCGTGATCCGTCGGCGAAGGGGCAAATCAGCAAACTGATTTCGTCAACGACACCCGCAGCCAGCAGCGCGCCGTTGATGCCGCCACCTCCCTCCAACATGACTTTGCGAATGCCGAAATAGCGGTGCAGCCGGCGAAGCGCCCCGGCAAAATCAACCTCGGATTTCCCGCCAATGACATATGAAATGGATTTGGCACGTAGATCGGCCAGATATCCGGACGGTGCCTTGGCGGTCGTGAGGACGACCAACCGGTCACCCCGCATGTCGTTCGATTCCCAGTGCAGTTTTCCCGAACCATCGACCGCGATCGCAAACACCGGCCTGGATTTTCTTGGCGCCGTCGGCGGCAACTGAACGTCCGCGACAAAATCCCCGGGCGGTACTTTTGTTTTTTGGGAAAAGTTTGCCGCGCGTTTCTGTTCGAGAAAGTCGCCCTGAAATGTTTCCCGGCCACACAACCATGCGTCGGCCCTGTGCAACTGGTGCACGGCTTCGTATTGCCGTTCAGCCGCGCCAGACAACGACCAGCGCTCGGTTTTAATTCTTCCATCGACCGTGCTCATCATATGGCAAATCACATACGGGCGTTTCATACCACTATGGTCATCGCCCGCTGAAGGCAGTTCCGCCCGGCAGCCACGAAATCGCCGGCCGAAATCGACGATGACACGCTAAACCTGACGTAACAACTTTGCCGCGGTGATCGGCAAGTCACGCACGCGCACCCCGGTCGCGTGATGCACGGCGTTGGCGATCGCCGCATTAATTCCGGTAATGCCAATTTCACCCACACCACGACAACCGATGGCATTAAAAAGCAGATCGGGCTCACCGACAAAATGGGTTTCGATTGAGTGCACGTCGGGATTCACGCAAACAACGTAATCCGCGAGGTTGTCGTTGACCACGCGGCCGGTGTTTCGGTCGTAATGGGTTTCTTCAAACAAGGCCTGGCCAATGCCCATGATCACACCGCCCTGAACCTGACTGCCTGCGGTCTTGGGATTGACGACACGGCCGACGTCCATCACGGACACCACGCGATTTACCCGGACAATGGGAAGGTCCGGATCGACGTAGACCTCCACGAAATGCGCGCCGAACGATTGAAACGTGTGCGCCTTTCGTTTTGCCGGAAAGTTGTCGGCACTGGCGGGATTGGCCTCGTTCATCCCTTCCAGATATTTTTCCCCAACCGTCATCAATTCCGTGAGCGCCACGGCCTGTGCGGGATTTTCGATGGAAGCAAGGTGGGCGTCGCGCAGAACCACCTCGGTTGGTTTTAATCCCGCCAACGGCGAATCGATTTTCCCCTGGGCAATTTCTAGCGCCGCTTCCCGGAGTTTTCCTGCAGCTTCACTCAATGCCTGTCCGACCCCCGCCGTGGTGGCAGAACCGCCGGAGACACCGCCCGGCGGGAGATTCGTATCCCCCAACTCGAATTTCACGCGCTCAAATGGCAGACCGACCAGCATCGCGGTCATCTGCGTGCAAACCGTATAGGCCCCGGTGCCGAGATCCTGGGTGGCCGACGCGCCGATCGCACTCAACCCGCCATCGCGATCGACGAAGACGCGAATGCGCGCCTGATTGGGAAAACGGTGACCGGGATAGGTTGCAGTCGCCATCCCCCACCCGACCCGTTCCCCGCGCGGACCGGTCATGCTGCGGGGTTCCGGATTGCGCAAGTGCCATCCGAATTTTTCCGCGCCCAACCGGTAACACTCCTTCACGTTGCTGGTCGAAAACGGCAGGTCGTTGTGCGGAGCCTTGTCCGTGTAATTAACCAGTCTCAACTGGACGGGATCGATCTTCAACGCGATGGCCAGTTCGTCCATCGCGCTTTCCAGCGCAAAGGTACCGGGATTTTCCCCAGGCGCGCGCATGAATGTAGTCGAGGCAATGTTCACGCGGCTGAGCTGGTGCGTCAGGGCGAGGTTCGGAGTAGCGTACATGACCGCCGACGAGCCGACCCCGCAGGGCTCGATGTGTTTCCCGACATCCGAATCCTCAATTTTCGTTTCATGCTTGATCGCCACCAGCCGTCCATCCTTCGTCGCGCCCAAGGTAAGGGTCTGCTCCGTCACCGGACGATGGCCGCAACTGGTGAACATTTCCGGGCGCGTAAGCATTAATTTCACGGGCCGTCCGACAACCTGTGCGGCCGCCGCCGCCAGGACCGTGTGCGGCCACTGGTCGCCCTTGCAGCCGAACGCTCCGCCCACAAAGGGACAGAGCACACGCACGTCCTCCGGTTTCAGGCCAAAAAGCGACGCGAGCGATTTACGCCGTGAGACCACTGCTTGGGTCGCATCCCATACCGTTAGCTTCTTCCCTTCCCAATAGGCCACGGTTGCACTCATCTCCATCGGATTGTGCGTTTCGACCGGCGTGGAATACGTCTCCTTGACAACAATCACCCCCGCGCCGGCCAGCGCTGCTGCGACATCGCCTTTCTCCAATTGCAACTTCTGCCCCAGCGGATCCTTTGCCGGCCGCTCGATTTTTGCCGCGGGATCGTTAAGATCAAGAACCGGCGGCTTTGCCGCGTAGTCCACCTTAAGGAAAGTGGCCGCATGTTGTGCATGTTCCAATGTGTCGGCGACGACCACCGCGATATGCTGGCCCGCGTAAAGAACCTCCAAATCGCTGAGCGGGGTGCGGGTCTCCGCCTGCGCGTCAGGGGACGCCTTTTCCAATTTCGGCATGTTATTCGGCGTCAATACCGCGATCACGCCCGGGGATTTCTCGACCGCACTCGCATCCATCGACTCGATCCGCCCGCGCGAAATCGTGCTTTGCACTATCACCGCATGAACGGCGTTCCGCACCGGCGCATCAGCCGCGTAGGTGGCGCGTCCCATTACTTTTGCGCGGCCGTCCACGCGATCGCGCGGTTGTCCGACCGGGGAAACTGGCGCAGCGGTATCGATGGAAGTCATGGGGAAAATCAGACAAGGGCCGCCGCTGTTTGCAGCGCACGGACCAGAGTGCGGTGACACAGAGGAATTTTAAACGCATTGTGTTCACGTGGCACCGCGGATTTGAGTTCCGTCGCGGCGGCGCGCGCGAATGCTTCATCCGATGGTTTTTCGCCGCGCAGCACTTTTTCGGCCGCGATGGCCCGCCACGGCTTGGTCGCCACGCCGCCCAATGCAATCCGGCAATCCTGCACCACTCCGTCCCGAAGATCGAGCGCCACGGCCGCCGAGGAAAGTGCGAACTCATAGCTCGCCCGTTCCCGGGCCTTGAAATAATGCGAACGGGAAAACCAAGAAGTGGCGGGCAAATCCACCGCAGTGATCAACTCTCCCGGCAAAAGGACATTTTCCCTGGCCGGATCATCCCCATAGGCGACGTAGAATTCACCCAAGGGCACGGCTCGTTCGCCCTTGACGCCGCGCAGATGCACGACGGCATCGAGGGCCAGCAACGCGACGTCCATATCCGATGGATGCGTCGCAATGCACTTTTCGCTCGTACCAAGCACCGCGTGAATCCGATTCAGGCCGTGCAATGCGGCGCAGCCCGAGCCCGGGACGCGTTTATTGCACGGCGATATCCCGTCGCGAAAATAATAACAGCGCGTGCGCTGTAACAAGTTGCCCGCGGTCGTGGCGACGTTGCGCAATTGTGGACTCGCACCGGAAAGAATGGCCTCTGACAACACCGGAAATTTCGTTTTGACCCGGTCGTCATACGCCAGGGTGGTATTGCTGACCGATGCGCCGATGCGCAACCCGCCGCCGGACAGTGATTCGATCCGGTCGAATCCGATCTTTCGCACATCGATCAAACGGTGCGGTTGTTCCACCCCCAATTTGACATGGTCGATCAGATTCGTGCCCCCACCCAAATAAGACGTTCCTTCCGCCGCACCCTCACGAACGGCATCTTCCGCTTTCTCGACCAAGGCGTAGGAAAAAGGGTTCATGGCGAAAACGGCAATCGATTCAGGTTGTACGCGCCATCGCTTCGCGCACAGCCGCCACAATGTTTTGATACGCGCCACAGCGGCAGATATTGCCCGCCATCTGCTCTCGAATCTCGTCGTCGGTTTTCGCGTGGCCTTCGTTCAACATGCCCACCGCCGAACAAATCTGGCCGGGAGTGCAGTAACCGCATTGAAAGCCATCGTGCTTGATGAACGCGGCCTGCACCGGATGAAGTTTGTCGCCCTCCGCCAAGCCCTCGATGGTCGTGATTTGATCGCCAACATGCATCACAGCGAGGGCCAGACATGAATTGATCCGCTGGCCGTTGACCAACACGGTGCAGGCTCCGCACTGCCCGTGATCGCAACCCTTTTTTGTTCCGGACAAGCCAAGATATTCCCGCAGCGCATCCAGCAAAGTTACTCTCGGTTCGATGGCAAGAGTGTGCTCGGTGCCGTTGATGTTCAGCGTGACGTTGACCATTTCAAGCGGGGCTGAATCCGGTGGCGCGATCGCACGCCCAGTCTCCCCGGTTGAAGCCCCGGTGTTTCCCGGCAAATGCGCCAACACCGAAAAGCCCACTCCGGCTTTCAGCGTTCGCGCAATCGCTTCCCGCCGCGTGATTCCCCCCAACCTTGATTTCGAGCCGGTGGAACAAAACGAAGGCGAGCCAGGCGTTGAGGAAAACTCCTTCATGTTGTTTCGTGCGCGTTGCCATTAATCAGTAAAGAAGACGGCAACGCACACGATATCATGTCCCACGAAAGGTGTTTATCGGGAAACTTCCGTCGAAGCCCATCAGGGAACTGCTCAGCGAAAAGCACGCGCATCTTCGCTGAGGGCGGACAAAAGAATAATTCTGAACGGCGCCGTCCGAACGGAACTTCCTACGGTTTTATTTTCCCGTCGCCGGTTGGAACCGGCGTGGCCGCGGGTACGATCACCCCGCCGACAAAGGCGAGATCGAGCGTAAGACCGACGGAAATGGACGACCCGGTTCCGCTCACGAAAACGCCGAGCGCCTTGTTTAATGAAGACCCGGGCGCGGCGTCGCCCAACTGAAGCGAGAAGGAGTCCAGACCCGCGCTTGAATTGTATGAGATTGCAAACTCCGCCGTCCAATCATGACTGAGTTTCAATTGCCCCGACACCGCGAGCGAATACACGCCGCCACTGCCGGCCACCTTGAGTTGCAATGCGCCGCCGTTAAAAACGTACTCCACTCCAAGCGCGAGATCAACGGTGACGGGCGCGTCCCCGCCGCCGGCAACTTCCAGCGATCCATTGATCGTAAACCCGTTGCTGCCGGCCGGTGCCGCGGATTTCACGGCAAGCTTGGCGCTGTAATGGCTCCCGGAATAACCGAGCGTGAAGTCCCATCCGCCCGACGCGTTTTCGCCTTTGATCCGACCATGAATGGTGAAGAGGACGTTCGCCGTGTTTCCTGTCTCGGTAAATTGAAACCCCACCGCCACTCCCTTGAGCTGACCCACCAATCCCACGGTGATCGACGTCGATCCGGCGCCGCCGTCGAGTTTCGCGGTGAACACCGTTTTGCCATCGCGCAAGTCCCACGAGCCGCTCAAATCCAACTCCGCTGAGAGGGAAAAATCTTTCCCCGCCGAATCCGTGTTGAGAGTGACGGCATTAAAACTGATGAGATCGGGCACAATCGCCGTTGCGGGATCGGCGTCCCCCGGACCGACCGACACCGCGCATTGACTATTTCCGGCGCCCGGAGATTTTCCGTTCACCACCGTGGCAACCCCTGCGGAATCCAGGATCATGAGCTGATTTTTCGCCGGATCGATCGAGACGTAGCCATACACAAAAAAGCAAACTGCCGAGCCGTCGGCACCCTCGACGTCGGCGCCGTCATCGTCCACCAGTTGGTACAAAATCCCACTGTGTCCCTCGAGCAGAATGCGACCGTTCAGCGTGACCGATGATGCGTCCCCGATGACGAAGCCCAGCTGATTGCGACGGTTCAGACTGTATGCCATCGGCACACTCCGCAACGGCTTGGATTTGTCAGCGGGCGAATAACACAGATTGTTTTTCGCGGCAGTGTTTTGCGTTTTCCATGCACCGGCCTGAACGCCCGCGACGACGGTGCTGCCGTCGTCGAACAGAACGACGTCGACACCTTGATCGTTGAAAGCAATGATTTGATTTGGCATGTTCGACAGAGGTTAAATGGAAGTGATTTCAGAGATGAATGATAACGCGGACGAAAACGCGACCCGACTTTCGGATCGATTCGGGTGACCAGGCATATCCCAGCGTGAGCGATGAATCCTTTGATGGGCCGGACAACACACCAAAAAGACGGATACCGGTTCCAAGCGATGACACCGACGAATGCGAACTGAATAGTTGCCCGGCATCGTCCTGGCTACCCACGTGTCCGCAATCGGCGAGACCAATGAGATAAAGTCCATCGAGCGGATTTTTTTCCGCGACTCCAGCGTCCGAAGAGGTCGTATTTCGAGCGCCTGGCTTCAGGCGGTCAAACCGGCTGCCAATCGCGGCCAAATTCCAGCCGCCCTCGATCGCTGCGGACCACATCGTGCGCCCGGCCAGTTCACCTGCGTCCAGCCCGCTCACCACATCCTGCCCGCCCAGCCGCCAGAAATCCAGCCGCGACGCCGCGTGGGACATCGCTCCGCCCGACCAGCGACCTTCGACGTAATAATCCGTGTGCCCCGCCGCGCCAAATTCCTGCCGCGCGAAAAGATCCAGCCTCGCTTTCAAATAGGCGCCCGTCGAATCGGGAACGAATTCGGTGATTTCCAAAGTTGCACCAGCGGCAAATTTTAGTGCGCGGAGTGGATTTGAAGCGGACGATCCATTGGCTGAAGTTACCGGAGCATTTTCAAATTGAATGGATTGCAGGTGTGTCAGCTCTGCTCCCTTCAAGCGATTCGGTGACGCCCCAAGGAGATCAGTCGAGCCGCCACCAGTCAGATTCCGGAAACCCGCAAACAGCGATGCCGAATAGTCCCAGCGACTTTGCCGCGATGGGCCAGCGCTGAAGTTGTTCGGTTTGGCCACCTTCACGACATCGATTTGCGCCCGCGGTCCCAGCAGGGTTTCTTCCCGGCGGACGAGCGGACCGGATTGATTACCGAGACGAACCGCACTTTCCCGGACGTAGCTGCCGTCATACCGAAGCTTGAAATCAATCGCATCTCCGAGACGCCGATCCGGCCGCGAGTAACTTGCCGAAGCGCTGGCTGAATCCGTGCCGACAGACGCCGCCAGCGACACGCCCTCACCTCCCGCCCAGGTTTTGTCCCATCCCATCCGGCCGCTGAGCTCACGGACCGAGTCACCCTTGGCGGTAAGATTGAGATGACTCTGCTCCGGTCGGAAGGTCACGCTGTAAACCAACCGGCCCGAGGCTGGTGCGCGCTCAAACCCAACGGTTGAAACGAGCGGATTTCGACCCAACACCGCGCCCAGCTCCCGCCGTTTTTCATCTTCCATAAAGCGGGGAAATGATTCCGGCTCCGCGCCTGCCTTTTCCAACTCGCGCTTCAACACCACAGAGAGTTGGTCGCGCTCGGCGAGCAGGCGCTGGCCAAACTTTTGCCCGCCGTATTTCTTTTGAAAATCCTCCATCATCATCACGCCGCCAAGGTTTCCCGGCAGTTCAATGGCGGGAATAGCCACGTCCGCGCCCATGATTGGATCGACATCGGCAATCGTAACCTGCAGGAATTCGCCGCCGGGCATTTCCGCCGGCACGGATCGGTCATCCTTGCTCCCGAGCAGTTGATCGAGCGGGGCCGCCATGGCGGCGTTGATCTTTTCGTAGCCGACCCCACGCCGCTGGTCATCGCTGTAGGCCGAGCAAATCGCCGCGAGCAATTCGAGGCTTTCTTCCCGCAGCGATTTGATCGCCCCGGCACTCTGACCGGTCGCTGGCGCATTCGGTTTTGCTTCAAGAGTGATCGTCGAATTTTGCCAAAGCTGCGTAAACGAAGCCGGATCGTCAGCCGTGTGCGAAGCGGTTTCCGCCGCCAGGCGAGCGCGAATCCTTCCATCCGCGCCGTCCAACGAAAGTTTCTCGGCAGTCGTCACCGCCCACGAGGTGATCACAAGGTGAATGCCTTTCTTTTCACTCCCCGCGCCCACCGAGCCAACCACCGTGAGCACGTAATTCCCATCCGCGTCCCGGTGAAAAGTACAAAGCGGACTCTTCACTCCGCGTTTTTCCAATCGGTCGGCCAGCCACGCCCAGCGATCGCCGATCGCCATTTTGAAATCGCCCCGCGTGCGCCAGTCGTGGGGAAAACTTGCGGACTTCAATGCGCCCGCGACCATTGCACCGAGTAGCGCATCGCCATTCACTGATTGCACCGTCGTAAAGCTCCACTTCCCACCACCGGCATCGGCCACGATGATGACAACCTTCACTTTTTCCTGATGATCTTGCGCGCGGGCGAACGTCGCGCCCACGATAAAAACAAAAGCCGCCAGACAGAAACCCTTCCAATCACTCATTGCCGGACTTTCGCGCCTTCCTTCCCCGGCTCCGCGTTCGCACCGGAACCAAGATCGGCCCGCAACCGTTGAAACGCCTCCGACTGGTCCAGCAATTCGCCGGCCGCCTTGCGCAGTTCATTCACGGCATCGCGCGAAATCTGAAAATCCGTCGGAATCGCGTTCAAACGGTCCCGCTCGGCGGCGTCCTTGATGTCTCCAACCATGAGCTCGATGGCGTAGAACTTCACCGGATTCGAATCATCCATCAACTGTTGCCGCGCCTCCAACTGGTCATGGACGTACTGCACGGTTTCGTCGGAATAATTTCCCATCGGGGCCGACGTCACGACAGACATCATTCCGGAAATCCCCGGAGCTTTTTGTTTCACGTCCCAATTCGGCGCCACCGAGGTCTTCGCGTTCACGGTGATCACCACGAGGTATTTGATCTTTTTCGTATTGAGCAGCTGCACCAGACTCCATGGCCGTTGGCTGGACTGAGTTCGCGCCCAGGCATTCTTGCTGGAAAACAAGGCGTACGCCGGCCCACGCAGTCCAATATTGTCCGCCAGCCCGCCGTCCAATAAATGGATGAAAGGCCGGCGGTCCTTGTCCCCATAAGACTGCATCGCGGTCGCGTAGGCAAAATCGCGCGGGTTCCGCTCCCGATCCTTCAACGCCGTCGCGATCCATGCTTGATCGGGAAAGCCCGGGTAGTTTTTCAAAGTGAGCGGGCTCAACAAAAATGGAAAAGCCGACGACGACGCGACGCCGCGCGCCACGGGATAGGACGACAAGTCCGATCCGAGATAATCGAACTGGTCCTGCGTGAATTCAAACCGGCTGCCAAGTGACATGTCCGTCGCGTTCAGCACGATAAATGGCCGTCCGGAAATGGCCGCGAGATCGCCAAAGGTTTGGTGATCGAACACCGTGCGGTCATAATAATCCGCCGCCATATCGATCCGGTCGTAAAAGGGCGAAAAAAGTTTCGGCCAGTTGAAGGGATTGATCAAACCGAGCGCCAGCGCAGTGCGCACATTACGGTAGAGAAACCGGTCGGGAAAAGTGTCGAAGTCCCCCTTTTTGCGGTGCAACGCGTAATAGGCCGAGGTGAAGCTGCCGCCCGAGACCGAGGAAATGATATCCACTTCATCGAGCAACGATCGCGTTTTCCCTTCCAATGTAATCGGCGTGGCCGCGAGCTTTTCCATCGCCCCGTACGAGAACGCCGCCGCGCGGGTACCGCCGCCGGAAAAAGCGAGGATGACAAACACCTCGTCGCCGGCGGGATCTTCCGCCAGCGCGTTCGAAACCCGATACCCCACATCCTGGTTGAGCGTGATGAGGGGTTGGTTGATCGGGGCGTGAACGCAACCCGTCAGCCAACCCAAAGCAAGCGTCAGAGCACCGCTGGCAGATGATCGACAAGCACGTGAAAGCAAGGATGCAAACGTACCGGAAAGTAGGCGCGAATGGCTCACGATTTTATTTTTAGATATCGAAAGAAATCAAAATCCGTCGAAGCCGATCACAACGCGGTGGCTCCGCGGGGTTGATGGAACACGCCGACCCAGAACGAATCGGTCATCGGTTGATGACTGATTACCGTACCGCGAAAAGCAACCTGCCCCGCAACCGGCTGGACCGCCTCAGCGTCGTCCGCGAGGTCGCTCAATTGTCCGGCGAGCGTGATAATCATTTCGCCGTAGTCCCCGCCGGAATTGTGACGGTGAGAGTCAACTTTACCGCGTTCCAAAGCGCACAACGTCCATTGGTCACCGGTCACGGCGTCATTTTGCAAAATGCAAAAAGCGTTAACGCCGTTCGCGCTGCGGTTGATTTTCCAATTCAGATTGAGCGAAGAAAAATGCCCAACGGTGGCGTCAACCGACGGAGCGACCGTGGAAAGATCGAGCAGGCCGGGCGGAATCCATGGGGCGAGCGTTTCGGCCACGCGGATAAAGGTCACGATTTTCGGTCGGGTGGCAGTGGTATCCGTCACCATGACTTCCTGCGACGCGGGCTGATAATCGGCCGGAGCGCTCAGCGTGAACACATGCGTCCCGTCTTCGACCACGAGCGATGCGTTCGTGTTTCCCACCGGCACCTGGCTGGAGAACACCGTGCGATCCTCCGGAAATCTGACGATAACTTTTTGCATGGAAGTGCCGCCGTCGCGGTGCTGGCACCGATGCATATTTCCGCGGGATTAAACTTCAATCCGAATTCCGAATACAGGTTCCAATTCCCGGATCAATTGGGCAGATCTCCCGCGAAACGCACCGTGGATTGTGTAGCGACAGGCCTCCCTGCGTGTCGACTCGTCCGGCGCTCCCGATCCCACAGGCACGGAGGCCGGTGGCTACGCAGAACCTCGTTGCTCCGCCGCTAGAAAATCCTCGACGAATTCACGCCCTATGCGAAAAACCCCTAGCCTAATCCCATGTCGCATCCCTATCGCCACACCGTCCTCTGCGCTGCTTTAATCGCCTTCGTCTCATTCGCCCAAGCCCAACCCGCACCGGCAAAACCCCAGCCCGACGCCCGATTCGGCAACTGGCTCTATAAAACACCCAATCCGCACCTATGGGCGCGTTCGGAAAAGAACGGGCAGTTGATCTTCTCCGCCGCCGAGCCAGCAGGGGATTTCTGCACCCTCACCTTGTTCGCCGGCGCCACGGCAGACGCCGACTTCACCGCTCAATTCAACCGTGAGGTCGACCGCGACCAAAAGGCCAAGGACACCGTCAAGATTGAAGCCGATTCCGGCGCGAAGCCCGGCAAGTCGGCCGAGGGTTTCGATATCCTCACGCGCAATCTCCGTGCGGAAACCAGCGCGCTTCATACGTACCACATTTATCTGGCCGGCCACAGCGGCGACCACTTCGACCTCGCCGCTTTTCAAACGACGAGCGAAGGCAGTTGGAAACAATATGGCGCTCAAGCCGGGCAATTCCTGATGAGCCTGAAACCCGCCAACTCACTCCCGCCGGCAGAAGTCGCGAAGTTAACCGGCCAAATGACCGCTGACGCCGCGCCGCCACCCGATTTGCCGGGTTTCGATGACACTCCCACCGCCACCGTACCGGCAGCTGCACCGACCGCGGTCGCCACATCTGCGCCAGCCGCACCGAAAATTCCGGATCGCCCGCTGGCAAAATCCCCGATTGTGGTGAACAACGCCGTCATCCAAAAGAACGGCAAACCGATCGAAGCAATCAAGCTTTCGCAACACGACACCGAAATCTACAGCCCCTCGATCGCCGTCGCTTCCAATGGCGTCATTCACGTGGCGTTTGTCGAAAAACACCGCACCACGTATGCGCTCGCCGCCTATCATCGTTCGAGCAGCGATGGTGGCAAAACCTGGACCGAAGCGAAAAATCTCTCCGAAGACATGCCCAATCTCCAAGTCGGCCAATGCATTGCCTTGGTCGATGGCCACGACCGTGTCTACGTCATCTGGCGCGTCGGTATCGCCCAGTATTTTCCGGCAAGTCCCAATCGCGGCGGAGCCGGCCCTGCCAACATCGTGTACCGCGTTTTCGAAAATGGGCGTTGGAGCAAAATCAAATTCATCAACGAACCGGGCACCAAGGAAGTGCAGACCGACGGGGCCTATTCCTTTTTCGCCGTCGTCGATGCCGCCGGTCACGTGCAGATCGTGTGGAACGCGCAGCCGGACAAATGGCATCCCGAATTGATGAAAACCAGCGGTACCTACCACCAGCATCTCTCTGGTGTGGGCAACGGCCTCGTGTTTCAAACGACATTGGACGGTGCAAATCCGGGCGCGCCGCATGAAATCTTTCTGACTCCGGTGGCCGGACGCGACGAACCGAGTGGCTACGGGATTTATTGCGACGGGCTCGATGCGCTCAACGGTTACTGCGAGGCCGACGGCACCGCCCATTTTGTTGCCGCGGTCACCCGCACGCACGACGCTTCGCTGCGGGACGTATCCCGGTACGAGTTGATGGAGCATGGAAAACCCGGCCCTTACGTGGATCTGCCCAATTTGTCGTTTCACTCATGGAATGACATACCGACCCTGCTCGTCGATGCCGCCGGCAAACGCCACCTCGTCGTGCTCTATCCGGCGGGTGAACATCCGAACGTTCGCGACTACCTGATCGGTTCCGATGACGAACCGGTAGTCATTCGTGCGGCGGCTTCGGTCAAGGGGTCGCTCGACGGGTTTCAAGCCTATCAAGGTCCCAACGGCCGGATGGTGGCCGTCATGGAAATGAACGACACCGGGGACCGCGCCAATGGCGAGACCTACGTGTCGATCAGCAATGGCGGCGAATGGAGCAAGCCGGTTAATGTCACCAACAACGCCGGTCGCAGAAGTTTCGCGAGCACGCAAACGGGACGCGAATCTGGCGTTGCAATCGAGAAAAGTTATTATCCCGGCCCAGCCGCCGCCGCCTTCGATCGCGACGGTCATTTACTGCTGCTGATGATCAACAACGAATACGGACTGTTTGGCAGCAGCGCTTTTGGCGTGACGCTCACCAGCGGTTCCAGCACGACACCCACCCTGCAATTCCTGAAGTTCTGACGGATGCGCGGACGATTCAAATGCCCGCCGTTGGAATGAATGTGTCGACGCATTTTTCGTTCACGCGTGAATAAACCGCCAACGCGTTCCCGTCGATGGCCGTGGATGCTGCTCGGCGTTTTTATCGGCGGGATCGTCTTTGTCGGGTTGTCGCTTTATCCACCCGTCCAAGGCTGGCTCCTGCGGCGACTGATTGCGACCCAACCCGGCTGGAAGATTGACTTTCAACGAATCGGCGCCGGTCCCACCGGGTTCGACGCCAGCGGACTGAAATTTACGATGCCGGGAGTCGCCGCGACTTCGGCACCGATTGCCGTTCGCATCGCGCCCACGCGTTTGTTGAGCAAGCGCGAATTGCGGCTCGAGCGCGTGGAGGCGCAAAAGATCCGCGTCGTCCTGACCCCGGCCGAACTCGCGCCAACTCCGGCCGGCGAACGCCCGCCCGCTCCTTTCGAAGGAGTGCTGCGTTTGTTGCAAGCACCGCTGCCGTGGGCGCTCGATACCGCGAAACTCGACGGCGAAATCATCGTGCGCGACGCCGGGCAATCGCGCTTGACTGGAACTTTCAATCTTCGTGGCGGCGGGCTCTCCCCGGCGACACCGGGCGAGTTTGCGTACGAACTCAGTGCCAATTCGCTCATTCTTTCGCCCGGCCCGAATCATCAATTCACCAGCGCTGGAACCGTACAAGTCACCCAAGACGCCAATCATGGGATCGCCAGCGTGGTGATCCAAGGCGACCTTCATTTGCCGCGTTATGGCAATCTGATCCTGCCGCCGGGGCATCTCACCATGGAGGTAACCGCCACGCCAGCAGGAGAAAAATATACCGCCCACCTTCAACTCGCCGAGGCTGTGCGCCTTGATCTCGACGCCTCGCTCGATGCGCGCAGGTCGAAACTCACCGGGCACGTCGTTATGCACGCCGATCAAACCGCAGCGGTCAGTCTGCTCGGGGACAAAACGCCGCGCGCGGTCGTTGAGGGTGGACTAACCTTCGCTTTCGATTTCCGTTCCGGCGATCTCGACGCTTCCGTCAGTGGAAATCTTGCGGCGGGTGACTGGCAGAAAATCATGCCGCACCTGGCGGCGCTCGATGATTTCCACGTCCAACTTGCAGCCGCCATTCAACGCCGGGGCGACGCGCTCATCCTCAATTCACTCGACGCCATCCTTCACGGAAACAAAAGCGCAGCAGTAGCGACTGTTTCCATCAAAAATCCAGTGGACCTGCGAAAGCTGCCGGCCAGCTCGCTGGCGGAAGTATCGCTGGTTCATTGGCCGCTCGCCTGGGCAAATCCGTTTCTGAAAGACAGTGGCACCCAACTGGCCAACGACGGTGAATTCTCGGCCGCGTGGAGCGTGGCATCAAACGGTCCAGGCGAAATTACCCTCTCCCCCACCCAGCCCGCCATCCTCGCTCCCGTGAGAGTGGTTGGCGATAACTTCTTTCCGTTTCCATCCCTGACGATTGCAGCCAATCCGACAATCGAAGCGTCAACCGAGCGGATAAAACTGACGATGGAAAACTTCAACGTCGTGTCATCGCGAGGCGACCGCCTCGATTCACAACTCGAGATCTCGCGTGAATTTGCCACTGGCGAATTGCACTCGCACGGTCATCTGGGCGGCGCGCTGCCAACGCTTTTTGTTACTGAGCATGGAAGTCCGCCCGCCACGTTGAACGCTGGATGGGATTTCGCGCTCACCGACACTCAACTACATCTCAATAAACTGTCGTTCGATCTTCGAAACGACAAATCCGCGCCTCCCGCAGTTTCCATCGATCTCGTGCAAGCGTTCGCGTTCGACCTCAAAAAGCACCTCGTCGCACCCGCGAAACCCAAGAGCAGTTTGACCGAGACTTCCGATTTGCTCCGGCTTCGTTTCGATCACTTACCGATGCGGTGGCTTTCGTCCACGCAGACGGGGCCTCTGGCTGGAACTCTGCTCACCAGCGGGGAAAGCACCTTCCAGTCGTCACCAACGGGAGAATTTATTCTTCACACCCAAAAGCCCTGGCGGTTCGAATCGATTTTGGTGGCACCGGGAATTCCGTTGTCCATCGAGGTTTCTCCCGGGTTGTCACTTCACGGCGATGATCTTACCGCCGTAACGAACGAACTGTCGATTACTGACGCAAACGGGAACCGCGCCGTCGGCCGGATCGATACCGAAGTGAAAATTCCGGCCGCTCACTTCAACATCGCTGTGACGCTCGACGCCGATCTCCCGGAATTGCCGCACAGCGCAGGCAACTTCGGTCCGCTGCGTGGCTCGTTGCGGGCGAAGTTCCACGATCTGACTCCACGCATTGCCGCCGCCGATGTATTCGATTTCCATTTGCACAACGCCGCCGGCGAGCTGGTTTCGGTCACCGCGCCCGCGCCTTTTCTGTTCGGACTTTCCAACAACAGCACGGTGGTCGTCAGCACGCTTGCGCCGATTCAACTAAAGACCGCCGCGTTTCCGCTCGCGTGGCTGAAACCGTGGACTGGCAGCCGCGAGTTCACGGGTAACGTCACGGCAATGGCATTCACGCTTTCCGCCAGGAACGACGCCTATTTCGTCAGGGCAGCGAAGCGCGTGACCATCGATCATTTTACCCTGAGCGAAAACGGACGTCCACTCGTCCGTGATGCGTCGGTCGCGTTCGAGCCCGGCCTCGATCTCACATTTATCTGCGCCACGAAGCCAAAATTGGACCTGGCTTACACTGGGATGGCCCATGTTACGGAAGCGACCGTGGACGTCGGCGAACGCCACGCGCTCGATCTGGATCTGGCGCTCGCCTTCAAAGGCAACGACAAGGCTCTCATTCCCGACGGCATCGATCTTACTGGCCGCATGGATTTCGCCGCCCTCTCGTCCGGAGGCGTGAACGGCGTGCCCGCGCGCGGTACTCTCGTCACGCGGGTAAATGGGAGTCTCCTCGGAGACGAACCGGTGGAATTATGGAGCCGTCTCACCGGAGTTCCCGGAGGTAAACCCGGACAGTCGCTGCCGCCTTTTGAGATCGCGTTGAAGGGTGAGTTTTCCCGGGAAAATATTTTGACGGGCGGTGTGAATCTCCTGTTGGCGACCCAACCGACCCCCACGGACGCACACTTTGCCATCAGCTTCAATCTCTTGGCCGGTGCGCTCGATATTACTTCCGGATTGCACAGCAAGTTCATCGATTGTGCCACGTTGCTCGAGCTCGCCCGGGCGTTTCCGCCCACGACCGCACCGGCGAAGTCCGCAATGCGCGTGACGACAGCGCCAAGCAGTGAGGCAAAATCGTCGTCCGCCTCGGATGCCACGCTTCCTTTTTGGGGTGAGCTTACCGGTTCATTCGATCTCGATATCGGCGCGCTGGAATTCGACCCTTATCGAATCGATCGTGTCCGCGGCCGACTCGATGCAACCCGCAATAAATTAAATCTGCACGACCTTGGTGGCGAAATGTTCGCCGGCCGGTGGGGCGGAAACGTAGCAATCGAACATCTGGCGAACAACACCACCGGCGAGCATACGCTCGGGGGTGAGTTTCACATTGAGCAGTTCGAATCGGCCCGGGTGGTGCAGACTGTCTTTCCGCATCAGCTGGCCACGATCGATGCGCGCATCGATGTGAACGCCAAGGTGGCGAGCCACGGGAATTCGTTGGTCTCGTTGGTTGATCAAAGCACCGCCGATTTTTCCGTCGACGGCGCCAACGGCATCCTGCGGCTGACCGTGCCTAAAGCCGACCTCGTTTCAACCGCCGCAGTGTTCGGCGGCACGCTCCTGCTTTCGCCCGAATTGCGCGCCCTCGGGCGGTTGTTGAAAAAATTCGCGGAGATGCCGGTTGAACGGCTGGCTATTTCCGGCCGTCGCGCGACCGGCGGTGAGGTAACCATCGACGAGTTTCGTTTTGATTCGCCGCAAGCGCGCTTGTCGGGGCACGGTCACATTCTCGCAGACGGGAGGGAACCGTTGATGAACCACCCGCTGGAGCTTTCCCTTTCGCTCCAGGCCAAGGACGAGCTCGCGATCATTCTCGGGGGAATGAGTCTTCTCGATAAAAAGCCGCAGCCCGACGGATTCAGGACAATGCGCGATCCGTTCGTGATCGGTGGACGGGCGGGCACGCCCGATACCACGCCACTCTACGACCTGTTCGCAAAGGGCGTCAGCGGTTCAAAAGGCACGTGGGGGTTTTTGATGCGCAAATTGGAAGCCGAGGTCACTCGCGGGAAACCGGCGGCAACGTCGCATTCGCCATGAAAAAGATTTTTCTCAGCTTTGTCCTGCTCGTCACGCTCGCCGCTGCGCAACCGCGCACGATTTCGTTGGCCGGAACGGTGACGAACACCACTGGCAACGTCACCGCGCCCGCCCAGCTTGAAATCACCCAGGACGGGGAAACAATTCGCGCGTCCATCGTCACGTTGCCTCCTTTGACCGGCACGGGCGCAATGACCGGTCGTTGTCTGGACGGCTGGTGCGAGTTGAGTGGAGATGTCGCCGAAGGATTTTCCTTCAAGTTCCGGGGCGTGCTCAACGCGGATAGTTTTCGCGGGACTTACATGGTAACGCCCAAGCAAGGACAAACCCAATACGGTCGGTTCAACTTTAGACTCTCTGCGACACGGCCAGCGAAATGATTCTTGCTTCAGGGGAACCCCCCAGACCAGTCGGCGCGGTTGCGGAAAAATCCACTGGAATGATCGGTTGCATCTGGAAATTACGTATTGAGAGACGAACCAAAGCGTACCTTCCCCATTTCCCACCCATCGTGAAAAATTCATCCGGATACCCGAGGAAGAGCCGTGCCGTACTTCAACGATTGTATGGAAAAGTCATTCTGGCCTTCCGCGCGGTCGCACCACAGGATTGTCTGTCATTCCGTTCCGGAAAACTGCCTGCGCCCCAATGAACGAGCCTGCCGAAGAGGAAGAACGTATTTTTGCCGAAGCGCTGGCGCTGCCGGCGGCGGAACGGGTGCGTTATCTTGATCGCGCTTGCGGGAGCGACAACGCGTTACGCGGACGAATCGAGGCATTGCTTTCGGCCCACGAATCAGCCGGGGATTTCATGGCGCCGCCTCGTGAGATTTCGTTGGGAGAAAAGGCCGATGAATCGTCACCACACGGTCCGGTCGATCGCGAAGGAACGCGAATCGGCCGCTACAAGCTGCTGCAAAAAATCGGCGAGGGCGGTTGCGGCGTGGTCTGGATGGCCGAGCAGGAAGAACCTGTGCGCCGGCGCGTGGCGCTCAAGGTGATCAAGCTTGGGATGGATACGAAGAACGTCATCGCCCGCTTCGAGGCGGAGCGGCAGGCCCTCGCGTTGATGGATCATCCCAACATCGCGCGCGTGCTCGATGCCGGCGCGACCGACGCGGGGCGCCCATTTTTCGTGATGGAATTGGTGCCCGGAGTTCCGATCACGAAATACTGTGACCAGCACAATTTATCCACGGCCGCTCGTCTCGGACTATTCACGCAGGTCTGTCAGGCCGTCCAACATGCGCACCAAAAGGGCGTGATTCACCGCGACCTGAAACCGTCGAATATTCTCGTCACCCTGCACGACGGTGAACCCACGCCCAAGGTCATCGACTTTGGCATCGCGAAGGCGACGCAGGAGCGCCTGACCGACCACACGCTTTTCACTGCGTTCGAACAATTCATCGGCACCCCGGCGTACATGAGCCCGGAACAGGCGGAGATGAGCGGGATCGATGTCGATACCCGCAGCGATATTTATTCGCTCGGCGTGCTGCTCTACGAATTGTTGACGGGCCGGCCGCCGTTCGATCCGAAGTCCTTGTTTCAAGCCGGCCTCGACGAGATTCGCCGGATCATCCGCGAGGTCGAACCGGTGAAGCCATCGACACGGCTCAACACCTTGGGCGATGCGGATCGCAATTCGGTCGCCCGCCAGCGCGGCATTTCCCCCGCGCAGCTTTCCCCTCTCATTCGCGGCGATCTCGACTGGATCGTGATGAAGGCGTTGGAAAAAAATCGCAGCCGCCGCTACGAAACCGCGAATGGCCTCGCCTTGGATATCCAGCGCCACTTGCAAAACGAACCGGTATCCGCGCGTCCGCCGACCACGACTTATCGCGTCAGCCGGTTCGTCCGTCGCAACCGGTTCGCGGTGGCGGCCGTCAGCGCCGTGGCTCTCGCGCTCGTAATCGGCACCGTTGTCAGCACAATGCAAGCGTTGCGCGCCAAGCGGGCCGAACGCCTGGCCGGCATCGAACGCAGCAAGGCCATCGATGAGCGGGCGCATGCAGAAGATCTCCTCGGTTTCATGCTCGGCGATTTGCGCACCCAGTTGGCGAAGGTTGGCCGCCTCGACGTGCTCGAATCCGTCGGCGACAAGGCCATGGGGTATTTTTCGTCACGCGAAACCAGCGGCATGGACGATCCCACGCTCGCGCGCCGTGCGAAGGCGTTGACCCAAATTGGTGAGATCCGGATGGACCAGGCGCGCTATTCCGATGCGGCCGCAGCATTTGCGGAAGCCTACAAACAAGCCTCCGCCCTGGTCGCACGCCATCCGAGGGATGGAAACATGATCTTCGAACGCGGTCAGGCCGAATACTGGAACGGCTTTGTGCACTGGCAACGGGGAGAACTACCTGAAGCCACCGACTGGTTGAACCGCTATCGCGACACGAGCCTTGAACTCGCCAGCCTCGACCCTTCACGATTAGAATGGCAAAGCGAGCTCGCGTGGGGTCACCACAATATCGCAGTTTTGTTTCGCGAACGAGGGGAATTAGATTCAGCACGAAACGAGTTTGCCGCTGAACTGAACTTATTGGAAAAACTGCTCGGAAATAACCGGGACGATCTCGAATTGCGATACCGGGTTTCCGACGTACATTCGTGGTTGGGAGGCCTCGCCGAGCAAGAAGGCAACTACGTCGAAGCGATTAGGCAGTACTCATCGCAAACGGAGCAGTTGAGACAAATCGCGAACGCCGCGCCACGTACGGCGCAGTGGCGGTTCCATTTAGCCAATGCTATCTTGTTTCAAACTGACATGGCTGTGATCACCGGACAACTCGTGTCCGCTAGTGAAAAACTAAAGGAAGCCAGAAAATTACTTGATGAGCTCGTAGTTCTGGATCCGGCCAACAACCATTGGAAAATCGCCTCCTTGAATGCCCAATTAAAAGAGGCGATGCTTTCGCGGAGACAGGGCGCCCCGGGTTTAGGAAGTAACCTGGCGGAGAACGTCCTGGTGGAATTGGAACACCTTTCAGGATCGGAGTCGTCAGACCGTGCCTTCACCTTATGGTTTGCCAGGGCACTGCGCGTGATTGCACAAATGCGCGATGACGCCAAAAAACCAGGGGCAATGACGGCTATTACCCGTGCGCTCGAACTGGACGAACAATTGATCCGCAAAGGTGGGCAGCCATCAGATGAACTTGCTGGAGAATGCGCCATGGCCCACGTACAAGCTGGAAAAATGGAAGCCGATGCCGGAGATACCACCCGGGCCAACCTCCAATGGCAGCGAGGCGAAGAACTGACCTCTAAAGCGCTGGCGAAAACCAGAGACTGGCGCTTGCTTGATCCCGCTGCACGTGTCACGTTTTTTCTTGGTCAAACCTCAGAAGCACAGTCCATCGCAGCCCAACTCAATCGCCTAGGGTATGTCCCTTTGGAACCGTGGCCTGAAGCAATCAAAATTTCCAGCCCGCAACCACAACCCAAATAAGGAAATCCCACCTATGGCCACGTCCAGAAAATCGACCTCCGAAAGCCTAATAACCAGACTACAATCTGCTGAAATTAAAATGACCGTTATCGGGTTTAAAGATGTTCTCTCAAGCGAACGATCAGACGGAAGCCAACGCACCGGCTATAAAATGAAGTTGGTCAACAAGCCATCAGGCGTCGTTATCCGGGGCGACGTGATCTACATCAAGTCGGCTGCGGCGGACATTCGATTCACGGTTGCATCTTCGGTGGGTGACAAGGAAAATTATTTCCCGACGGGAATTACGTTTGTGCGCCAAGGCACATGTGAAATTGGCGACGAACAGAGGCTCGGGCTGTCGAATTTTCCCCAGCGTAAAACACGCTTTGAGCGCCGAAGCCTGTCCATTTCCGCTCGCTTCAAAAGAACGGACAACGGCGTTCTGTACAAATTTTCTGTCATCATTCAGCGTGGTTCAGATGGGAAGATCGGAATTATCGACCCCGGCATTGGCCACGATAATTCAAGTTTCCACTAACAAGAATTTCGCGCTTCATTCCCCGGTGGGTTCTGATAACAGCCTTCCGTGCATGACATCACCGTAATTCTGGAGAAGATCGATCGGGGCGATATCCAAGCGGCAGACCAATTGCTGCCTCTGGTCTATGGTGAATTGCGAAAGCTCGCCGCCGCCAAGATGGCGAACGAGGCGGCCGGCCAAACACTTCAGCCCACGGCGCTCGTACATGAGGCCTGGTTGAGGTTGGGCGGCGACGAACAGCCCGATTGGAAAAATCGGGCTCATTTTTTTGCCTCTGCGGCCGAATCGATGCGGCGGATTTTGATCGATCGCGCCCGCAGCCGTCAGGCCAAGCGTCACGGCGGCGGCATGGTGCGCGCCAGTCCGGAGGCCATCGATGGCGAATCAGCCACACCGTGGGAAAACGACGCCGAGCTTCTCGACGTCCACGAGGCGCTCGACGCCCTCGCCCGCTACGATGCCCGCAAGGCCGAACTGGTGAAACAATGCTATTTCGTCGGCCTCACCTTGGTCGAAGCCGCCGAAGTACTCGGTATTTCCGAACCCACCGCCCGACGCGACTGGAGTTTCGCCCGGGCGTGGTTGTTTACCGAGATCAAGCGCCTGCGCAGCAGCCAGAGCTAAGCCCGAATAATGCAATCGGTGTGGCCCACGAAACACACGAATGACACGAAAAAAAGCAGTTCCGGAAAAAGCCAACCCGACTTTATCTCACCAATGGCCTGAATGGGACCATAAATAGCTGCACATCCATCTAATTTTCGTGCGGTTCGTGGGCCAGTCTTCTGCATTGATCGCCGAGCGTCTGATCGGTTTGGCGTGGAAATCCCGCTTTGAAGGGTGGGCCGACCTCATGGTCATGCCCGCCTTCCATGAGCATCGAACTACAGGTCCAGTCGTCCGTCCTCGCAGCCATCACGGCGCGCGCAATCCAGAAACGTCTCCTCACCACCTGCTTTGCGGCGTTCGATTCGGTCTATATCGATCATGTCGACGTCGCCGACACGCCAGTTGCCATCGCCGCAGCGAATGCGACGGTCCGCCTGCGCGTGCCGCTCGATGTCTTCGTGGTGCGGCGCAACGACGTTCTCACCGCACCCAACCGCGTCCCCGTGGGTGCCACGACGCCGGCTGGAACTGTGGTCGTTGTCCTCGAAATGGCCGCCGTTGGCGCAGTCGTCTCATTGCGCTGCGTTGATGCGGACCTCGGGATGCTGGGCGTGACCTTGGGCGCCAGCGCATCCGCAGCGAAAGCCACTCTCATCCAGGCAATCGGATCGCCACTGACCACCGATTGCAGCGACGCATGGAATAAATTGGGCCAGTCCGCGCCACAATCGGCAAGAATCGAACTCGTGGCAGGCGTCGTCTGTGTTCGCTTTGATTCCACAGCGAATGCTGCGATCGCTTACTTACCCGCTGGACAAGAGTGGGGCCTTTTCCTGAATGGCGCGGCGATGGTTCGGTTCGCCAAGTCAAAAATCGCCGGCAATCTCGCGGCGCAAATTGGTTCGCTTACCCTCGGCGCACAGTGGCGGTCTTTGGACGGAATACCGCGCGTCGCCCTCGACTTTTCGGGGAAACTTCCGCCCCTCTCGTCATCTGCCACAAGCGAGGTCAGCGGACGCCTCACCGGCAATTTCTCCTTCACTCCGTCGAGCACCCAATCGCTGCGTACGACGGTTCATTGGTTGCTCGAAAAAAACCCCGCGAAAGTCGCATCACGCTTCATCGACAATGAGCTTCACGAAAAAATGAGGGATGCGATGGATCCGGAAAAATTCGGCGGCGCATTCGCGGGAGATCAGGCGTTCACGATCGATACCATCCTTCCGGAAATCCCGCTCGGTGGTGCACGGCTGAGGTACAATCAAATTTCAGTTTTCGCCGACGGCTTGACGATTGGCGGTTCGGTAAAACTGCCAGTCGATCAGGGACAAAAAAAATTCCAGCCCTGCGTCAAATCCTTCGGCCAACCCCATCGCTTGGAATTCTGCTCGATGGCCGTCCGGGTCAGCGCCAACACCAAAACCGGAAATACAAATCCCGGTGACGCAACCACCACGGGTAGCGTCCGGCTTGAAAACTCCGGTGCCTTCCATGACCTCGAAATCATTTCCCCCGGAAAATGGATCGCACCCTACATTCAATTCCCTGCCGCTTTTCCAGAAATCAAGCTCGTGATTCCATCCGTCGTTGCGGCCGAGATCACCAGCCCGGTTCGCTTTATCGTTCACACCGCGTGGGGCGTCAGACTCATCGATTTGGGCACGCCGCCCCGGGTGATTGTCGATGCCACCGGCAACGCCACGAGCGAACTCGTTGCATTCGGCGATAATTGCGGCTATGCTGCCGCCGGACCGGACAATGCGCATGGGATCGACTGGGGCGTGGGGATTGTGCCCGAAAGTGGCTCACCCGAATCGACCGTGGAAATTTCGGATTGGAGCGACTATCTCGGCCGGCAGCGTGGATTGGATGTCCAACTCGTCACGTTAGGCGCGCTCGAACCGGGCGAGATCATCCAGTTTCGATCGGCCGATCACCGCGTCGATATTACCGCGGATTCAAAGGGTCGCGCCGTTGTTCCGGTGCTGCTTCCGGTCGCCGACGACAAGCATTGGGCGAGTCTCGTTCGTGCAAACCGCCGCAGCATCGCAGGACACTTCACCATTCGCACGGCTCTCCTTGTTAATCAAGCCCGCCTGCCGGCCACGGCGCGACAACGTTTCCGCTCAACGGACGGCGGCTCGTTTCTCTCAAGCACCCGGTTCGAATCCACAATCGATCACTCGGAAACCGGTCCCCAGGAAGCACTGGCTTTGGTGGAAGCGGCAACAATTGCCCGCGCTTCCTCCATTTCCCGACCGGTGCGAACCAAAGTTAATCAGTTGGAACCATCGTTGGCTTTGGCCGGAAACGGATCGGGCAACCAAACGAACGTCATTCCGAGCGTCGAGCAGACGATTGCGGTGGTCGATGGAAACTCACGCCCGCCGCGATCGTCGATGCACCAAGCACGCTCAGCCAACGATCGTCATCCTTTTTTCGAGCGCGTCGATTACAGCACGGAAATCGAATCGCTGTTTGCCGTGCCAGGTTTCACGGATGCGTCCATCGCGCTCGCGACGATGATGGACGGCTCCACTTTAATTTTGGATTTAAATGAAGCCGGCGTCGCCCGCGTTGCCGGAACCTTTGTTGGACCGATTGGCGCGCTGGAAGTTTCGGGAAATTGGTCGCCCGATGAAAATAGCGAGCGGCTTTCGGTCTATCGTTCGATCAAAAACTGAGGCAAATCACGGCGGACGAAACAATTGGGCTCCCGTCGGGGAAGTCCGCACCAAATCAGGGCAGGCCGCAATCCGAGTTGCTGCGGCCTGCCCGGAAAATCAGCGGACAAAAGAAACTAAAAATTCCAAACAATAATCCGTAACGCGCCGGTGCATTCATCGTCAGTTGAACAAATGCCCGCGGCAGAAATAAAAAGCATCGACGTGATTGGTTCGGCCGCGAAATCCCGCTTTGAAGGATGACTGAATTTGACCCGCCAAAGCCCCTGCTATCCGCCCAGCGACCCAATCCTGCCATGAATCCCGCCACGTCCTCACTGCCCGTTTGGAAACGCACCATCGATCTTTTCTGCTGCGCGCTCGCGCTGCCATTCCTCGCATTCTTCACCTTGATCATGACGGCCATCACGAAATGCGTTTCACCCGGCCCGGTCTTCTTCACGCAGGAGCGCATTGGCCACAACGGCCGCCGATTCAAGATCTATAAATTTCGCACGATGAAACTGGGGAACAACACCTCGGTTCATCAGGCCTACGTCAAGGATCTGATCGGGACGAATGCGCCGATGACGAAATTGGACGCACGCGGGGATTCGCGCTTAATCCCGGGCGCGTGGCTTTTGCGGGCTTCAGGATTGGATGAGTTGCCACAGCTGATCAACGTTCTGCGCGGCGAGATGAGCGTCGTCGGTCCCCGTCCGTGCATCCCGAGTGAGTTCGAACAATATCTGCCGTGGCAGATGAAACGTTGCGACGCGCTGCCCGGACTGACGGGACTTTGGCAGGTGTCGGGAAAGAATCGCACGACCTTCGAGCAAATGATGCACTTTGATATCCAGTACACCCGTGAACTGTCGTTTTGGCTCGATATGAAAATTGTTTTCCTGACCGTGCCGTCGCTGCTCGTTCAAATCCACGACACGCGTCGAGCCAGAAAATTTTCCGCAAAAGGCGCGCCCCAGTTGGCTCAATTAATGCCGTTGCGAGCGACATCGCAGAGCACGCGGCCCAGTTAAAGAGGTGGGGCCTCAGAATTCCGACAACGACAGATTGAGGTGGGGTGCTTTATCCCTAAAGCGCCGATCAGGATTCGCGAATACGGCAGGACCCTGTAATTATCTTGAGACTGCGGTTTAAGGATAAACGCCCTACCGACGGATTTCATGCGCGCCTTTCTCGCGCTGCATGCAAGCGCCATTCGTCTAACCGCGAAAGTTATTCGACAGAGCCGGAAGTCGGCACATGTTCCAAAAACGCGTCTCGCGTCCCGGTACATGACACCAGCCGAATCCACCGCCCACCAAACCAAAACCCGGCTCCTTCTGACGGAATACCCTGCGTATGGCTGGTTCTGGTGTGCCCGGATCGCGTCGGGACTCGCTTTCCAGATTCAGGCAGTCGCCGTGGGATGGCAGGTGTACGAACTGACCCATAGTACGTTTAAGTTGGGCATGGTGGGACTCGTCCAGTTTCTACCCATTGTAATTTTTACTCTTCCTGCCGGCCACATCGTCGATCGCTATGATCGTCGCACGATCTATGGAACCGCCCTTTGCGTTCAAGGGTTGGCGAGCGGCTTTCTTGCCCTCGGAAGTTGGGAACATTGGCTGGGGATTACCGGGATTTTTGCGACGGTGGCGGTCATCGGCTCCGCGCGCGCGTTTCAAGGGCCGGCGACGCAAGCCCTGATGCCGACGCTCGTGCCCGACCAGCTGGTACCGAAGGCGGTGGCATGGAGCGCAGGCGGGTTTCAAACGGCGTCGATTGTCGGGCCCTCCATCGGCGGCCTGCTCTATGCATTCGGAGCCTTTGTCCCTTACACGGCTGCGGGAATCATGGGATTGACGGGTGCTGCGCTCGTGACGCTTATGCGAATGGAGAAAACCAACCGGCCAAAACAACCGGTATCCGTCGCCTCGCTCTTTTCGGGCATTCACTTCATTCGAGGACATTCCGTCGTACTTGGCAGCATTTCGCTCGATCTTTTCGCCGTACTCCTCGGCGGCGCGACGGCGTTGTTACCGGTATTTACGCGGGACATTTTGCACGTCGGGGCCTGGGGCCTTGGCGCGCTGCGGTCAGCCCCGGCCGTCGGATCGCTCGCCATGTCGATATATCTGGCGCGTCACCCCCCACGGAGAAAGGTCGGGCGGAAAATGTTTCTGGCGGTCATTGCCTTTGGGATCACCACCATTCTGTTCGGTATTTCCCGCTCATTTCCGTTATCGATGGTTGTGCTCACCCTGCTCGGCGCGGCTGACACGATCAGCGTCGTCATCCGAAGTTCGCTGGTCCAACTGGAAACGCCCAACGACATGCGCGGACGCGTCGGCGCGGTTAATTCCCTGTTCATCGGCACGTCCAATCAACTCGGAGAGTTTGAGTCAGGAGTGACGGCGTCACTCTTCGGCACTGTTACGGCGACGGTTCTCGGCGGCGTAGGCACGCTCGCAATCGCGTTCCTCTGGATGAAGATTTTCCCCGCGCTCCGGGAGTTCGATCAGTTTGCGGAAAGGAAGTCGAACTGATCCAAGGATCGTCCAACGATCCGGAATCAAGCCTATCGTTTTTGCTGCGCCGCATCACCTCCCCTCTGACCGTCAAAATTCCGTCGCCTTCCCGGTTGCCGGCCATTTGCTAGGAGATTCTCCACTCCCATGATCAAGTCCGGTCTGCTCAATCCTGCGGTGCTCCAACTCCTGGCCCGCGTCCGCCATACGAACACGCTCGTGATTGCCGATCGCGGCTTTCCATTTTGGCCGCAAATCGAAACGGTCGACATTTCGCTCGTCGACAATGTGCCGACCGTCCTTCAGGTCCTCGACGCCATTCGCGCCAATTTCGTGATTGGTCGCGTGCACGCAGCGACAGAATTCAAAACGCACAACACCACCGCCACGCAGGCCGCCCTGGCCAGCCGACTGAAAAGAGTTCCGCTGATTTTCGAGCCACACGTCGAATTCAAGAAACGCGTGCCGCACGCCATCGGCTTGATCCGCACCGGTGATACGACCCAATACGCGAATATGATTTTGGAATCGGCGTAGTACGCGATTAAGCGGTGGGAAACTTAAATCACTGCTGGTTTTGTTGAAGCGCTGCCCGTTTTTTCTTCCGCTTATATTGAAAATCCCAGATGCCGATGCAGATGCAGATGACAGCAAAGAATAATTGTCCCAGTGGCTTGATGCTGTGTTTGTCATAAGACTGCCAGATGGCGTAACCGCCATAGCAAATCCCGAACAGCACAAAGTACCACCACTTCCATTTATCGCCTTCTGATTTGCTGGGAGTGGTTTGCTTAAGGAGAGAAAT
>DASYDH010000042.1:0-60875 GCA_036499685.1 Lacunisphaera sp. | reverse complement strand
CTTAGGCCGCCTCGCCATCATCTTCAGCTTCGCGATCTCTTCCGCACTCAACACCAATTCCGATTTTGGGCGTCCCATGATCATGCACCAGATCATCAGTCACTCTCACTTATTGCACGCTTTAATCACTCAGGACACTAGATTAAGGTATGAATAAATTTTGATTATGCCTGAACCGCATCATACGTTTTTCAGTCTCATCCACAAAACCGGCAGTCGAGTACCGGGAATCCGGCAGACGAAGACTTTGAAGATCGGACTTAATCACGCAATCTAGGTCCCCCGATCTCTCCAATGGCCCACTCCACCGTTACGAAGCATAGCGAACCATAATTAAAATAAAATGACCACTCCCCTGCGTGTGTTGATCGTGGAAGATTCCGAACATGATGCCTTATTAATGCTCGAGGCGTTGCGCTGGGATAACTACGAGCCGGTGTCTGAACGGGTCCAGACTGCGTTCGAGATGAGCGCGGCGCTTTTGGCTAAAGAATGGGATATCATTCTGTGCGATTACGCGATGCCTGGATTTGACGCCATCGCCGCACTACGAGTGTTGCGCGAAAGTGGTTTGGAAATCCCTGCCATCATCGTGTCCGGCACCATCGGCGAGGAAACGGCGGTGGCGGTGATGAAACAAGGCGCCGCAGATTACTTGCTCAAAGATCGACTGACACGTTTGGGAGTCGCCGTGAGTCAGGCGTTGGAACAGGCCGATGTGCGGAGAAAACAGAAACGGACAGCAGAGGCACTCAAGAAGGAGCAGGATTTATTCAACAGCCTAGTCGATACAATCCCGGACCAGATGTATTTCAAGGATCGGCAAAGCCGTTTTATTCGCATCAACGATACTACGGCGCGTTGCTTTGGGTTGCGCCACCGCGAAGAGGCGCTCGGCAAAACGGACTTTGATTTTTTTACTGAAGCGCATGCTCGCGAAGCCTACGAAGCCGAGCAATACATCGTACGCACGGGCGAGTCGATTATTGGCTTCGAGGAAAAGGAAACCTGGCCCGACGGCAGAATAACTTGGGTGTCCTCCACCAAAGTGCCCTTACGAGATGAGAACGGCGAAATCACCGGTTTGGTGGGCATCTCCCGCGATGTTACCGAACGCAAGCGATTGGAGGAGCAATTGCGTCAGGCGCAAAAAATGGAGGCAATCGGTCAGCTTTCCGGCGGAGTGGCTCATGATTTCAACAACCTTCTGACTATAATCAAAGGCTACATTGGCCTTCTGCGGATGAAAGGCCAAATCTCTCCTGAGATAATCAATTCAATTCAACAGATCGATCAAGCGGCCGATCGGGCGACCAATTTAACGAGACAGTTGCTCATGTTCAGCCGGCAAGAGGTCGTGCAGTTGGCGACCTACAATCTGAATGGGCTGGTGGCCAATTTAGCCAAGATGCTGCGGCGGCTTCTCCCTGAGAACATCGAGATGAGAGTAGAATGCGCCGCGCGCCCGCTAGTGATACAGGCCGACGAAGGCATGGTCGAACAGGTGCTACTTAATTTGGTGATCAACGCCCGCGACGCGATGCCCAATGGCGGCAGTCTTTCTATCGCCACTGAATCGGTCGACCTGGATGCGACTGCGGCGAAACTGCATTTACAGATGCAACCGGGCACATTTGCCTGCCTCGTTATTACCGATTCGGGCCAAGGCATCGTACCGGAGATAATACCGCGAATCTTCGAGCCATTCTTTACTACCAAGGAAGTGGGTAAGGGCACCGGACTGGGGCTCGCGACAGTTTATGGCATCATGCAACAACACAAAGGGTCAATTACGGTGAAGAGCGATCTGGGCAGAGGGACCACTTTCCGAGCGTATTTTCCGAAGTCTGATGCTCCGGAGGCGTCAGAAATAGCAAATGAGATGATGCCCGCTATCCGCGGCGGACATGAAGGAATTCTCCTGGTTGAAGATGAAATCGCCTTGCGCGAGATTGCGGAAGCGACTCTTGAAAGTTTGGGTTATCGAGTATTTTCCGCTCCCAGCGGTCTGGCGGCCCTTCAAATCTGGCAGTCGCGTAAGGAAACTATCGAATTGCTTTTAACGGACTTGATCATGCCGGATGGCGTTAGCGGGCAGGAGCTGGCTGTCCGGTTGCGCGAGGAAAACCCCCGGCTGCCGATCGTGTACATGAGCGGGTATAGCAAGGTGGTGATCGGCGAGAAACTTCATATGAATGAAGGGATCAACTATCTGTCCAAGCCATTCGATCCAACGAGCCTCGCTAAAATCGTGCGGGCTAGTTTGGATCGCGGCGCAACCCAACCCCCGTTCGGTCGTCCAATAGGACAGTAACCTCAATCTCAATACGAACGTATTCTCATACGAGAAATCTGATGCGCTACACCCCGGCGCGACCCAAGTTTCGTCACAATCGCCGGCAGTTGCTCGACGCTACTGCTAAACTGCGAAGCTAGTTGGAGACGATCGGTCTGTTTCCTTCGCAATTTCTACCGGTATTCCGGTAGTTAGAAGCATGTAAAGAGCACACGTATCGTGACGATACTGACGTGTGCAGATAATTATCGGCAAACATTCCGGCTAATTAATGGCAATTTGGCATGTCCGAAAATATCCAAATAAAAATCCTTCACCTTGAAGACAACCTCCGTGACGCGGAGTTGATCCAAGCGGAATGTTTCAAAGAATGGCCAGATTGCCAAATAAAGGTCGTTGATAAACGCGGCGAATTTTTAGGAGAGGTTGCAAACGGGTACGATCTAATCCTTTCGGATTTCAATCTGATAAATTTCGATGGTCTGGAAGCGCTACAAATCGCACGTGAACGAACCCCTACGACGCCGTTTATTTTTCTATCTGGCACTATTGGAGAAGATCGAGCACTCGAAGCCTTACAGGCTGGGGCCAAAGACTACGTCATCAAGGACCGGCCGAAAAGATTGATCCCAGCAATGCATCGAGCCCTGAACGACGCGAAACTACAGCGGGAAAAACATGAGACTGAGGAGCAGATGCTGAGGGTTCAAAGATTGGAAAATATTGGAATGCTGGCAGCGGGCATTGCTCACGATTTCAATAACGTCCTCGCTCCAATCATGATGGGGTTGCCATTGCTCCGATCAGACACGACAAGCGAGCGTCATCAACGAATACTCACGAGCATGGAAAGCAGCGTCCAGCGTGGCGCCGGCCTCGTTCGCCAGATTCTCGGTTTTGCCCATGGCGTTACGGGTGAAACGCAATTGGTTCAATCGAAGCATTTGATCAACGATCTCGTAGAAATGTTGAAGCAGACCTTTCCAAAGAACATCCGCATCGAACGCGATATCCCAGCAGATCTTTGGCCGATAAAGGTGAATCCGACTCAGCTCCATCAGGTTCTCCTTAATCTTTTGGTGAATGCTCGTGACGCTATGCCACAAGGCGGCACTCTACGTATGACCGCATCAAACAAACGACTGGATGAGGTCAGCGCAGCAGCCATCCAAGGTGCTCGGGCTGGTACTTTCCTTTGCCTCGAAGTAAGCGATACAGGGACAGGGATTCCACCAAATGTATTGAAGCGAATGTGGGAACCCTTCTTCACCACTAAGGGGACTGATCGTGGCACTGGGCTCGGACTCTCCACAGTGCGTGGCATCGTTGAACACCACGAAGGTACAATTGCGGTTCGGACCAAGCCCGGTCATGGAACAACCTTTCAAATTCTCTTGCCCGCGTCCCCCAATGACGAAGCGGCCAGTTCAACCACCACGACCGTTGCGATTCCTCGCGGTCGCGGGGAGTTAATTCTCGTGGCAGACGACGACGTGAGCGTTCGTGACATTACGGCAGCGACCCTCGTTGGACACGGATATCGGGTACTTACGGCCTGTGACGGAACCGAAGCGTTGGCACTATTTGCTCCGAGGAATCTTGAGGTGCGTGCCGTCGTTACCGACCTTGACATGCCAAGTCTCGATGGGACCGCGCTGGCGAAGGTTGTCCATGCGCTCAATCCGTCGGCCCGCATTCTAACCGTTAGTGGATCATCCGACTTGGAAGAGCTTCGGCGCCGCACTCCGGAATTCAGCCAATTCCTCGCGAAACCGTTTACCGCCGACATGCTACTTGGAAAAATCGGCGACATGCTGAACAAAAATACCGTCCATCCGTTCGAGAGGCCAACGCTCTAAAATAAAACACACTAGGCACACCAAGCGACGGCATGTCATTTTTTCAGGGCTCTATGTAGGTCGACGTGCCCATCCACTAATAATAATGATTTATACGCGCGAGATAGAGGGCTTTGGGAACTGGAGATTGGATAACAATGCTCCCGATAAAAAATGGCGCCTCACTTTCACAGCCGGTGAAGGAGATTATCGGCATCGGATCGCCATTTACGACTCAGCCGAAAGAGCCGCTGCTGCGATAGGTTACGGGAGACGCCTTCATCCTTTGTGGGATCGCCATCCCGCCGCCCAAATCGCTTCCGTGCCATTGTCGAATTGGAACAGAGAAAAATGTACCTAATGGGCAGGGCCCGTGATATTGCTCTCCCCTGCTCGCCGTGAGTCAGGTCGATAAAAGGCGGAGGTTTACGAATTCAGGGCACCAAAGCGGCGAGAATGTCAGCCATCACTCCCTGAACGCCGTTTTGCCTGCATCGTCCTTCCCTTCGTCGAGTAGTTCATCAATCCGGGTTCGGTATTCAAGGGGTGGCCTGCTCGAACTTCGCTCCCAGCTCGAAATTGTACAGGGGGCCACTTTGAGAATTTCGGCGACCGCCTTTTGTGTTAATCCGTGCTTTAGGCGGCGGGAGATAAGCCGCTCGGGCAAAGAATTCGCCGCCGCTTTGGGACGCGGGTCATAACCCAAAAAGGCGACGATTGCCGGTAGGTATCTCAGCTCCGGAACGAAACGATTTCTCTCCCAATTGACCACCGTAGCGACTGAAACTCCGATGCATTTGGCCACCGGACGCTGAAGGTGATCCAAATCCTAGTCGTCGCTTTCGAATGTGGTCGCCCAGTGTCTTCAGCACCGTTGGATATTCCCAACCCTTTGGTTTTGAGCATGCGAGCTTGAGACAAATATTGGCAATGAACGAATGTCCCTGCGCTGATGTCAGTAGCAGCAAATAAACAGACTGCCTATAGACTTCCCAAGAGCAAAAATCCGACCGCCAAAAAATAAACCCATCCGCAGCCTGAATTCAACGCACTGAAGGTCAGAGTATAGCAACCAAAATATGGATACTCATATAAAATTACAGAAGAAATCCGCGACGTCGCCAAATATATCGGTTAGATTAATGGCCGCGTCACCTAACCGTTCGATGCCAACGGTAAAGCGAATAGCGGCGGCAAACATTCCCGGAATCAATATCTCTTCCGAGTGACGACTAAAACGATCTACTTTTACTGCGATTATTCGCTGACAAAAATTGCAGGAATGAATCTCATAGCAATTATCAGCGACAAACATCCTCATCTCAACCCTCTTACAGAGTGGACAACACCTCGGCTTTTCGCGTAACGATCTTTCTCCAAAAACATCTAAAGCACGGTCTTCATTTTTTGACTGCTGACCTTAGCTACTAAAAATCGGTCGTCGAACATCAGAAGTTGGATTGTCTCTTCAGTATAATAGCGTACGTCCGAAAAAACCGGATCCTCCCCAGATTGGTAGTGATGAATCTGACCGTCGCCTTCCTGAACGTCGACCATGATCGGTTTTGAGCCGACCTGCACGTGGGAAAAATGCTCGTCGACCTGGCGATGATACTCCCAAATTTCGGCTTTTCCGTCAGGTGCCTTCATAGGGCGCACCACCCCCGGTTTTCCCATTATCTTGACGACCATAGCAGCAGTCATCCCCTTTTTAAGGAAAGACTCTGGTTTTTCCGAAGCGTTCTGGACGGACGTAGGTGATTTCGAGTCTTGGCGAGTTTCGGCAGCGTTGGACCGAACACCGAACAAACCGAAAATTAGAATGATGGCCGGAATGATGGACTTGGTCTTCACGGGTATTTTGGCGATGCTGTAGAGCATGACGGTTTAGACGAATGTGAGTGGGTGAATCCGGCGGAATGTTTTGGCAAATCTTGAAGCGAGCGAGTTCTGGCCACAATGTTGCAGGGTGCGTGCCAAGGGCCTTTCCGAGACGCTAAAGCCTGACTACGAATGGCAACCGGGTATCTACAATTGACTGGAGGCTTCTAAAGCTCCCAATCCCGAAACAGCTGGTTCCCGTTTGCGGGAATCTCCATAGTTTCCCTCAAATACCTATCAAAGTCTCGAAAGCCATGAACGCATTGCACCGGTCACCGAACGCGGCGGTCATCAGCTCAGGATCCACTGACGATGGAATGCACCCAGGTTTTTGCGCCAGACGTTTGTCGAGTGAACCCGGCAAACCATCCCCAAGTGTACCTGGGCCAAGGCCTATTACCTGCAGCAAAAACGCGCGGGCAACCTCCGGACCCTGTAGATCAGGCATCATCATACCCTCAACGCTTCGCCAACAGCACCGAGGCGCGCATTGCAATCTTCGATTATATCGAAACCTTCTACAATCCTCGCAGACTGCACTCCAGTCTTGGCCATCTTAGTCCGATCAACTTTGAATCCTAATTGGAACATTTACCCATACGCAATTTCCGAAGAATTAGATTTAGCCGAAATGGACCCCATCGAATTTTCGCAAAAACGATCCATAAGAGTTTATAAATCCCTTGCATGGGTGTCTTGTTGAAACTGAATGTCACAATGAAGGAATTGTTTCAATTCAGCGTATTCCTCGGAGCTGCTATTTTGACTGGATGCACCTCTGTTTCGACAACAGCCCAACGTGAGCACACGATTGCTCCCTATCGCGAAAGAAAAATTGGCGGCGTTTCTCTGGAAAAATTTCTTGCCGATCGTACAACGCAAGTCTTCGCCGGTACCGAACTGATCTTCGAATCGACAGCCAGTTCTCCAGACTCCATGACTTTCCACTTTCACGGGAAGGGAGCTTTTACGATGGGAAAAGCGGTCGCAATCGACTCGCGTGGATACTTTCTTACGGCCGCCCACGTCGTAAGACACGGTCCGGTCACCGTTTTCTTTGGCGAGGGTTTAACCCTGAAACCATTTCAGGCTCGCATTGTTTGGTGTGGCGACAATGAGCCAACCCGCCCGGACCTTGCCCTCATACATATTGACGCAAGTGTCTCAACGACGTTCGCCTGGACGCAAGATAGTCACGTGGGTGACATTGTTCTCGCCGTGGGTCCCAACCTTGCATCAACCCAAAGGACGTGGAAAAGCTGCACAAAGAACTTTTCCGATGGTTTGATGGCAGGTAAAATCCTAGCCGAGCCCGACTCCGCAAAGGCACAGATCCAAACCAACATCTTGACTGACGATCTGCCGCTACATCCAGGCGATAGCGGTGGCCCCTTGACAGATGATCAAGGTCGGCTCGTAGGGATCAATATCACGGTCCAATATGACTATTCCCGGTCGAAATTCGGCGAGCCAAAAAAATTCACGAGCCATGCGATTCATCCAGATCCCGATTTACTTCAGCAATTAATTGAAAAAGATTTCAGCATCCACAATCTGAACAGTTCTCTAAAGGCTGATATCAAGCAAAATTCCCCGACACCGAACCAGACGGGGGCTGGGGAAATTGGAGTCCGCTAGGTGCCTACTGATTACGAGCCTTAAATGCATGCTGATGATGCCCCTCTTACTCATCGACAAGCCACTCAATTATCTAATCAGTGGTGGTATCTCTTCCTCAAGCGAACCATAGTATCCGTCACAAGAGTGAGAAGCATAGGACATCTGGAACTTTAGAGATGTGCCGCGCGCGAACAAGCCGTTTTGAACTGCTGGCGATGCTGAACGGAGGGCGGCATCTGGATCACATCGATTTAATCAGCGCATTGATCCGAGCCTGATACTCTGCGGGTGGCCTGCTCGAACCTCGCTCCCAGCTCGAAATTGTACAGGGGTCCACTTTGAGAATTTCGGCGGCCGCCTTTTGTGTTAATCCGTGCTTTAGGCGGCGGGCGAAAAGCCGCTCGGGCAAAAAATTCGCCGCCGCCTTGGGACGCGAGTCATAACCCAAAAAGGCGACGATTGCCGGTAGGTATCTCAGCTCCGGAACGGAACGATTTCTCTCCCAATTGACCACCGTAGCGACTGAAACTCCGATGCATTTGGCCACTGGACGCTGAAGGTGATCCAAATCTAGTCGTCGCTTTCGAATGTGGTCGCCCAGTGTCTTCAGCACCGTTGGATATTCCCAACTCTTTGGTTTTGAGCACGCGAGCTTGAGACGCCAATCTTCTGCTTGGATCCATATTGGCCTTCATTCTGTGGATTGCATGTTTTCTGTGGTTTATTTTCCGGTTCTGTCTGAAAGCAACCCCGCAATTCTCCATAAAGCATCCCCTCGATTTTCCTCGAAACAATCCCCATGCGATGCGGTTCTAAAGGCGATGTTTCGCTACCTTGTCCTTTTGGCGGCAACGACGCTCTCCGGTTTGGGCGCCGATGACGTTCTTCGCGCCCAAGTCACAACGCTTTTCAAACAGCGCCAGTGGGCCGAAGCACAGGTGATCCTGCAAAAAGTCACGGCTGCCGAACCTAACAATGCCGGCGCGTGGTTCTATTTGGGGCAGACCTACCAATTTCGTGACGATGCCGAACACTCCGTGCCGGCATTTGAAAAGGCCACTGCGCTCGATTCAACCAACAGCATTTATCAATGCTACCTCGGCGATGCCTATGGTCTTGCCGCGTTGAAGGCGGGACTTTTCGCCAAGCTCGGTTGGGCCAATAAATGCAAGGCCGCCTACGATAAAGCCGTCGAACTCGATCCCAAAAATATCCGCGCCCGCGTCAGCGTGATGGAATTTTGCCGGCAGGCCCCCAGCTTCCTCGGCGGCGGCATGGACAAGGCCTATGAACAAGCTGCTGAAATCCAAAAACTCGATGCCGTTCGCGGCCGAAAAGCGTATGCGGGTCTTTACATTGCGGATAAAAAATACACCGAAGCCTTCGCGCTTTACGAGACTGCGCTGCGCGAGAAACCCGGCGACGACGATTCGCTCTACAGCCTTGGCCGCCTCGCCACAATCTCGGGCGAACAACTCGATCGCGGACTCGTCGCACTCCGCGAGATTCTCACCCATCCGGGCAAATCCAACGACGCTCCTACCCAAACGCTCATCGGCAATATTCTTGAGAAGAAAGGCGACAAAACCGCCGCCCGCGTCGCCTACGAAGCAGCGCTCGTCGGCGACGCAAAATACGTCCCCGCGCTCGAGGGCCTGCGGAAATTGAACGGGAGTTAAATTTCCGGCTTGGGCTCGCCATGCCGGAGATTTCGCTATCTTGTCGGACGAATGACGGTTTCCTCACCCCGCGAAATCTTTTTGGCCGAACTCTCCGCCAGCGTCCGCGATGGCAGTTTCCTGCGGCTCACTTTCGGGAAGCCACGCGGGACCGACGAGACTTTGCGCAACCTCATGATACGGCCCGTGATTTTGCGCGGCGAATCTCATCTTTCGTTTTTATGGCGGCATGAGCGCCAGGACATCACTAAAAACCATCTCGTCTCCATCGCGTTAACGGAAGTCGGCCGTTTGACCGGAACCGATTTTCATAGTGCCCATTTGTTTACGACCGCGAGAACGACCCAACTCGAATACAACAAAAAGGGCGAACCGCGATTAACTCATGGTCCGGTCACAGCGGAAAAAATGGAAGCGAGCCACGATCGCAAGAAAAGCCGCCTTCTCCCACCGGAGAGCCAAGTCTGGTTGCAAGCGCTCGGGGTGACGACGCCAACCGGCACCGTCCGGGAGGGCATGGCCGACAAGCACCGGCAGATTCACAAGTTCGTCGAGATCCTCAGTCACCTTGCGGCAGTCACCGATCTGCCGGCCAGCCGGCCCATTGAAATCGCCGACATGGGATGCGGCAAAGGCTATCTGACCTTTGCCACGCACGATTTTTTCAACCGGGTGGAATCGCGCGTCGCCAATGTTGTCGGCGTCGAGGCGCGTCCGGAACTGGTCCGGAAATGCCACGACATCGCTCAAGCAGCGCAATGCGCACGACTCACCTTCACCGCCGGGACCATTCAGTCCGCGGCATTCACGACGCTCGATGTATTGATCGCGCTGCACGCATGCGATACCGCCACCGATGACGCGATCATTCAGGGCGTGCAGGCTGGAGCGGCGCTGATTGTGGTCGCTCCCTGTTGCCAGAAAGAACTCCGCAGCCAACTCAAACCGGCCCCCGTTTTAGCGCCCGCGTTGAAGCACGGCATTTTCCAGGAGCGCCATGCTGAATTCGCCACTGACGCGCTGCGGGCGTTATTGCTGGAATGGGCCGGCTATGAGACCAAGGTCTTTGAATTTATCTCCACGGAACACACGGCCAAAAACATCATGATCGCCGCCACGAAACGCCGCGGACCCGCCGCCCGCACGGAGGAAGCCGCGGTGAAAGTGCGTGAACTGGCCGCTTTCTACGGCATCAAAACGCAGGCGCTGGCCCGGCATCTCGGATTCGTTCTTTGAATCGCCGCCAGGTAGCCGCAGTGCACAGGTGCCTGAGTTTCCCTTGCCAGAACCGAGTTCACGTGCAACTGGTTCATCAACGTTCGCCGTTCCGTCGCTACCCGCACCTACCCCATGTGCTTTCGCGCACTGTCTTTGTCCTTGGTTTCGCTTGGCCTTTTTGCACTAGCCGCACCCAACCCGGGGCTGGCGGTGACGACCGTCACCCAAAGCGGCCATTTGATTCGGATCTGGCAGACAGAAGATGGGCTGCCGCAAAACACGGTCATGGCGATTACGCAGGACCGAAACGGCTATCTTTGGGTCGGCACTCTGGGCGGCCTGTCCCGGTTTGACGGACTGCATTTTCAAACGTTCGATGTGGCGAACACTCCGAGCTTTCGGGATGAACGGATCACCAGCCTGTTTGAAGACACTCGTGGCACGCTATGGATCGGGCACGATTCAGGCGATGTGACCTGTTATCGTGACGGTCGCTTCGAGGCGTTCTCCAAAGGTTCCGGCCCGGGTGAAAGCGTTTACGCCATCACTGAAGATGATCGCGGCAAGGTTTGGTTATTTCGTCAGGACGGCGTGCTGGAATGCGTCGACCACACTGCACCGGTCACGCCGCCGTCCGACAGCAGCCCCAAAATGCTGTCCCTCGCGCGGAGCCCGACGGGCCGGATTTGGATTCGCGTGGAGGGGAAAACCGCGGAACTTAAAGCGGGTATCATCCAGCCGCTCAACTTCGGACCTGCGCACTACACCGATTTCGTGCGCGGTCTGTGCGCCGCGAATGACGGCGGCTTGTGGGTGGTGCGCGATCAACGCATCGGCAAGTGGATGGACGGGCATTGGACAGATGACCGCGGACCGTGGGGAAACAGCGACATTAGCGCCATGTGTGAATTGCGCAACGGCACCGTCGCCGTGGGCACATTGGAGAGCGGCCTCCGTTTGTTTTATCCGAATGGCCGAACACTCACCTTTGACTACAACCACGGTTCAATCCAAAACTGGGTCAGATTGCTCTACGAGGATCGCGAGGGAAATTTGTGGATTGCCGCCGGATCCGGCGGTCTGGCGATGGTGCGACCGACCGCTTTTTCCGCGCTTAATCCCCCGGACAACTGGCAGGGACGGACGGTGCTTGCAGTGACCCCGGCCAAGGACGGTGCATTGTGGATCGGGACTGAAGGAGCTGGGGTGTATCGTTACCATGAAAGTAAGTGGACCCATTATGGCGAAGCGGAAGGTTTCACAAATCCCTACATCTGGTCTGTCGCGACGGACGCAGCCGGCGGCGTTTGGGCGGGAACATGGAGCGGCAGAATCTTTCGGTTGGAGGGCGAGCGCTTCGTGCCCGCGACTGAATTAGAGCCTGTCGGGACGCCCGTGAGGGCGCTGCAAACCGATTCGACCACGCACGCGCTGTGGGCGGGAACCGGCAATGGATTGCTCCAATGGAAAGATGGCGGAAAATTCTGGCATGGTCGCCTCCCGGGCCAACCGGCGATCGTCGTATACGCGATGGATCGCGATGCCCGCGGCGCGCTTTGGCTCGCGCTGGGCGACGCCGGCGTGGGACAATTGACGGCGAGTGGCTTGACGCGATTTGTCTGGACCGACGCCGCAACCACCAACTCCGCGCAATGCCTGCTGACCGACGGCGACGTTCTCTGGGTGGGCACTCTAAACGGCGGACTCAAACGCCTGAAAAATGGCCGCTATTCCACGGTCAGTGTCGAACAGGGCCTGGCGAGCCGGGTGATCTGCCATATTGAAGACGATGGCGCGGGCTATCTCTGGTTGAGCACCCATCGCGGCATCCTGCGCGTGTCCAAGCGCGAATTGAATCGTTGTGCCGACGGTGAAATTTCGACCGTGGTAAGCAAGGCTTTCGACAAAGATGATGGATTGCCCACGTTGGAATATTCCGGCGGGCTGCAAGGGAGCGGCTGTCACACCAGCGATGGCCGGCTGTGGTTCACAAGTAACAAAGGCCTGGTCAGTGTCGACCCAAGGGCATTGCCACTCAACACCCTGGCTCCTCCGGTGGTGGTTGAGTCAATGTGGGTCGACGGCCGGGCGCTTGAACACGGCGGCCCCGCCCAGTCCAAACTGAAGTTGCCGCCCTCCCATGAGCGCATGGAGTTTCGCTACACCGCGCTGAGCTTCTCGGCGCCAAGCAAGGTCCTGTTCAAATACCGGCTCGAAGGCCTCGACAACCGCTGGATCGAAGCCGGGGACAAGCGCGCGGCATCCTACAGTCATCTCCCTCCGGGTAACTACAGCTTCCACGTGATCGCCTGTAACAACGACGGGGTGTGGAACACCCAGGGCGACTCGCTGGATTTTGCGGTGGCGCCGTTTTACTGGCAGACGTGGTGGTTTCGCATTCTCGCCGTCTTGCTGGCGATCGCGGGCGTGGGTTCGATCGTGCGCTACGAAACGCGCCGCCGGATGCAACATCGGCTCGACGAACTGGAACATGAACGCGGAATCGAGCGGGAGCGGTCACGCATAGCCCAGGATATTCACGACGATATTGGAACGAGCCTGACGCGGATCACCATGCTTAGCCAGACGGTGCGGACGGATTTGGATCAGCCCGCCCGGGTCGCCTCCGTGCTGGAACGGATTCACGATACTGCGCTGGACGTGACCCACACGCTCGACGAGATCGTCTGGGCGGTGGATCCGCGTCACGACAACCTGGACAGCTTGGTGTGCTATATTTCGCGACTCGCCCAGGAAACGCTAGCCGACGCCGGGATCGCCTGCCGAATCGACCTGCCGATGAATCTTCCGCCTTGGCCGCTCAAATCTCAAGTGCGCCACAATCTCCTGCTCGCCTTCAAGGAAGTACTGAACAATATCCTGAAGCACGCGCACGCCACCGAGGCTCATGTCTTTCTCGTCGTTCAAGAATCGACCTTCGTAATTACGGTACAAGACAATGGCACCGGCCATGACTTCCAATCTGCAGAAACGACGGTGTCAGGTCGTGCGCTTGGAGGAAACGGTTTGGAAAACGTACGGCGACGGCTCGCTCAAATCGGCGGCCACTGCGAGATGCGGGCGTCCTCGACGCAAGGCTGGTGCGTCGTTTTCACCGTCGCCGCCGGGTCATCAGGACCGGCGCGGACGAGCAGCACTCCAGCGTCCGTTGAAACCATTGCCAACGATGATACCACCATCCCGTCATCCACTTCATGAACTCCAAACCAACCGAAAAAACTCCCGACACTGTTTTGCCGGCCACCGGGGAGTTAATCAAGGTGGCCATTGTGGAAGATGATGCCGCTGTGCGCGCGATTCTGTGCGAATGGATTCGCCAGGCGGACGGCTTTCGGTGCATCGACGATTTTCCCGACGCTGAAACCGCCGCGATCGGAATTCCTCAAAACGCGCCTGATGTCGCCCTCGTTGATATCAACCTGCCCGGCATGAGCGGCGTCGAATGCGTGCGACGTCTCAAGCTCCGGCTTCGATCCACCCAGTTTGTCATGCTCACTGTGTATGAGGACGCCGACCATATTTTTGACGCCCTTGCCGCCGGAGCAACCGGCTATCTGCTCAAGCGGACGCTGCGGGAAGAGTTGCTGACCGCCCTCCGCGAAGTTCACGCGGGCGGTTCGCCAATGAGCAGCAACATCGCCCGCAAAATCGTGCAATCCTTTCAGCGGGGTTCATCAAAAACAAATCTTGCGGACGGACTTTCACCGCGAGAAACCGAAGTTCTGGGTCTGCTCGCCCGCGGCTATCTCTACAAGGAAATCGCCGACATGATCGGCATCAGTCTGCCGACCGTGAAAACATACATCCGGCGCATCTGCGAAAAGCTACACGTGCATTCGCGCGCCGAAGCTGTGGCGCTCTACGTCAACCTGCCCCGACGCGGCGAGCCCTGAGACCGTCCCCAGGAACTGATACCAACGTTGCAAGGCGAACGCTTACGCGTGCCCCAAGTTCCGGTCCAAAGAGAAGCCGGTTCGGCCTCTCAGCCCAAGGCGCAGGAGACAGGCTATAAGCGAGGTGATTCAAGCCGCGATTTCGGGGCGTGCTGCTGCTGCGCGGCTAAATCGCAGCGTGGTCGAGTGTCGTCACTTTGGACGACATGCAATTTATCAGGAAACCGGCTATGATCAGCCTGACTTCAAGGATTCACCTTCATCCAGGCGATAATGGGAACCACTTGATTCCTCTCTCCTCCCCTTAACCCGCGCCTGATTCTCCGCAACGCGCAGCTCCTTCAGAAACTAGAATTCTTCCACCTCCGCCCCGCCCAAGGCCGAAAGCAATTTTGATTTCCCGTTAGTTCGACGATGTCATTCCACACAACCCCGTGCGGCGATCGGCGAGCCGGAAACCCAAACAACAGCACCTCAATGACACATATAAATCAGCCTGCAAAGGTCAGTTCACGTCCACGCAGATTCTTTCAACCGGTTGCATCGTCCGCCTGCATGGCGTGTGCAATTCTCTTCAGCGCGAGCAACGCGTTCGCGGCGTCCAATGGCGTCAACATCCAGCCGTCATACTACAACGGCGGCAATCCAAACTTCGGCTGGTCGCTTATGAATGCGAATACAAAGATCAAGACTGTGCGCATCGAGGTCGAGCCTGGTTTTGTTACCCAAGCCAAAACTTGGATCGCCGGAGCCAAAAGCAACGGCCATCCCATCATCTTGACTTACCACAAGTCTGCTGTGCTTGGCTCCGATAGTGTCAGCGAACTCACTGCGGCGGGAAATTGGTGGAAATCCAACTACAAAACGTTGAGCGCCTCCGCCTCATTCCAAGTCAATCTCATGAACGAATGGGGCAGTCACAACCTCAGCTCCAATTCGATGGCCAGTGCTTATAACACTGCGATCAGTTTGGTGCGCAGCGTCTACAGTTCCAATATCGTCGTCGATATCCCCGGCTGGGGCCAGGAGACGGTAACCGCGACCGAAGCGGTCAAGGGCACGAATGGAACCAAGATCAACGACACCAATATCACTCTTTCCGCGCACATTTATCCCGGCGCTTGGAACCAACGCAATAATCACTGGGAGAATGCCACTGATCTCAACACGATGGGTGGTACCTCCGGTCGCGCCTGCATGCTAGGCGAATTCGGCACTGGCTCCGGCAGTGCGGATTGGTCCGGTATCGTGGACAACTGCCGCAATGCCGGCTGGAGCGTGTTGGGCTGGGCTTGGAATGGCGACGGCAACAGCCTGAACATGTGCAGTCCTTCCTGGGCTTCAAACGGGGGGGCCACTTCGTTCACCAAGAGCAGTTACTTCAACACCATCTACAACAAGCTGTAACTGGTTTCAAACAGTCTCCATCTCAGGCTGTTTGAACGTATCCTCCGCACCTCGGGCTTTTTCGAAGCCCGGGTGCTTTTTCGTTCAACGAATTTCTTTAGATCATTTCCGATTTAGATGGATACGCTCCAATCCGGACTGGAGCGGCAGCGACCTCGCCGCCGAACTCTCGCGGGCGAGGTGCCCCCGCGCTCCAGATAGCCCGCAAGCGAATCGAAAGTACTCCAAATTTCCGCATCCTTTACTCCGTTTGTATGTCCGCCAATACCGCCCTCTCCCGCTCTCTCTTTCTCATCGCCGTCGCGGCAGTCGCATTTTTTGCCGGACGACTCTCGCGTTCCCCGGCTGCCGACGCCAGTCGTCCGGCAATGAAGTCATCGACTTCGACGCGTTCGACTTCAGATGAAGATGAGCCTTTGTCGGCCTTGGCGAAGGCGGGGCAAAAAGAGAGAAAAAATGTCAGGGCTGATTTTTCCGCGCGCGTCTCCCGTCCATCGCTGAGTCTCGCCGCCGATGATGAGCGGCAGAAATTCCTCGAGCAGTGGGCGGAACACGATCCGCTCGGCGCCATCGAATTTGCCCGCACGAAACTCAAGGGCGACCGGCAGGCACAGGCGTTATCTTCAATTCTGGCAATATGGGGAAAAAATGACCCCGCCGCAGCGTGGAACTGGGTGCTCACCACCATGCCCTCGGCGACTCATCACTTTGATACGCTGCTTGAGGTCTTCGGGAAAAATGATCCCGCCACCGCCGCCCGCTTTGTGAATGAGTTCGTCCGGATGCATCCGGAGACCGCCTTGGAAGTGAACCTTGCCGCCCTGCTCGGCATCACCTACAATGGCGACTTCACTGCGGCGCGTGCCTTTGTTGACGGCAATTCAAGCGTGACACCGGAAGTGCGTTCCAATCTCAATAATTTCATCGCCGGGCAGTGGGCGCGTTACGACCCCACGGCCGCGGCCGCCTGGACCATGACATTGCCGGCCGGACCGCAACGCGACCAGGCGCTGGTCGGTCTGGGCGAATCCTGGGCGGAGGTTGATCCTGCGGGCGCGGCGAATTTTGCAACGACGTTGCCACCCGGCGAATCGCGGTCGCTCGCTCTGCGCCAAGCGATTACCAGCTGGCTGGAAACAGACGCCGATCAGGCTAGACAGTGGGTACTGGATACCGACCGGCACGAAGACTACGATCAGGCGGTGGTTGCAGTCGCCACGCAAAATAATTTCATGTTTCGCGAACCTGATCATGCGCTACAGTGGACAGGGACAATTTTTGACGAAGGCCTCCGCCTTCGCACGACCGCCACCATTCTGGCTGGCCTCTATTCACGCGACCCGGGCACGACCGTGGCATACATTCGCGGGATGTCCGACGTCACTGAGGCTCAGCGCGCCCAGTTGCTGAGCCAGTTTACACCGAAGGAATAAACTTCAGCCGGTCGTTTTGGAAATCTAAATTCCGGGCAGCCGTAGCGTCAGCGCTGCAGTTTGCGAGTAAAACACGACGGGGTTGCCATAGCTGAGGGACAAGGTCGGACAGAGTTTCACGCGGCTCCACATTCCGAATAGGCCGGCCTTGCAGCCCGCAGGCCGCAACGCATGCTCGTGCTACTCATGAATTGGGAAACGCTTGATTGGGAAATTCTGGATCGCCTGCGCGAAAAATTCATCTCCGGTACGACGGCTGATGGTCCGTATTGGCATACGATCACCGATCTGGAATGTTACGATTTCACCTATGGCGAGCGCATCGGTTGGAAATGGGATGCCGTACTGCGCGAATTAAAAACTCGCGGATGGACGCCGCCGAAAGCGGCCACGATGCTCGACTGGGGTTGCGGCAGCGGCATCGCCGGGCGGCGCGTGCTGGATTTTTTCGGACCGAATAATTTCTCACAACTGGCCGTGCACGATCATTCGGTCCTGGCCATGGATTTCGCCGAGCATCACGGCAAGCGGCTGTTTCCAAATTTGGAGATAGCTCGCGCCGACTACCGATTACTCGAAGGCGATGCCCCGATCGATCTGCTCGTGATCAGTCATGTGCTGAATGAACTGGATGAAATCGCCCGCGCGCAACTAAGCGCCCTCTGCGCTCGCGCGGGAAGCATTCTCTGGGTCGAGCCCGGCACGCACGATGTGAGCCGGGCCCTCGGTGGCTGGCGGGAGAAACTGCGCAGCACGGGCCTCGCGGTCGTCGCGCCGTGCACGCATCAAAACCCCTGTGGCGTGCTCGCGTCCGGCAACGAACGCCATTGGTGTCATTTTTTCGCGAGCCCGCCGGCGAACATTTACGCGGATTCCAACTGGGTTAAATTCGGCCAGCGCGCCGGCATCGACCTGCGCAGTCTGCCCTACAGTTTTCTGGTTCTCGACCGCCGGTCCGTTCCGCAGCCCCACGGCTGTTCGCGCATCATAGGCGAACCCCGACATTACAAGGGGTACGCCAAGCTCTACAACTGTGACGCCGGCGGCGTGACTGATCTCATGCTGCAGCGACGGGACGCGCCGGAACTATTCAAGTCCCTGAAACACGCACACGAAATCGGACTGCAAAAATGGATCCACGAGAATGGCCGGATAAACCGCGTCGAATCGCCGGGCGCAATCGCGGTGCATCCGGCGGGCGTGCCACAGCACCCCGCATTATGAATTTTACGAATCGAAATTCCCGACTATATGTTTTAAATTCTTCGCTTTAACCCCGTTCTCCATGAATTCATCGTCCGCTCCGCTTGTTTCCGTCCTTCTTGTTCCCCTCTTGCTCGTCACCGCAAAAGCGGCCGGCGATGCTGATCACGGAAAAATCATTTTTCAACAAAGCTGCGCAATTTGCCATTCGACCGGCGATGCCAGCCGGCCTCAAGCCGGGCAAGGACCATTGCTGGCTGGCGTCGTCGGACGTACGGCCGGTTCACTTTCCAGCTTCGGTTACACCAAGGCACTGACCGCCTCACACCTGAAGTGGGATGACGCCACCCTCGATAAATTCCTTGCTTCCCCGACCACGGTCGTTCCCGGGACCAACATGGTCATCGCCACACCCAATGAGACCGACCGGCACGATTTAATCGCGTATCTTGCCACGCTTAAAGCGCTCGCTCCCTCCGCGGAGAAAGCCCCAACTTCGCATCCGCGTACCGCCGGTGACTGGCAGAATGATGCGCCGGGCCATGTTCACCGGATCGATTTAACCAAATTGCCCGCGCCCTACGCCACCGCTTCGGCGGGGAATTCCCCCAGGACCGTGGATCGCCCTGCTGGCGTGAGTCCGGTCGTGCCGGAAGGTTTTCAGGTTAAACTATTCGCTTCGGATCTTTCCGGCCCACGCCTGATGCGCACCGCTCCCAACGGGGATATTTTTATCGCGGAAACACGACAGGGACGGATTCGCGTGCTGCGCGCTCCTGACGGTTCTGAGGCACCGACGGAAAACTCCGTCTTCGCCGACGGGCTCTCCGGACCATTCGGCATCGCGTTCTATCCACTGGACGGGGAACCGAAGTGGGTTTACGTCGGCAACGTCAATTCAGTAGTCCGCTTTCCTTATCACAACGGCGACCTCAAGGCGACCGGTCCGGCGCAAACCATCGTGCCGAAATTGACCGACAGCAAAGGCGGACACTCCACCCGGGACGTAGTATTTTCAGACGATGGAAAACGGATGTTTGTCTCCGTTGGGTCCGGTTCAAACGTCGCGGAAGGGCTCGCCGATAAATCCCCGGAGGAAATCAAGACGTGGGAAAAATCCACCACGCTGGGCGCTGCCTGGGGAGCCGAGACTGATCGTGCCGACGTGCTGGTGTACGATCCTGAGGGACACGGGTTGAAAATTTTCGCCGCTGGCATCCGCAACGCAGTGGGGCTCTCCATTCAGCCGGACACTGGCAAATTATGGGTGTCGACGAATGAACGCGACGGTCTGGGCGATGATCTTGTGCCGGATTACATCTCGCACATTCAGGAAGGCGGCTTCTACGGCTGGCCGTGGTATTACTATGGAAATCACGAGGATCCCCGGCACGCCGGAAAACGCCCTGATCTCGCCGGCAAGGCGATTGTCCCCGACGTGCCAATCCAAGCGCACTCGGCCTCGCTGCAACTCACATTCTATCCAACAACAATCAAAGGTGCCGCTGCGTTCCCGGAACAATATCGCGGGGACATTTTTGCGGCGGAGCACGGCTCGTGGAATCGCACCGGTCGGACCGGCAGCAAGGTGATTCGCGTGCATTTGAAGGATGACGAAGCGACGGGAGAATATGAGGATTTCATGACGGGATTTGTCATCGATGACGGTCACGTCTGGGGTCGTCCGGTCGGCGTAACCGTTGCACACGACGGTGCGCTCCTGGTCAGCGACGACGCCAACGGGACACTCTGGCGAATTACGCCGGTAAAGAAATAGAGTCGTTGGTTAAAATCCGTCCCGGTTTCATCGCGGAACTTTCGCGGCATTTTGCCCGTCCCGTGCTTGGACACCTGGACGCAGTGAAATCGGTTGGGATAAACACTTTCCTTGGGAGTATAAACTGACAAGTTTCATCTCCGCTTGATAGGGTTCCTGCTCCGCTGCGGCGATCTCCCGCTTCCGGGACTGTCTGTGATCTAATTCCACGCCGCCATATCCGGCTTGAAGGGTTCGCTGATTGGGGTGGACAATTGCTCGCTGGATCTAAACGAAAACTGGTCGATTGCGTCGAGGTTTTGTTTCGTCACGGATCCATCCGGCCATCGCTGGATCAAAGCGAAGCTTGGGGTCGCCGCCAGCCACCGGACTCCACGATAAAACCGATACAACTGATTTCGACTGGTTCCACGTGATGTTTGTGATTAATAATCCAATCGTCCGCGACTTCTAATGAGTGTCCAACGGACAGGCTGACTGATAATTTTCGCGCAATAAGTTCAATCCCTCCCCGCCATGCGATCATTCCAATTCCGACCACGCACCGGACTACATAAATTCGATCGCGCCCTTTGCCTCGGCGCCGCGGTTGCACTGGCTTTGACCATACCATTTTCGCGCGCGCTTTCCGCCCCGCCGGTCGAATCGACCCAGGTATTTCAGACTTGGGCCGCAACCCCGCCAATGGGCTGGAATAGCTGGGACTGTTTTGCAACGACCGTCACCGAGGCGCAAACCCGGGCGACTGCGGACGTCATGGCGAAGAAACTGGCGCGTTTCGGTTACAATATCATCACGGTGGACATCCAATGGTACGAACCAAACGCAACGGGATTTGACTACCGCAAGGACGCAAAACTGGCGATCGACCCGTTCGGGCGATTGGTTCCTGCGACGAATAAATTTCCTTCTGCGTCCGATAGCCGCGGATTCAAGCCACTGGCGGACTATGTTCACAATCTCGGGTTGAAATTCGGCCTCCATCTCATGCGGGGGATTCCGCGGCAAGCGGTCGCCAACAAAACCCCGATCAAAGGCACGACATACACCGCGGCGGACATCGCCGACACCAAGAACACCTGCCCTTGGAACGCCGACATGTACGGCGTCAATATGGCAAAGCCTGGCGCGCAGGAATATTATGATTCCGTCTTCGAGTTGTTCGCGTCGTGGGGCCTCGATTTTGTCAAAGTCGACGATCTCTCCGCGCCTTACCACCGGCCCGAAATCGAGGCCATCCGACGCGCGATTGATCGTACCGGCCGGAAAATTATTTTAAGCACTTCGCCCGGGCCGACGCCGGTGGCCGATGGCGTTCACATCAGTACCCACGCCAACATGTGGCGGATCAGCGGCGATTTCTGGGACGAGTGGCCGCAACTTTTCGCTCAATTTGATCGTCTGCGCGACTGGACCCCGTTCCGCGGCCCGGGCCACTTTCCCGACGCGGATATGCTCCCTCTGGGAACGTTGCAGATGGGGGAAAATCGGACACGTTTCACGCCCGATGAACAGGTGACATTGTTGTCGCTGTGGAGCATCGCCCGGTCGCCGCTAATTCTGGGCGCCGACCTGACGAAGCTCGACGACGCCACCCTCGCATTGATCACGAACGATGAGGTCATCGCCGTGGATCAAGCCAGTAGCAACAATCGCGAATTGTTTCGCCACGACGGCTTCTACGCCTGGATCGCCGATGTTCCCGGCTCCCCCGACAAGTATCTGGCGCTGTTCAACACCCGTCCGGTCAAAGGAGACGTCGAACCGCGATTCGCGCACTATCAAAGTCCCGTCATCACCCGGCGCTCGCCCGGAAAAGGTGTGAAGATCGATGTCGGACTCAATGGCTCCCGAAAACTTTATCTCGTCGTAGATGACGCACACGGCGGAAACGGTGGCGACGACGTAGTCTGGTCCGAACCCACCATTACGACGGGAAAAGGCGTCATTAAACTCACAGAACTCAAATGGATCAGCGCAAGCAGCGGGCCCAAAACCGCCGTGTCGACTACTCAAAGCGCCTCGGGGAAAGCGCTCACTGTAAATGGCAAACCGGTCGCATTCGGCATCGCGGTCCGCGCCAAATCGGTCATTGAATTCGACCTGCCGGAAGGCGCGACGCGTTTCAAAGCGTTTGCCGGAATCGGCGACGGCAGCACTCCTCCGCCCGACGCTCCATGGCCCGGGGCAACTGTGCGCTTCCTCGTCTTCACGCAATCGCCTTACGCCACGGATGCCGATGCCGAAATTCCCGTGCGGCTCGCCGCATGTGGATTCACCGAAAAGGCCGACGCCCGCGATCTCTGGCAAAAGCAGGATCTTGGCCCGGTGAAAGACGGTGAACTCAAACCCGTAGTCAAAGCGCACGGCGCGGTGTTATACCGGCTGTCACCCCCAAAATAACGATTATTTTCACCATGTTAAAATCTTCCCTCCGGTTTGTCGTTCTCCCTTTAATTTCACTTTTTAGCTTGGTCGGATTACACGCGGCGGACAATGCGTACGACACTTTCTCCGGCGTCAGCGGTCCCGGTGAATCCGTTCAAGGCGCCGGCCTCGGTGGTTGGCGCAGCGGGAAGGAAGGCGTTCGTTACAAAGGCCCGCATCCCAAAACTACGTGGCAGCTCGATTGGGACGCGAAGCAGACATCGTCAGATGATGTGATAAAGCTTGGACTGCTACCCCCGATCAAACCGCTGTGGGAATTGCACCTGCGCGACACGATCATCACACTCGGAGGCGACGGTTTTTATTACATGACCGGCTCCTCGGGAGACAATATTTGGGATCGCACCGACGGCATCGAACTCTGGCGCTCACCGGATCTGAAAAAATGGGACTACCTCGGATTGGTGTGGAGTCTCGCGAAGGACGCCACGTGGCAAAAAGACGCGCATTTTGTGTGGGCGCCCGAAATTCACTACCTGAAAAAGAAGAACACCTACGTCATGGCGCTTTGCGTTGGCGGCGGCACGGCGAACGGCACCGGATTTCTCGTAAGCAGCACGGGCAAACCTGAAGGCCCCTATGTGAATGTCTTCAAGCCGGACGCACGTATCACCGGTGGCATCGATTCCACGATCTTCGAAGACGACGATGGCAAACTTTATTACACGTGGGGCCACGGGGACACGATTTACGAACTCAGGGACGATCTCACGGGTTTCGCTGGTGGACCGCATCACATCACGCTCGATCCTGTAAGCGAGGCCAAGGCTCATTTACTCGGCGTGCGCAGCGGCGTCGGTTCTGAAGGTCCGTCGCTGTTCAAACGCGACGGCAAATACTATTTCGGCGGAGCACTTTTCGTTGGCGGCGTGGATCGGAAGACCGGCCGCAACGGACGCTACAGTAGCTGCGTCGCGATCGCGGACAATATTTACGGCCCGTATACAGAGTGGGAAGAAGCCGTGCCATGCGGCGCAGGAGGAAACTTTTTTCAAGACAAGGCGGGCGACTGGTATTGTACGTATTTCGGCAACGACGAAGCGTCGCCGTTCCGCGAAAAGCCCGGCATCGTGCGCGTCGATTTCGAAACCAGCGGACGTATCAAAATCGCGGACGAACAACCCGCGTTTATCCTGCGGGACGGAGTTCCGACGCATTGGCGGAAGAAACCGCCCAGTCCCGTCAACGCGCCTGGCGCGACCACTCTCAACTAATCGTATTACCACTCCCGCCCCAATCATTCGTAACCCAGGTCTCTGGCCTGTGATTCCCGTCTCCACAGGTCAGAGATTCGCGCTACCAACAGATCTGACCCAATGCCAATGGCAGGTTATCCTGCAGTGATGCTGCTCGACGGAGCTGCCGCGAGGTTTCCTATTCTCCGAAATGGTGAAACGACAGTCAGCTCAATAAATTCAATTTGTATTTCCACGCCGCTCCATCCCGATCTCATTTTTCCGACATGAAAATTCCAGCCTTTGTCCTCTTTCTTTCGCTGGTCATCGGGGCAGGCGCGGCCGACCGCAAGCTCGTCCTGATTGCCGGGCGTCCGAGTCATGGTCCCGGCGAACACGAACATCGCGCGGGTTGCCTCCTTTTTCAAAAATGCCTCGCCGGGATTCTGGGTTTAAAAACCGTCGTTTACGACAACGGCTGGCCTACTACGCAACGCGACGGACGGACCGTCGACGACAACGCTGCGCTCGACGATGCCGATGCGATCGTCATCTACAGCGACGGCGGCGGCAATCACCCCGCGCTTGTGCGCGATCATCTCGCCGTGCTCCAACGCCTGATCGATCGCGGTGTCGGATTTGGCTGCATCCATTATGCGACCGAACCGACGAAGGAAAAGGGTGAGGCCGAATTTCTCGATTGGACTGGCGGCGCGTTCGAAACGGATTGGTCCGTCAATCCGGTTTGGCAGGCGGAATTCAAGCAACTTCCCGCGCATGAAGTGACGCGTGGCGTGAAGCCATTTGCGACCCGGGACGAATGGTATTTCCATCTCCGCTTTCGTCCCCACATGAACGGCATCACACCGATCCTCACGGCGATACCGACCCCGAGCACTATGACCCGCCCCGATGGCGATCACTCGGGCAATCCCGCCGTTCGCGCCGCCGTCGCACGCGGCGAGACTCAGATCATGATGTGGGTTTGTGAACGCCCCGACAGTGGACGCGGTTTCGGTTTCACGGGCGGTCACTATCATACCGGCTGGAAAAATGACGATCAAAGAAAGCTCGTGCTGAATACACTGCTCTGGGTCACAAAAGTGCCGGTGCCGGAAACAGGCGTGGCGTCGACGGTCACCGATGCGGACCTCGCGGCGAATCTCGACCATAAGCCAAAGGCCGGATAATTTGCGTTCGTCGCCGGCGTTGCCGAAATGTTGCTCCGAACCCATCTGGGCGAAATTGACCTGTTGCCCGCCCTCCCGTCGGCCTGGCCCGACGGAAACCTGGTTCGCGCCAAAATCGAGCCGACACTGGGTAGCCCGTGTGTCGACAGCTATGGAAATGACACTGCAAGGCGTGAAACCAAAATCGGCGAAATTTTTGCGTTCGAGCCGTCAAAGTAGATCCGATCGGCCCCGCTACCGCCGACTCAGCATGCCGGAAAAATGGGGGATGCCGCAGCGGAATGTGGCGGTGAACTGACATCAGACTGTCCGTTCGTCCGGCTCTTTACCCGTGCAATGGGAAGGACACTTTTCGTCGCATGGCTTTTACCCCCGTCCTGCGTCTGTTTTGCCTTGGCGTTGCCTTTGCCACGGTCAGTAGCGGCGCTGAATTGCAGTTGCCGCGCGCGATGCCCATATCGCCAATGAATTCCGACCCGAAGGGCCCGCCATTGCCGGCGAAAGACCCGGTCGAGTCCGCCCATCCACCGTCCGTTGCCCTCTGGCCAGACGGCGCTCCCGGCTCGGAAGCACGGAAAAACGAATCTGAAGACATCAGCTGGCGGCAGGAACCGGACATCGTTTTTCCAGTTATATACAATATCCACAATCCCAGTATCACTCCATTTCTACCTGCGCCCGACAAAGCGACGGGGGCCGCTGTGCTCGTCGCACCGGGTGGCGGTCACTGGCAGTTAACGATCGATCGTGAAGGATACGATCTCGGCCGCTGGCTCGCCGAACACGGCGTCGCCGCGTTTGTTTTAAAATACCGCCTCGCAAAGGACCTTGCCGGCAACTCGCCTTACAAGGTCGAAGTGAATGCCCTGGCTGACGCGCAACGCGCCATCCGGTTGGTCCGGTCCCGTTCCGCCGAATGGCATATAAAGCCGGACCGCATCGGCATCCTTGGATTTTCGGCCGGTGGCGAAATTGCGCTGCTCGCCGCGACGCACTACGATGCGGGCAAGGCCAATGCCTTCGATCCGGTGGAACGGCTGTCATCACGGCCGGATTTTTTTGCACCCATTTATCCCGGTGGATTACAGCGAACGGATTATGCGATTTCAAAGACTGGCACGCCGCCCGCCTTTTTAGCGTGTGCTTTCGATGATCGCATGCCGGGACAACTCGCGGAGTTTTTCATCAAACTGCGCGAAGCGGGGGTAAACGCGGAATTGCACATCTACAGCCGCGGCGGCCACGGTTTTGGTGTGAGAAACGACCGCCCCGCTCTCGCCGTGTCGGGCTGGAATGTCAGGTTCATCGAATGGCTCGGTGATCGCGGCATGCTTAAATAGGAGATGCGTGCGTTTTGCCGCAGTCTGATTCTTTTTTCGAGCCTGGCATTGGTTTCTTCCGCTGCCGGCCCGTCAACTGACAAAAAAACAGCGCCCATCTCTTTCGAGAAACAAATCAAACCGCTGCTTGGCGATTACTGTTATGAATGCCACGGCGACGGCATCCACAAGGCGGGATTGGCCCTCGACAGTTATCAGAGCGCTGCGGATGTCGTGGCGGCGCGAAAAAAGTGGGAACGGGTTTTGCACAATGTCAGCCAGCATCAGATGCCACCGGACGACGACGGCCCGGTCCCGACCGACACGGAGCGCGATTTGATCAGTCGCTTTGTCGAACAGGAGTTGTTCAAACTCGATCCCGCCCATCCGGATCCGGGACGGGTGGTTCTTCGCCGGTTAAACCGGGCTGAATACAACGCGACCATTCGCGATCTCGTCGGGGTCGATTTTAAACCGGCCGCCGATTTTCCTCCGGATGACTCCGGATATGGTTTCGACAACATCGGCGATGTGCTGTCGCTGCCGCAGGTGTTATTGGAAAAATACCTCGCTGCGGCTGATCGGATTCTCGACTCCGCCATTGTAACCGATCCGGTCAGAAGCGAAGTCCACCACGTGCCGGCGAGTCTGGCGGAAATCGGATTCAATGCCTTGGGCGACCGGGGTGACGGTTGGGTCCACTTGATCAGCCTCGAAGAAGACGATGCCGCCGTCGAGTTGTCGTTGCCGGCAGGCGACTACCTGATGCGAGTGCAGGCTTTCGCGACAAAAACCGGCGGCGCGTTAAAAGGCCAGGGCAGCGAAATTCCTTTGGAATTTAAAACCGATCCCGGTCCGACCCGGTTTGCGTTCCTGCTAGACGACTGCCGCATTCAGGACTTCGTTGTCGGCACCGACGAGACGCATCCGCAGGTTTATGAAACCCGCGTGGGCGTGCCCGCGGGGAAACAGCGTTTTCGCGCGGCCGTGCTTCGCAAACGCGGCGGACCCGATAACGAATTATTCATGCTCAACGGGCGTCTCGGCCAGCAACAGCCGGGCATCGTCTACGTAAAATGGCTGGAAATTGAAGGTCCGTTGCCCGCGGCAACGAGGCGATATGGAGCCAACCGGATTGAAGCCCCGGCCGACAGCCAGCTGACGCCAGCCGGTGAACGCGTGCTTCCGCACAACGGCGAGGTCGCCGTGGAAGTTCAAAACACGCGTCCAACCGAGGTGATTCTCCGCGCGCAAGCCTATGCGCGACAAGCCGGCGACGAACCGGCGCGAATGGAATTCCGCGTCGACGGCAATCCACTCAAGACTTTCGAGGTTCTCGCTCCGGCGACTGCCCAGCCGTTACCCGGGCAGCGCGTTTTTTCCCCGGCACTTCTGGTAGCGCAACCATCCGTTTACGAGGTACGCGCCACTCTTTCCGCAGGCTCGCATCGGTTTGCGGCGGCCTTCGTCAATGAATTCTCCGATCAGTCCAATCCGAACCCAAATCTCACGCAGCGAGTCCTTGTCATTCAAAATCTTGAAGTCTCGGACCTTTCCGGGCCTGTCATTACTCCGGAAAAGCCCGAACCAATCGCGCGATTGTTCACCGCCGCCGGCAATCCTATCGGGAAAAATGAAGTCAAGGTTGCACGAAAAATCGTGGGGCAGTTCGCGCGGCGCGCATGGCGGCGGCCGGTGGCGGCGGCCGAGATCGACCGGTTGATGGGGCTATATGCTCAGGCTCGCGGTCAAGGCGACGGTTTTGAAGCAGGGGTTAAGCTCGCCATGAAGGCGGTGTTGATCTCGCCCCATTTTCTTTTCATCGGTGAAAACCCGTCGTTGGAAAAAAAATCGCCCAACCCCCGGGCCCTCGACGATTTCGCCCTCGCCTCCCGGCTGTCGTATTTCCTGTGGAGTTCGATGCCGGATGAGGAATTATTCGACCTGGCGGAAAAAGGCGAACTCGCCAAAAACCTGCCGGCACAAGTGAAGCGGATGCTGGCGTCGCCCAAAGCACGGGCCATGGTGGACAATTTCGGGGGACAATGGCTGCAAATCCGCAGCCTCGAAACCTTCGCCCCGGACAAAAAAATATTCCCCGAATTTGACACGGCGCTGCGCAATGCGATGGAGCGCGAAACAAACCTGTTTTTCGAATACGTCATGACCAATGACCGCAGCGTTCTCGATTTTCTCACGGGCGACTATACGTTCGTCAATGCCCGGCTCGCCACATTCTATGGTTTCCACGGAATTGTGGGGGACGATTTCCAGAAAATATCGCTGGCCGGCACGCCGCGACGCGGGGTCCTCACCCAAGCCAGCATTCTCACCCTCACCTCGAATCCGACCCGGACGTCACCGGTTAAGCGGGGCAAATGGGTGCTGGAAAATCTGCTTGGCTCCGCGCCCCCGCCACCGCCGCCCAACATTCCCGAACTCGATGACAAAAGCCGCCAGCTGGCGGGCACGCTGCGTCAGCAGATGGAGCAACACCGGACCAACGCGACCTGCGCTTCATGCCACGCCCGGATGGATCCCATTGGTTTCGGCCTGGAAAATTTCAATGCCATTGGCGAATGGCGGGATAAGGATGGCGGCATTGCCATCGATGCTTCAGGCAAACTCAGCGGTGACGAAAAATTCTCGAGCGCCGCGGAACTTGTGGGAATTCTCGCGGATAAACGCCGGTGGGAATTCCTTCATTGTCTCGCCGACCGCATGCTGACTTACGCACTCGGACGCGGAACCGACTATTACGACCGTCCCGCCCTCGACGAGATCGTCCGGCGGGTTGAACGCGGTGATGATAAATTTTCCGCCCTCATCCTGGCGGTGACGGAAAGTTTTCCATTTCAATACCGTCGCGGAGACAAACCTGAACCCGACGGATCGGTTGCCACTCGTTAACTTGTACGTACCGTAAAAAGATCCCAAGCGTTCATTATTTTTCCCATGAATTCCTCCCCGCCGATTCCCCGCCGTACATTTCTCCGTGGCCTTGGAACAATGGTCGCGCTGCCCATGCTGAATTCGCTGCTGCCGGCGGGCGCGCGTGGGGCAAATGGGCGGGCTTTCGCAGCACCCAAGCGATTGGCGTGGGTCTACGTGCCAAATGGCGCCAACATGGAAGATTGGACGCCGGCAACCACGGGCGCCGCCTACGAACTTCCGGAAATTCTACAGCCGCTCGAAAGGCATAAAAACAATTTTTCCGTCCTGAGCGGACTGGCCAATCACCAAGGCGACGAACTCGGCGATGGCGGCGGGGCGCACGCGCGGGCCTCGGCCAGTTTTCTAACCGGCGTGCATCCCAGGAAGACCGCCGGAGCCGATATCCGGACCGGAATTTCCTGCGATCAAATCGCCGCCCGCCAGCTTGGTGACCAGACGAGGCTGCCGTCGATCGAATTGAGCTGCGATGGCGGTCAACGCGCAGGTTCGTGCGATTCGGGCTATAGCTGCATCTACCAGTTCAATCTCTCTTGGAAATCGGAAACCCAGCCCATGATCCCCGAGGTCAACCCGCGGGCCGCATTTGAGCGGCTTTTTGGCAATGGCGATCCCGCGGCCTCGCTCGAGGCGAGCAGCCGACGGTCGCTGTACCGCAAAAGTCTGCTCGACTACGTCCTCGATGACGCCACGCGCCTCGCAAAGAGACTCGATACGGGAGACAGAAATAAACTGGACGAATACCTGACCGCCGTCCGCGATCTGGAACGCCGGATCGCACGCGCAGCGGATTTTCCCCTACCCAATGTTCCAGGCAACGCGCAAGTCCCGGAAATGTTCGAGACTTATGAGCAACAGATGCAGCTCATGTACGAGGTGATGGCGCTGGCATTTCAAACCGACTCGACCCGCATCGCCACATTTATCGTCGCTCACGACGGAAGCAACCGACCTTATCCCACCATCGGCATTCGCGATGGACATCACGATCTTTCGCATCATCGCAATGATGCGGAGAAGAAAAAGAAACTGGCCCGGATCAATCGTTATCACGTCACCCAATTTTCCCGTTTTCTCGACCACTTAAAATCGATCAAGGAAGGCGACGGCACGCTACTCGACAATTGCGTGATCCAATACGGCAGCGCCCTCAGCAACGGCAACGCGCACAACCCGGAAAATCTGCCGATACTCCTCGCCGGTGGCGGTGGAAAACTCACCACCGGCCGGCACATCCGCGTGGATGAAAGGACGCCGATGACTAATCTTTACCGATCAATGCTCGCTAGCGCCGGCGTTCGCAGCGAAAAGATCGGCGACAGCACGGGCAAACTGGACGCAATATTCAACGCGCCCGCTTGATTCGCATTTAAACATTCGATCAGCCGGCGTGACTTCAATCAGCTGAGATCGCGGAACGAGCCGAAACCAGGATCGAACAGCCGGCGATAAGTGCGAACGACCATGCCGTCGGTTTGGCCGGCCAGGAAATCGCAGATGCGTCGGGCTTTCCCGTCCTGCGTTTTCTCGGCCTCGATCAGGCGGCTGACGTTACCCGGGAGTATGCGGATGATGCGTTCGTTGCGCTCGGCGTAATTCTCCCAAATCGCGTTGTAAATTGCCATGAGGATGACGCGCGCCTTGTGCTCCAATTGTTCCAGTTGCGGGCTCTCGAAAATAATATCATTGGCCATTTTCTTGAAAAACGCGGCTTCGTTCAATGCATTTTCCTCGACGATCAGCTCGTATTTGTAGCGATTGCTCGTCTCGGACATGAAATTTTCGCGCACCTTCAAACGACAGGCTTTGATGAAGGACCCGACTTTCTTGGAAAAAATATTTTCCAACCGGTCTCTTTTCAATGCATCCAACAACGTGTCGAGCAGGCGCTGTTCAGCGGCGCCGATCGTCTCACCATCCGCCCAGCTTTCAATGCGTTCCGCGGTGAGAAACCCTGCGCGAACCCCGTCGACGATGTCGTTGAGCGAATAAGCGGCATCATCCGCCCAGTCCATGATAAGACATTCGACGCTTTTGAAGTCATTGAGCGCTTCGCCGCGCATCAACGGCCCGGGAATCTTGGCGCCACCAAACACCCAATCGCGCACAGGGGCTTGTGTATCGTAGATGAAGTGGTTGAGCGGTGGCGTCGGAAACTCAGTGTAGAGTTTTTTGTATTTGAGCACGCCGTCCATAAGCGCCCGTGTTGGTTGCATGCCTTTCACGCCCGTTTCATTTTGATACATCGTTTCGCACAGCAGATGCATCGTCTGCGCGTTGCCTTCAAATCCGCCGCGCCGTTTCATCAACTCCTGCAACGTGCGTTCACCGGAATGGCCGAAGGGCGGATGGCCCATGTCGTGCGCGAGCGAACAAGCCTCGACCAAATCGGAGTCGATATAGAAATCGTCGGTCAGCGGGTCGCCCCGGCTGCGGAGGAAATGACAGATGGACCGCCCGATTTGCGCGACTTCCATCGAATGCGTCAGACGGGTGCGGTAGAAATCGTATTCGCCGGAAAGAAAAACCTGGGTCTTCGACTGCAACTTGCGAAAGGCATGCGCGTGAATGATCCGGTCGCGATCGATTTGAAACGGGCTGCGGTAATCGGTCTTGCGACTGAGACCCCACTCCTGAAGATCGAACGCGGTATAGAAACGATTGGCGGGCATGGATTCGTTTCGACAGAAACAAGAGAATTCGCAGGATGCCAAGCTTATGCCACATTTGCCCGCTTTGTTCCTGGCTGTCCTCTGTCTGGCAAGTGCGCCCATCGCCCGAAGCGCGATGCCCGTCCCGGACCCTTCGCTCCTCACCGCCAGCGATCTTTTCCGGATCAAAGAAGTGCGTTCGCCCGCCTTGTCGTCGGATGGCAAATGGGTCGTTTACGTGGTGCGGTCGGCCGAGCCTGCGGACATGCCGGCGACAAATCACGTCGAGCGCGATCAATTATGGATCGCCGCCGCCGATGGACAAACTGCGCCCAGACCGTTAATTGAAAGCAAATCCAACGATTTTAATCCGCGTTGGTCGCCGCAAGGCAACCGCCTCGCCTTCGTGCGCGACGCGAAGGCAGGTGTCGCACAAATTTTTCTAGTGGAACTCAGCGCTGACGGGAAAGCGGGAGATCCGACACCATTAACCTCTTTCGAAACCGGGGCGAACGATCCCCAATGGTCGCCGGATGGCAATCGAATCCTCGTCTCGAGCCCGCTATCGTGGGAGCCGTTGCGACAAGCGGCGAAAACATTGCCGGCCCGAGGCCACGCACCGGCAACCGCCAATCCCGACGGCACGCCAGCGGAAATTCGCGCGTGGCTCGACGGCAATGGAGCCAGAGAAAATCCCGTGGTGATGAATGGCGACTCGGATGGTTCCAGCGACGCTCCCCGCTGCTATCAGCTCGTCACCGTAAAAGACGGGCACGCGTCACCCTTGGTCATCGAGGGGATCGGAAAGGGATTTCTGAGTTCGGCACGATGGCGACCGGATAGAAGTGGCATCGTGGCGATTGGACCACGTATGACCGGAGAAAAGACAGACCGAGTGACCTTTAACAACATCTACTCAGTTGATCTCGTGACGGGAAAATCGCGGGTCCTGATCGGCGAAGCGGGCAGCAAATACAGCGAACCGACTCCGTCCCCCGATGGGAAATGGATCGCGTACGCGGAAACCGCCGGCGGCATCTTTAGCTTCGAACAGGCAACTGTTGCAATTATTCCTACCGAAGGCGGAACACCCAAAATTCTCACGTCTACTCTTGATCGTAACGCCACTCATTTAAAGTGGTCCGCGGATAGCACGATGATTTATTTCACCGCCGCGGACCGGGGTTGTTATTCCCTCTATCGTGTGCCCGTGGCGCACGGTGGCGCGGATTCCCTCACCTCCAATCGAACCTGGGGTATTCAGGATTATGACGTCGGCGCGCAGGGACTCGTCCAAGTCGTCACCCATCCAGACGATCCCTTCGAATTGTACCACGCGAGTCTGGATGGAAAAACGACCGCATCACTGACGACGCACAATAGCGCGTGGCTGAAAGAGAAAAAACTCAGCGCCTATGATCCGCATCGATTGGAAACCAGCGAAGGCATCACCATCGACTACTGGACGCTCAAACCCACGGGCTTCGAGATTGGCAAAAAATATCCACTGCTCACTCTCATTCACGACGGTCCGGCAAAAATGGGTGGTCCCGGTGACGCCACCCACTGGTTCGAGATGCAATTCCTTGCGGCGCACGGTTACGCGCTGGTGTTTTGCAACCCGCGCGGTTCAGCCGGATATGGGCGAGATTTCACGCGCGCCAATTTTCGCGACTGGGCCATCGGCCCGAGCAAGGAAGTACTGTACGCCACCGGTTTTGTGGCCAAGGAAAGTTATGTCGATGCCACCCGCCAAGGCATGGTTGGCGCCGGTTACGGCGGCTATCTGGTCGCGTGGCTTGCCGGACATGACCATCGTTTCAAAGCCGGGGTCGCGATTCGCGGCATGTACGATCTGCCGACGTTCTTCGGCTCGTCAGACCGGCCGCAAGCGATTTCCCGCTATTGGGATGGCTACCCATGGCAGGAAGACATCCGCATTCTGCTCGATCGCGACTCACCCCTCAATTATGCAGATAATATCAATACGCCACTGCTCGTAATCCAGAGCGACGCCGATCCCGCGGCCACGGCCACTCAAAGCCGGCTCTTGTACGGGAATCTAAAACAACTGGGTCGCGAGGTCGACTATGTACGCTATCCGGCGGAGTCGCGGATCTCCGGCTCCTCGGAAACACCTGACCAGAAACTGGACCAACTGTTGAGAACGGAGGATTTTCTCCGACGCCATCTCTGCGAAAAATAAACGCAGGATTTACACTTTCTTTGCCCATCGCGGAACAACCCGACTTGCAGACTTCGAGCCATTTTCCAAATTCTGCGCCATGCCCTATTCGTTTTTTCCGACCGCTTTTGGCAACTGCGGTATTGCCTGGAATGAAATCGGGCTCACCGGATTTCAATTGCCCGGTGACGATACGGAAGCAGTGACGAAGGATTTTGCGCGGCGGACAAAAACGACCGCCGCGCATGAAGCCCGACCCGAGTGGGTTCGCCGTCTCGTCGACCACGCGCAAAAGCATTTGGAGGGAAAACTCCTCGATTTCTCCGACACGCGGATCGACTGGTCGCGAGTCAGCGAATTTCAACGGGCAGTCTATCTTCAGACACTTGCGATCAAGCCAGGATTCAAAAAAAGCTACGGGGAAATCGCCCGGCTGTTGGCACTCGACCCCGCGGCGGCCCGTGCTGTCGGCGTCGCGCTGGCCACCAATCCCTGGCCGCTGATCGTGCCCTGCCACCGCGTGGTTTCGGCCAACGGAAAAATGACCGGATTTTCCGCACCGGGCGGCATCAGAACCAAAACCCGCCTGCTCGCCCTCGAAGGCGCGGAACTCCTTTCGGAGTAAACGCGCGCCGAAGGATGCTTTCGCTCACCGGCTGACGGAACAGATATCCGTTTCAGCCCAATACGGACTTGATCAAGCCGGCAGCGGTAAGCGCAAGGCAGGCGGACAACAGCGTTCCGATGAGGACGTATTCAGCAAAGGGCCGGTCATCCAGTGCCTTGAAACGCGTAAACGCTTTCGCCGCCAGCACGAAGCCAATCGCACCGAGCTGGCCCTCCATGATAAACCAATAAAGCAACACGCGCTCCAACACACCGATGACACGACCGCGATTGAACTCGCCCAAATCGATCACCCCCTGCCCGGCCGGCAGCGCCCGCGGTTTCAAATCCAACAAATCGAACACCGCACGAATCGCCAGGTTGGCCTCGTTGCCCGCCAGCAGCAGACCGGCCAACTTCAATTGGAAGTGCGGACTCACCGCCAGGCGCGCGAGCGGAGCCAATGCGGAAAAATCCTCCATCACCCATCCCCCAAGGTCGAATCGCGAATGAAACGACATCGACGTATCCGAAACGAAAAAGAAGCTCAGACCAATCAGTTCGATTAAGCCCAGGAACAGGCGACCAAGATTCTTTTTCCGACGCGCCTTGGTTTCCCATCGCCAACCCGCGAAATTTGCCGCAAGCGCGACCGCCGCCGTCCCAAACCAAACCGGCGATAGCGGGTAAAAAAAGGCCAGCACGCCCAGCTCGACGAGCGCCTTGATCAACCACGGCCGACCATCGACTGCATCGTCCTTGAACAACACAAACAGCCGGGCGAGCAGCACGGTGTTCGCAAAAAACAGAAAGGCGGTATTCATCGGGCTTTGATTTCCTCGTTCAACAGACGGGAAATTTCATCCACGATGCGCCGCCATTCGTCAAGGTCCGCGGCACGGATGTTTTTGTTCACCGCCCGCGGCGTGATGCGGGTCTGCCGGGCCAGGTCCCTGACGCCTGCACTGGCAAGCATTCCGGCAAACAGCTGCAGGCGTTTCTGCCGCCAACCTTCCATCAACCCCGAGAGAACCGCGAGGGCCGAAACAGGAATCCGCCAGCGCGACTCGTTAAAATCCTGGATTCCCAGCAGCCGGCCCTGTCCCTTCAACTTTTCCAACCTTTCCCGGGCAATATGAAAAGCGGAACCATCCATTCCGATCGATTGCGTGGAATTGATCGGCGTCACAATCTCCCCCACCGCGATGGTAAACCGCGCCTGAACGGGAGCGATGCCCGCGAGCAGCGTGAAAATGTCCGCAAACACCCCCGAGGTATCGCGGTAAACCGCTTGAAATTCGTCGCCCAGTGTCAGCGTATACGGGGAAATCAAATTCTTCCGGTGACCATTCAACCCCTGCAGCGCCGACTTCAACCGCCGTTGAAATTGCGCCCTGGCCGGCAGCTGTTTCGAACCGATGACGTCGCCGATGAGAACCAAATATTTCATTGGATTGGAATAACATTAAAATGGTTCTTTTATCAATAAAGAACTGATTTGGTTCTTATATATAAAAAGAACCAAAAAGGTTCTCATTAACCCGCATTTTTCAAGAGAATCGCCCATCGCTTCCAAACGGGATTTAGTCGCATTTGCCATTGAGTAAAACTCCTGGCTTAACGAGCGTTCCTCGGTGAATCCATCTTCCGCCGCATTGAAAAAACTCAGGCAAGCCGCCAAGAACGCGTCCCAACGAGCGTACGCGCCCTATTCCGGTTTCGCGGTGGGTGCAGCGGTCCTCGGCTCGTCAGGCCGGATATACGCGGGCTGCAACGTGGAAAACGCATCTTACGGACTGAGCAATTGCGCCGAACGCACCGCAATCTTTTCTGCAATCGCTGCCGGGGAAAAACGACTGAAGTGCGTCGTCGTTTATACTCCGACAAAAACCGCCACGGCTCCTTGTGGTGCCTGCCGTCAGGTGATCCATGAGTTCGGTCCGGGAGTGCGGGTGATTTCATTTTGCGCGGCCCACGACGAAATCGACGCTTCCATCGAAGCGTTGCTGCCCGGAGCTTTCGGCCCGGCCGATTTGTCCTGAGGAGGGAATTGGTCGCGAAGCAATCCAGCGCATCCCGGGCGCGCCTGCCGGGGGGAAGACAATAATCCGCCGACCGTTAGAGTGAGTCGGTAAACTCCTTCAGTTTTTCCCAGTAGAGCGGTCCGGTGTATTCGGCCAACCGCGTATGCCCGCCGCCCTCGACAAATAATTTTCCCTTTCGCGCCGTGATCGCTGCATACAGTGCTTCGCCGTGCCAGAATGGAACGGTCGCATCGGCAGTCCCGTGGATCACATAAACCGGCAGCGTCAGTCGTGGCACCTTGGCGATGTTCACAAATTTGTCTCCTGGAAAAAGGGGGACGCCCGTCATGACCCGATATGCGCTAACATAGGCTCCCTGCAAAACGAGGCCGGTGGCAGGCCGATGGAGCAAAAGTTCAACTGCGGGTCCGCTGCCGAGTGAATAGCCAAAAACGATGATGTGCCCGGCCGGAATATGCAGTTGATCGCGCATGTAGTCGTAAGCCAGTCTTACGTCATCGCAGGTGTTGGACTCGTTCGGTGTGCCGCCACTAAAACCGTAATTGCGGTAGTCGATCGCAAACACCGCATATCCTGCGGATACAAATTGCGGGATATATTCACCAATGCTGCCGAGGTCCTCATAGTTCCCGTGCAAATAAAGCATGGTATATTTCGCCGACGGGTTCGGCCAGTGACGCGCGATCAATTTCACCCCGTCGGACGCAGTCAGCTGAATGTAATCATCGGCTAACGTGTATTTCACCGGCGGTCGTGGGAAGAGCTTCGCGAGCGAATAGAAATGCCCGGACACCGCTAAAAAAAGATAGAGCGTCAGCAATCCCGCCAGGAGCTTTGCGGAAACTGCCATGGCGTCGGACATTTGAAATTTATCCGGATTTTTTCCCGAATAGTACTGCATGAACCGCTAGCTGCCGGACAAAAAATCGCGCACCCAGGACAAAACCTGCTCACGCGGGACTTCGCGTTCGGAGCGATCAGTCATATCGCGGACCTTCACCACGCCCTTGGCCAGTTCATCGCCGCCATAGATCAACGCCAGTTTCGCGCCGCACTCAGCCGCGGCCTTGAATTGTTTGCCGAACGCGAGTTCCTTAAACGGATAATCCACGCGCCAGCCGGCAGCACGCAACCCCTGAATATCACCAAAGGCCGCCGGGCGTTCTTTTTCTCCACCAATGACTGCGTAGATGTCGGGTGCGCTGATCAATTGCGGTGTCAATCCACGCTGCTCAAGCAGCAAGCCCGTGGTCACGTCACCAATCGCAAAACCCACCGCAGGCAAATCGGGACCGCCGAGCTTTTTCACCAGATCATTGTAACGTCCCCCGCCGGCGAGCGCGCGCAAGTCACCTTTGCGATCAAAAGCTTCGAAAACAAATCCCGTATAATAGGCCAGACCGCGGACGACACCGAGATCGACGCTGACAAAATCCGCCAATTTCATGTCGGACAGGCCACCAAGTACTTTGCGCCAGTCGGCCAGACGGGCCGTCAATTTTTCCGACTGAAACGGCGCGAGCACCGCTTCGAGTTGCGAAAGATTTTTGATCGCGAGAAAGGCAAGAATTTGATTCTTGGCCGGTGCAGCCAACTCGCCGTGCGTCTCGACGTAACCCTTGAATGCATCATCGCCCATCTTCTCGTAGCGATCGATGGCGGACAAAATCCCCCGCGATTGAGTGTCATTGAACCCAATCGCTTCGAGATAAAAAAACCAAAGGTCGCGGTCACTCAGCCGGACAAGGAAATCTTCCTTCGTCAGGCCAAAGCCGCTCAAACATTGAACCAGAAGCGCGATGAGTTCGATCTCCGCCTCGGGTCCGGCTTCGCCAAAGATATCGGCGTTAAATTGATTGAATGCCCGAAGGCGGCCCTTTTGCGCACGTTCGTAACGATAAAATTCCGCGACGCTAAACCATTTGATCGGTCGTTTGAGCGCGCCCGCCTTGGCCCCGACCATGCGGCAAACCGTGGGCGTCATTTCCGGACGAAGCGAAACCTCGCGACCACCCTTGTCCGTAAAACTAAACAGCTGCGTCTCGATTTCGTCGCCCGACTTCGTTTTATAGAGTTCAAGCGGTTCGAGGACAGGAGCGTCATATTCCTGAAAACCAAAAGTTGACGCCGCCTGACGCCAGACGCGGAAGATGTGCTGACGACGGGAAAATTCCTCCGGATAAAAATCCCGGAAGCCAGGAAGGGACTGAAAGCCGGCCATGCCTCGCTGCGACGGAGCCTCGCTCAGACCGTGGTGGTCGGGGGCGGCGGCGGACTATTACGCAGTTTCTCGAGGCTAAGCTGCTTGATCTTCTGCTTGAGAATCTTGCCCGACTTGAATTTGACGACCGCGCGTTCCGGGATAACAACTTCCGTCTCGGGTTTATTCGGATTCCGGCCGACACGGGCTTTGCGTACCTGCACTTCGAGAACCCCGAAGTTACGCAACTCGACGTTACGTCCGGCGGCCAGTGCATCCATGACGATATCGAGGGTCATTTGCACTGTATCCTGAATTTGTTTCTGCGGAAACCCGGTCTTCTCGTAGATTTCCAGCACGATCTCGCGTTTGGTCAGATTTGTCGACATGGCTAGGCGTGGGTTGAAAACTTTTGGTTAGTAAGAGTACAACACAAATAATTCACCACCCAGTGCTTGCGTCAACCGCAAAGGCACATAAAGCCTAAGACCTAGCCATGCCCGATCCCAACGCCGTCAACTCCATGTTTTCGCGCATTGCAAGTCGATATGATACTGCCAATCATGTACTTAGTATTGGAATCGATCACTGGTGGCGAAGGCATTTGGTACGACAGGTCCATAACAGTTATCCACAAGCGGTACTGGATCTTGCCTGTGGGAGTGGAGATGTTGCCTTTGCATTAGCCGATGCATTGCCGAAAGGATCGCAAGTTACTGGTATGGATTTTTGCCAGCCAATGCTGGATGAGGCAGTTAGGAAAAAAGCCTCAGTTCCGCGCTGGGCTTTAATTGAATTCCAACAGGGTGATGGAATGGCACTTCCCCTCGCCAACGAAACGTTTGACGCGATCACCATTTCCTTCGGTCTGCGCAATATGGCGGATCGCCATCAGGCGCTGACTGAAATGCGCCGTGTCCTGCGCCCGGGCGGGCGACTGTTTGTGCTGGAATTTTCCCAGCCCTATTTCTGGTTCAAGCCGATCTATTACGCTTACTTGAAACTCCTCCTGCCGAGCATTGCCGCCGTTGTCACCGGCGATAAATCGGCTTACGAATACCTGGGTGGATCCATCGAAAATTTTCCCGCGCGGGAAAAAATGTCCGGGGAAATCCGTCGGGCGGGGTTCCGCACCGTGAGCGTCACTCCCCTCACTTTCGGTATCGTCGCGCTTCACGACGCGCAGGTGTAGTGGTCAAATATCCCAAGGCGGAGGGGCCGCCTGCCTGCCGGTGCGGGACTCCTTCCGCGATAGTGTCAGCTTTAGTTAAACGATTTTCCGCAACCACAGGTACTCTGAGCATTCGGATTCTTTAATTCGAATCCCTTGCCATGAAGACCATCATCAAAATCGATGTTCGTGCCGTCGAGATAGGCCAGACTGGTCGGATCCACGAGAAGTTTAATACCCTCGCTTTCAAAAACATGATCGTCGGGCTTGGGGCGGTCGAACGACATGCCATATTCAAAGCCGGAGCAACCTCCGCTCTCAACAAAGACGCGGAGTTTCTTTTCTGCGTCGCCCTGACTTGAATGCATCGCTTGAACCTGACGCGCGGCACGTGGGGTGAGAGTTAGCATAGTTCGCACCGTAGGATTCAGCCGGGCGTTGTCAAACGTCACAAAAGGGCATTTTTCAAGTGTGTAGCAGGAATCGTGCAAATATACTTTCTGCGTTCTTGCCACGTGCCTTCCGCGCCGTTTTTCTACCTTGGTGTCGGCTCTCAAGCACATCTTCAACGAACTCAAATACGAATTGGTTAACAAGCTCGCCGAAGGCGGCATGGGACTTGTCTATGAGGCCGTGCAGAAAGGGACGGGCAATTTTCGTAAGACTGTAGCCATCAAATTGATTCGCGAGGAGTATTCGAGCATCCCGGAATTCCAAAAGAATTTCATCGGCGAGGCCAAGCTGGTCGCCGATTTGATCCACACGAACATCGTTCAGACGTACCATCTCGGTCAGATCGGCGGCCAATATTTTATGACGATGGAATTCGTCAGCGGCGTGAATTTGGAGCAATTTATCGACCGTCATACCGAACTCGGCTTGCAGGTGCCGGTGGACATGGCCGTATTCATCGCTTCGCGGGTTTGTCGCGGTTTAAGTTACGCGCATGCGAAAAGAGACAAGGAAGGAAGATTGCTGGGAATCGTGCACCGTGACGTAAATCCAAAGAACGTCATGCTGGCCATTGAAGGTGACGTGAAATTGACCGACTTCGGCATCGCGAAGGCCCTGGACCTGATGTACAATGAGGAAGGCAAGGTCATTCCGGGCAAGGATGAATACCTGTCTCCAGAAGGTGCCAGCTATGCCGTGACCGACGGGCGCTCGGATCTCTTCTCATTGTCGATTGTTCTGACTGAAATCCTCCTTTGCCGGAATATTTTCCGGGGAGCCAACCGGCTCGAATCGCGACGCAATATCATCACAATGCCTTTGCCGGCATTTTCCACTCTGCGTGCCGACATCGACCCCAAGTTGGAGGCGATCATCAGCAAGGCCCTGCAACGGGATCGTGACAAACGGTACCAGACGGCCTTTGAAATGCTTACGGATTTGGAAATGTACCTCTATAGCGACCGGTACGGCCCGACCAATGAAAAGCTCGCCGTTTACCTCGCGCAAGTCTTCCCCCCCGCCAAGATCGGATCCCGTCCCGCCGCCCTGCCCCAGGCCAACTCCTCCCCGCTCGAGAGCCAGAGATAACCTCTTTTGCGCATGAGCGGTCCCGGACTCAACCAGAGCTTCCACCAACGGCAGACCCAGCAATTGGTGCTGGCGCCGCAGATGCGGCAATCCCTGAAAATCCTTCAGGTCGCAGCGCTCGATCTTCGCGCGACCATTCAGGAGGAACTCCAATCCAATCCCACGCTGGAAGAGATGCCCATGGACGACATGAGCCTCGAAAAAGCGGCGGAGAACAACGACGATAAAGGAACGCCGAGTGACGATTCGCGCGAAGAATTGGATTTTTCCAAGGACTTTCAAGTGCTCGAAAAAATCGGCCAGGACTGGCACGACCACATGTCCGATACCGGCGGAGTACGGCAGAGTTCCACTGAAGATGAGGAACGGCGGCAGCATTTTTTCGACTCACTGACGACCGAGACTTCGCTGCAGCAGCACCTCATGCAGCAGGCCGAAATGGCAGACCATCCCGCGGAAATTCTGGAAGCCCTCCGCTTTTTAGTCGGAAGCCTTGACGACCGCGGGTACCTCACCGCCACCCTTTCCGATTTGGCGCTGCTCGCCAGCCTCCCACTCAAGACGATGCAGGAGGCGTCGTTTTTGCTAAAAACCTTCGACCCACCGGGCATTGGAGCGGAAAATCTTTCGGACTGCCTGTTGATCCAGCTCACCCAGAAAGACCGCGACAAATCGGTGGCGGCGCGAATCATCCGCGATCATTTGCCCTTGCTGGTGCGCCGGAGGATTCCCGATCTCGCCCGAAAAACCGGGCTGGCCAACGAAATCATCCAGGAAGCCATTGAGGAAATCGGCACACTGGACCCTGCACCCGGCCGGCGCTTTGCCGATGACGCCAACCGGGTGGTCGTTCCCGATGTCACGGTCGAAAAAGACGGGGACGAATGGAAAATCATCCTCAATCACGACTACATTCCGCGGCTCCGGCTCAGCAACACGTACAAGGATCTCATCGCGAAGGGCCGCTTGAGCAAACAGGAGAGCGATTACCTCCGTGAAAAACTCCGCTCGGGGAAATTCATCATCAATGCAATTGAACAGCGCCAGCGCACCATCGAGCGGATCACGCGGGAGATCATCAAACATCAGCACGAATTTTTCGAGGAAGGCGTTTCAAAACTGAAACCACTCACGATGACCCAGATTGCGGACATCATCGGGGTGCATGAGACAACCGTGAGCCGCGCCCTCGCGAACAAGTACATGCAGACGCCGCACGGCGTGTTTGAAATGAAATATTTTTTCACTTCTGGCTATCAATCCGAAGCCGGCGTTTCCGTCGCCAATACGAGCGTCAAGGAGATGATCGCGGACATCATCGCCGGCGAAGATCCCGGCAAGCCATTGAGCGATCAGGAAATCGTCGGCCTGTTGCAATCGAAAGGCCTGAACATCGCGCGGCGTACCGTGGCAAAATACCGTGAGGAACTGGGACTTCTGCCGAGCAATCTGCGCCGGCGTTACGATTGAACGGAGGCCAGGGATTACCGCCGTCCGATCGCTTCGTCCAATTCCTTGCGCAGCCGCATTATTTCCACCGGCTTGATCAGGCACGCGCTGAGTTGCGCGAGCGAGGCGCCCCGGCTCAATAGCTCAGGATTTAAATAGCCCGTCATCAGAATTCGTTTTGTTTCGGGCTTTTGTTGCAATGCCTCGATCAGGAAATCCAATCCCTGCTGTTTTCCCGGCAGCATATGATCGGAAAGAATTACGTCGAATTTCCGGGTACTGAAAAGTGCCCGTGCTTCGGCGACATTTCCAGCCACTTCAATTTCATATTGATCCTGCAGGCTCTCGCAAAGCGTGGACGCGAGCGCGGTTTCATCTTCCACGAGAAGTACGGTCGGACGCGATATGACTACGCTGGACATGATCGAAAAAAATCAGGCGGACAGCGACGCGGTTTGGTCATGAAGCTTGGCCGCCTCGAACACCGTCTTGACCAACTCTGGCAATGACACCGGCTTCAACAGATAGCGGTAAAGCGCCGCTTCGTTGACACTGCGCAAAAGCATTTCTGGTTTCATATAACCGGTGACCAGCACCCTTTGCGTGGTTGGATATTCTTCCCTGGCATCGACCAAAAATCCCAGCCCGTTTCCGCCTGGCATGAGATGATCGCATACCACGACTTTAAAGGCTTTCTTGTGCATCAGAAATCCGGCCTCACGCGCGGACGTCGCCATCGTGACATCAAAATACGGCGCGAGTGATTCCGCGTAAAGTTCCAGCAACGGCTGCTCGTCATCGACCAGTAAAATGGCCCCTTTGGCGGGCTTGTTTTCACTCACGGGAATGCCGGGGGTGGTCATAATTCTTGAATGCTGAGACCGCCCTTAACCATGGCAAACTCAAATCCATGCAATAGCACCTGCTTTTAGTTTGCCTGTCTCTGACAACGCCTGTTTTTCTGCTCCGAACGGCATGGATCAGCACGACTTTCACTCCGCCGCCCGAGAAGGTATCTTTGATCGCATTTCGGCCGAACTTCTGACCCCCGAAAACCTTTCAAGGCCCAATAGCTCGGGCAATACTCCCCTGCACATGGCGGCAAAATACGGGAGTCTCCGGCAGTTGCCTGCGAGCGGCTTAACCCAATCCCTGCTTACCCTCAAAAACGCCGCCGGGTATACGCCGATTCACCTCGCGGCACGCAGCGGTCATCTGGACCAAATTCCGCTTTCAATTTTGACCCGGGAAAACCTGCTGCTCCGTTCCAACAGCGGTTACACTCCTCTTCACCAAGCCGCCGCCGCCGGGGTTCTTGATCAAGTATCGCCGGAACTGCTCTCGGTTGATATTGTTCTGACCAAGACCGATCACGGCAATACGCTCCTCCACGAAGCCGCCGAAGCAGGAACCCTCGACCGTTTTTCGACAAGGTTCGTAACAGAAAACACCCTCACGGTTTCCAACATCAGCGGCGAAACCGTGCTGCACGTGGCCGCGTTCAACGGCCATCTCGACCAGCTTCCGCGCGCCCTGCTCACGGCTGAGGCGATTCTGACGAAAACCGCCAATCACGACACCTGCCTCCACGCCGCCGCCATCGCCGGCCACCTCGATCAGATTCCGGCCGAATTGCTGACTCACGAAAACCTCGTCCTCGCCAGCAAGTCCGGCCACACCCCAATCCACGCCGCCGCCGAATCGGGCCATATTCAGCAAATTCCCCGTGACCGATTGACCTTGGACTTGCTTATCAGCCCCAACGATTTTGGCGACACGCCCATGCACGCCGCCGCCGTCGAAGGTCATCTCAATTGCATCCCGCGCGAATTTCTCACGCAAGCCACTATGACCGTGCGCAACTACAATGGCGGCACTCCCGTGGGCGCAGCGATTCGTTATGGGCACACCGACCAACTGCCGCCGGAGTTCGTGCCTAAACCGCCGGGCGCGTGGCAACGCTTCCTGGATAAAATCGGGTTCGCGCGTCCACACTTGACCTAGCCGCCTCGAAAGGCGTGGCTAACACTCCGTTTAACGGGCACGCAAGGTGCCTCTCACTCCTTTTCCAAGTATGAATACATCCATCAGTGCCATCACCGCCCGGGAAATTATCGACTCGCGCGGCAACCCGACCGTTGAGGTCGACGTTAAACTCGCCAGCGGCGCCTTCGGCCGCGCGGCCGTTCCTTCGGGCGCCTCGACCGGCGAGCACGAGGCAATCGAACTGCGCGATGGCGACAAAACCCGTTATCTCGGCAAAGGCACCTTGAAGGCCGTCGCCAACGTCAAAGCGAAGATCGCTCCCGCGCTCATCGGTTTCGATGCGTTCGACCAGACGGGCGTCGACCGTGCGATGCTGAAACTCGATGGCACCTCGACCAAATCAAAGCTCGGCGCCAACGCCATCCTCGGCGTCTCGCTCGCGACCGCCAAGGCCGCCGCGGCTGCGTCGGGTCTTCCCCTCTACAAATACCTCGGCGGCCCGAACGCGAAGATGCTGCCGGTGCCGTTGATGAATATCATGAATGGCGGCGCCCACTCCGACGCCCCGATCGATTTCCAGGAATTCATGATCGTCCCGAAAAACTTTAAAACGTTCTCGGAAGCCCTGCGCGCCGGCGCGGAAGTTTTTCATTCCCTCAAGAAAGTTCTCAAGTCGAAGGGTCTGCAAACCGCAGTCGGTGACGAAGGCGGCTTCGCTCCGAATCTCGCTTCCACCACCGACGCACTCGACGCCATCGCTGAAGCTGTGAAGGCCGCCGGCTACAAACTCGGCAAGGACATCTTCCTCGCCCTCGACGTCGCCTCCTCTGAATTCTACGTAAAGGAAAAGAAAACCTACGTCTTCAAGAAATCCGATGGACGCAGCTTCACCGGAGACGAATTCGTTGCTTACTACAAGGACTTGGTCGCCAAATACCCGATCGTTTCGATCGAGGACGGTTGCGCCGAAAACGATTGGGCCACGTGGAAGAAACTCACCGACGCCATTGGCGACAAGATTCAGCTCGTCGGTGACGATCTCTTCGTAACCAACACCGAGTTCCTCCAAAAGGGGATCGATACCGGCACGGCCAATTCGATTCTCGTGAAGGTGAACCAAATCGGTTCGCTCACCGAAACACTCGACGCCGTTCAACTCGCGCAACGCCATAGCTACACGGCGATCATTTCGCATCGCTCCGGCGAAACCGAGGACGTCACGATTGCCGACATCGCAGTCGCGACGAACGCCGGGCAAATCAAGACGGGCTCCGCGAGCCGCACCGATCGCATCGCCAAGTACAACCAGCTCCTCCGCATCGAGGAAGAACTCGGCGCCAGCGCGATCTACGGCGGTCAGATCTAACCTTGCAGCCAAGGTGGATTTCGCCCTCATTTAAAAACACACCGCCGACCTAACACCAAGCGCTTCGGCGACACCCCCGGAAAGCCGGCCCGCAAGGGTCGGCTTTCTTGTTTTTAAAATTCGACGGCTGGGCGTTCGCCGAAGAAAAAACTACTCCACCCGCAGAATGTAGCCGCGCAGATATTCACTCTCGGGCATCGTGATCAGGACAGGATGGTCGAGCGGCTGATGCGCAAATTCCAGCACGTGTACGCGACGCTTCGCGTCGGCCGCCGCCTCCGCCAGCACGGACCGCAGTTCCTTGTCCTGCATATGATGCGAACACGCATACGTCGCCAGAACGCCGCCGGGCGTAAGCGCTTTCATCGCGCGCAAATTCAATTCCTTGTAACCGCGCAGCGCGCCATCGAGTGCCGATTTTGATTTCGCGAACGGCGGTGGATCAAGGACGATCAAATCCCACGCCGCTTCGGCGTCACGCTGCGCGGTGAACCAATCGAACACATTCGCCGCAACGAATTCCGCCTGCACCAAATTTTTTTCCGCATTCTTCTTCGCCTGCCCTACCGCATCGAACGCGCTGTCAATCCCGCACACCTTGGTCGCACCGGCCCGGGCGCAGTGCATCGCAAAAGAACCCTGGTTGCAAAACGCGTCCAACACGCGGCGGCCCGAAGCGTAAGTCGCCACTCGCGCGTGTTGCTGGCGTTGATCCAGGTAAAAACCGGTCTTCTGCCCACCTTGCAAATCGAGCCAGTAATCAAAGCCGTCGATTTTCGCCCAACGCGGTTCACAGGGCTGACCCGAGCGTGTTTTCACTTCGAGGGGGAGTCCTTCCAATCGCCGAATATTCGCGTCATTGCGAAAAACCATTTCCTTCGCACCCGTCAGTTCCGCGATCAAATCGTACAGCAACGCCGAGCGTTTCTCCATCGCCAGCGTCTGCACTTGAACGACCAGCGTATCGCCGAACTGGTCGACTACCACGCCGGGCAAATCATCGGATTCACTCCAAACCAGGCGCTTGAAATCACCAAGCGCCGCACGGCGGTCGAGCGCCCGCTGCAATGCGTTCCGCAGATACGCCTGATCCAATACGACGCGATCCCGGCTCAATCTCCGCCAGACAATCTGCGATTTGCTGTTATAAATTCCCGTTCCGAGAAACCGGCCTTTCGCATCGCGACATTCAACCACCTCTCCGTCATTTTCCGCCGGCAAAAGTTGCTCGCATTCGTTTCCGAAAACCCACGGATGACCCGCGAGCACACGTGAATTACCATTGGGTTTAAGCTTCAGACAGACAGTCATCCCTGACACTCCCGGGCTTTCCCGGTGCTTTGAAGCTCAAAATCAAGCCGCGAGGCGTTGGGTCGACACTTTGACCCGAACCACGACCGGCGTCGGCTGCTTGCCGGCATTGCTCAAATGAAAGCCATTTTCGTCCTCGTGCCCTTCGGGAGCGTTTAAAACAGAGACCAGCAAAACGATGAAGCTGGCGATGAAAGTGAGGGAAAGAAGTGTAAGGGTGAGCGACATGGGTTTTGGAAGTTGGCTCACTATACGCCTTCCAGCTGTTTCAGCCTATACGGGCAGACCCGCAAAACGGTCTACGGAATCCACGTAGCCACATTTTCCAGCTCCCGAACTGAAATCTGAAATAAAATCATGATCCTTCAAATCAATGACTTACAAGTCCCCCATTTTCATCCAAAAAACGGAGGGAAATACCGCAAAAACAATCAAACTGCCGGCAAATGCTGCGATGCGACATGCGCTGCAGCTTCATGATCGGACCTGGCGGTATATGACTCGCGAGCCGGGCGCCGATTGGCCGCAACCGATGCGAAATGGAAACCTGCAGCGTCCTCATGGCCTTCGGGGGCGTGGAACGCTTGGTAGACTAACGTACCGACCGCCAACACAAACAACACAGCGAGCAAGAGGAGTAGCGTGGTCATAATTGTTCCTTTAAAGAGAATATATCGGCACGCATCGCAGTTGAGTACAGGGGCAAAAACTCGAAGGGCGGGTTTTAACTTTTCATTAACAGAACTTAGCCAATGAATTCCCAGACAGCCGCGACGCGCTCTCAAATCCCGTGGGGTTACAGGATATTCGAAGACGAATTTTTGAGTGAGAGGTAAACATGATCTTCCGGCTGCTATGCCAGTGCGTGGCAGCGCAAAAAATCTCCTATTGGAACCTTCGTAAAAGCACGGCTGCGGACGCAACAAGTCAAGCCCCAAGCCATACCCAAAGAATTGCAAAACGCTTTCAATTAGCTGAATCGGAAGGCTAGCACGTATCGCTTGACCTAAGGCAGAACACGAAAGCCACTCTCCCATCGCCCGCATCTTAGGTTTGATTAGAATAGGCTTCCCCTCCGGCTCATTGCTCATTTGCGTCTCAAATCCCATGCCGACGCCCGCTCAGGAAATCTCCCGCCGCCGCACTTTTGCGATCATCTCCCACCCTGATGCAGGCAAAACCACTCTCACCGAGAAATTCCTGCTTTACGGCAACGCCATTCACCTGGCCGGGGCGGTCAAGGACCGCAAAAATCAGCGCGCGACTGCGTCAGACTGGATGGAGTTGGAAAAGCAACGTGGCATTTCAATTTCGTCCACGGTGCTGCAATTCGATTATGCCGGTTGTGCAGTCAATCTCCTTGATACGCCGGGTCACAAGGATTTTTCCGAAGACACTTATCGCGTGCTGACCGCCGTTGACGCCGCGCTGATGGTGATCGATGCCGCGAAAGGTGTTGAAACCCAAACCCGCAAACTCTTCGAAGTCTGCCGGCGACGCGGCGTGCCGATCTTCACGTTCATGAACAAGTGCGATCGCCCGACGCACAATCCCATCGCGCTGCTCGACGAACTCGAAAATGTCCTCGGCCTTCAGTCCTCGCCTGTCATCTGGCCGTTGGGCAATGGTCCGCAATTCAAGGGTGTCTTCGATCGTCGCACGCGGCAGGTGCATTTATTCGAACGCGTTCCGGGCGGAAAATTCCAAGCGCCGGTCAACGTAACCTCGCTCGAAGACGAAGCGGTGCGCAGCCGATTGGACGATGACACCTATGCGCAGGTTAAGGAACAACTCGAGATGCTCGACGGCGCAGGCCATCCGTTCGATCTCAAAGCCGTCCAAGGCGGCCAGCAAACGCCCGTCTACTTCGGTTCGGCGGTCAATAATTTCGGCATCCAACTTCTGCTCGACGGTTTTTTGAAGGATTCCGTTCCACCGTCTCCGCGCACCTCGGTCAGCGTCTCGGTACCCGGCATGGCGCAACCGACCGCCGCTCGCGTCGTGCCTGTCGCCGATCCGAAATTTTCCGGTTTCATTTTCAAGATCCAGGCGAACATGGACGCCAAGCATCGCGATCGCATCGCATTTCTCCGCGTTTGTTCCGGGAAGTTCGAACGCGACATGGTTGTGACCCATCAGCGCACCGGAAAACAAGTCCGTCTTTCCTCCTCCCACAAACTTTTCGGTCGCGAACGCGAAACCGTCGACGAAGCATGGCCTGGCGATGTGATTGGCTTGGTGGGCCACAGCGAATTTGGCATCGGTGACACGCTCACTGAGGATCGCGGAATCTATTACGACGAAATTCCCCGGTTTCCGTCCGAGGTTTTCACCTACATCTCCAATCCAACGTCAGCTGATTCCAAAAAATACCGCGCCGGGCTTGAGCAGCTTCTTCAGGAGGGCGTCGTACAGTCTTTCACCGCCCGCAATGCGCCTCCCGGGGCAACGCTGCTGGCCGCCGTCGGCCCGCTGCAATTTGAAGTCGTGCAATGGCGCCTGCAAAGCGAGTACAACGCCGAGTGCCGGCTCACCCCGACGCCGTGGACTGTGCTGCGCTGGCTCTCGCTCGCCGACGGATCGACCGCCGGTCTGGCCAAGGGTTCGATCGACTATTCGAAATTCATTGTCGCCAGCGGCGTCAGTTTCGGTGCCGACAAATTCGATCAGCCCGTCGTGCTGTTTCCCAATGAATGGACGATGCGTTACTTCACGGAAAAAAATCCGGAATTAAAACTCCACGAGTTGCCGATCGAACAAGCCGTCACGGTTCAATAACGGTCCGCTGATGACCGCAGTGATGATTCACATTGGTCGATGATTGCCACTCACTTCACGTCAGCGGTCGAATTCCGCCAATGGCTTGGGCAGAATCACGCCAGCGCCACGGAACTTCACGTTGGCTTCCACCGGAAAAACTCCGGTCTTTCCGGAATGACGTATGCGGAAGCGATCGACGAAGCTCTATGCTTTGGCTGGATTGACGGGGTGATTCGAAAAATCGACGCACATGATTTCATGCACCGGTTTACGCCGCGCAAATCCACGAGCATTTGGAGCAATCGCAACCTCGCGCACGTTGCCCGTTTGACGGCGCTTGGGAAAATGCAACCGGCGGGCTTGCGTGCCTTTGAAGCACGAAAGCCCGGCAAAACCGGAGTTTATTCGTTTGAGCAAAAAGAACCTCCGTCACTCTCCGCGCCTTGCCTAAAAAAATTCAAGGCGAACCGCGGGGCATGGGCCTTTTTCCAAAAACAAGCGCCCTCGTATCGGCGCAGAATCATTCACTGGATCATCAGTGCAAAACAAGCGCCGACCCAGCTCAAGCGCCTCGATCGAACGATCGCGAAGTCGGCGGAGGAAATCGTTTTCTAGACTTTGATTGGTGGATGGTTTCTCGACCCATTGACGCGGCGACGATTCCTTTTCTTTGCCGTTGCCGCCGCCCGCGCGGCCTGCCACTGAGTTGGGTTCTTTCGCACAAATCGACTTTCTTTCCACCATGTCCAATCAAGGCGTTTTTATCGGCACCGACAGCGGTGCGACCACCTCAAAAACCGGCGGCGTTTGGGCCGACGGCTCGATCATCTCCCACAAGTTGCGTCAGAGCTCGACGAACTCCAGCGCCGGCACCGATGCGGTCATTCGCGGTTGGATCGACGGCGTAAACGGATTTCTGGCGGAGAACAATCTCACATGGAGCCTGGTGCAAGGCGTGGGTCTGGCCATCCCCGGTCCGTACGAGCGCTACGGCGTGCTGGGACGGGCGGCGAATTTGCCCAAGAATTTTGAAGGCTGGGATTTTCACGCGGACTACAGCCGCGCCATCGCCCAATCCGCCGGGCGCTCGATCCCCCTCGTCACCGGCAATGACGGCAATTATGGCGGCGTAGCGGAAGCCCAGCGGGTGCGTGGTGGAAAAAAGGCGAGTGTCCTCATGCTCGCGCCCGGCTCCGGCCTGGGCGTTGCCTACGTCGACGCGCACGGCCTGCCGCTGGACGGCGACACCCTTAACGGCATGGAAGGCGGCCACATTCCCGCAGCGCTGCATCTTCTCGGGAATATCCGCCCCTTCGCTTGCGGTTGCGGTCGCGACTGGGGTTGCATCGAAGCCTACACCACCATTTCCGGATTGCCCCAGCTCTTGACGGAAACCCTGAAGAAGTACCCCACTCATCCGCTCGCAACCTCGGCCACGCCGATCAAGGAAAAAGCTTTTTCGCTCCGCACGCTCGCGCAAAAAGACGATCCGCTGGCCGTCGATATTTTTAACTTCCAAGCCCGCGCGCTCGGGTTGCATATGGCTGCACTCCTCATGGCGGTCGACGCGGAATATGTCGTCATCGGCGGCGGGCTGATCGATCCGGAGGCGACGACCCCCGAATTCCGCGAACGCTATTTGCGCATCATCCGCGAATCTGCTCAGCCCTATCTTTGGCCGAGCCAGCGCGAAAAACTAAAGGTCGTGCCCGCCACCCTCGGAGAACTCTCCCAAGCGATCGGCGCGGCGCTCGTGGCACTCTATACGCCAAAAGCATAAGAATTGCCGGGAATTCACCGAGTCTTCTCAGGGGAAAACTATTTCACCGCAGTGCGCTCAATTCCGATCATTTTCACGTGAGCGGAGATACTGCGATGCACCGCCCATATATGGAGGAGCATCGTCGTACTTTTCGCGTTGGGCAGCGGTTAGGATTGCGCGGACATCCGCGCTCATTTCTTTTCGGATAGACGTGCCTTTCGGGCCGCGCTTATCCAACCCAGAATGATCGAGCGCTTCGTTCGCCTTTAGAAAGATACTGTTGGCCTTCACTCTTTGCTCAGGCGTTAGAGTTACCAGTAGATCCAAACTTGTCACCATACGTTCCGTAGATATCTGCGCGCGTGATTTTATCACCCGCACGGAAGTTCCCCATTCATCGATCCCCGCTCGATCCACCACAATTCCGTCCTGAAAGACAACGTTTTGTGAGCGGTCCGAAAAATGAGTCATGGCGTCCGGGCTATAGGGCGGCTCGGTATCTGCTTTTAAGTCGTCATAGAACCAGCGCGTTTGCTTCTGACCGTTGACACTTGTAATCGGCGTCACTTTATCCGGCGGACCGAGCGCAATCAGGACCATTTCCTCCGTGTCGCCGACGCGCAGATGCTGATGTATTAGACGATAACGATCTTCCTCCGATAATTTGCTCCAAGCCTCTTGGTGCGTCGAGATCCGGCGCTCCTGTACGCTTTGGCAACCCGCCAGGAGTCCAATCGCGGCCACGATCCACACGCATGGGGGAAATTTCATGATATTGGTTTTATGCGGCGTACTAACCTCCGCCTACCATTAAAGCAGCCGCCGATCTCAAAAACGAACGAGAAATCCCTTACTATCTTTCACTCGCTGCGGCTGTCTATTCTGTTTGTTGAGAGTTACACTAAAAGTGATGAAGCCGATTGAGGTACGGCGCTTTATCCTTAAAGCGCCGCTCGGGACTCCCGACCACAAAAATCACCTGTGCAGCCCTAGTGACACGGCGGGTTAAGGATAACCGGCCCTACCTCGGCGTCTGCGGTGGAATCGAGTCTCAAACTCTCGTCCGCGATCAGCGGACGCCTCCGAAAAAAAACCGGAGACGATCAGTCGAAGGGGATTTCTAAGTTTCGCGTCTGCATTAAGCGAAACCATCAGTGGTTAGTCCTTCTGCAGATTGCGGACTGAAGCCTTTCGGCACGTCGCAAGCGACGGCCCTGCGTCCCGGAGCAAGGAGACGCCCAACCGTCGCTCTCCATTCCTCAATGTCCGTGTTCAAAAAACAACAGCAACAAACCGAGGGCTGTGAAGATGGTTCCGAGCATCGCAGCTTCGTAGCGTTCGAATTTCTGGACTTGCACCCGTTCGAGGCCAACCAACGTCAACCACGTAAACACCAGCATTCCCGCGAGCGTACCAACGGCCAAAATCAGGCTCAACACCACGAATCCGCGCCACCCAAACTGCACTCCGGAAAGATAAACGGGCAGAAATCCTTCGCAGGGCGAAAGCGTCAGCATCATGAAGAGGCCACCGATCGCGGCCCAATCACCCGATTTCTTCGACACCAGCTCGCTCTCCTTCAATTCGGCGTCCCAATGACTGTGATCGTGTTCTTGGCCGCATTCGCTACTGGCCTGATGGTGTCCGCCCGGCGGATGGTGATGCATAACCCCACGTCCGCTCCATTGCCGCCAGAAATAAAACGCGCCGATCAGCAGCAAAACACCGCCGGCGATTTTGGGAAATAGGTTTTCGGCATGTTCATCGAGCTGAAATCCGAACCACGCGATCACCAATCCCAGCAGGGTCGTCAACGCAACGTGCCCCAGCCCGGCGAGCGCGGAGACCGCGAGCGTTTTGCCGCGTTTCCAGTCTCGCGCCCTTGAAACGAGGACAAAAGGCAGCCAGTGCGTGGGAATCGCCGCGTGAAAAAAAGCCACGGTAAAACCCGTGGCGGCAATGGTCGTGAGAACGGCGGAATTCATCGGAGGTTGGCAAGAAAAGGTCGCGACGCGCGACCTGTCCACCTCCAACATAGCAAAGTCGTCAAGGGGGGCTTTGCCGAAATTACGCAGAACGAGTTAACCTCTCTGTAGCCTCAAAACTACATTCGCTACTCCGATTTCTGTGTATTCCGCGTGTTCTGTGGTGCCCTCAATTGAATTGCCCCGACTAATAGACACTTCATTGGCGTTAATCGTTCGCGTTGCACTGTTCTCAATCTCGACTTCGCTCCACCCCTAAGACTACAACTTACCGCATCGCCAACCATGCCGCCTGATCTCAACGCCGTCCGCACTTATCTTCTCGGTTTGCAGGACTCCATTTGCTCGGTGCTTGAACGAGAGGATGGCGATGCCCGCTTCCAAGAGGATACTTGGACGCGAACGGAGGGCGGCGGCGGTCGTTCCCGGGTGTCGAGCGAGGGTGCCGTGTTCGAAAAAGCGGGAGTGGGATTTTCGCATGTCACGGGAGCCAGCCTTCCAGCGTCCGCCACGGCTTCCCGTCCGGAACTCGCCGGCAAATCCTATCACGCGCTGGGAGTGTCCCTCGTCATTCATCCGCTCAACCCTTTCGTGCCCACCAGCCACGCGAATGTCCGTTTCTTCATCGCCGGTGAAGGCGAATCGGCCGTCTGGTGGTTCGGTGGCGGCTTCGACCTCACGCCTTACTATGGTTTCGAGGAAGACGCCGTTCATTGGCATCGCACCGCGCGAGCCGCCTGCGAATCGCTCGGTGCCGATCTCTATCCCAGATTCAAGCAATGGTGCGACGACTATTTTTTCCTGAAGCACCGCAACGAACCGCGCGGCATCGGTGGCATTTTCTTTGATGATTTTAATGCGCCCGGTTTCGAGCCCAGCTTTGCGTTGATGCGGTCGGTCGGCGATGCGTTTGTACCCGCGTATTTGCCGATCGTGCAAAAGCGCAAGGCCACCGCTTACGGGAAACGCGAGCGGGATTTTCAACTCTATCGGCGTGGCCGGTACGTTGAATTCAATCTCGTGTGGGATCGCGGGACGCATTTCGGCCTGCAAAGCGGTGGCCGCACCGAATCGATCCTGATGTCTCTTCCGCCGTTAGTCGCGTGGCGCTACGATTGGAAACCGGAACCAGAATCCCCCGAGGCCCGTCTATACGATATATTCCTGAAACCACGCGATTGGGCCGCGGGCTGAACTGCCCTCACCTCCAGCTTCGTCCAACCCACAAACGCACTGCCCCAATGACTTCCCGCGAACGTTTTCTCGCCGCCGTCGCCTGCCAGCCCCTCGAACGTCCGCCCGTCTGGATCATGCGGCAGGCGGGTCGCTATTTGCCGGAATACCGCGCGTTGAAGGAAAAATCGTCATTTCTGGAAATGGTGAAAACTCCGGAACTCGCCGCCGAGGTCACCTTGCAACCGCTCCGCCGCTTCGCCTTCGACGCCGCGATTATTTTTTCGGATATCCTCGTGATCCCTGAAGCGATGGGCCAAGGCTATAAATTCCGCGATGCCGGCGGGATTGCGATGGAATTCCGTTTGGAAAATTCGACGCAACTGGATCGTTTGTCCGGTGAAGGAATCGCCGAAAAATTGAATTACGTCGGTCAGGCGCTCTCTCGCGTCAAAACCGAACTCAAGGGGGAAAAAGCATTGCTCGGCTTCGGTGGTTCGCCGTGGACGCTTGCGACCTACATGTTGGAGGGCGGCAGCGCCGACGATTTTGAGCGGAGTAAAAGTATTTTTTATTCCGACCGTCCTTTTTTCGATGCTTTGCTGACCAAGCTCACCGCCGCACTCATCGATTATTTTCAGATGCAAATCCGCGCCGGTGCCGACGCGATCCAGATCTTCGATTCGTGGGGCGGGCTGCTCGCCGGACAGGATTACGAAGCCGCCTCACTTCACTGGATCCGTCAGATCGTCGCGGCGTTGCCGAAGAATTTTCCGATCATCCTTTACGCGAAGGGAACGCCGTCTCAATTCACCGATCAGGCGTTCAGCGGCGCGAGTGTGCTGGGCGTCGACTGGACGGTCGATCTCGGCATTGTGCGCAAATTCGTGCCGGGCAATATTGCCCTCCAGGGCAATCTCGATCCGGTGTTGATGAACACCACCCCGGAAATCGTCACCCGCGAAACGACCCGGCTCCTCGAAACGATGAGCGGAGCCAAGGGTCATATTTTCAATCTCGGTCATGGCATCATGCCGCAAGCCAAACTCGAATGCGTCGAGGCCTTGGTGAATTCGGTGGTTAATTGGAAATCCTGAAATGTCCGGCTCCGCGGCGAAAACCATCGCGATCGTCGGCGGCGGCATCACCGGCCTGACCGCCGCCCGCCGCCTCCACGCCGCGGGATTCGCGGTGACCATATTCGAAAAAAACCCGCGGCTGGGCGGTGCGATCGCGACCACGGAAAAAGATGGCTGGCTGATCGAAGGCGGACCAAACTCCCTGCAGGAAACTCCGGAAGTATTCGCGCTGCTAGGCGAAGTCGGACTCCAAAATGAACGCCTTGTGGCAAACAGTGCCGCCAAAAAACGCTTCATCGTACGCCGGGGAAAACTCATTCCCGTTCCGCTCTCGCCGCCCGGCCTTTTGACTTCTCCGCTATTTTCACCGGGTGCACGTCTTCGCGTCATTTCTGAAATGCTCGCGCGCCCGCGGGTACGAACGACCGACACCAGCCTGGCGAGTTTCGTGAGCTCACACTTCGGGCGGGAGATCGTCGACTACGGTCTCAATCCGTTTGTCTCCGGCGTGTATGCCGGGGATCCCGAAAAGCTTTCCGCCCGTTACGCCTTTCCAAGATTGTGGCAGTTGGAACGCACCCACGGTTCCTTGTTGCGCGGATTTCGTGCGGAAGCCCGTGATCGTCGCGCGCGCGGTGAATCCACGGGCGCCACGCCGATCATCTCATTCCCGCACGGATTGCAAACGCTGCCCAACGCGCTCGCCGCCGCTCTTCCGGCTGGCTCCGTTAAACTGAGAAGCACCATCACCGCCATCATCCCGGGACAGCCTTGGAAAATAATTTCCACGCAAGACGGCGCAGTAACGACCACGGAATTCGATTCAGTCATTCTGGCATTGCCCGCGGGCGGACTCGCACAACTGGTTTTTGGCACCCTCGGGGAACGTCCCCTCGCCTCGCTCGATCACCAGCCACACCCGCCGGTCAGCTCGCTGTTTCTCGGTTTTAAACGCGAGCAAATCAGCCATCCGCTCGACGGTTTTGGCGCACTCGTTCCGGCACGCGAACAACGGACCTTTCTTGGCGTGCTTTTCTCCTCCACTTTGTTTTCCGGGCGAGCTCCCGATGGTCACATCGCCCTGACCGTTTTCGCCGGCGGTACGCGACAACCTGAAACAGCGCGACTGGCGCCCGATCTTTTGCTCAACCGTGTCCTGCCTGATTTGCGCGAGCTCCTCGGCATCACCGGCGATCCCGTGTTCACGCATCAGACGTTCTGGCCCAAGGCGATTCCACAGTACAATATCGGTCACGAGCGTTTTCTTGAACCTATGACCCGGTGCGAAGACGATCATCCCGGTCTTTTTATCGGTGGAAACGCTCGCGATGGCATTTCTCTGTCCGATTGCATCAAATCAGGTCACGCCCTTGCCGCGAAAGCTGCGGACTTTGTCGACGCCAGTCTCCGTCGGCCGGTTTAACGCTCGCCGCGCAGCGGATATTTCGCGCATTCCCGAATGGGGCAACGCCCTCGTGGCAAACCTCAAATCGAGCCTGCGTTACGCCACTTGACTACCCCCTTTGGTTGAGTAGCCTCCCGCGCCTTAATTCCAGATGGCGCAAGAACTCAAAGATACCCTCCTGCTACCCAAAACCGATTTCCCGATGCGGGCAAATCTGGTGCAACGCGAACCAGCCCGCGTCGCTCACTGGGAAAAGACGGATCTTTACCACGCCATCCAGCAAAAGCGCGCCGACGCCCCGGCTTTCGTGCTGCACGACGGTCCGCCGTTCACGAATGGCGACGTTCACATCGGCACCGCGCTGAACAAAACGCTCAAGGACATCATCAATCGCTACAAGTCCATGCGCGGCTTCCGTACGCCTTACGTCCCCGGCTGGGACTGCCATGGCCTGCCGATCGAGCAAAAAGTTTCCCGCGAGATCCAGGAAAAGAAACTGACGCTGACCACCGCCGAAATGCGGGCCAAATGCGACGAATTTTCCGAAAGCTGGATCGTTAAGCAGACAGCGCAATTCAAACGCATCGGCGTGCTGGCTGATTGGAAAAACGAATACAAAACCAAGGCGCCGGCGTTTGAAGCGGATATTTTGCGGACGTTTTCAGCTTTCGTCGAGAAAGGCCTCGTTTATCGCAGCAAGAAACCGGTCTATTGGTCGATTCCTTTTGAAACCGCCCTCGCCGAGGCCGAGATCGAATACAAGGACCACACCTCAATCGCGATCTGGGTGAAGTTCCTCGTACCGGAGGCGGAAGCAAATAAGTTCGGCCTGCCCACCGACAAGCCGCTGTACATCGTCATCTGGACGACCACGCCGTGGACGATTCCAGCCAATCTCGCGATCGCGCTGAATCCGGATATTGATTACAATATAATCGAAATGCTCGCAGGAAAATCTGCGGGAGAGCGATATATTGTCGCGAACGGATGTTATCTTTCGTTTTTGGGGAAGATAGCGCCTGAATTGGCCGCATCAGCTGGATTTCCTGCTGATGCTTCTAAAATTATTTCGGTAGTGAAAGGCGCAAAGCTGGAACATCTTCAAGCCCGCCATCCGTTCATTGATCGCGCGTCGCCGGTTGTACTCGCCGATTATGTCACGACCGACAGCGGCACCGGCGCCGTTCACACTGCGCCCGGACATGGCGCGGAGGATTATATCACCGGTCTCAAATACAAACTGGAGATTTATTGTCCGGTCGGTGACGACGGCAAATACCTCGACGATGGAAAAGTTCCCGCGGATCTCGTCGGCCTGACCACGCTTGAAACCGTCGAGGATCTCGCGGCCAAACGTCCTTCGCCCGCGAACCTTGGCGTCCTGAAAAAACTCGCGGCGGCCGGTGCGCTGCTCGCCAAGGCAAAATACCCGCACAGTTATCCGCACTGCTGGCGTTCGAAGACCCCAATTATTTTCCGCGCGGTCGACCAGTGGTTCGTTTCGCTCGACAAATCCGGCGTGCGCCAAACCGCCCTCGCGGAAATCGTGAAAATCGCCAGCAACCAAGGCTGGATTCCGGCGTGGGGCGAGGCCCGCATTCGCGGTGCCGTTGAATCCCGCCCCGACTGGTGCATCAGCCGCCAGCGCTCATGGGGCGTGCCGATTATTGCTTTCTACGACAGCGCTAAAAAAGCCTACCTCGACGCTGGCGTCGTCCGCGCCGTCGCTGAAAAGATCGCGACTCGCGGCACGAATTTCTGGTACGACGCCACGCCCGCGCAGATTCTCGACGGCGTAAAGCTTCCCGCCGACTGGCCGTCGCCGGATGCACTCAATTGCGGCCGTGACACCCTCGATGTGTGGATCGATTCCGGTTCATCGCACGCTGCCGTGCTCAAACGCGGCCAGGGCGGCACGCATTGGCCGGCCGACCTCTATCTCGAAGGCAGCGATCAACATCGTGGCTGGTTTCAATCCTCATTGTGGACGAGCGTGATCGCCTTCGGTGCCGCGCCGTACAAGGCCGTTCTCACCCACGGTTTCATCGTCGACAAGGATCGCCAGAAAATCTCGAAGAGCAGCACGTATCAAAAGCCCCAGACCGCCGACGCCTACATCGCCCAGCACGGGGCCGACGTCATCCGGCTTTGGATCGCGTCGCAGGATTTCCGCGACGACATTCCCGTCGACGACGAAATCCTGAAAAACGTCGGCGAAGCCTATCGTCTGCTTCGCAATACGTTCCGTTTTCAGCTTTCAAATCTGTTCGATTTCGATGCCACAAAGGGCGCGACACCGGTGGAACAAATGAACGTGCTCGACCGCTGGGCGTTGCATCAAACGGCGGTCCTGATCGACGAATGCACGAAAGCCTATGACGCCTACGAATTCCACCGCGTCTACCAGCTCTGCAACCAGTTTTGTTCGGTCACGCTTTCGTCCGTTTATCACGACATTCTGAAGGACCGGCTTTATACGCTGAAAAACGACCATCCGTTGCGCCGTTCGTCGCAAACAGCAATCCGCCACATTTTCCTGAGCTTGGTCAAAGTTCTCGCACCGGTTATCACCTTCACCGCCGATGAGGCGTGGAGTTTCGCCATCAGTGGCACTGAATATGGCAGCGACTCGATTCACCTGCAGGATTGGCCAGTGGCATCAGCCGAATGGAAGAATTCCACGATCGACGCCGAAATGGCTGCGCTCCTCAAATTTCGCGCCCAAGCCAATGAAAAGCTCGAACCGCTCCGCCAGGCCGGCACGATCGGAAAATCGCTGGACGCCGCGCTCGCCTTTGTTGGTGCGGCCGCGGATGATGCGTTCGGTGTATTGGAAAAACACCACTCAT
>DASYDH010000041.1:0-70600 GCA_036499685.1 Lacunisphaera sp. | reverse complement strand
AAACTCTTCAAACTCGCCACCCTCCTCGGGAAAGTGATGCTCCAAACCCTGGGCTTCGCCAACCGTGGCGCGTTCGTCGACGCCCAAATCAAAAATCTTCAACTTACCACTTGATTGACCGCATACCTGTCTTCGGTGGTTCCATTTTTAATACTTTCCAATCCTCGGGCAAGAGTGGGAACCACGGAAAATTCAGAATACACAGAAAGGAGAAATGTTATGCCCGAATTCATTTGCGGTAGCGAAACTCACGCCCTCTTGGATGCTTGCTTTGAGGTTTATAAGGAGAAGGGATGCGGTTTTTTGGAGGCTGTGTTTCAGGAATGCCTTGAGCTGGAATTGACCGATCAGGCTATTCCTTTCCGAGTTCAGCCGTCTCTGTTGCTGAAATATAAGGGACGCCTTCTCAAGCAGATGTATCAGCCTGATTTCGTTTGCTACGATAAAATCATTCTCGAAATAAAAAGCGGTGAGCCATCTCACCGACGAGCATCGCGCCCAAGTGCACAACTATCTTAGAGCGACTGGACTGAGGGTCGCTTTGCTGGTGAATTTTGGCCACTACCCCTGGTTCAACACGAAAGAATTGTCCGGTAATTTTTCGTATATTCCGTGGTTTCAAAAATCCGGCGAGGAACCACAGAAAACTCAGAATACACAAAAAAAAGACGGCTGAATGGATACACGAACGGCTTGTCCGATCGGGTTTCTGTGTATTCCGTGTGTTCTGTGGTTTCCCATTCCGTGATTAACAAGCATACTCCGACTCGTTGGAAATGCGTGGTCGCTTATGACGGCACGACGTTCCAAGGTTGGCAGAGCCAGGAAGGCGGGAACACGATCCAGGATTTGATCGAGAAACAATTGGTCAAGATCACCGGAAAGAAAATCCGGATCGAGGGCAGCGGTCGCACCGATTCGGGGGTGCACGCGTTCGCGCAGGTTTTTCATTTCGACGCGGAGTGGGCGCACGGGGCGGAAAAACTTCGCGTGGCGTTGCAAACCGGACTGCCACGGTCGATCCGGCTGAAAAGCATGCGGCGGGCGAAGCCGGACTTTCATGCGCGGTTTGACGCGAAGGGGAAAGTGTATCGCTACGAAATTTACCTCGGTGAGGCGGATCCATTTATCGCGGCCTATTGCTGGTCGTTTCGCCGCGAGTTGGACTGGAAGGCGATGCTGGCGGCGGCAAAGGTGCTGCGCGGAAAACAGGACTTCTGGGCTTTCTCGGGAGAAAATGACCGCACCTATGAAACAACCGTGCGCGATCTGCGGCGCGTCGACTTGGTGAAACGCGGACGCAAGCTTTCGTTCACGTTCGAGGCCGATGGATTTCTCTACAAGATGGTGCGGAGTTTGACCGGCGCGCTGGTCAACGTGGGCTTGGGAAAACTGACGTCCGCGCAAATCGCCGAGTTGATCAAAACCCGCCGGCGAATTTCAACGGTGGTGACGGCGCCGCCGCAGGGCCTTTTTCTGGTGAAAGTGATTTATTGATCGTGAATCCGACGCTGAAGCAACTCTGGCGCGATCGACTCGACGTGGTATTCCCGCGGAGTTGCGTGCATTGCCACGGATTGGTGGAGGGCGAACGTTTTCGACACCTCTGCGGCAATTGCGAAAAATCGCTGTTTGTCGTCAATGCACCGCATTGCTCGACCTGTGGACATCCGTATTTTGGTGAAACGGAAATCAATCGGCGATGTTTGCATTGTGAGGAATTGGAGCCGGAGTTTTCCGAGGGAAAGACGGCGATTTTACTCAAAGGGCCGGGACGGTCGCTGGTTCACGCGTTGAAATATCATCACGGCCTGCACGTGTTGGAGGACATGGTGGAGATTATGATTTCAACCCCGGGGTACGTGGAGTATTTGCGCGACGCGGTGCTCGTGCCGGTGCCGTTGCATCCGCGAAAAATGCGCGAGCGTCGGTATAACCAAAGTCTGTTGCTCGCGGAATGTGCGGTGCGGGCTTCCGGCGGGAGTGCGCGCGTGCAGGAATTGTTGCGACGAGTGGTGGATACGGAGTCGCAAACCCACTACGACAGAAAGACGCGCCAAAAGAACCTCAAAAATGCCTTTGCTTTGGCTTCCGGCGCGGCCATTAATTCCGGTCAACGTTACATACTCGTCGATGATGTTTTTACAACCGGTTCCACCCTCAATGCCTGCGCAGCCGTCCTCAGCCGGGCGGGTGCGCTGACGCTCGACGCGGTTACTTTCGGACACGGCTAAACCTCCGCATGACACATTTTGCCAAACCCAAACTTTCGTCCTCCCGAAAGAAGAAAAATATCCCGGAAGGACTCTGGACCAAATGCCCGATCTCCGGGGAAATTGTTTTCAACAAGGATTTGGAACAAAACCTGATGGTGGTGCCGAAAAGCGGTTATCATTTTCCGATCGGTTCGCGTCAACGCATTGCCGGGATGGTGGACGACGGCAGCTTTCATGAATACGATGAAGAGGTGAAATCCTCCGATCCATTGAAGTTTGTGGATTCGGCCACCTACCCGGACCGGATCAAGAAATACGAGAAGGAGAGCGGACTGCCCGAGGCGGTGATTTGCGGCACGGGGAAAATCAACGGCATCGAGGTTTCGCTGGCGGTGATGGATTTCCGTTTCTGCGGTGGCGCGATGGGCGCGGCTGTGGGCGAAAAAATCACCCGGGCGATCGAGCGGGCACTGAAGAAAAAAATCCCGTGCATCATTGTGAGCGCGTCGGCCGGGGCACGCATGCAGGAGGGAATTTTCAGCCTGATGCAAATGGCGAAGACCAGTGCGGCGCTGGGCCGCCTGGCTGACGCACGTTTGCCTTTTATCTCGATTCTCACTTATCCAACGACTGGTGGCGTAAGCGCCAGTTTCGCGACCTTGGGCGATGTCATTATTGCGGAACCGGGAGCCTTGGTGGGTTTTGCTGGCGCGCGGGTGATCAAGGAAACGACCAAGCAGACTTTGCCCGTGGGGTTTCAGACGGCCGAGTTTCTGTTCAAGCACGGACTCGTCGACCAAGTCGTGAGCCGCGTCGACATGCGAGAGCGTCTGACCAGTTTGTTGCAGGTGCTATACATGCATAAACACAGTGCCCGCAAGATGGCGACGGCGGCCCCATTTAGCGTCGAGGCGGCGGGGTAACGGTTTCCCCGATGTCAAGGGCAACGCCGCGTCTGACCGACTATGCGTCGGTGACCGATTATCTTTTCGCGCTCAAGGCGGGCGGTGTTAAGTTCGGCATTGATCGCATGCGCCGTCTGTCGGCGGCACTGAATCACCCTGAGCGCAGTTATCCGGTGGTGCACATTGCCGGCACGAATGGAAAAGGTTCGGTCGCGGCGATGATCGAATCGATCGTGCGAGCAGCGGACCGTCGTACCGGACTATATACGTCGCCCCATTTGGTGAAGTTGGGCGAGCGGGTCCAGGTTGACCGGCGGCTGCTGACCGAGGCGGAGATCGTCGCGTATACCGCCGAATTGCAACCGGTGGCGGACGAGATCAGCGCGTTTTCCCCGGACGAACAGCCAACGTTTTTTGAGTTCATGACGGCGATGGCTTTTTTGCAGTTTCAGCGGAAGCAGGTTGAGCTTGCGGTGATCGAGGTGGGTATGGGCGGACGGCTCGATGCGACCAATGTCGTGGAGCCTGATGTCACGGTCATCACCTCCATCGGCCTCGATCATTGTGCGGAACTCGGCAGTACGCATGCCGCGATCGCCCGTGAAAAAGCCGGGATTATCAAGCCCGGCGTGCCGGTCGTGATCGGCCTCATGCCGGAAGAGGCGGAGCGAGTTGTACGCGAGGTCGCGGCGAGCAACAACGCGCCGATACATTCGGTGCGGGAGGTATTCGGTCCCGGTCGGACAGATTACCCGGCCACCAATCTTGAAGGGGATTATCAGCGTTGGAACGCGGCGACGGCGGCGATGGCGGCCGGACTGCTGACGAAAAACGTCGGACCGTCCGTCGACGCTATCGCGTATGGATTGACTCATGTTAACTGGCCCGGGCGTTGGCAGCGGACGAGCATTGGCGGAAAGAAGTTGATTCTCGACGCATCCCATAATCCCGAGGGTGCTGCGATGCTGGAGCAGAATTTGGAGCGACTCTTTACTGAGACTGGACGGAAGCCCGTGGTGGTCGCCGCCGCGCTGGGGGAGATGCGCGCCCGCGCTTTGCTCGCCGTGCTGGTACGTTTTGCGAAGGAGATTCACCTTATCACGCCCCGACAGGCCCGCGCCACTCCGTTTGAGGAAATGAAGGCGTTCGTGTCCGACGAACAGCGGCATCTGGTCCATCGCGCGACGGTGGAAGGCATTTTTCCAGACGCCGTGACGTGCTCGGTGGGCGGCCCGGACGATACGATTGTGGTGACGGGTTCGATTTATTTGTTGGGCGAAGTTTTGGAGCGGATCGAACCCGGCCGCGGAGCAGGCGAAGGGCGGCTGCAGGATTTTTAAACGCCGCGCAGCTGTACTGTGCGCTTGTCTATCCATAAGGCCGGACCATTTTCGAGGACCATGAAGTCCGGCCATTCGTTCGTGAAGGCGTTCAAGGGAAAACACGTGTTGATCACGGGTGGCTTGGGCTTCATCGGATCGAATCTGGCGCGCTCGCTCGTAAAGCTCGGCGCGAAGGTCACGATTCTCGACAGTCTCATCCCGGAGTACGGCGGGACGCGGCATAATTTGCGGGGCCTTGAGCGCAAGGTGAGCCTCAACTTGTCGGACGTCCGCGACCGGCACAGCCTGCCGGAATTTTTGCGCGGGCAGCATTTTTTATTCAATCTCGCGGGGCAGACGAGCCACATGGACTCGATGAGTGATCCCGAGACGGATTTGGAAATCAATTGCCGGGCGCAGCTCACGTTGTTGGAGGCGTGCCGGAAACATAATACCAATTTGCGCATCGTGTTTGCGAGCACGCGGCAGATTTACGGGCGTCCGGATTATCTGCCAGTGGACGAAAAGCATCCGCTGCGACCGGTGGACGTAAATGGAATCAACAAACTGGCGGGCGAGGAATATCACATTCTTTACAGCCAGATTCACGGGATTCGCAGCACGGTGTTGCGGTTGACGAATACCATCGGGCCGAGGATGCGCGTGAAGGATGCGCGGCAGACGTTCGTCGGCGTGTGGATCAAGGACGTGCTTCAGGGGAAATCGATCGAGGTGTGGGGTGGCGAGCAGCGCCGCGATTTCACTTACGTGGACGATGCGGTGGAGGCGCTGCTGCTTTCAGCTTCCAAGCCCGAGGCGATCGGTGGCATTTTCAATCTCGGTGGAATTGGCCAGATTACCTTGCGCGAGCTGGCGGAAACTCTCGTTGAAGTGGCGGGAAAGGGGAGTTTCAAGATCCGCGCTTTTCCCGCCGAGCGGAAAAAAATCGACATCGGGGATTTCTATTCGGATTGCAGCTTGATTGGCGCGACATTGGGCTGGCGACCGCGCACGACAATCAAGCAGGCGTTGACAAAAACCGTCGCGTATTATCGGAAAGAGCTGACGCATTATTTATGAACGAAAACTCCCGGCAAAGGGGGCGAACCACGAACCGTATCGACGGTCTTCTTTTTCTGTGAACCATAAAATCATTCCCGCTGATCCCAGGGCCGGATATCTCGCGGCCCAAGTTGAAATCGATGCCGCGATTAAACGCGTGATGTTGAGCGGTCACTACATCCTCGGCGCGGAAGTCGAGGCGTTCGAGAAGGAATTTGCGGAGTGGTTGAGCGTCTCTGGCGCAGTGGGACTGGCCAACGGGACCGAAGCGCTCGAGCTGGCATTGCGGGCGGCGGGAATTGGCTCCGGCGACAAAGTCGTCACAGTCGCGAACACGGTGACGGCAACCGTCGCCGCCATCAGTGCGACCGGGGCGAAGCCGGTTTTCGTGGACACTGAACCCGGTACGATGCTGATGGATCTCGATGCGGTGGAAACGCTGCTCACCAAAATGCGCGATCCACGGATCAAGGCGGTGGTTCCCGTTCATCTCTACGGCCAGCCGGTGAATATGTCGCGCTTGATGCGGCTCGCGGAAGAACATCGGCTGATGGTGGTGGAAGACTCTGCGCAGACCCACGGTTCCATGGTCGATGGCCGGAAGGCGGGTGCTTGGGGACATCTGGCGGCATTTAGTTTTTATCCGACGAAGAATCTCGGGGCATTCGGCGACGCCGGGGCTGTTGTTGGCAGCGATCCCGCCCTGCTGGAACAAGTCCGTTTGCTGCGCCAGTACGGTTGGCGCAAGCGATACATCAGCGATATCCCCGGTCGCAATAGTCGCCTTGATGAAATTCAAGCGGCGATCCTGCGCGTGAAGCTTGTCCGATTGGACGCCGACAACGCCCGGCGTAACGAACTCGCGGGACGTTATCTGGCGGAATTGAAGGAGTGTCCGTTCAAATTGCCCTCCGTCGCCGAGGGACGTACACATTGCTGGCATCAGTTTGTGGTGCGCACGGAACGCCGCGACGAACTTAAGGCACAACTTGAGAAACGGAATATCGTTTGCGGGGTTCTCTATCCGATGCCAGTTCACCGGCAGCCCGCGTATCACGACGCGGCGCTGACGTTGCCGCAGACGGAGGAAGCGTGTGCGCAGGTGCTCTCGCTGCCGCTGCATCCGGGACTAACCGACGAAGACGCGGCTCGGGTGATTCGGGAAGTCATGGCGTTTTTCGAACAGGGCAGCCGGAGTCAAAACGGTGACGCGAATCCTCGGACGGGAAAGACTGCGCCGGGTTTGGACGAAGCAGCGATTCGTTAAAGCCTTCTGGATTTGTGGATTGATTTGCGGAGTCGTGGCTCGGCCGGCCGTTCGACTGATCGAAGGGGTCCATACTAACAGCCCAATCCTTTTACACCAAGGAAGCAAAGGCCGCAGAGACCAGAATGAAATCACAGGTAGTACTTGGCGGTCTTTGCGCTCTTGGTGTAAAGTGAAGAAGCTTGAGGTGATTGGTATTAGATCAATCGTTTGATGTAGGGCAAAAACACGATGGTTCCGATCACGACGGAGGCGATCGCACTGATCAAAACGGCAAATGCGGCAACATCCTTGGCTTTCCCAATACGGTCTCGGCGTTCTTCGGTGATCTCGTCACCAAGAAACTCGATGGCTGTGTTCAAGGATTCTGCGATCCAAACGAGTGCGATCGCGACAATGAGTAATGCCCAATCGATCCCTGATACCCTGGCAATTACACTCGTGACCAATACTACGGCCGTGGCGACAATGTGGATCCAAGCGTTGTGCTGAGTCGAGACCAGAGTGGCCGCCCCTCGCACCGCATGGGAAAAACTTTTAAGCCGTTGGCGGAATGAAAAAGGGCGCATGCTGGAGATCAGAATAGCCTTCTAAAACAGGCTGAATTTTTTGCAATTTCTGCACCAAAGTCCTTTGCCGCGGGTCGCCCAGATCAAAAGATAAATTCCCGTTAGGAGGAGAACGATGGCAGGCAGCAAAAAAAATGCGGTGATCGGTGCAAGGCTGGGCGAGAAGAGCAGGCCAAGGCCGGTGACCGCCAGTAGCGGGCGGTTCTTTTGCACCATTTCGCCTTTGCAGGTCGGGCATTTCATGGGCGGGCAAAAAATAAACCGGCACTTTCGATGCCGGTTTGGAAATTAGCTTTGGGGAATGATTTTGACGCTTTCGAGGGCGACCCGTTCGATGGGATCACTTTTTTCACCGCCGCCACTGGATTTTGTCGGGACGTTGGCGATGCGCTCGAGGACGTCGTCGCCGGCAATGAGTTCACCGAACGCGGTATATTGGTTGTCGAGGAACTTGGCGTCGCCGTGAACGAGGAAAAATTGCGAACCAGCGGAATCGGGATGAGAGGAGCGCGCCATCGAAATCACGCCGCGCACGTGAGGCTTTTTGTTGAACTCCGCCTTGATTTTATAGCCGGGACCCCCCGTGCCGGGCATGCCGCTTTCGCCTTCCTTCGTATTCGGGCAGCCGCCTTGGATCATGAAGCCTTTGATGATGCGGTGAAAGGCGGTGCCGTCGTAAAATCCCTCGCGGGCAAGCTTCTTGAAATTCTCGACCGTCTTTGGCGCGACATCGGGCCAGAAAGAAAGGGTCATTTCGCCGTAGCTGGTTTTAAGGACGGCAACTTCGTTGGTGGGAGGAGTGGCTTTGCTCATGGAAAGGTCAACAAGCCGGGGCCGTTGCATGGCGGCAAGAAAGAAATGACGGATACCTGGATGATTGGAATGCAATGGCGGACATGGCCGCGGCGATGGGTTTGTTCGGGAGCAGGAAAATCCATTACTATTCCGCATTCATTCCTTTATTGGAGGCGGCTTTCCGAGTCGGCAATCAGGGTGCTGTAGGGGAATCCTTGGCGACTGGGATAAATTTAAGATGGAACCGTACGGCGCAAAGCAGCCATACTCGCGACTCATGCGTTTTCGTCAGGTTACCCTGCAGGGTTTTCGCAATCTGCCGCTCGTTTCAGTCGAACTGACCGGCGCGCGGACGCTTCTTTGCGGGGCCAACGCGCAGGGGAAAACGAATTTTCTCGAGGCGTTGGGCTATGTCACTGCGCTGCGATCCTTTCGCGGTGCGGAATCCCGCGCGTTGATCGGCGTTGGACAGCAGCAAACAGGGCTGGCTTTTGTCGTGGAGCACGAGCGGTTCGGCGAGAGTAGGATCATCATCGCATTTACGCCGCAGGGCCGCGAGGTGACCTGGGAACAGGGACGGGTGACGCGGCTGGCGGATTTCATCGGGAAGTTTCCCACGGTCGCCTTCTCGTCACAGGACAATCAATTGTTGCGCGGGTCGCCGTCGTTGCGGCGGCGCTGGCTGGATCTGACGCTGGCGGCGATGGATCCCGCTTATTTGGGGTCGCTGCAATCATTCACCCGCGCGGTCGCGGAAAGAAACATGCTGTTGAAACAAGGCGCACGTGACGGCGGGGCGCTGACGGCGTTTGAGCAGGAGGTGGCGATGCACGCGGTGGCCGTCATGGCGAAGCGCGCGGCGGGCGTGATGGAATTGAGCGCGTTGTTTCATGCGGCCCACGCGCGCCTCGTGCCAGAATTGGAAATTCGGGAAAAGGCGGGACTGAGCTACGCGCCGGATTCACCATTTGCGACCGGCGCGGAAATTGCGAGTGCCCTGCTGAAGAACCGTCCGCGGGACACCATTCTAAAATCGACCGAGCGCGGCCCGCATCGCGACGAACTCGAGCTGTTGCTCGATGGGAAACCGGCGAAGCAGTTTGCCTCCGAGGGACAGCAACGGTGCCTCGTCATTGCGCTGCGGTTGGCACAGGCGGCTTATTTCAAGCAGAAGAGCGGAATTACCCCGGTGCTGCTGTGCGACGATATGCTCGGTGAACTTGACCCCGAGCGGCGGAAGCGATTTTGGGCGTCGCTTGACGGGGAACCGCAGACCATCGCGACGGGCACCAGCCTGCCAGCGGCGGACGGCACGGTCTGGCAGGTTTTCAACGTAGAGCGGGGAAACCTCGTCCAATCCGGAGTGACCTTATGAGCTTCGAGCCGTGGCAATGGGTGTTGCTGGTGGCCGGCGGGGTCATGGCCGGGTTTTCGAAAACGGGAATTCCCGGTTCGTCGATTTTGTTTGTCGCAATTTTTCCGAACCTGATGCCGGCCAAACAGGCAACTGGCGTGGTCTTGCCGATGTTGGTTTTTGCGGACCTTTTCGCCTACGTGATTTATCGGAAGAACCTCGAGTGGAAACGGGTGGGGTTGCTTCTGCCATGGACGCTCGTGGGGATTTTGGTCGGCTGGCTGGTGCTCGGGCATGTCAACGACCGGCAGACGACGAAGATTGTGGGCGGAATTTTGGCGGCGATGTTGATCATGAACTTCTGGCGACGCCGCGGGAAGGTTGATGAGGCGATGACGCATATGCCAGTTTGGTTCGGGCCGCTGATGGGAACTTTTGCCGGGTTCACCACGATCGTCGCCAATGCCGCCGGTCCGGTGATGTCGCTCTACCTGCTTGCGATGCGTTTGCCGAAACTTGCATTCATGGGCACGGGCGCGGCGTTTTTTCTCCTGATCAACTGGATCAAGGTGCCATTTGTCGTTCAGCTTGGATTGATCACCCCCGAGAGCTTGAAACTGGATCTTTATCTTTTCCCAGCAGTCGCTTTTGGGGCGTTGATCGGGCGGCCCGTGATCGAACGAATCAATCAAGCACGATTCGAAAGCGGGGTGCTTTTCCTGACTGCGCTAGCCGTGGCGAAGATGCTCGTTTTTTAGGGCGAAGGAAAGGCGGTGCCAGGGTGTTTAAATGAAAATAATTTGCGTTACTTGGCCCTGATTTGCGCATCCGTAAAAGACTGGCTATATTGCAATCCAATCTTGCGTAGGAGCTTCTCGCACTCGCTTTTCTCATCTCATTCTGTAAGTATATTTTCAATTCATTTGATGACAATGGCTTCCAAATAATTTGATTGGAAAATAGATAATATACCCTAGATTTCGTGCCTTGAACCTCAACAAGCATTTTCGAGTTCTTTCATTAATCGCAGCGTTTTTGCTGTGTTCTGGTGCGTTAGTGAGAGGTGGCACCGCCACGAATATCACCGGTCTTTTTTATACCGGTGTTGATAACAACGGGAATGTGTTGGCGGGTGGGGCGACGGATTCTCACTGGAGCGTTTCTTACGCCAATGTAAATGGCACCGGATCCACGTCAGGTCCCGATACGGGAGCGGCGTACGTTTTGAGTTCGAGTTACATTGACGGGGCTTATGTGCCGGACACGTCGACTTCGAAGTGGATCACGGCGCCCGGTGCGAGCACTGCGGCTAACGGCGGTACGACCAATGTGGGTGGTGACTACCTCCCGGGCAATGGCACGACCGGACCGAATAGTGCCTATTTCGTTTATAAACTGGCTTTCACGATCTCCGGCACAGGCAGAACCGTAGGCAATGATGTTTCCATTTCTCTGACGATCGCCGCAGACGATCAATATTCAGTTTACGTTAATCCTGCTTCTGCGCCGACCGTGACCGCGAGCAGCGGTACGATCGATACTGGCGGTACGGCGGCTTCGGGCAGCGCCACGAGCGCTTGGAATAACACCACCTCACTCACTCTGCAAAACTACGGAACGGGTTCGGCAAATAACGCCAGCTTTGTGATCGGAACCAATTATCTATATGTCGTGGTAGCCAACACGAACAGCCAGTCTGGCACGAGCGGTTCCGCCGCTCTTAATCCAAGTGGTCTGCTCGTCTATCAAGTAGGTACGGCTACTTTGATTGATGGCAAACCCGTGCCGGAGGTTGGTACGTGGTTGCCGGTGGTGGCTGCGCTGGGAGTTTTCGGCTTGCGTCGGATTCGCCGGCGGAAAGATGTGCCGCTTAATTAGCGAGGGCCGCTCGAATTAATTCCGTTTCGCTTTTTGTGGGCGCATTGGCCGCAATGCGGTCGAGTAGCTTGTGCGCTTCAGCTTTTTCCCCGGTTCCAGCCAAAGCCAGCCCATAGGCAAAAGAAAGTACCGGCGACTGGCTGATCTTTCCGGTGTGTGGTTTAAGGACGGCGAGCGATTCCGCGGGCTTTCCCTGCATGAAAAGATTGAAGGCCAAGGTTGCGGCGTAGATTTCGTTTTTTGGTTCGCCCGCCAGATTCTCGCGGGCGACTCGCTCCGCCAGCCGTTGATCGCGGCCGGTGAGTGCGGCAAAAAATGAGAAGTTGTTGCCCGCGGCCGCGTCATGCGGATGCAACAAATGCAAATGGCGGAACACCCGGTATTGTCCTTCGGCATCACGATGGGTTTGGTAGTGTCGGGCGAGCGAACCCAGGGCATCAATGGCGGTCGGACCTTCCTGTTCAGCTGCCCGCCACCAAAGTGCTTCAGCATCGGTTTCCAGTCCCCAGCTGTAGAGCATGGACCCCGCGAAGAGTGCGTGAACTCCGTTCAATTGGGCGTGATTGTACAGGGTGAGCCAGAGTTCCCTCGCTTCCGTTTCGTTTCCTAACATTCGTGCGGCCTGCATGCCATAGGCCCACCGCAGAAAATCCGCGTCTGTTCCCCAACTTTCCCCGTGAGTCCAAGCCTGCAAAGCCGGCCAATCAGCGGTTTGACGCAACGCTTCTGCACCACCCACGACCAATGGCGGCCTTCGCATGGCAGCCGCGGGCAGCGTCTTCATCCAGCGAACGGCTTCGTTGCTCCGTCCGATTTGATTCAACCAGCTCAACAATCGGGTCGCGGCCTCAGGGCTGGTGGCATGATCTTTCTCCATCGAAGCGATGACTTCCGTAAATTTCACAGGAGCTATTTGGGATAAAACTGCCAGGTAATCTGGCATATCACCGTTGGTGAAACTGGGATTGGCCCGAAGTGCTTCAGCCCATTTTAACTGGGCGCCTCGATCATCGTGTGATCGCGCGTCCGCCACTAATGTCCTCAAAACCACGACGCCCCATTCGCGATCGCCGGTCCAGTGTTCGAGCAGTCCCAAACCACGCTGGCGTTGGGCGGGATCTTTTGCGTTAAGCAAGATTAGCCCGAGCGGAACTTCGTCGACCGCCACCGGGCCGTCGATGCGCAGCGCAGTTTCGAAATGCTTTTGCGCATCGTCCAATTGAAGGTTTCGTCGGGCCATCTCCCCGAGCGACCGCTGGGCGTCGGGCGATTTCTCCAGCACGACCGCTGGGACGGTGGTCAGCGCTTCTTTTGCGTCCACCAAAGAGTCGGCGCGCAGCGCTTCCGCCGCCCAGGCAATTGCGAGATCCGCGTTGCCCGGTTCCAAGCTCGCCGCATGATGGGCGTAGTCCATCGCTTTGCTTTTCTGACCCCGAATCCGCGCGATTTCCGCGGCGATTTGCCACGGTGCGGGATTTTTTGGGTCGAGTTGGATCGCCTGTTGGATCGCTTCGACCGCGTAGTTAATCCTTCCGGCGGCAAGCCATTCGCGCGCCGTTTTGACGGAATTCCGGCGCATCCACCACGGATAGGCCCAAAGTGCGGCAGCGACGGCGAGCAGTGCGACGGCAAGAAATCCAATCGACAGCCAGCGGAACGACCGTTTCGTTTCCCATCGATCAAGCCAACGCCACCAGACATTCCGGAAACGGAAAGCGTCAAGCCGTCGAGACATACGCTGCCACCAATTGGGGAAGGGGACTTGAGTTCGTTCGTCGGAGGGAGGCGGGGGGGTGCGCCGGGGCGGTTTCATTTTTTAAACAGGTAACCCAGAAAAATCTGCTTGGAAACCACGATATTGGGAAGGGACAAAAATTCCGGCGGGTCGCCATTCCACCAGGTAAACATTCCGCTTCTTCTTTCGCAGGGTTCAGTGTATGCGGTGAACCGCTTTATGGCGCGTTCATCGATCAGGGACATGTGGAAGGCAAAGCTGGAGGGAAAACTCCAGGCGAAGACGTGGCCGGATGCGCCGACACTCCAGCGACCCGCGTTTCAGGGACGCGTGCTCGGCATCGATCCCAGTTTGCGCGGCACGGGCCTCGCGCTCATCGAATTTACCGCGGGTCGTCAGCCGGTTTTGTTGCGCTGCCAGACGGTCCGGATTCTGGCCAGGTACCCAATGCCGTATTGTCTCGGTGAAATCCATCGCGCGGTCGCGGTCTTTGTCGCGGATTTCGATCCCGGACACGTGGCGCTTGAGCAGACGATCTACGTGCAGAATTTTCAGACGGCGCAAATCCTCGGCGCGGCGCGCGGCGCGGCGATCGCAGCCGCGGCGTTGCAGCAGAAGGAAATTTTCGAGTACGCTCCGTTGCGCGTTAAACAGGCTGTGGTTGGCGCGGGACGGGCGAGCAAGGATCAGATGGCTCGCACAGTTATGTCGATGCTAGGCCACGGTCGAACGCTCGCATTTGACGAAGCGGACGCGGCGGGAGTGGCGTTGTGCCACGCATTGACCTGGCGCGGCTGAGCTTCGATCTCCGGCTAAAACTATTTTTTGTCCGGCTCAACGCGGATGATTTTCAATTCGCCCATGTTGATGTGTTCGTCGCGCATGGATCTGTGTCGAAGACCCTCGCTGTTCTGGCCGAAATAGCGTGAGGCGGATTCTGCCATCGCGGCGAGTTCCCTGCTAAAATCGTTGCGACGCTGGCGAATGCTGAAACGGGTTTCCCAGAGCAGCTTTTTTTGTTTGTGCTGCAAGAGGAGCTGGAAGTCGTAAGCCATCAGCACGACATAATATCTGCTTTCCTCGACTTCATTGATCACGTCCTGGCGACGTAAACCGAGAGCGGTTAACTCCAGGCCTTCCATGCGTTTCATTTCGTCAAGATATCCTAGAATCGCGGCGTTTTCCCAATCCTGACGGTCGCGTTGACGGTTCGCCATTTGGCTGATCGTTAGCGATTGTTGGAGCGCACTGTCGTTAGCTGACTTGATCACGTTGGCCTGCTCAAATATTGCCGCGCGACCGAGTGTACCGGGGTCGCTGGCCGTGGGGGAAGGACCACCGCCACCGCGCGATGGCGGAAGCGCCATTGTCGGAGGTGGAATCAGCGACTCCGCAATTTGATATTCGGCTGAGCTGGAAGCGCCATCGGTTCCGATCGTCGTGCCCCAATACAACATGATCAAAAGATCCGTTTTGCTGGGATCGGAGATGGAACCGGGAACGTAATTTTGTCCGGCCAGTGTCGGCGCGATAGTGTGCGCGACGTCGTTAAAACTCAGTCGGTCGATGGTGGGATCCCTTTGCACTCCACCACGATTGCCACCCTCCCCGAAGGCGTAGGTTTCAAGTTTATAACCTCCACCTGGCAGCAGCGGCCGCGTGTAGCCAGGTGCGACGTTTGCATACACCGCGACAACCTCATCGCTTCCGCTGGCGGACGCCACGAGGAGTGGAAGTCCGAAGATAAGCGCAAAAACGACCCTCCATTCCCGTCTTGGTTGCGTAGCGAGACGCAGAAAAGCGGTGTTTTGTAGCAACGAATTCATTACGGAAAAGTAGGAACGCGCTTTGAGCGAACTGGGCTGATCGCGGGAGTGGATGCAGGGTTGACCTGAGTGTTCCCCAGTTGCTGCTGTCCACGCATAACACCGGATACCACACATTCCCTTCACCACACCGCGGGGTCACTTGACGCTGACGCTGTTTTCCCGTTCCCTCTGTCCCCATGCAATTCTTCCGCGTGGCCGCGTTGTTCGCATTTTCGTGTATCGCCTTCCTTACATCCTCCTGCGAAAGAGAGTCCTCTTTACCTTATGTCACGGAAGAAGCCTTTAAATTAAATTTCGATCAGCCGGTTGCAATGGTTGTGCCGCCCGGCGAAACCAACCGGCTCTTTGTCGTGGAAAAAACGGGGCGCATCATAGTGATTCCCGATTTGAACCATCCTTCCCGTGAAACTTTTCTCGATCTCAAGCGAAAGGTGGGTGATGACGAAGTTGAGCAAGGTGTTCTCGCGATCGCGTTTCACCCCGATTACCGGCACAACCGGCAATTTTACGTCTGGTACACAAGCTGTCTGAAAGTGAAGGGGCGCACCGTTCGCGAAGACCGGTTGTCGCGGTTTCTTGGATCCGCGGATAATCCCAACACGGCGGATCCTTCTTCCGAACAACAGCTGATTTCGCAGGCCGACGAGGCCCCCAATCACAATGGTGGCGAATTGCTTTTCGGTCCCGACGGATATCTCTATTTGTCCTTGGGCGATGAGGGCGGTGCGAACGACGAATACCACAATGGCCAGCGGGTTGATCGCGATTTTTTCTCCGGCATTCTTCGGCTCGATGTGGACAAGCGTCCCCAAAGTATCGCCCCCAACCCACACGCGGCGGTGCATCCCGGTACCTATTCCATCCCCGCCGATAATCCGTTTGTCGGGGCGTCCAATTTCAATGGATTTCCCCTTGATCCGGTCCACGTGCGCACCGAATTTTGGGCTGTCGGTTTACGGAATCCATGGCGCATGTCGTTTGATCCCGCTACCGGTCGGTTGTGGTGCGGGGACGTCGGACAGGAGAGCCATGAGGAAGTGGATCTCATTGTGCGGGGCGGAAACTACGGCTGGAGCTTTCGCGAAGGAAATTTCCCCTTCCGGGGTACCCCGCCGCCGGGTGCCGTTTTCAACGGACCGGTATGGGACTACCCGCATGCGGACGGGCTTTGCATTACGGGTGGCTTGGTCAGTCACGGCAGTCGCTATCCCGATCTGGACGGGAAATATCTTTTTGCAGATTTTGTGACGGGACACATCTCGGCGTTGCAGCCGGACGGCGAGCGGCCGGTGAAGGCGGCGGACGTGAAACAAGTGGCGGAGTGTCAGGCAATCGTTTCCTTCGCGCGCGATCCGCGCAACGGCGATGTGCTTCTCGCCAGCATTTGGGACGGCAAGATTTTGCGCCTCGTCAGGAATTCGTCCGCAGGAAGGTGACGACTGCATTGTCGGAAAACTTCAACCGATGCGCCACAATTTCGCACAACCAGTTCTGACATTCCCTGTCAGTTAGTTGAACGCGACTCGCGCACCGATGGCCATTCCCCCGACGACAACCCCCAAGGCGAAGCGGTTTTCCATGATTCGCTCGTTTGTGCTGGCTGACTTTCTCACGCTCGGAAACGGCTTTTGTGGGACCGGATCGATTTTGGCGCTCATGCATTACCTCGTGGGCGGCGACAGTCGGTGGCTTGTCACCGCGATGGCGCTGCTGCCGGTGGCGTTGATTTTCGATTTTGCGGACGGCCGCGTGGCGCGCTGGCGGCGACGTTCGTCTGCGCTCGGGGCGGATCTCGATTCGCTGGCGGACATAATTTCCTTCGGCGTCGCTCCGGCCGCGATGGGATTTGCGGTCGGTATGCGCGGTGTGCTCGACGTCGTTATTCTGCTCTATTTCGTCGCCTGTGGAATCAGTCGTCTCGCGCGCTTTAATGCAACAGCGGACGCGCTGTCGGATGACACCGGCAAAGTGAAATATTTCGAGGGCACGCCCATTCCGACGAGCGTTTTGCTGGTGGCGATGATTGCCGTACTGCATTTTCGGGGGTTGCTCGGACCCACGATTTGGTTCGGAACATGGACGACGGGAGGACTCGTCATGCACCCATTGGTTCTGATCTATGCATTGAGCGGAAGTGCGATGATCAGTACGTGGCGGGTACCGAAAATCTGATTTCCACCGGAAGACTGCGAAAATTCCGGGGTTTTCAGTCTGCGACCAGAGCTGAAACCGCGATTCCCACCACCAATGATCCCGCCGCTATTCCGTCGATGAGGACGGGAACGGATATCTGCAACTGCTGGCCGCCGGTGGATTGGTCGACTTCAAGCCCAGTTCTGCGCTTCCGCAATGATGTGATCTACCTTTTGCTGGACCTGCGGATTGAGTGACTGCGCCCTCAAACCAACGCAGAGTGCAACCATAGCGATCAGAGAAGCTGCGGTTTTTTTCATGGCGAAAAGTTCCTGAAAAATTTAAACGAGACGCGTACGGATAAAAGTATTCGGATAGTCGTTGGCTGCGAACCCAAAGTGCAATCGTAACCTGTCCCCATGGGCGGGATGCTGTTTTAAACGTGGGGAACTGCGAATGCATCCGGGTTACTATATCGGTATGAAAACGTCACATTCCTCCGTCAGGCCGTCCAAGTCCGCCAAGCCGGCTCCATCTCCGGCGCCGTTGGTTCCTCCCGCCAATGTGGAGCGCGAAAAATCGAAGCTGAAGCAGGGAAGAGAACGTCTCGAAGATGAGGCTACTAACGCGGATACATCTGCGCGCACCTCGGTGATTGGCGACCGGCTCAATACGCCCTAAAAGAGGCAATTAGCTGAGGGTCGGTCTCGTCTATAACCGTCGCCATCCCGATAATCACGTCGGTCTCTGGGCGGATTGGCGCTAAAGCAATCACCGGTCTCGACGTGTGGCGTGCTACTTTTTGTCCTGAGGTCTTTGCAGATCCATGATTGTCTGCTCAGCTTTCTGCAGGTTCTCCCGCAAATCGTTGACCTGGCTTTTTAAGTCTGCGATTTGCGCTTGGGATTGGCTTAAGTCAGTTTTCACCTTGTTTGCCTGGGTTTGCAGTACGGCGGTTTGGGCTTGGGCCACTTCGACTGCGCCCTGACTTTTTAGTGAAGCGACTTTTGCCTCTCCCATCTGAGTTTGGAAATCGGTCGCGGTTTTTCTCGCCTTGTCCAGCTGACTTTGCAGTTCGGCTCCGTCCGCCTTGGATTTTTCTAAATCGGTCTTGAGCTGGGTTGAAGCTGCTGTGGCCTCGTCCAATTGCTTTTGAACCCGAACTGTTTCCGCTTTCGCCTGATCGACTTCCTCCTGTAGGCGGGTTGCACCAGTTTGGAGTTGTTCGGCGCGGTTGGCTTTTTGCTCAATGGTCTTATCCCGGATGCCAATTTTTCCCCAGAGAACCAGCACGGAAATTGCCAACACGGCACAGGTTATTCCCAGAACAACGGGCAGCGGGGAATTCTTGACGGGACGTCTGGCGGGAGCGGTTGATGCCGGATTGCGTGAAGAGGATTCAGGCCTTGCGTCACCCGCTGGCTTGGGTGCGGAGCTGGTTTCGGGAGTGTCGGGCATTTGGGAAAGGAAAACAGATGCTCTTCGCCGGCGGGACTGATGGAGACGGAAAACCGGAAATGAAAACTGTGATCGACGTGTGGACACAGAAATTGCGATATCAGTTCCCGCACAAACCGCCGCGATTTTTGTCCAAAACCTGAGCTTCTGTTCAATTGGTTGACTAGCGCATTTAGCGCCAGAGCTCTTCAATCCCGCATCTGCTATTATTTTATGCAAAACATCACGCCCTTTCTTTGGTTTAACGACCAGGCTGAACCTGCTGTCCGCTTTTACACCGCGATCTTTAAACCGTCAAAAGTGATCAAGGTTTTGCGCTATACCAAAGGCAGTCCGGGCAAGGCAGGTTCAGTGATGACTGTGAAATTCCGGATTATGGGCCAGGAGTTTGTGGCCTTGAATGGGGGCACGCTCTTCAAGTTCACTCCGGCAACCTCTTTTGTCGTGAATTGCCGCACGCAAAAGGAAGTCGATTACTACTGGCGCAAGCTTTCCGCCGGAGGAAAGAAAATCCAGTGTGGCTGGTTGGAGGATAAATACGGTCTTTCCTGGCAAATTGTCCCGACAGCTTTGATCGATTTGTTCAGCTCGAAGGATGCAAAGAAGGTCGAGCGGGTAAACGCGGCGATGCTGAAAATGGTCAAACTCGATATCAAACGCCTGCAAAAAGCGGCAACGGGAAAATAACGAAAACTGGAGCGGAATATTTAAGGTGCCTTGGCTGTGCTCGACGTCTGCACGGCAGTGGACGCCGCAGTTGTGCTGGCTGATTTGGCGTGCGGTGGCGTCCAGGTAGCGCTGCGTTTGGGGCGATTGAGATTTGCCGCGACATCCTTTGCCGCTTGGGTTTCCACGCCAGATTTGTTGAGGAATCCCAGATCGCGGAACCAATCGATGAAACGGTCGGGCCATTTGCCATACGCGATAAACCCCCGATTCGTCAATCCGCCGGTTGAGGGCGGTTCGCCCGGACTGACTTTGTCGCCGGGATGATGGCCTCGCGCATAAATATGCATCTCAACGTTCGGCACTCCGTCGTTGAGCATTGCGGTAAAGTATTCGGTCGCCCACACCGCGTGAATCCAATCGCCCCAACCCGCGGATGTGATAAACGATGGAGGCGTATCGCGCGGAATAGTCGGTTTGCCGCCCCGTGCGAATAGCGAAGGGCCGGGGTAAATGATGCCAGCGAAGTCCGGGCGCGAAGAAATTTTCGCCAGTGGGTTTGCCGGCACATCATTCTTCTGGTCGAAGTCCGACCAAACGAGTGTAGTTGCGGCAGCGAGTTCCGCACCGGCCGAGAAACCCATGATGCCGATTTTGTTCGGATCGAGTTTCCAATCCTTCGCATGTGCGCGGACGAGCTTGATGGCCTGCAGGGCATCGTTGACGCCGTCGGTTTTCGGTTCGTATCCGTCGCTGCGCAGGCGATTTCTCAAGATGACGGTATTGACGCCGTGATTGGCGAAGAAGTGCACGAAGTCCGCTCCTTCGCCGCCAACGTTCAGTGTATTGTGACCGCCACCAGCCGCTAGAATTACCGCGACACCGGTGTTGAGTGAACCATTTCCCGGATGAAATTCTATCGAGGGATTGTGGATATGAATGATGTACGCGATTTCGCCGGGGGCACCCATCGAATAGACCTCGGCCTCGTGCACGCGGTCCGTTTTGAGATAAGAGGAGTCGGGCGGATAAAGCGTTATTACCACGCCGCCTGGCAGGATGGGTTGCGGCGAGTAAGGAGCACTCGTTTCCGGGGCCGGGGTCGGTACGCCGAGAGGCGCGGGCAATGGCGCCAGCGTAGCCGCGACTGTGGCGGATGAGGTGGCTGGATTTGCATCGTTCGCGACGGCTCCGACGCCGTGCCAGGAAACGAGGCCAATTAACAGGGCGATGCGAAGGAAGAATGGAGATATCGGGCTCATTGGGAAATCCAAGTTGTCCTGATTTGGTCTTCCGGTCGATTATCTAATTGCCCGCACGACGGTTTGAACGGGCAAAAAAAATCGGGCGCTGAAAAGCGCCCGATGCGTGGCTAAAAATTGTGTTTGACGAAATTAAGCTTGGGGAAACAAGCGGAACTTGGTCTGCGCGAGACCGACGCCGAGAAGAGCAACTCCGAGCAGGATAACGGTTGCGCCGCTATCTGGCACCGACGGGATCACGTAGTCTTGGCCGGCGCCAGTCACTGCGACCAAATTGGCGCTGGCGGCCCCGGGGTTTTGTGAGAGGAAAGTGGACATGCCGTTAATCGCGGCCGTCACTGCAGCGGAGTCTCCGCCATCGATCGACAACAACGAGAATGTTCCATTGTCCACCGCGAGATCGACAAGCTCCCAGATTTTAATTTGCAGGGCGGCGGCATTCACATTGCTAATGCCGGGGGTGTAATATTGCTGCCAGAGTTGTTCGATTTGCAGCGCGGTTGATGCACCCATCGGATTCGGCGTGGTGTTGTTGGCCGATTTCGGCGCGTTATCCAGCGATTCAAGATTGTAGGAAAGTGCGCTGCCACTGCTCCAGTGCCATGGATCGATGCAAAATCCACTCGTCGCGACGCCGTCGACACTCAGGTTCAGTACACCGGCGTAAACATGAAGATCACTGCCCAGATTTGAGCTGCTGATCCAAACGGTTTCATTCGCCCCAACTCCGTTTTCGGAGACCATTACGGAATCGGCCCTAAGGGCGTTTCCAGCGATCAGGGAAAGACAGGCGGCGGCAGCAAGGGAAATAAATCGTGGGGTGTAGCGCATAGGTGGATCCCTTCATGCGTAAGGCATGCCAGTATTTCGTTGGAAAATTTATGCGCCTTCATGATCATATTTATAAACAACTTGCGTTATTTAAATTACCGCCCGCAGAGCGACGGAATACCTTAGGCAATGTAAGATTGTAAGAGCTTCCGACGGTATTTTAGACCATCCTTAATACACGGTGTAAAATCTGCGTAGGATGCGCGACGCAGCCGGGGTAGATCGCGAAAAGGCTTTCGAGTGATCTTTTGGTTTTAGATTAAAAATCTATGTTTGTGACGAACTTCTTCCGTTCCTTTTTCGCACCAGAATCCTAGCTTCCATTGATGCTATCTCGTCGGTCATTCGCTGCGCTCTTCTCTCTCATAATTCTGACGGCATCTGTTCATGGGGCGGAGCGGTACGTTTTCGGGATGATCGCGAAATCACAGGGCAATCAATTTTTTGAGGCGGCGCGTGCGGGTGCGAACGACGCCGCTCGCGAACTGGGCAAGAAATACGGAATAGGAATCCAAATCGACTGGCGTACTCCCGCCGAGGAGGATGCGCAAAAACAAGCCGGATTTGTCGAACAGCTGGTCCTGAACGGCACCGATGGGATCATCATCAGTTGTTCGGACCCCAACAAACTCACCGATGCCATCAACAACGCAGTGGAGCATGGCATTCCGGTTGTTACTTTTTCCGGTGACGCTCCGTTGAGCAGGCGCATGGTTTCGCTGGGCATCGACGATTTCAAATGCGGGGAGCAGACATTTGAGGCGCTTGCTGGATTGTTACAGGGCACGGGAATTGTCGCGGCGATCGATGGCAACCCGAATGCCGCCAACCTCCAGCAACGTGCGGCCGGGTTTCGCGCTGCAGCCAAAAAATATTCGAGGATAAAATTGCTCGACGTCTATTATCACAAGGAGACGCCGGCGGACGCGGTCGCCAGAATCGAACAGGTCATGCAAGCCAACCCGGATATTACCGGCTGGGGATTTCTCGGCGGTTGGCCGCTATTCACCGATCATGCGCTGAATTGGCGTCCTGGAACGATGAAATGTGTTTCAGTCGACGCGTTACCGCCTGAGCTGGTCTATGTTCGCAGCGGACATGTCCAAATACTTCTTTCGCAGGACGCCTACGGCTATGGCTATCGCGCGGTCGAGCTTCTCGTGGAGAAACTTCATGCCAATAAATCCGCACCGGCGACGATTGAGAATTCGACGCTTACCAGTGTTACGCTTGAGAATGTCGACGCGTTCGCCAGAAATTGGGAAAAGTGGCTGCCGCAATAGACGCTTTGGTGGACGGCGATTTTAATCTGCAATCGAACGATGGTTCGATCGGGAAACGTGGCATTTAGTTTCATTCGGCCGTGTTTTTTCGGTGGGTATCGAGGTTGCTTGAAATTGATCAAAATCGCACGGATTTTTAACATCCTTCCGCTTTTTTTGGGGTAATTTGTGACGATAGAAACGGGGAGTGATTTATCGCATGCCCCCAGTCGTTTCCGATCCGCCAAAATTGTCTTTCCGATTCGGAAGAAAACGGCGATTGGGACTTGGGCTCTGGCTCGCAGTGGGAACCTTGGTTGGAACAATTGGCTTTGGTCGTTCTCCCGGCGGCGAGCCTTCAGGGTACGTCTTGACCGGTTCCGAGGAACATTTTCTCTCCGAGTTGCAGCGGCGGTCTTTCCTCTATTTCCAAGAGCATTCCGATCCGGTTTCCGGATTGGCCCTTGACCGTGCGCCCGCCGACGGACGGCCAGGCAAATCTCCGGCGAGCATTGCCGCCACCGGCTTTGCCTTGGGGGCGTGGTGTATTGCTGACCGGCGCGGCTGGCTTCCTCACGGGGAAGCGCTTCAGCGTGTCATCAAAACTTTGAGTTTTGTAGAAACTAAGGTGCCCCGGCAACATGGCTGGCTTTATCATTTTATCGACGCCCGCGATGGTCACCGGGTGTGGAATTGCGAAGTGTCGACGATTGACACAGCGCTTTTCCTGCAAGGAGCGTTGGAGGCGAGGGAGTATTTCGACGACCCACAGGTGACGCGTCTGGTCAACGAAATCTACGGACGGATCGACTGGGAATGGGCGTTGAACGGGGGAACGACTCTATCCCATGGTTGGCGACCGGAAACGGGATTTATTCCCAATCGCTGGGACAGTTATGCGGAGATGCTCGGGTTGTATCTGCTGGGCATCGGGGCTCCCGGTTCTCAAGCGCTGCCCGCGACCACGTGGCAGGCGTGGAAACGAGGGCCGGTCGTAAACTATGCCGGGAGAACCTTCATCCAGTGCGCGCCGCTGTTCACCCATCAATATACGCAGGCGTGGTTCGATTTTCGCGGTTTGAGGGATGGTGGATTTGACTATTGGCAAAATTCCGTGGACGCGACGCTTGCCCAGCGCGAGTGGTGTGCGAGCCGCGTCCATGATTTTCCCCATTGGTCACTCGATCTGTGGGGCGTGACCGCCTGTGACACCTCGCACGGTTACAGGACCCAGGGTGGTCCATTCGACGCGACTGACAAGATCGACGGTACACTTGCCCCATGCGCGCCCGGAGGATCGCTGCCGTTCGCTCCGCAGGAATGTCTCGCCGCCTTGCGTGAAATGAGAGCGGTCGGCGGCAATCAGGTATGGGGACGCTACGGGTTTGCCGATGCATTCAATCCCCAAACAGGATGGGTTTCCCCGGACGTCATCGGAATCGATGTGGGCATTACACTGGTAATGGCGGAAAACTTGCGCAGCGGCTTCGTCTGGCAGAATTTCATGCAAGCTCCCGAGGTGAGACGCGCTTTGCGGCTCGCTGGTTTTGTGCCGGCGAAACCGGCGATCTTTAATCACCACACACTGGTTGCTTCGGCACCCTGACCGGCGCGACAAGGACAACGGCGATTCTTTGGCTGACTTTTGGTCTCGAAATGACCGGGATGAGGTGATGAGTAAATTTATCCTGTTCGTCGCCATTCTTTCAGCGTGGGGGATGCCGTTGCGCTCGGCCGATCGGGTTGAAATTCCAGATTGGGCCTATCCAGTGAACCCGGCTGTTCCCGCTGCCGCAGTCCCCGACGATGGCACGCTGAAACACGTTCCCGGCAGCACGCATGCGTTTAGCCGGAAACAGCTCTCGGACATAGGAGGACGGGTTCCCGATTGGCGCCCGGATGAACATCCGGCGATGCCCACCATCGTGGGTAGCGGACGCCCTCCGCAGGTTTACGCGTGCGCTTATTGCCACTTGCCGAACGGGGCCGGACGACCTGAGAACACCAGCCTGGCGGGGTTAACTGCCAGCTACATTAAGCAGCAAATGGCAGCTTTCAAAAATGGTGACCGACCGGGCTCTGAACCTCATCGCCTTCCGCAAACGGGCATGATCGGTTTGGCCAAGGCGGCAACGGATGCCGAGGTCCAAGAAGCGGCGGCTTATTTTGCGTCACTTAAGCCGGTGTCTTTCATCAAGGTGATTGAGACCACCACAGTCCCGAAAACCATCGTGGCCGCTTGGACGCTCAAGCGAGCCCCAGATGCTGGAAACGAACCGCTTGGTCGGAGGATAATCGAAATGCCTGAGGACTTTTCACGTTTCGAAAATCGGGATTCACGAACACCGTATCTGGTCTACGTCCCGATCGGGAGCATTAAGCGAGGCAGCGAACTCATCGCCTTTGGTGAAAAGGCGACGCAATGTGTGACCTGCCACGGCCCCGAATTACGCGGGCTGGTGGACGTCCCGCGTCTCGCCGGTCGTTCGCCAACCTACCTGGTACGGCAACTGTTTGATCTGAAGAACGGCACGCGAAAAGGCCCGGCGACCGAGCCGATGAAGTCGGTGGCCGCAAGGCTGACTGACGACGATATCATTGCGCTCGCGTCCTATCTGGCCAACCAAGCTCCGTAAAAATAAAAGCCGCGGTCGAAGGGCCTTTCGACTGCGGCTTAAGCAATATTTAAACGGAAACATTCCGGCTGATGATACGGCTCGGTGGGAGACAACCGACGTTTGGTTACCTCCGATTGGCGATGCTATTTTCGAATCCCTAAGAAGAATGTGGCCGGTCCCAAAGTGGTTTTCCGGTTTCCGCAGGAGGTGCTTTGGGGATGTCTTTGGTTGGAAATTTCGGGGCGCGGGCTTCTTTCTTTTGCCGGGCGGCCTTCACGGTCGCGCCGTCAGGACGAATGGTGTGTTCCACCATGGTCGAGGACGGTGAGTCGGAATTGATTTTATCGGACAACGTGACCGCGCCCTTCGATTCGGATGTCGTGCGGGGGGATTCATACGTCTCAGAGCTGGATTCCGAATCTTGAGTTCCAGCCATCAACTGACGTTCAGCTTCGAGCCAAATTTCGGTGTCGCGTCCACCCGGATTTCCGGATTGTTGCCAGATTTCACGGGCCCGTTGGGTGATTTCCTCATGCGAAGGTGAATTGGTTTTCATAATCAAGGATGGGTTTGGCCAGCGTGAAAAATGCGCTGGATCTTCGGATAATGAGGACCGATTTTAATCACCCCGGTTCCTGAGGAATGCCGATGCGAGCCTCGACCGAGACCGGACCGCTTAGCCATTCGGAGGGGAGAAGCTCGCGGCATCGCCGCCTGCCGCTGACGGTGGGGGAGGTGTCGTGGGTGCTCCAGAGGTCTGACCATTGGTGGTCCATTCACGTCCTTGACCGATGAATCCCTTTGGATCGGTCGGACCCTTCGTCGGCGTGGTACATCCGGCCGCAAAAAGTGCGGCTGCAATGGCAGCTGTAGCGATAAATATCCGCAGTAGGATGCGAATGCTTGAGTTATCAGTGACTTGGGAAGAATCGGCTTTCATGACAGTTGTGAATTGAGACAAGTGCGTACGTTAGAGGTTCGCGGGTGGAGTGCAAGGCGCCCGATTGCCACTCGTGCAAAGGTCGTTCAGGCAATTTTGAAGACGGTTATCATTCGTTTCGTCTTTCGTTTTGTCCCCAGAGCACTTTGATTTTTGGGAGCAAATCCTTCTCTTTCACCAAATCAGTTGATGTCCTCTCCCGGAATTCCCCCAAATATTTCCACCCCTGAACAGCTCGTCGCCGCGCTCGGCCCGCTTCCTCCCACCGCGCAAGTGCTGGCGCGTCTGCAAAGTCTGCTCGCCGATCCCAATTCCGATTTGGGCGACGTTGCCACAATGCTTGCGTTGGACGCAGCGATGACGACGCGCGTGATCAAGATCAGCAACAGCAGTTGGTACAGCCGGGGTTCGCCCTGTCACACCATTGAGGAGGCGGTCAATCGGATTGGATTCAAGGAAGTCTTCCAAGTCGTCTCGGTTGCGGCCTCGAGTGCGCTGGTCGCCCAACCGCTGACGGCCTACGGTCGCGGAGCAATTGCTACATGGCGGGAATCTGTGGCGTGCGCCTTTGCGGGTGAATTGATTGCGGAATGTTTGTCCGAGGATACGGCGGCGGCGTTTATGAACGGATTGTTGCACGCGGTCGGACGACAGGCTTTCAACCGTTATGCGACCACGGCGGGAAAAACGCTCGCAGACGGTGGATTTCCCCTCGATTTCAGCGGCGCCGAATTTGTCCTGCTCGGTTTCACGCAGGCCGCTGCGGGGGCGTGCATGCTGAAGAAAGGCGGGTTCACCGTGGAAAACATCGAGCCGGTTCGCCATCAATACGAGCCGCTCGAAGCGCATGAGCCATATGATCGTCTCGCGGCGATTCTATTTGCGGCCCGTCTCTTGCGTACGGCCATTTGTAGCGGCCAGGAAGTGGCGGAAGCACCGGGTGAGGCAGAGATTCTCGCTAGCCTCCGCTTGACGCGTGCTGACGTGTTTTCCCATCAGCCCAGCCTGCAGCATAAACTCGCGCGCGCCGAACAGATGGCGCGGATTTAGACCGGCCGGGAAGTCTAATTCCGCCCGGGTTTTTTGAAAGTGTATGGGGCGAACACTTTCCCCGCTGTTACGGATCGACGTGCATTCTGCCCGATTCGTCGTTGCGGATACCACCGGCAGTTTTCAGTTTGTCCGGATGAATCAGTACGACAAGGCGGTAAGTTTTCGCGCCCTGCATCAGCGACCGGGGGCTTTCATTTTTCCAAATCCGTGGGATGGCGCCTCGGCCCGATTGTTGACCGCGGAAGGTTTCCAGGCGTTGGCAACCTCGAGCGCGGCGCATGCGGCAACTCTCGGCCGGCGCGACGGAGCCATCTCGCGGGAAGAGGCTCTCGCACATTGTCGGCTGATGGCGGAGTCGGTCGAAATCCCGGTTGCGGCTGATCTCGAAAACGGATTTGGCGCGGAAACGGCGACTGTCGCGGAAACCATCCGGCTTGCGGCCGCGACGGGCCTGGCTGGTGGATCGATCGAGGACGCGACCGGAAATCCGTCCGTCCCGCTGTTCGATTTTGCGGTCGCAACGGATCGCGTTGCAGCAGCCGTGCAGGCGGCGAGCGCTCTGTCGTTTCCGTTTACGCTCACTGCGCGGGCCGAAAATTTTCTCCGAGGGAATCCCAATCTCGATGACACTATTCGCCGTTTACAGGCCTACGAAAAAGCCGGGGCCGACGTGCTTTTTGCCCCGGGCCTGCCGGACATCGACGCGGTACGACGGGTTTGCGCGGCGGTTTCGAAGCCCGTCAACGTGATGGCTTCGGTGCCCGGCAAAGGATTTACCGTTGCCGATCTTGCGGCCGCGGGCGTCAAACGAATCAGTCTGGCGGCTTCGCTTTACCGCGCCGCCATGAGCGGGATGCTCGATGCGGTTCGCGAGGTGCGGGATCAGGGAACATTTGGCTATGTCGAGCGAGCCCTTACGACCGCGGGATTGAATGCTTCACTTAAGCGTTAAGCGACGCGATCGGTTTTGTCCGAGTTGGTGCAACGCATCATTCGGCTTAACGAAGTTTGACAAAACAACTGCATGGGGACGAAGTATATTCGTGTCTCTGATGGCGAACCCTCGGTCACCTCATTCCATGTTTACTCCAAACGTATCGTCCCGGTTTAAAGCTCTCGGCATTTTTCTTCCGATGGCAGCGCTCGTCCTCGGCGCGGCGCAATTGACGGCCGCAGAAACTCCCACTGTGCCGGATTGGGCGCAACCGGGATCGGCCACGCACAAGCAGGTTCCCCCGCCGGCGGATTTCCACCGGGCCAGTAAAAATTCCGATATAACCATCGGTATTTTCGACGGGCAATCCGATGTCGGCGGCCCGGTCATTCCAGGTAGTGCGAGTTACGATGCCGGGACCAAACATTATACGATCAATTCCGCCGGTTACAATATTTGGTACACGCGTGACGAATTTCGTTTTCTTTGGAAGAAAGTATCCGGCGACCTGTCGCTCGCGGCCGATATTATGTTTCCGAATCCCGACGGCTACGGCGATCGGAAGGTGGTGCTGATCGTGCGCCAGAGTTTGGATGACGATGCGAAGGAGATCATGGTGGCCTTGCACGGCGCCGGTCTGATCCATCTGGCACAACGTCCGGAAAAAGGAGCCAACATCAAGGAGGATTATCGCACGGGGGGAAACGGCTCAGGCGCGCCGGCTGAATTGGCGAAACGGCTCGGGATCGAAAAGCGCGGTGATTCCTTTGCGCTGTTCGTGAGTATGAAGGGAGAACCGATGCATCAAGTCGGTGCAGCGGCCAATCTTCATTTTGAGCAGCCGTTTTATGTCGGCATCGGTTTCTGTTCCCATCTGCCCGACAAATCCGACACGGCGCAGGTTTCAGACGTTGTCTTTGAAAATTCCGCCGGGAAAGTCCGCTAAATCGCGAAACTGACAGGACTACTCACTTTACCGGACTTGCACCTTTGACTTTCGTCGGGATCGAATAAAATCCGGTGCGGGCGGCCAGATAGAGTGTCTGATGATCCTTGCCGGCGAAACAGAGGTTGGCCGGTTGTTCGGGCACGCGAATAAAGCCGATCTGTTGGCCGGTCTTCGCGTTCACGACGGTGACGCCGGGAGTACGACTAAAGGCGGTCAGGTAAAGATTGCCCTGATCGTCGAGCGTCATGCCGTCGGAACCGAACGGACAGACCAGTTTTTTGTTCGTTAACGCCCCGTCTGGTTGGATGTCGAAACTCAACGTTTCGTTTCCATCGATATTGGCGACATAGAGTGTCTTTCCGTCCGGCGTACCGATGATCCCATTGGGTGTGCCGGGAATGCCCTTGGCGGATTTAAACTCAGCGAGCACGCGGGTGAGTGTTTTGTGATCGGGGGACAGAAAATACACGGTCTTGAGTTCCTGTTCCTGTTTGCGGCCCGGCGTCCACCATTCGCGGGCGTAATAGGGATCCGTGAAGTAAATTCCGCCATCGGGCCGAATCCAAAGGTCGTTGGGACCTCCGAGAAGTTTGCCGTGATAATGTCCGTCCATTATCACCGAATGCTCCGGGAGGGTGATTTCTCCGGCATGCGGCTTTTCGCCGACGGCCGGGTTCAGTGGTTGCGGGTAGGGAACGGTTTCGGTTTTGGTGATCGAGATTGACCACAATTCGTTTCGCTCATCCGCGCAGGCGATGAGGTTTCCCTGTGAGTCGAACGACATGCCGTTGGCGTAGCCGGCGGGGTGCATGAAGACGGACAATTCCCGTTTCGCGACGTCCCAATGCATTATTTTGTTGCTGTTTTGTTCGATGAAATAGACGTCGCCGTTCGGTGCGCACGTGGTGCCCTCGGTGAATGGACGACGGGATACCGTATAGGTTTCGGTCGGCAGCGTCGCGAGCTTTTCGACCTTCGCATTGGGCGCGATCGTCGGCGGAAGCGCCATCGGCGAATGGTGTTCATCGCCGTGGACTTGATTGGCGAGGAGTGAAACCAGACCGAAGCAAAAAACAGGCAGGATATATTTTGGGATATTCATTGTGAAGAGATCAGGAATAATTGTCCGCTATGATGAGGATAACCCGCAGACTCGCGGATATGGATACCGCCCCTCCAAAGGTTCAATTTGTCGTTCTGGTGGGATAGCCTTGCCAGACCCACTCCAGCGCTTCGGGCAGTGTTTGGGCGCGGACTTTGGAGTCACCGTGGCCGGCGTTGAGCGCGAAAACGTATTGATAGTGGTAGCCCTTTGTTTTGAGCGCGGTGGCCATGCGGTTGTTGGCTTCGACCCAATCATGCATGTCGTCGCGCAATGAATTTGGATTGAGCAAATCGCGATCGCCGACCTCCAGCCAGACGCGAATGGGTTTGGCTGGATTCTGCGGGATAAGGTGCTCGTGGTATTCCCAGCCGCCATGTGGTGTCTTGGGATCAAGTGGCGATGCTTGGTTTACGTACGTTCCAGAATAAGTGATCACGCGGCGATAAAGCTCCGGGTGATACCAAGCCATGCTGAACGCAGCGACGCCGCCGGAACTAATGCCCATGGCCGCACGCGCTTCGGGATCGTGGGAGATCGTGACGCCGCAGTTTTTTTCCACGACTGGAAAAACCTCCGATTCGACAAAATCCGTGTACCGTCCCGACATTGTGTCGTATTCCAGGCCGCGTTGGCTGCCCTGCGCGTCGCCACCACCGTTTTGAATCATCACGGCTACCATGGCGGGTACGCGATGCTGGGCGATCAGGTTATCGAGGACCAATGGCAGATTTTTATCCGGTCCGTCCTGCACCACAATCACCGGCGCCGGAGTGCCTGCAATGTATCCGGCAGGAATGTAAACCGTCACCGTTCGGGTGTAGGGCTTGGGATAAATGGCGACCTTCGTCAGGTCCGGTGGGACATAGTTGGCCGGACCATCCGGTGGAACCTTGGTGATGCCGGGAAAAATTTTGCTGTCCACGGAGTTCATGGTGAACGTTTCGATTTTCCCTTTCGGAACGCCTCTGACGGGATTCAGTTCGGGTGCGGGAATGTAGTCGGGACCAATCAGGAAATTACCATCGGCATTTACTGGTGGATTCATGCCGGCAACTCCGCGCATCGGCGCGACATCACCCGGTTTGGCTCCGACTGGCGTGAGCGGCGGGGTGCCCGAGGCATTGGGTGAGCGGGTGGGAGGCAAACTGCGTGCGGGCTTCGGCGCAGGATCAGCCGCTCTTGAAATGAGTGGAAGTCCGACCAATATCAGGCCGCTGAATGCAACGACGACGGCGAAAAGGAATTTCAGGTTCATTGTGACGGGGTACGGATTTTATTGCGTCGTAAAATGAAATGCACTGCGGGCGGACAATGGCGAGTGGAATGAACTTCCGGGGGAATCGATTTTCCCCGACCTTGCCCACCGTCATTTTTGCGAAGAATACTCACACAAAAATCGAACCCTCCTGACATAGGGTTGTCATGATGAAATGATAAGTTGCCGCTGTTCATTCCACGTAAATCCAAAATAGAGATCCATTATGAAAACCACCGAGATTGCCGAGAGACTTGTAGCCCTCTGCCGTGAGGCGAAATGGGAAACTGCCCAGAGAGAATTATTCGCAGACGACGCCGTGAGCATCGAGCCTCAGGCCAGCCCCGTATTCGCCAAGGAAACGAAGGGATTGCCTGCAATTGTCGAAAAAGGACACCAGTTTGAAGCAATGGTGGAAAAGGCGCATTCGTTGACCGTCTCCGAGCCGCTGGTGGCGAACAACGCCATTGCCTGCACCATGAACATGGACGTCACCATGAAAGGAAAGGGGAGGATGCAGATGTCCGAGATTTGCGTCTATCAGGTTAAGGACGGGAAAATCATCTCCGAGCAGTTCTTTTTGTGAACGCTGGAAGCAATCACGGGGTAATTGCCGCTGGGAAATGAAATCTGCCAATCATCCTGCCAGCTTGTAGCTGGCGGGATTTTTCGTTTAGAGTTGGGCAATGGACATCACCGAATGGGTCGATCAGGGCGACGATGCGTTGCTGGAAAAGAAAATTGCCCAACTTCGCCTGAACCTGCCGGATACGCCGCTCCAAGGATTCGTCCAACAACTCTACGCCGAACTTTCGACGAAAGGGCTGACGTTCCATCCGCCCTGTCACATCGGCGACGAATGGTTTGTGCCGGTCGGGATTCCGGCGATCTTCATCCCGTTTTTTCTGGCGCACGACCGACTTCGCCGTTTGGAGGCGAAGATGATGCTGGAGGTGGAAGGCGAAAGTCCGGAGTGGTTCATGCGCCTGATGCGTCACGAAGCGGCGCACGCGTATGCATACGCGTACCAATTTTTCAAAAAACGGAAATGGCAGCGGGTATTTGGGCGCAGTTCGGCGGATACCACGCCGGATTTCTACCGGCCGCGGCCCTACAGCCACTCGTTTGTCGTCCACCTCGACGATTGGTATGCGCAGAGTCATCCGGATGAGGATTTCGCCGAGACGTTTGCGGTGTGGCTGACCCCGGGTCTCGATTGGCGCACTCGCTTCAAAGGATGGAAGGCACTCCAGAAACTTGAATATGTCGACGAGCTGATGGGCTCGCTCGCCGGGCACCCGCCAGTGTCCCAGCCAGAATATCGTGCGAAGGACCACGACTGCCTGAACATCAAGCTTAAGACCTACTACGCGCGGAAGCGGAAGTTGTACGAGGATACCTATCCCGATTTCTATGATCGCGATCTCCGGCAGCTTTTTTCCGGCGCGACGGACGCCGGCCCATCGTTGAAGGCCTCATTCTATCTTCGGCAGCGAAAGCGACCTTTGATGGACGCGGTTTGTGAGCCGACGAATGAGAAAAAGTATCGCGTCAACAAATTACTTGCGCGGTTAATCGATCGTTGCGACCAGCTCGATCTGCACCTGAAGCCTGGCGAGCCCGCGCCTGATCTGGCGGTGGCCGCGTATATCACCACGCTCGTGATGAACTATCTTTTCACGGGAAAATTCAAACGGACCAAATAGTCATGGCGAAAAAACTTAAAGTTCTGGCGTTGTTCGATGCGGTGCGGGCAACGACCCTTGATCAGGATCTCGGTCCGGAATTGAAAACGGCGGACTGGAAAACTGAGGCGGGCGTGCTCGCCGCCTTGGACGAACTCGGCTATCCCAACGAACACCTCGCTATTTTCGATGACCTCGATCTCCTCCGGCAAAAACTTCAGACATTCAGTCCGGACGTGATTTTCAACCTGGCTGATCAATTTCGCAACAATCGCGCGTTCGACCAGCACATCGTCTCGTTTCTTGCGATGACTGGAATTCCGTTCACCGGCTGCGGCTCGACGGGATTGACGCTTTGCAAGCACAAGGGGATTTCAAAAAAGATTCTCAGTTACCACCGGATTCACACCGCCGACTTCGTGACTATTCCGCGGGGTAAACGCATCGTCCGTCCGAAACGGCTGGGATTTCCGATTCTGATCAAGCCGCTGAAGGAGGAAGCCTCCTATGGAATTTCCCAAGCATCGTTTGTGGAGACAGACGATCAATTCCGCGAACGGGTCGAGTTCATCCACGAGAAACTCGACAATGACGTGATTGCCGAGGAGTACATCGAAGGCAGGGAACTTTACGTCAGCATCATGGGCAATCATCGGCTGCAGGTATTCCCAATCCGGGAATTGGTGTTCCGTGAAGTTCCGCCGGACGAACCGAAGATCGCGACGTACAAGGCGAAATGGGATGAGGCCTATCGTGAACGCTGGGGATTGGAGAATCGTTTTGCCGACGGCTTGGAGCCAGCGCTCGTCCGGCAAATTGAAGCTGTCTGCAAGCGCATCTATCATCTCCTGACGATCGACGGTTATGCGCGGCTCGACCTGCGACTGACGGCGAAGAATGAGGTTTATGTGATCGAGGCGAATCCCAACCCGATGCTGGCACCCGATGAGGATTTCGCGCAGTCGGCGAAGAAAACGGGCCTCACCTATCCACAGTTGATCGACCGTATTGCACGGCTCGGATTGAACACGATGCGCGATTGAGGGGGATCGGACGTCGCGAAGCTATGGATCTTTACGCGGAGAAATCGAAATCGTGGCTGCAGAAGGGTACGATCACGATGGCGGAATTTGTCCTGTTGCTCTGTGCCTATTGGATTCTCTTTGGTGAAGTTGGACGAACGGTGGAAGAGTGGATGAATGTGTCGCCAGTTTCCCCGGTTCCGGTCCGGCGATATGTCATCTTCGGCTTCTCCGTTATCATTTTCTTGCGCATGACGTTCATGATGTTTGTTCTCATGCATCGTCGAATACCGTGGAGCGAGGCTTTCACTATTCCCTTCGCGTTTGCCCTCTATTACCTCGGTTTTGCCGTCCTTTCATTGCCATCGCAAAGCCTGCTATCGGCTTGGGATGGCGGCGCAATTTTTATTTTCCTGATGGGTTGTTACCTCAATACGGCCTCCGAAATTTCGCGGCATCGTTTTAAGCGAGACCCGGACAATCGCAACCGGTTGTATACCGGGGGTCTCTTTTCACTGGCCCGTCACATCAATTTCTTTGGCGATATTCTCTGGGTTTGCGCGTACGCCGCGATTACCCATTCGTGGTGGAGCTCCTTTATCCCGCTTTTCACTTTCTCATTTTTCGCTTTCTATAACGTCCCGGCTCTGGACCGCCACCTTGCCAAACGCTATGGCGCGGTGTTCGAGCAATACGCGGCGCGTACCAAAAAACTGATTCCATTCGTGTGGTAAATGGAATTGGGATTCGTGGATCCCGCCGCGACGGAAAACGGTGTTGACCTCATCTTATTTTTTTCGGCTGCGCACGAAGATCCACAGCGCCGTGATGGCAAGCGTGAGAAGAGCGCCCGAGAATGCACCCAACCCGAAGATTTTCGCGCGTTTTTTGAGATCGTTGCCCAAGACAGGATGAAGGTGGAGCTTGAGATCTTCCATCATCGATGGTTCCACCAGCCAGGAGGAAACAGTTTCGGCCTCCTGTGTCGTCAGGCCGAGGTTGGGCATCGCGGCGACCGTGCGATCAAATTTTGGTTCGAGAACCCGGTACTTGATCCATAGCCGTGCCTTTTCCACGCCGACAGCGTTCCGGATTTCGTCGCGGGCGGCCCGAAACCGGATGAACGGTTCAGATGTCAGCGCATCAATTTTTCGAAGTTGTTCGGCGTATTCCGGCGTGTCGATTTTACGCAGAATTTGATCGGTCAGCGTGAGCCGTGAAAGCAGCGGTGCGACGGTGCCCAATCCTTGGCCGTCTATCTTGTGACAGGCGATGCAACTTTTCGAAGCGATAATTTGATCGGCCGTCAGCGGTTTGATCACTGTGACCGGGCGACTAGTGTCCGGGTGGTAATCGAGACGGAGAACAGCCGTGGCACCTTCCGCGTCCTGAAACATCGGGACCACATAAATGCCATCGTGGCCTGCCGCCACCCCAACGATCAGTTGTCGCTTCGCTCCCACATAGCGCAGGAAAGGGTGGGGAATCTGCGAAAGTCGGTTGTTTTCAAAATCAAATCCGATGGAGACGAGACTTTTGCGACGATGGTCCGGACCGGGCGGATCGGTGGGACTTCCAGCCAGCGCCAGAAAGAACTGGTTCTTCCATTCTTCGGGAAAGCCCGCGGTGCCGTCGCCGATGTTGTCGTATGCAAGCTGGACGGGACCGACCGCGGGGGACCACGTGAAGAGCGCATTTGCGCCGGAGGCGTCAGCTTCGCCATCGTAGAGATAGTCCGCGCCACGTTTAACTTCCACGAAGCGATCGATATCCAAGCCGTTCTCAGCGGCAAACAACCGCCCCTTGACCGCCCAAAGGGAAAAAGGATTCCGGAATCCGAGCGCCCAAACATAATTTTGAATGTTATTCGGATCGCCGTCCTTTGCAAAGGGGTTGTCCCTTAGCGGCAGTCCGTCGAGAGTCATTCGCAATATTTTTCCACCGGCGAACGTAAGGTCTCTTGCGTGAATTCCGGAAAGGCCATCGCCTACATTCGCGAAAAGATTTCCATCCAATACTGTCAGGGGGCCGATTTGGTGGGCGAGGTTCGAAACGAATTTGTCGAGGACCATGGCGATGCGTTTTTGTCCCGAAGGTTTGACGGCGAATACCTGCGGTTGCGTGTCGAAGCGCATGATGGCATTCCGGTAGATGCCGTCCTTGTCCTCGTATGCGTAGGAAACGAAGATGTACCCATGCTCCGGCTCCAAACAAATCCCTGCCATGCCGATCTCGCCAAGGTGGCTGGGCAGTTCCTCGTGTGGCACCAACGTGTCGAAGCCTTCCGCAAAAGTCATGACGCTGCGATCATTGGTCACGACTTTCAGTTTTCCCCTTAATTCCGTGACAAAGTAAAGTGGGTCTTTGGGGCCCTGGCCGGGATGGGGCACGAAAGCAATCGCGGAAGGCAGTTCGAATCCGGTGCTGTCTCGCTGAACCCGGAAACCGGGGGGAATCGCATAATCTGCCTGCCAATCGATGGCGCCTGAGGCCGCGAGGAGGGTCGCAGTCCAAAGAATGGTGCCGATAAAAAAACGCGCGCGGCGAACGGGAAACTGTATCACAGAAATCCGATGGCGTTGCGAAGGGTTCGTTCTGGTGGTTTTCATCATTACTTTCTCGTGGACACCGGGCGGAGGTCTTGGATCAATGTTTGCCGAGCCCGTCACGCATTCCTGCCAGGACTTTCGTGTAGTACGCCTGATGATTTGCAACCACTGTCGGCCAGCCGAAATATTTCTCCGCATGTTGCCGTCCCCGTGAAGAAAGTTCACTGCGCAGCTCGGGTGACGCGAGGCACCGTGTGACCGCTTTGACCAATGCGTCGTCGTCATTGTTTTCCACCATGGTGATGATTCCATCACCGGCGTAACTCGACATTCCGCCCACCCGGGTGGTGAAGATCGGCGTTCCGCTGGCCATGGATTCAACGATGGCATTGCTCGCTACAACATTGTGATAGGGAGTGCAGAACAACCAGCTTTCCGCATAAAGACGATGGAGTTCGAGGGCGGATAGATCCTGGAGAATTTCAAATCGTTCGCGCGGCAATTGGGCTTTCAAGGCTCCGGATACCTTGAAATCCGGATTCACCACCCAGCGAAAAATTACGTCGGGATGCAGGTCGAGCAGAGTCTGTGCGACCCGCAGCATCATTTCGAAGTTTCTCATGTATTGTCCCACCGCGCAAATTTGGCGCTTGGGCGGATCAGGGAGAGGTTGCCAGAAATCGAGATCAATCCCGTGGGGGATGAACGTGCACGGCACCTGCGCGTAACGGCAGCGGATTTCCAAGCATTCGCGCTCGGCCATGCAAATGATACCGGCGCTTTTCCCGATGTTTTGCCAAACCGACTGCGACCAATGCTCGTACGGTTGATGAAGGGTGAAGATGCATCGATTGGGACGACGAGTCGCTGCCACGATGGCGTCACCCCAGGTGAAATGAAGTAATTCGCCGCGGGTCGGAAGACAGTTGGCGAGAAACAAATGATATGCCCTTTCCGGCCGCAGGTTTCGATACGAGGGGAAACAGCGGAGTAATTTCGCAAAAAAAGCCTGGGAACGGGATCCAGTCCAACCGGAAACTTTCCTCGATGATCGTCCCAAGTAATGCCCCAGGAGATCGTGACCTTGGGAGTTGGATAATGGCCGGCTAGCTATAATCCGAACCGAAGGAGTGGCTGGCATGTGAATTGGTTGTCGTGACTCTGGCGAAAAATTGGCTTTTCCGGGTTGAGTGAGCCAGCATGGCGTATGCCGATTGCTTGCGGTAAGATCAAGCGCTGGAGTTTGTGGTCCCTGCTGTCACGTATTGACCGGGAATATCGAATTTCGTTCGCAAGTGGTGAGGGATGAATCTCGGCCGCCTGGCAGTCTGCCTGGTGCTTAATTTGCCGGGCTTTTCTGGGGGAACGGAGCGTAGGTCTGGCTCGGCTGTTGTTCGTCGATAAGTTGATCGAGCGTTTTATCGCCGAGGGCTTGAGGCAGGCAGCCAGTCAAACGTTCGTGATAGAGCGCAAGCACGGGATCGACGTTGTCGAGGAGGCCGCCACTGGGCGACTCGCCGTAATTTTCAAACAGGTTGCGAAATTCCACCAACGAAATGCTGTTGAGTGGCCGCGCTGGCTGGTAGCGGTGATCGGCGGGGTCCGTGCCGTCGGCCGGTGGTAGTTCAACGATCAGCTTCAGATCGCAGAGGCGGTTGAGGCTTTCGTTTAGAATCTGCGATGGTACGCGCATGAGTTGCGAGAGCGCAGCGACGGAATAGGGCGGCGCGCAGACCTTGAAGCGGCGGGCGACGAGAAGAAGGACGAGCAGCGACATGCTTTCGCGCGTGGCGTGATTGAGGCTGTGCCATGCGGTCTGACTGCTGCGGTAATGAACGTTTTGCACCGCGTACGTAATTTGGCCTCCGACCAGGACAAACAGCCAGAACACGTAGAGTCCGAGCATCAGAATCGGGACTATGCCGACCGCACCGTAGAGACGATTGGTGGAAACGACGTTTCTAAAATAGAGAAACGCGAGGTAGTTGTTGAGGAACAGCAGCAGCGTGACAATGATTGCTCCGATTAAGGCGGCCGTCCATTTCACGCGCGTGTTGGGAGTCAGCCGGTAGAAAAGCGTAAGAATTATAACCAAAAGGACAGCCGAGCTGGATCGCAACAGCATCGCATATACGGGTGCCAGTTCGTGCTGCAGCGGCAATTTCTCGGTGTAAACCTTGATGAAGGTGCCGGCGGAAAAAAGCGTCAACGAGGCGAAAAACAAGGCTGCGCCGACCGTGATGACCGCCCAATAGTAAACCACGCGGGTGAGCCAGTTACGGCCGCGCCGCACGCCCCAGATGTCGTTGAAGGTTTTCTCGACGCTGGTGAAAAGCAGGATGACGATCACGAGGAGGGCGACTATCCCAACGACCCCAGCCGTGCCCGAATGGCTGGTGGTGACGAAATTATTGATGACCTTGACCAATTCCGGATCGGCGGCGACCCGGCTGTTGGTCTTTTCCCCGGTTTGCGGCAATGCGCGAAGCTCGGGCGATTGCGCGGAATTCCGGGCGTCCGCGGCGGAAACAGCGCGCTGATATTGCCCCACCTGCGGAGCGATGAAGTTGATGACATTGTTCACGCCGTTTGCGACGAGCGCGGGGTCGCGGTCACCGAGCGCGAAACCGGAAATCAGCACGACAATGGTGATCAGCGGACCCAGCCCGAGGAGCGAACTATAACTCAGCGCAGCCGCCCGCGGAGCGACTTTGAGTTCCTGCAAACCGGAGAGGGTAATCGAGGCGATGCGCAACAACGCCATGCTCCGGCCCTTGAAGCTGCGATCGCGATGAAGGCCGGCGGCCCAGATCTCATGCGACCAAAGACGGCGAAGCCTTGGGAGGAGAGGAGGCTGGGCCATGGGAGATCCGGTCAGTTAACGACGACTCAGGAATACGGCAGCGTGGCCAGCATGATCATGCCGCCAAGGCCGACCAGCGCGGCTACCGCGAGGGGAATATAACTGAGGAAAATTGTGCAGAAATACAAACCCACCGAGCCGGCGGCTACCGCGATCATCGCCGTGACCTGACTCTGAGTCATGAAAAGAAAACCCATCAAACCCAGCCCGAACACTGCGCGGAAACGCACAAACGGATAAATGGTAATCACGCCCAACAGCAGCAACAGGCCGATGAAAACGTCGACGGCTCCGAGGAAAATCAAGGGCTTCTGCACCATTTTCGCCCAATCACCGGCCGTGATCGCGTCGATGCCGGGAAGGATGAGCGCCGCGGCGCTGAGCAGACAGATGACCGCCGCAGACCGCGTGCCCCAAATGGACGCGTTCATCATCATGATGCTCTTGTCCTGCTTGTCCTTCGTATCCTCGGTCTTCCCTTCGGCGGCGGCGAGAAACTGTTGGACGGTAATTGGGGATTCGCTGTTGGGTTTATCCTCGTTGACCGCCTTGAACTCCTTTTGCTTGAAACCCATTTTCCTTTTCTCCGGCCAGAGTAGAGTCTTCATTTGCGGACTGCTGCTGATCAGAAGCCACTGTTCCGTCACCGAGTCGTAGAAATAAGTTTCCGTGCTGACCTGGCCGGCTTCAACCAGCGAAACCAGCTGTTCCATCGTGAAAGGGCCGCGTGCTTCCGTGTCACTCGCCCCGCGGACGTAGATTTCTTGGTTGGCCATCGGAGAGCGATCTTGCCGCACGCGAGGGTCGCGGCAAGTGTGAAGTAGATACCGGAGGGCGGGTTATCGAGGGAACCGGGCGCCTTAACGGATTATTGATAATATCTCCGTTCCTACATCCGCTCCAGCGTGCGCAATCCCAGTAAATGCAGCCCTGTTTCGAGGAAAATGAGCGTGCGGTGACAGAGCAACAACCGGCGGGCGCGGACGGCGCTGTCGTCAACCAGCACTTTGTCGGCGCTGTTGAAAGAGCTGTAATCACCGGCAAGCTCGTAGAGATACAGACCTAGAAAATGAGGTCGAAGAGTGTTAGTGGCGAGCTGCACCGCGTCCGAAAATTTTACGAGCTTCCGTGCGAGGGTCAATTCCTGCGGCGTTTCTGGCGCAGTTGCTTCAGTTAACGTCGGGTGTGAGGGACTGATGTTCGCCTTTTTGAAAATGGAACGAATGCGGGCGATTGCATATAGCAAATACGGCGCAGTGTTGCCCTCGAAGCTCAGCATTTTTTCCCAGGAGAAAACATAGTTGCTGCTCCGATTCAGTGAGAGATCGGCATATTGCACCGAACTGATCCCGATCGTGCGCGCGATGGCGTGACGTTCAGCTTCCGGGAGATCGGGCGTTTTTTGCGTAACGAGGGCGAAGGCACGCTCCTCGGCTTCGGCCAATAGTTCCTTGAGCTTGATGGTGCCACCATCACGTGTGCGCAGGGCTTTGCCGTCGTCGCCTGTCACCGCGCCAAAGGTCACGTGATGCAGCTCTGGTAACCGGTAATTTTTTGCGGCAAACCATTTTCGGACGGTGAGGAATAACTGTTCGAAGTGGTCACCTTGGCGGAAGTCCGTGACGACCACGATGCCGTCCGCATGGAAATGTTCGACCCGGTAAAGCGCCGTGGCGAGATCGGTGGACGCGTAGTTGCTCGCGCCGTCGGCTTTGCGCATGAGGAATGGCTGCGTTTTGAAACGCGGGTGCTCCGGATGAAATACCACGAGTGCGCCCTGGCTCTGCTCGGCAATCGCTGCATCGGTCAGCTCGCGATAAACACGTTCCACTTTGTCGTTGTAGAAACTTTCGCCGAGCGTGGCATCGAACTTGATGCCGAGTTGGTCGTAAATTTGTTGAAAAGCCGAGAGGCTGGCGTCGTTGATTTCCTTCCAGATCGCGAGATTTGCCGCGTCGCCGTCCTGGAGCTTCACCAACTCCTGCCGCGCTTCCTCCAGCACGGCCGGATCTGCATCGGCGGCGGAATTTCCGACTTTGTAGAGTCGTTCGAATTCCCCCAGTGGATCGGCAGCGAGTGCGGTTTTGTCGAGCTGGCGCTTGTAGGCCCAGATCAGCTTTCCAAACTGCGTACCCCAGTCGCCGATGTGATTGTCGCGAATGACTTTTGCACCGCTGAAAGCGAGAAGCCGGCAAATCGCCTCGCCAATCACGGCTGAGCGCACGTGGCCTACGTGCATTTGCTTCGCCGTGTTGGGGGAGGAATAATCCACCACCCATGTCTGACCTTTGCGCGCGCCGGCCGCACCGCTTTGGAGATGGCTTTCGGAATCGTAGTTTTGCAACCAGGCAAGCAAGGCGCCGGGCTTGAGGCGGAAGTTGATGAAGCCCGGCCCGGCGAGCGTGATTTCAAAATCCCGCTGCAAATCGGTCAGGCGATCGACGATTTGTTGGGCGAGGACACGCGGGTTTTGTTTTTCCCGTTTGGCAAAGGCGAGAGCCCCATTTGCCTGAAAATCACCGTTGGCCGGATCAGCCACCCGCACCTCGGGTTCGAAGCCGCGATCGGTCAAAGCGAGGGCATTTGCGGCGCTCCGGAGGGCGGCATCGAGGTGGCTGGCGATGGTAAACGGAAGGGACATTGTCCGATTGAGGAATTGCGCTTGGCTTTGAGCAAGAAGGATTTTGGCGGGTGAAAGTGTTTTGAAAATCTCACTTTATGGATAAGTTCCACCATCCGAAGATAACCACTTCGCCAAGAGATTTTAATCTCGACAAAATTAACAAAACTCTTTGCCTTTGCGAGCTTTGCGCCACACGGCGCCGTCCAGATACCTTATTGTTCATTATGAGAAAACGTCCCATTCCAACGCGCCGCTTCATTAAACCGTCGTTCACTTCCCTCATTGAGAAGAAACGAGACGGCCAGGAATTTACGCAGGAAGAAATCCGCTACATCATCGACTCCACGCTGGATGGTGAGATGCCGAAGCACCAGCAGGCCGCGCTTTTGATGGCGATTTACTTCGCGAACATGTCGGCGCAGGAGACAGCGGTCCTCACCGAGGAGATGATGCTGTCGGGTGAAGTGATCGATCTTTCCCAGATCGCGAAACCGAAAATCGACAAGTATTCCACGGGCGGCGTGGGCGACAAAACCGCCGTGGTTCTGGCCGCGCTCGCGATGGCGAGTGGGGTCGTCGTTCCGATGATGTGCGGGGTCGAACAGGAATTTGTCATCACGACGCTGGAAAAATTATCCGCGATCCCCGGATTCAAGAGCCACATGACCATTCCGCATTTCGTCGATCAACTCGCCCGCGTCGGCGGTGCGATCGCCGAACAAAGCGCGGAGCTCGCGCCGGCCGACAAGATTTTCTACGACCTCCGCCTTGAAACCGGCACCATTCCCAGCCTGCCCCTCATTACCGGCAGCGTCCTTTCGAAGAAACTCGCCGAAGGCGCCGAAGGCCTCGTCATCGATGTAAAGTGGGGCAATGGTTCCTTCATCAAGGATCTTGAGCAGGCGAAACAGCTCGCGCGTTCGATGACCCGCGTGGGTCGCTCGATGAAGCGCCGCTGTGTCGCACTCGTCACCGACATGAACCAGCCGCTCGGCGATACCGTCGGTACCGCGCTTGAAATCAAGGAAGTCATCCAGCTGCTGAAGGGCGAAGGTCCCGAGGACATGAAGGAACTCGTCCTCAAGCTCGGCATGGAAATCGTCCGTCTCGCGGGTGTGGCTGGCTCGACCTTGTCGGCCAAGCAAACCGTTCAGCGTCACCTCAGCGACGGTTCGGCGCTCGAAAAATTCAAAGACATGGTTAAGGCCCAGGGTGGCGACGTTTCGTTCATCGATCATCCTGAAAAATTCCCGGCGGCAAAACATATTCGCAAACTGCCGGCGCCGAAGCGCGGTTATGTTCACACGATCAACGCTGCGATGATTGCCAAGGGCGTTTCGCTCCTCGGCGCGGGCAAGGATCCGGCGCATAACGACAAAATCGATTATGCGGTTGGCGTTTCCGAAATCAAGAAGGTCGGCACGCAGGTCAAGCAGGGCGAGCCATTGATGATGATTCACTACAACGACGAGGCGAAGCTCGAGCAGGCGCTTAACTATTTCAAGGACGCCTATCGCCTCGCGCCGAAGCGTCCGATCCCACCGCCGCTCATCGTCGAGCGGGTGGCGTAAGACCGGAAAACGCTTCGCGAAAAATCTTCGGCCGATTCCCGCATGATGGGGATCGGCTTTTTTATGTGGTGTGCGGTCTCCTCCAAAGCGGCTTCAAGCTGGAGCGCGGGCGAGGTGGCATGGCCGGCAAGACATCGCTAACACATTTAGTGTGGGATGCCTTGGAATGAAGCTCCGGAAGTGGCACAAAGATTGGGTTTGGTGCTGGCGATGATGAGCCGGCGAGAGCCGGTGGTAAAGATTTCCCGCCGTTTTGGCGTGAGTCGATAAACGGGATATAAATATCTGGTCCGGTTTCGTGCGTCGGGTCGCAAAGGAGCGGCGGAGCGGTCGCGCCGGCCGGTCGGGTTGGGTGTCAGGGTGGCATCGGCAGGAGCGCATGCGTCAGCAATGTCCGACGTGGGGCGGAGCTAAGTTGCGCTGGTGGTTGCGACAGCGCCATCCCCGCCGTCGATTGCTCGGCGAGCGGACGGTGCAACGCTGGCTGAAGGCGCGAGAGCACTGCAGCGGGGTCGCTGCAGCTCCAGTTTGAGCGATGGATTCGAGGTGGGGCCAGTCCGACTCACTGAGGTGGAGGCAATTCACACAACAAATGCCAGCGCGACGCGGGGTCGGCGGGGCCGTATTTCTCGAGAAGCGCGCGGAACTGCGGAACGTGGTGGTGTGCGAGATAAAGGGCAAAAAACGGGAGCAGCCGGGTGAGGCTGGGATGCACGAGGCGACTGGTTTGCGGAAAATCCTGCTATTGTGAAGGGCTCTCCATTTTCCGGTGTTGGGTAACGTTGCCGAGGTATTCCTTCGTTTCTCCTCATTTTGATTCCAATTCACCGAGCCAAATCCGATCTTCATCCCATGTCCACGAACCCCGATCCGGACGACCCGCTTAATTCATTGTTTGAGCAATCGCGTGAACTCACCCCCGAGCCCTCCGAGCGTTTGGAATCCATGGTTTGGCGGCGGCTGGCCGCGATCGAAACACCAGTACCGCGACGCGGCTTGCTCGCCAGCATCGAGGCGATGTTTGCCCGGCCGTCGTTCACGGCGGCGTTCGTGGTGGGTTGTATTTTGCTCGGGCTTTTCCTCGCGGAAACACGGGTGTCGCAATTGCAGGCGCGTCGCAGCGCGCAATTTGTGCAGAGTTATCTGCGGGAAATTGATCCCCAACTGGATCAGGTTGGTTCGGAAAGCGCCTCCGCCTCCATCGCGCCATGAAACGCACCCTCATTGCCGTCACCCTCGGTTTGGTCTGCGGCGTCTGCGCACATCTCGCGTGGTTTGGCCTGCGGCATCCGCAACCCGTCGGCGACTTCGATTCGCAGCTGGCGTGGATGAAGAAGGACCTCCACCTCAATTCCGCCCAACTGGCCCACATCCGTTCGTTGCACGAGCAATCGAAACCACGCATGGTGGCGCTCGCCCGTGAGGTCGCCCGCATGCGGCGCGAGTTCGAAGTGATCGAGGACCAACGGCAAAAGGAGGGAATGATCGATTTTCTGAAGGTTTCACGGGTCGCGGTGGAACAGCGGATAATCGACAACCAATGCTTGGATTCCGCCCGTGAGTTGGTTGCCGCCACCGCCGCAGTCCTGGATCCGCGCCAGCGTGACCAGTATCTTTCCCTGTTGAGTCCGGCGATGCAGGCTGCCGCGGGCGGAGCGTTTAACTAACGGCCACGCTGTTCGCACCGCCGCTTTGTGAATCCGGAAAACGCCGATCTTCACGCGCTTCAGTTGGGCGAGGAAGCTGCGCTTTCGCGGCTGATCGCCCGCTGGAAGAAACCGCTTTTTTCCTTCGCGTGGTGGTATCTGCGCAATACGACGGACGCCAATGATGTCGTTTCCGAGGTTTTTGTCCGATTGTACCAGCAGAGCCGGCGTTTGAACCCCGATTCAAATTTGTCGGCGTGGCTGTTCACGATCCTGACGAACCTGTGTCACAATCACTATCGGTGGCGTCGACGGCATCCGTCGGTGAGTTTGGATGCCCCGCGGAATTTCGGCGGGGAGGAACAAACCGTCGGATCCGGTTTGCCTTCCGCCAGCGTGGATCCGGCGCGCGCCTTGGAACAACGGGAAGCATCCGATGCACTTGCGGCGGCAATCGAGAAATTGCCCCATGACCTGAAGGTACCGCTGCTCCTTCATCAATATGAAAGGCTCAATTACACGGAGATCGGAGCGATCATCAATTGTTCAGCCCGTGGGGTTGAAACAAGACTCTATCGGGCCCGGCAGTATCTTCGCGCTGAGTTGTCGCCTTTTCTCCGCTCGGTGGGTCAGCGCCAATCCCAAGCGTAATTGGTGCAAACGTTCGATCAAGAAGAAGGGTTCTCCTTCTGGAAATTGAAGACCTGGCGGGCCCGGACCAGCACCGGTTTGTTTTTGGCGGTGGGAGGCATGAAGCGCCACTGCTGCACTGCGGCTACCGCAATGTTCGCGAGGAGCTCATTGGCACCGGCAGCCGCGGTGGGGAAACGGGTCCTGCCGGTTTCATCGATAAAAAAATCGACCGCCACGCTGCCGACTATTCCCTGCTTCATCCATTCCTGCGGATAGCTTGGTTCGACTACGCTCAGGGGCCGGGGAACCCGGTCCAGATTCAGAACGTTGGAAGCGTGATATTCGAAGCCGTCGAAGTGATCGGGGCCGGAAAGATCGGAGGCGAATTTTTGCAGGAGCACGACTTGTTTGACGTCAAATTGCAATGTGAGCGTGATAATGGTGTCGACCGGCTCCCCTTTCACTTTTCCCGGGGCAAATTTCCACTTTTCCACAGCCTGCTGTGACACATCGGCAAATGGTTCGCGGGTATACGCCGTGATCAGTTTGTCGGTGAGCTCTCCTGTCGATGAAATATGCAGGAGCATCAGTACGCTGCCATGGGTGACGCCTTCCCGGATCAGGCGCGCGGGAAATTGGGGCGGCGCTTTTGCCGTGATCCTGCAGGGAACGTCGGCGATCACCGCGGACGTGTCCGACGCATCTCTGGCGCGCGCTGTGGAATATGCGAGCGACAGGACGATGCTGAGGAGAGAGACTAAGGTGGATTTCAAATGAATAAGGGTTGGGCTGAATAACTCCGGATCGGGGGAGAACCCTTCAACTTCGTTCATAACGTCAGGATGGCGGTAAAACCCCTGGACGCAACGCTACATCGACCTTGGCCGCCGGGCGGGGGATGCCGGTCCGGTGTGCCACCCGGTCGATTTGATGCCGTGAACGATTCCCGGATTTTTTGAAGTAATTTCCGCGTGCCGGTGTTCTTGGCTCAAAGACCGCGGATTTTTCTGCGCGTTTTCACTCCACACTACGATTACCCCAGCTCAAATGAACCTCACTGAAAAGTTTTCGCTCATCGGATTCCGCTCATTGCGAAGTCCGCAAAAATCATTTCTCGTCCGCCTGCTTTCATGTTTATTGATCGCGGCGTTTTTTATCAACCGGGCCAACGCGGGTACTTTGACCGGCAAGGTGATCGAAGCCGGCACCGGCAACTATTTGGAAGGGGCCGAGATCGTGGTTGAGGGATCGTCACTGCGTACGACCACTGGACGTGACGGCAGTTTCTCGTTGAATGAGGTCGCCGATGGTTCGTACATCGTCACGGCGACTTATCCCGGTCTGGATCCGCTCAGTGTCCAGGTGGTCGTCAAACAGACGGCTCCGGGCATCGCGAATTTCCCGCTGGCTCAGGGCGTCGTGCAACTGGACCGCATGGTTGTCCGCACCAGCAAGGAAGGTGCCGCCCAGGCAATCGCGCTGCAGAAAGTCTCGATCCAATCGAAACTGGTGGCGGCGGCGGATCAATTTGGCGAAGTGAGCGAGGGCAATGTCGGTGAATACCTGAAATTTCTTCCTGGTGTTACCATTGACTATAACGTCAACGATGCCCGCGGCATCAGTCTGCGCGGTCTCAGCACGGCCTATACCATCGTGGCCATCGACGGTACTCCGATGGCCGGCACGTCGTCGATGGACGATTCGCGCCGCTTTGAATTTGAACAGATCGCGATGAACAACGTTGAGACAACGGAACTTTTCAAGACGGTGACGCCGGACATTCCAGCCAGCGCCACCGGTGGTTTCGTGAACTTCGTCACGAAGAGCGCATTCGATAACAAGGATGTGCAGCGTTTAACCTACAACCTTTCGTTCTCCGCCCCTTCGACCAACATTTCCTTGGAAAAGGAAGGAGGCGTCTGGGGTCACAACACCCACTATCTCATCCGGCCGAGCGTGGATCTGAACTATTCCCGCAAGCTCACGGATAAGATCGGGATCAATTTCAACTACCGGCTCTCGGAAAAATACGACGATTCTCCCCGCACCACGGCGACGTGGAATGTCCTGAGCAACGCCACGGGCGCGCCTACGATTTTCACCGCGCAGCCGAAGCTCGGCACGTACGCCATTCGCAGCGAGGAAAAGCTGACGCATCGCGAGGCATTTGCGAGCAAGCTCGATTATAAGATCAGTGACTCGACGAAGCTGACCCTTTCCGGCCAGTGGGATTGGTACGATCTCAACTTTACCCAACGCGGACCGACCTTCGCATTTGGCACCTCCGCCACCGCAAATGGCGACAGCTACACCTCGGGCACGGGTGCGGCGGTTACGGCGGCGCAAGCCGGTACAATCACGAACGGCGTGCTCTACCGGAACAAATACGGCACGACCATTCATTTCAACGGCACGCTCGAGCACGAGTTCGACAACAAGTCCAAGGCATCGATTACGGCCTACTGGTCGCGCGCGGATGGCCAGTATCGCGACACCACGAAAGGATTCATCTCATCGGCGTCCACGATCGTGCCGAGCGCCTCGACTTATTCCTCGTTTACTTTGACCGGCATCGGCAACGAACTCCCCACGATTTCACTCGTGAACGGCGCAACCCCCGTGCCGCTCGATTTCATCAGGTCGCTCGCGAACTATACATTCAGCGCGGCGGGGAATAACACCAACTTCCAGTCACGGCCCTGGTCGGCGGTCGATGATAAAAAGGGCGTGAGCGGTACCTATGTTTATGAAATTGACCATCTCCCCGTGCCGGTGAAATTGCAGACTGGCTTCGCAGTGGACGACGTGGACCGTTACATCAACCGCCCGGAGTATCGCGGCGTGATTTCGCCCGTGACTGGCGCAACCCTCGCAGCCCTGGCGGATCCGCTCTATACGCGGGATGTGGCTTATGGTTTTGGCAGCTATCAGTCGGTCGATCCGTATAAAATCTGGGACGCCTACAAATCGAAACTCACGTTCGTCTTTGCCGACGATGTGCGGAATTTTGTCGAAAAAAATACCGCCGGTTACCTTCGGGCAGACGTGAATGTCACTCCCGATCTGTTGCTGATTGGCGGTACCCGATGGGAAAAACGCGATATCGACGCGCGGGCCCAAAGTCGCGCGAACGCGCGGTCAAAAGCGTCGCACGTTAACCTGGACTACGCTGAATGGTATCCGTCGCTCACGTTCAAGTATAACCCGCGCGTGAATCGCAATCTCGTGGTGCGCGGCGGCGTCAGTCGCACGGTGGGACATCCCGATTACGTCGACCTATTGCCCACGATTACTTCCGAAAGTATCGCCGGGGCCAAGGACGGGACGATCAATGTGCCCGATCCGCAACTAAAGCCATATTTCTCGACCAACTACGATCTTTCGGTCGACTACTATCTGAAGAATTCCGGAGTCGTCAGCGTTTATGGATATTTGAAAGAGGTTAAGAATTACATCACCCCGCGGGCGATGACCGCTGCCGAAATCTCCACCATCGCCACGGATTATGGTTACGACCCGGCTGAATTTTCCTCCGGGACGGTCACGGCCAACGGAGGCAAATCGGCGCTGGCCGGGGTGGAACTCAGTTACTCCCAAAACCTGACTTTCCTGCCGAAACCATTCAACGGCCTCAATGTGCAGGCCAATTTCACCTATGTCGATGTGAGCTCCAGCGATCCTGATCCACTCAAGGCGCTGGATACGAAATATTCCCAGTTGCGCGCGGTGTCGCCGAAGACAGCTAATTTGATTCTTGGTTATCGCGTCCGGAAACTTTCCCTCACGACGACCACCAACTGGGTCTCCGAAAGCCTGTTCGGTGGATTCGTGGCCACGAGCTTCTTCACCGGTACGGCGGCGAATGCGAAAACCGGCGCTCCCGATACGCGGCTGGCGATTTACCGGGACCAGAAGGCCACGACGGATTTCAAGATCGAGTACGCGTTCAATCGAAAGTTCGCGGTTTATTTCCTCGTGCGAAATATTTTCAACAGCCAGCGCATCGACTATTATCGAGGATACCTGCCCGAGAATCAGAAAATCGTGCTGCCGTTCAACCGCTATGAATTTGGCGAGCCGCATCTCACGCTGGGGTTAAAGGGAACCTTCTGAGGCACGGATTTGCCGGATACTCGAGGCCCGCCGGATGGCGGGCCTCGTTATCTCGATTGGTGAACCAAAATTTCGAAAATGATCCGGCATCTTGAAATTGGAGGAAGTTCATCCTTGTGGCATCGATTTGTCCGTTGCCCGTGCGCGACCGTGCTGTTTTGGGTTACACTCGTGGCGGCCCGACCATTGGCAGCCCGGGAAAGATTTGCAGGACGGATTCTCGACGACGTCGTCTGCAGTTCGGATCCGGCGCAGCACTACGTATTGTACGTTCCGTCGCATTATGACCGGACTTTACCCTGGCCGGTGATTTTCTGCTTTGACGCCAGTGCGCACGGTCGCATCCCGGTTGAGCGTTTGCAGGCGGCGGCCGAAAAATACGGCTATCTCGTCGCCGGATCGTTGACGTCGCGCAACGGTCCGTGGAGCGAAAATTCAATCGCCGCTCGCGCGATGATGAAGGACGTCAGCGCTCATTTTTCCATCGACCGTCACAGGGTTTATACCGCCGGAGTATCGGGCGGGGCACGCGTGGCAACGGCGCTTGCGCTGTCGGGCTTGGTCAAGGGTGTCATCGCTTGCAGCGCGGGTTTTCCTGAGCCAGACAAGATTCCGGCGAAAATTACCTTTGGATTTTTCGGGACTGCCGGGACGGAGGATTTCAATTACCGGGAGATGCGGAATTTGGATCATGTCCTTGGCGAACGCGGCGTGGTTCACCGACTCGTGGTTTTCAACGGCGGCCATGAGTGGGCTTCGGCGGCCTTGATGACAGAGGCGGTGGAATGGATGGAACTGCAAGCCATGGCATCCGGAGCCAAGTCACGTAATGACGCCTTTATCCAAGCGATGATTGCCCGACGTGAAGAAGCGATAAAAACGCAGGCAGGATTGGATCGATTGCGGTCGCTGGAATCACTGACGGGCGATTTCCGGGGGCTGGTTGAAACAGGGAAATGGACCAACGAGGCGAACGAACTCCGTGGATTGCGTGCGGTTCGGGAAGAGGAAAGGGGTGAGCGCGCGCTGGCCGAACGGGAGACGGCTTTGGTGGAAAAGCTCGATGACGCCGCACAGAACAGCCGCGGCTGGCAGAGAAAACTTGCGTTGGATTTGCGACGGGAATCCGAGAGTACGGTGGATTCACCGGAACGCCGCATGGTCCGGCGGGCGATTGCCGCCTATCGATCCATGACACGGCAAAGAGCTCGTGAATTGTTTGACCAAAAGGAGTACGACCAAGCTTCCGCGATGTTGGAACTGGCTGCCTTTTTGCAACCGGAACAGACAGAGGTCCTGTTCGATTTGGCGCGCGCGTATGCGCTCGACGGCGATAGGAAAGAGGCGCTCGCCGCGCTGAATCGCGCGGCGAGCGCCGGGCTTCGGAACGCGCCGCGCACGGAAGCGGAACCCGCCTTTGCAAAGTTAAGGGATGATCCATCGTTTGTATCGATTGCGGATAAGATGCGGGTCGGCGAAATCGGGAGGCCACTCATACTGCCACCCATGCGGGTTTCGCTGGCGCTCGCCAGTATCGAGGTGCGGCTTTTTTCTCTGCCTGATGCCGAGGCTTCCAGTCTGCAACTTTCGTTTTTGCGCGTCGAACGCGTGCGGCCGAACACGTCCGCCGCTCTCGCCGGCATCGAAGCCGGCATGGAAATCACGGCAATCCAAGGTGCGCGAATTCACGGCCTGACGGAGGAGGAGTTCGGAAGCTTGATGGCGGGAAGTGTGCAGGACGAAATTGTGCTTCGCGTGCGTGATTCGCCGCAGGCGAAGGAAAGGGATGTTCATATCCACCTGCCGGGATCGCCGGGCGTGCCGGTCGTATCGAAATAGGACTCACTTCGCGCAATGGTCCAATGAGTTGACCCGCGGGAATATTTTTTTCACAAGAGGAACGCCTCATGAAAAAATTATCCCTCGGACTTGTCTTTATTTTGACAATCCTGCCCGCCGTCGCCGACAACCTCGCGTTTCATCGCTGGGCGGAGCGTCCGCCGATGGGGTGGAACAGCTGGGATAATTTCGCCACCGCGATCACCGAGGCGCAGACAAAAGCGCAGGCCGACTACATGGCGGCCAATCTGAAGAAATTCGGCTGGGAGTACATCATCGTCGATATTCAATGGTACGAGCCCGGCGCCAAGGACCATGGCTACCGGTCCGATGCGGTGTTGACGATGGATGATTTTGGACGGCTGCAACCGGCGGTGAATCGTTTCCCAAGCTCAATTGGCGGCAAAGGCTTCAAGGGATTGTCGGACTATGTTCACAGACTTGGGTTAAAATTTGGCATCCATCTGATGCGCGGGATTCCGCGACAGGCGGTGGATAAGAATCTGGCGGTCAAGGGGACGATTTACCACGCGCAGGACATCGCGAATAAGAACAGCATTTGTCCGTGGAATCCGGACATGTACGGCGTCGATATGACGAAGCCGGGCGCACAGGACTATTACAATTCGGTCTTCGATCTGATCGCGGGATGGGGCGTGGATTTTGTGAAGGTCGACGATATTGCGCGGCCATACCATGAGCACGAAAAGGAAATCGAAGCGATCCGGCGAGTGATCGATCGCACGGGCCGGCCGATTGTGCTCAGTCTCTCGCCGGGTGAAACGGTCCTGGATGCGGCGGATCATGTCGCAAAACACGCGAACATGTGGCGCATCAGCGACGACTTCTGGGACCGCTGGCTCGCGGTTCACGATCAGTTCGCGCGACTGGAAAAATGGAATCCGTATCGTAAGTCTGGTGCATGGCCCGACGCGGACATGTTGCCTTTTGGCGTGCTCGATCAGGGCAAGCGCGCGACGCGGCTGACGTCCGACGAGCAGCACACGGTCATGACGCTTTGGTCCATCGCCCGGTCGCCGTTGATGCATGGGGGCGATCTGACGAAGACGGATGACTTCACGCGATCGCTGCTCACCAATGCGGATGTTTTGGCGGTGAATCAAAACAGCCTCAATAACCGGCCCGTTTTCGATCGCGACGAATTGATCGCGTGGACGGCCGACGTGCCCGGTTCGACCGATAAATATCTTGCCGTGTTCAACGCCCGCGATCGCGTCCGGCTTTCGGCGAAACACGCGCGTTACGTCAGTCCGCTTGTCACACGCGCGGCCAATTCGAAAGCCGCGATCGACGTGGATGTTTCGGATGCGTCCCGGATGTTTCTGGTGCTTGATCCGACCAGCGACGGCGTCGTGTGGGATTATGGGGTCTGGCTCGCGCCACGGTTTGTGATGGCCGACGGTTCGGAGCGACCGGTCACCGATTCTGCGTGGGCGCGGAGCGATGCGATTTGGGATAGTGCGGCGGTTAAAAAAAACAAGGACGGACACGTCGTTGGCCTCAGCGCGCAGGCGGCGGCGGTGATCGAGTATGCCGTGCCGGCGGGAGCAAAACGGTTTAAGGCGACGGGCGTGATTGATTCGCAGGTCCGCGATAAAACTGAGGGCGGGACGGTGCGTTTTTTGGTGGCTGTCGCGACTCCGCAGACGGAAAGTACTTTATCCGGTCTGGCGGTGCCGGTGCTGTTGACGGAGCTCGGTTTGAAAGGATCGGTCCACGTGGAGAATTTATGGAGCCACCGCGATCTCGGCGAAATTAAGAACGAGTTTGCGCCGGTGATCGCGTGGCACGGGGCGGGGCTGTATCGCCTTTCGGAATCGGCGAAATCAAAGTGAACCGGAATTTCTTTTGGCCCGCTTGAGTTTTTCCAGGATTGATTGCCACAGGATGGTTTCCCCCGGATGACCGTGCTCGGTCAACTTTCCGGCAATGAATTCCTCGGTGGGTTCGATTACCTCATGTTTTGAATCGGGCGGGAATTCCGGACGGACGATGTGTGTGATCGCCCAGCAGGCCCAGGTGCGCCAGCGGCGTTGTTCGCGGCGCGGTTCATTCATCCGATCGGCAAGATGTTGGAAGTGGACGCGGGGATTGCCGATGAAAACGTCGGGAGGAGTACGCCGCAAAAACCAGGCCATGGCCTCGTACGGCAGTGGCCATTTCCGCAGTTCGTCTTCGTGCCCGCGAACGTCGGAAAGCAGCGCCCGGTCAAGTTTGAGGATCGCGCGGGCGGCAAGACCCCGTTGCCACAGGTATTGGGCGTAGGTCAGCGCAGTCAGATAGAACTCCGCATCCCGTTCGTCGCCGTGAGCGCTGAGCGCGCTCGCGTCCATGGTCGGAGGAGCGGTCGGGAGAAAAGGGCACGGCGGGAAACGAAGGGGCATTGTGGAAAGCGTCGTCAGTGGCGGTTGTTGGCACAAGTTTAACTTGGCGGACGGCCTGCGTTCCCCGCATAAGGGAGGCCTGCAAACGGACGACTCTACATCGATTAACGAGGTGCGCGGATGGCGCTGGTTGCTGCTTTGGCTGCTCGCGTTGCTGGTGCGGATTTGGGGACGGACACTGCGTTTCAAAATGAATGCGGAGACGAAAACCCAATTAAACGGAGTTCCCGAAGCAACCGCAGTGGTACTCTGGCACAATCGACTTTTTCTCACGCCGGAAATTTTCCGACGCCACCGCTCGCGCCGACGGATTTACGGATTGGTCAGCGCGAGCAAGGATGGTGCCTGGCTGGCCGCATTTTACCGTTTGATCGGGATTCAGCCGGTGCGCGGATCGAGCAGTAATTTCGGACGCGAAGCGGCCCGCCAGTTGATTGAGGTGATGCGCGACGGGCATGATGTTGGTATCACGCCGGACGGTCCGCGCGGACCGATTTACACCGTTGAGCCCGGGGTGTTGGTGGTCACGCGCCGCAACCATGCGCCGATGCTGCTGATCGGAGCCGAGTTTTCGCGCGCTTGGCGGCTGAGGAGTTGGGATCGATTTTATGTGCCTTTTCCCTTCAGCCGGGTCACGTTGCGGACGGAAATGATCGCGGCCAAAAGCGCCGATGGCTCGAAAGTGTCGGCCGAAGAGGTGCGCGCAAAATTGCTTTCCGTTAATCCAGACGAACCGGAAAATTAATGGAAAAGATTCCCGTTCATCCGTCAAATCGGACAGTCGCTGAATGGGACAAGCCAACTTCGCCTGACGCCGCCTCGAACCTTAGAAGGAAGGTTCGAGGGTGAGACTTTGGCCGGGCTGCGCCACGAAATCGGGACCCGTACTCCAGGAAAGATCGTTCACGAGCAATTTGAAGACGACGGGAGTGACCGCATTCTTGACGCTGATCGTCCAAAGACCGGCGCCCACGCAGTCCATCGCAACGCCGTGATCCCAGCTCATGCCCGGGGCTTCGCCGCGAATGTAGAGATGGTTGCCAAACCCGATATCGATCTTCGCAAAAATGATCGTTGCGGGTGGTTCGGTGCTGGTGACCGCCTTTTTCCTGCTGGCGGGACTGGTGGCCTTTTTCACGGAAACGTCTGCCACGACGGTTTTTTTGGCCGGCGCTTTCGTTTCGGTCGCTTTCTTAGTGGTCTTTTTCATGTTTAATGACTGGTTCGTGTTAAAGGGGTAGGGTGCTAATTTTCCGATGCTCCCGCAGGCTGCAATAGCAATTTCGACGCCAATCGACATTCGCCGTTAAGTTTGTGTGGCGGGTGGATGGGCGGAGATACAAAATTTTGTTTTACTCGCGCCGGACCGTCCTTCAGAAGGATCGCTCACTTTACGGGGCAGTAGCTCAGTTGATAGAGCGCGTCGTTCGCAACGACGAGGTCGTCGGTTTGATCCCGATCTGCTCCACCAGCCTTCGGTCTTCGAGCTACCGCTCGGCAAGCCAGCCACGAAACGTGCGTTTTTAGAGATAGACCTCCGGGGCGCATGGCGAAGGCTGCCGCGCCGAAGCCCAACGGGCGCAGGCGGACGAATAAACGGACGACGGGCCACGCATGATACGCTTATGAATGGATTCTCGTACGTCTATATCTTGGAATCGTTGTCCGTGGCTGGCGGCTACTATGTCGGCCTGACGGGCAATGTCGCTAGTCGCTTGGCGAAACACAACGAGGGCGGCATTTCCCATACGTCTCGATTGCGACCATGGCGGGTCAAAACGGCCGTTGCGTTTCGGGATGGAAATAAAGCTGCGGCTTTCGAGAAATACCTGAAATCTCCTTCAGGCCGGGCTTTCGCGAAGAAGCGGCTTTGAGGCCTTCACTCTTCGAGGTACGGCTCGGCAAGCCAGTCTTTTCCGATTAAGCCAACGTATTGAGAATTGACCCAGAGGTAGACGTGCCGTTGCTCAAATTGCCGAGGACACCCGTGTCTGAATAATTCAACAGACTGGGAATCTGGGTTAGAGAATTGTCGGTGGCATCGGTCCCTAAGGAATCGAGCAGGCTGGCTTCCTGCGTTGAGGGATCGCTGGTGGCGTCGGCATCCAGATAATCCAATAAACTGGGATTCTGCGATGTAGGTGTGCTGGAGTCGTTCAAGAGCGACAACAATGTCGGGGTGGCGTCGGACGACGCGCCAGGGTCGCTGCTGCTTGCGTCGCCTTGGTTGGCGCCTGTCATTGTTTGTTGAAGGGCAGAAAGCGACTGCTGGGCCAAGGGCACGTTGCCCGCTTGCAAGGCGCGACCCAAAAGGCCCATCGCTTGCGCGCGGGGATTGGTGCTTTGGCGGTTTTGACTTTGCGCGGCCAGATTTGGTGCGTCTTGCTGCAAGGTCGAGAAAGCGGTTTTAGCACTCGCCAAGTCGCCAGATTGCAACGCCGTGCCCAGCGACTGCATGTCCAATTGAATTTTCTTGTAGGAACTCAACGTGCTTGAGTCCTGAAGCGATGATGCCGCTGATGAACCGGTTGAAGAGATGGAATTAGACATGGTTGGGGCTGATTTTGCTTTTGCTTCGTTTCGTTCGGATAAGTTGTGCAAATTGCGAGCCAATCAACTCGTTGATGTCGCAAACAATAGCAGTGCAATGGGATGGAACGGAACAATCGCGGCATGCCACCGGCGCCGACTGGTTGATCACTTTTCCGGCATACGCCATGGGAATTTTTTTCCGCATAAATGCAAAATGGCTTCTGGATTTCCGACCGGGCTCCTCGTTATTCATGGCTATTTCGACAGTGAGCAACCTGCGCGTGACGTACACCGAACGAAGCTTTAGCGACAGCCCGCCCGGTTGCTTTCGCCGGCGAGAGCAAAGTCGATTTGCACGTACGATACCAATTTTTCTGCTGGTGACTGCGATTGCGAACTGGCTCGCCGATCCCGTTGCAAAAAGTGCTGCAATCCCGGCAAAGAGTCTTCAATAAGCCGGCAGCAAATTGTCCTCGTAGCTCAACTGGATAGAGCACCTGCCTTCTAAGCAGGTGGTTGTGGGTTCGATTCCCGCCGAGGGCGCCATGTTTCGCTCGTCAGTTGTAACCTTGCTGCCGACATGTCGGTTTGGGTGCTTCAAATGTCAAAAAAACGCCGCCAATGCGGCTGCACTTTTGGCAAAAGTGCCAAAAGTGCGATTCCCAGGGTGGGCGTTAAACTGAAAATCAGGTCGAGCTGACCGCCTGCGCTGAGCTTGCGGGAGTGGCGCATCGACCATGCGCAAAGACTGCGGGGGCGGTTTTGACAGCCCGGATTGGCAGCAATACGCCAGACGAAGATTCTGCTTGCGGCTCGGGATGGCGCCGGCGGACCTCCGCATGGCGTATTGATAAGGCATCCCGCAGCGTCAAAGCCGATGGCATGATGTCGCTTTTAATGGCGGTTTCGATGTCTTTGAAACCGGGAACAGCCCGGCCGGCTTTTTTGGCGCGGTACGATGCAGCTGAAATAACCTTTTTGACGAATGCCGCGCCATCCTGTTCCAACGCACAACCGACGATATATTTGACGACGGCGGGGGACAGGGTGGGCGCAATGTGGCGCGTGAGTGTTTCGAAATCATCCTTGGTTAGCGATTGGGGCAACCGCCGATGAATGGTAATGCGCTGCTCAAGCTGCTTGGATTCCCAACCCGTTTTTTCGGCACAAATCCGCATCCATGTTATAAACTCGGGCAGGGCAATGAACGCGACCGGTACCCCAAGATTAATAAGCGAATTGATCCACAGTATCCGATCGGGGGAAGATTTTGGCCGCATGTTCTTGGTCCACAGGTTTTGTGCTTCATCAAAAACCAACATGATTTTCGCCCGTTGTGCGACTTCCTCGATCCTTTCTTTGATTTGAACCGCCTTGTAGCCGTTGCCGTCAGCCACACCAAGCGCCTCAGCAACCGCCTTATAAAGTGATCTCATATCATTCGATGTCGGAACCTCAATGTAGCGGGCCGTTCCCACCTGGGCATCGCAAAACACACGAGCGGTTTCGCTTTTTCCGATTCGCGGATCTCCGATGATCAAAGATGCTTCACCCGTGTGATGGGTGAACTCCAATGCGTCCAAGACGATGCTGGACACGGAGGTTTTTGCTAGTCGCGCCTGCGCGTCGGAACTGCACTTATGGCGAAAACCCTCGAGGGTCTGCCTCCAGTTGGGTAAGCTTGGCATTGCGCTTTTTGCCCAATCGGGATCGAGCGCGAGTTCGAAAAGTTCGGCGGTCAACGCGGGCAAAGTTCGCCTACGGATTTCCTCAGCCGATAAGGTCACGTATTCAAATCCACAGTCATTTTTGCCACCAAAGCATTCAATTAAATCGGTTTCATCGGAGACGACGGCAGCCGCCAGCAATTCCTCGGCAACTCGATTTACGCCGCCGGCGCGGCCGGTCAGTCCGTCGCGCACGGACAGCGAGCGATATTGCAGAAACCAGAGTAAATGACCGAGTTCGTGATCATCTAGGACTTCACACCGCTTCGCCACCATCAATGCGTTCAGGCGCATATTATAGGCCTCGGCCGACGCAAATTTTTCCTGCCTCAACGGTGCATTCTCAGGGGCTTTTCGCGTGCTGCTCATGAAATTTCCTCGGCTGCCTTTTCACCACGTTCGCGTTCAATTTCTCGCAAAGCTTCACGGCGTAATTCTGCAGCTTCCCTTTGACGGGCAATTTTATCGGGCGTGTTCCCAGCCCGAATCGGTAGGCCGGATTTGACGGACTCGGACTCAACGAAGCGGCGACCATCTGAGACGAAACGGGCCTGATCTTTGCGTTCTGCTGCTTGGCGGGTCATTTCCGCGCCTACTTCGATTGTTTTCCGGTCAGCCCGTACGGGCCTGAATGCCTCCGGTTTTTCTCCGGCTGAAACTATGCGATAGATGTTTTGCCCGTGCCGATTGTGGGCGCGCAACTGGGCGGTAGTGGCGGAGATTTCGGATGGATAGTCCGAAAATGCCGCTAACGGGTTTGCGCGTTCGACCAAACGAGGATTTGAGCGATCGAGTTCTAACATAGTAATATATGACAAATCGTCTGGATTCACTGAGACGAGCACCTTTTGGCCGATGACCGAACCGGTGGCTTCATTGCGATAAAGTCCGCCGCCGAGGCTGCCTGAAGGCAACCGAATGCCGTTGCGTGTCACAATGACCGTCAAACGGTGATGGGCCAAAAGGTGACGACATCCCAGCGGAAGCCAAACGACATCGCTCGTTGTGCGCCCCTGATATGCTTCGCTCGGCGACTGCCGAGGTATAAGCTTGGCGCGTCGTCCGTGCTTCTCCCCGTTGTAGTCGGCGACAATGCGTTCGATCTCTGCATTCCAATCTTCTTTGTGAAGGAAATATTCGCGCGGGTGGTTACGGCCGGATTCGACATTTAGTTTCCATTCGCGGACTTTCTCCGGGCAGTCTTTCATTTCGTTCCTACCGCAATAGCCGCGCACACTCTCCATGCGGTTTTGGAGCAAACCAAAAACCCGTTCGATCAGTTTTTCACGTGGGGTCAGAGCGTGGCGAAAATCAAGGCCGAACTCACGCAGACCCGTTTCGGTTTCCTCCATTCCGACGATTGTCTGGTTAACTTTTCCTTTTAGAACTCGTGAGTTTTTCCATATGCCGCGCTCAAAATAGAAGCCTTTGCGTGGCAACCCATGTAGGTCGTGACAGAGTGTAATTAGGTGGCGAATCTGCCGTGAATTGTAGTTTCTGTCGCTACCCAATACCCATCCAAGGATGTGGGTTGTCCGGCAATCGATCATCATAACGATTTGCCCTCGCGTAAGGACGGGAATCCCTTGTTCCTCATGCCAAAAATATACCGGTGGGGTTAAGTCGTCTCCCTGCCACCAATCTCCCGGAGCGTAGCCGGAATGATCGCGTTCAATCCAACCGCACGCTAGCTTTGCATTGCGTGGACCGATTTTTAGTTCATCGATTCTCTGCGGATCGCTGCCAAGCGCAGCACGAATAGAATTTGGAACGTAAGATTTGTCCGATGGGTTATCGGTAAAGCGCTGGATCGTTTCGGCGGTGAGTGCTTTGTTTGTGCGAGCCATTCGCCACGCGGAGGCGATATCTCCCGTGTTTTTGAAGTAGCGCAATAATAGCGTGCGATCACTCTCAGGGAGCTCCCACCTGCGGTCTTTGTTATTTGTGGGCCGTAAATCTGCGATGGCGCTCGGTACTCGACCGCATTCAATCCATCTGGTACGTTTACGTCGATACGCGACAGTCAGCGCTTCGCCGAAATTTTTTGCGAGTGGGATCTGGGCGCGGCGTAGCACGGTTAGAACGATATCCCGCGCGAGATTTTCCTTAGGTTCTTGGCCAGCGATTTTATCCGCTTCGATCATAGCCTGCAGCCAGACATTCGATCTATCTTCGGGGCTGGGATTGTGGGGTTCACTTATCGCATCAATCGCTTCCTCTAGGCGTACCGCCCCAAAAACGGTAGCTGCGGTCGCTGGATGCAACGGTGCGGCGCTCGAAATATCATCATCCAGGTAAATCGCCCATCGGGTCCAATCTTCGAATCCGCGATCGCGATCAACGGCCCGCTCAATCCAACGGCGAATCGTACGTTCCGTTATTGGGTAACCGGAACTGGTCTTCCAAGCCGCTTGAGCGAGTTCAGCAATCTCAGTAATCGGTGCCGTGCGGTGGGCTTGCACAATAGGCGCAAACACCGCGCAGCGCTTTTTTGCCGTCGCGACATGATGAGGCGCGATTTTACCGACCGGAATGTTCGGCTGCCATCGCGACCGACCATTTTCAAGGAAACGAGTGACGTCGCTATAACCATGCTTTTCGGACAACGATTGCAAGTGGGCCCGAAGCGTGGCCGGTAACGCGCTTACCGGCCACGCTTGGGTTGCTTGCCCCTTGACCTGAATAGGCCGCGCCTGGTCAACGTCTAGCTGGTCACGGATTGTTTTTCGGTCCTGACCGGCAATTTCAGCAATACGAGAGGCGGTGAAAACTGGAACAGGGTCAGCCATTATCAGTAAGGGCGAGTAGTTCTCTTTGATTTAACCATTCTTGATAACCGCCGAGCCTCCATTGGCTGACGCTTCCCTCTTCAATAAGGGTCCCATCAAAATACATTTTCATGCGGTCGATCACGCACGGTTCGGCGTTTAGCCAGGCAACGATTTTGGCCATTGGCTGCCCGTCCAATAATCGCCGATTTACTTCAAGCCGCATTTGGTGCGGCAAACGGGCGATCTTGCCTTTCCGGTACGTCTCTGAATGGGCTAAGTGTTTAGCTGTCGGTCCGGGTACTTGGGCGAACTCTTCAAAGTGGCGGAGGTAGGATTGATGGTCCTGCTTGAACCAAGAGCTTAAGTTTTCGGCGGAAATCGCAGCACCGTTAAAGCGAGCCTTCATCCGATGTATCACGAAAGGAGCCGTGTTGAGCCAGGCCAGAACACTCGCTTGATTTTCGCCGTTGCGGAGGCGGCCGCTCAGTTCGAGCAGAAGGACAAAAGGCAGTGATGGAATTTTCCCCCAACTGGAGAACGATTTGGCGCGATTTCTCATTTTGTGGCTTCAAGTACGAGCGCCGCCAGTTCTTTCTTTCTGGTCTCGAAAACTCCCGCGACCAAAGCGAACCCCATGACGGCCGCTGCCCGCCAAAGTGCAGCGATCGAAAGTGCTTTCACTTTTTTCCGCAGAGCATCGTCATCATCTATTCCCTCCATCCACCGGTTTCCGCTGGCAAAGTAGCACAAATCCCAAAAGCAGTCATCGGCTTCAGGGCATAGTGGACTTGAGCCGAGTTGAGGCAGAAGCTGAGTAATTCGCTCAATGTCTGGCATCCCATTTGGTAGAAAGGGTGAAACTTCGTCGAATGGTGTGGCCATGGGGTTTACAAGGAGATCCCAGTACGCTCCCTCCACCGTCGCGCGAAGCATGTCTAAGCGTGCGCCAAGTTGGATTAATCTGCCGAGAAATTCTGAACATTCGATGCACTGCTGAACGGTTGGCATTGGCTTGTTTTTAGATTTGCGGTGAAACAGCTTAAAAATTGAGGCGGGATATCGTGCGCACCGCGCTAAACGGTCCCGTGCGTCGCGTGCAATCGTCGTGCATCGCATGGAAGCCCGAAAAGGCCGGTACCGTACCGGCCGAGGAGGAATCGATGGTTTAAAGCGAAATCGCGGGGGAGAGCCTGCCGTCCCGGCGAGGACTTGCTCAGCCCTCCCCCTTGATTCCTCGTACCGCAGGGGACTTCGACCCGCGGGAAAGATGTGTAAACCGATTTCAACGAGAAAACCGGGCTCAGTTTTTTTCCGCCATTTCGAGCAGTTCCTTCGCCACCCCGACAAGAGTCCGATCAAAAGCCTCGGGGGCGTTTGATCGAACGTGATTCACCGGAAGCTGAATCCCTTGGGTTTTGCTGAGTCGCCACTCGATTTGGGAACAGTCGTCGGTCTGCATGGCGATTTCTTTGGCGCGGTCGCGTTTATCGCCGTTAAGGGCATTTGTCCGCGGTTCAAAATAGGGTCGGAAAACCTCGGCTAGTTGAGTGCCGACTGCTTGATGGGCCTCGCGATAAAATCGAACCATCTCGCGCTGGAATTTTTCGGCTTCGCGTAAAAGAGAAGGTGCGAGTTCATTTTCGAGGGTGTTCTCCAACTTTCGAATGAGGTTGGGCAAAATCTCAGCCTGGATTTTTTTGCCCGAGACGAGTTGCAATCCCTTCTCATCGTCCAGGCTGGTTTTCGCCAGGAAATCGTCGATTTCTTTGTGGAGGGCAATTTCGCGTACACGAGCGTCCGCGATTTCTTTTGTCGCCTTATTGTGGAGTTCAAGAGCCTTGCGCAACGGCACGGCGTCAATCCGCTCGATGGCGGCGAGATTAATAATGGGCTTTTTCATGTGATGAAATGTCTGTTATCCGGGCGCTCAGTAACCGGTGACTGCGGTTGTTTGCAGCGCTCGGTGAGGAGATTAATTAAAAAGGCCCGCCGTAATCCTGTTGAACGATTGCTCAACAGATGGAACTTATTGCAAAGCAGAGTCAGAGCATCGATTGCCATCGTGTGGAAGTCGCATCCGTACAAATCGATACCGGGAAGCCGCTCCCGAAATTCTTCAGACGTACACCATATCGGAGACCTGAGACACGCCTCGATTTTGCGACGAGCGCGTGGCGACTCGCTCCAACCGTTTATGATCAATGTCACGTATCCCGGATTTAGGTTTGTTGCCTTGGCCAAATCGCTTATTCCCCATGCTAACGATGAAAGCTTGGTCCAAATCAAAGCCGAATGAGATTCATTACCGATAGAGCCCATTTGCCGAAAAAAGAACATTTCTTAGCAAATACGCAACAGTATTGTTGCGTTATCAAGTAAATGGCATCTTCATTTTCAGTCCGTTTGAAAGATCTGCGGGAGGGGGCCGGCCTTTCACTCAACACCTTGGCGCGCGTTTTGAGCGTTGCGGTCAGTACACTCAGTCGACTGGAAAGCGCTGAGATGACTAATCCGTCGATGTCGATAACTGAACGGCTTTGCGCCTTCTATGGAGTTAATCGGGATTGGCTGATTGAAGGATCGGGCGAGAAATTTTCTGCGCTAGACCCCAGGAAAACACGTGAGCGTTTTTTTGCTCTCATGGCAGAATTGTCACCGCCGGGTGGAGAAGCTGACTTGAGAGAACAAAAGCTGATGGCGGAGATCAGCACATTGCTTGCTCAGGCACCATATGCGGACGTGGAACAGTGGGCATCTTACGAAAAAACACTGTGCGATGCGATTGCTGATTATCGCGTTTTTTGCCTCGAGCATTTTGCAGCGCAGCGAATGGAACAGCGAAAAATCGCGCGCGCGGGTGCATCGACGACGGCTAAAAAGTAAGAGGATCCAGCATTCAGCTTGCAATCGCGTTGTGTGTGAGTCACACATAGGAGCGGAGTGCCCGCCGCTGCTAGAACAGCGGCGGGCGATCGACCGCATTTCCAGTAATCAAAACCAAACTATGCAATCGACATCTAAACCCATCGTCTTGCCCGCAAGGCATCGCAATCTGAAACCGAAGTCATGTCTCTCTCTAACCGCATCCAAAGTGCCCGTAACAAACTCGGACTCTCGCAATCCGAAGCCTCGAAAACTTGGGGCATCAATCTCCACACGCTCCAAGGTTGGGAAATCGGGCGTCATGAACCGCGAGGATTCGCCCGCACACAACTTGAGAAGCTCCTCACTGAGGTCCTCGGCCACGACTCCGGCCAACGGAAGCGGAAATGAAATCAATCTACGTGAGCACCGGGCCACGTGGTTCGAAAAGGCGATCGCATTTCTAAGCGACCTGCGCGACGAATTTCAGAACCTCGACAAAAACGACCAGACAGTAGTGACAGATCGCCTTGTCGCCATGACCGATGAAATGACGTTGATCGAGCGTCATTTGGACCGGCCCAACAATTGGTTTCCTGCAAACTCCCGGACTCGCGATGAAAAGGGAGTTCCCGTCATTCCAGGGCTGACCGATCTCGCGGCATGCAGGTTCGACGACACTTGGGAGAAAGCTCGTCTTCTACCATTCGATGACGCCTGTTCCGTGCTCGAAAGTCTTTACGAGTTCGGAAAGCATCACCCCGCTCTAAAACCAGAAATGGCCATACTGAAGCGCTTGGCCGTTTGTCACGATGAACTGTGCAACAATTCAATCAGTGAGCGGCTGAAAAAACTCTGAGCCAGGAAGAGCTGATAAAATTCAAATTCCGATGCCTGACGCGGATCCGATTCCGCGTCAGGTCATCAGCACAAACTGGAAGGCAACGCTCCATGGTACATCAAAGGGTAGATTTTATTTCCTATGCACAAGAGCCTCCCATTCTCATCGGAAGTTTCTTTTGGTCCGATGCGCTCGGCCTCCGTTGCAGCAATCGCAACATGATGGAAGACATGGAGCGCAACGGCGTCGCTACGCCGCCGGACGGGATAAAACTTTTCCCCGGCGACGGCCGGGCATTTTTCGAAGCACTCCAGTGGCGCGGATCTTCCTATGTCAAGGTTACCCAGGCGCGCGCCGTCACGACGGTAGTTAAAATCTGAGCGCATGGCACTGCCATCGATGCACGATTTCCGGGATCCTTTGCCGCGACTGACGGAGCTTCATGATCGGTTTGTAGCCGATGAAACCAACAATTTTTTCCGGCGATTTCCTAGACGGTTACGCGATGAAAATTCAGTTACTTTTCGTTTCTACAAGAGAATCGAGGATTGGTTGAGTTTTATACCAAAATCGCAATGGGTCATCTTCCAGGGCAAAGTGGGGGCCGCAGTGTCCTTGCTCGATTTAAAGCACAAAAGATACTGGGAGAAACTCCATGACGTCTTCAACGAGGCACTTGGAGCAAAGATATTGAGGCAAAACTTTCGCTGCCAAGATATCGTATTTGTTCCGCCAACTGGGAAATCTGAGGTTCCAGACCTGCGCGGAACAAAAGAATCTCGACCACATTATTTGGAAGTCAAAACGATCAACCATTCATTGGATGAACGGTTGAGTTGGTACGGAGGCAAAGACCCTGTTCACACAACGGAGCTTCCTCTAACACTGATCCAGAAAATAAAAAGCAGCTACGCGAAAGCGATCACACAGCTTACCGCGCCAGTTGATTCAGCTAACGCCGTTAAAATCGTGCTTTTTGTCCTAAACCCAGACCACAACGTTGACCCGATTGAAGAGGAATTGGATCAACTCTTCATGGATTTTTTCTCTTCTATTGAAAACCCGGAATTTCCGATACATTTTTGTATTCTTACTCTGTGATACGATGGCGCCGTGCAGCCAAGTTCGTTTGCTTAATTTCACTTAGCCAATCCAGACGTCCGAGGGCATCCCACGAATCGCAAAGAAGCCAATGAAAGACTTCGGATTCTCTAATATTGGAAGGCGGCTGAAGATATCGCATCGGTGTTAGCGTAACAGGTACTGCTAGACGCAGAGCAGTCCGTCTGGCAGAACTTAAGCGTAAAGCGATGAACATTGCTGCGGGTCGAGAGACTCGCCCCGGCCAAGTACCTCCCACCACCCAATGTTCGACTGCTTTTTTTACCTCCGGAAAAAATTCAGCCTCTTTTCTTTCCAAGAAGGCTTTCAGTTCGGTCCAATCTGCACGCGGCGGAAGCTGCCCGGAAAAAGGACGCATATCACCACGAACGAACCTCTTGATTTTGAGTTTATCATGGATGGCCAGCCAATTCATCGGTGGATCAATGGACAGAGCAATTAGGATGCTCAATACTAAATCAGTTTCTCAGCGATGAGATAACAGCAGATGAAGTGAGATTTTCAGGAGGCGCAATGGAAGCGCAGGGAATCAGAGTTTTGACGCGGACTGCGATGCCCCAAGCTCCCCAGATTCTCCAGCCTTTTTAGCTAAGGCGACAGATTGTTGATAGTTTTGCGCAATGCAAACCTCTCGAAATACTTTGCCCATTCCAGTCAGCTATCGGGATGGCAAAACCGAATCCATCGTGATCCGTGAACTTGAGATAACCGAGCTATACGAGTTCATCGACTATTTCGTTAAAAATAATTCACCCAGAATGGTTTCCTTCTGTGCCGGCAAAGATCAAGCTTGGGTCGATACTCTCACTGATGAATCGTTTCGGGTTTTGATAAAAGAAGTGCTTTGGAGAAATTATCCGCGGATCGAGAGTTTGGTTAAGGTCGACGTTACCGTAGCCGTCCGACTTGCCCCGACCATCAAGCAGATCATGGACGCCGAGAATCTTCTTAGTCTCGAAATTTCGAAGCGAGAGAGTCCAATCTCCAATGAACTGTACGGCCGGGCTCAAAAAATTCCTTCCTGAGGAAAATTATGTCTGACACTGCAACACTCGAAGTCCTGATCCAAATCCGCGAACAGCTCGCGGGTCTGACGAAAACCCGTGAAGGTCTGCAGGGCGCGAAAAAGGACGCGGAGAGTCTCGGAAGCGTCATCAAACAGGGTCTCGGCATCGGTACGGGGATGGAGATTGCGCGGAGAGGCGTGGAATTATTGACGGAAGGTTTCAAGGAGTCCGTTGGTGCCGCTTTCGAGTTGGCTGCACAAGTCAAAGATCAGAGCGAAGCGCTGGATTTGACCACCGACGCCTACCAGGTATTGCGCTATGAAATGACGCAGGCCGGCGTGGATGCGGGTCGCATGTCCATGGCGATCTCTACACAGACCCAAAGTCTCGCGTTGGCGCGCAGCGGCGCCGGCGACGCGGCTGAGGCCTACCGCACGCTCGGATTATCTATCACGGAGGTTGAACAACTCACCCCGGAAAAACGGCTAGAAGTCGTCGCACGCGCTACACTGAACGCCAGCGACAAAACCAAAGGATTCCAAGCGGCGAGCACTATTCTCGGCCAGCGTGGTCTGCCGCAGTTGTTGAACGCCCTTCGCACCCTGGCAACGGACGGTTATGGTAGCGTGGAAGCCGCGGCGAAAAGCGCAGGCGCGGTAATGGAGAAAGAAACAATCGACCTGCTCGATCGTACGAAGAAGCAGGTCGATAATTTCAAGGCCTTTACCCTCCCAGTTGCAACCGGGACCGCCATCGGCTGGGCACAAAGCGCCATGGATGCAGTCGGCGGGGCCGCCGGCAACGCGTACAACCTGCTCATCGGTGCGCCGCTGGTGGATCATCTCGATACCGGCGGTGAAGCTCAGAAAGCTAAGGATCCGAAAGTCACCACATTCGCCACTGATCGCGACGTCCTCGCTCTCCGCGCCAGCCTGGCCGAACAAAAGGCGGGACAAATCCAAAATGCCTCCCTGCTCGATGAGACTCAAAAGCGCCAGGCATTGGTGCCAATCCTCGATGAGCAGTTAGCCATTTATACCAAGCTCATCGCCGTCCGGTTTGGCGACAAAGGGACCTCGTTGCCAACCGATGGCAAGGTCACCGACGAAGAGCTCACAAATTACAAGGATCGGAACGAACTCGAAGCCAAACTTGTCGCGATTCGTCAACAGCGGATGGTGGCCGTGGATACGCCATTGCTCAAACTAGCCCGCGATCTGAACGATACTGCGACCTATGCCAACGAAACGCTCGCCAGTGGTTTGGGAACAGCCGTGAATAGCCTGCAAGCGGACCTTTGGTCGGCAGCTAAAGGCACAGAATCTTGGCGCGATGCATTTCGAAATTTGGGGTCAACCGCCGTCGATATTTTGGGGCAGATCGTCACGCGGATGCTCGTCGTAAGCTCACTCAATGCCGTCTTGGGAATATTCGGGACTAGCCTTGGCGCGTTAGGTGCGACGGCTGCAACGAGTGGAACGGTAAAAACCCCACTGCCGGACATTAAATGGACAAATGCTCAAATGGCGGGCGGTGGAAGTTTCCTGACTCGCGGGCCAATGCATCTCACCGTTGGCGACAACCCCGGTGGCGTTGAGATGGTGAACGTCACTCCGATTTCCGGGGTCGGTCGCAGCACCATCAACGGGCGCGCCATGAAGATGGCCGGCGGCGGATCTCTCATTGCCGCCGGCGCGATGGGCGGGGGCGACACGTTCAATTTCTCATACGCATTCCAAGGCGGTGTCACTCGTCAGGAAGTATTGGCCATGCTTCCCGGCATGGTCGACGCGAGTAAAAGCGCCGTCCTTGAAGCCAAAAAACGCCACCGCGGCGGCTTTTGAACTGCACGCGAACTCAAAAAGTAGGCCCCCGATTTCCGTTCTCACGTAAACTCAACCCAATTCACTATAATGTCCGCCATTGCTCCCCGTAATACCGACGCCCGTCCTGGTGAACTTGTCTATCTTCCTCTCGCCGCTGCAACCATCATCTATCTCGGGACGCTGGTTGCTCGGGATGCCGCCGGTCGCGCCGTTCCCGCCAGCGACACCGCCGGTTTGCGTGTGATAGGTCGCGCTGAGGAAACGATCGATAACTCAGCCGGCGCGCCCGGAGCGCTCTCGATCAACATCCGGCTCGGTTGCTACAAATTCGACAACAGCGCCACGCAGGCCGTTGACGCCGATGACATCGGTAAGATGGCCGTGGTGGAAGATGACCAGACCGTGGCCGAAACGAGCGCCAACAATGTATGCGCCGGCCGCATCACTGGGGTCGAGAGCGATGGGGTCTGGGTTGATACGCGTCAGGCCTTCTACGGGCCACGGACATTGGTCGCTCTCACGTCCACTGACGGCGTTATGGCCGCTGCCGTTGACGATGCCGCCACCAAAGCCGAAGGCGAAAAGATCGGCGACGATGTACGCGCCCTCCACGCTTCGTTGTTCGGCTGATCTCCCAGGTTAGAAATTGTCATCGTCTCAGTTGCATGACGGTCGCGCGCGTCCCGCGCGAAGGATGCGCCGGCGACGCGGATTCTGAAAAATCCCCCCAGCCCCCACCTTTTCGGCTTACTATCGAAATGTCGTCTATAAGGTGGGGGGAATCTGAATCCAGTTGCTTTCAGCGTCTTATGCGACGTGCCTCGCACTTCACGAAAGGAGCAAACCGGACCAATTCAGACCAGTTCTGACTAACTCCGACCGACAATTGACCTGTAAACATACACAGTCGTTGTCTGACGAGCTTCGCATGGCAGGCCGGGACGCTTGGAAGCCTTATCACACACGATGTTTTGCGGTGTAATTTTCCATCTTTTGGTTGGCTAAATTAACCGCAGGAAAAGGGCTTGCCTAGAGCCGGAGCATTAGTCTTCTTCGCCCTTCCGATGAATCATCGGGCCGTAGCGTAGTCTGGTAGCGCGCTTGCATGGGGTGCAAGAGGTCGTGAGTTCGAATCTCACCGGCCCGACCATTTTCCCCGAAACGCATGATGACAAGATCATGCGTTTTTTTGTGCCTGAAAGGGACGTGTCGGGGCATTTTGTGTTATGCCGGCACCATACTTCAATCTGCCGCAACGTGGTGCGAATGCCCGGAGTCGAACCGGGATCAATAGCTTCGGAGGCTACTACACTATCCATTGTGCTACATTCGCAAACAACAGCGGCCTAGCTTTTGGCTGGACCGCGGGAATTCAAGCAGTTTCGCGGGCGACCTTGGCTTAGTCGGAACAATCCAGGAGGGATAACCACCGAAGACAGGTATGCGGTCAATCAAGTGGTAAGTTGAAGATTTTTGATTTGGGCGTCGACGAACGCGCCACGGTTGGCGAAGCCCAGGGTTTGGAGCATCACTTTCCCGAGGAGGGTGGCGAGTTTGAAGAGTTT
>DASYDH010000040.1:0-1607 GCA_036499685.1 Lacunisphaera sp. | reverse complement strand
GCTCGCCCCCGTGGGCAATCAGTAGTGGACGGAGTGGAGTGGATACGCGAGCGCGTAGATCCAAGCAAACCTTACTTTTTCTCACAACTTGACAACGGCATACGGTTCGCTGGGGACGCACGCGATTTTCCAGCAATTCTTCATGCCATTTATCCGGCGTGCAACTCAGCACTTATCAACAGCCTTATTCAGGAAATCGGTGATCGTCGAGAGGACGTGATCGACGTCGGGACTAATATCGGTGTGGTTGCGGCCAGTGTGGCTCGCCATTTGGCCGGTGCAAGTTTGGTTCACGCATTTGAGCCGTCGCCAGAGACGCATAAGATCGCTGCTGCAACGCTCGCTCTCAATAACTTAAATAACTTTACTTTAACGCAGTCCGCCATCAGTAATCAGGATGGCAGCATCTCGTTCCAAGCGACTCCTGGAAATTCCGCGATTGCATCGAAACGCCGGCATAAATTTTCTCTTCTCAACGAGTGGCAGGAAATCACGGTTCCTTGCCACCGCATAGATAGTCTAACAGACGACCGCAACCTAACGGGCGTCAGTGTGATCAAAATCGACGTAGAAGGTCACGAGTTGGATGTTATCCGAGGCTCTATCTCTACGATTAAAAGATTCCGACCCACCATTGTCTACGAATTTACGCCCGTTGCAGCACATGATCATGGGTGGACTCAAGACGACTCCGTGTCACTGCTTCAAACGGCGTTAGAATTCGACTTTGAAGCGAAGATCGAACCTCTGATCGAAAACAGCGGGGAGAAGGTTCGTACTGTTTCATTTCCTCTGCCGGCTAATATCACTGACCAAGTGAATGTCTTTGCACGGCCCAAGGTTAGATTGCGGCCTCCCGCGCCTCCGGCTTAAGCCATTGCATCGGGGTGAAAGGCGCCCCTGTCTAGGTGACATACCCATAAAAGGGATTCCATTTTAGGGCGAAGAGTGATTCAAACGTCTAACGCTGGAGGTTTGAATGGCTCGTTTCGATCTGACGGATTTCGAGTGGTCGGTGATTGCCCCTCTGCTGCCGAACAAGGTTCGCGGCGTGAAGCGGGTAGACGACCGGCGGGTTTTGAACGGGATATTCTGGCGGCTACGCACCGGAGCGCCGTGGGCGGACATCCCGGAGCGGTATGGTCCGTACACGACGTGCGTGAACCGCTTCAATCGGTGGCGCAGGGCAGGCGTTTGGGATCGCATCCTGACGCGATTTCAAAGGCTTATAACGGCGACATCCAGATGATCGACTCGTCATCCATTCGGGTCCATCAACACGCCGCCAACGGTAAAAAAAAGAGACGCGATCCCGTTGCATGGGTCGCTCGCGTGGCGGGCTAACAACCAAAATTCACGCCCTTGTCGATGCCTGTGGTTTGCCGATTCTTCTGAAGCTCACCGAGGGCCAGGCCCATGACGGACCCAGCGCGCAGGATATGCTCGGCACACTTGGCCGCGGCAACGTTCTACTGGCGGACCGGGCTTACGATTCCGACGCCCTGCGCGAAGCTCTGGCCGAGCGCGGCGCACGCGCCAATGTCAAACTGATGCCCAACAGGGTGAACTTGCCGCCCTTCAACAAACGGCTCTACCGTCGGCGAAAC
>DASYDH010000039.1:0-12936 GCA_036499685.1 Lacunisphaera sp. | reverse complement strand
CTGTTACATTGTGGTTGAAGCAGGCGACGCCGCGCTGGCAGAAATGGCCATCGCTGGATTCGACCGGGTGGGGTATCGCCCGCTGAGCATCGATCTGGACGAACGGTCGTCATCCGCTCGCATCGTTGCCAAGGCCCTGCTGCTCGCCGGCGATCGTGGCTTCGATTGGTTCTATAACGAATATCTCGACCCCCGTTTCCCGGTTCCGAATGCCGGTTGCGCGATTGTGATGGAAGTGTTCAGCGAATGGGCCGCATTGATTCGTCCTCATATCACTGCCGGGCAGAAGGAGAAGCTCGCGAAAATGGTAATGCCCTATTCCGCGACGGAGGAAGGGAGCTTTTACGGGGTGCTCCTGCCGCTGGCGGCACTCGTGCCGGACAGTTTTCCTTTGCCGGAGCGAATTTGGCACCAATCCGCAATGATCGGGAGCCGCTTGTTCGGAAGTTGGGCCGAAGCCGAGTTCCGGCGTTTGCGCCAAGACGAGGCCACCCGGAAAATCGCCGACCGGTATGTCCTCGCTCGGGGGAGCGAGCGTCCGCGTGCCGCGCAGCTCTGGTTGGAGTGGAACCCGGAGGCCTCAATCCCGTTCGAGATCGTCGTACGCGCCATCCGCAGTTGTGCTAAGTACGACGGAAATAAGGATGCCTCGCAACTCGTCACCGAATGCATCAGACGCTTGGGTGAGGACCTTTGGTTGAGGTATGTTCGGTGGTCGCTGGTTAGCGGTGACGTTTCCGTTGCGGCCGGTGCGGCGAAAATCCTGTTTGATCGGGATGAGCGACGCGTGGAGGTCCTGGGTGACGCCGTCCTGAATTCTACGCATGACGGTGACTATGTTCGGGAAAGCGAGAAGATCCTCACAACCTTGGTTGAAGGCATGGGGCTGGCCGGAGTGCGTTGGCTGGCGCAGAAGGTCATCTGTGCCGACAAATGGAAGGGGGCGAGTTCCGGCTGGTGGCGCGTGCTGCTGCCGAGGATCAACGACCTGCCGGAAGGCCCCGACCTTGTGGCGGCAGCCACGCGAAACCTCGGTCCTTACACTCTACCCAGATACCCCGAGGTGCGTGAAGCGTTTGGCCGGCTGCTCACTGGTAATCGTGGCGCCGCTTTTAGGACTGCCTTGCGCGCACGATTGACGTCCCTCGAACCAGACACCCGTCGGGGGGCTGCCGCGGTGCTCGTAAGTTCCGATCCCCGCGGGGAGGCGGACGCACTCTATGTGATGATGCGTTCTCGGGCGCAATGGATGATGAGCGATTGGCATGAATGGGAGAGCTTCTGCCTGACATTGGACTTCGGGCCCAGCGTCCTCGAGTCGCTAAAGAGTCGCCTCGGTTCGCTTGAGGCGCAATCCCGAGGTCTCGCCTTGGTGCTGCTTCGAAAGGCCAAGTTCGACTTAGGGCCGCAAGGCGACGCGGCGCTCGAAAAACTACTCTCCGAACACCTCAACTGGCGGCTGTCATATGAACTCGTCGTGCGCGGCGGGTTCGCGACCGAGGCCTCGTTCAACGCACAGGTGGGCCAGCTTGCTGGCCGAAACATCCAAGGTGTCCAGCGCGCGGCCGAACGCCTTCTCGAGTATCATCGCGCGAGGTTGACGCCCGAAATGGAAGCGAAGTGCGAGGTGATGATCCATCAGGGCCTGTCGCGTTTTTGGACGCTGCCTGGGGTTATGATACGGCTCGCGCGCGAGCCTGACTTCCGGGATCGAGTAGTCACCGCATCCACGGAACTGGAGCCGTTACTGGGATCCAAGATTGCGCTCGACGCAATCGCCCGAGCAATCTCCGGCGAAGTCGTATGGAAGGATGTGCTGTGGGGCCTGCTCTGCGACGATTCTACGCACTCGATCGGCGCTTCGGAATGCGAAGGCACTGGCATGGCGCTGCTCCAATTCGGTTTGGATGCGCCGGCACATCGCCTGTCGATCGGCAAGGCGGCGCTCGAGTGCGTCGTTGATCCCCGCCTGAAGCAAAATCGATGGCACGAAGTTTTGCACTGGCTCGCCCTGCTTGCGGATGAGTTCTGCTCCTTGGACTCGACGCTGATGCGCAAGGTGATTCTTCACGGTCGTCCGATCCACTATCCGGCCACCACCGCATTGATCGCGCGGCTCGGCGAAGTGCCGGAGGGTTTTACCCGCGACCGCGGCTCCTCACCGAAGCCGCCCACCCTCGTTGAGGATCCCCCGGCCGCATCGGATGCCGCGAAGGTTATCGCAATCCTGGTCGATTGTTCCCGGGATTCCGAGCACCCGCATCCCGCGATTTTGTCAGCATTCCAGGACTGCTTGGCGCTGTCGGAGCTCGATGCCGCCGACCTAAGGAGGATTGCCGCTGCGGGAAGCCCGGGAGTCGTGGCTGCAGCCGCATTGCAGTTTGTCTACGGCCGGATGGTGAGTCTGGCTGAGACCATCCCAATTCTCGATATCCGGAGACGGAACTGGGTGGACGATCCACGCTGGTCCCAATGGGGCCCCCTTTTTAGACTCTATGAAGTAATCCGCGCCTTGTCATTGAGGCCGGCATCGCCGGAGGCGGCGGAATACCTGAAAGCATTGGAGGAGACCCTGTGGGCCAACAATATTTGGGTGCTGCCCATTGCATGGGATCTCTTGGAAATCCGCGGCTCGCTTTCACTTCATCAAATCGAGCCGATTTTCCGGGCCTATGCGGAACACGGCACCTATCTCCATGAGGGATTGTTCCGGCTACTGGCTGCTTGGCTGGGCGGCGATTTGCCCGCCGCAACCAAGTCGAGTGCACTCGCGGCCGCTGAGCACGCTGTGCAAATCCTGAACGAAGACCGCTGGGGAAAAGCACAAAATGAAATGTCCAATGTTTGGGCCTACCTGCTCATGCCGGCTACCCAGTGGGCGCTAGGCGGCACAAGTTCCGAAGCGGCTGACGCCGTTTTCCTTCGCGGTATCCGGACGCTCTTCGAACGGATTCCGCCCTCTGGGCAGTCGAGCGTCAACCTGCCTAGAATGGTCGGCCAGCTCGACCCGCTCTTGGCAAAGGCGCCCCCTGAGGTACTCACGCAGATGGTCCAGCGCGGCGCCGATTCTCTCGAGCCCTCAGTGGCCTCCTTCTGCCGTTTGCTCGTTGCCCTTATCAAAGTCCGCGGCTGATCTTCGCCGATAAACTCATCATCAGGCCGGAGCGGATCATACGATGGGGTCTAGCTGCTATTTGCGAAACCCAAGCTAACCACTCTCCCGCACTACGATTGAAACGTCGACGGAAGTTAAAGGGGTCTAGCTTTGAAGTTTGTAGTCGCACCGTCGTCAAAGGGGCGGAAAATGGGGGCACAAGCGAAGAGGTCGCACGCAGGCCAAGTGGTCAAGGCCGCTTGGTGTTACTATCGCGCTGGCATTAGCCAGAGCCATCTCCAATCGTTCGCTCCATATTCCTTGTTGTCGATCTCCGACAACAATGGACTTGCCTTGGTGTCGTGCTTCGACAACAACCGCGCCATGGCTACTTCGCGGCAGGAACTTCTCCAGGGCACCCTCGATTTGCTGATCCTCAAAACGCTCGCCACGGCCGATCTGCACGGGTGGGACATCGCCAAGCGCGTCGCCGTCGCCTCGCGCCACCGGCTCACCTTGAAACAGGGTTCCCTCTACCCTGCCCTCCACCGCCTCGAGAACCGCGGCTGGATCGATGCCGAATGGGGCATCTCCGACGGCGGCCGCGCCGCCAAATTCTACCGCCTCACGCGCCCCGGCCGGAAACAACTGGTCGAGGAAAAGGAATACTGGCTCGGGTTCGCCGCCGCGATGACGAGCGTGCTCGACCTGAAGGAGGCGCCATGATCCGCGAATTTTTCCACCGGCTCCGTATTCGCTGGCGCGGACTTTTCTCCCACCGCTCTCAGTAGGCCGGACTCGGCCGCGAGATGCAATTCCACCTCGATATGCTGATCGAACAAAACCTCGACGCCGGGATGTCGCCGGCCGAGGCCCAGCTCGCGGCCCAGAGGGTTCTTTCAGACGGGGTCGGGCCGCTAGGTGCTACTGCCTCGGGGGGACTAGAAAAAGGGTCGAACCTTTGTGGTTTATGGTAGCCCCGAAGTGGACAGCTCCTACGCGATGAGTTCCTCCGTCTATTCCAGTTGCTGTCCGGGAACCTTGGGAGTTCGGCCGGTCTAAACGGTATGTCCCTTTCGTCGCGCTGCATTGGTTCAGTTCTAATTTTGTTGGCCGGCTTGGCAGCAGGAGCTATGATCCCCGCCATCGGGCGACCGCCGTTGCTCGCGGCGGCGGTCCAGACGTTTCTCGACGGACAGCAACGTTGGGCCTACGAAGAAACATTCTCTTCCATGAAATCCGATGGCTCGGTTGCGGAGGAAACCGTCGTTCGCATCGATCCGTCTCAGCCCTACCCGCAGCAGCGGGTCCCCGTTAAGATCCGAGGCCAGCCTCCTACCGAAAAACAGCTGCGTGACTGGGCGAAGGCCAGCGAAGCAATCGCCCAGCGTCGCCTGAAACTGCGCGAAACGCAGGCGGTGGCCGGAAGGGACCAGAATTACCGACTTCAGCTCACCAACCGCGCGGTCAACGCACTCTTCGACGAAGCGAGGGTGATCGCCGAGGACGGCAGCACTGTGACCTATGAAATTCCATTGCGGGAGTTGGGCGTACCCGACGCAGCCCTCGTCGACGATCACCAACTCATCGTGCGGGTAAACCGGGAACGCAGGGTGTTTGAACACGCTACCATTCGCCAAACGAAAATGGTCCGTATCGCGGCAGGAAAATACTCCGACGGACTCGTCGAGGCGGAGTTCGCCAAAACCGATGCCCCCTATCCGGCCGTGCCAGTGCAACTCACGCTCACCAAGACCAACAAACCGCTTTTCGGCCCAAGCCACACCACCACGGACCGGATCGAACGGCGGGACTTCAATCGCGTCACGCCCTACGACGAGCGCTTGAACGTGAAACTGGGGCCACTTCAGCTGCTCGATTTCTGAGTATGGATAACGAAGTTGGCGAACGCCAGTTTTCATACCGGCGTTTGTCGCCGATGAGGCAGACATAACGTCTCTCTGTTCAATTGTAGCGAATACAAATCGAGCTTGTACTTTACGACACCGTTCCTGCTTCAACCAACGTCAGTATTGCTCGTCTGATCGATTCAGGCAACTTTACCCAAGCGAGGACAACGCGGGCCACGTCTTCCCCTCGGTGGCCGGGATTAAGTGGAGAAGGAAGGGGTTGGGGAATTTCCTGTTTTGGCGGAACGGATACGGGCGCAACGGTATCGCCGTTCGGGATTTTAGGTTCGACCCCCACCCCGGGCACCAAATCGGGATTTTCATCCGTTTGGACAGCACCGGCCAAAGCGAGACAATCCTCCTCTGAATCAGCGATTTCAGTAGAATGGTTTTCGAACTCCGTTTTTTCGGTTTGGACAACACTAGCCCGTAAGGTCCAAAAAATGGAAAATCATAAATACGTCATATCTACATTAGTGTTGATTTTTCGTATTTATGAAATAGATATTTCCCATGTGGTCGGAACGTCAAGCCATCGAGCTATTTCATCTTATCTTCGTCGCTCATCTTGGGCGCCGGGTGGACAAGGCTTTGTTTGCCATCAAGGGGGGCTGCAACCTGCGATTTTTCTGTCGGAGTATTCGCTATTCCGAGGACATCGACTTCGATATCCGCACGATGGCAACCGGCACTCTGACTAATAATATAGACACTATTCTGGCTTCCCCCGCCTTCGCCCAGGCGCTTCGCGTCAAGCAAATCGAAATCGAACACGTCACTTCGGCCAAGCAAACCGACACCACTCAGCGCTGGAAAATCGGCATTCGCCTGGCGGGCGGACCCGCGATTCCGACCAAAATTGAATTTTCACGACGCCGGGGATTGGACGACGGCCATGCGCTGGAGCCCGTTGATGCGGAGTTGATCCGCACCTATCAACTCCAGCCTGTGCTGGCGCAGCATTACTCATGGGAAACGGCTTTCCGGCAAAAAATCCGCGCCCTGAGCGGTCGCTCTGTCACCCAAGCCCGCGATATCTTTGATCTCAAATTGTTGCTGGATGGCGGAGCTGGAAAAGAAAAACTGCCCGGGCCAATCGCCAAAGAGATTACAAAGGCCATGGAAAACGCCATGACCATCGGCTTTGACGAATTCTCCGGGCAGGTCTGCGCCTACCTCACCGCTGACTATCAAGAATACTACCGGTCACGGAAGGTGTGGGAAGATCTGCAACAGGAAGTGGTCACCGCATTGGAGCACCACCAGCCATGAACCAGACCGAAGCATTGCAAAAAATCCAGCAGCTGGGGGTTCCGTCGTTCGAGACCCGGGACGTTTCCGCGCTTCTCCGGGTTACCCCGGCCAATGCGTCGGTTCTTTTGTCGCGCCTCGCCGCCCGTAACTTCCTCCGTCGACTGGCGCATGGCCGATGGACGATCGGGACACAGCCCAATCGGGAACATCTGGCCGAACAACTTGCCTCTCCCTCTCCAGCCTATGTCTCGCTGCAATCGGCACTCTTTCGCCACGGAATGATCGAACAGGTGCCTGACGTCCTTTATGCTGTCACCCTCGGACGCGCCCGTCGGGTGAAAACTCCTTCGGGCACGGTGTCCTTGCATCGCATGCCTCCGGCCCTCTTCGGTGGATATGAAATCACCGACGATGACGCCAAAGTCGCCACGCCAGAGAAAGCGCTTTTTGACCTGATTTATCTCAGTCCAACCCGCTCACGCTTGTTTGTAAGCCTGCCGGAATTGGAACTGCCCAAGTCATTTCGCTGGGCGGAAGTAAATGGCTGGGCGAAAAAAATCGCCGGGAAAAGCCGCCGCGCCTTCGTAGAGCAGAAAATAAAATCCCTGAGATCAGCCGGTTCCGTCCTTTGACAGCCGTAACGGAAGGCATGTTCTCGACCGAACCATTCAAAGCACCTGCGGCGATACCCACGAACGGGATGATTAGCTCCGGCGCTCGTGAAAGCCAAAACACAATGCCGGCGACGTCGCCTTATAGTAGCATGTAGCGGCCCGACCCTGTCGAATTTCCGCCCACCAAGCCAAATAATTTCATGGTTGGCGCAGACTTCTGCGTTGGGTGATCAACGACAGTCCCGCGAGAGACAGCGCAAACCATGCTTCCATCGAACCTCCACCATGGCTGCCACTGCTTGCCGTCGGAGGAACAGAAGATACCGTTAGCGTGGTTGAACCGGGCAGCCGAGCCGGTGCCGTCAACACTCCCGGGTTGAGTGGCCGAGCCTGCCAAGGTGGAGACGGTGCCATCGGCGGCAATTTTGCGGACGGTGTGATTGTTGGTGTCCGCGACGTAGAGATTTCCCGACAGATCCATCGCGAGACCGTGAGGATGACTGAATTGAGCGTTGCTGGCCGGACCATCGTCGCTGCCGTTGCTGGCCCGCCCCGCCAAGGTCGTCCAGCGATATACCGGGATCAAAGCCGCGGACTGGGCTAAGACAGCGACGGTGAAGAATAGAAAACCAAGCAACAAGGACGAGCGAGACGACGACATCGGGAGAGTTTGGGTTGGCGCGGAGCTGTCGATCAGATCGCTCGGCCGATGCGACAAACCCGCGCACGAAACCCGCTATTGAAACTGGTGAAATCCTTTCACGCAGATATTCCCATCGGCGAGATCGGCCAGTAGAGACAAGCAGTGGGCGCCGAAATCTTCCTTTGGAATGTCCCAACTCCGGGCTTCGCTTTAAATCAAACCCTGTTCGCACACCCAAATTTTCAAGGTAAGCAAAGCCAAAGCAGTGCTCGAATTTAAATTTGATGGAAGCGTGCGAAACTCAACTTATGGCCGCTTCGATCGCGAGACCTACCTCAAAAAATTGCGGACGAAAGCGAAATCCAATCTCTAGATGAAGGCTTCCGCCGAGCTCTTCGATGCCACAATGATCGGCGCCATTATCGGAGACATCGCAGATTCAACATATGATTTATCGGCAACAAAGATTGTCGTGTCCCTCTGTTTCCAACCGGCTCAGATTCACCTGAGCAAGGCGGACATGAGGCGGCCTGCACGCTCGCACAATCAGACAACCTCCGAGCTCAAGATACCCCTAGGGACACCTTGGCGGCTGAAGCGACACACCTTGATCGAAGCGCCCGCGTTGGTGACAGATTAGGTTTTGAGCGATCCGACGTGGCGGTAAGTATTGATGAGCAAACCCGTGGGCGTGGCCTTCGTGCTGACGAAAGCGAGTTCGCGAGCGGCGACAGTGTCCGAAAAGAGGCGCTTTCCCCGGCCCAGCAAGACCGGGTAAACGATCAACACCACCTCGTCGACCAGTCCTTCTGCGAGCAGCAGGGGCGTAAGCGTGGAACTTCCCCAGACGATCAGGTCAGGGCCGTCTTGTGCCTTGATGCCGCGAACACCCGCCACGATATCCGCGCCCAAGTCCCCGACCGGTCCCCATCCGAGGCTGTCGGGCCGGTGGGTGGCGACGTATTTCGTGGCGGCGTTCAACCGGTCCGCCATCGGACTATTCCCGGCCTCAGGCCAATAGCCGGACCACAGATCGTAAGTGTGGCGGCCAAGCAGCAGGTCAAAACTGGTGCCGGATGATTCGAGGATGATCGCCAGCCCGGTCGGGGATCGATAGGGCGCCGTCCATGCGCCATAAGCGTAGCCGTCTTCCTGCTCGATCACGCCGTCCAGCGAGATGTGTTCGAAGATTCTGATTTTTCTCATCTTAAGTTTTCTCCCGATTGTTGTTTTGTTGTTTTCATCTCTTCAACGAATGAAAGCGATCGCTTCGTGGTCGTCAGCCTGCGGATTTTCTTTTCCCAAAATCATGACTTCGACGGCATCGCGCTCATGTGCAAGAGTCCCCATCCGTGGCCGTCGGGGTCGACGAAGCTGTGCGTGTACATGAAGCCAAAGTCCTCCGCCTTGTCGTAGGTCGTGCCTCCCGCGGCGATGGCCTTCGCCACGAGATCGTCGACCTCCTGGCGGCTCTCGCAACTGAGGCTGATCAGCACCTCCACCGCCTGGGTCGTATCGCAGACGGACTTGGGCGTGAACTGGCGGAACTTGGCATGCGTCGCCAGCATGACGAAGATCGTCTCGCTGATGATGACACAGGCGGCCGTGTCGTCGGTGAACTGCGGATTAAAGGAATAGCCGAGCGCTTTGAAAAAGGCCTTCGACTTGGGCAAGTCGGCGACCGGGAGGTTGAGGAATATCTGTTTGTTCATGTGGTTTGATTTGCGATCACTATCTCAACGAACGAACCAGCTGGTTTCAGACAGGGCGTCGTTTTTTCCAACTTTTATTCGACCGACGCTGGGTTGGAGCGTTTAAAAAATCTCGCGGCCAGCTATATCCATTAGCTCGATGGAGCGCCTGCAATCCAGCTGCCGTGCGCCTTTGAACCACTTAATTTCACTCAATATCACTGATTGCTGAGTTAAGGATTGGTTGGGCATTAGTGTGGATTAGCGGTTAACCTATTCAGGTCCGGGTTCTCCTTCTTAAGTGCCCATGAGTGAAATTCAGTGGTTCACCCGCTGTGATTCCGTCTAAAATTACTTGTCCGTGGACTCTGTGCATCTCTTCCGTTCTCCATGACTCAATTTCCCGATTCCGGAGTTTCGACCCAGAGATCAGGGAGGAGTTTCCGAGTTCACGGAGGAGGCCCAAAAAAACAACGATCCTCCCTCTTCTCCTTCTAAACTTCGTGTTCTCTGTGAAGAAATCTGGTTTCAATTCTCAGGCGAGCGCGTCGCGGCAATACTGCACGCACTTCGCGATCTCAGCCATGCGCGTGGAGTTCTCCGGCACCTTGTATTCGAATTCAATCGTCGCCTGGATGGGCCAGTGATTATCGCGGATCAGGCGGAGCACTTCCTTGATCGGCGTATCGCCCTGACCAAAGGGCGTGTTATCGCCTTCCGTCCTGGTCACGGGATCCCACTTCTTCTTGTCCTTGATATGCACGTGCGTGATCCGGGCGTGGTGCTTCTTGATGAACGCCACCGGATCGCCGTTTCCACCCGCGATATAGTGGCCGATGTCCAGGTTGATCCCGTTATACTTGGCCAGGGCGGTCGCCGCTTCGAAATCCGCTTCGGATGAGTGCGTATGCCCGTGAAATCCGACCATGAATTGGTGCTTGTCGGCAAATTTTCCGAGACGCGTGATCTCGTCCTTCACGCGCGTCTGTTCGACCGCGTCCTTTTTGTCCGTGCGCGGGATTTCCGTGGAGATGGCCCGCGCGCCCAGCGCTTTGGCCATGGCGAAGTTGTAGTCGATCACCTCGTCGGACATCTTCGTGATGTTGTCGACCTTGAGGATCTCGATCAAAATCCCGGCATCCTCAAACTTCGCGCGGAACTGCTTCACCTGGTCCATCGAAACACCGAGACGCCAGGCCTCGAGCTTAGCAGCATTGGCCTTGGACTCATTCGAGTCGGCCGCGCCGCGCGCTGCCACCGACGCAGGAACTGGCGAACCCAAAAACAACTCGACCGGCTGCGCGCGCAGCTCCACTCCGCTGAGGCCGAGGATGGTGCAGCGCTTGATGATCTCGTCGCCGCTCATCGTCGGAATGCCAAAACTGTAGGGCACGTTGAGCCCGATCTGCACGCCCCTGACCTTGGAGTTCGGCTTGCCGCCCGCCGGGATGGTCTCGGCCGCACGCGCCGAAGTAGTCAAGGAGGAGAACAGAGCCGAAGCCGGCAGCATGGCCAGCGCGAGTTTGGCGAAATCACGACGGGTATAGGACGACATGGCAGGGAATCTTGCCCACGAAACACACGAAAGTACACGAAATCCGAACGACCGAAAAGTTACACAGAGGGCGGGGAGATGAGCACAGAGGTTCACGGAGGTTTAATCTTGTGACGGAACAGATTTAATGGGTCTGGCTTTGTGGTTTGCGGTAAAACAACGATTCGCAGGCTACTGTCGTAGTTGCCTGTCGGTTACGGAAATAATTTTTGACCGCCGAAACATCTTATCTCGGAAACGGATTTGCGAAGTTGCATTGAGCTTCGCGAATAATAGTCCATCATTCAACAAATCTGATTGGCACGCTGAGATCCGCGGTTCCATGACGCCCATCAAACGACTTCTATCAACGGCCATTCTGCTTTTCGTTTTCCCGACAATTAAGGCGGAAACAGCGTCTCCTTTCGTGTGGAGAGATCAGGAAAAGAATGCCGTTCTGACTATCGCCAAAATGCCGGCAGCTCACAGCGCACAAGACATACGTGAACAAACGGCCGGCGTAATCGACTCGTGGCTCGCACAGCCATTTCTCCCTATCGAGTTTGGAAAAACGATCATCGGCGGCCTGCCCACGTTCTATTTCCGGGGCGTACTGCTCACCGAACCCGAAGAAAAAGGGGTGCTGGGATTCGTTCTTTTCGGCGCAGAACAAACTTTCATCGGGGCCGTCGTGACTTCGGAAGCTGACGTGGATTTTCAATACGTGGCTGATCACGCCCCGATTGCGGACAAGGCAAACTCAGCTGCGGTTGCGGTACTGGACGAAATTGCAAGGAAAGCTCAATCTGGCTTGCCCGAAATTAAGCGCGTGGCCGTTGCACAGAACCGTGCGGTGATCAATCGAATGAAAGAGAAAACTCGCGAAGGAGATTTCGCAGTCGAGGCGGTGAAGACAAAGAAAGGAGATCTTTCGTCCGACCTTAACAACGCCGGGAGCCTTGACCAAAAACTTCGAACGGAAAAACCAGACCGGATTTACGGTTGGGGGAGTCATCGGCTTAATGATACCGAACAGAGTATCGTCTTTCTCTATGACGCGAACGGCAAATCCGTTTCGTTGGTGTGGATCGTTAATACTGCCAGCGGGACTTCCACTAACATCACCTCGGACGCCGCCCGAATCGAGGAACTCCGGGTGAAGAAGCAGCTCAATCTTCCCTCTGCTCTTCGACTGATGCACTACGATCCGCGCTACGAGATGGCGTCTTTCAAAAATTCCGACTACTATCGCGGCCGTGGGGCCGACCCGTTGGGACAGATTTTGAATTAATCTTTCTGCCATATTTCAATTTGCTCCCATTCGTATGTTTAGCGGGCAAAACCTTTCTCCAAGCAACGCAGTTGAGGGCAACGGCCCCTACCATTTGTATCCGTGATTTCCGTGTAATCCGTGGTCAATCCGGAGCACGGGGAATCAATCGCCTCAGGGCAGTGGCTTGATCCGCAGCCGGCGGTAGGCGATCGCGCCTTTGTCGGCCTCGATCGCGATCGCACCCGGCTCGGTGATTTTTAGCGCCTCCACCAGCAGCTCGCCATTACAGGTGCACCGGGCCATGCCGTCCTTCACCGTGACCTCGAGGGCATTCCAGTCCTCGGGTTTGTAGAACTTGAATTCCTTGAAGGCATAGCCGCCGTAGTCTCCGCACTGGATCTGGGTTTTGTTGAAAAATAGGCCGCCGTCGGTTTTGGGTGCCGCACGAAATTCCAGGCGCAGCACGAAGTTTCCCGTGTGCGGCGCGACCGTCCACAGCAGCACGCGGCCATGAGTAGCCTTGTCGCTATTGGCCGAGATGGCGCCGTCCACCACCGTATATCGTCCGTCGCCCGCGTCGGTGAGGCCGGTCAGGACCGGGCCTGCCTGATGGTGCCAGCCGCTTAGGTCGCGACCGTTGAACAGCGCCGTGAAACCCGTCTCGGGACTGAAGTCCTCGGCCCGTAACGCGACGGTCAGCAGCAACGCAACCAACAGAGGGTATTTCATGACGGCAAATTAGAACATTTCAAATAAAGTTATAGCCACAGGCGACAAACCAACCGAGGGTATCTTGGGCGGTAACCGCGCGGAGGGTGGAGGCGATGGCCAGGAGCAGATCGTCATGGGTGCGGGCCTGGGCTTTGCGGAGGAGTGACTTTACTTTGCTCCACATCATTTCGATGGGGTTGAGATCAGGCGAG
>DASYDH010000038.1:0-98386 GCA_036499685.1 Lacunisphaera sp. | reverse complement strand
AGTCAGATCCGGCTTCGCCGCCAACTGCCGCCGCAGTTGCGCGCGGTGCGCGGGCAGGATGCTTGGCTTGCGTCCGGCCCGGTGGTGCAGCGGCCCAATCTCACCGAGCCGGCGTCGTTGCTGCAACAGCTTCTTGACCATTCCCACCGACACCCGGAACCGGCCCGCCACCATCTCGCGCGTGGCGTTGCCGGCATCGTAGGCCCCCAGAATCCGTTCCCGCAAATCCAGTGAAAGCGTTTTCATCGCCCTCACTATTGTCCAGTCATCCCAAAAATACCAGAAAATAACGGCTACACTATTATTTAATATGCTCTAACGGCGAAGCGCCTTGACAGGAGTCAATTGACTTTAGCTGCACTAGCGTCACCAAAATCCTCGAAACTTACCTTAGGATCTTTGCGAGGGCGCATTTTCAAAACCGATGAGGGAGCCGACCTTTGACCTCCTTATCTTTCGTAAGATTGAAATATCCAGGTTAGCGTCGTTCGTTCGGGTGGAGCGGCGGAACAAAAACCTGAATGTCATCGATAGTTCCGGCTGAGTCCTTGTCCGGTTTACCTCCAAAGATGTAGATCTTGCCGGCGAGAACGACCGCAGCTGTGTTCCGCGCGGCGATATACTGGAGGGTAAATGTCTGCGAGGTCTTGGTTTTCAGGTCATAGGCGATCAGTTCAGCTGGTGCCTCATAGTCTCCGAAGAGAAACAAATAGTGTCCAAGAAAAGCCAGGGAATATGCGCTGCACGCTCGGCAAAGCGGCGGGAGCGAGATCCACTTCGGATCACGGACGTCGAATGCCTCCATCTGATTGACGGCCATGGCTCCATCGTAGCCGCCCGGCACCACGATAAATGGGCCGTCCACTACCACTGCTTGAGCCATGCGTGGGTGCGGCATTGGCGGAATACCCTTTTGCCACTTCCCGTTTGTGAAAGAATAGCAGAGTGTGGTATTCGTTGCACTCAAGCCGAGGTGATGGATCCGTTTTCCGCCAATGACGAGGAGCTCGTCTTCCAGCACGACGCAGCCGAATTGCGTCCTGCCTTCGGGCATCGCCGGTCCACGTGACACGTGTTTGGTCGCGAGATCGACTACCTCCATTGACGCCTCGGGTTCCAAATGTTCCATCGAGATCGCGATCTGGGCGGTGGAGCCACCCATGATGCGATCTTGGAATTGGTTCTCAGAAGCGCCCCGCGATGGATTCTGGGCTGGTGGCATGAATGTTTTCAACGCGAGGACACTCCCGCCTAGTACATAAATGTTCCCGCTATAAAACACGGCTTGGGGCCATAGACGGGCAGTCTGCAACTGTGCGAATTCGCTTGATTGGCCGGTCTCGGGATCGAATTTTTCAATGGAGGTGAGGAAATTATCCTTCTCGTCCATACCGCCGATGACATAGATAAAGTGACCGTCGGATACTGCCGACGCGCCAAAGCGTTTCTTCCGCATGTGAAAATCCGCTACTTTCAAGACCGGTGCAAAGGCACTCACATTCAGACTCGGCAATGTGAGCTGACTTGCGATTTGGTCGGCCGTGGCAGAAGTAGGACTCCAGAATATCACTGCGAAGAGCGATAAGTGCAGCCTTGTGACTGGGAAAGTGGGCGAGTTCATCAATAGCCGGGGCGGAGGGCAAAAACGAAATCTAATTTTGAATGCAGTTAAGTTAAGCACAACTTTCGTCGGTGTTCCGCTCTGAGCTGCCGCATGCCGCACACTTTGTTGGGTGACCGCTCAACGACCGAGCAACTTCCCCAATCTGGCACGGGGTGACTGATGTATACACTCTATGCGACTCGCCGGGAATTTAGCGGTCCTTCCATTTCGAAAAACGCCCTACAGGCTCGCGGCGTGGTGGTGGTCCTCGGCCGGAACTCTTCCGTCGTGCGCAGTTTTGGCATGCCGTTGTCCACGGATAACAGATCGGCTCCGGCGAACGCAAATGTTACCAGTAGGAAAAGCACGAGAGTGGATAATTCCAGCGACTGGCCGGAGGTCATCAGGTCTTCATTGCGATGCATGAGGATTGCGCCGGCGAGGACCGGAATCTGGACCCAAGCCGCGATGCGGGTGAGCAGGCCGAACATCAGCGTCAATCCACCGATGAGGTGCGCGATGGTGACATAGTGCAGCAGTCCGACCGTGACCAGCCATGGATGCGCCATATTCTGGATGAGCGTTTGGACGAAATCCGCCCTAGTGTTGGTGATGATGAAGAGCCCGCGAATGAAAAGACCAAGCCCGAGATAGATGCGCACACAATCGAGCCAGACCTTGGGCTGGGTGTCAGCCCAGCCGATGAATTGCCTTAACTTTTGCATGGGACTTCCTTTGTTCAGGGTAATGCCCAGCGGGCCCAATGTCCGCCGGTGCGAAAACAATACAGCACGCCCGGTCATTCCGTCAACTGGCACGCTGACCGGCTCGATCCTGATTCCACCTGAAATGTCAACGCTCGTGAGCCTCGGCCAACGGCAAGACCGTGACCGCGCATGCCTTGTACGCGGGCTGACGGGAATGCGGGTCGTAGGCGGGGAAAGTGAGGACGTTCACCTCGGCGTAATGCATCGGCATAAACGTTTGCCCGGGCTGCACAACGGGCGTGACCACTGAAAGTGCGGCGGTTTCGCCGCGACGCGAACGCACCACGACCAACTGTCCCGCTTCGATCCCGAGACGACTGGCGTCCGCGGGGTTGAGTTCGATCCACGGTTGATTGGGCGACAACTTTCGCAGCACGGCACTTTTGTTGGTGCGGGATCCGGTGTGCCATTGCGAAGAAGATCCACGACCGGTGTTGAGCAACAACGGATATTTTTCGTCGGGTAATTCAGGAAGCGGGACCGGCGCGTCGAAATAAAAACGGGCTAGTCCGTCGGGGGTGAAAAACTTTCCGTCCGAGAAAAGGCGCCGTTCTTGGGTTGAATTTGAATGACGAATTTCAAATGACGAATTGGCGGGTGCGGGGGAAGGCGCGGTTTGTTCTTTTTCGGATTTCGCCAATTCATCATTCGTTATTACGTCGGCATCCGCCGGCGTAAAGGGCCACTGGATGCCGCCGGCGTCCTCGAGATGGGTGTGGTCACGAATGCCGGAGAAGTCGCAGGGCTGGCCGGCAGAGAGTTTTTTGAGAATCTGAAATGTCGCCGCCGGTGAACTCCATTCTTCAAAGAGTTTTCCGCAACCCCAGGCCTCGGCGATCAATTTGAAAATGGCGAAATCGCTCAAGGCCTGTCCCGGGGCTCGCGCGACTTTGCGCGCTAGTCCGAGGCGACGCTCGCTGTTGATGAAAAATCCGTCCTTCTCTCCCCAGGCGGCGGCGGGTAACACGAGATCGGCCTGCTGTGCCGTCTCAGTGGTCGCGTACATGTCCTGCACGACGAGGAAATCGAGTTTGTCGCGCAATCGGGTGAAATGTCCCTGGTTGATCCAGGAGTGTGCGGTGTTGGTGGCGATGATCCAGAGCGCGCGAATTTCCCCGGTGTATACGGCGTCGAGAATCCGATCATAAGCCCGGCTGGCCTGCGTCGGAATCAGTTTCTCATCGATGCCGAGAATATCCGCGACATGGGAGCGGTGCCCGGGTTTGGCGAAATCGTAGCCTCCAAGGAGCGAGGTGGCGTTGCCAAATAGCCGCGAGCCCATTGCGTTGCACTGTCCCGTGATCGAGTTTGCTCCCGTGCCGGGCTTGCCGATCTGGCCGGTCATGAGTGCGAGATTAATCAAGGCCTGCGCCGTGCGCGTGGCCTGGTGGCTCTGGTTGACGCCCATCGTCCACCAATAGGAAACCCGTACACCGGGCCGGGCGATGAGGTCGATGGTTTTTTGGTAGTCGGCGACACTGAGCCCGGTCTCAGCCAACACGCGTTCCGGCGGAAATGCTCCGACGAATTCGGCGAAGGCTGCGAATCCTGTCGTGTTTTTTTCAATAAAATCCTGGTCGATCGCGCCGCGCGCGAGCAATTCACGGGCAATGCCGTAAAGCAACGTGAGATCGCTTTTGGGATACGCCGGCAAATGGAGTGTGGCCGCCATCGCCGTCTCGGTTCGGCGTGGATCGACCACGATGATGGCGGGGTTGCGTTGGTTGCGCATCACGCGCTGCCACATGATCGGGTGGGCGATGCAGGGATTGGCTCCGACAAAAACCAGCACGTCGCTCTCCTCGAAATCCGCGTAAGTGAATGGTGGCGCGTCGAAGCCGAGCGACTGTTTGTAGGCGACGTGCGAGGTCGCCATGCACTGGCGCGTGTTGCTGTCGAGATCGGCGATACCCATGCCGAATTTGGCCAACGCGCCCAACAACGCCATTTCTTCGGTGACGATCTGTCCGGTGCTGAGGACAGCGACGGCGGATTTGCCATGCTTGGATTGAACTCCTTTCATCCGTTCGCAAAATACCTCCATGGCTTTCGACCACGAAATAGGTTTCAGCACGCCGTCTCTATCGCGCAGCAGCGGCGTCGTTACGCGGTCGGACGCGGCGAGTGGAGTCAGTGCTTCCCAGCCTTTCGGGCAGGCCATGCCGAGGTTGACGGGATAATCGGGATTTGGCGTGAGGTTGATCGCCTCGCCGGCGGCATTCAGATGGATGTTGAGCGAGCAACCTGTGCTGCAAAATCCGCAAATCGATCGCGCTGTTCCGACCGGCGCGAGACGAAGCGGAACCTGTCCCAAGCCGAAATCGCCCGGGTGTTGGACGAGTTCGCTCGTCATTGCCCCGGTGCGGGCGCGCAACAGATCGTCGAGCGCGCTCATGCCGCGACTCCGGGCATTTTCGGCGCGTCGACGGAACGAAAAAAGAGGTGACGTTCGAGCAGTTCACCCAGCAGCGCACTCGCAAAAACGAACCACGCCGTCCACGGCGGCAATTGACCGGTCACGATCGGAATCGGCAGTAAAAACGCCGTCACAACGGCGGCGGCGATGCGCAGTCCGAACAGTGGGCGAAGCGGTCCATTCAGCAGCCGCGCGGAGTGCAACTCGGGCGTGAGCGGATCGTCGGCGTCGGCGAGATCCAGCGGTCGCAGGAGTCGTGCATCGCACGCCAGTTTCAATGCCGTCGCGCCACCGAGAACGATGAGGCAGATTTTTGTTTCGAAGCCGAAGGCAAAAACGGCGGCGGCGGCCGGCAGCAACGCGCTGCCAAAAAAACGCGGACCCGTCTGGGAAAACCGCCACAGCCGGCGATGGGTATCCGCGTAGATCATGACCGAACAGAAAAGCCCGATCGCGCCGAGGGCGACGGCGAGGGGTAGCGCCACGGAAAACTTCAGGGCGAGGGTGGCCAGGCCAAACCACGCGCTAAACACCATGGCCTCGCGACTGAGCCAACTTTTTCGCCAGCCGAGGAAAATCCGCCAGGCACGCATTGGTTTGCCCAAATGAGCGACGCTGGCCAGCAAGCCCGCAGCGCCCGCGGCCCACGCCAGCAGGACGAGTTTGCGCACTGCAGGTTCGGGATAATGAGCCGCGTTTAACACCACCGCGGCGATTTCCGTCCCGACCGCGAGTGGCATCAACGTGAGCATGATGGCCAGCGGCCAGTGCGCGGGTTGCGGGCGAAGGATCGCGTTATCGGCTGCGAGGAGATTGTCCGGCTCGGGGCGCTCCGTGAGATAGCGCGTGACCGGTCGCGTGTAGCCGGGATCCGGAGCGGTGGAAAGAAACGAGGAGGTATCGGATGCCAGAACACCGTCCTGGTTGGTGATGACCGTAACGATGCTGATGGCTTGCGTCGGACAGGCTTGAACGCACGCGGGCGCTTCGCCAACCGCGAGGCGTTGCTGACACATGTCGCATTTACGCACGATGCCGAGACGCTCGTTGTACTTGGGAACATCGTACGGGCACTTCAGCACACAGTACTGGCAACCGATGCATTGGTCGTCCAAGTGGCGCACGATGCCGGTGATCGGATCCTTTTCGTAGGCGAGAACCGGACAACCGTTGAGACAGCCCGGATCGGCGCAATGGTGGCAGGCGGTGGTGACGGTTTGCTGGTAAGGTCTCGATTGCGTCCCGCCCGTGACGACACCCACGTCCCGCCAGGCTTCGTCGTCGTCCAGACCGTTCAATGCGTGGCACGCGGAAACGCAGGCCTTGCAACCGGTGCAGGCGTCGAGATCGACTTCAAACGCATACTGTTCGCCCGGCTTGGGCAGTGAGAGCGGGATCAGCTGCGAAGTGAGCGTGGAGGCGCGGGTATTTGAGTGCGTGGCGGCAAAACGCGCGACCGGCGTTTGCAAGCGGGATTGTTCGGCGAGCAGTTCGTCGATGAGGGCCAGCGTGGAATTTTTTTTGGGCGCGACCAAGGATCAGTGGCCTTCAATATACATCGCGTTGGTAGCGTTTCGCAGTGCGCAACGCTTGAATGTATGCGGCGGCCCCGGTGGCGGTTTTGTGGCCGGCAGTCTCGACGACCTTGTGCAGCGCGACGTCCACATCCTTCGCCATGCGGGAAGCGTCGCCGCAGACGTAGAAGTGCGCGCCGGCTTCCAGCCACGCGAAGAGTTCCGCGGCGTTTTCCAGCATGCGTTGTTGCACGTAAATTTTTTCCTCCTGATCGCGCGAAAACGCGAGATCGAGGCGGGCGAGCACGCCTTCGCTTTTGAGCGATTCGAGTTCCCCGCGGTAGAGGAAATCGGAGGCAGCCCGCTGGTCGCCGAAGAAGAGCCAGCTTTTTCCCTTTGCAGCAGTGGCGCGGCGCTCATGCAGGAACGCTCGAAAAGGCGCGATGCCGGTGCCCGGCCCGACCATGATCATCGGCGTATCGCCCGAGGACGGCGGGCGGAAGGCATTGTTCGAGTGAACGAACACCCCGATTTTGGATTCCCCGACGGTGGCGCGATCGGCGAGGAAGGTCGAGCAAACGCCCTTCCGCGCGCGACCGTCTTTTTCGTAGCGGACTGCACCCACCGTCAGATGAACCTGCCCGGTGTGAGCCTTTGGCGAAGACGAAATCGAATAGAGGCGCGGTTGGATTTTCTTGAGGGCCTTGACGAAATTTCCCGGCGCGAGTTTCAGTCCCGGGCGCGACGCGAGCACATCGACCACGTGGTGAAGCGTGGTCGCGGCACCGCCGCCGCTGCTGACGTTGCACAAAGCGAGCAATTCGGCGGACGGTTTGCCGAGGTCATAGCATTCAGTCAGCGCGCGACGGAGCGGAATGCTGTTTCCATCGGGCGCGGGCACCGCTTCCTCGCCGTCGCTGCCGAGGGCGGCGAGGACATCGGCGACGTGTTGAGGACAGTTCAACGGCACCACCCCGAGGGCGTCGCCAGCCTCGTAGTTCAGGCCGGAACCAGCGAGGTCAAATTCCACGTGGTGAACCTGTTTGCCCGAGCCCGGCCCGTTGAGATTGCGCGAGGTGAGCAACAGCGCGGGGTAGGGGCGTTTTTTCGAATAACCAATTTCTTCTTCGAGCACTGCCGGGGCGGCGGTGGAAGCCGTGGCGGTGGTGGCCGCGCCGGTGCCGGTGCCGAAGGAACCGAGCGTGACGTCGAGCCACTTGGTGAAAATTTCGTCGTGATCGAGGTCACAATCCACGCGGGCATTGACCCGGGTGCCCCCGAGTTTTTCCAGGCGGGCGTCGAAGTCCCTGCCGCATTGGCAGAACATCGGGTAGTTGGTGTCGCCGAGCGCGCACACCGAGAAACGCAGGCCCGTGAGCGCCGGCGCGCCTTCCGCGCCGAGGGCGGCGTGGAAAGGTTTCACGCCATCCGGCGGCTCGCCATCACCATACGTGCTCACGATCACCAGGACGTTTTTCTCCTGCGCAAGTTGCGCGCTGGTGAACGAGGCCATGTCCATCATCGTCGCCGCAAATCCGCGTTTGCCCGCTTCCTTGGCGGCGCGCTTGGCGAGGCCTTCGCACGTGCCGGTTTGCGAGCCGAAAAGGATGGTCAGCGACTTGAGCGTCGCGACCGGGCCGCTCTTCGACGCGGCTCCGGCGGCCACCGGGTCGACCGGTCCGCGCGCCATGAGACCAGCGAGGTAGCCGTTGAGCCACGCGCGTTGTTCGAGGCTGAACGGGGCGGTTTCCGGGATGACTGGAACGATGACGTTCATGACGAGAAAAACTCCTGGAGTTCCTTGGCGGAATGGCGGCGGGCCCATTCGACAAATGATTCGCCGGTTTTCTTTTTCAGTTGGTAAGTGCGCAGGATTTGCTCGCTCAGCGCCGGGATCTCCGTGGCACGCACGCCGCGGAAAATCTCGCGCGCAATGCCCTGTTCGTGACCCATGCCACCGCCGAGCACCACATGATAGCCTTCCGATCCATCGGTGAGTTTTGTGCCGACGAATCCGATGTCGCCGCAATAGTGCTGCGCGCAGGAATGCGGACAACCGGTAAAGTGGATGTTGACCGGGGAATCGAGTTGGACGCGGTTGCCGAGGTGTTTCATCAACACGATCGCGTGACCCTTGGTGTCGGCCGCGGAATATTTGCAGCCCTTGTTGCCAGTGCAGGCGACGATACCGCCGGTCGCGAGGGACGCTTCGGTGAAGAAACCGATGCGGGTGAGGTTGCGCCGGGCGGTTTCGGCGAAAGCATCCGGCACATGCGGGACGATGACGCTTTGCCAGACGGTGAGACGGATCTCACCCTTGCCATAATTGGTGGCGAGGTCGGCGAGCTGGCGCATTTGGCGCGAAGTGATCCGGCCGACGGGCGCGCCTGCGCCGATGGAGTTGAATCCTTTTTGGCTCTGTCTTTGCACGCCCAGCCAGCCATGTTTGAAATGCGGCCGGCGGGGTTCGCAGGCGCCAAGCGGCAACCGGGCGAGAGGGAAGGCGAGTTTCTTTTGGGTTTCCTCGATGAATTTCTCCACGCCCCATTTTTCGAGCAGGTATTTAAGGCGCGCTTTTTTCCGGTTGGTGCGGTCGCCGTTTTCATTGAAAACCCGCAGCATGGCGGCGGCGACGGCGACGCAATCGGAGGCCTTGATCAGCAAGCCAGTGTCGCGGGCGAAATCGCCGTGACCGGAAATGCCACCGAGTTCGAGACGAAAATAGGTGCCTGGAGGAAGATCGGGTTTTGAATTCAAACTTTCGGCGGACGCGAAACCGGCGAGCGATTTTTCGCTGACGCGGCATGCGATGAAACCGATGTCATTCGTGTCCGCTGCGGTGGACAGCGAGCCGCCATTGTCGAAGGCTACATTGAATTTGCGCGGGAGGCCGTAAAGGTCGCGATGATTCAGGATGTAGTGGTGCAGGCCTTTCGCAAACGGACGGACGTCGAGCAACTCATCGGGATCGAAGCCGCTGTTGGGCGACGCGGTGATGTTGCGCACATTGTCCGCGCCCGAGCCGCGGGACGTCAGACCCAGTTCCTGCAAATGAACCAAAACCTTGATGATATCGCGCGGCCGTAATTCGCGGATTTGGAGATTGGCGCGGGTGGTGATGTGCGCGCAGCCTGCGCCCCAGTCGGCGATTTCCGCGACGCCGCGCAGTTGGGCGGCGGTGATTTCCCCGGCGGGCAACCGCAGGCGGAGCATGTAACTGTCCTGCGCCGGCGCGACGTAAAACAAGCCATGAAATTTGAAACGAAAGGAGTCGGCTTCCTCGGGGAATTTTTCCGCGTCAGCGTGCGCAACGAGTTTTTCCCAGATATCGAGGGGGTTTTCGTCATACTTCCATCGTTCCGGTTTGCACAGGTCCGCGAGGGGGGTGCCGAAGACGGTGTCCTCGGTCGGCGCGGCGGCGAGATTGGCCGTATTTGCTCCGACGGGGGCAGCGGTGATCAAGCCACCTGCGGTCTGACCGACAAAGGGGATTTGGGCGGCGGCGCCGGCGAGGAAACCTTCGAGGTATTGCTTTTGCTCGGGTGTGAAACCTGCGGAAGGTTCGGTAACGGGAGCGGACATGGAAGTGGATTGCTTCAAGTGCGGACGGGCAGGGCAGAAGTAGTCGTGACAGAATCGTCGACGGCGACGGATTTAGCCGGGCGATAGGTCCAGTAGAGAAACAGTCCGGTGAAGAGAAAGCCGCCGACGAGATTGCCGAGGGTGACGGGAATTTGGTTCCACAGCAACCAGTCGGAAAAGGACACTTTGGCGCCGAGCAACATGCCGGTGGGAATCATGAACATGTTGACCACCGAGTGCTCAAAGCCCTGCGCAAAAAATGTGATGACCGGCAGCCACATTGCGACGATTTTGCCGACGGTGGAATGAGAGGTCATCGCCATCACGACTCCGAGACAAACCATCCAATTGCACAGGATCGCCTTGACGAAAACAGTCACAAGACCGGCGAAACCGTGCGCGGCATACGCAGTGGTTTTCGCTTCGGCGATGGCAACGATCCTGGCGGCGATGCCGCTTGGAACGCTCGTACCCATGTCGGTGAGGACCACATACAGCAGGAGACCGTACGCCATGCTTCCGATCAGATTGGCCAGAAAAACCCAGGTGAGATTGGAAGCGACTTGCGACCACGATTTGCGGCCGTCAACGGCGGCGAGTGTAGTGACCGCGAAACTACCCGTGACGAGTTCGAAGCCGAGCAGGACAATCATCACAAATCCCACCGGAAATACGAGTGCACCGACTAGCGCCGTGTTGGTCTGCGCAGTGGCGGTGAGTGCGAGACTTGTGGAAAATCCGAGCAGTGCGCCCGAGAGAAATCCACGGATGAGCAAGTCCTTGATCGACAGCGCGGCTTTTGTTTCGCCGGCGGTGAGCATGTTCTTAACGAGATCGGCTGGCTTGATATAGTCCATGGGAGAGTGGGATTTGGTATCCCACATTTAGCGCGTTGCGTGCCAATTGGCGGATTCGGATCCATAAATGCCGTATAAATATTTAATGAATTACATGAATTTGATTCATGAAAATCCGTGCTCGCGGCCGTTTGGAGGCGAATCCTCAATCGCTCCGTCTTAAATGCGAGCAGCGGCCAGAACACCCCACGTTGTCCGCCATCTCGTTTTCACCACCCCGAGGCCGATGATCGCGACGACACACAGTCCGGCAAAGATGAGGAGGCCGGCCAGATACGTTCCCGTGAGGCCTTTGGAATATCCGAGCGAACTGGCGAGGAGAAATCCGCCGATGCCGCCACCGCAGCCGGCGAGGCCGGTCATCACGCCGAGGTCCCTCGGGAAGCGCTGGGGCAATAGCTGGAAGACGGATCCGTTCGCCATGCCGAAAGCGCCACTGGCGAGAAAAAAGGCGAGGGTGCAAAGCCAGAGTGAATTGAGAAATGCCACCGCCGTGAGCGAAGTACCGGCGACCAGGTAGAAAATATACAGCGCGCGGATACCACCCAGTCGATCCGCCAGCGCCCCGCCCACGGGCCGTCCCACTGCACCGACCAGCGTGCACAGCGCGGCCATTTCACCAGCGCGCACGGCGGTCAGACCGAATTCCGAGGTGAAATAAATAATCAGCGATGCCGCCAAACCGGAAAATCCGCCGAAGCTCACGGTGTAGAAAAGGCAAAACCAGTGGGCGTCCTTTTGTTTCAGAAGCGTGAGGTAATCGCTGAATTTCTTTTTCTTCGTCTCGATGGGTGCTTCACGCGAAAATAAAAGGTAGACCACAAGCACGACGATGAGCGGCAGCACCGCGAGGCCGAAAACGCTGTTCCAGCCGTACGCATTGGCGAGTCGGGGCGCAAAAATGGAATCGATCACGACGCCGATGTTGCCGGCGCCCGCAAGTCCGAGCACCAGCCCTTGCATTTGGGGCGGATACCAGCGTCCGGCCTGCGGAAGAGCGACCGCGAAACTTGCCCCCGCCACGCCGAGCACGGCTCCGAAAGCGAGCGTTTGGTGAAAGGAATGGAGCCCGGCTCGCCACGCGACCGTCATGCCCGCGATCACGACAAGCTGGGCGACGATCCCGGTGTTTTTCGCCCCCATGCGGTCAACGAGCAGTCCCAGCGCGATCCGAATAAAGGCGCCGGACAGATAGGGCACGGCCACCATCAATCCTTTTTGTTGCGGCGACAACCCGAGCGACATCCCGATTTGGACACCGAGTGCGCCCAGCATGGTCCACACCATGAAGCTGACGTCGAAATAAAGAAACGCGGTGACCAGCGTGGGCCAGTGCCCGTTTTTTTTAAGTTGGATGAGGTTCATGGTTGGTTGGGGATGAAAATTCTACATGGCAGCGTGAGTGTGTTGAGTGCACGCCGTATGGGGCGGCGCAGGAGGCGTGGATGGCGTGAGGGCCTGGCGATAAATATCTTCGCGGAACAACCGCGCCGGGAGGTCCGTCGTGGCGAGCGAGCGTGGCACGAGGGCAGCGGCCACGAGCTCGGATTGGATGGCGGCGGCACGCGAAAGGCTCGGCACACCGGCGTCGCCCTGGCTGAAAACGTGAAAATCCGGGATCGTTTCAAAGCGATCGTGCCCGCATCCGAAACGGCCCAGCAGCGCTGGCGCGATCGTCTTGGGCGATACATTAAGATAGAGCGGCGAGCTGAGCATTTTCGCCAGCTGGGCGCGGTGACGCGGTTCATCACACCACGCCGCGGCCTGCGCGACGGCGGTGATCAGCGTGACATGCTCCATCGCGCGCTGCTCGGCGAAGTCGGTGCGGACCATGAGAACTTTTTCGACGTGGCCGGGCGTGAGCGACGCGCTCCACGCGGGCGACCAGCCTTCGCCCTGTTGAATGGAAACGGTGTTCCACGGTTCGCCCGCGCAGAAACCATCGAGCGTCCCCGCAGCCAGATTGCGCGCCATCTGTGCGGGCGGCACGATGGCGATGCGCACGTCACGATCCGGATTCAGCCCCACCTGCTCCAACCACTGGTGGAGTTGAAGACTGTGCAAAGAAAAGGGAAAGACGACGCCGAAGGTCAGTTTGTTTTCGCCGCGACGGCGGAGAGCCTCGGCTTTCAACGTGGCATGATCGCGGATGCCCGCCTTCCACAATCGTTCCGACAGTGTGATCGCGTTGCCATGGAGGTTGAGCACCAACCCGGTGCACACCGGCAGTTTGATGCAACCCAGGCCAAGCTGCGCAGCCCACAGCATGGGAGCGAGGGCGTGCGCCGCGTCCAATTCACCATAGAGAATTTTATCGCGAATGGTGGCCCAGCCGACTTCGCGACAAAGTTGAACCCGCAAGCCGTGATGCGCAAAAATGCCCAATTCCTGGGCGGCGATGAACGGGGCGGCATCCGTCAGAGCCAGAAAACCAATGCGCAGCGGGCGCGAAGAGGAAGCGTGGACGGGTTGGGCGGTGGCTGGCATGATTGTGACCAATTAAGCGCATGACGTGCCAGTTGGATCGTTTGGCGTGATTACTGCTCTTCAAAGAATTCATAGCCGGCATGAGTAGCGTTCATCCGCCGCCCCGGCCCTTCACCACTTAATGAAAGCCAACGTCTTCGACACCCGACACCTTCTGGCCTTCGCGGCCCTCGCGCGACTGGGTAGTTTCACCGAGGCGGCACGTGATCTCTTCCTGACTCAAAGTGCCATCAGCCACGCGATCAAGGCGCTGGAGGAACAGGCCGGCTGCCGGTTGTTCGAGCGCGCGGGGCGAAGGGTGACGTTGACGCAGGCCGGCGAACAACTCCTGCGTCACGTGGAAAAAATCCTCGGTGAAATGAAAGCCGCGCGCACGGGCTTGGAGGAATTGTCCCGCTGGGGTCACGGACGGCTCCGCCTTGGCGCGAGCACGACGGCGTGCCAGTATATTCTGCCGACCGTGCTGCGGGAATTTAAGCAGAGTTTTCCGAAATGCATGATCTCGATCGATCCCGGTGATCACGCACAGCAAATGGATTTGTTGCTGAACAACCGGATCGATCTCGCGCTGATGCTGGAGCCCGGCGGTTTGAAGGAGTTGAACTTTGTTCCGCTGTTCATGGACGAGATGCGTTTCCTCACGGCGCCGACGCATCCATGGGCGCAGGCGGGTCGCGTGCAACGCGAGACGATGGAAAGCGAAACGCTGATTCTCTATAACCAGACGAGTTATACGTTTCGCTTGGTGAAGGAATATTTTCGCGCGGAAGGAATGCCGCTCTCGAATTTTCTGGAGCTCGGCAGCATGGAAGCGATCAAAGAACTCGTGAAGATCGGGCTCGGAGTCGGAGTGCTCGCGCCGTGGGTGGCCCGCGCCGAACTCGACGCCGGGGCGCTGGTCTCGCTTCCGCTCGGCAAACGCAAACTCCGCCGCCGCTGGGGCGTCGCTTACGTTCGTGGCCGACGTCTTTCACTTGGCGAGGAAACTTTCGTCGGCCTGTGCCAGACCGTGACCGAGGATCACCGGCGAAGCGAAGTGGCGGTTTGAGGCGCGAGCTTCGCATCTCATTTTTCCGTGCCCGTCATCACGAGGCCCGCGACGGGCCGTGGTGATCCCGTTGGATCTTTTGGCCGCGTGCTTTCTGACGGGAAGATGGCTTGTTTGAAATCAATGATTGCCGCTGAAAAACTTGGGCCATTCTCTCTGCCGATAAATTCGTCGAGGAAAAGACTCGTATTCGTGTCTCAATAGCACTGTTAGTTGGAGGCTCATATGTACCCCAAGACTGAACGCGCACTCCGCTTCTCATTCGGTTTCTTTGGGTCACTGTACGGGATAATATTCCTGGGATATGCCGCGCAGATTGCGCTGGTGTTCCTCCAAGATTCGAGCCCGCGATGGAGCGGCATTTCGGGAGTGTTTATTTTAGCTTCGCTTTTCTTCCTCTTGGTGACGTCCTCATTCTTCTATGTCGTTGTAAGATTTCAATATTTGTTGGCCAAGCGCTCTCAAGTGATGGCATGGGCGCTGCATTTTAGTTTCTTCGGGCAGTTTGCATTTTTGACGTTCCAATACTTTAGCGGTCTTAGACACTTCAATTCATTAGGTGGAATCATTGCCATGGCGGTGTACGCGGCGCTTTTAAGCGGCGTGAAAAAACTTATGAGCGAACAACTCATTGAAGACGCAGCTAACCACCCACCGGAATCGACGAGGCGCGCGGTTCACTGAAACATTGGGCGAAAAATGAAGATCTCGCTCGTGCGCCACGGTATGCCTGATGCGGATTTGTCATCCAGCATTCGAGCCAGGGATTTTCCGGCGTGGTTACTCGCATATGACGAAGCCGGCATTGATCGCTCGCTGCCGCCGCCTGACGCCGTAAGGAGAGCACTCGCGAGTTGCAGGCTCTTGCTCACCAGTCCATCGAGGCGCGCCGTGGAATCGGCCGACGCACTCGATCCGCGCGCAGAAAGAAGGATCGCGATTGATGCGCGGGAAGCGCCGCTTCCGACGAAGATTGTTTGGCCGCTTTCCCATCGTCCCGCGGTTTTCACTGTCATTGCGCGCGTTCTCTGGGTTTTGGAGTTAGCCCGCGCGAAAGAAGACAGGCAAGCGGTGCGACGGCGCGCATCTTCTCTCGCGGATCAGCTCGCTGCATTGGCGTGCGAATCCGGACATGTCGGCCTTGTCGGGCACGGCTACATGAATATTTATCTGCGGAAGGCTTTGGAAGCGACTGACTGGCATTCACTGGAATCAGGAAAACATGGCTATTGGTCACTTTCGCAGTTCGGAAAAGAAAAGATCGAAAAATAAAGTCAGGCCTTGCGGGTGAGTTCGCTCAAGCTCATCGGGACCTTCGGCGAAATAAACGTCCGGCGTTTCGGCTCAGATTTCGTTGAGGCGGATACACGCCGCCTCGCGGGCGGGGGCGGCGGGGATCAGAGGTGGAATGGCTTCCTGACATTTTTGCACGGCGTAAGGACAGCGGGGATGGAAGGCGCAGCCGGGCGGCGGATTGAGCGGGGAGGGTGGATCGCCGGGGAGAACCAGGCGTTTCTTGGCGCGCTCGATGTCGGGGTCAGGCGTCGGGATCGCGCTCACGAGGGCGCGCGTGTACGGATGCAGTGGGCGTTCGATGACGTCGGCGGCGGGGCCGAGCTCCACGATTTTTCCGAGGTACATCACGGCGATGCGATCGGAAATGTGTTTCACTACGGATAGGTCGTGCGCGATGAAGATGAGCGCGAGGTTCATCTCGCGGCACAGTTGGGAAAGCAGATTGAGAATTTGTGCCTGGATCGAGACGTCGAGGGCGGAGACAGGTTCGTCGGCAATGATGACCTTTGGTTCGAGTGCGAGGGCGCGGGCGATCGCGATGCGCTGGCGTTGTCCGCCGGAAAATTCGTGCGGATACTTTTCCATGAAACGCGGCGCGAGGCCGACTTTTTCCATCAGCTGCGTGACGCGTTGCCGAACGGCTTTTTTCGGGACGACGCCGTGAACCAGCAGCGGCTCTGCCAGTGTGGCGTAGATAGTCATGCGGGGGTTGAGCGACGCGAAGGGGTCCTGGAAAACCATTTGCAAGTCGCGACGGGCGACGAGTAATTCGGCGGCGGAAGCGGAGGTGAGATTACGTCCTTCCAAAATCACCGTGCCGGCGGTGGTCGGTACGAGTTGCAGAATCGTGCGTGCGAGCGTGGATTTGCCGCAGCCGGATTCGCCGACGAGGCCGAGCACTTCGCCGCGGGCGACGGAGAGCGAAACGCCGTCGACCGCCTTGACGGTGCCGGTTTGCTTTTGCGTCAGCGAGCCGGAGGTGACGGGGAAATGCGTCCTGACGTCGTTGAGCTGGAGGATGGGCGACGGCATTTTGTTTAAGCACTAATCCACACTAATGGACACTGATCCCGAAGAATACTTTCCGCCGGAGAAGGGTTGGAATGAGACGGAATCATTCAGAAGATTTGCCCGCGAAACACGCGAACTACACGAAATTAGACGGACGCATGGTGAACCAAGCGTCCCGTGCAGACCGCTGTTTGGTGAGATGAACACCGGGTTGGTTTTGTCCGAAACTGCTCCTTTTCGTGTCATTCGTGTATTTCGTGGGCCACTCCGACGCATTGTTAAAGCTCAGGGTGAATAAGTAGTTTCAAATTTCGTTGGCTTGAACGCGGAGGCAGGCGGTGGCTTGGGTGGGGGTGACTGGCAGGAGGCGCGGGTCTTCTGCTTTGCATCGCTCGACGGCGAACTCGCAGCGCGGGGCGAAGGCGCAGCCGGCGATCGGTTTTGAAAGATCGGGAGGCAAACCCGGGATCGTGTACAGTTCGCGGCCCTTGGGTTGCAGCGACGGGATGGAGCGTTGCAGAGCCTTCGTGTACGGATGGCGCGGGGTTTTGAAAAGCGTGCGGGTGTCGGCGGTCTCGACGATACGGCCGGCGTACATGACCTGCACGCGATCGCACAGGCCCGAGACGACGCCGAGGTCGTGCGTCACGAAGATCACCGCCATGCCGAGCTCGGCCTGGAGCTTTTTGATCAATTCGAGGATCTGCGCCTGCACGGTCACGTCGAGTGCGGTGGTCGGTTCGTCGGCGATCAGAATCTCGGGGCGGCCGATGAGGGCCATCGCAATCATCACGCGCTGGCGCATGCCGCCGGAAAATTCGTGCGGGTAGGAACGCAGGCGTTTCTCAGCGTCGTTGATCCCGACGGCCTGAAGCATCGCGAGGCCGCGCGCGAGGGCGTCGGTGCGGGAAATCTTTTCGTGGATGAGCAACGGCTCGATGAGTTGCTCCGAGATCCGCAGGTAGGGATTGAGCGACGTCATCGGGTCTTGGAAAATCATCGCGATGCGCTTGCCGCGAATGGCGCGGAGTTCGCGTTGCGGACAGTGTAGCAGGTCGACGCCATCGAACATCGCCTTCCCGCTTTCGATGCGGCCGGGCGGTTGCGGAACGAGTCCCATCAGCGAATAACACGTGACGGATTTGCCCGAGCCGGATTCGCCGACGAGGCCGAGGGTTTCGCCTTTTTCCAGGGAAAAATTCACGCCGTCGACCGCACGATAGACGCCGCCGCGGGTGTGGAAGTAGGTACGGAGATCGGTGACTTCGAGCAAAGGCATGGCAGCGAGGTCAAGGCTGGAAGCGGGGACGTGTGCGGCAACGTCAAAGTGCTGGACTCGCTAAGCCAGAACAATGCAATCGGAGTGGCCCACGAAACACACGAATGACACGAAAAGAAGCGCTTCCGGGCAAAACCAATCTGGGTTTCATCTCACCGAACAGTGGATTGGACAACGGATCGCTGCGCCCAAGTTTGATTTTAAGCCGGCGATCAGCGGAAGGGTTAACCGCTGATGGTTTCGCTCAATGGCAGAAGCGAAACTTTCAAAATCACCTTCGACTGATCGTCTTCGGGTTTAGATCTCGAGGCATCCGCTTGCCTCGCACGTAGGTGCGCGGACAAGTACCGGGATGCGAGTATGCAGCAACGGTGCTGATCGCGAACTGGATCAAATTCTCTAAGTATTCTCTGCGTCCTCCGCGACCTCCGCGTTTAATTCTGTCGGTTTGATTCCGCGCCTTGATTGATTGGCGAAGGGTTATTGGTCAGACACGTCCTAAGCGATCAGCTCGCGACCAGTTCGTGCCAGGCGGAAATGACGGTTTCGGGTGTGATTGCGGTCATGGGTGTGTCGGAAATATTTCCGGGTGGCACGACGAGACGTACGGGGGCGGAAGTGGGTGTAGGCGCGTACAGGGCGGGATCGATGCGGGCGAACATGACCACCAGCGGGCAGCCCATCGCAGCGGCGCAATGGGCCGGACCCGTGTCGACGCTGATCATGCTGTGGGCAATTGCCTGGAGCGCGAGCAGGCGGGGAATGGGGAGGTCGCCGCAAACGTTCACGACGCCGTCACCGCCGGCTTGCTGCTGAATCGTGGCGGCGAGATCGTACTCCTGGGCAGATCCACAAATCAGGACGCGGCTCGCGGGCAGCGTTTCGCGGACGGAACGAATCACTTTGGCCCAAGCGGCCTCGGGCCAGTATTTCACGTTGGTTGCACGCTGGCGTCGTCCGCGTCGCATCGTTTTTTTATTCCCCGGTTGCACCAACACCAAGGGCGAGCCGGCGATCTTGAGATGTGCGACCCAGTCTGCGCAATCCTGGCGATCGGCCGCGGTGAGATCGGGCCGGGCATTCGGTGCTGGGTCGGGTGAGGGCGGAATTTTCGCATCATTGCGCAGCGCGGCGGGGGTTTGGCTGGCTAGCCGGAGGGCGTGTTGGAGAATGTTTTCGTTTGGCAGACGAGGGAGCGTGCGCAACGAACAAATCCACTCGGGGCGGACACCACCGCGTTGCAACAGCCAGTGGGTTTTGTCGTCGGGCTCGAACACATACACAGGCCCGGCGGGACGCGTGCGCAGCCAGCGGACCAATTGCTGTTGGCTGCGATTCAGCAGATAGGGCGCGCGACGGCTGGTGAGCAATTTCAACGAACCGCAGGCGGGCACGCGCTGCATCAACGGTGGCGTCCATGGTCCCGATGACACCAGATCGCAGGAATTTCCGTAGCGCTGTTGCAGCGCTTTCAGCATGGGAATCAACAAGACCATGTCACCCATGGCTCCGAAACGCAGCACGAGCGGGGTAAGTTTACCGGTTGAGCGCGGTTGGGCGATCATGGGGCAGCGACGGCGGGAAGGAATTGCTCGGCGGCGGCTTGAACTTCACTCACCTGAATGCGCAACAGTGGTCGTTCGCCGGAAAGATCCTTTGGCCTGAGAATTACGTGTTTGGTGTCCCACGGATGCCAGCGCCAGGGTTCGAGCGGACCGAAAAGCGCGATGACCGGAACGTGAAAAGACGCCGCCAGATGAAGCAGTCCGGTGTCGATGCCAATGGCGAGATCCATCCGGCGAAACAGCGAGTTTGATTCACGCAGGGAAAGTTTATCGCTCCAGTCGATCCACTCGCGCGCCAACGGCGCGGGGAGTGCGGCGCGAATTTCCGCGTAGTATGCGGCGTTGCCCGGCGAATCGCAGAAATGGATTTCGCATCCCCGCTCATTGACCAGCCAAACGATCAGTTGGGCAAAACGATCAGGCGCCCAGTCCTTGAGCGCCAAGACGGATTTGGCGCAGATGAAAACACGTGGATGGCGTCCTTCCGGCAGCGTGGCATCCACCCGACGGTCGGCGGCGGAATCGCTCCAGTTTTCGTTACGCGTGTCGTCTATGGGAATATCATCCGCACGAAGCACATCGAGGAAACATTCCACTTCGTGTTTGTCCGCGTAGGGGATGCTGCGCTGTAGCAGCCAGCCCTGACCTTCGGCAGAGAAACCGACGCGATGCGGGATGCCGGCGAGCAAAGGCAGGATGGCGCTGGAAAACGCGCGCCGGAGAATGTAGCAACGATCATAGTGACGCGCGCGAAGGAATTTGGCGGCGGCGAACAGGCTGGTGGGAAATTTTGCCGCCCGTTTTTTTTCCCCCTTCAAGCGCGGGCCGTAGAGTAGAAGTTCGTCCTTGTAGGGACAAAGCGCGAGGGTCTCACCTGAAACCGGTTCGACGAGTACATCGATTTTGGCGTTGGGGAAAGCCAGGCGCAAATTGCGCAGGCAGGGAATCGCGAGCACGGTATCACCGATGAAACGGTAGCGGATCACAAGGATGCGCAAGGGGCGTGGATCGGGATAGGCCATAAGTGAGGCGACGATTTTCAAGCGGTGGCCCACGAAACCCACGAAAGGACGCGAAAGTTGGGGCGATCAAATTCGCTGGGCTTCATTTCGTGTCCTTTCGTGTGTTTCGTGGGCCACTCATCTGCAGGGATCGGATTCAATAAACTTCCGGATATTGCGGGCCTCGGGCCTTGAAACGTTTGTGCACCCAAAAATATTGTTCGGGTGCTTCACGTACATATTTTTCGATCAGCTGGTTGATGCGGACGGCATCGGCGGCAGCGTCCGCGGTTGGGAAATTTTCCAGCGCCGGCAGAATGGTCAGCACGTAGGAGCCGTTGATTTCGCGCTTCGCAAAATAGGGGACGACCGGCGACTCGGTCATTTCAGTGATCTTGCTGGTGGCGGTATTCGTGATGGCGGGTATGCCGAAAAACGGGAGGATTTCCGAGGATTTAGTGCGTTTGCCCTGATCCGGGGCGTACCAGATGGCGTGACCCGCGCGCAGGGCCCGCACGAGACCGCGGAGGTCGTCGAAATGCACGGCGATCGACATGCCTCGCTCGCGATTGCGGCGCATCAAGTGGGCAATGACGGCGTTGTTCGGGTCGCGGTAGAGACAGCCGACGGGAACCGTGTCCGCCATGAATCGGCCGCAAATTTCCAAGGTCGTGAAATGCGCGGTAAGCAGGATCGCGCCGCGACCCCGTGCGACGGCGGTTGCCAGATTTTCAAGTCCGATGATCCGGTGAGGAGGGAGATCCTCCGGTTTGGACCACCAGCCGGCGCATACTTCGAACAGACCCAAGGCGAGCGCGTCGTAGTGGGCGCGGGCCAGCGCGTGGATTTCTGCGGCGGACTTTTCCGGAAAACAGAGCTTCAAATTGACGAACACCGCGTGGCGGCGAATGCGGACGAAATGGAAGGTGAACCAACCGAGCCCGTGCGCGAGTGCACGTTTCTCGGGCCAAGGCAGCGTATTCAGCAGCCAAAATCCGCCGAGGCAAAACCACATTGGCCAGAATTGCGGCAACCAGAGATTGGATTTCTCACTGCTCCGGCTCATGCGCGACCGGAAGACGGCGCATTGCCGTAAAGCTGGGGATTGAGCGCCGGATCGTTGTACATCTTGAATTGGTAATAGACCGAGAAAGTACGGCGCTTGGCGGCGACGTCTGCGAACAAATCGGCCAGGCATTCCGTGAGATCGGAGCGCTGACGGCGGATGCGGGCGAGTTTTTCGGCGCACTTTTTTTTGTGTTCGTCGGAAGCGCCGGGGCGTTCGGTTTCCTCTCGCATGTGGAATTCCTTGAGGGCCAGGATCGAGAGGCGGTCGATCATCATGCCCGGTGTTTCGGAATTGCGCGCGCATCCCGATTCCGCCGGCGACAATGCGGCGACGATGGCCTTGTCCATTTCCTCCGCGAAATTGTTTCGTTCCTGATTGAAGCGATCGATGGCGCGCTTCGAACGATAAACAGCCTCGAAGCCCAGATCGTCGCGACGGGCGACGTCCTCTTCATGCCACAGTGAGAAATTGCGCAGATGGTTTTCGTCCAGCAAACGCTTGAAACCTTCGCCGGTCGCGGCGGGCGGGGTGATGTGCCAGCGGGCGGTGAGTTCGGTTTGGTGGACGGCGATTTCCGAGGCGTCTAATTTCATGTTTGGCAGGGGAATGGAGTTGAAGAAAAGCAGCCCGGACACAAGCCTGCGCATTCTTTGCATGAAAACTCTGCTCGTGATCAAACCCTCTTCGCTCGGGGATATCGTGCATGGGTTGCAAGTGGTCCAGACGCTCGCACGGGAGCGACCGGAGTGCCGGATTACGTGGGTGGTGCGCGAGCGATTTGCGGGCTTGGTGCAGGCGGCGCCGTTTGTGCACGAGGTGGTTATTTTCCGCCGGCGCGACGGCTGGCGGGCGTTCTGGCGGCTGTTGATGGAATTGAAAAAGCGGCGTTTCGATGCGGTCTGGGACATGCAGGGATTGTTGCGCTCCGGCTTGATGACGGCGGCGGCGGGTTCGTCGGAGAAATGGGGCCGGCCCGATGCGCGGGAAGGGGCGGGATTTTTCTACAACCGGCGGGTGGAAGCGGCGGCGGAAACAGGACCGCACCATGCCTTGGAAGTATTGCAGCCATTCTTGAAAACGGCCGGCGTTGCGCCGCGAATCGATTTCCCGCTGAAGTTGAAGTCCGACGCGGCATTTCCGTGGCAGAAATTCTTCGAGCACGACTCGCGCAAGACATTCGTGATTTTCACGGACAGTCGTGGCGCGGGCAAGGAATGGCCCCGATTCAGCGAGTTGACCGACCTGATTTTTCGGTCGATTCCGGAGGCGCGGGTCGCGTGGTGTGCGGGCAAGCCGGCCAAACCGGAGTGCGAAGTGCCGGCGGAGCGGTTTGTCAACCTGACCGGTTGTCCGATGGACGAGATGATCGCGTTGGTGCGGCAACCGGCGACTTTCATCGGCAACGATAGCGGACCGATGCATCTCTCGGCGGCATCGGGGAATCGCGTACTCGCCATCTTTGGACCTACTTCGCCGCGCCGGTTTGGGCCGTTTCCACTGACAGCCGCGAAACATTGCGCGGTCGAGGCGCCTGACGGGCGTTTGGATCAGTTGACACCATCGACCGTGCTGGTTGCGTTGGAGCAATTGCGAACACGCGACCTGTGACCCGGTTGGAAAATCCGGGTTAAATCCTGGAAAAACCTCGCGAGTGTTCGCTTCCCATTTGCGTTTCTTTGGGTGCGAACAACTTTAGGAACGCTGCGCGTGAAGCGCGGTCTGAAACGTCCGTCATGCCGGAAATGCTCATCATCAAACCCTCGGCGCTCCGTGACATTGTCCACGGATTGCAGGTTGCCGCGTCGATCAAGGCGCAGCGGCCCGAGTGGCGCATTTCCTGGATTGTCCGGGATATATTTTCGCCCTTGGTGCGATCGTGCACGGCGGTGGATCAAGTGTATGTGTTTCGCCGCAATGGCGGGGCGCGCGGGTTTCTGGGTTTAATGCGCGAAGTGCGCCGCAAGGAATTCGACGTTGTGCTGGATATGCAGGGACTCTTTCGCACCGGCCTGATGACGAAGTGGGCCAAAGCCAAACGGAAGATCGGACGCACCGACGCGCGCGAGGGAGCGGGATTTTTTTACAGCGAAAAAGTGCCACTGCCCGTCGATGGCGAGCGCAGCCACGTGTTGGACATTTTGCTGCAGTTTTGCCTGAGCGTTGGCGCGGAACCCCGCTTGGTCGGACCGCTGCGATTTCGCGAGCTTGAGCGGCTGCACCTGAGTTTCATGGAGCCGCGCAAAGGTGTGCGGCCGGTGTTGATTTTCCCTGACAGCGGCCAAAGCAGCAAGAAATGGAGTGGCTTCGCGCAGTTGACTGCGCAATTGATCCGCGAGGGTGGACGAAAGGTCGTCTGGGCCGGTAATAATTACCTGCCATGTCGCGAATCCTTTCCCGACGGGTCGTTTCTGAATCTAACGGGCAACACCAGTCTCACGTCGCTGCCGGCGCTGTTGGCGAAGTCGGATTGGGTTATTTCCAATGACAGCGGGCCGATGCATCTGGCCGCCGCGATGGGGCTGAAGACGATCGGCTTGTTCGGTCCGACCGACCCGCAGCAATACGGTCCGTATCCACTTAAGAGTCCGACGAATTATGTGATCCAGGCTCCAGTGGGCGACTTGCGGTTGCTTTCGGCGAAGGAAGTTTTCCGGCTGTTTCATCGTATTGAAGGCTCGGCTGGACGGTCCCAGAGCCGGGCACCGTTGAACGTGGCGTGATCGCCGTTTGAGCGGTGGCGGTTGAGTCGCCCGGCCCATTCGGGGAGGATACGGCGGCTTCGCCCGAAAAATAGCCTGTTCAAGGGGAAGGAATCGGCTTCAACTGCCGTCTCCATGCTTGATCCCAGACTTCTCCGTGAATCGCCCGACGTTGTCCGCGCCGCCATCGCCCGGAAGCATCTCGACGTCGACCTTGACGCCGTGATTGCGCTGGACGCGTCGTGGCGGGCGCTCCTTGTCGAAGTGGAAGCGCTGCGGTCAAAGCAAAAAGCCGCGAACAACGAAATGGCTGCGGCCAAGAAAGGCTCGCCGGAATTCCTCGCCAAGGTGCAGGAAATGAAGGCGGTTTCCCAGGAGATCAAGGCGCGCGACGAGATCCTCAAACAAACCGAAGAGAAGTGTCAGGCGGCGATGCTCGCATTGCCGAATATTCCGCATGCCAGCGTCCCTGATGGCCGCACCCCCGAGGAAAACCAAGTGTACGCCACCCACGGTGCGATCGAGTTGGCTTCCGCCCACGCCGCGCCGCACTGGGAGATTCCCGGTTTTTCCAATCTCATTGATTTTGCCCGCGGGGCAAAAGTCACCGGTGCGGGCTTTCCGTTTTTGATCGGGGAAGGTGCGAGGATTTCCCGGGCGCTGCTCCAGTTCTTTTTGGATGAGGACGTAAAGGCCGGGTACACGGAAGTCAGCCCGCCGATTTTCGTGAACGCGGCCAGCGCGACGGCGACGGGGCAGTTGCCCGACAAGGAAGGCCAGATGTACGAGACGGTCGATAAACTTTATGCAGTGCCGACGGCGGAGGTTCCGCTGACCAATTTTTTCCGCGACGAAATCCTCGAGGAAGACGTGTTGCCGGTTTGCCGATGCGCTTACACGCCGTGTTTCCGTCGCGAAGCCGGCAGTTACGGGAAGGACGTGCGCGGCCTGAATCGCCTGCACCAATTCGACAAGGTCGAATTGCTTAAATGGGTGCATCCCTCGTCGAGCTACGACGAATTGGAAAAGCTCCGCACCGACGCCGAGCGCCTGCTGCAAAAACTCGAATTGCCGTACCGCGTGCTGTTGATGTGTGGCGGGGATCTGGGTTTTTCGCAGTCGAAGAAGTACGATCTGGAGGTATGGGCCGCCGGACAGAAACGCTGGCTCGAGGTTTCGAGCTGCTCAAACTTCGAATCCTTCCAAGCCCGGCGGGCGCAGATCCGTTTCCGTGCAAAAGCAACCGGCAAGCCAGAACTCGTGCATACGTTGAACGGTTCGGGTTTGGCGGTGCCGCGAGTGTTGGCGGCGTTGCTCGAAAATAACCTGCAGGGGGACGGGCGGGTGAAAATCCCGGCTGCGCTGGTGCCTTACTTCGGCAAGGATTATCTCAGTTTCAGCTAACGCCGTTCCTTCTTTATTTTAACCGGTCGCGCTCGCGATTTTGGATTTCAGCCCCACGCCCGCCGCAGTTCCCGCCCAATGCCGCGCAACGGAAAACGTCGGATGACCTGGCCCGAAAAAGCCGGACGAATGGGCGAATTGATCGCACGCCCGGCGTTTCATCCGGCGGTTCTGGGCTGGGCGGCAACACGGCGCAAATCGGAGGTGTGGTCCGTGGCGTTGTCGGGCGGATCGGATTCGGTGGCATTGCTTTTGTTGCTGTGGGCGCACTGGCCGGAACGTCGCGGGAAATTGATCGCCCTTCATTTCAACCACCGGATGCGCGGCCGCGAATCGACCGCGGATGAAGTGTTTTGCCGCAAGCTTTGCGCTGGACTCGGCGTTCATTTGGAAACGGGCCGCTGGCCGGGACGGAATGGCGGGGCGAGTGAGGCGGCGGCGCGCACGGCGCGGCACGAGTTTTTCGCTGCGCGGATGAAAACCCATCGCAGCACGGTGCTTTGGCTGGCCCATCAACAAGACGACATCGCCGAAACCATGTTGATGCGGTTGGCGAGAGGCAGCGGCTTGGGCGGGCTGACGGCACCGCGGCCGATTCAAACGGGCATTGACCGGCGGACACACCTGCGACCACTGCTGACGTTAAAGAAATCGGAGCTTGTCGCTGCGTTAAGAAAAGCCGGCGCCGAATGGCGGGAGGATTCGACCAACGAAACGGGACTTTATTTCCGCAATCGCGTGCGAAACAAAGTGCTGCCGGAATGGGCGAAAGCGGCTGGGCGGGATGCCGCGGCGGGAGCGGCGCGATCACGCGGGTTACTGGAGGAAGACGATGAAGCGTTGAAGTCGTGGGCCCAGAAGCTGGTGGGAACAGGCGGTGGTCGTCGGGACCGGATCCTGGATGTCAGGACCTTGACGGGTGTCCCACGGGCGGTCACTCGGCGGGTTTTGCACCAATGGCTTTTGGCCGTAGCTCCTGCGACCGATCTATCCCGCCAAGGCTTTGAATTGCTCCTGACGGCGGTTGAACGGGGCGAGCCGACGAAGTTCAGCTTGGGACGCAAAGACTTTGCACTGATCAGAAAGGGGCAAATGTCTCTTAAAAGAGGATAGCCGCATTCCGAATTTTGTGCTTATTTCCACTGGGCGGTGCGTTTGACATATAAGACGGAACCGCCACCTTATTTTACAACACTTACTTTATTCCTTCCTTCCCCATGGCCGATAACGACGAAAACAAGAAACGACGCCCTTTAAAGAGCCTTCCACCTGAAAGCTTTCAGCCGAAGGTGATGCTCATCTGGCTCGCGATCATCGCAGCGATTGTGGCGCTTTTTTCTTTCAACACGGCTAAGACAGTGACTCCCGCCCGGCTGAAGATCCAGCAGGTTGTTGAGATGGCGGACAAAGGTGAAGTGGTTGATGGAGCGATTCGTCCCGATGCCACCGGCGGCAAGGATTGGTCGGAACTTACCGGCGAGATCGCACAGTCATCGCTTCAAAGTGAAAGCGGGCCGACCAAGTACTTCATCGCTTCCGGTCGGCTGACTGACACGAATCTGGAGCGGCTCCAGAAAAGCGAAAAGTTTGTGGAAAAACCCGCGACGACCGCGATGACGCAATTGGTGCTCAATGTTCTTCCGTTTATCATCGTTATTGGTCTGCTTTATTTTCTGTTTGTCCGTCAATTGCGTCAGGCTGGCAAGGGAGCGCTCAGTTTTGGCAAAAGTCGGGCCAAGCTGCTGACTCGCGACAAGGATCGGATTACGTTTTCCGACGTGGCGGGTTGCGACGAGGCCAAGGAAGAAGTCAGTGAAGTTGTCGACTTCCTGAAGGATCCGAAAAAGTTTCAAAAGATCGGTGGTCGCATTCCCAAGGGGATCCTGATGGTCGGTCCTCCCGGCACCGGCAAAACGCTGCTCGCCAAGGCAATCGCAGGCGAAGCCGACGTGCCATTCTTTTCCATTAGCGGTTCGGACTTCGTGGAGATGTTTGTGGGCGTGGGTGCGAGCCGCGTACGCGACATGTTTGAACAAGGGCGCAAGAATGCGCCGTGCCTTATTTTTATCGACGAAATCGACGCAGTGGGCCGCCAGCGCGGGGCCGGGCTTGGTGGTGGCAATGATGAACGCGAGCAGACGCTTAACTCGCTGCTCGTTGAAATGGACGGATTCGATACGCAGGAAGGTGTCATCATCATCGCGGCGACCAATCGCCCGGACGTCCTGGACAGTGCGCTGCTGCGCCCGGGTCGCTTTGACCGGCAGGTTTACATCGATCTCCCCGACATCATCGGGCGCGAACAGATTCTCCGGGTTCACGCGCGCAAAATCACCCTTTCCGACGATGTCAACCTGGCGGTGATTGCCCGCGGAACTCCCGGCCTGTCCGGTGCGGAGCTGGCCAACCTTTTGAATGAGTCGGCGCTTCTGGCCGCTCGCCGCGGTAAGAAAAAAGTCGAGATGCACGACATTGACGATGCCCGCGACAAGGTGCTTTGGGGTCGCGAACGCCGCCGCGTGATGGACGATGCCGAAAAGCGCCTGGTGGCGTGGCATGAGGCCGGACACGCGATTGTACAGGCAGTCTTGGACGACGGCACGATGCCCGTGCACAAAGTGACCATCATTCCCCGTGGACAGAGCTTGGGCAGTACGACTTATCTGCCAACCAAGGACATCCTCACGCAGCCGCGCAAGAAGCTGCTCAATCAGGTCGCCATGGCCATGGGCGGTCGTATTGCCGAAGAGCTCGTGACAGGCGATTTCAGCAACGGAGCTTACGGCGACTTGAAGCAGGCCACGCGGATTGCGCGCGCCATGGTCTGCGATTACGGCATGAGCGAACTTGGACCGGTGGCGATGGGTGAAAACCAGGACACGGTGTTTCTTGGCCGGGATATTACCCGTTCGCAGCACATCAGCGAAGAGACCGCCCGGAAGGTGGATGCGGCAATTTCCGATATCTTGCACACACAATATAACCGGGCCCAGCAGATCATCACTGATCACCGGACGGCACTTGATAAGATCGGCGCGGCGCTCATCGAACACGAAACGATTGAGGGTAAGCATGTGCTGGAGATCATCGAGCATGGCGAAATCAGGACGCCGATTATCAATGTGAAGCCGCCCAAGCTTCCCACTGCGGATACGGGAAAACCCGCCGACCGCCCTGCGGTTAAGGAAGCACCCGGAGCACCAGGCGCTCCGGCACCAAGCCCGGCCTGATTGGCTTGGACGGTATCAATCTTCAAGCCGGGCAAGTAGCCCGGCTTTTTCATTTTGGACTGGTTTGTTTTCCAAGAACCAGTCAGCGGAAGACGGTTTCAGGCCATATCCGTTCGCTGCGGTGTGGTTGCAACAAATTGATCCGGTATTGCCGCAGCTACGGGTCAGGCAATGGAATGAGCAGCCAACTCAGGTTTACCCCGAGCATCGGGGAAATTGGAAAATCAGACTTGGATTGCGTTCCGTCTCCGACAAGCTGCGACGGAAATTATGAACATTTGCTGCATCGGAGCTGGTTATGTGGGTGGCCCGACCATGGCCATGATTGCGCTGAAGTGTCCCGACATTCGCGTGAATGTGGTCGACATGAACGCCACGCGCATCGCCGCTTGGAACAGCGGAACACTCCCCATCTACGAACCCGGCCTCGACGACGTGGTCCGGGAAGCGCGCGGGCGTAATTTATTTTTCTCCACTGAGGTCGCAGCCGGCATCAAACAGGCTGATATCATTTTTGTGAGCGTAAACACACCGACCAAAACGTATGGCGTGGGTGCCGGACGTGCGGCTGATCTTCGGTTCATCGAGTCGGTGGCGCGGACCATTGCCGAGCACGCGGAGAGCAATAAGATCATCGTGGAGAAGTCCACGATTCCGGTGAAAACGGCGGATACGATCACGACCATTCTTTCTTCCAATACCAAGGGGTTGAAGTTTCAAGTGTTGTCGAATCCTGAATTCCTTGCGGAAGGCACCGCGGTGAAGGATTTGATGAATCCGGATCGCGTCTTGATCGGCGGCGAGCGTACGCCCGACGGCGACAAAGCGGTGGAAGCTCTGGCCGGGGTCTATGCGCGCTGGATTCCCCGCGATCGAATCATTACGACGAATCTTTGGTCCTCCGAACTCTCGAAACTCGTGGCGAACGCCTTTCTCGCCCAGCGCATTTCCTCGATCAACTCCATCTCCGCGCTTTGCGAAGCGACCGGGGCGGACGTGGACGAAGTGGCGAATGCGATCGGCAAGGACAGCCGCATCGGCCCGAAATTTCTCAAGTCATCGGTGGGCTTCGGTGGCTCGTGTTTCCAGAAGGATATTCTGAATCTCACCTATCTTTGCGAAAGCTTCGGATTGCCCGACGTGGCGGCTTATTGGAACAGCGTGGTGACGATGAACGACTGGCAGAAGCATCGCTTCGCCAACCGGATTGTGAAGGAGCTTTTCAATACGGTGGCGGACAAAAAAATCGCGGTCCTTGGGTTTGCGTTTAAGAAGGACACGAATGACACCCGCGAGTCGGCCGCCATCAATGTTTGCCGCGATTTGCTCGCCGAGCACGCGAAGGTTTCGGTTTACGATCCGAAAGTGCCGGCGGACGAAATCAAAACCGACACGTTGGGCAAAGGAGTGGAAAATCCGCGCCTAACCGTGGCCAAGGACGCTTATGAAGCGTGTGCCGGGGCTCACGCTGTGGCCATCGTGACCGAGTGGGACGAGTTCAAGAATCTTGATTACGCGAAGATTTTCACGGCGATGCCGAAGCCTGCGTTCCTGTTTGACGGGCGCAATATTGTGGATCTCGCCGCGGTGCGGAAGATTGGTTTCCGTGCGTCGGGAATCGGCAAGCCATTATAAGTTTTCCCTCGCGGCGTTCGCTCGGATTCAGATTCCGAGCGGAGTCCGGTAGAGTCGGGGTACGCGCTTGGTGACGGAGCAAAGCGTTTCCCATGGGATCGAATCGGACCACTCGCTGAATTCGGAAATGGTTATTTCGCCGGTATCCTGACGGCCGACGAGGACGACGTTGTCGCCGGATTTTACCGGTGCCGGCACGTCGGTGATATCGACGATCGTCTGATCCATCGTCACGCGTCCGAGCACCGGGCAGCGTTGTCCGTGGATGAGGACCTGGGCGCGATTGCTGCCGGCGCGGGCGATGCCGTCGCCATAACCGGCGGTGAGAATCGCCACGGTCGAATCGCGAGTGAGCCGGTGGGTGCGGCCATAGCTGATGCCGGTGCCGGCGGGGAGGCGCTTTACCAATCCCACGCGGGTATGAAAACTAAAAACGGATTCCGTGTGCACCCGCGCGAGCAGGGAATGCGGGTGGGGGAGAATCCCGAATTGCAGCAAGCCGACGCGCACAGCGTTGAAGATACTGCGTCCGGGGGTCGTTTCCAGCCCGGCGCTGTTATCTGCGTGGATAAACAACCCCGCAGGATCGAAATCCGGAAATTTTTTCAGCGCTTGGAGAAAAATCCGCCGTTGTTCCTCGGTAAATGCCGGGTCTTCATCCGCGCTCGAGAAATGCGTGAAAACTCCAGCCAGTTTCACGCCATTCGCGGCGCGGATTTGCCCATATAATTGGCCAGCGTCGGTGTGCCAGACGCCGAGGCGACCCATGCCGGTGTCGATTTTTAAATGGACGGCAATCGGTTTTCCGACTGCGCGGCCCACGGCATCGAACCGGGCGACTTCCTCTTCGGAGGAGACGGTTGCCGCGAGGTCGTACTCGGCGAGATAGCGGTCTTCCTCCGGCAAAACCGGGCTCAGCAACAAAATTGGCCAGTCGCCGCTTAGTTCCCGCAACCCCATGGCTTCTGCCACACTGGCGACGGCGAAAAGATCGGCACCCGAGTGCATCAAACGCGCGGCGATATGCGGCAGTCCGTGCCCATAGGCATCGGCTTTTACGACGGCGACATATTTGATGTGCGGTGGCAGCGAGGCGCGGATCAGCTTTAGATTGCGTTCCAGTGCGGCGAGATCGATTTCAACCCAGCACCGGCGCGGGAGTTGTCCAGTGGTGCTCATTTCTTGTCCGCAGTTTCGATCGAATGAATTTGGACCGGCGATTTTTTATAATCCGGGGCTTCATGCTGGAAAGAGTCGGGGTTTTCCGTCTGCCGGAAAAGATCAGCATTTTTCAAAACGGAGAAAATCTTCGCCAAATCATAACTGCACGTCTTCGCGGGACGGGGCGGATTGGCCCACACACGGAAATTTTCCGGCATGGCCAATTCTCCGGCGCCCAATTCAGCGGCGGAAACGCGCTGCAAAGGGGGCAGTTCGCCAGTGGCACGCACGACTTGCCGGTGCCATGTATCGCGACGGGCGTCGGCGATCACGGCAAACTCTCGCGGGGTGTTTTGCATTCGTTCGAAATACCCGGCGATGGCCAAACTTTGGTAGGCGAAGGTTGGCCGCAGTTTCAAAACCTGCCAGGTGCGCAACGCCATCGCGACGGTGCGAACGCCGAGCATCGAGCCCGGGCCTTCGCAATAAATGAAGCCACCGATATCGTCGAAGCGCAGCTGCGATTCATCCAGCAGCTCACGGGCGCAGGTGAAGATTCCCCGGCCTGCTTCCTGTGGCGTGGTCCGCCAGATTTCGGCGGCGTCGCGGCGGAGCAGACCGACCTGAAGCTGCGTTGACGCGGCGTCCAAAACGAGCAGATCACGCTGGTCGGTCAAAAGCTGTGAAAGGGAAGGCATTACGCGATGGCCAGATTGGATTGGACCGGGCGAAAGTCCATGCCGGTTTCGGAATTTCGGAGGGATGGAATCTGGCATTGACCGCGTGAGCAGCCGTCACGTAGCTTGACCGATTAAACCGACTCATCACCTCTGAAATCATCGCCGTGAACGTTCAAATTACCGACATTAACGAGACTCGCAAAACGCTGACTGTTACCCTCGATCAGGGTGAAGTGAATACGGAATACCAATCCGTGCTGGGCGATTTTACCCGGCAGGCGAATCTTCCGGGTTTTCGTCCGGGCAAGGCACCCGCAGCCATGGTTGCGAAACGTTACAACAAGGAGCTGAAGGACGAGTTTAAGACGAAGGTGATTGGCAAGGCGTATCGCGATGGGCTTGAGCAATCGAAGCTCGAGGTTCTCACGCTGGTCGACGTGGAGGAAGGGACCATCGAATCCGGTCTCTCTGCCGCGATCAAACTCACGGTCGACGTTCGTCCCGATTTTCAGTTGCCCGATTATTCCGCGCTGGAAACGGAAATCCAATCCGCCGAGCCCACCGAAGCGGAAATCGACAGCACGATCGAATCCCTCCGCGGTGAACGCGCCGACTTCAAAGTCGCCGAGCGAGCGGCCGCCAAGACCGATTACGTGCGTTTTGGCTACACCGGTACGCTGGACGGCAAACCGCTCGCTGAAATCGTGGGCGACAAGGCGATCTATGCCGGTGCTCCCCAGACTTGGGAGGAAGTCGAAGGGGCTAATGATGGTCTGCTTCCAGGTGTTTCCAAGCAGCTCGAAGGCCTGAAGGCCGGCGACAAAAAAACGGTCGATGTTACTTTCCCCGCTGAGTTCGCGGCGGTTCCGGCGCTCGCCGGCAAGACGGTACAATACGCGATTGAAGTACAGGAAGTTCGCGAGCGCGTGCTGCCGCCGTTGGACGAAACTTTTTTCAAGGCCAACCAGGCCGACGATCTCGAAGGGTTGAAAAACCAGATCCGCAGCCGGCTGAAGATGCGCAAGGAACAGGAAAATCGCGCGGCTCAGCGCCGGCAGGTAACGGATGCCTTGGTCGCGAAAACCAGTTTTCCAGTACCGGATAGCCTGATCGCTTCCGAGCGCGACGGAGTTCTCCGCCAGTTTATCGAGGAGAACATGCGTCGCGGCGTGCCGCAGGAACAATTCGAACAGAATAAAAAACAGCTTTACGACAGCGCTTCGCAGGCGGCGGTCGCTCGTGTCAAGGTTCAGTTGATTCTGGCGAAAATCGCCGAAGTCGAAAAAATCAAAGTCGACGAAAAGGACTTTAACAACTGGCTCATGCGGGAAGCGATGCGGAGCGGCCAGCGTCCCGACAAACTGGCAAAGGATCTGGGCAAGGATCGCGAACAGGTCCGAGCCGTCCAGCAGCAGATCATGTTCGACAAGGCCCTTGATTTTCTTGTCGCCAAGGCTACCGTAAAGACAATCACCACCAAAGCATGAGCTACGACGTAACAATTTGGGACAATAACGGTCGCGAAACCAGGCCGATGAGCGTGTTTTCACGGCTCCTCAAGGATCGTATATTATTTATCGGCACGCCCATTGACGAAAACGTCGCCAATCTGGTAATTGCGCAATTACTCTATTTGCAGATGGAGGATCCCAAGAAGGACATCCACGTGTACATCAACTCGCCCGGCGGAATTGTTACCGGTGGAATGGCGATCTACGATACGATGAACTTCCTGCAGTGTGACATTGTCACCTACTGTATTGGGATGGCGGCCAGCATGAGTACCGTGTTGCTGGCGGCCGGCACCAAGGGCAAGCGTTTCGCCCTGCCGAACAGTCGCGTCATGATTCACCAGCCTTCCGGCGGCGCGGGCGGCCAGGCTGCCGATATCGCCATTCAGGCACGCGAAATCATTCGCTGGCGGAAGACCCTCAACGAAACCATCGCCCGGCACACGGGCAAGACGGCAGATCAGGTTGAGAAGGATTCAGACCGCGATTATTATATGAGCGCAACTGAAGCCAAGGACTACGGCATTGTGGATCATGTAGTTGCCTCGACGCGCGATGCGACGCAAATTACGAAAAGCGCTGCGTGACAGCTCAAACTTCTCTTAAAATCATTCCAAAGGTCGATTAAGATATCATGGCTAAATCCTCGCGCATGACCCTCTGCTCATTCTGCGGAAAATCGCAGGCTGAGGTCCGTAAGATCATCGCGGGGCCCGGGGTTTATATTTGCGATTCATGCGTCAACGTCTGCAAGACGATCATTGACCGTGAGGTAAAGACTCCCGTCACCACGGAAGGGGCCAAACCGGCTTTTCGGCTGATCAAGCCCTCGGATATCAAGAAAGTGCTTGATGACCATGTGATCGGACAGGATCACGCGAAAAAGGTCCTGTCGGTCGCAGTATATAATCATTACAAGCGTCTCAATTATGACTCCACGTCGGTGCGCGATGCGGTGACGATGCCGACGGAGTTCAACGACGTTGAAGTTGAGAAGAGTAACATTCTGCTGGTCGGTCCGACCGGCTCGGGGAAAACGCTGCTTGCGCGGTCCCTGGCGCGGATTTTGGACGTACCATTCGCGATTTCCGATGCCACCACGCTGACCGAGGCGGGTTACGTTGGTGAGGACGTTGAAAACGTGGTTCTCCGTCTCCTTCAGGCGGCCAACTACGACGTGAAGAAGGCCGAATGCGGCATCATCTACATCGACGAAATCGACAAGATCCGCCGTACGACGGAAAATGTTTCCATCACGCGCGATGTTTCCGGTGAAGGCGTTCAGCAGGCGCTGCTCAAGATTCTCGAAGGAACGACCTGCAACGTTCCACCACAGGGCGGGCGCAAGCATCCAAATCAGGAGTATATCCAGGTAAACACATCGAATATCCTGTTCATCTGCGGGGGTGCATTCGTCGGGCTTGATGAAGTGATCAAGAAGCGAAAGGGCCAACGGTCACTTGGTTTTCACGTCAACGACAAGGACCACGAGATGGGTTCCGACGAAATGATGCGCTCGGTTGCACCGGAAGACTTGATTCGCTTCGGCATGATTCCTGAGTTTATCGGCCGCTTGCCGGTGGTGTCCGTGCTTGACCAGCTCCAGGTCGCCGATCTTGAGAAAATTTTGCTTCGCACGAAGAACGCGATCGTTAAACAGTACTCCAAGCTTTTCGCGATGGATGGCGTTCAACTGCGCTTTACCCGCGATGCCGTGGTGGCGATTGCCAAGCAGGCGATCGAACTCAAGACGGGCGCCCGTGCCCTGCGCGCTATTTTGGAAAAACTGATGTTGGAAGTCATGTACGATCTCCCGCAGCGCACCGATATCGTGGAAGTCATCATCGATCAGGCAGTGGTCGAAGGCCGGCGGAAACCGCAGATGCGGAAGACCGTGAGTAGCATCTCTTCCGATAAAAATGCCGCCTGATCCGGCGGAGCAGAATTAAGTTTCAAACGCACATCCGAAACATGCGTTTTTTTTCTGTGATGAGTCTTGTGCCCCAATACTGAGCTTGCTCGGACTTGGATGAGAGAATGACCACGCGACGTCGCCGTGGCTCCAGAAAGGGAATGACTGGAGTGCGGACGGCCCTGTCCGCGAGGAGTTTGGCAACCGCCCCGGAGCTTGTTCCGGGGATCTTTTACTATAAATGGATTTCCCCTGTTTTCCGGTTTCCCATGGACGCCGATAATCGTAAGCATTCCGCTTCGTGAAAAAATTATCCCGTACCATTTTACTCGTCGCCAATGGCGACCTTCGTCAATCCGCCAATGAAGTCTGCTGGGCCGCACAGGAAGCGATGGAGCGGGCGTTAACCGCGGCGGTGGAGGGATTCGGCTACAAGCTCGTCCGGGCTCATCCCTACAAGCCGGCGGTGAGACACGGATTTATCAGTTCGCAGAAGGAAGGCATGGAGGTCTTTGCAGGAATCGATCCCATGACCCCGGTAATTGTGGCGGAGGCGGTCTGGCAATATTCCCATCACGTGTTGCACGGACTGGTTTCGCATCAGGCTCCGATTTTGACGGTGGCTAACTGGAGCGGAACGTGGCCGGGCCTCGTCGGCATGCTCAATCTCAACGGTTCGATGACGAAAGCCGGGGTGAAATATTCCACGCTTTGGAGCGGGGATTTCACTGATTCTTATTTCCTGGGAAAACTCCAGGATTGGTTGAAAACCGGCGCGGCGAAACATCAGACGTCCCACGTCAAATCGCTGGCACGGGTCGCGGTTCCCGCGAGGGCGAAGGCCGTCGCCAAAAAGATTGCCGGTGATTTGCTCCGTCGCAAATCGATCATGGGTGTGTTCGACGAGGGCTGCATGGGTATGTACAACGCAATCATACCCGACGAGTTGCTTTTTCAAACCGGGGTGTACAAGGAGCGGCTGTCGCAGTCGGCGCTCTATTACGGTGCAACCCAGGTTGGCGATGCCGAGGCGCGTGACGTGCTCGCGTGGCTGCAGGCGAAGGGCATGACTTTTCATTTCGGTTCCGACGAGAAAACGGAACTCACCGAGGCGCAGGTGTTGCTCCAATGCAAAACCTACATCGCGGCCCTGCGGATTGCCGACGAGTTTGGCTGCGAGTCGATTGGTATTCAGTATCAACAAGGGTTGAAGGATTTGCTGCCCGCTTCGGATCTCGTGGAAGGCATTTTGAACAACAGCGACCGGCCGCCGGTGCGAAATGCCGCCGGTGCGATTATTCGGGCGGGTCAGCCGTTGACGCATTTCAACGAAGTCGACGAGTGCGCGGGCCTCGACGGGGTTTTGACGAATCGCATCCACGCTGCGCTCGGGCAACCGCTGGAAAACACGTTGCACGATCTTCGCTGGGGAGCCTTTGATCTGAGCGGCACCACGAATGAATACGTCTGGGTATTTCTCATTTCAGGCAGTGCGCCTCCCGCCCATCACATCGACGGCTACAAGGGCACGGATTCGTGGCGTCAGCCGCCGATGTATTTCCGCCTTGGCGGCGGTACGGTGCGCGGAATCGCGAAACCCGGTGAGATTGTCTGGAGCCGCATATTTGTGGAAAAAGGAAAACTGAAAATGGACCTGGGTCGCGCCAAGGTCATTGCGTTGCCGTTCGAGGAAACTGAACGCCGGTGGAAGGAGACGACGATGCAATGGCCGATCATGCACGCGGTCACTTATGGTGTCAGCCGCGACCAGATGATGGCCCGGCACAAGGCCAACCACATTCAGGTGGCTTACGCCAATAACTCGAAGGAAGCCGATCTCGCACTTTACGCCAAGGCCGCTCTCGCGGCGGAACTTGGACTTGAGGTCAGTCTTTGTGGAACAAAAGCGGACGGTCGGGCGTTCTGACGAAATCGGCGTGGCGGCGGATGACTCCGATCGCATCGGGGAAAACACGAGCGTGCGCATCGTCAATCGGTAGGTCGGAACTACTGCGCGGATGATCGTACCATATGGTTACTATCATGAAAACCTCACCTAAATCACTTGCGACGATTGCGATTATTTCCGCCACTTTCGGGCTCGGCATGCTTCCATTCACCGCCGGATGTGCTTCGACTCCCACTCACGAGAGCACCGGTGAATATGTCGACGACAGCACCATTACCACCAAGGTAAAGGCAGCGCTGATTCACGATCCCGTCGTGAAAGCCCATGATGTCAGCGTGGAGACATTCAAAGGCGTCGTTCAACTCAGCGGTTTTGTGAACACCGAGCTCGAAAAGACGCAGGCCGGTAATCTTGCCGCCGCAGTGAAAGGAGTTACGGGCGTGAAAAATGATATCGTCGTGAAATAGGTCGTTTTCGGCTGATTTTTTCACCATTTTTTCTAACAGTCAGGCACTGCGCTTGGCTGTTTTTTTTGGGCGATCCCTGCGGTATCGGTGGATACTCCGAACATTTTCCAAGGGCTTCACCCCAGTTGTGCGTAGTCCGGGCAATGAGCTATAAAGACGCGGTTAAAAGCAACCCTGTGCCTCAGGTTTTCGGCAGATGTTTCGAAGTAAGGCGTATTTGTTTTAACCATGTCGGACAATCTTACCATCAGACCGTGGCCGGATCGGAATTCAGTTCAAACGAACGAATACTGGCAGATTGCTCGTGAGATCAAAAAACAGGAAGCCGTCTATCCCAAGCAAAGTCGCGCGATGATTAAAACCGCCGTCGAGCTGGCTTTCGCCAAGGGTGGTCAACGCAGCGACCCGGACGTGATTGATCGCTACGTTGCAATGTATCTCACTTCGGGTGATCGCGGCTAGAACTGCTTCACGATCGATTCGACGCACCGGGCTGCTATTTGCCCGGCGCGTTAACGAGTGATGAATCAAGCGGCGGTCACCTGACCGTCAGCACGATTTTCCCCTGCGTGTGTTGGTGTTCGAGGTTTTCGTGGGCTTCGGCCGCGTGATCGAGTGGCACCGTCTTTTCGATATGTACAGTTACGCTGCCTTCATCGATCAGCCTTCCGATCGTTCGCAGCTGGTCGGCGCGCGCCTGAGCCATGAATACTTTTCCTGTCGCCCCATGCTGCCGGGCTTTTTCCTCCGAAGGCGGTTGAACGGTTGAGATCAAACGTCCGCCTTTTCGCAAGACGGCCCAGGAACGTTCCTGCGTCTCACCGCCAACCAAATCGAGGACGAGGTCAACGTCTTCAATGATATTTTCAAACTTCTCCGACTGGTAATCAATCGTTTGATCTGCGCCGACGCTTCGGAGCAGCGGAATGTCTTCCTTCCGTCCGGTCGCAATCACGGTCGCACCACGAACCTTGGCGAATTGCACGGCAAACAAGCCCACGCCGCCCACCGCACCGTGAATCAGCACGCGTTGACCTTCTTCGAGTTCGCCGTAGTCGAACAAACCCTGCCAAGCCGTGGTCGCGGCCAGCGGCACAGCCGCGGCGGATATGAAATCCAAGGTTTCCGGCTTCGGGGCGATTTCATTTTCCTCGGCGAGGGCATATTCGGCATAGCCACCGCTGTTTTTACTCAGGAAGGCAAATACGTCGTCTCCGAGATCAAAACCGGCGACTTTTTTCCCCATGGCTTCGATGGTCCCCGCGACGTCCCGCCCGAGGGTGACGGGCAGTTCGATTTCAGTGCGATGAAAGGAACCGGAGCGTATTTTGTAGTCGATCGGATTTACGCTCGCGGCGCAAACGCGGATAAGAATCTGGCGGTCGTTCGGGATGGGACGCGGTGCGTCCTCGGTGGTTAGAACGCTGGCGTCGCCAAAGGAATGGATGCGGATTGTTTTCATAGTGGAGTTTTTTCGGTTAACGATTGATCTTTGCTGGCGGTGGAAAAGCCGGACCAATTGGTCGCGACGGGATGATCTCCTTGATAAAATACGGGGAGACGTGATTCAGCCAAAGGCGAGCAAGTCCTGATCGGGGATCATCCGGCTCCTCCCATGGTGAAAACCCCCTGTGAGAATGCCGGTCGGTCGCACGCCCCCGTTTACGGCGCCGGAAATCAATGGAAATCGTGGGAAGCCTGAACCGGCAAATCCGCTTCGCGCAATGGGGCAATTTTCTCGGCTTTGACATGGATCACGTTCGAGACCTTTTGCAATTTACCGTAGATCTTAAGGGCGGATTCCTGCGTAATCGTGAGCCGGAATTTTTCGAAAAGAGGCGCATACACGACCGCGTTCGCAATTCCGGTTTCATCCTCAAGACTTACAAATACCACTCCTTTGGCTGTGCCGGGACGCTGGCGGCAAATCACCGTGCCGGCAATGGTCACATGCTCGCCATCGCGCCGCTCTTTCAATTCGGCTGCGGTGCAAACGCCAGGCAGGCGGGCGCGCAGGGCGATCATCGGGTGCCGGCCGGTGGTGAGTCCCATCGTGCTGAAGTCGGCTTGAAAACGTTCCGCGAGATTCATGGGTGCGAGCGGACAGTCATCGTTTTCCGCCCCGGCAAATTGGTGAAACAAACTTTCTTCGCCCGACCACGCCGCTTCGACCTGCCAGAGCGCCGAGCGGCGGTGCAGTCCGAACTCATTCAACGCGCCGATCGTGGCCAAGGCCCGTCGTTCAATGACGCTGAAGCAGGTGCGCTGAAAAAAATCCTCAATGGAGGCGAAGGCTTTTTCTTTTCGCGTATCCAGCATCGCCTTCACTGAAGTTTCGCGCACACCGCGCACATAACGCAGTCCGAGGCGAATGACCTTTTCTCCTTCAACCGTACAATCCCACATGGAGGATTGCACACAGGCCGGTTGCGTTTTCAATTGTGAAAACCGGCGGCTATCCTGAAGCAACGTTGCCGCCGAGTAGAATCCCATCGGCTGGTTATTGAGCAGGCTGGCGTAGAATTCCGCGGGCCAATGAACTTTTAAATAAGTGCTGGCATAGGCGAGCAGCGCGAAACTGATGGCATGTGATTCCGGGAAACCGTAGGCGGCAAAAGTCTTGGCGGAATAAGTGACCCTTTCGATGACGGTTTGATTATGACCCGCGGTGACCAATGCTGCCGTAAGCTTTTCCAAAGCTTGGCCGAGTTTTACGCCCTGATCCTTCACAAAGCCCATGGCACGACGTAACTGTTCGGCTTCGGAGCCGTTGAAATGGGCCAGTTTCATTGAAAGTTCGATCATTTGCTCCTGAAACAGGATGACTCCTTTTGTGCGCTCCAAAATAGGCTTCACCACAGCCTCCACACTGGGGTGAATATAATCAGGCTCTTCCAGTCCGTCACGTCGGCGGATGAGCGGATGTACCAGATTGCCCGTGATTGGGCCGGGACGGACGAGCGCAACTTCCATGGCAAGGTCGTACAGATCCTTCGGTTTGAAACGCGGTAACGTGGACATTTGTGCACGACTTTCGATTTGGAAGACACCAATGGTGTCGGCCGTGCGGATTGCCTCGTAAGTGAGCACGTCGTTTTGAGGAATATTTCTAAAGTGCCCCGGACCTCCTCGTTGGGCGCAAAGTTCAAAGGCATCCTGCATCACGGCCATCATGCCGAGCCCAAGAAAATCGATTTTAACAATGCCGAGATTTTCACAGTCTTCCTTGTCCCATTGGCACACCGTGCGTCCTGGCATCGACGCGTTTTCAAGCGGCACAACCCGATCCAGCTGGTCCTGACAAATAACCATTCCACCGGAATGCTGGCCAAGATGGCGGGGAAGGGATCGTATGCCATGATAGAGTCGATGCAGTGCCGCAGCCCGAGGATGCGCGCTGGCAATGCCGGACATTTCCAGCTGCTTTTGCAGATCAAGCGTCTGGGGAAAATCGCCGTTGGCGTAGAGACTGGAAAAACGGTCCAGTGCATCTTCGACAAATCCGAGCACTTTACCGACTTCACGCACCACACTCCGTCCCCGATAGGTGATGACGTTCGCGGTCATGGCGGCACCGCGTTGACCGTACCGTCGATAAATTTCCTGGATGACCTCCTCACGCCGGTCACCGCTGGGCAGGTCGAGGTCAATGTCAGGCCACGACGGATTTCCATCCGAACCGGTACGGCCTTTGCTCAAAAAGCGTTCGAAAAGTAAATTATGTTTTGTCGGATCAACTGCGGTGATGCCGAGTACGTAACAGACGGCACTATTGGCGGCACTGCCGCGGCCCTGAATCAGGATTTTTTTCTCATGAGCCCAGCGGCAAATATCCCAAACAATGAGAAAGTAGCCGCAAAATCCAAGCTGGGCTATGAGTCTGAGCTCCCGATGTAATTGCCGGCGAAGTTTGTTCGAGAAGTATTTATATTTATGATGCGCGGCCGCAAAAGTGACTTGTTTAAGGTGTTCATATTCTCCGTTGATGGTTGAGAAGGTGGGGAATTTATAGCCGAGATTTTCCAACGTGAAATCGAACCGGTCGGAAAGTCGGAGCGTATTGGCAACCGCTTCGGGCAGATCGGCGAACAGTTCAGTCATCTCCGTGGCCGATTTCAAATGGCGGCCATCATTGCGCGAGAGTGCACGGCCGGCGCCGTCGAGGGTGGTGTGCAGCCGCAGGCAGGTGAAGACATCGGCAATTTCGCGTCCGCTCTTGGACGCATAATTGACGCCGCCCGTGGCGAGCAGCGGCAGATGGTGGGCGGCCGCGAGATCGGTGAGAAATTGAATTTCCCGGTTTTCACCCCGCAAGCGATGACGCTGCAATTCCACGTAGAGACGATCCTGGCCAAAGACGGCGGTGAGTTTTTGGAGTGCGACGCGGGCGGCATCCTTGCCGGCCATTTGCCACGCCCGTCGGACGGGTCCTTCCTCGTCGCCGGTGAGTGCGATCAAGCCCTCGGAGTAGGCGGCGAGTTCGGACCACGTGGCAAAGCAGGGACGTTTGCGTTCGGTGGGATCGAGGGCGGAATCAAAATCAGGTGCGGACAGCAACGGCGGCCGTTCCGTGAATTTCGATTCGGTGATGAGCTGGCAAAGATTTTGGTAGCCCACCCGGCTCGCCGCGAGCAACGGCACCACGCTGCCATCCTCCATTGTTATCTCTGCCCCGACGAGTGCGCGCAGTCCATTTTCCCGGGCGGGACCATAGAGGCGCGGTGCCCCGTAAACTCCATCGCGATCCAACAAGGCGAGGGCGGGCAGATTCAGTTTGCAGGCGACCTCGGCCATAATCTCCGGATTGGACGCCCCGCGCAAAAAACTGAACGCGCTGCGCGCATGAAGTTCGACGTAGCCATTCATGGTCAGTCGTATTCCCCCTCGAGGAACCAGGCGTGCTCGATGAGCAACAGGCGATAAATTCCACCCTGTGCGAGTTCGATGTCGTATTCAGTGCGTTGCCAGCGGCGATCGGCCTGCCACCATTCGCCACTGCTGAGGAAGGTTTTGGAATGATGTTTGATTTCGCCGCTGACCGGTTCGCTCCAGAGATAGCTGGGCTGGTCGCCGGTAAATTCCAAGCGGGCGGGAAAAGGTGGACGGAAACGACGCAGCGGTGGACTGATCGGTGCATGGATTGTCGGGACGGCGGGCGGTGGAATGACGGCGAGCGGGGCGGTCAGTTTGACGGCATCGGGACGATGGAGGTTTTCCAGTTGCGGTGTGCCGACATTTTCCGGGCCGACGAGTGCCGACAAACGCGCGAGCGTTTCCGCGAAACCGTGGGGATCGCGCAATCCGGTTTCGAAGATTCCCTGCTGCCGCACGAGCGGGCGTACCGGGGTAAGTTCCAAGTGCAAGGCGGCGATGGAGGAATCGGTTTGAATCGATTCCAGCCGGGTATGCAGGGTACGGAGCAGGATTTCGTTTCGTGCGGTGGGTTCCGGCAAGCGAAAGTCGAAGGTGAGGGCTTGCTCATTTTCCAACCGGAGAGTCAGATGGATTTCCGCCGCCACGAGATGAGCGTTGATCAGATCGAAAGCCAACCGATCCAAGAGACGGTTCAAAATAAAAAGCAGGGGTTCGAGCGTTTCCATCGTGTGTTCGAACTCCATCGCCGCAGTGAAGGTTTGCGGCGGAATGACGGGAATGAGCGGTCGCGGGCCGCCGCCGCTCGCCCGGTTCCAAAGCGCGAGTCCTTCCGCGCCAAACCGGCGGATGATGGCATCGCGGGGCAGGGCGGTCAGATCGCCAAAGGTCACCAATCCCCAATTGCGCAAAATTTCGAGCAACGCCGGAGAGGCATCGGCGGCGGCCATCGGCAGGGGCGCGAGAAACTCTTTTTCGTTGCGAACCCATTGCAGGGTTTGAGTGGAGCGGGCGGCGTACAGTGCGAGCAGTGGAGTTCGTGCGATGCCGGCGGTCGCCGTCAGCCCGAATTGCTTGAGTTGGGCGATAGCCTCCGTGGCCGTGTTCATCAAGCGAGGGAGATTGGCTCCACGCAAATCCACGGTGCAAACGCCCGGTGCGGTTGCTTCGATGGAAGGGGAAAGCGTGAAGGCCACGGTATGCAGGGTGGCACGCGCTTCGGCTTCTGCGGCTGGGCGCGGCGTACAGATGAGCAATCCAGGACAACGTGCCACGGCCTGGGGAGCACTCATGCCCAATTGCACCCCGGCGTGGCAGGCGGATGAATTTATCGCGCAGACGAGGGATTTGTTCCGCGTGTCGTCGAATAATGCGGCGGGCCGGTTGTCTAAGCGGAGTCCGGTCCGGAGCACGGCTTGCAGCGCGAAATCAGCGACGTGAAGGACGGCGAACATGGCAGGGATCAGCTCGCGTTGGCCATCGCGCGACGCTGGCGATCGAGGGTGGCGTGCAATCCGGCGGCAAGGATCGGACGTTCCTCGTTCATCGTGGTCAGTGTATGGCTGTGCGGGAGCAGAAAGCGGACTTCCGCACTGGGCACGCAGGCGTGTGGGGTCAGCACGAGCAACGCGAGGTCGGCCGGCTCGGTGGCGCGTTGCAAGCGATACCATTGCGATCCGGGAATCCGGCGCAGATCGACGGCAGGTGCATCACGCAGGTCGAGGCAGACCAGGCTGAGGTTGGCGTCGCGCGCGAGCAGGTCGGTCGCCTGCACCGCCTGGGTTGTGTTTTGGCAACGCACCCACAGCAGATGAACCAGGTGGTCTTCCGGCAAGGACGCAGGGTCAAAGCAGTCGGTGGTGTCGATCAAGACCACGCGCTGACGTTGCGCGCGGGTGATGGAGAGCAATTGGGACAGCACCAACTGCGCACCGCTGCTCGGGCTGTGGGCAACAATTTCAGTGACCCCGCCGAGCGGCAAACCGCCGCGTGCAGCATCAATTGCAGGAATTCCGCTCGCGAGCACCCGGCCGGCGCGACGCGGCAGGGTGGGGAATCGACTGGCCAGCAGATGGCGCAGCGACGCGATTTTTTCGGACACGGGCGGCACGGAAAGTGAAAAGGGATTTCAATCCGGTTGAGTGCGGAGGAGTCCGAGCATGACGCCTTGGATGACAAGTTCGGTGGCGGGCAACAAATCGGGATAGACCGGGTTTTCCGCGCGCAAGAAGGGGCGCCCGCGTTGCACGAGAAAACGTTTGAGGGTGGATTCGCCGTCGATGAGCGCGGCGACAATGTCACGAGGACGCGGTTCGCGCTGGGTCAGAAACACGGTATCGCCGTCGAGAATGTGCGCTCCGATCATGGAATTTCCCCGTACGCGCAGGGCGAAAATCCTGGCGTGGGGTGAAAGACCAAAGGTGGCAGAGTCAAAGGTGATCAAGCCATCGGGCTCCTGTTCGTTAGCGTTGGGTAGACCGGCGGGAATGACTCCATAAAGAGGAATCTCCATGGCTGGCGGGCGCATTTTGCGGCCGGGTTCGATGAAGGCGCGTGCTTTGCCCGCGATCCGCTCCAGCATACCTTTTTTTTGCAAAGCCTGCAAATGGCGGGTGGCGGCAAAAGGACTGGCGAAGCCGAAGTGAGCCTGAATTTCCCGCAAGGAGGGATGATGCCCGTGCTGGCGTTGGTGAGCCCGCACATAGTCGAAAACCGCCTGTTGCTTGGAAGTGAGCATAGTGTTCAATTGAACACTATTGGTAGTGCCGCAAGCTGAAATCGGATGATCAGTCGGATCGGTCTGATCGGACCGATCCGACCGATCAAGTAGGCACGTCGAGCGGTTGAGTGCTTTTGCAGGCCGGGTAAGCGCAGCAGCCCCAGAATTGCGAGCCGGCGCGCGAGCCCTGGCGGGCGGTGCGCAGCACCATGGGCTTGCCGCAAAGGCGGCAAGCGGGCGCTTGGGGCAGATGATCGGACCGATCCGTCGGATCCGACGGATCCAACCGATTCTGCTGCCCTTGCCGGTGCCTGATGCGGGCAACGGCCAGTTGCTCGCTGTAGCCGCCTTCGTGGATGAAGTTGCGTTCGAGGGCTCGGATCTGCTGGTCGAGCAGGTAGTTGGTCTGGTGGATCAGGCAAATGATCGTGTTGGCGATGATCCCGGGGTCAGCGTGGTCGAGCCAGCGAGCGTAGGTGCTGCGATCGGACGGATCGGTCCGATCTGTCTTATCCGACCGATTGGTCGGATAAGCAGCGCTTCGCACTGCCTTCGCCTCGCGATCATCCTTGGTCCACTGGCGCAGGCTTCGCTGCCTTAGGAAATCTTCGTAATCGAGCAGCAGTTCGTCGAGGCTGGCCCTTGCTACATTCACGAGCCGGAGTTCAGTCTGACTGGAAGTGGCGGAAGCGCGGCTGCCCTCGGCAATATTCTGGCGGCCACTCCGCGCGGCCTGCACCATCTGGTCGACCGTGCGTGAACGCTTGTCCACAAAACGTGCGCAAAAATCGACCGTGGCATCGTAGACAATCGTGCTCACGCGGAAGCTGCGGAGTTCGCGGTAGCCGCCGCTGGGGCGCAGGCGCGGTGAGAGCGGCTGAGATCGGTCGGATCCGTCCGATCGGTCCGATGAAGAATCACCCGCGCTCATTCCGGGCCGTGGCGGGGCCGCCGTTCAGGCGATCTCGCGTTTTGGCCCTGGATAATTTTTTGCACACTGAATTCGATATTGCTCGCGCCAAAACTGGCAAGCTTGCTTCAGTCGATAATTTCGCTTTTGCGCGGGCATAATACCTGCGTAGTTCTGGTTCACATGCCGGTCACCAGTAAATCCACGGATCAACTCAAGAATCTTCAAGCCGAAGTGCGCAGTCTCGGCACCACGCTCGGCCGCACCATTGCGACCTTGGAAGGGAACAAAACCCTCGCGACCGTGGAACGCCTGCGTACGTTCGCGAAAAACAGCCGAGGCGGCGATGCAGCCGCGGCACGCGGGCTGGCCCAAGCGGTCGCAAAATTAACACCGGCGGAAGCGGTGAATCAAGCCATGGCGTTCACGCTCTATTTCGAGTTGGTGAATCTGGCCGAAGAAAATTACCGCATCCAATTACTGCGCGAGCGCATCCAGCGGCATCGTGTCGACCTCGCCGCGGGCGTCGCGTCAGCGCCCATGCGCGAATCCATCGAGGCGGCAGTGAAGGAATTGAAGGCGGCGGGTCTCACCAAGGCGCGAATGCAAAAGCTAGTCGGACAACTCGCCATCGAATTGGTCTTCACCGCGCATCCCACCGAATCGAAGCGACGCACCATGTTGAAAAAGCTGGCCGCGCTCGGCGATATTTTGCGGAGACACAGCCTGGAGGAAATCCAGCACACGCCCGAGGACATCAAGCGCGAGATTGTTTCCCTCTGGCTGACCGATCGCAGCCGCACCGAGCGGCCGGAGGTCACCGATGAGGCGCGCACGGGTTTGTGGTATTTCGACCGGACGTTGTTTCAACTATTGCCGCGCTTGCATGACGATCTGCAATCGGCGCTCGATCGTTATTTTCCCGGTGTGAAAGCGCCGCGCCGCTGGTTGTCGTTTGGGTCGTGGATCGGCGGGGATCGCGATGGAAATCCGGGCGTCACCGCTGAAGTCACAGCGGAAGTGCTGCAAATGAACCGGCGCATGGCGGTCGCGAAATTAACCGAGGTATTGGTCAACCTCGCCACTTCGATCACGGTTTCAGACCGGCGCGTGCAATCCGCCCCGGCGATTCGGAAACTGGCGGAGGAATGTCGCGCTGCTTCCGAGTTGATTGCGAGCGTGGGGCAGCGTTATCCACACGAACCGTATCGGATCATTCTGAGCGGGCTCCGCGAGCGGTTGCTGGCGCAGGCTAACGTGAGCCTGACTTTGACGACAGCTCCGTCGAAGCCAGCTTCACCGGTTACCGCCGATGAAATCAGGAATGTCCTCACGATGATTCAGACGGATCTTTTGCACGGTCGCGGTGCCGCGCTCGCGGGCGGTGCGTTGCAGGAGGCGATCACGCAAGTGGACGTGTTTGGTCTCGGCATGGCGCGATTGGATCTGCGGCAACATTCCGCGTGGCACGCCAAGGCCGTCGTGGAAATTCTCCAGTTGCCGGACTACGAGCAACTGGACGAAGCAAAAAAGGTCGCAACTTTGACCGAGGCTTTGAAAACCGCCCGTGCGCTCGATGCCGAACGGCTCGCCGGTTTGAAACCCGAGGCCACCGTGGTGCTCGATCCGTTGCGGCTGGCGCGACGCGCGCAAACGGAGTTCGGCGCGGAATCGCTGGGGATTTATGTCATCAGCATGACGAACGACGTTTCGGATTTGCTGGAAGTGCAGTTGTTGCAGGTGTGGGCGGGCGTTCGGCTGCCGATCGCGCCGTTGTTTGAGACGCTCGATGATCTCAATCGCGCGCCGGTTATCCTCGCCGATCTGTTTGGAAATTCCGCCTACGGCTCCGAACTGAAAGCGAACGGCCGCCACCAGCACGTGATGCTGGGTTATTCGGACAGCAACAAGGACTGCGGTTACCTCTCGGCCAATTGGGCGTTGTATCAGGCGCAGGACGCGATCATGCGCGTGTGCGCGAAGCAGAAGGTGAAGGTTACATTGTTTCACGGTCGCGGCGGCAGCATCGCGCGTGGCGGCGGTCCGGCGGCGAAAGCGATTCTCGCGCAACCCGTGGGCTTGAAGGACGGCGGTATTCGCGTGACGGAGCAGGGCGAAGTGCTTTCCACGCGCTATCACGACGTCGATCTCGCGCATCGCGTGCTGGAACAGATGGCGTACGGCGTGTTGCTGGGATCGCATGAAGCCCAACACGGCCCCCGAAAAATCCCGGCGCACTGGATAACGGCGATGGAGGAAATGAGCGCGGCGTCGCTCGCGGCGTACCAGTCGTGCGTTCGCGACGATCCTGATTTCCTCGAATTCTGGAAACAAGCCACGCCCATCGACGAAATCAGCGAACTCAATTTTGGTTCGCGTCCGACCTTCCGCCGCAAAGGCAGTTTCAGCGTGGCCGATTTGCGCGCAATTCCGTGGGTGTTTTCGTGGATGCAAAGCCGTTTTAATTTTCCCGGCTGGTACGGCCTTGGCTGCGGCCTGCAGACGATTCTCCAGCGGGGACCGGCAGGCGTGAGTCTTTTGCGTGAGATGTACCAGCGCTGGCCGTTTTTCCAGACGATGATGGCCAATGCCCAGCTCACGATGTGCAAGGCGGACATGTCCATCGCCACGGTATACGCATCACTGGTCACCGACGAAACGATTCGCGCAAAAGTATTGGCGCGGATTCTCGAGGAATTCCGTCGCACGGAGAAAGCGGTGCTGGTCGTCACTGGCCAGCGTGTCTTGTTGGAAAACGAGCCGGTGCTCGCGCGTTCGATCAAGCTCCGCAATCCCTACGTGGACCCGCTGAATTACCTGCAAGTCGAGATGCTGCGCCGTCGCCGCGCCGGGAAACTCAGCCGGCGTGACCAGGAAAGTACCCGGGCCGTGATTGAGCTCACCGTGAACGGCATAGCCGGTGGCTTGAAAAACACCGGCTGAGATAAGAATTCTCTATATCGTCTGCAAGGAAAGGTGGAGCCCGACCTCCGGGCGGGCTGACGGATGTACGCGCGGAAAACCTGCCCGGAGGTCAGGTTCCACCTCGTTTCTCCTGCATAGCCCCGCCTTAACTCCGCTTCTTCTTTTTTGCGTGCTGCTCGATGTTGAGGTACGTCTTCGCCAGCATCTGTGATTCGTAGAACTCGACCAGACGCACGCCTTCGCGGGGTTTGATGAGATCCTTCTTCGTGGCGTGGTCGATCTGCTGCTTGATGCGGCGGCAGAGTTCCTCCCACTGGTATTGCACGCCTTCGATGACGTCTGCGATGCGCGAACCGGCGAGCGCTTCCTCAATGTAATAACCGTTGGGCTCATCGTCCTCGAGGAACACGTGCACTTCATTCACGCGGCCGAAAAGATTGTGCAAATCACCCATGATGTCCTGATACGCGCCGGTCAGATAAATGCCGAGGAAGTACGGCTCGTTGTGCTTGAGCGGATGGAGTGTGATGTAGTCCTTTACGTCCTGCAGATCGATGAAGTTGGCCACCTTGCCGTCGGAGTCGCAGGTGATGTCCACGAGTGTGGCGTTGACCGTGGGCTTTTCCTTCAGGCGGTGCAGGGGAGTGATCGGGAAAAGCTGTTTTAACGCCCAGCTATCGAGCAACGATTGAAACACCGAGAAATTGCAGACGTACTGGTCCGCGAGAAGTTTTTTAAGATCGTGCAATTCCTCCGGCTGGTAACCGGATTTGGTGCCTTCCTTGTCGATCTGCTCGCAGATCTGCCAGAAAATTTGCTCGGCCGCGGCGCGGTTCTCAAGGTCGAGGTAGCCAAGATTGAAGAGCGAAAAGGCCTCCTCCTTTTTTTGCAGCGCGTCGTGGAAACGTTCGAGGCGGCCGAGTTTGGCTTTGTTTTTCAACAGCACGGCCATGTCGTCGACGATTTTGTGGCGCGATTTGGGTTCGTGCTGTTTGCCGAGTGATTCGTGCTTGTTAATGCGTTCAAACACCTCGACGACCAGCATCGAGTGCGGCGCGGCGACGGCGCGACCGGATTCGGTGACGATGTCCGGCACCTTTACGTCGGAGGCATTGCAGATTTCGCGGATGTTGAACACTACGTCGCGGGCGTATTCGCCCAGCGTGTAGTTCATCGACGACTCGAAATTCGTGCGTGATCCATCGTAATCGACCCCCAGGCCGCCGCCGACGTCGAGGTAACCCATCGGGAAACCCATTTTGGAAAGCTGGCAGTAAAAACGCGCGGCTTCGGTGACCGCCGCCTTCACCGTGATGATGTTCGGTACCTGCGAACCAATGTGGAAATGGACGAGTTTCAGGCACGCCTGCATTTTGGCGGCGCGCAGCTTTTCGACGGCGAACAGGATTTCCGCGGTATTCAGGCCAAACTTGGCATTGTCGCCGGAAGAGAGCGCCCATTTGCCTTCGCCACGGGTTTGTAACTTCACGCGGAAGCCAATCATGGGCTTTACGCCCGTTTCCTTCGAAATCTCGATGATGCTGTCGACCTCCGAGAGCTGCTCGATGACGATGATGATCTTCTTGCCCAGCTTGCGGCCGAGGAGGGCGAGCCGCATGTAGTCGTTGTCCTTGTAACCGTTGCAGATGATCAGGCGCTGGGCACCTTCGTGCATCGCGAGGGCGATCATCAGCTCGGGTTTTGAGCCGGCTTCGAGGCCATAGTTGAAATCCTTGCCGGCCGACACGATCTCGTCGACGACTTCACGCAGCTGATTGACCTTGATGGGAAACACGCCGCGGTACTCGCCCTTATATTCCTCTTCCTTGATCGCCTTGTGAAAGGCCTCGTTTAGCAGCGTCACACGATGCCGGAGAGTGTCCTGCAAACGGATGACGATTGGCGCCTTGAGGCCCATGCTCGTGGCCTCGTCGATGACGTCCATGAGCCGGATGGTACGGCCGTCGGAGAGGGGTTCCACTTGCACAAATCCCTCGGAATCCACCGAGAAGTGATTGGCGCCCCAGCGTTTGAAACCGTAGTGTTCTTCGGACTGTGCGGCCGACCAGTTGGATGCGGATTTGGTCTTCAATTTAGCGATGTTGGCGCGGACGGGGGTTAGGCTTGCTTTTATGAATGTGGCTGGGCTTATTCGCCCTTTTCAATTTTTCAAAACACCACAAGACGCAATGACTAAGTTACACGTACTTCTCGCTCAGGCTCCCACCGTTGCCCCGGCGTCCGGCCTGGATATGTTCAAGGGAATGCTCCCGATGATCCTGCTTTTTGGCGCGATGTACTTCCTTTTGATCGCTCCCCAACGCAAAAAACAGAAGGCGCATGAGAAAATGCTGACGGAGTTGAAGTCCGGTGACGAAGTAGTCACGACCGGTGGCATTTACGGCACGATCACCAGCGTGAAGGATGACCGTTTTATCATCCGAATCGGTGACAACAATGCCAAGATCGAGGTTGGCAAGGGCTTCATCAGTTCGGTAGTCAAGAGGTCTGACGCCAGCTAAGCGTTTCCCGTACCCCCGACCGCGACGGACGTGTCGCGTCACCTGAATTTAACAACCAATACCCAATGTTCCGTCGTAATCTCTGGAAATTCATCCTGTCCGCAGCGCTGGTGCTGTGGTCCGTGTTCACCCTCCTGCCGCTGAAGGATCAAGACTTCGGGGCTTTTGTTAAGAAAGAGGCATCCGCCAAGCCGGCGGAATTCGCGAGTTTGATGGCCAAGGTCGATGACCGCACGAAGGCTCCCCACAAGGAAAGCGTGTACACGGCGCTCAAACAGATCGGTGCCGAGGAGAAGATCGATTTGTCCCAGTATTTCCCGCAGATCCGTCTCGAGGATTCGCTCAAGAATATCGAAAAGCGAAATTCGATTCTCCTCGACGAATTGCTGCGCGAATCGAAATCCAAGCTGCAGGAGGGGTTGGACTTGAAGGGCGGCGTGGCCGTTACCCTGGAAGTCGACCCGAGCATTGCGAACAGCGATAATCAGGAGGTTCGTAAACAAAAGTTGAGCAAGGCGATCGAGATCATCAGCAACCGTATCAACGGACTTGGCCTGACTGAACCCATTATCCGCCCGGTCGGTGACAACCGCATTGAAATCCAGCTGCCAGGCCTTTCCACCAAGGACAATCCCGACATTATTAAGAGCCTGCAGGGCGCCGCCCGGCTCGATTTCAGAATGGTGCATCCAACTATCCGGCCCCCGCAACCGGTACCTCCCGGTTACGAAGCGATGACGCTCTCGGAGGATGATGCCAGTGGCACCAATCGCGAGGAGGAATTGTACGTCAAATTGATCCCGGAAATGACCGGCAAAGGCATTTCCGATGCGTTCGTGCGACGCGACGATTTTGGTCGTTTCAGCATTGCCCTCAAATTCACCAGCGAAGGTGGGAAGCAGTTTGCCCAGGTGACCAAGGATATTTCCGACGAAGGAAAACGGAACGGTGTGCTGGGCCGCCTTGCCATCATTCTGGATGGAAAACTTTATTCCGCCCCGACCGTTAAGGAACAAATCAGCGGTGGAAACGCGGAAATCTCCGGCAGCTTTACGCAACGTGAAGCGGAACGCCAGGCCAACGCGCTGAACAATCCCCTCGACCTGCCTTTGATCGTCAAGGAGCAGTACGAAGTCGGGCCTTCCCTCGCGGCGGATGCCGTTTCCAGCGGGAAAAAAGCCACAATAATTGGCGCCGCGGCGATCGCGGCCTTCATGATCACTTTCTACGCTACCGGCGGTCTGGTGGCGGTGGTGTCTCTCGCGGTTAATATCACGATCATTCTCGGCATCATGGCCAGCCTCGGCGCGACGATGACACTGCCAGGCATCGCCGGTATCGTGCTCACAATGGGTATGGCGGTTGACGCCAACATCCTGATTTTCGAGCGCATGCGCGAAGAATTGGCGCTGGGTAAATCGCTTTCGAGCGCCAATCAGGGTGGCTTTGAAAAGGCGCTCACCACGATTCTCGACGCGCATTTCGTCCAGCTGATTATTTGCGCGGTCATGATCTGGCTCGGCAGCGGCCCCATCAAGGGCTTCGGTTTCACGCTTTTGATCGGTGTCCTTTCCACGTTGTTCTCCGTGCTGATCACCGGTCACTTCATCATGGAAGTGTTGATCGATGACCTCGGCCTCAAAAAGGTCACGATGCGCCGCATGATCCACGATCTCAACGTGGACTTCGTTAAGTACGGCAAACCAGCCGCCATCGGCTCGGTCGCGCTCGTCGTGTTTTGCCTTTGTTTCGTGGTCTACAAGGGTGATCGCATTTACGGCATCGATTTCGCGGGCGGTGATCAGGTTACCGCCACATTCACGCAGAAGATTGATACGGCCAAGATTCGCGCGGTCGCCGAAGCCAATCATCTCGGTGAGATCAACATCACCTACTCGAACGATCTCGGCAGCGGCAAGGAACAGCTCCATTTCGAGACGCCCTACGGCAAGTCCGAAATTCTCTTCAGTGCATTGCAAAAGGATTTCCCTTCGGCCGGTCTGGACAAGATCGGCACGAGTCAGATCGGCGCGACGATCGGCAAGGAAATCCGCTGGCGCGCCGTGCTGGCCGTTGGTGTTTCGATGATGGTGATTCTCGTCTATATCGCGTTTCGCTTTGAATTCGGATTCGGCATTGGGGCGATGGCTTCCACGCTGCACGACATTCTGATGAACATCGGTATCTTCGTCTTGTTCGACCACCAATTCTCGGCCCCGATGGTCGCGGCCATCCTTTGCGTCGCTGGTTACTCGATCAACGAAACCGTCGTCGTCTTCGACCGTATCCGAGAGGAGTTGGAAGTTAACCCAACCGGCGCCCTTCGCGATATCATCAACAGCGCGATCCGGAAGGTCTTTGCCCGTACCGTCATGACCGCGACCACGACCTTTCTCGCGGCCCTCTCGCTGTACCTTTTCGGCAGCGGTGAACTCAAGGACATCGCGTTCTGTTTCCTCGTTGGTATCGTGACGTCGACTTTCTCCGCCATCTTCATCGCCGCCCAGGTATTCTACTGGTGGCACAAGGGAGATCGCAAACACGTCGAGGCTCACCAGGACATCGCGCCCAAGTACGAATGGGCCGGTTCCTCCCGCGCTTCGAAATAACCGGGTGGGACGCGTCGACTTCGGCGCGTCCTGCAAGCGGCGGATGAGAGGTCATCCGCCCTGCCGTTAACCCGCTTTTCGATGCGCTGGAACTACACGCCGGTTCACGCCGCGAGCGCGGCGGAACTCGCACGTACCCTCAATACCACCGCCGTGGTGGCCGAATTGCTCATGCGCAACGGCCTCGCCGAATGCGGACCGGCGGGACTGTTTTTGCAACCGGCACTCGCCACGCTCGGTGATCCCTTCCTGCTGGCCAATCTGGCGGCCGCCACGGATCGGTTGCTTGTCGCGTTACAACAAAAGCAGCGCATCGCCGTGCTCGGCGACTACGATGTGGATGGCGTTTGCAGCACGGCGATTCTCGTCAGCGTTTTGCGGCGTCTCGGACTCGATCCGCACTATGTCGTGCCGCGGCGGGCGGAGGAAGGTTATGGCCTCACGCGCTCTTCCATCGACCGCGCGCTCGAAGCCGGGAAACCGGATCTGTTTATCGCCCTTGATTGTGGCACCAATTCCAACGACGAAGTCGCCTATCTGCGAAAACTAGGCGTCGACGTGATCGTCGTCGATCACCATCGCTCGAAAGAACAGCCGGTGCTCGATGGGGTTTTGATCAACCCGCACGTAAATCCATGCGAAAACGATGGCGCGTGGCGCTACCTGTGCACGGTCGGGCTCGTTTTCAAACTTGCGCACGGCTTGTTGAAACGACTGCGCGCCGGGAATCATCCGGTGGCACTTTCGATCGTGCTCAAGGACTATCTTGATCTCGTGGCGATGGGCACGATTGCGGATTTGGTGCCATTGACCGGGGAGAATCGGATTTTCGCGCGCCACGGACTGCGCGTCCTGTCTGAAACCCGGCGGCCCGGATTGCTGGCGCTCATGCAGGTGGCGGGCTTGAAGCGTGAGCAGGGCCTCGTTCCCAGCGATATTTCCTTCCGGCTCGGACCGCGCATCAACGCGAGCGGGCGTCTCGCGGACGCCTCGTTGTCAGTGGATCTTTTGCTGAGCGACGACGTGATTTTTTGCGAAAAAATTGCGCGCCAACTGGACGACCTTAACCGCGAGCGGCAGGACATTGAGCGTCTCATCACGGAACGCGCCGAGCGCTACGTGGAGGAAAATTTCCGCGAGGCCGCGGGCTTGGTGCTGTTTGATGAAGACTGGCATCCCGGTGTGGTCGGCATCGTCGCCGGCCGGATTTCGCGGAAATATCATCGGCCAACCATCGTGCTCGGCAACGAGGGCGAACTCGCGAAAGGCTCGGGCCGCGGGCTCAACGGTTTTAACCTTGTCGAGATTCTTGCGGCGTGCTCGGGCTGCCTGGAAAGCTGGGGCGGCCACCCGATGGCCGTCGGAATTGCACTGAAAAAAAGCCGGCTCGATGAATTTCGCGCGCAATTTGATGACGCGATCCGCCGCAATTGCGATGCAAACGCCGGTGAGCCCGGCGTGGAATTGTCGGGTTGGCTCGACGCGACGCAAATCAACGAACAGCTGATGGGTGAGCTGGAACAGATGCACCCGTTTGGGATGGGTAATCCCGAACCGGTTTTTGGCGTTCAAGGGGTGCGCTTGCGGATGCGTCCGGATGTTTTCAAGGAACAGCATTTTCGCTTTGTGGCGGAGGATTCGCTGGGACGACGGATCAGTGGCGTGGCATGGAAAATGGCGGACCGGCTTCCCCCGGTGGGCGCGGCGCTGGAATTTGCGATTCAGCTCAACTGGAATCACTATGGCGGCCGGCGGACCCTCCAAATCGAGTTGCTCGACTGGCGCCCGGCCCAGCCCAAGGCTTCTGCGAGTTGAATGGGATTTTCCCATTACGGATTACGCCATCCTTCTGGTGCCCAACGGGGTGTCATGGCTAAAAATTCTGCTTGAAGTAACCCTGAGAAGTTCGCTTATTCGCCGTTCCTTCGTGCAGGCATAGCTCAACTGGATAGAGCGTCAGACTACGAATCTGAAGGTTTGGGGTTCGACTCCCTATGCCTGCACCATTTTTTTTTAAGCACCCGATCTGCGAGGTCGGGTGTTTTTTTGTGGGCAAGCATTTCACTGGCTGGAAATAGCATTTGAACCGAATGCCCGGATACCTTCTGCTCCAATGGATTCTTTCGGGCCGCCTTTACCCCACTTACCCATGAAGACTGCGTTGCTGGCTATGTTGCTTGTCCTGTCGCTTGTTGGGAATGCGATTCAGTTGATCCATCGCTCCGATCAAACTGCCGGTCCCTCCGAACCGTCAGCAGCGGCCGCGAAACCCGGCCACGGCAGCACTGGTGAAGGCGGGACTCACACCGCGACAGTGGACCTGATGACCGCAGCCGATGGCGCGCATTTTACGAGTTTGTGGGCGGCTTTGCAAACCGGGGATCTGAGGGCCATGGCTGATCGTTTGCGTGCGGCGGGGTTTCCGCCATCGCTCATCCGCGCGCTCATCGGTGCCCGGGTCACCGAACAATTTTCCGCCCGGCGGAAAGCGTTGCTCGCTCAAATGGAGGATAAACCTTTTTGGAAATCCGGCTCCGCCTATTTCGTGGATCCGAAAACAATGTCCGCGCTTCGTGACCTCGGCCGTGAACAATCGAATCTATTGAAACAACTGCTTGGGTCCGACGAATCGGCTGGGAACGACGAAGTATCCGCCTACCAACGCCGGCAATTTGGTGATCTGCCCAACGGAAAGGTGCAGCAGGTGCAAAGCATTTTGTCGGATTACAACGATCTTCGGAATCAAATCTACGTCGCGGCCAACGGCGTGGTGCTGCCCGAGGATCGCGAGAAACTCACCTTGCTCGAAAAGGAACAGCGCGCCGATTTGCAAGCGGTGCTTACGCCCGAGGAACTGGAAAACTACCAGCTCCGCAGCAGTTCGACTGCGAATTCGATGCGGTCGCAGCTCGCGTTGTTTAATCCGACCGAGGGCGAATTTCGCGCGGTCTTCGACCTGCAACAGGCCTTTGACGACAAGTACGGTTCGACCAACATGATGACGGCGGACAGCTATCGCGAACGACAAACGCATCAGCAGGAATTGCTGGATCAGGTTAAAAATGTGCTCACACCCGACCGGTTTGCCGCCTACCAGCAAGCGGTGGATCCCGCCTATCAGATGGTCAATCAGCTTGTCGCTCGTCTGGATCTGCCGGCTTCCGCCGCGACCGACGTGGTGGCGGTGCAGAAGGACATTGGCAATCGTGCGAGTGCGATTCGTTCCGATCCAAATCTTTCCCGCGACGTTAAGGGTACGCAACTGACCGCGCTCGCTGACGAAGCGACCGGAAAATTGAACGCTGTCCTCGGCGCCCGCGGCTTGGAGGCCTACAGGCAATATGGCGGTCAATGGGTGCAAAATCTCGTGCCGCACCAGGCACCGAAGAAGTGATTTGGTGGTGAATGCGCGCGGTCGTAGCCGTGCTCGTTTGATCTGGTTGGACGTGGAGTGATTAAGTGGCTACCCGTCCGCCGTTTATTTTTTTCGTTTTACGCGGGAACTTTCACGAGGAAAGTTGACATTGATCCATCGGCATCCCCCCGACCGCTTTGTTGGGGGAAACAAAACCGGTCTCTTGCCGGAATATTCCCGATATGATGGGCGCCAAAGGCGGACTATGCTCGGCGCGAACCTTCAACCCGCACTCTCACATGAAAATTAGCAGATACCTAATCGCCAGCACGGCTCTGGTTTTTGCAATGTCGACAGGCACGGCTTTCGCTGATCTGCGATTGTCCGGCACCACCGGGGGATTCTTTCAAGCGAGTCCAAATCCCAATACCACCATTACCAACTCGCCGGACGGAATGACCGCATCCTTTCGGACAGGTGTACCAGTGGGCGCCTCGTTCCAGTCTGGCGTGAAATTTAATGGCCATGATTTTTCCGATATCGGCAGCGGAGATACTTTCTCGCTCGGAATGCTTACCTATTACAACGGTATCACGAAGATCGGCACGTCTTCGGGAAGCGCCTTGCTGGATTTTTATCTCAATCTGGATGATCCAGCCGTGGGCTTGGTGCATTTGACGACGATCGATTTCGGAATCGATGCGACCGTGAACACCCCGCCAAACCTGATCCCGGACGCGTTCACGGCGAGTTTCACGCAGCCGCCGGATGTTCTCATCAATGATCAACTGGTGCGGTTCCGCATCAACGGTCTGCCCACATCGACCCAACTCCCGGAAAACAAGTGGATCGATTTGGCGAGCGTTACCGTGACCTACCTTTCCCCTGTGCCCGAACCGGCCGCCTACGGCCTCGTTGCGGGCTTGGGGTTGATCGGACTGATCGGTTACCGACGGTTGCGTTCGTTGCGCGGCCGGTCGGCTCTCAACTGTTCTCCAGTCTAAACGCTCGCGCGACGGGAAACAATCAACTCAACAATCGTTAGCAACCCTGGAGATAACTTATGACTAATTCCAAAAATCTGTCGGGAAAAAAAGTGGCCATCCTGCTCACGGATGGATTTGAAGAATCGGAAATGGTGAAACCGCGGAAAGCCTTGATCAAAGCCGGGGCGGAAACCCGCTTGATTTCGCCAAAGGAAGGGAAGGTGAAGTCGTGGGCGACGGATGATTTTGGCGACGAGTACGACGTTGACGTTGTCTTGGACGAGGCCAATCCCGCCGACTACGACGCCCTGCTGCTGCCGGGCGGCGTGATGAATCCGGATAAACTGCGAATGATTCCGGCCGCGGTGGATTTTGTGCGGGACTTCTTCGAGCACGGGAAACCAGTTGCCGCCATTTGCCATGGTCCACAGATGTTGATCGAGGCGGATGTGGTGGTTGGCCGCACCCTGACCTCTTATCCTTCGCTCAAAACCGATCTCAGCAACGCGGGCGCGCAGTGGGTGGATCAGGCGGTGGTTACGGACAAGGGCCTCGTGACCAGTCGAAAACCAGACGATATTCCGCAATTCAACGAGAAGATGATCGAGGAGATTGCGGAGGGAATTCACGCGGTTCAAGTATAGTAAAGAGACGCGAACCTGGCCCGTCGCCGTCCCATCCGGCGCGGGCGGGCGTAGTCGTGATTTTTTGCAGAGGCAAAAGTTGGGTGGACAGCTCCGCGTTCGATTGGCTTGGATTGGTGCATGCCAATCGATCCACGTCCTCCGGAAACTGGGGAGCTCATTCACTCGCTAAAGAAGTATTTTACCACCGAACTCGAGCAAGAGATCGGCGACCTCAGAGCGCAGCTCCTGTTGGATTTTATTTTCAAAGAGATCGCGCCGATTGCCTACAACCAAGGTGTGAGGGACGCAGAAATTTTTTTTCGCGGCAAAATCGAAGACCTGCCGGCGACCTGTTTTGAGCCGGCGCTGACTTACTGGCGGGCGAAGAAGCGGTAGACGGGCCGATTCATCGATTCCGGCCTGGGCCGAAGTGTCAGAGCCCCGCGATGCCCGTGAGAACGCACGTGCAGTGCGGCAGGCAGCTGCACTTGGCTGGTGGCAGGACAGGGGCGTCGTCAATCGCGAAGATTTTCCCGTCGAGGGCAGCGCACGCCGGACACTCATGCTCTGTCGCACAGATCACCTGGACCTCGCGCACTCCCTCGCTGGTCATCTCCTGCAAACGCTCCTGGTTTTGCTGTTGGAGGTGGCTTTGAATTAAATGACGTGGGGGCGTGTCCCCATTCATCCCCTCCGTCCACGACTTTTTTGCCGGCTCTTCTTTCATTGATCCATGGTTCGACACAGATCCGCCGGAAAAGTTTTGGAAAGAAACCCGGGGTATTTGTTTGTTTCCTATTTGTTGCCGAGCAACGCGGTAAGTTTCGGCTCCATTGCGTTCGCCCAGATTTCATATCCCTTTTCGTTGGGATGGAGAAAATCCGGCATGATTGACGCCGGTAACACGCCGTCTGGTTGCAGGAACTTTTCCCCGATATCGAGATAAGCGACGGTGCGACCTCCATCGTCCAGTTTGCTCAGAATGGCGTTGGTGGCGGCGATTTGGGCCCGCAGCGGCGAGTCCGGCTTTTCCGCGCGCGGGAATATCGCCAGCAGGAGTATCTTCGTGTGCGGAAGTTGTTTTTTTATTTCATCCACGATGGCGGTTACTCCCGCGGCGATTTGTCCGGCGGTGTCACGCCAGGTGTTGTTGGTTCCGATCATGAGGATGGTCACTTTCGGATCGATTCCCTGGAGTTCGCCGTTTTGCAGACGCCAGAGAACATGTTCGGTCCGGTCTCCGCTAATGCCGAAGTTGGCGGCTTTGAGCGGCGCATACCGTTCGTTCCAGACGGCTTTTCCCCGGTTGCGCCAAAAGTCGGTGATCGAATCGCCGACAAACAGAAGGTCGATGCCGCCTTTTCTGGCCTCGGCGACAAAGCCGTTGTGCCGTTGCAGCCAGTCGTTGCGCAATGTTGGGACAATGGCCGGATTTTCCGGGGCGGGATTTTGGGCGAGCGCAAACGAGGCCGGGACCAAAAGCAGAAAGGCCAGGAACAGGGCTTTATGGGATAATTTCATGGTTTAAAGGAGTGGCGGTGGGACGCGGACGACAACCTGAAATTTAACGGATGGAATGGAAAACGCGAATGTGGCGAACGGATTGGGCCGGGATCGGTCTATAAGGAATGAGTAACCTGCTTTTAATTATCCTTATTCTTCTGCTGCTCGGTGGCGGCGGATTTTATTTCGGAGGTCCGGCAGTAGGCGGTGGCGGGCTTGGCTTGGTCCTCCTGATTGTGCTGATCGTTTATCTTTGCGGCGGATTCCGGGGCCGGGTGTGAGGATAGGGCGCGTGATCCTAACCGCCGTTCAGGATAACCGGTTTGGGAAGTAAACGGCGGCACCTCAAAGGCTCCGCCTCACCCCAACCTCAGACCTTTGATCAGCCCTCGCACATAACCGACCGATTCCGCCAGCCCGGGAAGCGGGTCATCGGGATCCTTTTCATACTCGAACCACACGTTCCGATCGTAACCGCTTTTGACCAGCGCAGCGAGAATGCCGGCCAAATCGATCCGCCCGCGTCCCATTTCGATGGGCACATCGTCGGCTCCGACAGCTGCGGCGGAGTCTTTCAGGTGAAGATCGTATAGTCGCGCGCGATAGCGGTAAATCGCTTCCACTGGATCGGAGCCGGCCCGGTAACTGTGACCAACATCGAGGCAAAGCCCTAGGTGCCGGTCCATGGGCTCGATGGCTTCCCAGATGTGCTGGGGCGTGGGCCATAATTTGTCTTCGGGACCATGATTGTGGATGGCGACCCTAACGTCATATTCGCGCGCAAATTTCCCGACCAACGGGAGTGCCGCCCGCTCAGGACCGCAGGTGAAAACGGGCACGCCCAGCGTTCGCACGTAGTCGAAGGCCTTCCGAATCTGCGCTTCGTCATTTTTCACGTAGATCACGCCCGCACAACGCAACGCCAGTCCCGAGTCCTTGATTGTCTTCAACGCGCTGATCCACCCTGACGGTGGATTTTCCCACGGCAGATGCGCGGGGTTGATCGAAAAATTGATCGAGCCCACGCGGCGAACCGCGGCAATGGCGCGCTCGAGCGACATTTTTTTCAGGCTGACCGAAGCGACGCCCAATTGAAATTTGAGCGTTGGAGGAGAAGCCGATGGCAACGGTGTCGTTTCGGCGGCGGAAGCTGATCGGCTCAACGTGAGGCCGACGCCCGCGAGCGTAAACGTTTTCAGGGCGGTGCGACGATTCATGGTTTTAGACAAGCGGTGCATGATTAGCCGGCGTGATCAGAGATTTCCTTTGCGCAATTCGTCGAGCAGGTAATCGCCCGCCCGCCAGGCCAGCGCCATGATGGTGAGCGTGGGATTCTTGTCGGCGTTGGAGCAGAAGGGTGCTCCGTCGGTGAGAAAAAGATTCTTCACATCCCAGGTTTGGCCGAACGAATTGGTCACGGAGTTTTTTGCGTCGTCACCCATGCGCGCGCCGCCGACCTCGTGCTTCACGTTGCCGCCGGGACGGAGAATCGTCGCAGGATCGTCCGCGGGCGGAGTCTGCACTTTACCGCCCATCGACTCGATGATCGCAGCGAAGGTGCGTTGTTGGTGTGCGGCCTGGCGCAACTCATGGCTGGACCACTTCCAGTGGAAACGGAGGACGGGAAGGCCCCATTTGTCCTTCACGATTGGATCGAGTTCGCAGAAGCAATTTTCGTTGGGGATCATTTCGCCGCGTCCGCCAAAATAAACGAACGAACCGAAATACCGGCGGGCGTCCTCCTTGAATTTTTTGCCGTAACTCCCGCCGGTGAGCCACTCCATGCCTGCGCCGGTGGAAGCGCCCGGCATGCCCCGGCCAGTCTGGAATTCGATGTGATAGCCCCGGGCGAAATCCAACTTGCCGGCGAGCTGCTGTTGATAGAGCCACCAGGGAACGTAAACGTGCGCTCCGCCCGCGCCGTCTTCGTTGTGCAGCGGAAGATTCTCGAGGAGCGGAACCTGACCGCCGAGGCCGGCCCCGACGGTGTCCATGATGTATTTCCCAACGAGTCCGCTGGAATTGGCGAGGCCTTGCGGAAAGCGCGACGATTTTGAATTGAGCAGCAGCCGGACCGTTTCACACGAACTTGCGGCGAGCACAACGACGCGGGCCGCCACCCGATGTTCGCTGCCGGTGAGACGGTCGATATAAACGATGCCTGTCGCCTTGCCGGTCGCGTCGAGCGTCACTTCGCGTACCATCGCGTTGGTGACAAGATCGAGATTTCCCGTGGCGAGCGCGGGCGGCAAATGCACCGTGGTCGATTGATAGTTGGCTTTGATCGAGCAGCCGCGCCCACATTCGGTCGCCCAGAAACAAGCCGCGCGCGCTTGCATCGCCTCCGCTAAAACGCGCTGGGCTCTGGGATTATTGGGGTGGAGTTTTTTGGGCACGTTAATGGCGTCCTGCCGGACACTCAAAACGGCGCGGCGAATGGGAATCACCGGCAGCCCGAGGGTTTTCGCGCGACGTTGCGCGAGGAGCTCGCCGGCGCGCGGTTTCGGCGGCGGCAGCAATACCCCCGGCGACGAATCGGGCGTGTTCTCCAAACCATCGTTGGCACCATACACGCCGATGAGCATTTCGACCTTGTCGTAATAGGGCGCCACATCCTCGTAACCGATCGGCCAGTCGAACCCGTGGCCGTCGCGGCGGTGCGATTTGAAATCGTAGGGACCATTGCGCAGGGCGATGCGGCCCCAATGGTTGGTGCGACCGCCCAACATGCGGGAGCGCCACCAGGTAAATTGCTCGGTACGTTTCGACGAGGCGTTGGTGAAGGGTTCACCGGGAACCGTCCAGCCGCCGTCCACGGTTGCGTCGTAAAATCCCCACGGCTTTTCCGGTGTCGAAATTCCGCGCAACGGCGCTTGCGAGTTGTTTTGGAACATCGGTGTTTCCTTGGCCGGATCGTATTCCCGACCGGCCTCAAGCATCAGCACCTTTGCGCCTTCCATGGTGAGCGTGTAGGCCGTCTGGCCGCCCGCGGCGCCGGAGCCAACGACGATCACGTCGTAATTGGATTTCACCTGTTCGGGCGTGAGGATTGGCATGACGGGTGGGGGCAACGGAAGAGTGAGCCTGCGGTTTTGGGTGCCGCAAGTGGAATTAAAACGTTTGAACGTAGCCACAGGCCTCCGCGCCTGTGGGATTGGGAGCGGCCTCGGACGACAGGCCGGGACGCCTGTCGCTACGGGTCGATCCAATATCGGCTACGCGTGACGTTCGTCGCGGCGCAGCAGCGGGATCAACGCGATACCTGCAATCACCGTCAGCAACAGCAGCGCAATCCGCAGGTTGGTGTACGCGATCCTGGCGACTTCCACCTTCAACTCGAGCGGCGCAGTTCCATCCACTTGCAGGCTGCGTGTAAACGTCAGCACACGACCGTTCTCGGCCAGGGTAACATCAATCGCCGCCGGTGCCGGTTCGTTGTTGAGTTGTTGGTCGACCAACCGCGCGGCGATGCCCTTGAGTGCGACGTTTTCCTCCGCGGTGTTGCCCATGAGGAGTTGATCCATGTCCTTCGGATCAAAATTGAGTTTGTTTTGCATCAGCGGATTCAGATTCGCCGCTTGTTCGAGCTGTTCGTTGCGGGTGCCGTCGACGCGGTTGTCGAGATAAAGTTTCTGACGGCGCGTGTTGAGGCCGAGCACCGTTTGCTGGGTCTTGAGGTTGCGCAACTGCACGCGGGCGTCCTCATTCGACGCCTCGTCGAGCGACGGCGCATTGGAAACCCGCGTCAGTACTTCGCTGGCCTTTTGTTGGTCGCCCTTTTGTAGCCACGCGTTGGCTTGCTGCAGCAACGCGACTGCTTCCTGCGCGTTGGACGAGCGTTTCGATGCGACGAGAGATTGATAGTCCTCGATGCGGAACGAACTGCCGGCGTATTCCTCGCGCAACCGCAGCGCGCCCTGGTAGTCTTTTAATTCGTAGCCGGGTGGAATCACGACCCGCCACGTCACATTTTCCAACGGAACGCTCAGGCTCGGCCCGATCAACCCGGCGGCACCATTATTCCCGGTTTGGGCGGTGGCGTACACCAGTCGCACGATCGCGGCGGAAGCGGATCCGGTGTTTGGTGAAACATGGAACAGATACGCGTTGCCGTCGCGCACTACTGGCACGCTCGTGCCGTTGACGAATGAATTGTAGAGGACGGCGCCGTCGGGGAGTTGCACGCTCAAGGGACTTTTTTCGAGCACGTCGATTTTAAGCTCCACCGCCGTCAAATACGTTCCACGGGTCGAGAAGAGCGTGGTGAGATCGCCTTGCGTCACGCGCAGTTTCAGCGATTCCGCGACTTCATGCCGGCGTACAACCACGGCCAAAGCACCCTCGGGTTCCGCAACGCGGAAGCACAACGCGGGAATGCTGCGATCGTTGCGATCCTGCAAATTCACCGGTACCGCGCTCCAATCCGTGCGGGTCCAGCCGCGTTTCGCGCCCTCCGGGTCGAGTTCGAGCCGGCCACTGGTGCGAACCGCGACGAACTGCACGACCTGCCGGGCACCGGGAAATTCCGGCGTCGCGATCGCTTCATGGTTTTCTTTCCGTGCGGTCGTGGTTTGAAATTCGATTTGCACATCCGTTTCGCCGGCGATGCCGCGCTGAAAATGAATGTCCCACAGCTCGGGCGATCCCGGTACGGCCACGATATCGCTCACCGCCGATCCCGTCGCACGAACGGTATGGGCATTATCGCCGTTCAATCCCGGCAGCTTTACGCGGAGTTGCTTAACCGCGGCGCTTTCGACGCGATAACGCAACGCGAGGCGGGTGAGCGTCTGGCCTTCGCGCAAGGTGACTTCCTGCAATGCCTGCACCGTTACCCACGGTTCGAGCGCCTCGATCCCGATCGTCAGTACCCAGTCCTCCTGGAGCAGATCGAAGGCGAGCGTGCCGGGCTGGAGTCCGCCAATGGAGCGTGGATCGATTTGCGTGACTCGTTCGCGATCGACGGGGCGCAGACGCAGGCCCCGACCGGGCACGATCAGCACCTCGCCGGTCTGGCGGGTGGCTTCGCGAATGACGACGCGGGGAACCGGCCACGCTGTCTGCGCATGTGGGGCCGCGCCCGCGAGGGAGAGTGCGAAGGTTTGTTCGCCGATGGTGCGCCCATTCAGATGCATCGTCACGATGCGTGCGTTTCCTTCCTGCGCCTCGGTCCACTGGCTCAGCGCAGAGCCGCTCAATGCCTCGATCTCCAAGCCTTCCGGCAGCGCAAAACTCAACTTGAAAAGCCCGACGCGCGTGATTGCGACGTTCAGGTCAACGGCCATCACGAGTCGATCGTCGTCGAGCGATAGTACCTGTCGGCCGGATACACGCACCTCGGGCGCGACGCCAATGATTTTCAAGTCAACATGGCCGCCGCCCTGACCGTAGCGCCAGACTTGTTGCAGGGTCGCGAGAGGGCGTCCATTGCGCGACGTCGGAATCAGGCTCGCATCGAAATCCTGCGGATTGATTGGCGACAGCCCGGTGGCTTTGACGGCTTCGGGTTGCGCGTCGCCGCCGAACGCGATGGCCACCGTCCCGACTTCACTGTTTGTGCCGGCGACATGAATCGGTTCGAGGGATAGTGCGAAAGGCAGGGCACCGGTGCCGAGTTGGGTTTCCACTTCGAATTTGAACGCTTCCGTCTGCGCGGGTTCGATGGCGACGTGCAGTCGTCGTTTCACCGGATCGAACCGCCAGGCGCCGATCGGACCATGCGAAACGTCACCCACTGTCAGTCCCGCCGGGACGTCGAGATTCATTTCCGAAACGCGTCCCTGCACCGGTCGCACGGTGATGCGGGTATAGCCATTCACCACCCCCGGACCGGGGACATAGAGGTTCGCCGCCTCCGAGAAGAACTGTATTTTCTCGACGGCGATGTCGCGTTGCTTCGGACGCAGTTTGATCACTGCATTGTTGCCTGGTGCTAGCACCAGGGTCGCGCCGCTGCTGTTTTCGTCCAAGCTGGGCGTTGGTAGGATTTGCATCGCCGTCGGCGAAAGAAATTCCCAACCGCTCTGGTCGAGTTGAATCGTCACGCGCTGGGTCGCGGCCGGGCCAGTCGGCAATTCAATTCCTGCGGCGCGATCGGGTACGGGCATTTCAAAACGGACATGGGCGCTCAACGAGCCTTCGCGGTCCGTCGCGAGGTAATAAACCATCTGGCTGGCTGGCTCAACTTTGTTGACGCGCAGTCCGTCGAGGTAGTAAGGCTGCCCGGCCTGCTCGACTTTACTGATATGCAATCCATCGCCTTTGAAATCGGTCAATACGGCTGGTGCTTTCAGCAGCAGGAAGCTCTCGCCCACCGTACCGCGCACGGTGACGTCCAACTCGGCGTATAAGCGGTTTTCCCGAATCGTCCACGTCTGGATCATCGTCTGCGCGGACTTGGTTCCGTTCTGCACCGATGCCGTCGCCGGCGCAAATTGCTCGGTCGCGTGCAATTTTGCTGCGCCGCCGAACGACCAGCCGAGTATGCCCATGACCGTGAGCAGTGGCACGATGGCCGCGATGCCGGTTGAACCCGGCGCCGTGGGCGGAATCGTCGGTGGCAACGCGGCGCGGTCGCGTTGCCACCGACGAAAAATGGGATAGAGCAAAAACAGAAAAATGAGATTGGCGGCGGCTTCATAAAAATACGCGGCTCCTCCGTGTTGGGCGAGCAACCCGACGGAAAGCGCGACCGCGGCCACCGGCACGGTGAATGTGGCAAAGCGGCTGCGACGCCACGATGGCAGCAGACTCGCGAGTAACGCCACCGCACCGGCAACCGCCACCACCGCGCCCCACGACACGATCATTGCGCGCCAGTCGCGGACATTGACGAGTTCGATGACGACGGTTTCACCCGCGGGCACCATCGTCGCCGCGTAGGTGAGTTCCGGAACATTGGGCCGTTGGAAGTTCACTGCATCGCGGGCGTTGAGCAGTGCCGCGCAAATCGCGGCGGCGCCGCAAAACAATCCCACCGCGACTTTCCAGCCATAAGCCGTGCGCAGAAAAAATGCGCTTAACACCGCGAGACCGAGCAGCACCGCCATCGGCGCGCGACGGCGAAGCGTGACCCATTCGAAACCTGTTTCGCGAAGTGACGGACGGATTTCCTGGGCGTTGCCCCCATGAGGCACGAGCAAATACCCGGAGTCGCCGTGCAGCGTCCATTCGTCGATTACCGTCGGGGCAATCGTGCGCGGAGCGATCAGCTTCACCATGCTTCCTTCACCACTGGCGGCTTGACCGAGTCGCAACGTGACGGAAACAGGTTCGTTCGCGTTGAGCCGGGCGGGCAGGGGAATGATCGTCTGGTCGCCGTCGATCCGCGCGTTGGTCATTTCGCCATCGACCCGAGCCTCCCACAATTTCACTCCAGCCGGAATGACGAGCCGCAGTGCTTTTTGTCCGCGCGTCTTGACGAAATAGTGAACGTCCGTGACGACTTGTCCCTCACGTGACACCTGGCTCGACAGCTTTGCGAAGTCCACGACCTGATCGACCGTTTCACCCGGCGTGTACCAGTCGAGCCCCATTTCCAATTTGAAGGGACGCGCCGTATATTGATAAACCGCCAGTGCCGGTGACGTGGTCAGCAATCGAAATTCCGCGGGCAATTCCAGCGGTTCGAGGCGCAATAACCCACCTTCCGCATGCTTGATTTCATGTTTCATCTGGAGCGGACTAACGACCTCGATGTAACCGCGCTCAGACTGGACGCCGAGCGGACGCACTTCACCGGGAGTGATCGTGCCACCGCGCGCGCTCATCGGTTGCTCAAAGGTGATGAGCAGCGTCGCGGCCCCAAGCACCGGTTGATGCAACGACACAATCACCTGATTGCCTTCGCGCCGCCAGTCGCGGCGGACATTTTGGCCGACGACGTCGATGTTGCCGACCGACGCGGGTACCTCGATCCGCCATTCGTTGGCTGGAGCCCCGACCACGAAATAATTCAACAACACACTGCCGTACACGACGCCTTGCTTGACGGAATACAGGTGAAATGCGTCGGCCTGGATACTTTGGCCGAGCGCCTCGATGCGCAGGGCCGCGGTCCAGTCGGCATCGCGCAACCGCCACGCCTGCTGGAGTCCGGGGGTCTGGCGCGGAAAATAGCTCAACGGAATTTCGATGAGTTGGTCGGTCCTTGCAGGCGTCACGCGATAACCGGGAGTTGCAACCACACCAATGTGACCGCGCACGGTTTTTGCGCTGGGATAATGCAACGCCGGCAACATCCAGTCGCCCGCAGCGGCGGTCTGATTTTTCTCCAAGCGTAATTGCAGCAGTTGCCGACCCTCGATCGCCCGGCTGAAAAGCACCTTGAGTGTGCGATAGCTGCCGCTGGTTTCGGATTCGGCCACATAATCGCTCACGTCGCCACCGGTCACGGCGGCGACAGTGTAGTCCGCCGGGATTTGCAATGACCAGTCGCGCAGTGCAGCCTCGCGCACATCGAGTTCGATGCTCGCGTTGATCGCGCGATCCGTCTCGGCGAGCTCATAGGTCGTGATCGCGGAGATGCCGACCTCCGGCTGGATCTGAGAAGCAAGCAGGCGATAGTCGTAGTTCGCAGAAGGAAAACGATAAACGAAAACCTGCCTCACACCCTGCTCAGCGCCATTGCCGGGAAATTGCGCGGGAGCGAGCTGCATCATACCGGTTGTATCGGCGACTTCGAGCCGGACGGCACCGCTGTTGGCGATGCGCAAAAATCCGGAGTGACGCACGACACCCTCGGGCACCACGCGCAACGGTTCGGCCCGCACCGGAAATCCGCCGAGTTCCGTCTGACTTCGGATCACTAGCGAGCCGGCGCTTTCGATCGGCCGGCTGAAATTCACCTCAAGCACGCGTTCTGACTTGCCGTTGTCGGGTACAATTTTCCATCCGACGACATTCGCGCCGTCCACGCCGATGATTTCCCCGGGTCCGTCGAGCCGGCAGCGGACGTTGCCGAGTTTTCCCTGGAGGATGCGGAACTCGATCTGCGACGACTGGCGCAGCAGCCCCGCGCCGAGACGCACCTCGGTGCGCTCGGAACTCGTGAAAAACAAAGTACCCTCGGATTTCTCGCGGGTCTTTTTCCACGCCAATGCCGCCGCGCCGTCGGCCGGAAGAAATCCCTGCCATCCTTTCGCCGTCGAGGTTGGCAGGATCGGCGAGTCGGGATTGAAACTCACGTCAGCGCCCAATCCTTCGAGTTGGATCGGGACCACGGCCCCGGCCGGCATGGCGAAATCCAGTGTGCGCCAATCACCGTTTTCGCGAATCGCGGCGACGAAGGGAAGGTCGATCGCGAAGATGCCTTCGCGGTCGCCGACGAGATCGTAGGCGAATCCGCCGTCCTTGAATTCCTCCAATTCAATATGCCAGCCATCACCGGCGGTTTTTTCGCTGAGGGCAGCATTGCCTTGCAAGATGCGCACCGGCGCCCCGGCTTTCGCGATATGCAACTGACCACGCAGATGGAAATTCACGCTGCCTGAATTGCCGGCGAGTTGACCGGTGAGTAGGGCGCCGAACAGTTCCGCATCGGCGAGCGCCGCGCCGCGCGGGAAGAGTTTTACGTCAAGACGGGCGTCGCCGTTGGAGATGAATTGCCAGTGTTCGTTGGACGAATTAGTTTCCGTAGCACCGAACGGCACGAGCCCGGTGGCGGTGGCCATGCGTAAGGAAATTCCTGCATCGGTGCGCAGGTTTATCTTTGCGGAGAATCCGACGGCGTCTCCTGGTGTGAGCAGTAGTACCGACGTCTGGCCGGGGATCGCGGGCTTTTTCAGTCGCATTCGCACGACGAGGTCCAAGTCCTGCGACGCAGGCGCGGCGGCGATGCCGGGCAACGGACGGAGATCGAGCACCCGTTTCGACGCGGCGGAACCGGCCGCAGGGTTGGCGATTTGGCGGACCGACCAATCGAGCAATCCCTGGCCGGAAACGTCGATGATGTCGCCGTCGCCGGAAAGTCCGAGCGTCAGCACTTCTGCTTTCCCCTGCAAGCGGTGGATTTTGATCTGCGCCTCACCGATGATTTCATCCACGCCGATGCGGGTGCTTTGTTCGACCGATGCCGAAAAGAAAAGCGGGAGCGGTGCCGGGATGCCTTTGGCGTCAATGACGAGATGCCCGCCATCGGGCGAGAACGTGGTGGTGACGCTGGCGGCGTCAGGACCAGGCTTTGGAGTCGCGGCGAGTTCGACCGCGCCAGCCGTAAGAACAAAAAAGGCAAAGACGCGGCGGATGAGGGACTGGTTGATTAATAATTTTGCATGCATGGCGGAGTCTTCGGTTCTCTTGCGGTTAACGTTTTTGTTGAATTTAAAGGGAGTGGAGGGAGATCGTGGTTATTTTTGGGCGCGCCGAGCGCTCGCCGTCCGTTGCGGATGAACTTTAGTGAGCGCTATTCTCCGGTTCGTTGACGTAGTTGCCCGAACATCGTGATGAGTTCCTGGACTCGTGGTTCGCTGGCGTAGTGACTGCGGAGAGTGTTGATGACCGGAGCGAGGTCACCGAGTTTGATCGCGTCGGCGACGGGGCCACCGCGGAGTTTCTCGGCGAGCAGCGCGGCGACGCCGGCGAGTTGCATGCTCGGAGTAGCGCGATCGAAGGCTGGGGCCTGCGGATCGTAGGAGAGAGTCCACGAGCGCTCGACCATGTTACCCGACGCCGCGTCGCGGAAGCGCACGAAGACTTCGCCGAGATCGCCGTCGCCCTGCGGCAAGGGTTCCACTTGATACACCGCGACGGCGGCTTCCTCGGCGGCGAGTTCCGCAGCATCGACCTTGTCGTTGCGAAAATCCTCTTCGCGCAGGCGGTGGTGTTCAAAACCGATCAAGCGGTAATGTCCGACGCGCGTGGGATTGAAACGCACCTGAAGCTTGACGTTTTCGGCGGCGGGACGGAATGCACCGGCGAGTTGATGGGCGAAACCCGCGTCGGCGGCTTCGGGGGAATTCAGCACGTAATAACGTCCGTCGCCTTTGCGGGTAAGGTTTTCGAGCATTGAGTCGTCGAGTCCGTCAAAGCCCACGCCGCACGCGTCGAACGCGATGCCTTGTTGGCGGAGCTTTTCGATGGTGGCGGAAAGCTGTGCCGGATTGGCGTTGCCGAGGTTGGCGGCGCCGTCGGTGAGCAACACAATGCGGTTTTGCGCGGTGGCCTCGAATTGACGACGGGCGAGTTCGCCGCCGAGTTTCAATGCTTCCTCCAGGTTCGTGCCGTCCTCGGGTGGAACGTGGGCGATGAGGTCGAGGATCTGTTTGGATTGATCGCCGGCAATGGATTCCGCGAGGAGGCTTGGCTGACGGGCGAAACCGATGAGAGTGATGCGGTCGTTGGCCCCAAGCAACGATACGAGCGTGGCCATGGCGCGCTGCACGATGGCGACACGGTCGTCCCTTTCCATCGAACCGGACGTATCGAGCAGAATCGTGAGATGGAGCGGCTGGGTCGTGTCACGACCAGACGCCGCAACTTTTACTGCGATGCGAACGAGATTGCGCTGTTGCAGGAACGGATGGGCGGTCTGCTCGATGCGGCAGGAAACTTTTTCTGCGAGCGAAGGCGTGGGATCGCCGTAATTGAAGGCGTTATAGAATTCCTCGGGCCGAATCCGTGCCGGGTCGATCGACTCATTGGCCGCGAGCGCTGCCTGCGCGAGACGGAAAGAGACATCGCTCACGTGCAGGGAAAAAGTGGAAACCGGTTCTTTCGCGGTGCTTGTTTCGACGGGTGCTACGGTGGGAACTGGCGTTTGTGGGGATGGAGCGAGCGGCAGGTCGTCGTCGCGTTCCGTTTTCCCGCTCTTCTTTTCGAGTGAAGCGGCGGATTGCGCCGGTGAATCCAACAGCGCGTCGATAGCGGGCGCAGGTTTTCCTGCTGCGGCATCTGAACGGGGCGCATATTGTAGAGGGGCGGCAGAATTGCCTGCGCTGACATCGGCAAGAAACTCCTTTGTGACTACGGTGATCGGCGAACCGATATCCTTCAATTCAGTACGAATGCGTGTCCCAGCCAGCGTGCTGGAGGCGGCGTAACCTTGATCGTTTGACGCGGTGACTTCAAATGGGGTGAGTACCAACTTTCCGTCGTCGGACACGCTGCTTCCTTGCGAATCGACCTCCGCCTTTGGCGGTGCCGACGAAGTCGAAAGGTAACCGCCGCTTCTGACCGAGTTGTTCAACGCCACCGCGCTGCTTCGTCCGATAAGTTGCTTCGCGCTTTCGGCAAAGGACGTCTTGCTACGCGAGGCTGGCGACGAAGGGGCTTCGTAGTAGAACCGCGTAGAAGCGACTGGCGGCACGTTCGTTTTGTCTAAACCATTCCAGCGCTTGGCTGCGCTTGCGCTGAGTTCGTCTTTTGAAACTTGGGCCAAGCGCTCGACTGCAGCTTTCTCCGAGTGTTCAGCATCCTCGGTCGATTCTTTTCGCTTCTTCTGATCGATGGTGAATCGGTTTTCAATGTCGCGCGGCTTCGCCCCTGCTTGTTCGAGATTGGCCGTCTCGGCCATTTTATCCTCGTGCTGGCGATAAACCGGAATCGAAAGGAAGGTGAAAAATCCAACGGTCAAGCACGCCGCGATGGCGAGAAACCATTGACGACCGTTGCGATGGAATTTTTTCGTGGACGTGAAATCCGGCGAGACGATTTTTGCGTCGGCCGGTTGAGCTGCGTTGGCGTTCGGCGCACCGAGCGTTTGCAGCAGTTTGGCGCGGCGTTCAGCGGAGAGCTGCAGCGGTTCGTGGTCGGGGCGGACGGCTTCGCCGACGAGTCCGTGCACGGCTTCGATGCGACGTTTGAAAATGCCCAGCTCGGGCTTTTCGCCGATGAGCCGGGTGAGTTCCGCGATTTCAAAGGCGGAAGCTTCGCCGGCTACCCAGGCGACGATCCGGGCTTCGAGCTCGGGGTCGAGGTGGGGTTGCAGGTCGGGAGTGTGGTCGTCGTGATTCATTGGGTTTCCTTAGCCGCGGCTGCCCTCGATGCCCGCGTGACGCAGCGCGTCCGCGAGGCTTTTCAATACGTGGTGCAGCCGGTAGCCGACATTGCTGATGCTGAGTCCGGTACGCTGGCTGATTTCCTGGTACTTCAGGTCGTCGTTATATTTGAGTCGGATGAGGGTTCGGTCCTCGTCCGACATTTCCGCAAGGAGCAGGCGCATCGTGCCGATGGCCTCGTTCCGGCCGAGCACGTCAGCGGGCGGATGGTCGTCCGCCGTTGCGGTGTCCTCTTTCAATTCCGATTCCGGTTTCTGGTCGCGCAGGTGGTTGAGCGCGAGATTGCGGACGCTGCGATAAAGCCACGCCCGCGGATTATCCACTTCGGCCCAAACTTGGTGCAAGCGCAGGAAGGTTTCCTGTACGATTTCCTCCGCCACAGTCCGGCGCCGGACGAGGCCGATCGCATACCGCAGCAAACCGCTTTCCTCCGCTTCGAAGACGGCGACGATGGTTTCAGGCTTGGCGGTCATCGCTGTTGCCGACAATCCCGCCGTGACGCCAGAGGGCGGCAGCGAGGGGACGCGTTCGAAAACCAAGGGTTCCATGGAGGGTGTGAAATGGAGTCGAGAATGGCTCCAACGAAGAAGACACGCTCGTCGAAGAGTCCTTAGAAAATAAATCCAGTTTCGTTCGACGGCGGTCCGCTCGCCTGATCCGTTGCGTCGCAAAAGCCTGTGGGAGAGGCCCGTCTGAAATCACGGCTGGAGTGGGACAGGCCATCGGATTTTTTAAGCTACGCCGACGAACGAGTGGCCAGCAAGGCAAACCCGGAATTTAACGCGGAGGCCGGGCGATTCCACGGATTTTTTAACCGCTGATGGTTTCGCTTAATGGCAGACGCGAAACCTAAAAAGTCCCCTTCGACTGATCGCCTCCGGTGGTTGCTTCGGAGGCGTCCGCTAATCGCGGACGGGATAGCGAGACCGCATTCCAACTCAACAATCCGTGTTCATTCCTTTAATCCGTGGTTTCTGCTGCCGAACTCTTCGCCTTACCGCTGCTCTTTTATGCAGTCTGTGTTGAAAATCCCAGCCTGCGATCAGCGGGCTTCCAGGAGCCAAACCACGACGACGATGAGTCAGCGCACACTTTGTAGAATTCATGATAATGAATTCACTAGCGGTTAAATCATCTGGTTTGGTTAGATCCGGTCGATCAACGGAATTAAACGCGGAGGTCGCAGAGAACGCGGAGCCAGACAAGATAGTAGCGACCGCCGATTGATGAATTCGTTCGAGGGTAGGGTGCTTTATCCTAAAGCGCCGTCAGGATTCTCGATTCCATTTGCAGCGTAGGAACATCCCGAAACGGCGGGTTGCGGAAAACCCGCCCTACCTCGATTTCATCGCTCAATCAGTCCACGCATTTCTCCTCTGCGCACTCCGCGACCTCCGCGTTAAATTCTAAAATGGTAATGTGCACTAAGCGCGATGCGCGGTTAACTTCCGATTGCCTGTGATGGAATTTGCGACGTTAGTTCTTGCCATCATGTCCACCGATCAAGTCTGGAGTACGCCGAAAAAGCTCACGCAGGAGCGCTTCGTAAATCTTTTCTCCACGGAAATTGCTCGTGCCAATGGGCGATCTTCATCGTGGGTATTCGCATCGCGCAAGGAGTCGCCCGGCGCTTCCGCCATCCAGGCGGATGCGGTCACGGTGGTCGCCGTGGTGCAGGAAGCAGGCGAGGCGCGTCTCGTGATGACGCGCGAGTTTCGTGCTCCCTTGCGCGCGTACGAACTTTCGCTACCGTCCGGGCTGATCGATCCCGGCGAGTCGCCGCTGGAAACGGCGGTACGGGAATTCAAGGAGGAAACCGGACTGACGCTCGATCGCGTTACCCATGTTTCGCCGCCGACGGCCTCGTCGGCCGGTTTGACCGATGAAACCGTCGCGTTCGTTTTTGGCGAAGCCTCCGGTTCGATCAGCCGCGCCCACCAGACAGAACACGAAGACATTGAAGTGCGTCTCGTTTCGGTGGCGGGTATCCGAAAGCTGCTTGGATCCGCTCACGGCGATATTATTTCCAGCCGACTCTATCCGCTATTGCTCGGCTACGTTTCTGCCGGTGCAATCACGCTGCCGCCCGAGACCGAAATCTAAACTGGAGCTGCAGCGACCTCGCTGCAGGTTTTAGGAGTTCACCCGAGCCTTTGCAGTTGCGTCAGATTTTGCAGTGGTTTCCTACTTCCTCCATGCGTCGCGTGGTCGGTCATATCGAATACGTATTGATTCCGTACGGCGTAGCCGAAGAATGATGCGCGTGATACCTGCATCAGAAGAAGCATTCGCAGTCCTCGACTGTTTCACTGCGGCGTTCAATCGCCAGGATGTTGTTGGGATGGATGCGACGCTGCATTTCCTCCACTTTTTTCCCGGCGTGCCGCCAGTGATTTGGCCGCGAGCGGGAAGCCTATCACCTGATTTCTTCTCGGAACTGGTCTCGTCAGGTTGGGCGTACTCACGCTATACGAAGAGAGAGCTGCTTTTAGCCAGTTCCGAGCAGGTTCATTTTCTGGTCGAGTATGATCGCTGCCGTTCGGACGACTCGGTGCTAAGCAGACAAGCGGCCATCTGGATTGTCGTGTGCATAGAGGGTCGGTGGGGCATTCAGGTTCGCTCAAACGAATAAACTCTGTCATTGAGCCTTTTAAATTTCTCCCACTCGATTTTGCAAACGACACGGCAGGCAAAATATCAATTCAGTTAATGTGAATATACTGATCGGCGAAAGAAGTATGACTACGAGGCCACCAAAGCAGACCATTGATGTTTCCGGCATCTACGATGATGAGACGCTTCACGAGTATCTATCGAAGACCCTCGGGTTTCCTGGCTACTATGGCTTCAATTGGGATGCTTTCTGGGATTGCATCCGAGACGACGATCAGTCCTCTATGCCGCATGTTCTGAAAGTAAGGGGGCTTGATGAACTTCGGAGGCTGACACCCGAATCAGCGAATAAATTTGAAGCGTGTCTCAAGGATTATGTTTCAGAATTGAAAGACCGTTCGGTCATTTTCGAGGCCACGACATGAAGAAAGAGCCGATCCAGCCATAACGCGACGCTCTTGATGAGCCCCTGAATCGCCGATCATTTTGATGTCCTATTTGGCCCAGTTATTCAAAGAAGGCGGCTTTCTGAAGGCGTTCGTGGGAAGATGAAGACGGTCCTCCATAAATGCTCATGACGTTTCTTTGACATGGGCTTCCGAAGAATCCTCAATTGATCGGGGCTGAAGGATCATTGCTGACGTTTTCAGCTAACCTCAACCTGAGGGAGATGGCTGTATTGATTTATGAAAACCACATCCACCAAAGTGGAAACCTACGACATTCTGGTGCTCGGCAGCGGCGAGGCGGGGAAATATATTGCCTGGACGATGGCGAAACAGGGCCGGCGGGTGGCGGTGGTTGAACGAAAGTATATCGGTGGCTCTTGTCCCAATATTGCCTGTCTTCCGAGCAAGAACATCGTTCACAGCGCCAAAGTTGCCTCGTATTTTTTTCGCAGCGGTGAATTTGGCATCAGCACGGACAATTGCCGGATCGACATGGCGGTGGTGCGCGACCGGAAACGCAAAATGGTGACGGGGCTCGTCGACATGCACCTCGCCAATTTCAGATCCAGCGGCGCGGAGTTGCTCCTCGGCTCGGGACGTTTCACCGGGCCAAAAACAGTTGAACTCACCCAGCCGGATGGAACGAAGCGTCTGTTGCAGGCCGCGAAAATTATCATTTCAGTGGGCACGCATGCGACGATCGATCCGGTGCCGGGACTGGCCGAGGCCGATCCGTTGACGCACATCGAGGCGTTGGAACTGGACCTCATTCCGGAACATCTGCTGGTGCTGGGCGGGGGTTACATCGGCCTTGAATTCGCCCAAGCCATGCGTCGCTTCGGCAGCCGGGTGACGGTTATCGAACGCAATGCAAAATTAATCCACCGCGAAGACGACGATGTGACTGCCGCGGTGCACGAGTTATTCCGCGACGAAGGCATCGAAGTCCTCACGAGCGCACAGATCACCCAAGTCGAAGGCAAATCCGGCCAAACGGTGACGGTTCACGTGACGCAAGCGGGCGTGGAAAAGATTCTGACTGGTTCGCATTTGTTGACGGCCAGCGGGCGGACGCCCAACACCAAGGGCATTGGCTTGGAGTTGGCGGGAGTTGCACTGACCGAGCGCGGTTATATCAAGGTCAATGAGAGACTCGAAACGACGGCGCCGGATGTTCTGGCCGTCGGCGAATGCGCGGGCAGTCCTCATTTCACCCACATCGCGTTCGATGATTTTCGCGTCGTGCGGGACAATCTCACGGGCGGCAACCACGTGACCACCGGGCGGCAGGTGCCTTTTTGTCTGTTCACGGATCCTGAACTCGCGCGCATCGGGCTCGGCGAAACCGAAGCGAAGAAAAGCGGCATTGCTTATCGTCTGGCCAAAATACCCATGACGACCGCGCTGCGCACCCGGACGTTGTCCGAAACGCGCGGCTTCATGAAGGCTTTGGTTGATACGAAGAGTGATCGCATTCTCGGTTTCACTGCGTTCGGCGTTGAGGCAGGAGAGATCATGGCTTCGGTCCAGGTGGCAATGTTCGCCGGCCTCCCATACACGACTTTGCGCGACATGATCTTTACTCATCCCACCTTGGCCGAAGGACTCGTCGCGCTGTTTTCCGCCGTGCCGCCGATGGCTAAATCGTAAGGCTATTTTCCCGAATTCCACTCACCTCTTTTTATGAAAATCGTCAGCTTCCATCACTCTTTGCCAATTTCTGATTCCGCCAGCTTGCTGGATTTGACCGCTGAAACGCCACTGCCCAAACCACGCGATCTATTGGTTGAAGTCCGGGCGATCTCCGTGAATCCAGTGGATGCGAAAATCCGTTCCGGCGGCGGGCCGGGGCGTCCCGATGGCCAGTTGCAAATTCTCGGTTGGGATGCGGCGGGTGTGGTCAAGGAGGTCGGCCGCGACGTGACGCAGTTCAAACCGGGCGACGAAGTCTATTACGCCGGGGATGTGGGACGTCCGGGTTCGTACGCGGAACTTCAGTGCGTGGATGAGCGCATCGTTGGCGGCAAGCCGGCGAGCGTAGGGTTTGCCGAATCCGCGGCGCTGCCGCTTACCACGATCACGGCGTGGGAATCCTTGTTTGATCGGATGAAAATTGCGCGGAGCCCGTCTGAGACTGGTTCGGTGCTGATCATTGGCGGGGCGGGTGGGGTGGGTTCGATTGCCACGCAACTGGCCCGTAGGTTGACGGGGCTCACGGTGATCGCGACCGCGTCGCGGCCTGAGACGCAGGACTGGTGCCGCGAGATGGGCGCGCATCACGTGATCGACCATCGCCAGCCGATGGCCGCGCAGGTGAAGGCGATCGTTCCCGGCGGCGTGAATTACGTGCTGGCCTTGACCAAGGCCGAGGATCACTTCGACGAAATTATCGCCGCGATGGCACCGCAAAGCGCGTTGGCCTTGATCGAAAACGTGGCGCGGCCGGTGGACATTAACAAGCTGAAGCCCAAGTGCGTTTCATTGCATTGGGAATTCATGTTCGCGCGCGCGCGCTATGAGACTGCCGACATGGGCGAACAAGGCCGGTTGCTCACTGAAGTTGCACGATTGGTCGATGCCGGAAAGATCCGCACGACGATGCGTCAGAATCTCGGTTCGATCAACGCCGCCAATTTGAAACGCGCGCACGCGCTGATCGAAAGCAGCATGACCATCGGAAAGATCGTGCTTGCGGGGTTTTGATTCAGGATGGGGTTTCAGCGGGCGAACGCGGACACGTTACCCGCTGATGGTTTCGCTTAATGGCAGATGCGAAACCTGAAAAAATCTCCTTCGACTGATCGTCTCCGGTTGGAGATCCGGAGGTGTCCGCTGATCGCGGACGGGAAGGACAACCCCGGATTCCTCTGAAGGGTCGGGTAGTGAATAGTATCCAGCCTGCGATCAGCGGGCTCCCCCGGGATAAAACCACGGCGAAGATCAGTCGGCGTACACTTTGTAGAATTCATGGTAATGAATTCATTAGCGGTTAAATCATCTGATTCGATCCGGTCGATCCACGGGATTAAACGCGGAGTTCGCGGAGGACGCGGAGGACGCGGAGTGAGTTGATGCGGACGCTCTCAATTGGCAAAGTAGTCCGAGGGTAGGGCGCTTTATCCTAAAGCGCCGTCAGGATTCTTGAGGAAGATTGGGCCCGTGAGTGTTCCGGAACGGCGGATTGCGGAAAATCCGCCCTACCGCGTTTTGTTACTCAACAAGTCCGTGTATTTCTCCGCGCCCTCCGCGAGCTCCGCGTTTAAATTCCGTCGGTTCGATTCCGAGTCTTTGTGTCCTTTGCGCCTTCGTGTAACCTCTCCCGATTCGGCGTGAGGTAACTCCCGCCCACACACAGTAGTTGCGCGACGAGCGCGCAACCTGCGAAAAGCCGACCGGCAAAATTTCAGCCCGATATACTCCACGATTGAACTCGAGCGATCCATCCCATTCGATTTCTGAATGACGCCGGAAACAAATCATCAACTCAGTTGATGTTAATATACTGGCGAACAAAATATGGATGAGATCGTCGAACGGTTTAAGAGCGTTCATTTGCGGAACGAACGCACGATTTGGATTCGACCGGCGCGCGCGCCGTTGGCGGCCGGGAATCTGACCGTATTTCTTGACGGTGAGTTTTATCGTGATCGGGTGGGCGCGGTTTCCGTGATGGAGGGGCTTGAAGGCAGCATCGGTGACTCTTGGTACGTTTTCGTTTCGATGGAGAGTGTCGAAGCCCGCTGGTTGGAGTGTCCCTGCCATCCACCATTCGCCCAGTTCATCGCCGAGGAGATGCTTCGCTGGCTGGAGAGTCGATTTGAGGGTATTGCGGCAGTCCGTCGCAGAACGCTGGTCGGCTTGAGCTATACGGGTCTGGCCGCGGCATTCATCGCCAAGGAATATTCCGGAATTTTCAATCGAGTCATCTGTCAGTCCGGATCGTTTTGGTGGAAGAATTGTTGGTTGACCGAGCAATATCGATTGTCGCCCTCTGTTGTTGCGTCGGAGTTTTACCTGGATGTCGGCACCAAGGAGGTGGCCGAGAACGTTCAGCATCGGGAAGAGGTGCTTCAGGTGGTGTCACAGATCGAAGGCGTGAGGCGTTTCCGTGATGTCCTGCTTCACGCTGGATATGCGGTGAAATATGTAGAGTTCGACGGCGGTCACGATTTTGAATCATGGAAGAAAACTTTACCAGAGGCACTCAAATGGGCATTGCCGGATCGTAAGAAATCAACCGGGAGCCACACCGCAACGGTCTTGATCTCATCTGAATCATAGAATATGTTCTCCCTGGCTCAATCTTCTCAATGAAACGGGTTTCCGCGGGCGATGGCTGAGCTGAAACTTCGATTCAGGGAAAACGTCCGTTTTACCACCACGAAAATATGACTACGCCTCAACAGGTTTTATTTGATTTGAACGTTGCACGTCGCCGCGCTGAAGAAGAGGAACAGAAGTGGATTAAACTGCGGCGCGAGTGCCAGGCACCTGCGGTCTTGGGAATCACTTGGGTGATCGGGTTTCTTCTGCTGTGCATCATTGGTATGCTGGAAATCCGTGCGGGCGATTGGAAGGACTGCTTCGCGCTATTCGCACCGGCCATGTTTATGGCATGCGGAGTAATGATGGCTTTTCAAAGAAAGCAGAAAGCGCTAATGAAGGTCATCGAGGCTGAAGCTCCGGAGCTTTCCATGAAATTGAAAATCAAAGGAATCGCATAGCCAACTTCGGCCAGCTCCGCTGGCCTCATGGCCTGAGCAAAAAAAGCGTCCAAAAAACTTATGAGCGAAGAACTCTGGGCGCGGACTGATCACTATCTCGCGGGAGAACTTCTCCCGGATGATCCTGTGCTGGATCGAGCGTTGGCGGCGAACGCGGCGGCGGGGCTTCCGGCGATTGATGTCAGTCCGCTGCAGGGGAAATTTTTGTATCTTTTGGCGAAGCTGATGGGCGCGCGTCACATTCTTGAGATTGGGACACTTGGCGGCTACTCGACGATATGGATGGCGCGGGCATTGTCAGTTGACGGTGGTGTCATCAGTCTGGAGTTGGAGGAAAAGCATGCGCAAGTAGCGAGGGCGAACATCGCCGCCGCCGGACTGGCGGATCGAGTGGAGGTGAAAGTCGGGCCGGCACTGGAATCGCTCGTTAAGCTCAGTTCAAAGCGGACGCAGTCTTTCGATTTGGTGTTCATCGACGCGGACAAGGTGAATACATTGGCCTACTTTGAACACGCCATCGGTCTTTGTCGGTCCGGGGCGGTGATCGTGGCCGACAATGTGGTTCGCAAGGGTCAGATTACGGAGGAAAAAAGTGAAGATATCAGCGTGCAGGGAATGCGACGCTTCGTTGACGCACTGTCGAAAGATCGACGAATCGAGGCGTCTGCACTTCAGACCGTGGGAGTGAAGGGATACGATGGGTTTATTGTCATGCGGGTATTGTAACGAAGGTGGTGCGATTTATCCTAAAGCGCCGTCTGGATTCGCGACTAACTACATTGTGGCGTATTCAGCATCCTGAAACGGCGGGTTGCGGAAAACCCGCCCTACCTTGATTTCAGCTCTGGCGTTTTGCGGCGGTCGTGGCGGGGGAGGGGGGCGGAATTTACAGGTTATTTTAAGTGCTTTTTTTTCGAAAATATCCCGGGATTTTTGGCATATCCTGGTTGAGAAATAGGGCGGCTGTGACGCTTAGAAGGGATGCCTTTTATTCGAGTGCGGTGGTTCCTGGTTTTGCTTGGCGCGTTTCTTATCTCGCTGGGGGTCGACTTCTATTTGAGTCAGTCCGCGTCAGCCTCAGTGGGAGCGGGTAAGCCCGACCGGCTGGCTGCGGCGGATTTTTTGGGTGCGGCGACGGCGGGGGAGCTCTCGGCAGGCACGATTACTTATCGCATGAATGCCGCTGGCTTGGCGGATCTTTCAGCGAAACGGACTCATCTGGGGAAAACCGTGGCGGTGCAGGCGACCGCGCGGTTGACCGATGCGGATTTGGGTTTGCTGCGCACCAATCATTTCTCGGAAGACGATGCGGCGGGTGTGGCCAGTGCCAAACCGGAGGGTTGGCGGGGTGACGCGGCCACGGTGGCGCATTCGGTTATGCAGTTGCTCGCCTTTTTGACGGGTATCGCCGGCGCGTTGATGGGCGTCGCGTATGTGACCGGTCGGCAAACCTCATTTTCGAGCCATCAAATGCGGGCCGCGACGTCCGATGTGAAATTTTCCGCGGTCGCCGGGTGCGATGAAGCCAAAGATGAGGTGCACGAGGTCGTGGAATTTCTCAAGGATCCAGCGCGCTTTCGCGCCACGGGCGGGCGGATGCCGAAGGGAGTGTTGCTGGTCGGTCCTCCCGGCACGGGAAAAACCATGCTGGCCAAGGCGGTCGCCGGCGAGGCGAAGGCGCATTTCTACAGCCTGAGTGGTTCCGATTTTGTTGAGTTATATGTTGGTGTTGGGGCGGCGCGGGTTCGCGCGCTTTTCAAAAAAGCGCGCGAGACCGCGCCCAGTATTATTTTCATCGATGAGATCGATGCGGTGGGTCGCAAGCGTTCCTCGGGCGAAACGGGTGGCGTGCAACAGGAGCACGACCAGACGCTCAATGCGTTGCTCGTCGCGATGGACGGTTTCGATTCGGAGGACGCGGTGGTGGTTTTCGGCGCGACCAACCGGCCCGATACCATGGACACGGCGTTGCTGCGTCCGGGGCGTTTCGACCGGCAGGTTTCTGTCGGACTGCCCGACCTCGCGGGGCGCACGGCGATTCTTCAGGTTCACGCGGGTTCCGTGAAACTCGACGACAGCGTCGATCTTAAGCAGCTCGCGAAAGGTACGCCCGGATTTTCCGGAGCGGATCTGGCCAATTTGCTCAATGAAGGCGCGATCCACGCCGCGCGTCATCGTCGCGCGACGGTCACGATGGCCGATCTCGACGAGGCTCGGGATAAAATCAATTGGGGCCGGGAGTGTCCGCGCGCTTTCACGGAAAATGACAAGCGGATTATCGCCTATCATGAGGCCGGACATGCGCTCGTGCAGGTGTTATCGGGTGATGACACGATGAAGTTGCACAAGGTGACGATCATTCCGCGCGGACGTTCACTTGGCAGCACGCAGTTCACGCCGGAGCGCGACGTATACAACCAGTCCCGCGAACAACTCGTCAACCGGTTGCGCTGTCTCATGGCCGGGCGCGTGGCCGAGGAAATTGCACTGGGCAGCATCACGAGTGGGGCGTCGAGCGATATTCAGGAAGCGACAAGAATCGCACGCCAGATGGTTTTTGAGTGGGGCATGTCACCGCTGGGTTTCATGGCGCTCACGCAATCGGAAGGGGAGGCGAAGCTCGCGAGTCCGCAGACCTTGCACGATGCCGAGCATTACGTGAAAACGATTCTCGAGGAGAATTATGGCGCGACGACCCAAATGGTGGCCGGTGCGAGAGCGGCGCTGGATGCGATTGCGCGCGATTTGATCGAGCACGAAACGATCAGCGGTGATCACGTACGGCAGACAATCGGAGCGATGGTGCGGGCGGCGTGAGGGTGGCGGTGGCCACCGTGATGAGAGTGATTTGTGGGTAGGGACGGACCGGTGGGCCGTCCGGGTTTTTAGATTGAACGCGGATCAGTGGTTCGTCGCGGATCGAAAGCTGCGCTTTAGGGTTAAAGCGCCCTACCTTCCTGCATTGGAGGTAGAGAGTTTCCACCAGCGTAGCTGAGATATTTTCTCGGGGAACCGCGCGGAGCAATGGCCCCTCCATACGCGTTATGGAGCGCTCGGACGCTAAACCCCTTGGCGTGAGGAAAATTCGTCGACCTGTGGTTATCGCGGTTGAGGAACGGCAACGATTGTTGCGGGGACGCTTTTTCAATTCCGGACGCGGGCCGCCGCGTCGGGCGCTGCTTGATTACAATCCACTTTGCGTCCGTTCCACACCCGGTCACATGAAAACTTATACACCTCCCAGCTACCTTGTTCTTTTCCTCGCGGCATTTGTACCGATGACCGCACAGTCTGTTTCTTCCGAAGCGTCCAGCGCGGACGCCACTGCCAAGATAGTGGTGCTCGAACCATTTTCGGTGAACACCTCCACCGACGTCGGATACACGGCAGTTGATTCGCTCGCCGGCGGACGAAACAACACGCCCGTGCGCATCACGCCATCGTCCGTTTCGTCGCTGACGAGTGCGTTTATCGATGACCTCCAATTGACCGACGTCAAATCGGCGCTCCGCTGGACGCTGAATGCAGTGCCAGTGAGCTGGAATGGCGGTCACGATGGCGGCGGCGATGTGTTTAATTCCTGGGGCTATAACATTCGAGGTGCGGGCACGGGACCGCAGGGTGGCAATCCCCCGACGGTAAACTATTTTCCGTTTTGGGGCGTGAAGGATTTGTTCAACGTCGATCGCGTCGAGATCGATCGTGGGCCGAATTCGATCTTGTTTGGCGTCGGGAATCTCGGCGGCTCCGTTTCGACCTACACAAAAATTGCGCGTCTGGACAAGGATTCGACGACGATCAATCTGCAGGGAAACAGCTATGGCGGAGAGCGTTTTACGGCGGATGTGAACCGCGTTTCGACATTTTGGGGTAAGGACGATTTCGCGATCCGGGTAAACCTGTTGCAGGATCGCGACCAGGAGTGGCGGAAAGAGGATCTGACCAAAAAATTGGCGGCCGCAATCGCGACCAAACTCAAGCTTGGAGCGAACACCTCGGTTCGTCTTGACCTGGAGGCTTTCACGCAGACAGCGCCGCAATTTGCGCAGAATTTGAAGGACCATTTTTCGCAATGGGACGGAGTAACCAATTCGCCGACATGGGGTGCCGCACCGGTTGGTCCCGCGGTGACGAACAACATGGCCGAGTGGGGCGGGGCCGATCACACGCAGGTGTGGATTCCGCAGGATGGAACTTTGATGTCGTGGGGCCACGGCTATAAAGGCGGCGGTCTGGCGGACAGCCCGTATTACCTCACAGCGGTAATGCGGCCCTACGCCTACACGCTGATCGGCACGAATCAGGTGATGCCGGCACTGCCATCCCGAGATTTCACCTACGGGCCCAAGGATGGGGAATTTAATTGGAAATACTATACGGCCACGGCGTATCTCGATCAGCGGATCAACGATCATGCGGAGTTCGAAATCTCGGCCTATCGTTACGACGACAAGGGAGTGGCGAAAAACTTTGAGACGATGCCTGACATTTATGTCGACATCAACAAGCAGCGTCCGGATGGCTCGGCCAATCCCTATTTTGGACAAAAATATTCGGAGATGTTTTTAGACCGGCAGTTGCAGGCGAACAGCGCGAATGAGTTTCGTGGACAGTTTAATTACCATTTCGATACGGAGTTGTTTGGCGTTCCAATCAAGGAATGGATCAGTGCTTCCGCTGGCGCCGAGCTACACCTGCTGACCACGCGGCAGTATATCGCAGAAACGAGCAACGGTTACGATCCCGCCAACTACTCGCAGTCCATGGTGTGGGGACGGCTTTATTGGGATCAACCGAACCTCCGGATCAACCTTCCTAACCAGATCAACGGTGACGCGGTCGTTTATCGTCCGCTACCCTTCAACTGGTTCGACCACGACATTGGCGAGCAGATCAAATACTACGGCCTCGTCTCGCAAACCCGTTTTTGGAATGACCGGCTGAACGTGACTTTGGGCGCACGCCACGATTCGTACTACAGCAAGTATCTCGATATTCGCGGGACGGGAAATGTGCCGAAATTTGAGGATGACACCGGCATGACGTATTCCGCCGGGGCGGTTGGTTATGTCACGAAGTGGCTCGGACTCGTTTATAACTATTCGCAAAACTTTGCGCCGATCGGCGGTGGCGTGGCGCCGAGCCTGACCGGTGAATCATTCGGTGCGGCGCGCGGAAAATCGAACTCGGGCGGCGTACGGCTGTCGACGGGCGACGGGAAATATTATGTCACGGCCACGTACTATGTCGACAAAGCGCAGGGACGCATTTCGACCGACACCGTCAATATGCAAGGGATCTGGAACGACTATCTGATGGCGGGGGGGACGGCGCGGGACATTGGTCCGGCGGGGACGATCACGGGAAGCGGGCTTAGTTCGCATGCGAACATGTCGTACGCCGATTCCGAGGATGTGAAAGGCGATGGCTTCGAATTTGAAGCTACGGCCAACCCGACGCCGAATCTCCGGCTGCAGCTGACCTATTCGGTGCCAAAATCGGTTTCGACGAACAATCTTGGCGGAAGCCGCGCGTATTTCGGCAGTCATCTGGCGGAGTGGCAAACGGTGGCGACGAGCGGCCTCGCTCCGTATGCGGGAACGCTGGCCGGCGATTTGGTAACGGCGCAGCAAAAATTGAACGAAACGGCGGTGGAGGCGACCAACGCCGGGCTTGTCAAATCCACCCTGAGCGCGTTTGCGGTTTATTCATTCAATAGCGGCTGGGTGAATGGACTTTCGATTGGCGGTGGAGCAACGTCGCTGGGCGAACAGAATATCCGCACCGGCGGCGCCCTCGAATCTCCCGGCTACACGACATGGTCGGCGCTGGTTGCGTATAAAACGAAGTTCGCCTCATATCCGATAAAGATCCAACTGAACGTGGATAACGTGTTCGATAACGAGACGCTTGTTTTCACGGATTTCAATACGGTCGGAACCCAGATGCAGGGATCGGCTTACTATTTCGTACCGCCGCGGAAGTTCACTTTATCGATCACAATGAAACTTTGAGCGCGGCGCAGCGGTTGGGTGGTTTCTTCTTTGGTAACGGGGTCGCTGACCTTGCTAATTGAGATTAAATTTCGAAGGTGGAGTCACCGACTCCGCTGCATTTTGATCGGTGGCTTGCTCTTTGACCAGTGTGATTGAAGGATCACAGCCGGAGACTGGGCTGCAAATGAGGTGAACATCGACAGATGGCCTTTCTGCACGGGGAATAGTGCCTCGGGTCTCGCCGGAAAGGCTTTACTAGCAACCGACCAGCGTCGTCGTGCGTATAAGATTTTCAGCGGGCAATTGATCCCGGAAATTGACCGAAGAATTCTTTTGTCTGGGTTGGTTTTTTCACCTTGAGTGACCTCCGTTATCCCATGGCCATTTCCAACTGTCCAAATGATCGACTGACGATGAATCCGGTTCATTTCGGGGAACGAAATTCGGCCGATTTTACGGATTTCGTGATATAATCCCCGCAACCCCCTCCTCCCATGGATAAAGACAAGATCACCTCGAAATGGGCCGATTTGCTTTTCGGCGTAAGGCGCGCGATCCGCTACCATAACTCACGGAAGGTGTTTTTCGATTCCCTCGGAGACTGGACAAATTTCCTGACGATCATCTGCGGTGGCTGCGTGGTGTTTTTCGTGTCGGCCTCGATGACGATCCGCTCGACTGCGGCAATTATTTTTGGCGGGTCGATCAGTGTGCTTACCGCGCTCGACCTGGTGTTGGGGTATTCGGTCAAGGCGCGACAGCACGCCGACTTATCGCGCCAGTTTTATGAACTTGAACAGGCGATGATTAAGATCGGTGAAGTACCGTCGGAGGATGAATTGAAAGTGACGCTGAACCGGCGTCTCGAAATTGAATCAAAGGGACCCTTCATTTTACGGGTACTTGAGGCCACCTGTCACAATGAAGTGGCCCGCGCAATGGGGTGGCCGTCCACCGAGTTCGCAGAAATCGGTTTCTGGCAGGATGTCTTTAAGCAGCTTTTCGATTTTCAATCGGACAAACTGGTCGATCCCCGCTGAAAATTTCATGGATCCACGGCGCATCGGTCGCCGAGCGCGGAGTAGTGGATATGGCTCCAAGCTTTTGCCCGGATCATAATTCAGATTAGATGCAATAACGGGTTCCGTTTTTTTTCTAAAAATGAGGAACGCTGCGTGCGTGAGATGTCTATATGTTTCCTTGTCTATATATAAGTCACTTTCCCGTGTTTTCCCCGGTTGGTTTAACTCAGCTCTTTTTCCGGAATTCCTTGGGGCTTCAGCAGGAAAAAAATCGATCATGGGGATTTTGTTTTTGGCGGTTGGTTTGAACGGCTTGGCCGTCGACTCATCGTCCACGCCACCGGAACTTTCCGTTCAAGGAACTCCAAGATCCAGATTTGTAACGGGGGCGGTCAGGCCGGACTCATCGTCCCTGCCGCTCGAACTTTCCGATGGTCGCGTATTCGATTCGTGGTCGGTGCTCCGCCAGTCCGATGATTCGCTGACGATCAAATATTCGAAGGGCGCGGCGAAAATCAGCAAGGCGTTGTTGCCGCCCGACGTGCTGGCCAAATATCCGATTGTGGAACCGCTCCCGCCGGCACCGCCACCGTTGCCACCGGAGCCACGCGGCCTTGATAAATCCACCAATGGCGAACGATCCATTACCGCTGCGGACGCAGTCACCGGCTTGGAAGTGCGGTGGACGTGCCGGGTGGCGATTCAGGGGACGGCGGGAGGAATAACGCGCGCCAGCAAAAACCGGGCGGGCGAATTCAAGACCGACTACGTTTTCCCGTTTGGCGTCGATGACGTGGGAGCGCTTGATGAAGCCATTGCGCGGGCGAGGAAATGGGCCGCGGCCGTTTCGGTCAAAAAACCGCCGAGTTTCGATAAAAGCATGGGCCAGGTTTTGGGACATGAATGGATTTTCAGCTGGGATAACGAACGGAGTATTGTGCGTCCGGGAACGGGCGATGCCTCGCATTTCGAAGTGCAGGATCTCGAGGAAATGCAAACGCTCCTTCGCGCGCTTCCTCACATGGAAAAAGAGCGCAAGGATGAATCAAAAGCCGCCGAGGATTTCGCTGCGACCTTGAAGTAGGCTGGAACGCAGTTTGTGATCGCCGAGCTCCCGTTCGGCTAATGCTTCGCAGGAAAGCGGGGCGCTTTCGTCTGCTGGGTTGGGCGGCGGCGATCTTGGTCATGGGTCTGTGTCTGAATCCTGTTACCAAGGTGCGGCTTTGGAGTGGATTCAGAGTTCAATCAGAATGGTGCATGATGATTCCGCTTGGGCGAATATTTTCAACCGGGTGACCTTTGCCGGTTATCTGCCGAGTCTCATCACCTGATTTCGGATTCTCGCGATTACCAGTGCTCATGCGCCATGAAGTTCAGATCCCGTGAGGGTGGAAAAGTGGGGCGAGTATCCGGTGATCGGACAAGGGATTTAATTTATAAACAATAATTCTCAATTTGCATGAAACTTGATTTCCTATCCGGAGGATCTGAGGATTTTCATCTTTTGTAAATGGGTCAGGGGTTTGCTGATTGAGAGCTTGATCGTCGTTCTGAGGCTTTACAATGGGGCTCAATTCTGAATCTTTCAAAACGATTTGTGTCTTAACCCCAAACCCCTGGAGTCCGTCTCACCGGCTCCTTCCTCTCCCATGCTACGACTGCGGTCATTCCCGTTACGCCTTGCATTGTTCGCGCTGACCCTCTGGTTGTGCGCTTCGGCCCGAGCTCAAACCGATATCTCCATCTACAGCGATGCTCCTCTCAGCGGCGGTTGGCAGGACTGGGGATGGGCTGCGCATGATTTTACGAATACGACAAATGTTCATTCCGGTACAACGTCGATTTCGATATCGGCGAACGCATGGGAGGCGCTCTCCCTCCAACACGATGCAATCGACACGACCGGATACGGCAAATTGACATTTTGGATCAACGGTGGAGCGGGCGGACAGACGGTGCACGTGGTGGCCACATTGGATCACAGCGGCCTGACCACCAACGTAAGTGTTGGACCGCTCGCGGCGAATACCTGGCAGCAAGTTTCCATTCCGCTCGCTTCGCTGGCGGCCAACGACGTCGCTAATTTCACAGGCGTGTGGTTTCAGGAAGGCACCGGTACCGATCAGCGCGCGAATCCTTTCTATATCGACGACGTAGTGCTTGCCGGCAGCGTGCCGACGATTCCGCCACCGCCGCTCAATGGCGGCATGTCGGTTTACGATGATGCCTTGGTGAATGGCTGGCAGAATTGGAGCTGGGACACGACCGTTGGAAATGAAACGACGATCGTAAACTCCGGCGCAAGTTCGATGGCGGTGACGCTCGCGGGTGGCGGACTTTCCCTGCATCATGATGACATCGACACGCAAAGCTATCAGAGCCTGACCTTCTGGATCAACGGCGGTCCGGTTGGCGGCCAGTTACTCGCGCTCAACATCGAACGCGATGACGGGGCGCATCCGGCGCTTCCGCTCAGCCCGTTGGTGGCGAACACATGGCAAAAAATCACCATAGCCCTCTCGGATATCGGAGCCGCTAACATTCCCGACCTGAACCGGCTCACCTTCCGTGAAGTGTCCGGCGGAAGCGCCGCTACATTCTATCTCGACGACGTGCGACTTGATCTGGCACCGCCTCCGTCCGTGGTGAATGTTTCCATCGACGGAAAGAAAAAGATTCGCGATGTCGATGCCCGTCTCTTCGGTCTCAATACCGCCATCTGGGACGGGGTGTTCAACACCGCCACGACGGCCGGCCTGCTCAACGAAGTGGACAATCAAGCGCTGCGTTTCCCGGGCGGTTCCTCCTCCGATCAATATCATTGGCAGACCAACATGAGCGACGGGCAGACCTTTCAATGGGCCACCAACTTCGACGCTTTTGCGAATATTGCCAAGGCCACCCAAGCCCAGGTTTTCATCACGGTAAACTACGGCACGGGCACACCACAGGAAGCTGCCGACTGGGTTCGTTACGCCAACAAGACCAAAAAGCTCTGTTTCCAATACTGGGAGATCGGCAATGAAAACTATGGCACGTGGGAAGCGGACAGCAACGTACGGCCGAACGATCCGGTCACCTACGCAACCCGCGTCAAGGAATATGCGAAGCAAATGAAGGCGGTTGACCATTCCATTCAGATTGGCGTCGTGCTGGTCGCCGACGAAGACAGTAATGCGAACTACACCGATGAAACCGTCACCAATCCCCGCACGGGTGTGACACATAACGGTTGGACGGCAGTAATGCTGGCTACGTTCAAGACACTGAATTACACCCCCGACTTCGTGATTTATCACCGTTACGAGCAGGGACCGGGCGGAGAGAACGATGCATTTTTGCTGACCTCCTCGAAGACCTGGAACAATAACGCCATGAGCATCCGTCAGATGTTGAGCGACTACCTCGGAAAAGATGCCAGGAAAGTCGAAATCACCTGTACCGAAAACAATTCCGTTTATAGCAATCCCGGCAAGCAGACGACGAGCATTGTCAACGGTTTGTTCATGGCCGACAGCCTGGGCAACATCATGAAGACGGAATTCAATTCCTTCTTCTGGTGGGATCTGCGGAACGGCCAGGAAGGCAGCAACAATAACAGTGATTCCCTCTACGGCTGGCGTAAATACGGTGACTATGGTATCGTCAATAGCGCGGATCCCGCCGGTCCGGCTGATCGATATCCAACCTTCTACGTGTACAAGCTCCTGAAAAATTATGCGCGCGGTGGCGAGAAGGTGGTTACTGTCGCCAGCGACTACAACGGGCTCGGCGCCTACGCGGTGCGCGATCATCGCACGAAGACGTTGAATCTGCTGTTGATCAACAAACACCCGACGGCGGCGCTAAACGTCAGCGTGAGCGTGGCTAATTTCAAGGTCGGCCAGCAGGCGGATGTTTACACCTATGGAATTCCGCAGGATGAAGCGGCCAGAACCGGCACCGGTTCAGCAGACGTGACGCACACGACGATCACACTTTCCGGTCCGACGTTCACCTATACCCCGGATCCGTATTCCGCGACCGTGATCAAGATCAGCAAGCCACATGGCAGTAATGGTCATGGTGACGACGACGACAGCGACTATTTTGACTGCAACTAAAACGGTCGAATAGTTTTAAGTCCTTACTCAAAGACCGCCGGAAAATCCGGCGGTCTTTTTTTGTGCAAAAATAAAAGAAGTGCTCGACCAGATTTTAAACCATGACCTCGATCTGTTCGGCAGCACGTTTCTGCGCCGCCGCCATGAAATACTTTTGTGCGGAAAAAGGTGCTTCGCTCTCCTTCCGGACCGGAGGAATGTAGCAGCCGTTGGGTTGAAGTTCGCGGGCATCCTCATTGTCCCTCAACTCGGCCGGCAAAATATCCTTTATGATCCGATCGCGCAGGTCGGGCGCGTAGACTGGATAAAGTGCTTCGACCCGCCGGAAAAAATTACGCGTCATCCAATCCGAGCTGCCGCAGTAGAGCAGAGGCACGGCGTCGTTTTGAAAGTAGTAGATACGGGCGTGCTCGAGATAGCGACCGACGATGTTGCGCACCCGGATGTTGTCGCTGAGCCCCTTGACGCCCGGAAGGAGACAGCAGGTAGCGCGGACGATGAGGTCGATTTGTACCCCGGCTTGTGAAGCGGCATAGAGGTTGTCGATGGTGACCTTGTCCACGAGCTTGTTCATCTTGGCGATGATTCGCGCGGGTTTGCCGGCGGCGGCGTTGTTGGCCTCGGTCGCGATGAGTTCCTGGATTCGCGAGTGGAGATTGAAGGGCGCCACGAGTAAGTGTTTGAACTCCGGCGAACGCGCAAAGCCGGTCAGGGAATTGAAAAGCAGCGCAACGTCGGCCGTGATCTCGGGATTGCATGTGAGCAGACTGAGATCGGAGTAAAGCCGCGCGGTCTTTGGATTGTAATTGCCAGTGCCGAGATGGACGTAGTGACGGAGACCATCTGCTTCCTGCCGGACGATCATGCTGCATTTGCAGTGGGTTTTATGCCCGACCAAACCGAAGACGACATGCACGCCGGCTTCCTCCAGTTCCTTGGCCCACTTGATATTGTTGGCCTCGTCGAATCTCGCCTTCAACTCGATCAGAGCGGTCACCTGCTTGCCGTTGCGCGACGCTTCGATGAGTGCGCCGATGATCGGCGAATCGCCGCTCGTGCGATAAAGCGTCTGCTTGATCGCGAGCACACCTGGATCGCGGGCACCTTGCTGGACGAAATCCACGACTGGCGTGAAGGATTCGTACGGGTGGTGAAGGAGGATGTCGCGCTCCTGCATTGCGGCAAAAATACTGGTGGCAACCCGCAGGTTCGGCAGTTCGACGGGGGCGAAAACCGGGTATTTCAGATCCTGCCGGTCAACCAAGTCGGACAGGCTCATCATGCGAACGAGATTCAGCGGCCCACCGAGTTTGAAAACGAATTCGGGTTGCAGCTGGAGATTTTCGGAGAGCAGGTTGAAAAGTGTATCCGGGACATCAGCTTCGATTTCCAGGCGGACGGCGGCGCCCCGGCGGAGATTGCGCAGTTCCTCTTCGATTTTTTTGAGCAAGTTTTCCGCTTCCTCGTCGTCGATGTAGAGATCGCTGTTGCGCGTGACGCGAAAGGCGGCGGCATTGCTGATGCGGTAGCCCGGGAAAAGCGAGCCGGCGCAAAGTTTAATGATATCACTGAGGAAGATGAAAATTTGCGCACCGTTTTTATCCGGATTCACCTGCACAATTCGCGGCAGAATGCGCGGTACAGGGAGGATGGCAGTCAGCGTTTCCGTGGTTGGCGTATCGGGATTTTCGAGGGAAACGATGACGTTGAGTGTCTTGTTGGCAATTTGGGGAAACGGATGCGATTGGTCGATCGCGAGCGGCGTGAGAACGGGATGAACCTGCTTGATGAAATAATCCTGAACCCAGGCGCGTTCCGCGGCAGTGAGTTGCGCCGACGTTTTGAAGGTGATTTTTTCCTTCGCCAGAGCGGGGACCAGCAATTCGTGCCAGCAGCGATACTGGGCTTTGACCAGATTCTGAATCTCGGAATAAGCGCTCTTGAGCTGCTCCCGCGGAGAGCGGCCGTCGATGCTAGGTTCCCCGGCGGCGGAGTCCTTCTGCTGCAGCAATCCTGCGATGCGAATCTCAAAGAATTCGTCGAGATTCGAGCTCACGATGGCCAGGAATTTCGTCCTTTCCAAAAGCGGATTGGTTTCGCTCTCCGCCTGCTCGAGGACGCGCCGATTAAAGGCGAGCCAGCTCAACTCGCGGTTGGCATAAACGATTTTGCCGCCGCCAGCCGCCGTCTGGGCAATGGACTTGCCGGTTTTGGCCGTGATCTTGGTGGAGCGTTTGATGCGCTGGGGGGAAGAGGTCATGAAAGTGACCGGCAGAATCGACCGCCGGTGAATAGTGATAAGCGATGTGGAAGCGTTGATTTAGCCAAGATAAATTGCCCGTGGTTGAAAAGAGTCGTGGCTGAGTGTCGGACAGAAGTCGTAGGCCATAAAAAGTGGGAGATCGAAGCGGTTGAGCGAGCGCTTCGCAAGCCGCGCCCGAGCCGGGACGCGATGAATGGTCCGATTTAACGTGGCTGTCACATTGGTAAACGCGCGAAGTAGCGAGTTTCTTTGTCCTATCGGCAGCTCGACAACGAGATGGTCTGGGGCGACAGTCCGATGCACATGTTGAAATCAACGAACCGACTTTCGAAGAAAGTTTATGCTGCCCAAGCGGCCCGGCTTCGCGAGCAGCTGGTGCAATTGCAGGTGGAATTGAAGAAGGTGCCGTTCAAGGTGCTGTTGATTATTGCGGGACCCGAAGGTGCCGGTCGGGGAGGTCTGCTGAACACGCTGGCCGAGTGGCTCGATCCGCGGGGCGTGGAGACTTTTTCTTATCACGCGCCGACGGAGAGCGAGCGGGCCCATCCGCACCAGTGGCGCTTTTGGCAAAGTCTGCCGGGGATTGGGCGGATTGGCCTCTATGCGGGCTCGTGGTACACGGAAACGTTGCGCGAAGAGGCCCGGGGAAAACTCGCAGCCGCGCATCTTGCGGAAGAAACGAATCGGATTCGCGAATTCGAGAAACTGCTCGTCGACGATGGCACGCTGATAGTGAAAGTGTGGTTGCAGCTTTCCAAGGATGCGCAAGGGCGTCGTTTGCAGGCGTTGCGTGCCGATCCGGCCACGGCGTGGCGGGTGACCGACGAAGACTGGCATCATCATCGCATTTACGACCGGCTGGCGAAAACGGCGAAACTTATTCGGAAAAGCACGGACCGGCCCGGCGCGCGTTGGACGGTGATTGAGGCTGAAGACGAGCGGGCGCGCGATCTCGGCGTTGGCCGTTTGCTGCTCACGCAATTCCGGCGTCAGCAAGCGCGACTGAAGCGGCGAAAGCCGGCGATTGCTCTGCGGATCGTGAAATCACAACGGGCGGCTGGCCTGAGGCGTTTGAATGCGTTGGCGTTGGATCAACGGCTTTCCGAAAAGGAATATGATGCGCAGAAGGAAAAATGGCTCGGTCGTTTGAACCGGGCGGTGCGGTCAGCCTTTGCGGCGGGGAGGTCGGTGGTGTTTGCCTTCGAAGGCTGGGACGCGGCGGGCAAGGGTGGTGCGATTCGCCGGTTGACGAGCGCGATCGATCCGCGCGATTACCGCGTGATCTCGGTGGCAAAACCCACCGAGGAAGAGAAGCGCGCCCATTATCTCTGGCGTTTCTGGCGCGATATTCCCCGGGACGGACGCATGGCGGTCTTTGATCGTTCGTGGTATGGACGTGTGCTCGTGGAACGACTTGAGGGGTTTTGCCGGGAGGATGAGTGGAAGCGCGCATTCGGCGAGATCAACGATTTTGAACGCGAGCTGACGGAGCATGGCGTGATCGTATTGAAATACTGGCTCCATATTTCGCACGCGGAACAGCTCCGTCGATTTCGCGAACGCGAGGAGACGCCGCACAAGCGCCACAAGATGAATGACGAAGATTGGCGCAACCGGAAGAAACGCGGTGCTTACGAAATCGCGGTGGGCGATATGCTCGCGCTGACCGACCGGAAGCATTCCCCCTGGCATCTGGTGCCGGCGGATAACAAGCGGTTTGCGCGGCTAGAAGTTCTCTGCTCCGCGAGCCGGCAGATCGAGGCGGTGCTGGAGAAATAGACGCATGCAATCCCGATGGAGCTGCGGCGACCTCGCTGTCGTGCTCTCGCGGGCGAGGTCGCCCGCGCTCCAAGTAGGATGACGCAAAAAAACCGCGTCCGATTTGGACGCGGTTGTAAATGGTGACCGGCAGGAATGCCGCGGTTTAGGCTTCCACCAAGGTCAGATCTGGATCGAAGCTGACGGCGAGGCGATAAACCTGGCCGGGCCGCATGATCAGGGGATGATCGCGATGGAACATCTGAACGTAGTGAAGCTTTCCGTAATTCGTGCGATAAGTTGGATCGGCGGATACGATTTCAGTTTCCGCCCAGTTGGCTTGGAAATCGTCCTTCAGCACCGAACAGCGATGGCCGAGTTGGCCGAGCGCAGGTGAAGTCCCGAGGCGGTAACGCGAGTGGGGCGCGCCGATCACCAGAGCCATGCGGAATTTATCCAACTGGATTTGATTCTTCACGGTGTAGGCAAATTCCGCGGAAATTTTGCTGCCGGTAAAGGTCCATTGGACTTTCACGCTGCCGATGCCGCGAACCAATTCCTCCTTGGTGTTAATCAATTCGGGTTGTTCGTAGCGGAAATAAAAGGAGTTCTTGAGACCGAGGCCAGTCACGCATTTTTGGCCATAGAACGCGGGCAGGGTGACGTTTTCACCGAAGGTGAGCTCGGGAACCATGACCGGAAGGTACATGTTGTTCGGCCAATCGAGGACGCCGGGGCAATGAGGAAAGGGCAGATTGTCGGCGGTGCAATCGACGCCCGAACTGACGAGCGGGAGTTGGATGTGAAGGCCGGATTCGGCGTCACGATAGAGGAAAAGGCCCTGTTCCTTGCGGTTGCTCTTGTCGAAAATGACAAACCGTCCGCTGGTGCGGGGAGCGTCGACCTTGACCGAATCGGGCATGTGAACCGTTTTAGCCAGACGCGACCATTGGCAAAGATAACGAGCGGCGTCGAAATTGGCCATACGGGTCGTATGCGAGGCATAGGCGGTCCGCTCTTCGTCACGGACATCGAGAAAGCCGTGTTCCTGGTCAAGATATGTCTGGAAAAAATAATAGAACAGGCGGCGAAGAATATCGAAGTACTTGTTCTTTTGATCGTCCGGAATCCAGCCATCGCGCAGCCCTTGCAGGATGATTGTGATGCAATGCATCTGGCCGTAGGCGCCGGCGGAACGACCGTAAGCCCACCCCAGCCCATCGGCGCGAACGAGATCTGGCATCATCTTGATGTATTTCTCGGCGTAGGTGCGTAGCGTGGGAAGCTTTCGTTCCCGCAGGGCGGAATTGGCGTGCAACTGCAAGGCGGAGCG
>DASYDH010000037.1:0-239807 GCA_036499685.1 Lacunisphaera sp. | reverse complement strand
ATCATATCCTTGCTCTCCGCGCTCACGTGAGCGCGGCCCCATTGAAGCGCGCCAGCGTCGCGCCACCGATCAAATCAGGTCGTCTCTCCGCGCTCACGTGAGCGCGGCCCCATTGAAGCCGTTTGAAGGGTATCCCCCGTTTCCGGGCCCGTTCGCCTCTCCGCGCTCACGTGAGCGCGGCCCCATTGAAGCGGTTTGGTTTGCATCGTGAGGGCTCTAAAGAGCCGCCTCTCCGCGCTCACGTGAGCGCGGCCCCATTGAAGCGGCGCGGGGAAACACCGGCAGGAATGCCAGTGTCACGAGGCTTTCCGCGCTTAGCGTGGCTTGGAATATCCCGGCCACTTTTGGCGCGGAACTTCCGTCCGTCGTTCTCCGGTCGGCATCTTCGATGGCTTTGGGCCGATGCGCAACCGGTGTGCCAGACTCATTGCGTCGTACGGGGCGTGGACTTTCACGTCGTTGTCGAAATACACAAAAATGTCACGCCCCCGGGTCCGCGTTGCGGCGGGCTTATCCAACAGCTTCGCTCCCGTGGGATTTCCCCCGCGACGCCATGTGCGGATTTTTTCTCCCATCCGGCCAATGCCTTCGTGCTGTAGCCACTGGCGTAGAGTTCCTCGTCTCCGTGCAATCGTACATACACAAAATCTGCCGTGACATCCTCGATCAGCGGCCACTTGCCAGCGGTGTCCGCGACAACGACCGCGACGCTGTATTTTCGAAGCAAGCGCACGAACTCCGGCGTACAAAAAGACACATGCCGCACTTCCAGCGCGTGGCGCAAGGGACGATGCGTGCTTTTTATCGACACGCTGCGAATTTTGTCGTCATGCCGGAGCGCGAGTTTCCCCGCGGCGATCGTGTTTTTCGGCAATAAGGCCAAAAAAATTTCCAGGCGTACGGCATCGAAATGAAAGCTGGGGGACAACTGCCACAGAATCGGACCCAACTTTCCCTCCAAGCGCAGCACGCCGGACGCAAAAAAATTGGCAAGGGGGATCGCACAATCCTTGAGCCGGCGAATGTGCGTGATGTAGCGCGGGGCCTTGACGGAAAACACAAATTTTTCCGGCGTCTCGTTGTACCATTTCGCGTAGCTTGCGGGTCGTTGCAGCGAATAAAAAGTCCCGTTGATTTCAATCGAGGAAACCTGGCTGGCGGCGAAGGCCAGTTCTTTGCGATGGGCGAGCTTCGGCGGAAAGAAAACGCCCCGCCACGGCGGATAAGTCCATCCCGAGATGCCAATGCGAATCATGGCCATGGGCTCGACTCATTCCTTCGCTTCGAGCGGTTCGCCGCGTTCGTTTACCCGGGGTAACGGTTCTTCCGCCGGACCGGAGATCACCTCGCCGTTCGGTTTGAAGCGCGAACCGTGGCAGGGACAATCCCACGTTTCCTCGGCATTGTTCCAGGCCACGATGCATTGCAGGTGCGTACAAACCGGCGAACAGAGCGTCACTTTTCCCGTCGCATCGCGATGCGCGGCGATCTTTTTCCCGTTGAGATTAAGTATGCGGCCCTCACCACGTGGAAGCACACGAAGCGATTTGCCTTCGGATTTCGCCAGCCAGTTTCGAACCATGTAATACGGGTAATCCTTGTTTTCCCGAAGGTAATTCCAAGTTCCGCCGAGGACCTTTTTCCGATGAACGTCAAAAAGTTCCTGCCATGGATTTTTGCGGTGCAACATCGCGTCCACTGCCATCATTGCGCCCAGCGTGCCGAACGTCATGCCGTTACCCGAAAAACCCGTGGCGACAAACTGGTGCGGTGCCGTTTCTCCGATCAAGGGCAGTCCGTCGTTCGTTTCAATCACCTGACCGGACCAGCGATGATCGATGTCCGCGTGGGGCGCGAAAGTTCGCAGCCTTTTTTCCAAACGCGTGTAGGCGGCGATGGTATCGGATTTCTGTCCGGTCTTATGGTCCTCTCCGCCAAAGATTGCGTAGTCATAGCCGCGCCTGCGTTCCACCCGGAGATAGTAATAGGGATCGCTGGTGTCCCAAAATGACGCCTGCGGCAAACTTCCGGAGGGCAGCCTGGCGCCCAGCGCATAGCTCGTGTAGAGCGACAATTTTGTCTGAAACAACAATGCCGCCGTCGTGCCGGTGTTCCCCATGATGGGATTATGGGTTGCAATCACGAGAAACCGGCACCGCAGACGATGCTCCCCGCATTTTACAGCCAAAGGTTTTTTCAATACTTCGTCGCAGGACGATTGTTCAAAAACGTAGCTGCCTCCGCCGTCGACCGCCTTGAGCAGTGCGGCGAGATACTTTCGGGGATGAAAAATCGCCTGGTGGGGAAACCGCACGCCGGGGACATTGAAGCTGGGAATGCCCGGGATGAGAGCCGCGTTTATTCCCAGCTTCCGGGCCGCAGCCGCTTCATTTTTCAATTCGCCGACCGATTTCGCATTTGATCCGAAAAGCGGGGCGTGCAGATAGCCGGGTACCCATTGAAAATCGCATTTGATATCTTCAGCGCGGATCGCCGACACGATTTGATCGATGGCCGCGGCGCCAGCGTCCCACACCGCACGCGTCGATTCGGGGCCATAGAGCTTCAGCATTTCGTGCAGGCGCAAATCGATGACGCTCGTCAAGTGTGCGGTGGTATTCCCGGTGTCGATGCGCGCAAACCGGTCGCGCTCGATCAACGCAACGGTTAAACCCGCGCGTTTCATCAGGTAAGCAGCAGTAACCCCGGTGATGCCACCGCCAACCACCACCGCGTCCACCTTGAGGTCGGAATGCGGTTGCGGAAAACGCGGCAGCGCCGCGCTGTCGATCCAGTAGGAAGTGGTATCCATCGCAGGTTTCGAAATAAAATGCACCTCATTCGACCCGGTTGCGGTGGAGCGGTTCGCAGCTCGGGAAGAATTTCGGGGAAAGACCCAGGCGACCTGGGGGAAATTATTTTCATGGGACGGCCACGGTGTTTCGCGGTCCAATCTGAAATGACCGGGTTCATGGAAACGACGGCAGCATCACGAAAGCCCATAAAGGTTGACGTGATTGTCATCGGTGCGGGCGTGTCCGGCCTGGCTGCGGCCGGCGCACTGGCGAAAAAAGGCTGGAACGTAACACTCCTCGAAGCGCGTCACCGGGCCGGCGGCCGGATATTGTCCGCCAGACCCGCTGGCTGGCCCACCCCCATCGAGCTTGGGGCAGAATTCGTCCACGGGGGAAATCCAGCAATGGGAAAACTCCTCAAACGCGCGGCTCTTCGCACCCGCATACTCGAACCCAACGTTTGGTGGCGTGACGCGCATTCCGGCGTGCTTGCGCGGATACCTGACTATTGGGAGCGAATTGAAAGCGTGGTGAATCAGATTTCAAAAACGGATTCGGACGAGTCGTTTCAACAATTTCTGAACCGGTGTCAGAAAAATATTTCTCCCGCAGACCGGTTTCTCGCGGCGCATTATGTCGGTGGTTTTGAAGCGGCGCCCACCGCAAAAATCAGCGCCGACGCGCTGCGCCGGGACCACGCTGGCACCACCAGCACGGATTTCAAAATCCATGGCAGGTACGACAAACTGATCGATACCCTCGAACGGGCGCTACCGGCAAATCGCGTCCATATTCGACTGAACTCCCCGGTGGTTTCGCTCCAGTGGCAGCAAGGACAGGTGGTGGTGGAAGTCCGGCGGGGACCGCGTTCCCATCAAACCTTGCATCGCGCGCAGATGGTTTTGGTCACGTTGCCGCTCGGGGTGCTGCAAGCTGGCAAAATGAAGTTCATTCCTCCTCTGAAAAATAAATCCACCCTGATCGCGAAAATGGGCTGGGGCCATGTCGTCCGAATCGTATTGCGATTTAAACGTGGATTTTGGTCCGCGCCGTTTGTGCCGCACTCGCTAGGAAAAGACAGCGGACGCGATTTCGGATTTGTCAACGCCCCCGGACTGACCGTTCCCGTCTGGTGGGCGTTAACGTCGCCGACACCCGTGCTCACGGGATGGGCGGGCGGTGATGTTTCAAAAAAATTGCTTCGCCGATCCCCGGCACAAATCCGGGACGAAGCGGTCCGTTCACTCGCGGCGATTTTCGGAACGACGGCAAAAGAACTAAAGTCGTGGCTGGCTGATTGGCGCTGTCATCCGTGGTCCGACGATCCTTTTTCGCTTGGCGCGTACAGCTTCCCGGCGGCTGGGCTTGAGCACGGCGACCGCCAACTGGCGAGGCCGGTTTCCTCGACCATTTTCTTCGCGGGAGAGGCGACGGCGCGGGAATATGGTACCGTTCATGGCGCGTTGGAGTCGGGCCTGCGCGCGGCAAAAGAGATGGAGACGGTGCTCCGCCGGCGTGTGGGGTGAACGACTCGCCCAAAGCTCCACCGCACTCCCAACGTCGCCCGTTTTTTTCTCCATACCCTGTTTTTTTCATATGCGATAAAAATGCCCGGAGAGAAATCTCCGGGCATTTTACTCACCATCCGCTTGCAGCCGGAACTGAAGAGGTTCGATTGCGCGGCGCGAAAACGCGCAATCTCGTCCCAGCAATCCGGTCCAAGGAAACAAGTGCTAGGAACTCGCGACCGCCGCAGCGGCTTCCTCGTTCACCGTGGCCGCCACCGTCGTCAGTTTTTTATTCGTCGCGCCTTCTTCATCCAACGTCTGCTGGAGGAGATCGACGACTTCCGTTTCGCCCAGTGTCTCGGCGAGGGCACGTGCCATGCCGTAGGCGGCCATTTCATAGTGTTCGACGCGTTGCGCCGCACCGATCAGGCAGGCGTCGCGGATGGCGTCCGGTGCGTGGAGATCGATGGCTTCGGAGCCTTCCTCGACCAGACCCTTCATCGCCTTGCAGGTCTTGCCTTTCGCAGGTGTGGACAATCTTTCGAAGACTGTCTCCAGTCGGGTTACATGATTTTTGGTCTCCTCCAGATGATTGAGAAAGCCCTGTTTAAGTTCCTCATTGCTGGCGGCCTTGGCCATTTTCGGCAACGCCTTCACCAGTTGTTTTTCGGCATCGTAGATGTCTTTGATTTCCTCAATGAGCAGTTCCTGAAGTGTATTTACGGATGACATGATTTTAATTGTGGTTGAGTTTTTAGGCCGGTGATCCGGCGTGCGGAGAATATACCGGCGCCGGGTTTTTAGCGCCATAGGGGGAACGTCCGGCTCCGATTACAGAAAACCGCGGTGGCCAGCTTTAGGGAGACGACAAACCCGGGCGTGCGGGAAAGTCGCGGCTAATCCGCGGTGAAAAACGCCGGGGGGTCCTCCCCACGTCCGTCTGATCGCATCACCCAACCCATTCCCTGTTAAGGAAGTCCCGGTTATCTTTCAGTAATAAACGAGCGCACTTAAAAGCGGAAATTTTGTCATAGAAGGGACATGTGTGCGAAATCTTTTCATTCCCATTCCTCTCTGGCGTCGAACCCCCCGATGAGCAGCCCGCCTTTCCCGGCCGATGCGATTCTGAAAATCCTCCTGGTCGAGGATCACCAGTTGATCCGGCAGGGCATGAAAATGCTGCTTCAAAAAAGGGGACGATTCGAAATTTGCGGGGAGGCTGAAACCGCGCCACAGGCGCTCGACCTGGTATCCAAACTTTCCCCTCACCTTGCCATCGTCGATATCACCCTGAAATCGACGAACGGCATCGAACTCACCAAGGACATCCGGGTATTTTCTCCCACCACGCAGGTGCTGGTCGTCTCGATGCATGGCGAAAATGTTTATGCCGAACGCGCACTCCGCGCCGGCGCCATGGGCTATTTGATGAAGGACGAACCAGCGGACACCATTATTACCGCAATAGAAACGATCATGCGCGGCGAGGTTTTCGTCAGCGATCGAATCAAGGGCCGGATGCTGCACCGCTTCGTGCACAAGCCGACCGATGCCTTGGTTTCACCCATCGACCGGCTGAGCGACCGCGAGATGGAGGTCCTGCGGCTGATCGGGAACGGATACGGCACACGGGAGATTGCATCGCTGCTCAACCTCAGCGTCAAAACGATCGACTCCTACCGCGAGCATTTAAAGGAGAAACTCGCGTTCCCGAAAGGCGGCGATCTGGTGCGCTTTGCGATTCAGTGGACGAAGAGCGAAAGCGTCTGAATGCATCGTGGATCGTTCGCGGGCGAGGTCGCCCGCGCTCCAGTTATTCCTTTCCTGGAGCCACGGCGACCTCGCCGTGGTCTTTTCTTGAATCTGTGGGCGGGGTGCCATTCACCCGTGGATTGCGGAGTTGAGGGCACCCGCGTGGCGCGACAAGCGCGCCACCTACAGTGGCGACCGGAAAAAATCCGTTCGCGATTAGCGGACGCCTCAGTACCAAAGCCGGAGACGATCAGTCGGAGGGTATTTCCTAGTTTCGTGTCTGGCATTGAGCGAAACCATCAGCGGTTAAAATTCTGTGGAATCAAACCGAACGAACCGGATTATTTAACGCTGATGAATTCATCACGATGAATTCTACGAAGTGTACGCCGACCCATCGTCGTCGTTCTGCTGGCCAGCAGAATGGTTCCTGGGAACTTGCTGATCGCAGGTTGGAATTTGACCATTGGTTGAGCTCTCGCTTCGCCACAAATGTAGGCGGGGACCCTCACGCCGTCTGCTTTTTTCGTTTTTTGCCGCCGCCACTTTCCTTGTTTACCGTCGCCCACGCGCGGGCCTTGGCGGTTTTTTTGCTCACGCCTTTTTTTTCGTAGCCTTTTTCAATGTGGTTCGCCTGACGTTTTTGTTTTCCGGTGTAACTGCTTTTATCGCCTTGCGACATAATTTGGATTGCGCTTGGAGGCCCTGGCCTCGCGGCAGCGGTTGAGTTTGATGGTTTGGTTTATTTACTGGGTAATCAGGATGTGCCTGAAAAAACCGGTCTTCCCGTCAGTTGGGCTCCCGGGTCATCGACTTCGATTTCGTGGCGTTTTTCGCCACCGGTATTTTTGGCTTCAGCAACAGGCCGATAAAACCAAAGAGGATGATCAATCCGGCCAAAATCAGAATGGTTTCAAGAATCTTCATGGGGCGGTGAGCGGGAGTTGTTTCGCGGCCACTGATTGAGGTCGCGATCTGCTCTCAATTTACCCCAACCCGCCACGATTCACCACCGGGAAAATCCCGCTTTCACCCTGCGGGAGCAGCCTGCGTCGATCGACTAAAACGGGCACTCACCCCTGTCGTTTCACATCCAAGTTTGCCAGTTTGGCCAGCAACACCTGCGGCTCGATCGGCTTCGTCAGGCAATCCTGAAAGCCGCTCTCGAATGCTTTCCGGCGGTTCTTTTCGTCGGCATAGGCGGTCAAGGCCAAGGCGGGCGTCGGCGCAAGATTCCGGTGAATTTCCCGACGGCGGATTTCGGCAATTAATACGTGCCCGGTATTGTTGCCGAGACCGATATCGCTCAAAATCAAATCGGGGGGCGTGGCATCGAAGGATTCCAACGCCTCGGACACCGTGCCGACCGCCGCGACCTCGGCGCCGGCGGTTTCCAGCACGCTGGCGAGCGCATCGCGCGTTTCCATCGAATCCTCCGCCAGCAAAATCCGCCGGCCGGTCAAAGTGATCCTGGGCACATCGTCGATCATCGGAGTTAAATCCGCGGCTTTTTCCCGTGGCAAGGGCAACAGGATCACAAACGTCGTGCCTGTTCCCGGGCCGGCACTTTCCGCGCGAATGGTGCCGTGATGCAAATCGACCAATTGCCGCGCGATCGCCAGCCCCAAACCCATCCCGCTCGCCGTCGGAGTGCTCCCTTGGTCAATCTGGACAAACCGGTCGAAGATGCGGGAAAGAAATTCCGGGCCGATGCCCTTCCCGTTATCGGTGACCTTGATTTCCACCGCCTCATCGCTCCGCCCGGTGGAAACGACGATTTGGCCGCCAGCGGGGGTAAACTTGATCGCGTTGTTGATAAGATTCGCAATGACCTGCTGCAGGCGCCGGGGATCGGCTTCCACCGTGCCCACCTCGGGATCCAGCTGATCGAGAATGACAATTTGTTTTTCCGTCGCGACCGTCCGCAGGGGCGGAAGCAGGTTTCCGATCATGCCGTTCAGATCGAAGTATTGCGGTTCCAGGCGCATTTTGCCGGCGACAATCTTTGCGGTGTCCATCAAATCCTCGATCAGCACCTGCTGTTCCTTCACGGAGCGGTTGATGGCCGAGAGCCCCTCCTTCAGCAGCGCGGCATTGGGATGCTTTTCGTCGCTCAACAATTTCGCCCACAGCATCGTCGCCGACAGGGGCGTGCGGAGTTCATGCGAGACATTCGCAAGAAAGTGGTCCTTCGATGCGTTCGCCGCTTCCGCGTTCATCATCGCGTCACGCAACGAATCCTCCGCCCGTTTGTGATCGGTGTTGTCCCGCACCACCTTGACGAAGCCGTAGGTTTTTCCGTTTTCGTCGTGCAACACCGAAATGGTGCCGGTGGCCCAAAAGCGGCTGCCATCCTTGCGGACGTGCCAGCGTTCGATGGAGACGCTGCCATCGACCTCCGCCCGGGCCAGATCCTGGTTGGCGCGGCCCGTCGCGCGATCTTCAGGAGTATGCAGCAAATCGAGGGACTTTCCCCGAACCTCGTCCTCGGTGTATCCTAGAATCCGTTCGGCGCCCGCAGTCCACACCGTGAAACACCCCTCGCAATCGAGCATGAAGATGCCGTATTCCTTGATCCCGGCGAGAATCAGGTTGTGCCGCATGGCGCTGGCGCGGAGCTCCAACTCCGCCGATTTTCGGGCGGAAATGTCGACAAAAGTAAGGACCAAGCCCTCGACCGCGTCGGCGTTTTTCCGGTAGGGCAGAACGCGACGCATGAAGGTTTTTCCGGAATTGCTGGCCACCTCGCTTTCGCGGGGCGCGGAGGAATCCAGCACACTGCGGATGTCCCCGAACAATTCCGGATCGGAAAATTGCATCGCCAGGTGGCTGAGCGGCCGGCCGACGTCGGTCGGGATGATTTCAAAGAGATCCCGGACGGCGGGCGTATATCGCCGGATAAACAGGTTGAGATCGAGAAACACGACGGCGATATCCGTGCTCTGAAGCAGGCTCGCCATGTCGTTCGAACTCGATTCCAACTCCTCCATCTTCACTTGGAGCTGGGAGTTGACGGTCGTCAATTCCTCGTTGAGCGACTGGAGCTCCTCCTTGCTCGTCTCCAATTCCTCGTTGGTACTCTGGAGCTCCTCATTGACACTGATCGTTTCCTCGTGCGCCGCCTTCATCTCCTCGTTGCTCGCCTCGAGTTCGTCGATCGTGCTCTGCAATTCCGATCGCGTCTCCTCCAGCTCCTTGACCAGCCTCTGCCGGGTAATGACTCCCTTGCGACCGGCGGGAATAGACGCGATCTTCGGGTGATGCTCAACAAACGTGACCAGATAATGGTGGGACTTCGACTCCTGCGGCAACGGCGTGACGTCGACCTCCAGTTCCACGCTGCTCTTCGGTGAAAGCGGAACCCGCTCGCGCACCGTGCGGGCTTGTTTTTGCGCCATTGCTTGCAACACCGCGTTGCGGACAAAGGCCCGGAGCGGCCGCTTCATCACGGCCATCAAGTCATAGGTCGCCTCTCCCTTCGGCTGGTCAAGATAGCGTTCCGTGTTGCCGTGAAAATAAACGACCTTTTGGTTTTGATCGATGACGATGCCCGGCGGAGTAAATTCCTCGAGCAGGGTTTTCCGCGTGAGCTGGGCCACACTCGGACGCGAGAGTATTTCGTGTTGCCGCTCCTCGCTGTTCGTATCCGCGGCCGTCGCGGGCATGGGAAAAGCCACCTTGCCGTGACGAGTCGGACCCACGCGCCGGAAAATCCGGTGCTTCCGGTCCACCGGGTCGAAGAGATCGTCCGCGCCGGAAATATTCTCGCTGTTTCCGAGCAGCAAAATCCCCCCTTCACGCAAACTGAAGTGCAAAAGGTCCAGCGCACGGCGCTGAATCGCCGGCTCCAGATAGATGAAAAGATTGCGGCAGGTGCAAATATCCAGCCGGGAAAACGGCGGGTCCTGCAAAATATTCTGCGGGGCAAAAACCACCAGTTCGCGCAGTTCCTTTTTGATTCGGTAGGAATTTTCCTCGGGGTCGAAAAACCGCCTCAGCCTTTCCGGTGAGACCTCGCTTTCGATGCCGCCTGGAAAAAGACTGGCGCGGGCATGGTTAAGGGCCCGCTCGGCGGTATCAGTCGCAAAGATCTTGATGTCAAAATGCTTGTCGACCGCCTTGGCCGCCTCGACCAGAAGAATCGCCAGCGAGAACGCCTCCTCCCCCGTCGAGCACGCGCTGACCCACGCGCGAATCATGCCCCCATCCGGCCGGTCGGCCACGAGCGGATTGATGACCTTTTTGCGCAGTGTTTCCCAAACCTCCGGGTCCCGAAAAAATCCCGTGACGTGGATGAGCAAATCGTCGGCGAGCACATGCACCTCGGGCGGCGCCTGGCGCAGCAGCCGGACGTATTCCGCCATGGTCGCCAGTTGATTCAGGCCCATCCGCCGCTGAATGCGCCGGATTACCGTGGGTTTGCGATAAACGGTGAAATCGTGGCGCACCCGGTTTTTGATCAGCGTCAGGATTTCCTCGAGCGCCTTGCGTTCGCGACCCTGCTCGGCCTCGACGAACCTCACGCCCTGCGCATAGGGATGGGAAATGTAGCGGCTGATGACATCCGGAATTTCCCGCACGGGCAGGACAAAATCCGCCAGGCCGGCATCGATCAACGCCCGCGGCATCGCCGGAAATTTGGCCGATTCCGGATCCTGCGCGATGCAGAGGCCGCCCACGGCCTTGATCGTTTGCGCACCCGCCGTGCCATTCGACCCCATGCCGCTCATGATCACGCACACCGCGCGCTCCCGCTGCTCGTCCGCCAACGACCGGAAAAAATCGTCCACCGGCCGGCGCCGGCTGGACTCATTGATCGGCTCACCCAATCGCAACGTGCCCCGATAAATCGTCAGCGTCCGACCCGGGGCGATGACGTAGACCCGGTTGGGTTCCACTTTCGCCCCATCCTCAATCTGAACGACCGGCATCGCGGTGTGCTTGGCGATGATTTCCGCCAGCACGCTCTGGCGATCGGGAGCGAGGTGTTGCACCACCACAAATGCAATGCCGCGATCCGCCGGCATGATCTTGAAAAATTCCGTGAGGGCTTCCAAGCCGCCGGCGGAAGCGCCGATGCCAACCACCGTGAATGACAGGCGTGGCGGCTGTTCGCGATCAACCGACTCCGCGCTGCGATCAGGCTGTTTCGCCGTGACGATCACAGGATTCGGTTTCTTTTTGCGCGGTCGTTTGCGTTGGCTCTGCATGCAGAAAGGGGTGAGAACCGTGGCGGACGGCCATCGCCCGATCATTCAAATTTCACGCTCCATTAGTCGAGAGCGAAGTGATTTCCCGGTCAGTTTCAACGCGGGATAGGAGATTACCCGATGTGGCGGGGCGATGTGCCTCTCAATCTTTACGGCGAACGACGCTGATCGTCCCATTTCGTTCCAGGCGCGCTTCCTTGATTTCGCGGATTTCGCAGACATTGCCGTTGAGGCGCAGATTTTCGTCGAGATCATCGGGACTGATCCGGCAGCGCATCAATTCCCCCGGATCGACCACGCCGTCCTTGATCACCACGCGAGCCTGGCCCTTCACCAGCTTGGAAATTACCGGAAAATGACAACTGAGCACGCCGGCCAGATGATGAAACAAAACGAGTAACCCGCTCACACCCAGCGTCGGTAGAAAAGCCGCCTGCCCGTTAACGGCCCGGCTTAGCACCGATCCGAGAATCACCAGCAGCAGCATGTCGAACGTGGCGTTTTTGCCGAGCAAACGCCGGTCGCCCAGCCGCACGATGAGCGTACCGAAAAGAAAAACCACCAATCCGCGCAGGGCCATCTGCGAAAACGAAAGACTGGCCGGCACAACGTGAAGACCGAGGAGCCGCCCGGCATATTCGGCGGTTTTGCCAATTGCAGAGTACATCATAAAAGGCAGGGACAGATGGGAGGCCGTTCCGGTTCGCGCCCGGTTTCGAATCGATTGGATTGCGCGAGGGGTCGATCCACCGCCCGTAACCGGTCTTCGGATTTGGTGTCTTTAACAATGATGCACGACCTCTTCAGTCGCTTGGCCCGATCAGCCAGTGTCGCAGTTGCCCACCCACTCGCATTTGTCGCCGCAGTGGTCGCCGTGATCATTTGGGCCGCGTCCGGCCCGGGGTTGCACTACAGCGAAAACTGGCAGCTCGTGATCAATACGGGAACGACCATTCTCACGTTCCTGATGATTTTCCTGCTGCAGAACATGCAAAATCGCGATTCGCGCGCAATGCAGGTGAAATTGGACGAATTATTGCGCGCCGTCCGGGGCGCACGCACCGAGTTGGTCGACTTGGAGAATGTGACCGAAGCGGAACTCGCCAGGTATTGCGACGAGTTCAAGAATCTCCACCTCCGTTATGCGCAGGCGTTGGAAAAGCGAGGCGATAAAATCCATATCCACGCCAAGACAACCGAGGTCGATGTCTCCACGGCAAAGAATGAGAAACGAGCGGTGGAAAAAGAGAACTGAATGACAGGCCCGCGATCCTCCCCTCTTGATCGTTGCCGAACGTATTTCGAACCTGGAAACAATTAACCGCTTCCCACGATCAACCCATCGCCACGGATGAGCCCCGGTTCCCGACCAATAAAAACCAGCTGGCCACACATCCTGGTCAAGGCCGCAAAAGGGTGGAATGCCGACAATGTATTCAAGCATTCGGCCGCGGTGAGTTTCTGTACTCTCTTTTCGCTCGCACCCATCACCATCGTGGCGGTGACCGTCGTGGGTTTGTTTTTCGGCCGGGAGGAGGCAACGCATCAACTGACCCAACAGATCACCGCCCTCGTCGGTCCCGCGAGCGCGGACCTCATCAACAAAGCCGCGGCCGCCGCGCAATCGCACCAGGACAGCTGGCTCGCGACCTCGATCGGGATTATCCTCGTCGTGGTGGGCGCGACCACGGTCTTCGCCCAGCTGCAGGATTCTTTAAACGCGATTTGGGGCGTTCGCACCCGTCCCAGCAAAAGCGGCTGGCCGATTCTGATTCTTCACCGTCTGGTCTCATTTGCGATGGTCGTTACCGTCGGTTTTCTTCTGCTGGTCTCGCTCATTCTCACCACTTTCCTGACCAGCACCCTTAACCGGTTCAAGGGCACCTTTCTCGATTCTCCCGCCGTTTTGCAATCCGTGGATCTCCTCGGTGGCCTGGTGGTCATCACCAGCCTGTTCGCCTTGATTTTCAAAATCATGCCCGACGTAAAACTGGAGTGGAAGGAGGTCGGACTCGGCGCGACTCTCACCGCAATCCTGTTCACCGCGGGAAGGTATTTGATCGCGCTCTACCTGAGTCATTCAACCGTCGCCTCGATTTACGGCACCGCAGGATCGCTGGTCGCACTGCTCATGTGGGTCTATTACTCGTGCGCCATTCTGTTTTTTGGCGTCGAGTTCATCCGCGCCTACAAGGTCCTGCATCGTCATCCCGTCCGACCCAAGGAAACGGCGGTGCTGGTGCGCGAGGAGATTGTCCAGAGCTTCCGCGCGGCTGAGCGTGGGTGATCGTTCCGGGCTTCGACCAAACCGGCCGGGGAATTTGCCGGCGAATTATTCCTTTTCCCCGGGAACCGTCCATCGTCGGGCAACTCTCTAATGCATGAAAATAGGCGGAGGATTTTATCGGGATGGACATCGAATTGGCGAGCTCGTGTACGTGAGCGCGTTCGCCATGCGCGACTCGCGCAATCCGCAATTTCTGACCGCCGACAAGGCTACGCAATTTTCCATCATCGTGAACGCAAGCCTGCCCAAGACCTCCGATTTTTCCGCGCACGAATGGGCGGTGGGCGAACCGGAAACAAAGCGGCCGGTGCGCATTATCACCTGCCACTATGATACCCATCGGACGGTGATGGTCGTAGAATTGTTGCCGGCGACCGGGGCACACTGACTTTCGAAATCCAGCGAAGAGCGCCATTCTCGCTCCAGCAGCGGCTCAACTATTGTATTCGCCCCGAAGGAATCGCTCCACAAAAACTTCGCGCTGAGCATCAAATTCCTCCGCCGATAAACCGATCATCTGCCCCCCTTGAAACTCGTCCAGCGCGGGGAGCAGTCGTTTCGTTACCGCGCCCGCGCGGCCGGGATCGATGGCGGTGGCGATGAGTGCCGTGATCGAATAGTAACGGGATTCCGCCGGCGAAAGGTCCTTCGCGTGAATCAGTGAGTGGCCGGAGAAATAGCTCGTTTGGCGAATATCGGATAGCTTCACGATCTGCCGGGCCACCGAGGAGAAATCAATTAAGTGAGAGGTATTCATTCCATACTTTTTCCAGCACGAATCAGGTCTTCCTGGCAACTCATCTTGGAAAAATCAGGCGAACTCCCGGACCGATGCGCCGGATATTTTCCGTAGGGTAAACTTTCGGGCGGCACGGTTTGGTTTCCATTTTCCCGGAGTTTGTTCCGCGCAATCGACCAGACCCGCCTCCGATCAGGCCGGCCCTTAGCGCGCTGGACGTGTTCCACCCCATGGCGGCTCCGCAGCTGTCATGTTAATCTAAAAAGATGCATTTGTTTCCTTTCTTATTCTCCGGCGGCGCACGGTTCGCATCAGCGCTTTAACCAAAGAATTCATCATGTCTAAAACTGCATCCGATATCATGGTCGACACCCTCGTCGAATGGGGCGTGGAAGTTATTTTTGGCCTGCCGGGCGACGGCATCAACGGCATCATCGAGGCCTTGCGCAAAGCGGAGGATCGCATCCGGTTCATCCAGGTGCGTCACGAGGAAGCGGCCGCGTTCATGGCCTGCGCCTACGCCAAATATACCCGAAGGCTGGGTGTGTGCCTCGCCACATCCGGGCCGGGCGGAATCCATCTGCTCAACGGACTCTACGATGCAAAACTCGATGGCCAGCCGGTCCTCGCCATCACCGGTCATCAGTTTCACGACTTGATCGACACCCATACGCAACAGGACGTGGACCTCGACAAGCTGTTCATCGACGTCTCCGTCTACAACACCCGTGTCATGGGTCCGCAGCATATCGGGGGAATTACCAACCTCGCCTGTCGCTACGCCCTCGGCCGGCGTGGAGTCGCACACATCAACTTCCCCGTGGATTTTCAATCGATGCCGGCGAAAAGCGGCGCGCGTTCCGAACGCAACGTCAAGGGCCACGCCGATACGCAGGCGCTGGGACACCGCTCCGGCATGCCTTCGGCCGATGACCTCAAACGGGCGGCGGAAATTATCAACCGAGGCGAAAAGATTGTGATCCTCGCCGGCCAGGGCGCACTCGGCGCCGGGGAGGAATTGGAAGCGATTGCCGAAAAAATTGGCGCGCCAATCATCAAGGCGCTGCTCGGCAAAGCGTGCGTGCCGGATGATTCGCCTTACACGATCGGCGGCATCGGGCTGCTCGGAACGGAGCCGTCGCTCGATGCGATGGAAAACTGCGACACGCTGCTGCTGGTTGGCACGTCATTTCCCTACATCGAATTTTATCCGAAACCCGACCAGGCCCGTGCGATCCAGATCGACCTCGATCCGACGCGCATCGGATTGCGTTATCCGGTGGAGGTCGGCCTCGCGGGCGATTCGCGCCGCACGTTGACGCAGCTCGAGCCGCTGCTGGAGGCGCGCGGCGAAAAAAAATTTCTCAAGAAAGCCCAGGACAGCATGCGCGATTGGTGGAAGCTGATGGAGGAACGGAGCACGCGCAAAGACAAACCCATGAAGCCACAGGTGGTCGCCTGGGAAATCGGCAAACAATTGCGCGACGACGCGATCGTCAGCTGCGACAGCGGGACAATCACCACCTGGTTTGCCCGTCAAATCCGGGTGAAACGCGGCCAGATGCATTCGCTCTCCGGGACGCTTGCAACCATGGCACCCGGACTCCCCTACTCGATCGCTGCGCAGGTGGCTTATCCGAACCGGCAAAGCATCGCCTTCGTCGGCGACGGTGGCTTTACGATGCTGATGGGCGAGTTTGCCACTGCGGTAAAATACAAACTCCCGATCAAGGTGTTCGTAATAAAAAACAACACCCTTGGCCAGATCAAATGGGAGCAAATGGTATTTCTCGGAAATCCGGAATACGTCTGCGAACTGCAGCCGATTGATTTTGTCGCCATCGCACGAGCCTGCGGCGGCCAGGGGTTTCGGATCGAGGATCCGGAAAACTGCGCCGAAATTGTCGCGCAGGCGCTCGCCACGCCCGGTCCCGTGCTGATCGAGGCCGTCGTCGATCCCCACGAACCTCCGATGCCCGGGCGCGTCAAGGCCAAGCAGGCGTTGCATCTCGCGGAGTCGATGGCCAAGGGCACGCCACAGCGGCTGAAAATCGCCACGACGATTGCGGAAGACATGGTGCGGGAATTGGTGTAACCATGACTGCCAGTGCCGAAACGCTCGCCCGCTCTCGAATCGAGGGCCTGCGAATCGGTGCTTTCCGCATTCCCACCGACGCACCGGAATCCGACGGGACGCTCGAATGGAATTCGACCACGTTGATCGTGGTGGAATTGACCGCCGGTGCCGAAACGGGACTGGGTTACACTTACGGTGACACCGCCGTCGCCCTGATTCTGTCCGACCTGAAATCCGAGATCGAAGGCCATCATGTCGCGGAACTTCCCGGCCTCTGGACCCGGATGTTCGCGCGGCTCCGAAACATGGGCCGTCAGGGCGCAACCTCGACGGCGGTTTCCGCAATCGACGTCGCGCTGTGGGACCTCAAGGCAAAACAATCGGATTTGTCGCTCGCCGAATTGCTCGGCCAGTCGCGGCCCGCGTTGCCTGTGTACGGCAGCGGCGGATTCACCTCGTACTCCGATGCGCAACTGCAAAACCAATTCCTCGGATGGGCGGAACGAGGCATCACCCGGTTCAAAATGAAAGTCGGCCGCGAACCGTCGCGCGACCGCCACCGTGTGAGCGTCGCCCGCGCGACCATTCCCGACGGCGCGGAGTTGTTCGTCGATGCCAACAGCGCCTACACCTGCAATCAGGCGCGGGAATTCGCGGAGGCCTTCGTCGACGAATCGGATGTGCGCTGGCTGGAGGAACCGTTGTCGCCGGAGGATTTCGCCGGGCTGCGTTTCCTGCGCGAACAGGTGCCTGCGCAGCTTGAAATCGCCGAGGGAGAATACGGCTACGATGCGGATTATTTCCGGCGGATGTTGGAAGCGCATGCGACCGACGTCGTGATGGCCGACGCCACGCGGTGCGGCGGCATCAGCGGCTTCCTGAAAATCGCCGCGCTGTGCGAAGCGTTTCATCTGCCCCTCTCCTCCCACTGCGCGCCGTCGCTCCATATCGCGCCCGGTTGCGCCGTCGCCCCGATGCGGCACGCCGAATATTTTCACGACCACGCGCGCATCGAACACGAGTTGTTCGACGGCGCCCCGGAACCGGAAAAAGGGGTCCTGCATCCTGACCTCACCCGACCGGGACTGGGGTTGGCGTTCAAATGGACCGACGCCGAGACCTACGCCATTTAACCGGAAAAACCCATGGCCACTTCAACTGTTCCAATCCCAAAGCCGGTCGAACCCACAACGCGCGTCACCACTGCGCCGCGACCGAAGGGGAATCTTCCGGACCGGCTGCGCGCGGCGATCAAGGGCGAAGTGCGTTTTGACGAAGGCACCCGTGCGCTCTACGCCACCGATGCATCGAACTACCGCATGCCGCCGATCGGGGTGGTGATCCCGCGCGACCGGGACGACATCATCGCGACGGTCCGGATCTGCCGCGAGCACGGTGCGCCGCTGCTCTCCCGCGGCGGCGGCACGAGTCTCGCCGGCCAGTGTTGCAACACTGCGGTGGTGATGGATCTCTCGAAATACTATAACCGCATCCTGGCGGTCGATCCCGCGCGGAAGACCGTAACCGTTGAACCCGGCATCGTGCTCGATGAGGTGCAGAAAGCGGTCGCGTCGCACGGGTTGATCTTCGGGCCGAATCCAGCGACGCACAGTCATTGCACCATTGGCGGAATGTTGGGCAACAACTCCTGCGGCATCAACTCGCTCCTGTCAGTGCAACACGGATTCGGCATGCGCACCTCCGACAATCTCGCGGAGTTGGAAGTGCTGACTTACGATGGGACCATATTGAAGGTCGGTGAAACCACCGATGAGGATTTTAAAACCATCATCGGCGCCGGCGGACGTCGCGGACAAATTTATGCCGGTCTGCAAGCGATCCGAAATGACTATCGCGATCTCATCCAGACGCGGTTTCCAAAAATCCCGCGCCGGGTTTCGGGGTATAATCTCGACGATCTCCTGCCGGAGAAACACTGCAACGTGGCCCGCGCATTGGCGGGATCGGAAGCGACGTGCGTCGTCATCCTGTCCGCGACATTGCACCTCGTCCCCAAGCCGCGTCAGCACTCGCTGCTCATCCTCGGTTATGAGGATGCGATCGATGCCGGGCGTCATGTCGTGGACATCCTGCCCTTTAAACCCATTGCCCTGGAAGGAATCGATCAGGCGCTGGTCGATATGTTACGTGAACATCATCTTCACGGAGAGGCGTTGAAGCTGTTGCCGAAGGGCGGCGGCTGGTTGCTCGTTCAATTCGGCGGCGATTCGAAGGAAGACGTCGACGCGCAGGCGCAACGCGTCAAGGACGCCCTGCAAAAGAAGTCCGATGCGCCGAACATGAAATATTACAACGACGAGCAGGAGGCCGAGAAAGCGTGGAAGGCCCGCGAAGCCGGGCTGGGCGCCACCGCCTTTGTGCCGGGAAAAAAGGACACGTGGCCGGGCTGGGAGGACTCCGCCGTCGCGCCGGAAAAAGTCGGCGACTATCTCCGGGACATGCGCGATACCTTCGAAAAATTTGGCCACAAGCCGTCGCTATACGGTCACTATGGACAGGGCTGCATTCATTGCCGGATCGATTTCGATCTGGTGACCGCCGATGGTATCGCGAATTACCGGGCCACGGTGGAAGCGGCTTCGGATCTCGTGTTGCGTTATGGCGGTTCGATTTCCGGCGAGCACGGCGACGGCCAGTCCCGCGGCGAACTGCTGGAGAAAATGTTCGGTCCGGAGTTGATGGAAGGTTTTCGGAAATTTAAGCGACTGTGGGATCCCGGGTGGAAAATGAATCCCGGCAAAGTCATCGACGCGCGACCGTTCACGTCGGACCTGCGGCTTGGCACCGGCTATCATCCCGAGCGGCCAAAAACGCATTTCAGCTTTCCGGACGATCAGGGCGATTTCAGCCGTTCCGTGTTGCGCTGTGTCGGCGTGGGCGAATGTCGCAAGCACGAAGGCGGCACGATGTGTCCAAGCTACATGGTCACACGCGAGGAAAAACACTCGACCCGCGGGCGCGCGCATTTGCTGTTCGAAATGCTCAACGGCGAACTCGTGAAGGACGGTTTCAAAAGCCGTGAGGTCAAGGAGGCGCTGGATCTGTGCCTTTCCTGCAAAGGCTGCAAGGGCGACTGCCCGGTGCACGTTGACGTAGCCACGTACAAGGCGGAATTCCTCGCGCACCACTACGAGGACCAGATGCGTCCACTGCACGCCTACGCGTTTGGCCGCATCGGACAATGGATGCGGATTGGGTCGTTGTTTCCCAGCATCGTGAATTTTTTCCAGCGCGCCCCGGTCATCAGCTCGATCCTGAAAGCTGTCATTGGCATCGCACCCAAACGCAACATTCCGCAGCTCGCCAACCACACGTTCAAACATTGGTTCTTCAAGCGCGATCCCGTGAATCCCGCCGGGCCCCGCGTGCTCCTCTGGCCGGACACGTTCAATAATCACTACCATCCGCAGGTGGCGCAGGCGGCGACGGAGTTTCTGGAGCGCGCAGGCTGGCACGTGATCGTCCCGCGCGCCGCGCTGTGTTGCGGACGACCGCTCTACGATTACGGCATGCTCGACACGGCGCGACTGTGGTTGGAAAAAATCATCGACACCCTGCGCCCCGAAATTCGCGCGGGCATTCCCATGGTCGGCCTCGAGCCAAGTTGCACGGCCACGTTTCGCGACGAACTCATCAACATGTTCCCGCACGATGACGACGCCCTCCGGCTAAGCCGCCAGACGCTTTTGCTCAGCGAATTCATCATGAAACACATGGGCGAATATGCGCTGCCGAAACTCAAACGTCACGCCCTCGTGCATGGCCATTGCCATCACAAGGCCATCATGAAAATGACGACGGAAGAGCAGGTCTTGAAGCGGATGGAGGTCGACTACGAGCTGCTGGAATCGGGCTGTTGCGGCATGGCCGGTGCATTTGGTTTCGAGAAGGATCACTACGACGTTTCCATTCAATGCGGTGAACGCGTGTTGCTGCCGCGCGTGCGAAACGCCGGCGGAGAAACCCTGGTAATCGCCAATGGTTTCAGCTGCCACGAACAGATTGTCCAAACCACGGATCGGAAACCTCTGCACCTCGCCGAACTCCTCGATCTCGCCTACCGCGAGTCCGTCGGAGGTAAGACCGGTTGACCGCTCAACTCTCAATTCATGCCCACCACAAAATTTTTATGAAATCAAAAACCCTCAGTCAAAGCGGAGAAAAGAACCAAGCCTTGATTTTCGAAACGGGAGATGAAGTCGTCTCGACGATCATCGCCCTCGTTCGTCGCGAAAAAATCCGGGCGGCGCATTTCACGGGCATCGGGGCCTTCAGTTCCGCCCTGCTGGCCTACTTCGACTGGGAAAAGAAAACCTATCTCGACCTGCCAGTAAACGAACAAGTCGAGGTGCTGGTGTTGACGGGAGATATTGCATGGGACGGAAACGAGCCGGTGGCGCATATCCACGTGGTGGTCGGTTGCCGCGACGGCTCCACGCGCGGTGGCCATTTGAAAAAAGGCTGGGTGCGACCGACGCTTGAAATCTCCTTCGGTCAGGCCGGCGCACTGGAACGAAACTACGATCCCGCCAGCGGCTTGGCGCTCATCAGTCCCTAAGAATCAGTTCGAGACCTGTGGGATCGGTTTCCCGTGAGGGAATGCGCAGGTCAGGAAATTGCCGGCAAGCTCGCAATTTGCGGGACTTCGCCGGCGATTCTGGAAGTTTTGCTCTTGCCGGGGGGAGACTTGACTAGCCCCGCTGCGAGTCGGATAATTCAGCCTTCGTTTGCCCGCCTCGCCACCATTGTCCTCCAACCCGCCGTTGAAAGGCATTCCACCGCTTTCATCCGATGCCTTCCGATTCCCCTCCTGAATTGCGCGGAGAGTTGCTCGACGATTTCTATGCGGAATTTGACGAGCTGCTGACCAACGCGCGCAATGGACTGGTCCAACTTGAGGCCAGCGCCGGGAAACAACGACCGGACATCGCTTCGATTGAGGCGTTGTTTAGAAATCTCCACACCTTGAAGGGAATTTCGGCGATTGCAGGGCTCCGCTCCGGGGAGGAACTGGCCCACGCCATGGAGGATCTGTTGCGGTCGGTAAAGTCGGGGCGGGCGGAGCTGACGCTGGCCATGATCGATGGATTGTTGCTCGCCACGCAGCGACTCGGACAAATCTGCGCCGCCCACAAACTGGGTCGAAGTCTTCCGCCGATTCAGGACATTCTCGACCGACTCCAGGCATTCATGCCCGAAGCGTCGGGAAAAAGAGAGCCCCCGTCGTCATCAGAAACTGCGCTGCCCCCGGCGGCCGATCCGATCATGGCCGCGCGGGAACGCGGACTGCACTTGTTTCTCGTGCGATTTGCGCCTTCGAAGGCGCTGGATCGCCGCGGCATCAATGTGAACTCCGTGCGCGCGCGCCTCGCCGTCATCGGGGAAATCCTCTCGGCAACGCCGCAGATCAAGGGCAAGGGGTCGATCGTTTTTGAATTCGTGACCGGCCTGCGCGAAATCCCGGGCGACTTCGATCCATGGGAAAAAGATGCGATTCATTTTGAGTCACTGTCCCCTGCCCCCGCTCCCGAGGTCCTCGCCGACGAACCGGCCGCACCCGCGGTTGAAACCGGTTACGCTGAATCGCTTTCGCTCACGCCGTCCCACATTGTCCGGGTCGATCTCACGCAGCTTGATGAGTTGATGCGCATCACCGGCGAGATGGTGATCCACCGGTCGCGACTCGAGGAAAGAATCGCGGATTCCGGACAGGATTCGCTGAAGGAAATAAACCGCGCGTTGACCAAATCGCTGCGGGAAATGCGGCGCGTGCTTTCGCGGGTGAGGTTGGTTTCGGTCGCCGAAATTTTTTCGCGCATGCCTTTCGTGGTGCGCGATCTGGCCCGCGACTCGGACAAGAAAGTCCGCGTTCTCCTCGAAGGCCGGCAGACCGAGATCGACAAATATCTCGTCGAGCGCCTGAAGGAACCGTTGCTGCACCTCGTGCGCAACGCGTTTGCCCACGGCATCGAATCAACCGATGAGCGGGAAAAATCCGGTAAACCGGCCGAGGCGGTGATTGAACTCCGCGCCAAAAGCCAGGGTGAGCGGGTGATCATCCAGGTGCGCGACGACGGGCGGGGTATTGACTCCGCCAAGGTGATTGCGCGTGCCCATGCCCTCGGACTCCGGGTGCCTGAAAAAGTGGATTCCGCGGCCTTGTTGGAAATTCTCTGTTCAGCCGGATTCTCCACCCGCGAAGACGCGGATCGGGCCGCCGGACGCGGGGTTGGCATGGCCGTCGTGGAAAGCACCGTGCGCCAGCTCGGCGGAACCCTCAGCGTGGAATCGAAGCCCGGAGCCGGCACCGAATTCACGCTGAAGTTGCCGCTCACGCTTTCCATCACCGACGCGTTGATCGTCACCGCGGGCAACCAGACGTGCGCGATGCCGCAAGGGGCCCTCGATGAAATCATTCAAATCGAGCGGCGCGAACTCCGGACCGTGCGGGAAACCACCGTGATCCCTTACCGCAATGGTTTGCTCCCGGTGAAACGGCTGCGGACCCTGTTTTCCCTCCCGCCCGAAACCGGCGAATTGCTGACGATATTGGTCCTGAGCGTGGAGCGCGGGGCGATGGGGCTGATTGTCGACCGAGTTCTCGCGCAGCGCGAAATTGTGATCAGGCCGCTCGCAGACATTCTGTTGAAAGTGCCCGGCGTTTCCGGCGCCACCGAACTCGGCGACGGGAAACCCATCCTCATTCTCGATCCCCTGGCGATTACGCAGGGTGTGATTCGTCCACCCGATGACTTGGACAACCTAACCACAATCCTCACTGAAACGCGCGCCCAATGAATCCCGACGACACCTATATTATTTTTGAACTCGATGCGGCAGCTTATGCCGTGCGAAGTGCCAGCGTCCAGCACGTCGATATGTTGGAGCACATCACGCCCGTGCCCAATACCGCGGCGGCAGTCGACGGCGTGGTGTTTTCCCGCGGACAGGTGATTCCCGCGATCAATCTCCGCGCGCGATTCGGGCTGCCCCGCCGCGAACCTACGCCGCAAACGCGGCTCATTTTTCTTCACGTCCAACAACGCGTGGTTGCCCTGATCGTCGATTCAGCCCGTGAATTCCAACGCATCGCCGCGGAAACGATCCGCCCGATTCAGAAAACGCTGGTCGGCATCCAGGGCAATTACGTCGAGGGCGTCGCCACCATTAAGAACCGCAGTGTCCTGATCCTCGACGTGGGAGCGGTGCTTACGATCGAGGAAATCACCCCGCCCACCCTTCCCGCCGAATCCACCCCCGCAGCCTCCTGAAATTTCATTCCATGCAAAAGACCAAATCAAAGAACGGTGCTTCCGCCACCTCTTCCGCCCCGACCGGCTCCCAATCGACAACCGCAGAATTGAACGTGCTTGCCGTCCGGCTGTTGGACGGGTCGACCATTCAGGTTCGAGCGCTCGACAGCGCCCTCGTTTCCGCCAACGAGACGTCCGCGTCCTTGAAAAAAACCGCTGCCCAGGCGGAATCCCTGGCCACTTCCAGCGAAGAAACTGCTTCGATCGTCAATGAAATGGCGGCGTCCATCGAACAGCTCACCGCCAATGGCCTTCAGATTGCCACCTCCGCCGCCGAAACGAATGCAGCGGTCAAACAAATCGCGGAAGGCACCAAATCGCTGGCCGCCACGAGCGATGAAATGGCCACCTCCGCCGAGGAGCTGACGACGTCGATCACCGAGGTCGCTTCTTCCGTCAAACGCGTTGGCAAGGATTCCGAAGAGCTGTCGTCTGCGTTGAACGAAACCGGCGCCTCCATTGAGGAGATGAGCCGTTCGATCCAGGGCGTTTCGCGGAACGCCGACGATCTTACCGCCGCCGCCGAGGAAACATTGTCGTCGATGAATGAAATGGCGGCCTCGATCGAGGAGGTTGCGGCCATGGGTGAAGGCATGGCGACTTCCGTCGAGGAAACGTCAACCTCCGTGGAGGAAATGGCGCGCTCGATTCAGTCCGTGGCGCAAAACAGCGAAAAAATCACCGAAGCCGCCAGCAGCGCCAACACCAGCGCCACCCAGATGGATCGCTCCAGCCGTTCCGTCGCCGATCTCGTCAAGCGCACCCAGGCCGTCACGGTCAAGGTTTCGCGCGACGCCGATGAGGGGGGACAGATGATCCGCAAATCCATCGAGGGAATCGGCCGCGTTTCGAAAGCGATGGAGACCTCGACCACCATGATGCGTGAACTCAACAAGCAAACCACGGAGATTGGAGGGATCGTCGGGACCATCAATGTGATCGCCGAGCGTACAAATTTACTTTCATTGAACGCCTCGATCGAAGCCGCGCGCGCCGGCGACGCGGGTCGCGGGTTTGCCGTCGTGGCGGAGGAAATCCGCAATCTTGCCGACCGTTGCGCAAAAGCGACCGCGGAAATCAGCGCCATCGTCCGCAATCTTGAAAATGTCACCCGCGACGCCACCCAGGCCGCCAGCGACGGCGCCCGCGTGGCGGATGAATCGAATCGCTTGTCCGAAAGCGGTTCCGACGGATTGAAAAAAATCCTGGACGGCATCAAGGAAACCACCGGATTCATCGCGGAAATTTCGCGCGCTTCCGACGAACAGCTCATCGCCAGCAAGCACGTACTCGACGCCATCGGGACAACTTCATCCCAATCGCGTCTGGTCGCCACCGCGACGGCCGAACAGGCCAAAGGAGCGACTTCGATTGTGCAAGCCGCCACCCAGATGCGCAAGACGACGAAGGAAGTCTCCCAAGCCATGGGAGAGCACGGTCGCGCCGCCCGGGAAGTCGTGAAAGCCGCGCAAGCGACGAGTTCCCTCGCAAGCCAGGTGCGCAAGGCGACCGCCGAACAAGCCACCGGGACGACGCAGATTGTGACCGCGGTCGAGTCGATGCGCAAAGGCGGTGCCTCCACCACCCGCGCCATCGCCGAGCAGGCGACGGCGACGGAGCAGATTTCAAAGGAAGCGCTGCGCCTCGCCAAGATGGTGAAAGCGATCAATCAGGCGGTGACGGAACAAGGTGCCGGCACCAGCCAAATCACCGCCGCCACGGACAGTCTGACACGCCAGGCGGAGCAGATGGCCCGGGCCATGGTCGAGCAAACCAAGGCCATGAAGGATATCGGTACGTCCTCGGTGAATGTTGCCGCGCAAATCAAACTGATCACCAAATCCAATCTCGAACACTCGATCGCGGCGGACTCATTGCTGGGCAACCTCGCCGAAATCCGCTCCATCAGCAGCCGGGTGTCAGACGACGCTGCGCAGCTCGCCAGTGACAATACCACTACGGGAAAATCCACCCCGGCGCCATCCGTTCCATCTCCCACTCCGCGCAAACCCGGCCGCACATCCATTCCTCAACGCCGGTCGCCTGCGGGAACCTAAATGAGTTTCCCCCGGACGCCCGAGACTTCGCTTCCCACTGAAGCCCACGATCCCATTCCGCTCCTGTTGCGTGACCTGGTGCTCGAACGCACTGGAACTCATTTCGATTCCGAGCGAATCGGATTGATGCTGGATAAGCTGGAACCACGGCTGAAGGCGACGGGTTCCAGTTCGTTCCTGGAATATTTTTACCTGCTAAAATATGACGACAAGGGCCCCCAGGAATGGCGGCGCGTCATGGATGCATTTTCGGTGCAGGAAACCTATTTCTGGCGGGAGCTCGATCAAATCCGCGCCTTGGTCGAACGCGTCATTCCCGCATGGTTTGCACAAACCACCCGCCCATTCCGAATCTGGAGTGCGGCCTGCGCATCGGGCGAAGAGCCGTACAGCATCGTGATTGCCCTGCTCGAGGCCGGCCTCGGCCATTATCCGATCGAGATCGTGGCGAGTGACGCCAGCGAAGCCGCGCTCGAAAAGGCGCGGACGGCAATTTATCGTGAGCGCTCCTTCCGCGCCCTGCCCGCCGGCTTGCGGGAAAAATATTTCGTGCCGCACCCGGACGGATCATTGCTGCGACCGGAGGTAAGTTCGCGCGTCGTCTTTCAATGGGCCAATCTCGTGGCCTTGGACGAATCGACCACCGTGCCCCAAGCAGAGGTGATCTTTTGCCGGAATGTGTTCATCTATTTTTCTCCCGCCACCATCCGCAAAGTTGTCACCGCGTTTGCCAAACGGGTTCCGGCCAAGGGCCAACTGTTCGTCGGTGCCTCGGAGTCCCTGCTCAAACTGACCGACCAGTTTGAACTCCAGGAACTCGCTGACGCTTTCGTCTATGAGCGCACCGCAACCAGCTGATCCCATGCCTAAGGTTGTCCGCACCCTCATCCTCGACGACTCGGCCTTCGCCCGAAAGGTCATTCGCGAAATTCTCTCCAGCCATCCCCTCGTCGAAGTGGTCGGAGCCGCCCGCGATGGCGAGGAAGGGTTGGAAATGGCCGCAACGCTGAATCCCGACATCATCATCTGCGATCTGCATATGCCCAACGTGGATGGAGTCGCGTTTGTGCGAAAACAAATGGAGATGCGGCCTGTGCCGATTCTCATCCTCTCTTCGGCCTCGGAGGACGCGGCCGAGGTGATCGACGCGTTGAACGCGGGGGCGCTGGATGTCATCAGAAAACCCTCCGCGCTGGCCACTGACGATCTGAGAAATGTCCGCGATGAATTGATCGCCCACATCAAAATGGCGGTCAATGCCCCGGTGGAAAATCTGGCGCGAACATTGACCTCCAAACCGGAGCCATCGTCGGCGCCACATGCTTCAAAATTCCAAGTGGTGGTCATCGGAATTTCCACCGGCGGACCGCAGGCTCTGCGCCACCTGATCCCACGCCTGCCGAGGGATTTTCCCGTGCCCGTTGCCATCGTGTTGCACATGCCGGTGGGTTACACTGCCATCTACGCGGAAAAGCTCAATGAATTGTGCCCCCTCGAAGTGAAGGAGGCGCAGGATGGCGATTTGCTCCAGGCGGGACGCGTGCTGATTGCTCCCGCCGGACGGCATTTGAATTTTCGCCGGACGGCGGCGGGCAACGTCGTGGCGCATCTCACCATGCAGCCACTCGAGAAAATTCACCGGCCGTCCGCGGACGTACTGTTCAAATCAGTCGCGGAAATCTTCCGCCAGGGTGTTTTGGCGGTTGTCATGACCGGAATGGGCGACGACGGAAAGGAAGGTTCCGCCTGGGTCAAGGCACAGGGCGGCACCGTCATAACCGAGGCTGAAAAGAGTTGCGTAATTTATGGGATGCCGCGCTCTGTAGACGAAGCAGGTTTGAGCGATGCTTCCATTACTTTGGACGACATGGCACAGGCCATTACCTCGCGAACATAATGGCAAAGATCCTGATCATCGACGATTCCTCCCTCGCCCGCCGTACCCTCCGGCAATTGCTCGAAGCGCAAGGTCATACGGTTGAAGATGCCGTGGATGGCGCCAGCGGCTTGGAGCGTTTTTTATTAAATTCCCCCGAACTGGTCATCCTCGATATGGTCATGACCGGGATGTACGGCTTGGACGTTCTCGCAAAAATGAAGGAGCTCGATGCGTCCGTGAAGGTTGTCGTCGCCACGGCGGACATTCAAAAATCGACCGCCGAGCAGGCCAAAACCGCCGGGGCAAAGGGAATATTAAACAAGCCGGTCAACAAGAATCAGCTGGCCACCACCGTTTCCACGGTATTGGCAGGAGGCGACACGTGGAATTGACCGCGGCGCAGACGGACAGCCTCACCGAACTCATTAACATCGGGTACGGTCGCGCTGCCGGTGTCTTGTCGGAATTAACCGGCTATCGTATTTCGCTCGAAGTACCGCAGGTCACGATTCATTCCATTGAGGAAATCGCACCGATCCTGGCCCGGTCGATGGCATCGCCCGTCGCCAGCGTGAACCAGGTTTTCTCGGGTCCGGTCTCAGGCAATGCCCTGTTGCTGCTCGACGAACCATCGGCGATGGCAATGTCCAATCTGTTGTCCGAAGACAAAAACGTTTCCCTTGAATTCGATGCCAACGCGCGGGAAATCATCACCGAGGTCGGCAATATCCTGCTGAATGCCTGTCTGGGAATATTCGGCAATCTGCTCCAAATCCAGGTAACTTTTTCCGTGCCGCGCCTCACTTTCGAGCACATCACGAAGGCACTGGAAATAGTTTCGGAAAGATCCGGTGAAACGGTCCGCTACGGATTAATGATCCACACCCGGTTTCACGTTAAAACCGAGGACGTGACCGGCTATCTGGTGATCGTCCTGAGTGTCGCCTCCTTCGACCGTTTGTTGATCGAGCTTAAAAACTGGGAAACCCGGCAGGTATCATGAACCCCGGCGCGGGCATCGGCAGGAACGAGGGGAACCCCCCGCTAAAATCCATCGTGGAAAGAGCGATGGCCGATGGCATCCAGCAAATTGCGCCCCACGGCATCTTCACCACCGATCCCGATCTTCGCATTGTCAGCTGGAACCAGTGGCTCGCGACGCACAGCGGACGTCCCGCTGAATCGGTGGTCGGACAATTATTGATCGATGTCTTCCCGGAGCTTTCGCAACGCCGGCTTTTCGACCGTTATCTGCGCGTGCTCGCCGGAGAAATCAGCGTGCTCTCAACCGCGCTGCACAAACATCTCCTCGCCTTTCCGGCCACGGTTCCCGAAAGCGATCACCCGCACATGTTGCAGACCGCGCGAATCGCACCGTTGCGCGACGGGGAGAAAATCGTTGGGACGATCACGATCATCGAGGACGTCTCGCAGCGCGAATACCAATCCGGGATTTTGCGCAAACAACAGGAGATGGATCGCCTGCTCTCCGCCGCCCTCGCCGTGCTGCTGCAGTCCAGCGACCCCGTCAACGAAATGGGCGGCATATTCGCCAACATCATTCTCCCACTGGGACTCGATGCGTTTATTTGCCATGTCCTGAACGCAGACCGGACTTCGCTCACGCTCAAAGCGTCGAGCGGCATATCAGCCGGCCAGCGCGAAATGATTGCAAGCCTGCCCGTGTCCGAAAAGGAACTCCTGCGGGACAAGCCGGCCAACGGCGCTCCTGAACCGGTCATCGCGTCATATGCCGAGGCAATCCGGCGATTTGGTTTTTCCACCGCCGCGACTTTCCCCCTCGTGGCAGACGACGAGTTGATCGGCATCGTGACCTTCGCGAGTTATCAACGCCGGTCGATTCCGGCGGCGGACACGAAGACCCTCGCTCGCATCGCCCGGTATGTCGGCATCGCCCTCGAGCGTGCCATCCGCGAACGCGACACCGTCGTCGCGTCGCGGGCCAAGGACGATTTTCTGGCCGCATTGTCGCACGAACTGCGGACGCCGCTCAATCCCGTGTTACTCGTATCGAGCGACGCCGTGCAAAACACGTCCTATCCACCCGAGGCGCGGGAGGCCTTCCGGGTGATCGAAAAAAACGCACTCCTGGAAGCACGCCTGATCGACGATCTGCTGGACATCACGCGAATCGAGCGCGGCAAGCTCAGCCTCGAGATGCAGTCCCTCGATGTGCACGTGGTGTTGTCCGACGCGTTGGAAGCCGTCCGCCCCGATGTCACCGATCACCGTCTGTCACTGCATCTCAGTCTTCACGCGGAACAAAGTATCGTGAAGGGGGACAGCGCCAGACTCCAACAGGTGTTCTGGAATATCATCAAGAACGCCGTGAAGTTCACTCCTGCCAGCGGCGAAATCTGGCTCACGAGCGCCGTCGACGAAGCCTCCGGGCAGATCATCGTTAAAATCCGCGACACCGGCATCGGCATGAATGACGACGAGGTCGCGCGGATTTTTGGCGCGTTCAGTCAAGGTGATCACGCCATTCACGGTCGATCGCATCAATTTGGCGGTTTGGGCCTGGGTCTGGCGATCAGTCGGAAAATCGTGGACTTGCACGGTGGCTCGCTCGAAGCCGCCAGTGAAGGGAAAGGTCGCGGTGCGCAATTCACGCTCCGCCTGCCCTTGGCGTCGGCGTTGCAGCCCGCCAAACCGGCTGCAATTGCTGGCGAGCGAACAGATTCAGCCCCGCCAATGGAATTCGCCTCCACCGCGTCAAGACTGGGCATTTTACTCGTGGAAGACCATGAGCCCACCCGGAAATCACTGGCGTTCCTTTTGCAGCGCCGCGGTTACGACGTGGTGTCAGCCGCCACTGCTTCGGCCGCGTTGCAGCAGGCGGCGCGACGATCATTCAACCTGGTCCTCTCGGACATCGGCCTTCCCGACGAGGATGGATTCGAGTTGATGAAAAAACTGCGCGATCAATATGGCCTGAAAGGAATCGCGCTGACTGGCTATGGGATGGAAGAAGACATCCACCGCAGCACCGGCGCTGGATTTTTCGCCCATTTGACCAAGCCGATCAACGCCAATGTGCTCGATCGGGCTCTCGCGCAGGCATTCTCCGCGTCGCCTTTTCCGGGCGACGATTTGCGGTCTTAGGAAATTGAATTGAACCGGGTGGGAGTGGGAAAGCGTTTTCAGCCGATTGGTGGTTGCACTCAAAATGATGAAGCGGGTTGCGGTTGGGCGGACTCTACCGCAGACCATGCACCTTGAGTTTCTCGCGCACCGTCAGTCGCGACCAACCGAGCAGTTGCGCCATCTGTGTAATGTTGCCGGCGGTGGTGGCATGGGCCTGCGCGAGCAATTCGCGCTCCACCGCGGCAAGGACGGAGTTCACCGCACTCAGGCTTGGCTCCCGTCGCGCCGCGGCCAGTGCATCCTCGCACAGCGCAGCGAGCGTTTGTCCGCTGGTTTCGGCGGTGCTCGCCGATGTCGGTCCCTGACTAAGCGCAGTGCGCACCAAATCCTCGGTGATCGCATAACCGTGAGCCGAAAGCAGCATGCGTTTCACCACGTTCTCCAATTGCCGGACATTGCCCGGCCACGGCTGCGCCGTGAGGAATTTTATCGCAGCCGGTTGCACCGAGGCCACGCCGCCGAGCTCGGAGCCGTGACGGGAAATAAAATACGCCACCAAGGTCGCGATATCCTCACGATGTTCCCGCAACGGCGGAAGCTGCAGTACCACGACATTAAGCCGGTACCAGAGATCCTCGCGGAACTTTCCCGCCGCCACCAACGCGGGCAAATCGCGATGCGTGGCGGCAATGACCCGGACATCGACCGGAATCGTGTCCCGTCCGCCGACGCGTGCGATCACCCTCTCCTGTAATACACGCAACAATTTGGCCTGCGTCTCAAGCGAGAGATCGCCGATCTCATCGAGAAAAAGCGTGCCGCCGTCCGCCTGCTCGAATCGGCCGATTCGTCGTGCGTCGGCGCTGGTGAACGCGCCTCGCTCGTGGCCGAACAGTTCGCTCTCCAGGAGGTTCGATGGAATCGCGGCGCAGTTGACCGCCACGAACGCCTTGGTCTTGCGGTCACCATGCTGCCAGAGCGCACGCGCCACCAGTTCCTTGCCCGTGCCCGTCTCACCGAGGATCAAAACGCTCACCGGCTTGCCCGCAACGCGACCGATTTCCTTGTACACGGCCTGCATCGCGCGGCTCTGGCCAACGAGTGCGATCTCGGGCGACAACTCGCCGGCAAGCCCCACCTTCATCCGTCCGCGTCGTCCCGCTTCGGCGGCTCGGGCGACGACCAGCAGCAGTTCCTCCATTTCAAATGGCTTTAAAATATAGTCGAACGCCCCGCGCTGCGTCGCCTCGATGGCCGTCTCGGTCGTCCCGTGCGCGGTCATCAGGATCACGGGCAGATTGGGCAATTCCTCGTGCAGAGTGTCGATCAGCTCGAAACCGGAAACGCCCGGCATGCGCAGGTCTGTCAGCACGCAGTCGAAATCCTCCTCGAGCGCGGCGGTGAGCCCGACCCGACCGTCCGGCTGGCTCAACACTTCGTAACCTTCCGCGGCGAGCACGCGCTCAATTCCCTCGCGCGCAGCGACGTCGTCGTCGATCAGGCAAATGCGGTAGGTGGCGTCGCTCAATTTGAAAAATCTATTTGCCTTCCCCGGCGAGTGGCAAGCGCACCGAGAAACGGGTGCCGGTGCCGGGAACGGATTGGAAAACGATTTCGCCTCCCTGCTGCTCGACGAGGCGCGCCACAATCGAGAGGCCGAGGCCGGTGCCAGCGGCTTTGGTGGTGAAGAAGGGATCGAAAAGGCGCGGCTGGAGCGCGGCGGGAATTCCCGGGCCGTTGTCCGTCACGCTGAGAACCGCGACCTCGGCGAAGTGCCCGCGCAGCAGCGAACGTTCCCGCCTGAGCGTGAACGCGATATGACCGGGTTTGCCATCGAACGCCTCCTGCGCATTGCGAGCGAGATTGAGCACCGTTTGGCGGAGTTGATCGGCGTCGACCCGCACGGCGAGCGACATTTCGGTTTCAACCGTCAGCGAGACATGCCTGCCGTCAAGCTCCGGCTTGATAAACGCGGCTAAATCCCGCAGCCACGCGGCCAACTCAACCTGTCCCATTTTGGGATCAGCCGGACGGGCGTAGCCGAGCACGTCGCGCACAATGCGTTCGAGCCGGTCGATTTCCTGCGCGATAGCCTTCACGTCCTCCGCGGCTTCGGGCGCGGTCGCTTTACGCCGGAGGGTATAGAGCCGGGCTTTGACCGCTGTCAGCGGATTGCGGATTTCGTGCGCCACCCCCGCCGCCAGCGTACCAAGCGCGGCGAGTTTTTCACGTTGAGCGAGCAGCGATTCACTCTCAAACAGCCGGACGCGCAGTGGTTTCACGACTTCACGATAAAGCAGCACGACCATCACGCTGATTGCGCCAATCAAGAGGGCGAGACAGATGAAGACCAAGTCCCTCATTTCCCGGACCGAGGCGAGAGACACTTCCAGCAACCGCCGCAGCTCCGCGTCGTGCACAGCTGCATAATCGTCCGCCATGCTTTGCAGGCGGTTGGCGTTGTCATCGAACATGACCACGGTGTCGCGATCCAGCGGCGTGGCGTAACCAGCGGAACGGGAGGCAACCGCGTCAAGCTTCAGGAAATAAGAACGCACCTCAAGCGAGAGCTGGTTTAAAATCACACGTTCCCGGGCGCTGTCCGCGTCCACGATGCGGGCACTGAGCCAGCTGGTTAACCTGGCCCGGCGTTGCTGAATGACTGTGGCGCTGTCCCCGGCTGAATCGGTGCCGATGCGCAACAAGGCGCCATGGAGATCGTCCACCAAACCGCGGAACTGCCGGGCCAGCTGGGCCGCTTCCAGTTCGACGCTCGCCAGATGGTTGAGCGCGCGAGCCGCATCATGCGACACCACAAAGGCCACGCCCAGACTCGCGAGCACCGCGACAACCAAAAGTGAGAGCAGTCCAATAAAGCGACGGCGAAAAATCTGGGCGGGATCTCTCAAGGGTGGTAAGCGGTTTACCAGTTACTGGAAAGCCGGGCGACCAGCCCGGGCAGCGGATCAATGGCGTGAAATTCGCAACTCCTTCTGAAGTAAACATGAAAGCCATTCGTTGAATTCGGCACGAAAGCGGCAATGGAACAACGCATGATTAACCGACACGACAATGCCTCCAGTGGTGCCATAACGGGCACCGCAATCGAAGAAGTTTCTCCGCCGCAGATACTGGTGGTGGACGATTCCAGGGAGGTGCGGGATTTCGTTGTCTCGTTTCTGCGCCTGAGCGGCTATCAAGTAGTCGCAGCGGAAAACGGCATTGCCGCGCAACTCGCACTGACCGGCATGCACCCAAGCCTGATCGTGAGCGACCTCAACATGCCGCTGTGTGACGGTTGGGAACTGCTCTCGTTTTGTCATACCAATTATCCCGACATTGCGGTGCTGCTCATTTCCTCGGATTCCCTCGGCCAGCACGCGGAAATCGAAAGCTTTGCGTCGGGGTTTGTGTCCAAGCCATTCGATTTGAAAAAATTCCGCTCGGAGGTGGATCGATTGGTGGCCCGGTCCGCGTGAGAGGTGGACCCGAAAATCTTCAACCGTCATAAACGATCCGTCCCGCCAGTCAATTTCCACCGCATGTTCATCGCTCGTCCCAGCCGGCCGTTTCTCTGCAGGATGATTTGCGCTGTATCCCTGATCGGATTACTGCTCGGGAAAATCCCCTTCGCGCAGGCAGCGGATAACCCATCCGCGCCACCACCGCCATCTCCGGCGCTGCGAAGTGTCCACCGTGCGTTGCGCGAGTTTGACCGCTTCCTTGATCATCACCCGCTCCCGGAAGATGACTTGAGGCTCAATCCCAACTTGATCACCGATCGGATCTATCTTGGGAAAAATCTGGAGTTGAACGATTTCCTCGCCGCCAATCCGGAGGTCTTGGGGGGATTAAAAATGTATCCACGATATTATCTGTTTCGCGCCTTGCTCCGTCAGGCGAGCGTGCCGGTGCACTACGCCGAAATCGTCCAGCTAAAAAGCGTGCTCGACGCCGAGCCGGAGATGGAAAAAGCACTGAACCGCGATCCCGAGTCGATTCGTTCCCCGGCGTTCCTGCGCGCGCATGCCCTGCTCTATGAATTTCTAAACCAACATGCGATCCTGAGGAATGCATTTTCCTCCCACGAAGATTCAACCGTCCAAAAAAGCTAACATGCCTGCCATCCCAACTCCAACGCAACGCCGCTCCGAAAAAAACGCGGCGCGATCAATCAAACCACTGCCGCCGGCCGCGACTGCGGAAAGCAATCCGCGCGACTCAACCATTTTGCTGGTGGACGACGATCCCGCCGTACTCGAGGGATTGCGCCGCGTCCTGCTGGCCGAAGGCTGGGACGTCATTGCGACCGGCAGCGGTGAAAATGCACTTGAATTCCTGCAACGCCATCAACCGGACCTGATGATCACCGACCTTTCGATGGATGAAGTCACCGGCTGGGATCTGCTGTTCCACGAAAAATTCCAGCGACCCAATCTTCCGGTGTTTGTCATCACCGCACTACCTGTCGCCACCGTTGGCGGAGCCGACCGGTTTGCGCACGAATTTTTTCAAAAGCCCCTCGATCTCGACGCGCTCATTGTCGCAATCCGCCGCTACATCGGAACCCCGCGCCAGAATGCTCGCATCGACGGTTGATCCTCGCCCAATTAACTGGGAAAACGACGCAACAAGTAACACGCCCTGCGCGCCTAACCGTTAGACATTTCCTGCGGCCTCAGAGGATTTCTTGTGTTCGAAGTACTACGCGACGCGATTTGGTCGCTAACGATAGGCGCATCTTTCCGTTAATAAACCTCGATCAATCGGGCACCGGCGGCGAGTTGCTGCTCGATTTGCGGCCACGCACGTTCCATCGCCTCAAGCAGCTGCGTCGTGCGGCAATTGCCGAACCGCAGCCAGACCACGGCCACTCGCTCGGGTCGCAATAACGTCATCTGAGCAAAATCCTCGTCCTTGGAAATAATCACCGCCTCTTCCCGGGCTGCACGCTCCCAGATCACCGCGTCGGTTGCCTGACCCATCTGCAACGCGAGTACATGCTCCGCCGCGCAGCCTTTGTCCTGGCACCACCGGCAAGCGCCGCGGGCAGCTGGTTATCGATGAGAACCTTGATCACGAGGCGCGCAGGACGACGTGATCGTTTTGCGCTGCGGCAAACTCCAAGCATGCACGGATGTCGTCAGCCTCAAGAAACGCATAGTCGCGCAAAATTTCCTCCCAACTGGCCCCGTGCGCGAGCAGTCCGAGCACGTCTTTCACCCGCAAGCGATAGTCCCGGATACAGGGACGGCCGCCGCATTTACCAGCTTCAACGGTGATTCGGGAGAGAAGTGCGTTCATGACGCTTAGCATGCTGATTTTCCCTCCAGCGGCAAGTCTCGGGATGCCCTTAAGGCCATGCTCGCAGCCGCACCAGGGCATGCGCAAATCCCGCTACGAACAGACCGCAATTAACTCCAACGTAATTGGTGCCCTCACGGAGAATCGAACTCCGATTTATAGAATGAGAATCTACTGTCCTAACCGTTAGACGATGAGGGCGAAAAACTGAAAAAGGAGAAAGCGCACCGGCCGCGTTGGCGTCAAGTGCGCAGAATGATCAAACCGTGAAGAGTTCCCCGGGCTGGAAAAAGCGGGCCAGCTCGGCCTTCGCGTTTTCGTCGCTGTCGGAGGCGTGGCAGACATTCTTCATCATTTCCGTGCCGAAATCACCGCGGATCGTCCCCTTCGCCGCCTTGCGCGAGTCGGTCGGCCCAAGGAGGTCGCGCACTTTTTGAACGATGTCGTCGCCTTCCAGCGCAAGTACGATCACCGGCCGCGAGCTCATGAAATTTTCGATCTCCGGGTAAAACGGCTTGTCCGCCACATGCGCGTAATGCGTGCGCAACAGCGTCGGGGTAAGGCGCATCATCTTGCACCCCACGACTGTAAATCCGGCGGTTTCAAAGCGACTCAGCACATTTCCCACATGGCGCTGGGCCATGCAGTCTGGTTTAAAAATAACGAATGTTCTCTGCATATGAATGGCCGAACATACATTTGCCGACCGCCTTGAGAAGCCTAGATTTTCGATGCCTTAATCTCTGCCAAAACGGACCTTGTGGGAGTGGCCAAGGCGCAACCTCCCGACCGGGCATAATGCACCGCCCAAATCACGGCTGGCGCATCGATTTGAACGCGGCCAGTGCAGCCTCCCGAGCCTCGCTGTGGTCGACGATGGGATGCGGATAATCCCGTCCAAGAGTCACCGCCGCTTCCGCCAGTGCGTCCATCGGCGCGGCCCAGGGTTGATGGATGAATTCCGCCGGCACCGCGGCCAGTTCCGGTACAAACCGGCGAACATAAGCGCCCGTCGGGTCGAACTTGGCGCCCTGCAGGATTGGATTGAAAATCCGAAAATACGGTGCGGCGTCGGCCCCGCAGCCTGCCGACCATTGCCAGCCGAGCGTGTTGTTCGCGAGGTCGGCGTCGACCAGCGTGTCCCAAAACCACTCCGCCCCTTCCTGCCACGAAAGCCGCAGGTGCTTCACCAAAAAAGAGGCCACGATCATCCGCACGCGATTATGCATCCAGCCGGTTTGCCAGAGCTGCCGCATGCCGGCGTCCACGATCGGGTAGCCGGTCAACCCGCGCTGCCACAAGCGGAGTTGCGCCGCGTTTTTCCTCCATGGAAATTTGGCGAATTCGATCCGCAACGGTTGTTCGGGCGTCTCCGGGAAATGATACAGCAGGTGATGCGCAAACTCGCGCCAACCGAGTTCCTTTAAAAACACCATGCCGCCCCGACTTGCCGGAAACACCCCGCTCTCCTTGGAAAGCGAATGGATGGCCGACCAGAGCTGGCGCGGACCGATCTCGCCGAAATGCAGGTGCGGCGAAAGCGAAGATGTTCCCGCCTCCGTCGGGAAATTGCGACGTTCGTCATACTCCGCCAATCCGCTCGCGACAAATTGCTTCATTCTTTTCCGCGCCGCTGCCTCGCCGGGCAACCACGTTTTGGCCAGCCCCGCATCCCAATTGATGGTCGGTAGAAGTTTCAATCCGCCAAGTTCCAGTCCGGCCGGCCACTTTGGCGGCGAAGCGAATGGGGCGGTCTTCGCCATTTTCACGGGCGCCTCAACCGGCAGCGACAGGCAGTGCTTCCAATACGGCGTAAAAACCTGGAACGGACCGCCCGTACTGTTTCGGACGGTGTGAGGTTCAAACAAAAGCGCCGCGTTAAAACTTTTCGCTTCGATCCCGGCCGTCGTCAGGTCCGCTTTGATTTTTTTATCCCGCACAATGATTGCGGGCTCGTAGCACCGGTTCCAATGGACGGCGGTCGCGCCGGTTTTTCGAATCAGTGCGCGCAGGACCGCCGCGCTTTCGCCGGCGGCGACGACCAATTGCGAACCTCGTGCCCTCAGCGATTCGTCCAGTCGCGCCAACGAATGATGCAACCACCATCGCGAGGCCGCGCCCGCGCGCCAGTGGCCCTCGCTTTCATCATCGAGAATAAAAAGGGGAACAACGAACCCGCCGCGTGCCACGGCCGCAGACAGCGCGGGATTGTCGTGTAAACGCAAATCCCGCCTGAACCACACGATCGTACCGGACATGAGCGAACAGCCGGTTCAAAGCGCCGCGATATAGAGCGCCTCGTAAGCGGTTACGGCATTCGTCCACGAGAAATCCCGTTGCATCGCGCGTTTCTGCACGGTGGCAAGTTTCGCCTGATCCGCATACAGGGCCACCGCACGCTTCAACCCGGCCGTGAATTCCTCCTGCCTCGGTACGAACACAATGCCGGTGCCCGCCTGTGGGTTTACCTCGATATCCGTGACCGTATCGACGAGGCCACCGACGTTGCTCACCAGCGGAACCGTCCCGTAGGCCTGGCTGTACATTTGATTGAGACCGCACGGTTCAAACAGCGACGGCATCAGAAAAAAATCCGAACCGGCTTCCACGAGATGGCTCATGGCTTCGTCCTGGCGGACGAAAACGCCAACTTTCCCGGGCAGTGATTCCGCAAATTCGCGCAGCGACACCTCGTATTTCTTCTCGCCGCCGCCGAGGATAACGAGCCGGCAATTTTCCGCCGCGAAGAACTCCTTTGCGCCAAGAATCAAATCGAGGCCTTTGGCCGGGGTGAACCGGCAGACCATGCCAAAAACCGGGCCTTTGAATTTATTGGCCCAGCCGAATTCCGTGAGCAGTTTCGAGCGGCAAAGCGCCTTGCCGCTCAAATCTCCGGCCGAATATTTTGCCGGCAAACTCGCGTCCGTGGCGGGATTCCAAACCGCCGTGTCGATGCCGTTGAGCAATCCATGCAGATCCTCCAGTCGCGTGCGAATAACGCCGTCCATGCCGTTGCCAAACGCCGGCGTTTGGATTTCCTTCGCATATTGCGGACTGACGGTCGTCACGCGATCCGCGTAAAGTATGCCACCTTTCAACATGCACATCTGATCGTAGTATTCCAAGCCATCGATCGTCATCATCTCTTCAGGGAGATTGGTCAGTGCAAACGATTTCCGGGGAAATACGCCTTGATACGCAATATTGTGAATCGTGAACACGGTCTTGAGCGCGAGCGTGAGTTCATAACGACGCTCCGCTTCGCGCAGGAAAAGCGGCAGCATGCCCGTCTGCCAGTCGTGGCAATGTACGATGTCCGCCTTGAAGTCCGTCAACCGCAGCAATTCGACGACTGCTTTTTGGAAGAAAATAAAGCGCGCGTCGTTGTCGTCATAGTCGCGTTCGCCCGTCCAATACGGCCGCTTGCGATCGAAAAATTCCTCGCGGCAGATCAAATGCAGCGTCACGCCCGCCCGCGGATTAAGCGTCAGCACTTCCCCGGCGAGAAACGAATCCCCCATTTCGATTTTCAACCGGTGGGTTTCCCTTGCGCCCGCGGCATGCGGTCCATCCAGCACCGAGCGATAACCCGGAATGAAAACAGCGATCTCATGTCCCTTGTCCGCCAGTGCGCCGGCCAGCGCGGCCACGGCATCAGCGAGCCCGCCGGTTTTGATGTACGGGAACATTTCACTGGCCGCGTGGACAATTCGCATGTTGCAACAGTACAAACTCTGGCACACCATACCACCAGAAAATCCTTGGGTTGTGTTATGCCGGTGCAATTTCACCGAGCCGCCCAAGTCCTACTAAATGAGTTATTCCGATCGTATTATTTCGCATTTGCAGCGCCGTGGCTATGTGCCGACCGCCGCCGATGCCATCGCCAAAGAATGGCGTTTAAATCCAAAAGCCCGCCGTAAGTTCGTCCAAGATGTCGACGAACTCGTTCGCGCGGGGAAAATCGCCGTCATCAAGGGCGACCGTCTCTGCGTTCCCAAGGAAGCGGATCTCGTCACCGGAAAAATCAATTTCCGCCAGAAGGGTTCGGCCATGGTATCGCCCGAGGTAAAAGTCACCGAGCCACGAAAGCCGGCGATTTTCATCTCAGCCGAAGACACGGGCGTCGCTTTGCAAGGCGATAAAGTAGTGGTTCGTCTGCGTTCCTCCAAAGAGCGCGACTTCCCTCATTTTCTCAAACCCGGCGAACAAGCTGGACGCGTCATCAAGATTCTCGAGCGCGGGACAGCCACACTGACCGGCACGCTGCAACGCGGTCGCACCTATTTCTACGTCACCTCCGACGATCCACGCATGGGCCACGATATCATCGTCGCCGATCCCGCCAAAGGCGGCCTACGACCACCTGCGATGGTAGGCGACAAGGTAGTCGTCCAGCTCAACGAGTGGAACGACCGCCAGCAAAATCCCGATGGCGTGATTGTTGAACGTCTCGGCCGCACCTTCGAGCCTCGCGCGGAACTGGCCGCGATTTATCACAAATACAAACTCACGCCCGTATTTCCGCCAGATGTCGTGCGCGAGGCGGCTGCGCTCCCGAGCACAGTGGGAGCCGGCGATCTCGACGGTCGAAAAGACTACCGTGAAATTCCCACGTTCACGATCGATCCCGACGATGCGAAGGACTTCGATGACGCCCTCTCAGTGGAATATTCGGAAAACGGCGATATTCGCATCGGCGTCCATATCGCCGACGTCAGTCATTACGTTAAGCCCGGTACCGCGCTCGATCGCGAAGCCCAGGAACGGGGTAATTCGACGTATCTCGTCGGAACGGTCGTTCCGATGCTGCCGGAAAAACTTTCCAACGGACTGTGTTCGCTGGTCGAGGCGCAGGATCGGTTGACGAAGGCGGTGCTCTTTACGTTCAGCGCCAGCGGCCGGCTCAAGCACACCGAATACGCGAATACGGTCATCTGCAGCATCAAGCGCATGACCTACAAGCAGGCTTACGCACTCATGTTTGAGGACGACTTCGACAAGATTCGCGAGCTGCCGCTCCCGGCCGCGCATCAGACGGGCGCGACCGGCCGGGCTTTCAATACATTGTCCGACGGCGAACTCACCAACCTGCAAAAATGGGTGCGCCAGCTCTGGACGATCGGTGGCAAGCTCCGTCGCGAACGCATGAAGAACGGCAGTCTCGATCTCGACATGCAGGAAACGAAAATCTTCGTGGACGCCGAGGGTTATGCCGATCGCATCGAACTCATTCACAACGACGAAAGCCACCAGCTCATCGAAGAGTTCATGCTGCTGGCCAACGAAGCGGTAGCCCGCCTCACCCGCAGCCATCACCTGCCCTCGCTCTATCGCGTGCATGACGATCCGGACGAGCAAAAGCTCGCGGAGTTCCGCCAATTCCTAGGAACGTTCAATATCAAGGTCGGCGACCTCATGAACCGGGATGAAGTCGTGAGGCTGCTCGCGCTGTTGAAGGATCATCCACAGGGCTACATTCTTCGCACGCAGTTGCTCCGCAGCATGCGCAAGGCGTGTTATCGCGCCAGTCCGGACGGCCATTACGGCCTGAACAAACCGGACTACACGCACTTTACCTCGCCCATCCGGCGGTACGCCGACTTGGTGGTTCATCGGGTCTTCGGGACTTATTTGATTAAACACCTGGGTTACCCCGCAGCCGGAAATCCACCGGGTTATCGGGCTTCGCACATCGACAATCTGGCGGAGCACCTCAGCCTCACGGAAATCAACAGCACCGAGGCCGAGCGTGATTCGGTGAAAGTGAAACTCATGGAATTCTTCGAGCGCGAAGCGGAGAAGAAAAAGAAAACGGTGTTTAACGCGATCATCACCGACGTTCGCAACCACGGCTTTTTCGTCGAGATTGCCGAGGCTGGCGCGTTCGGGATGGTTCCCGTTTCGTCGCTCAAGGACGATTTCTACGTATTGAATCCGTCCGGTTCCGCCTTTGTCGGCCGCAAAACCAAGCGAAAGTTTGAGCTCGGTGGAAAGACCCAAGTCGTGGTGGACAAAGTCGACCGTCAGAAACGACTGATCGATTTCACGGTGCCGTGACCGAAACCATGCAGTGAAGAGCACCACAGAATACACCGAATACACAGAAATCAGAGTACTGCATTTGGATTCGGGCTGAACGGCGCGGCACCGTCTGTGGCTCGTTCGATTGATCCGTTTACCAGCTCAGAAACGTTCATTCTGTGTGTGTTCTGCGCCTTCTGTGGTTAAATCCGACCGGATGTGTTCGGTTTTCTCCGCCTTCGTGATCTTTGTGGCCTTGGTGTAAATCCTCTGATTCCGGGACAATACTCTTTGGTTGTTTTTAGGACGATCACGGGTAAACTCTGTGCAGACATCAACCCCTTGTCGCCATGAACACTGGACGCACGTTGTTTGGTTTTATCGCGGTGCTCGTTGTCAGCACCGCTGTTATTTCTGCGAGGACCACCCCGGTTAAAATCGAGCAGACCGTTGACGGACAGTTTCCCGCTTCGCTCGAATTCACGCCCATCACCTCGGGGAAGGCGCGTTTGATGATCAATGTCGATGCGGACGGCAAGCTGGCCGATCTGATGGTCATCAGCTATTCCAACGAGGCGTTTGCCGACGAGGCCGCCAGCCTCCTCAAGCGGTGGCGTTATTCAGCGGCCACCGTTGACGGGAAGCCGGTCGGCGTTCGCCTCCAGCTTGAAATCGATTTTCTCGCAAAGGGCCGGATCATTTCCCTAACCGCCATCGAAACGACCAATTCCCTAGTCGATAGAATCATGCCCGTGCAATTGGTGAAGCGCGTCTGCGCACCCGATGAACTCGATCATCCGCTTGAAGTGTTGCAAACCGTCAACCCACCCAATCCCGGTCTCGCCGAAAATGCCAGCCGATCATCCGGATCGACCGTGCTTGATTTCTACGTCGACGAAAAAGGCCAGGCCCGGATGCCGGTGGTGATGGAAGCCACCAACCCACGCTATGCGCAAGCGGCAGTCAACGCGCTCAATCAATGGAAATTTTCCTCTCCCACCCGTCAGGGAAAACCCATCGCCGTCCGGGTGCAGCAGGAATTTATTTTCCCCAGCAGTTAGCAAGGTGAAGTGGTCGAGGCGAACCGGGCTCATCCCTGATTTGCCTTTCACCACCAGAGCGTTCCCTTTTAGCGGATGATGAAAAACTATACCTTCGCGGAACACCTCCACGCCCTCTACACCAAAGCCTGCAAACAGTACGGCGACGGAAAGCGCGGCGCAGCCACCTATTTTGATTCCTCCGAGACGGCCTTTCTCGCCGACAATGGAATTACTCCGCAACACCTCTACGACTATGCAGAGGATGAAACGGGCGGTGGAGAACCGGGTTGGGACAAGGCGCTCGCCATTGAGATGATCCGCCGGGATTATTTTCTCAATATTCAGGGCGGAAAATCATCCACGACCGTCCTCGACGAAGTGAAGATGCCGGCCAAAACGGACGAGATCAAAGGCATAGCGTGGCTGCCGCGGATCATTCCGAAGACCAGGGCAAAGCTGCGCGGCGAACTTCCCGCGTCGTTGATGTATTGCTGCGGCGGCGACCGTCGTTTTTTCAAGGAGCACGATATCAATCCGGCGGAATTTCTCAGCTTGGTGTGGCGCAACGAGGGCAACGATGGAGCCGTCGTCGACTGGGTCATCAAACACAAGGCAAAGTAGCGAACGGTATGACGCATCACGGCGCGCAACCGCTCCGCCGGGATCGATCAGGCTCGCGAGCACCAGCGCGGATCGACATTTGACCTCCAGAGATCCGCGATCACTTTATCTCCAATCTTAGTTTCCCATGCCTCACTATACCCTGAAAGTGAACGGGCAGTCCCACGTCGTGGACGCGCCCGCGGATACTCCCCTGCTTTGGATCCTCCGCGACAACCTCGAACTACTCGGAACGAAATACGGTTGCGGACTCGGGTTATGTGGCGCGTGTACGGTTCATTTCGACGGCGTCGCCGTGCGTTCCTGCCAGCTGCCCGTCGCCAGTGCCACCGGCGGGATCACGACGATCGAAGGCTTGACCTCTGATGGCTCGCATCCCTTGCAGAAGGCGTGGTGCGAACATGACGTTGCCCAATGCGGTTATTGCCAGGCCGGGCAGCTCATGAGCGCGGCGGCGTTGTTAAAAAATAATCCCAGACCTTCCGATGAGGACATCGACGGTGCCATGGCCGGCAACATCTGCCGCTGCGGCACCTACCTGCGGATTCGGGCGGCCATCAAAGACGCTGCTCAAGCCGCGACAGGAGGCGTAAAATGAAAACGGAAACGGACCCAACGTTGCCCGCCGTTCTCAAGCACGAGCTCAACCGGCGTGATTTCCTCCGCATTTCCGGACTCGCCGGTGGCGGATTCGCAATCGCCTTTTATCTGCCGGGCGCAGCGTTCGGTGAAGTGGCCCCGGCACTTGATGACACAGCGAAAGCTTTTACACCGAATGCGTTCATCCGGATTACGCCGGACAATGTCGTCACCATCGTCGCAAAAAATCCGGAGATGGGCCAGGGAGTGAAAACGTCGCTGCCGATGATTGTCGCCGAAGAACTCGGGGCGGATTTTTCCAAGGTTAAAATCGAACAGGGCACCCTCGATCCCCAGCTCGGGCCGCAGTTTGCCGGCGGGAGCATGTCCACCCCCATGAACTACGAGCCGCTTCGCCGCGCGGGAGCCGTCGCGCGCACCCTGCTGGTGCAGGCCGCGGCCACGACGTGGGGAGTGCCGGTCGCTGAATGTGAAGTCGAACACGGTTCGGTAATCCACCGCCCAAGCGGACGCCTGCTGACCTTCGGCGAGCTGGCCGGCAAAGCCGCCGCGTTGCCGCTACCGGATGAAAAAAACATCGAACTGAAAAAATCGGAAACCTTCCATTTGCTGGGTTCACGCGTCGGCGGAATCGACAATCCGGCCATCGTGACCGGCCAACCGTTGTTCGGTCTCGATCAAAAAATCGCCGGCATGGATTACGCGGTCTACGTAAAGTGTCCCGTGTTCGGCGGCAAAGTCAGCAGGGCCAATCTCGACGAAATCAAATCTCTTCCCGGCGTGCGCGATGCCTTCGTGGTCGAGGGAACGGCCGACTATTTTGGATTGATGCCGGGAATAGCGATTGTCGCCGACTCGACCTGGTCGGCATTTAAGGCGCGTCGCGCACTCAAAGCGGAATGGAACGAAGGAAGCGCGGCCAGCGACAGTTCTGCCAGCTACGAACGGGCCGCCACTGAACTTGCCGCCAAACCGGGCGAGATCCTGCAAAACGACGGCGATCTTGACGCCGCTCTTGCCGGGCCGGTGAAGGTCGTGACCGCGCGTTATACGTATCCGTATCTTTATCACGCGACGCTGGAGCCGATGAATGCAACCGCCCGGCCGACCGGCGACGGCGGCATGGAAATCTTCGCGCCGACCCAGACTCCGGGCGACGCCCAGGAAATCGCGGCGAAAACCCTCGGCGTGTCCAAGGAAAAAATCAAAATCCACTTCACCCGCAGCGGAGGCGCATTCGGACGCCGGCTTTCGAACGACTACGTGGCGGAGGTCGCCGCGATCGCGGCCAAAACCGGCCGCCCCGTCAAACTCACGACCATGCGCGAAGACGACGCCCAGCACGGTCATTACCGCTCCACCGGCTGGCATAATCTCAATGGTGCGGTGAATTCCACCGGCGAACTCGTCGCCTGGCACAATCATTTCATCACCATCGGTCTGAACAGCACGGACAAAGTCGGACGCGCGGCGGATATGAGCGCGGTGGAATTCCCCGGACGCTTCGTGCCAAATTATCGTTTCGAACGCTCGATTATTTCCACCAACGTCCCCACCAGCTGGCTCCGTGCACCGGGCAGCAATGCGCTCGCGTTCGTGTTTCAAAGTTTCATCGACGAACTCGCCCATGCCGCCGGACAAGACCCACTGGTTTTTCGTCTCAGCCTGCTCGGACCGGATCGCAAGGTGCCGGGCCCCGGGAAACATGACCGGCCCTATGACACCGGGCGGATGAAAGGTGTGCTGAAACTCGTGGCCGAAAAATCCGATTGGGAGGCGCCACTTCCGCGCGGATCCGGCCGTGGCATCGCTTTTCATTTCAGCCATCTCGGTTACGTCGCCGAAGTCGCGGAAGTCAGCGTTTCGCGCGGCGGACAGTTGAAAGTCCACCGCGTAACCGTGGTGGCGGATGTCGGTCCGATCATGAATCTCAGCGGAGCGGAAAACCAGGTGCAGGGTTCCGTGATCGACGGTCTCAGTGCCGCGTGGTTGCAGGAAATCACGCTCGACCAGGGCCGCGTCGCGCAGAGCAATTTCAACGACTACCCGCTGCTCCGGATAAATAACGCGCCCGCCAAGATCGACGTGCATTTCATTCGCAGCGACAATCCGCCGACGGGCCTCGGCGAGCCGGCTCTGCCGCCACTGCCACCGGCCGTGTGCAATGCGATTTTCGCCGCCACCGGACATCGCATCCGGGAATTACCACTGAGCAAAACCAACCTGAGCTGGACCTGACAAAACCGACTTTAGCGGTTGGCTTCGTCCTTGAAGTTTCTCATGTCGATCACGAGGTCGTATTTGTCTGGTGTGGGCGGTTGACGGCCCAGAATGACCGTCGGGTGGGTTCCCTTTGGAAGCTTGATGGGATAGCGTTCGTGCAGGATCGCCTTGAACATTTCCCGCGGCGCCCAGTCCGAGTCACTCGCCACCGCCCCGAATTCATCCGCGTAAATCCGCTTCGTCGCGCGTTCGTCGATCGTGGGCGTAATGATATAAATTTTCTCCGTCTTCGGGAAACTCGCCCGCATGACCGGGGTGCGCATCGCCTCCAATTCATAGCCGTGTGGCACCGCGATCAGCGCCTGGGGATAGTAGTGAGCGGACGCCACCGCGAGCACCGCGAGCATAAGCAGCGCGCCATGATGGTGGGCGGGCTTGATCTTTTCCGCGGCCAGCAGACTGCGCAGCGCAAAAACCAACAATACGAGCACCAGGCCGGAAAGGGCGAAAAGCGTGCGATAACCGATCGCCCGCTCGGCCGCCGCCAGACTGACGAAGTGCGCCAGGAACGGCAGGATCAGCGCACAAAACAATATCCTCCGCTTCGCTGTCCTTCCCGTCCGCTTTATCTCGGTCCAGCATCCCCAAAAAATGACCAGCACGACCACGCTCACTGCCGACCAAAAAATCCACGCGCCATAGTTGAAATCATCGCGAAGGGCGAACAGTCCGAGCGCATTGGGCAACGGTTTCGTGAAAAACCAGATCAACTTCGTGAACGGATTCATCTCGAGCTGCATGCGGGCGGAGGCATGAAAAATGCCGTTGGCGAAAAGAGCACCCACCAGCAAATAGGCACCCATGAGTCCGACGAACAACGCCGAGGAATGGATCAGACTCCACCGCAGATCGCTGGACGAGCCCCGCGACACCCGGACGAGCAGAATGGCTGCGAACGGAACCACCGCAAACAAAGCGTTTGACTGATACAAGAGCGCCGCGAGGGCATAAATCATGGCCCCGCCGGCCATTGCGATCAGACGTTTTAAACCGCCGCGCTCGAGTTCCGTCTCGATCGCTGAAAATCCCGCCAGTGATAAAAGCAAAGCCACCGCGTGGGGCCATGCGATCGCCCAGCTCGTGAGCACTTGTGCGCCCGGCAAAAGCGTAACGCCTAATCCGATCGCCGCCGCTTCGATTTCCGACCAGCCCGAATGATAAAGCTGTCTCCAGAGAGCGAGACCGAGCACCGTAAAAAGAAGCACGCACGCAAATCGCGGTATCCACAACCGATCGATGTCATCGATCTTGGCCAATGACGTTTCCAGCAATGCGCCATAAAGCGGACGTCCATGCGAGGCGGTGAATCGAACCAGTTTTCCCGGCTCTTCGCGGGCCTCGCGCATGTTGGCGTAGTCGTCGCGAACACCAAATTCGCTGAAAGTGGTTTGCCAATAAACCACCAGCGGGGCGAACAACAGAACGAGAAAGCAAATGCGGGTACGAATCATCAGAGGGTCAATTCTTGTTGCTCCGTGTGTGGCTGAATCCCCAGGAAGCGTCCATAACGTTCGAGCCAGTCGTCGATTTTTACGATGTAATAGTCAACGGCATAGGGGGCATTTACCGCGTCATAGGCCGTCAAGGGCCGGGCCCGCTGCCAATCCGAGGTCCGGCCTTTGGCCTTGGGACCGATGTAATAACTCACTCTTTCGCCCATGCGCGGACGTGGATTCATCAGCAATGCGATCTCGGCGGCCGCCCGGCGGGGCTTTCCGCCGCCTGCCACCCATTGCTCGTAAGCCGCCGGATTCTGACTGAGGGATTCGGATTTGGCCAGGTCGGCCACCGGATGTTCGCGGTTGGTGATCGACTGGCGAAGCCGTTCCACTTCGATCACGGGCGACGCCGCGGAGGTGCCGAGAAGATACGCAATCAAATGGTCGCCGAGTCGTTTAAGAAACGGCTCGATGCCGCGTGACCGCAACGCCGAACCTCGCAAGGTGATTTCGCCGCCGGCCGCCAAGGCGTAGTTCTTTGCCTTGTAACAGAACATCGCATCGTAGGTTCCGTCGTGTTCCAACTCGATCCCCGCCGGCAGAATCGCCTGTACCTTCGCCAGCAATTCGGCCGGGCGGAGGAAATAATCGTCGGTCGCAAGATAGATGCCGTCCGTGTCGGCCTCGAGAATGACGCAGCCATATTTTTGGAATTCGACGATGAGATTTTGCAGCAATTCCCGGCCGCGTCGCGTTACTTCCGCCGCCAGTTCGCCATCCCCAAAACGGGCGCCGGAAAATCCGAGGTAACCGTAAAACGAGTTGATCAGGATCTTGAAGGTAATCTGCCGTGCCTGCGCTTCGTCCCGCTCGGCCGTCGTTGGGGCGGTTTTCGCGAGCAGTTTGTACTTGAGCCGGTATTCGCGCAATTTCCGGAGCAACGGAATAAACACGCCGAGGCTGTCGTTCCTCGGATTGCGGTCCATCTGCAACAACAGGCTCGGATAAAGCGAGGCCACGTCGAAATGCAGCACACGCTTGAAAACGCCTTCCTGAAAACTTCGCGTAAAGCCTCCTTCAAACGGCGCGATATCGACCGGCGCCGGACAACTCGCCCGGGCGTGATAGTATTCCTCCAAAAACAAAAGGTCCACTTTGCCCGCGCTTCCGCGCAGCGCCGCTTCCTGCAATTGAATCGGGAACGCCCGCGCCTGCTCAAAATACGTCGGTAACAACACCTCCGCGACTCCCTTCGTCTCACGCAGATCGTCGGCAAGATAAGCGAGGAACTCCGCCCGTTTTTCACGGAACGCCTGTTGGATTTCCGCCCCGTCGATATAGGTTCGTCCTTCGCCGGATTCCGGCGTGACGCCAAAATACACCGCGACATCCTTCAATCCGTAAGCGGTCATTTCGCGCGCCGTGACATCGTACAACTGCACGAGCAGATAGGTATCGATCACCGCGCGTCCCGGCAGATCGCAGCGCGTGAAATCGATCCAGCGTTCCGCCACTTTCATCCGGCTGTTGCGAAACTCCGCCGGCTGACCGAATCGGCCCCACGCGCACGGCACCTTGTACCGCCGGCTGCGTTGACGCAGATAATCGAGGTCGAATTTGAAAATGTTATGCCCCTCGATCACGTCGGGATCGAGTTCGCGCAAAAGGGTGTTGAACGCGATCAACAGCCGTTTCTCGGCATCGTCGCTCTCCTCGTCGAGCGCAAGGAGTTCGCGTCTATCGCCACATTGGAGCCCGATCGCAAGAATCCGGTCGCCGGGCTTGCGCGCATCGCTAAACGCACCCGGTTCGGTCGCTCCTGTTTCAATATCGAGCTGGCAACGCCGCAACGCCGTGAAGTGAACGTCCGCGAATAACCGCGACCGGCGTTGCAACAGCCACTGGCTTTCGTAGGGCCGGAGGACATCGATCGCGGTTCCCTCCCTCACTGCTTTAAAAAACGTCCCGAACGCCTCGAGCGTATCGGCGTGCGCCAGCCAGTTAAATGCCCCGTCTCCTTTCAAACGTTCGACCTGAATCCCCACTCCCCCCACCTCCGCACCCAGCCATGCGAACGGTTTGAAATCTTCGGTCTGCTCGATCCGCCCACCGTCCGCGGTCGCGTAACAAGTGTGCGCCTTCCCCGCATCGTCGATCCAAAGTCCGCAGAGCGCGGCGCTGTTCACGTTTCCCATTCAACGAATGTGACAAATGCGGTGCACATCCCGCAACTCACAATAAAGAGACCGGTCGCCTGTCCGCGAGCTACCCGCATTAGAACGGACGGAAATAAACCATGTACACCGCCGTGAGAATCAGCAGCAGCGAGATCATGCTCAACAGTCCCCGCAGATGCGCCCGGCGATAAACCACGCCTGCCAGGCTGGAAAGCCCGAGCCAGCAGACAAACTTCACGATCACCCAGCCGGTCGCGAACGGAATCGCCAGCAAATGCAACATCCCAAAGCCACTAAACAACACCAGCAGACTCGCGACGCCGGTGATTATCATTGTCCGCTTCTTGTTAACCGGATCCGGATTCCCGAACGCCATGAACGTATGCGCCGTCAGGACGAACAAGGCAAAAAGATGAAGAAGATGATAGTAAGGCAGTCTGTCCATGGTGGGTGTACGCAGTTGAAAAAGAAATGACACCCCATTCGTGCCGTGTACCCCGTGGCTCATGTCCTTTTTAAGTTAAAGGTGGGCACCACCCGACGAGCCTCAGTCTTCCGGTTTACGGCCTGACCTCAGCCCGCCTGTCAGCGGTTCCCAAATTATAGCAAAGGCAAAGAGCGTTATATGGAGCACCTCGAACACTACAGGGTGTCGGCGAGGACCGTACCCTTCAATCCCCCGCCGTCAAATGCGAATCCTGGCCTCTCCGCACCTCGTGCCCACCAGCTCGCGACGGCAACGCTATTCGCTCAAATCATTCGGATCGAGGTGCTGGACAATGAGCTCCTGCAACGTCGCAAGAAACACATACGCGGCAAACGCCCGTTGCTGGACGTCTGACAAATCGTCGAGGGTCGCTTCGCCGCTCTCGAGCGCCTCGTCATCGAGCGCCCTGAGATGCTTCGCGCGCAAGCGCAGGCGCACCGCCGAGCACGCGCGCAGGATCGCCTCGCGGTTGTTGGCGTCGAGGGGCACCATGCCACTGGCGAAAAACTCCGAACCGAACAAAGACAGAAAGGCACCGAGGTCGCTGTTCTGTCCTTCGAGCAATTCCTTTTTCCATTCGCTGGAGAAATCCTCGTCCTGATCAGGCACCGCCGGGTTTACCGCCAGCCTGGGTCGCAGGTCGTCGGCCGCGTCCTTGATGACGTCAAGCAGCGGCGCCACCGCCTCAAGATTCAATTTAACTTCAACGCGCTTCATCTGACTCAAGGACCGCAGTGAGATGCCATTGTTGCAAGGTAAAGACATACGCTTCCGCCTGCTCGCGCACGCCGGCCCAGACGACTGACCGGCCCTGCTCGTGCACCTCGAGCATGTGTTTGCGGGCGGTCATTTCGTCGAACCCAAAAACTTTTTTGAAAACCATCACGACGTATGACATCAGGTTTACCGGGTCATCCAATACGACCACCATCCACTGATCACCCAACTGTTCCTGGGTGACGGTGGAGGTACTCGGATTCTGATGGGTTTTGGTGTCTGCGAACATCATGCCTTATTGACCGCGTCGCGCACGGCTTGAGCCACGGTCGCCTCCGCGTCGGCCACGGGCAATTTACTCACGTCCTTCGAGCTGCGCCACTTCATTTCGAAAATGCCTTCCTTGAGTCCGCGACCGCCGACCGTCAGCCGCAAAGGCAGACCGATCAAGTCAGCATCCTTGAACTTAACTCCGGGACGTTCCGCCCGATCGTCGATGAGCACGTCGGCACCGGCCGCTTCCGCCGCGAGCGCCATCTTTTTGCACAGATCAGCGGCCGCGGCGTCCTGTGGATCGAGATTCACAATCAACACCTGCCATGGCGCGACATTCCACGGCCAGACAATGCCGTCCGCGTCGTTACTCTGCTCAACCACCGCTTGCAACGTGCGGCTGATGCCAATGCCGTAACAGCCCATTTCCATGAGATGCGATTGCTTCTTGTCGTCGGTATAAACGGCCCCGAATTTTTCCGAGTATTTAGTGCCGAGCTTGAACACGTGGCCAACCTCGATGGCGCGGGCGATTTTCAGCGGATGGCCCGATTTCACGTCGGATTCACCGGCGCGCACCGTGCGGAAGTCGCCCCACTGGCTGATCGCGAGATCGCGTCCAGCATTCACGTTGCGCAAATGGAAACCGTCCTTGTTGGCCCCCGTCACACCGTTGCCGACGAGACGGATTGCCTGATCGGCAAAAATGCCGGCGAGCGCCGCAGGATTTTTAATCGTCCCTTTAACCGCTCCCAAGCTGCCGGGTTTCGCGCCCATGACGGGTTCGATTTCCTCCGCCGTGGCTTGACGGAATAGTTGGAAGCCCAACGCACCGAGCTTGGCTTCCTCCAAGTCATCGCAACCGCGCAGGATCACGAGGAACGGTTTTCCGTCGCCCATGTAAACAAGCGTCTTGAATTGTTTGTCCGCGGCGACGTTGTACGGCGCTGCAGCCAGCGACGCGATCATGACCACTCCCGGCGTCGCAAATTCCTCCACCGCACCCGCCGGCGCAACCTCGATAAAATCCTTGGGCACGATGGCGCTGACCGCCTTTTCGCGATTGGCGGAATAACCGCTTTCATCGCAATACACGATGTCGTCGTCGCCAATGGGCGCTGGCACCATGAATTCGTGCGAAAAACTTCCACCCATGACGCCGGTGTCCGCTTCGACCGCGATGGTTTTTAAGCCACAACGGGCGAAGAACGCGAGGTAGGCTCGCTTCATCTTTTGATAACTCTCGATCGCACCTTCATCGGTCGCGTCAAAACTGTACGCGTCCTTCATGATAAACTCGCGCGCGCGCATCAGGCCGTAGCGCGGACGAATCTCGTTTCGGAATTTCGTACCGATCTGATAAAAGTTTTTCGGCAGATCGCGATAGCTCGTGATTTCACTCTTCACCAGCGGGGTGATAATTTCCTCATGCGTCGGCCCGAGGACAAATTCCGGTTCCTTCGAGCGCCCCTTCCCCGCACCGGCGTGGTCGACCCGGTACATGATTTCCCGCGCCGCCGTCCAGCGCGGTCCCTGTTGCCAGTTTTCCACGGGATGGATGAACGGCATCGACAACTCAATGGCTCCGGCCCGGTCCATTTCCTCGCGACAAAGCTGGCTGATTTTTTGCAGGACGCGCAGGCCCGCCGGCATGTAGGTATAAAGTCCGCCTCCCAGCTTGCGTACGAGTCCCGCGCGCAGCAGCAATTTGTGGGAATTAATTTCCGCGTCCGACGGACTTTCCTTTAGCGTCGGGATGAATGTCTGCGACCAATATTTCATGTGAGCCCGCCACGAGAACAACTCCCCCGTGACGGCGCAAATGTATTTGCGCTCCCACCTTTCGCCCCTCGAAATCTGCCAAAATGAGCGCCAAGTCCCGTCGTTCCCCGTCCAAACCGTGGTCCATGAAATGGATCGTTATGGCGATTGTCCTTTTTATCGCCGGATCGACCTGGGTGAACCTGCGTTACCGCAAACCCGGGGCCAGCTACCGGCCTTATCAGGACGCCCAGGATCGCGCCACGACCGTGCGCTTGCTCGATGCTGGCTGGCAAAAAATCACTGTCGAAATCCGCCGGCCGGCGGAAAACGCCGACGTGGAATCGGCTGCCGTCGCCCATCACGATTATCTGGGCGTTGGTCCCGACCTCGAATCGAAGTTCGCGGAAAAACCCGCGCTGCTCGCCTCCATCGACAAAGTCGTCGCCCCAAACTCCGTTCTGCAGGGAAGCTACTACTCGCTTTATTTCACCGCCAGTCTGCCGGATTTAAAGGATCAGGTCGGCTACCTGACGCTTTACCGCAAGGAAAACGAACTCGTCCTGATTCCCACGATCGAACCGCTGCCGGGCAAGGAATTGATGAGCCGCTGGACGGACTCGAACTATTGGGTGGGTTTTTCCACCAACACTCTGCCCTTGGGAAAATATGAAATGCGCATCGTCGCGAAGGGACCGGCGTCCGTTTGGAATTTCACGGTCCGCTGAAAAGCCAGTGCCACGGCTCGAAGACCACGCCGTGGGGATTTCCGCGAGGGTAGGAAAGCTGGAATCCGAAATCGCCAGCGTGGCGCGTTAACCAGGAAAAAGCGGCCGTCTTTTCGAATTCGTCGGTCAAGTGCGGACATCCTGTCGTCCCAACGTCGACGGCCCGGCCCGAATGGTGTTCGCTGAATCCGGGCAAGGCGCTGACGGCGAGAATCTGTTCCACCGATTGCCCTGCTGCGAGTTTTCGGGCAATAATCCCACGCTGGTAATTGAAGCCGCGAAAAGCCGAAACGATTCCGAAGACCACGCCGTCGCGCTCCGCCGCCGCTTGCATCGCGAACCATCGTTCCGCCGTTTGCCGTTCCAATCGCTGTTCACGACCCACCAGATCGAGTCCGATTGAAACCATATTCGCGTTTTCGCATTCCAACTGCATTGCCTGTCTGCGCGTTTTTGCGAGCGATTCGGGCAGCCCGAGTTCGCGGAGCGTCTGCAAAATCCGCCCTTCATATCGGGCAAGATCGGCGGGCGAAGTGGGCGGCATCATCATTTCATGTCCGATTGTGACATTCAAGTAAAGGGCCGCGAAGCCTCCGCGAGACTGCAATCCCCATTGACGCGCGCGGCCGGATGCCTGATTAAAGCGCACCACTCCAATGAGCAACGGCTCCGACATCAAGCCCACCGACCTCCGCGGTATTCTCAAATACGTCCCGCGTTTTCAGGACCAGATTTTCGTCATTGCGCTCGATGGCAGCATCGTCGCCGATGAAAATTTTCCGAATATCCTTCTCGACGCCGCGGTGCTTCGAAGCCTCGGCATCAAGATCGTCATCGTCCATGGCATCGGCCACCAGATTGAGGAACTCTCGAAAGCCCGCCAGATCGCGATCACCGATTCGCAAGGCACCGGCGCAACCGACGCGGCCACTCTCGACCTCGCGATCCGGGCTTCCTCGCGCGTCACTCATCTTTTCATCGAGGGCCTGACCCAGAACGGACTCAAGGCGGCATTGACCAATGCGGTTCGCGCGATTCCCCTCGGCATCATCAAGGGCGTGGACCACCAGTTCACGGGCCGCGTCGATCGCATCGATAAGGAATTTCTGAACCAGTTGATTTCGTCGCAAGTGATTCCCGTGCTCAATCCCATCGGTTTCGACCGGGACGGACGTCCTTTGCGCATCAATTCCGATCTGCTCGCGGCCGAGCTCGCGGAGGCTTTACACGCCACGAAAATCATTTATTTCACCCCATGCGAAGGTCTCGAAATCGGCGGCAAACTGCGGCACGAAATTTCTGCGGAAGCCCTGCGCGCGGTGCTCGACAGCAAACCCGAATCGATCAACGAACCTATGCGCAGCAAAGCCGCCCACGCCATCAAGGCCGTGGAAAACGGCACGCCGCGTATTCATCTGATCGACGGCCGCCTGCTCGATGGACTGCTCAACGAAATTTTTTCCAACGAGGGCGTCGGCACGCTCATCCACGGCAACGAATACCAGCAGATTCGCAAGGCAACCCGCCGCGATGTACGCGCCATTTACAATCTCACCCGGCAGGCCGTAAAACGGGAGGAACTCGTTTACCGCACCCAATTGGCCATCGAGAAAAACATCGAACATTTTTATGTGTTCGAAATCGACGAGAACATTATCGCCTGTGTCTCGCTCCAATTTTACCCCGACAAACCCAAGTTCGCAGAGATTGGCTCGCTGTATGTAATGCCGTTCTATCATCATCGCGGCATCGGCAAGAAGATGGTCGATTACGGCTGCATGATGGCGAAGGAAGGCGGTGCCGCGACCGTGATCGCGCTCTCCACGCAGGCGTTTTCATTTTTCACGTCAGTCTGCGGCTTCGAGGAAGCCGAGAAGGAAGTCCTGCCCGAATCGCGCCTGAAAGCCTACGAGGAAAGCGGCCGGAATTCGAAAGTGCTGACGAAAAAACTTTAAGCCGGATCGAGGCAGAAGACTGGTCCACGAAACACACGAATCGCACGAAAATCAGACGGGAGCGCAGCGATAGCCCCGTTCAGTCTACCTTTTCGTGAGGTGACACCGAGGTCGTTGTCCGGAACTGTTTCTTTTCGTGTCATTCGTGTGTTTCGTGGGCAACTCCGATTGCGTTTTCCGACCAAGCGAAATCGCGTCGGTTTGCTGTCGGCGCTGATTAGCTCTTCAATTCGACCACCACTTGGATCTCCGCGGTCGTCCCCTTGGGCAGGCCGGCGGCGGAAACGGCGGCCCGGGCGTGTTTGCCAGCATCGCCGTAGAGTTTTGCGAAGAGGTCCGACGCACCGTTGATCACGGCCGGACTGTCCGTGAAACCGCTAACCGCATTGACGAAGCCATTGACGAGGACGAATTGCTTCACGCTATCGAGACTGCCGGTCGCGGCCTTGATGTTCGCAAGGGTGTTAAGCGCGCAAATCTTCGCGGCTTCATAACCGCTTTGCACGGTCTGTTCCTTGCCTACCTGGCCAATGTGGGTCATCTCGCCATTGAACGAGCTGATCGTGCCGGCGAGATAAAGCAGGTTACCCGTGCGCACGTACGGGACATAGCTGCCGGCGACGGCGGGAGGATTCGGAAGTTTGAGGCCGAGTTCGGCGAGTTTGGCTTCGATGTTCATGAGAAATTCAAATCGAGGGGTAACCACTAATGGCCACTAATAAACACTAATTTCAACGCGTGAACACTGGTCGGAATGAAAGCGACTGCTCGCTCACCGACTTGATTTTGGCAGGAATTCAAACGTGGCGACGTCGGCGACCGTCACCGGTTTGTCGAGCACTCCCACTTCCTGCAAAATATTGATCTGTTTTTCCAAACGGGCGGCTGTCAGCTGGCCGGTCTTCTCCCCTTTTGCCGGATCGCCCGCGACCAGCTTGTAGTCGTTCATGGCCTTGATGCTGTAGGCCATGAAATCCGGCGTAAGATCGCTGCGTTTCGCCCGGAGCAACGCATTGGCGGGCTCCGGGTCGCCTCGCAAGTAATCCAGCCAGCCTTTAATGCTCGCGCTGACAAATTTTCCGACGATGTCGGGATGCTTCGCGATGAAGTCCGTGCCGGCGAAAATCACGCGGTAAGGTTCGTAGTCATCGTTCGCGATCAGCAGTGCGCCAACCTTCGCGCCCCGCTGGCGGGCAAAATAGGGTTCGTTCGTCACGAAACATTGTTGGACGAACGCCGGGTTGTTCATGAATCGGGCGAGATCGCCCACGAGTGGAATCAAATTAAATTGGATCCCCATTTTCTTTTGGACCACCTGAATCCACGTTGAGCCGGCGCCGGCCATCAGCGTTTTTCCCTGAAGATCCTTCAAACTGTGCAACGGATGTTCCTCGTGGAAAAGAATGCCCTGCGGATCGCGCTGCATTTCTGCGGCGACCATCTTGATCGGAATACCCCGCGCCACGGCGACAATCACGTCGTCGCCGTTGGTCATACCGAGATCCGCGCGGCCCATCGCCACGCCCGCCATTACCTGCGCATTGGGACCGCCGGGAATTATTTCCACGTCGAGTCCTTCCGCTGCATAATATCCCTTCGCCAGTGCCTGATAGTAACCGCCATGTTCCGGTTGCGGATACCAGTCGGTTTGAAAGCGCACCTTGATCAGGGCCGGAGCCGAGATTGCGGTCGGCTCCGCTTCCTTCGCGAAGCCTGCAGCGAAAAGCAGAACGGCAAACGTGGAAAGTGCAAGGGAGAGGCGCGAAATGGATTTTTTCATGGAGGGGGAAATGATTCAGGTAGGACTCAACACGAATTTGAGTCCAGTGAAAGCCTCCAAATCCGACTCAGTGCCGCGAAATCAAAACTCCTGAGATAATTAACCACAGAATAAACGGAATACACAGAATTCAGATGAAGCGACTGAGCGGGATGGTGCTTTTCTAGTGTTTTCTGTTGTTCTAAGATTCCGAGGACAAATGACCGCAGGCAAGACTGCGGTCAGGCGGTAAAGTCAAACTGGGAAACCAACATGAAGTTTTTGCCGTCGGACAAAGCCAGCGTGTGATCTGGCGCAAGTCTCGCGGAGCAACGCGAAAAAATTGACGCGCGTTGGCGGATCAATCAGCTCTGTCCTATTCAATCCATTCGATACATTTCCTGCAAACGGTAGTTGGGCTTCGATCAACCTCGTTGTCATTGTGTTTATTCCGGTCTCGCCCTGAAGGTGCTGCAACTCCAACATTCAGCGTTTCACCACGACTTCGCGGCGAGTGGCGAATTTTTTTCTGATGCGGACACCATTAACCGAGCCTGAGAACCGGAAAACGATACCTTGCGAAAGGTTCGTAAGCCCTGAGATGACGAACGGAGGGAGATACTTCGCGTGAGATTTGCCGCGTCAACCGGGCAAATCGCTGCCGTGATTCTCTCCTCAGAGGAGAAACCTGGCGGAGAGGGGGGGATTCGAACCCCCGGTAGGCTTTTACACCTACGGCGCTTTAGCAAAGCGCTGCTTTCGACCACTCAGCCACCTCTCCCAAAGCAGAATGAGGAGCAAACAACCGACCACTGAAAGTTCAAGGGATTTTTGTTCATGACCCAACTTCCTTCCACCGACTGGCTGATTGACTTTCACAAACTGACGGTAATCCGAGGCGACAAGGCCATCCTCGAAGATTTCGACTTGAGAGTGCAGCGCGGGGAACACGTGGTGATTCTCGGACCAAATGGCTCCGGCAAATCAACCCTGATCAAACTGATCACCTGTGACCTCTATCCACAAACGGGAATCGCCGGGTCACGGTTCGCGCTTTTTGGCCTTGAGCGATGGGGATTGGAGGATTTGCGCCAGCATCTGGGTATCGTCACCCTCGATATGCTGCAAAAACTCTCGCACGAAGTGACAGCGCGAGAGGTGAATGCGCGCGATATGGTGCTATCCGGTTTTTTTAACAGCCTCGGCCTCTGGCCGCATCATAAAGTTACGCCGAAGCAAAAACGGCGTGCCCGTGAGATTCTGCATTTTCTTGAAATTGAACATTTGGCCACGCGTTCCTTGTCGGCGATGTCGTCAGGTGAACAACGTCGCGCCTTGATTGGTCGGGCGCTGGTGCACGATCCCGAGGTGTTGATTCTCGATGAACCGACCACCAGCCTCGACCCCGGCGCAGTGCACGAATTTCACGTCATCCTGCACAAACTCATCCGCTCGGGTAAAAGTCTGATATTGGTAACCCATCAAGTCGCCGACATCCTGCCCGAGATCAAGCGGGTCATTATGATGAAAAAAGGGCGGATTATCGCCGATGGGCCAAAGGAGAAAATTCTTACTTCCGCCGCCCTCACCCATCTCTTCGGAAAACGCCTGAGACTTATCCGAAAGCGAAACACATACGATCTGGTGAGCGGATAGCATCAGTAACCCCACGCTTCTGCACTTTACACCAAGAGCGCAAAGACCGCCAAGTACCGCCCGGGATTTCATTCTGTTCTCTGCGTCCTTTGCTTCCTTGGTGTAAAAGGATTGGACGGTTGGCATAAACAATCCTGTTGATTTTTCGCGCAAAAAAAACGCCGCGGATTTCTCCGCGGCGTCGTGGCTAAAAAATATTTCTCCTCAATACCGATAGTGGTCGGGCTTGTAAGGACCACCCACCGGCACGCCGAGATAGGCCGCTTGTTCCTTGGAAAGCTTCGTGAGCTTGGCTCCGATCTTTTCCAGGTGCAGGCGGGCCACCTCTTCGTCGAGATACTTCGGCAGGCGGTAGACGCCAACCTTGTACGTGTCGCGATTCTTCCAGAGATCGAGTTGCGCGAGTGTTTGATTGGTGAAGCTGTTCGACATCACGAACGACGGATGGCCGGTGGCGCAGCCGAGATTCACGAGACGACCTTCGGCCAGCATGTAGATGCTGTTCCCCTTCGGAAAAGTGTAGAGATCGTACTGCGGCTTGATATTGATCCGCTTCGCGTCGGAATTGTTCAGGCGGTCAATTTGGATTTCGTTGTCGAAGTGGCCGATGTTACAGACGATCGCCTGGTCCTTCATCTTGCGCATGTGTTCCAGCGTAATGATGTCCTTGTTGCCAGTGGTCGTGACGTAGATGTCCGCCGTTCCGAGCGTGGATTCGATGGTGTTGACCTCGAAACCTTCCATCGCGGCTTGCAGCGCATTGATTGGATCAATCTCGGTCACAATGACGCGTGCGCCGAAGCCCTTGAGCGAAAATGCCGAACCTTTGCCGACATCGCCGTATCCGCAAACACACGCGACTTTGCCGGCGATCATGACATCGGTGGCGCGCTTCAGGCCATCCGCCAGCGATTCACGACAGCCGTAGAGATTGTCGAATTTCGATTTCGTGACGGAGTCATTAACATTGATCGCCGGCACCCGAAGTTTGCCCTTCTCCATCATTTGATAAAGGCGATGAACTCCGGTTGTCGTCTCCTCGGAGACTCCACGCCATTCCTTGGCAATGGTGGTCCAGCGCGTTGGATCTTCTTTATTCACCCGTTTCAACAAGTTCTTGATGACCTGCTCTTCGTGCGAACCGGAGGGGGTGTTGACCCAATCGTTACCTTCTTCGAGCTCACAGCCTTTGTGGATGAGCAAGGTGACGTCCCCGCCGTCGTCGACGACCAGCTGCGGACCTTTGCCGCCTGGGAACGTAACTGCCTTGAGTGTCATGTCCCAGTATTCCTCGAGTGTTTCGCCCTTCCAGGCGAAAACCGGCGTGCCGGTGGCGGCGATCGCCGAAGCTGCGTGGTCCTGTGTGGAGAAAATATTGCAGGAAGCCCAGCGTACATCGGCACCAAGTTCCTTGAGCGTCTCGATCAGCACAGCGGTCTGAATCGTCATGTGCAGCGAGCCGGTGATGCGGACTCCCGCGAGCGGCTTTTTCGGACCGAACTTTTTGCGAACGGAAACGAGGCCGGGCATCTCGTGCTCGGCAACAGAGATCTCCTTGCGGCCCCACGAGGCGAGGGAGATATCTTTGACTTGAAAATCAGGCGCGGTGGATCTGCGCACGGTTTTTGCGGCTTTGGCCATGGGAAAAATAATAAGTTAAGAATTAGACGGCAGCACGAAGCGCCGCGGCTTTGTTGGTCTGTTCCCACGGAAGGCCGGCTTTGCCGAAATGACCGTAGTTAGTCGTCTGACGATAAATGGGGCGGAGAAGATTGAGCTGGCTGACGATATCAGCGGGCTTGAAACCGAAGACCGACGTAACGGCTTTGGCGATTTTCTCATCGGACACCTTGCCCGTGCCCATCGTGTCAACATACACGCTGACGGGATCAGGATAACCGATGGCGTAAGCCACCTGGAGTTCCGCCAAATCCGCGAGGCCGGAAGCCACGATGTTTTTGGCCACCCAACGGCACATGTAAGCGGCCGAGCGATCGACCTTCGACGGATCCTTGCCCGAGAAAGCACCGCCACCATGGCGACCCCAGCCGCCGTAAGTATCGACGATGATTTTCCGACCCGTGAGACCGGAATCACCTTGCGGGCCGCCGATCACAAAACGTCCGGTCGGGTTGATTAGAAATTGGGTTCTTTTCGTCAGCATCCGGGCCGGAATCACCTTTTTGATGACGTTCTCGACCAGATAGCTTTCGATCCGCGCGTGGGAAACATCGGCCGTGTGTTGCGTGGAAATAACCACGTTTACGACTTCAACCGGCTTGTCGTTTTCATAGCGGATCGAAACCTGGGACTTGGCGTCGGGACGAAGCCACGGCGCTTTGCCGGACTTGCGAATCTTCGTGAGCAATCGACCGAGACGGTGGGCAAACATGACCGGCGTCGGCATCAATTCCGGAGTTTCATTGCACGCGTAACCGAACATCAAACCTTGGTCGCCGGCGCCCTGCTCCGCTTTTTTCTTTCCCTTCGCCTTCACCGCATCGACCCCCTGCGAAATATCGGGCGACTGCTTGGTTAGGTAGTTGTTGATAAAGACCGTATCCGCGTGAAACACGTCGTCGCTGTTGACGTAACCGATTTCGCGAATGGCATCGCGCACGATAGACTCATAATTGAGCTTGGCCTTCGTGGTGATTTCGCCGGCGAGAATCACCATGTTGGATTTGACCATCGTCTCGCACGCGACGCGGCTGGTGCGATCCTGGGCCAGACATGCGTCGAGCACGCTGTCGGAAATCAAGTCCGCAACTTTATCGGGATGGCCTTCGCCAACTGACTCGGAGGAGAAAACAAAAGATTTTGCCATAGTTGGATTCCAGAAAGGCCGATTCCCATGCCGGAGCAAGTAAAATATCAACGTATCTGAATTGCTTGATGTGATTGTTTTTTTACAGCATCATTTCCACGAAATTCTCTCTGATTCAACTGCGCCTCACACCCCCTGTCATTGCCCTGAAGGATCAGTCGCACAACTGCTACGATGCTTGCGCAAAGATCTGTCAACCTTTACGATATTCTGCCGAAGGGGATGGAAGTAACCCGATTTACACAGCAACGAACGCAACCAAATCCAAACTATGTCCGATGACCCGACCATCGATATGCAGGCAATAGATGGCCTGCGCGAACTAAGCCCGGATGCCGATTTTCTGCGCGAACTTATCGAGATATATCTGCAGGACACCCCACAGCGCATCGCCGAACTACAGGATGCATTGAACAAAAAAGACATTCCCGTCTTCACCCGCGCCGCGCACACCATCAAAGGCAGCTCCAGTAATTTCGGCGCGACCAAATTAACGAAGCTCGCGCACGAGTTGGAAATGCAGGGCAAAAGCAATAATCTCTCCGATTCTCCCGCCTCATTTGCAAAGTTGAATTCGGAGTACGCACTTGTGGCGGAGACGCTGTCGAAAATCATGCAAGGCGTTTGATGTGGTTTAAGGGCAACGGCGTTCTCGGACTCGGCATGGCTTTCGCTTTCGCGTCGCCCGGCTTCGCCTTGGACTGGAAAACGGAAACGCTAAACGTGACGACCGCGCCTTTTCAGGAGGAAATTTCAGCGAAATTCGAATTCTCCAATCACGGGGAAAAACCGGTGACCATTCGGGACATCGAAACAAGCTGCTCCTGTGTTCGCGCCGATTCGGATCGGAAAATCTACAATCCGGGTTCCTCGGGTACGATTACGGCAAAATTCACGGTGGGCGACCGCGGCGGACTCTACGAGAGAATCGTGACGGTGATCACCGATGAAAATGCCCCGCCGGTCCGATTGACGTTGAGCGTGGAAGTTCCGGATATCGCGGCGGTCGCACCCCGGAGCGTGTCGTGGCAATTGGCGGCAGACCCGGCGGAAAAAATCGTCGAAGTGAAATCGCTCGAAGGCTTGGACATTATTTTCTCGAAGGCGGAATCCACGAGCAATGCCTTCTCCGCGCGACTCGAAGCGGTCGAGCCGGGCCGGTTATATCGGCTGCACATCAAACCCGACGCAACGAACCACGTCGACAGCGCCGCGATCCGGATCTACGGACGGGAAAAGTCCGGCCACGACGTCTTGCTGAGCGCTTACGCCAGCATCCATTAGCCTAGCGATAGAGCGCTGTCACCGGCGTGGCGGTCAGGACATTATATTGGCGCATCGCGAGCCGCCACCATTCCGCCAGTTGCTCCGACGGCTGCTTCCACAATTGTTCGTGCAGCCAGATCATCGACTCCTGATCGAGAAGCAGCGCCATTTTCTCGCGAAGCTCGAGTTCAGCCGGACCCTCCGCGAGCAATTTTTTTCGTAGCTCAACGAAATAGGATCTCACTTCCCGGTTTCCCCGGCGCTGACGTAACAGCGAAACGTGAAGTGCGTTCACATACGGATCCAAAACCGCCTGCAATAAACCATAGTCGTTCCGCAGCGGCGCGAGCGGAGGCATGTGCCGGTAGCACTCCGCGAGATGCTGTTGCAAACGCACGAGTTCCTGCGGTGGTTCGGTCTCATCGGGCGTAAGAAACAAACCGATTTCCCGCGCCTGTCGTCCAAAACTTGCCTTGCCAAGAAAAATGGAAATCGGCGCGGAAAGCACCAGCCCGGCCAACACCGGGCTCAACCACCAGAAAAAAGAAGGAACCAGGATAAATGCCGAGACGCCCCACACCATCCCGAAGGCCATTTGCCCGGCGTGCGTGATGATCGCCTCGCGCCAATCGGTGTCGTCGTTCGCATCGCGTTTTTGCGTCACCCAACCGACGCCCTGCCCCATCAGGATGTAGATCACGAATTTCGTGTTAAACATCATATTGATCGGCGCGATCAGCGTCGACGCCAACGTCTCCAGCAGCGCGCTGAGCACCAATCGAAATGCCCCGCCATAAGCCTTTCCACGCTGATTCTGAAGCGCGAGCACCACGCCCATTATCTTCGGCAAAAAAAGCAGCAGCAATGTAAACGAAAACAACGCGAGCGCCTCGGGAACTTCCACCATGTAACCAAAAAACGACGTATAGGATTCGGCGTGAAAATGCGTGTACGCGCCCGAGATCACGTCACGAAAGGTATGGATGGTACTCACCAGCAGAAACAGCATCCAAAGCGGGGACGCCACATAACCCATGATCCCCATCAACAAGTGCACGCGATTCGCCGGATGAAATCCCCGTGCAAACAACAGCCAGCTATGTTGCATGTTGCCCTGACACCAGCGGCGATCGCGTTTCGCGCTGTCGATCAGCGTGGGCGGTCCCTCCTCGTAACTGCCATCCAGATCGTAGGCCAGCCAAACGCCCCAGCCGGCCCGTCGCATGAGCGCCGCTTCCACGAAATCGTGACTGAGAATCCGACCGCCGAACGGTTCCGTTCCCGGCAATTCCGGCAGACAGCAATAATCAATGAATGGCGCCACTCGAATCACCGCGTTGTGCCCCCAGAAATTGCTTTCGCCCTGGTGCCAGTAATTCAAGCCGGCGAGAAACAGCGGACTATAAAGCCGGTTGGAAAACTGTTGGAGACGCGAGTACAGCGTAACGCCGTTGACCACACGCGGAGCAGTTTGCAGGATGCCCACTTTCGGGTTTCGCTCCATCATCGCGACCAGCTTGATCAATGACTCGCCCGTCATAATGCTGTCGGCATCAAGCACCGCCATGTAGCGGTACTTGCGGCCCCAGCGCCGGAGAAAATCGGCGACATTGCCGCTCTTCTTATTAATCGAAATGCGGCGTTTCCGATAAAAGATCCGGCCGAATCCGTTGAGTTGTTTACACAACTCCAGCCACGCGACTTCTTCCTCGATCCAGTTGGTCGGATTGTTCGAATCGCTGAGGATGAAAAAATCGAAATTCTCCAGCCGGCCGCTCAACTGGAGCGAACGATAAATTACACGCAGGCCTTCGAATACCCGGCTGGGATCCTCATTGAAGACTGGCATCACGATCGCCGTGGACGCCAGCGGCAGATCGGACAAGGCCTCCCCGTCGATCGATCTTGTGATGCGATAAGGATCACGTTCGCGATTGAACACATAAAAACCCAGGAGCGCCGTGCTGAAGCCCACCGCGATATGTGCGAACAAAATAAAGAATAGCACGAGTACCACCCATTCGAGCGGCATCATGCCGTCCCGCCACAGCAGATCCGCCATGAACCACGTGGCCAGACTCGTGAACAGGAAAACCAGCGTGAAAAAAGTGATCCGGCGGCGCGTCACGCGCGACCGGTCCACCTGTTCGACTGTGAACGGCCCGCGCATGGATTAACGGGTGGCGAGAAATACCGTCATCAGCACCCCGGCGAAAATCCCCCAGAGTAGCAACACGCGAAGAACCGGCAGGCGTTCGATGCGCTCCAACGTTTCACCCGCCGCTTCGGTAATTGTCCCCAGATCGATTTCGCGCGGCACCATGCTCGAAATTTCCAAATCCGGACCGGCCTTGATCGAGCCCTGTTTTACCGCCTGCAGAAACTCCGCCGGCAGGTTACCCCGCTCCAAAAAGACATATGGCCAGCGCTGCAATCCGTCGGCTAAAAGCAGTGCAACGCGCCCCTCCGTCGCAATGCGATCGTGTGGGAGATCCTTTTCCCCCAGCACCGCCCCGAACCATGCATCCATCAGCCGATCCGTTTCCTCCACGGCCAGCGTAGCGGGATCAACCGACGGGCGTTGTTCATGCAAGCGGGCGGCCGTCACCAGAACTCGCTGGATCAACCGACTTTGGTGAAGCCGATTCTGGACGCGGTGCGCCCGCAGGTAATCCTCCACCCGCACATAGGCCGCATTCCATTGCTCCAAGGTGCCGGTCTTGGGCCGAAACGTGTCTAACGATTCCAGAGATAGCTCCATGTCTCCGTCAGCACATGGGGGCCTTTTCGCAAAAAGCAACGGAGTTCCACGGGCGGTCCACCGGGCGTTGGCTTGAGCTCAAAAGCGACCCGCCACACACCGGTAAACTTGTTCTTCTGCACCACGGTATGGTTTTCCTGCGTCGCCCCGGGCCCAATCGATACCACGGCCTCGATTTCCGGGTCGTCCGATTGCCCGTGAAGATAGGGCCCATCAAACTCGACGACAAAACGGTGCAGATCGGGATGGTCCATCACGCTTCCCTGGCGGGTCGACGAAACATAACCGGCCGGTGGTCGGTGATCGGAATCGTTCATCCAATGCAAATTATAATCGAATACAATGGGTTCACCGGCCGGGGGCAGTTGGGTCGGTGTCCAAAATGCCACGATATTGTCGACCGTTTCATTTGGCGCCGGCAGCTCCAGCAACCGGATCGCGCCCGGTCCCCAGCTGCCGATGGGTTCAACCCAAACGCTGGGGCGTTCATGATAATATGCTTCCAAATCGTCGTAATGTTCAAATTGACGGTCACGTTGCAAGAGACCGAACCCGTGCGGCGATTTATCCGCAAATGCCGCGCTCGTGACGGATTGCGGATTGGTCAGCGGCCGCCAGATCCATTCACCCGATCCCGCCTGCATGAGCAAACCGTCGGAGTCATGCACCTCCGGACGATAATCGTCGCGCGCCCAGCCGGTGTTTTCGCCGTGCAGAAACATGCTCGTGAGTGGTGCAATGCCGAACATCTTCGGATTTTTCCGGCAGTACACCGCCGCGTGCACACGCATGACGGTGTCGTTTCCGGGCGTGATGATGAATTTATACGCGCCTGTTAAACTCGTGCTGTCCATCAATGCGTAAAGCGTGATTGATTTCGCATCGGGTGTGGGTCGTTCGATCCAGAATTCCTCGAACACGGGAAATTCCTCTCCGCCGGAATCGATGGTATTCACCGCCAGACCCCGCGCCGAAAGGCCATAGTGTTCATCTTTGCCCAACGCCCGGAAGTAACTCGCGCCGAGAAACGCGGCCAGTTCGTCGAGGTATTTGTCGTTGTTGAGCGCGTAGTGGATTCTAAAGCCGGCAAAGCCGAGGTCGGCGGGAATTCTTCCGACCTTGCTCGAGCCGTAATTGAACATCTTCGTCGAAAAATCGACCCGTTCCACTTTCTTGCCGTCAAGTTCATTGATTTGAACGGTCTGGGTGAAGGTTCTTCCGGGGTGGAAAAATTGCAGCTGAAATGGCAAACCTTCACGCCTCCACAAAGCGTGCATCGGATCGAACCTGATCTCGCGATACTGGTCGTAGCTGTACTTTTGCAGCCACGTCGGCACATGCACGGTCTTCGGCTTGTACGGCTCGGCGGCGAGATTTTTCGCCCGGAATTGAAGCACCTCGAAATCAAACGCTTCATCGGCCGCGCGCAGCATGGGCGCGAGACAAAGGGCCAAAACGAGTGAAAGGTATATTTTGTGATGCGCGCTCATAGGAAAAAATTACGTTGTTTATCGGAAACCGGAAGCTGCACCCGCTCCATGACCTTCAGGAGATCCTCCCACGTGCCGCGCTTCGAGCGATTGCTGTTGTTTCGCAAAATGTACGACGGATGATAGGTGACCATCACCGGTTTTCCGGCGAACTCGTGCCAGCGGCCTTTGATTTCACCCAACGTCTTGAATGTGCCGGCTCCGAGCAACCCACCCGCCGCAGTTGCACCGAGTGCAACAATGACCTCCGGCTGCACGATGGAAATCTGCGCTTTCAAATAAGGCAGGCAATAATTCATCTCCTGCGCCGTCGGCGGACGATTGCCCATTTGAATTCCATCCGCCGTTCCCGGAATATCCGGACGCCAGTTCATGATATTGCCAATATAAACCTGCTCCCGTTTCAGCCCCATCGCCTGGATCATGCGGGTTAACAACTGGCCGGCCGGCCCGACAAATGGTTCGCCCGCGGTTTCTTCCTCCGCTCCGGGCGCTTCACCGCAAAAGAAAATCCTGGCCTCCAAGCTGCCTGCTCCCAGCACGATCTTTTTTCCGGAATGCACATGCTTTAGGCACACGGGATCGTTTAGCACTAACTCTCGCAGCGCATTCCAACGCGTGGACTTGTCGCCCTCGGGCAACAGGATCAGAGGACCGGTTGAAGGAATGGATGCCGGATGCGCAGTGACGGCGGGCGCGGCGGTTTTCGGAGCGAGCTGAGGCGCGGTCGCGACGAAAGGAGTTGGCGCGGCCGGTGCCCTCACCGGCTGAAACGATGGCTCGGCAACCGAATCGACCGGCTCTTCCAAACTGCCCTTTACCGCGACGCGCAATTGCTCAAGCGTTTCCGCCGAAACACTGACATTCCGTTGTCCGCCGGCCTTGAGGCGGCGGAGTTCATCAGCGAGCGCGGAGAGTTGGTTTCGGGTCGGCACGGGATTCAGGTCGAGCGAAATGGCGCGAGTTTCTCCACATATTTGGCCAGCAGGTCGAATTCCAGATTAACGCTATCCCCGGTTTTTTTCCCGCTCAAATTAGTCACGGCAAGCGTATGCGGAATCAGCCACACAGCGAAAAAATCTCCTTCAACTTCCGCGACTGTCAGGGAAATCCCGTCGATTGCAATACTACCCTTGTACACCAGATAACGCGCGAACCCGTCGGGCGCGTAAACCCGCAGATAGTGATCGTTACCCCGCGACTCAAACCGGTCAATGCGTCCGGGAATATCGACGTGTCCGGTGACAAAATGTCCGCCAATCCGCCCGTCGTGTCGTAAACTCAATTCCAGATTCACCAACGACCCCGCGCTCAACTGGTCGAAATTCGTCAATCGGCGCGTTTCCTCCAGCACGTCGAAGTGCAGACTTGCCGATTCAAAAGCTGTCACGGTCAGGCAGCAGCCGTTCACCGCAACGCTGTCTCCAATGGCAACGGCCCGTGGTGTCTTTTCAGCGTTGAGGTGAAGCTTCCACGCATCTGCCGCCTTTGAAAACGAAACGACGCGGCCAACTTCCTCGATGATTCCGGTGAACATGATGGTCGTGAAGTGTGGCGGCGTCAGTTTAGTTTGATGCGTAGCACCGAGGTTTCGCCGCCGCGACTGACGAGCAGGACGAATTCAGCCCGGGTTTTATCCGATTCAATCTGGGTTAATTTCTTCACGGCCTGTTCATACGTTTTGATTTCCTCACCGTCAATTTCGCGCACCCAGTCGTCGGGCCGCAAGCCGGCGGCACCCGCCAGACCGCCTTGTTTGACAAATTGCACCACGACGCCTTCGCGCTCCGAGGGTTTGATACGATTCGCGATTTCGTCGGTTGTCAGAAATTCGCGCGCGGTGAAGCCGAGTCGCTCAAAGTAATGCCGGTCCGCCTCGCGTACCAGTTTAGGTTCATCGCCGAGTTTAACCTTTACGTCCTGCCGGGCACCGTCGCGGAAAATCGTCAGCGTCACGCTCTCACCGGGGCGATGACGCAATATCTCCTGGCCAAAATAGCCGGCCACGACGTGGTCAGGCTTCAGGCGCGGGAGCGGTTGCCCATCGAGGGCGAGAACAATGTCGCGTTCCTTGAGACCAGCTTCAACTGCCGGGCCTCCCTCCATTAAATCGCTCAGCACGACGCCGGGTTGATTCTCGAGCTTGAGGAGTTTTGCAACCTCGGGGTCGACCGGCTGCATTCCATAAACACCAAACCACGCAATTGGCCGGCCGGTGACTGTCTGCGGAATGCGAGCAAGATTTGGCAGCACTTCATCGGCGAGTAAAACCACACTGCTCTCCTCCACATTCACCAGCAGGATGGGCGCACCATTTTGATTGCGCGAAAACAGCAGGAAATTCTGCCCGAAGGAAGTCTGCGCGAGCCCGGCGAGTCGACCGGCGGAATTAAAGACCGGCAAACCCGGTCCCGCCACCTCGGAAGCGAGGATCGCGGTTTTCTGTGGCAATTTGGTAACCATGGCCACTCGTGAACTGAGAAAATAAGGCATGAAATCCTCGTCCTTGTTACGCAGGCCGATACCCCAGAGTTCTTCACTGAGATCGGGATCGGCCACGACTGCATCATAGTGCGTGATCGGAACCAATTGGTTCCGCAGTTTTTCCTCCACCCGCAGAAAGTGCCAGCCCGTCAAGGCATCCTGCCCGAGGTAGGTGGCGCTAAACGGCTCAATGTTGTTCGGGCGGTACACCTTGAAATCCTTGAGCTGGCTCGGCGGCACTCCCGGCAGAATCGACGCACCGGGAATAATAATGGTGCCGTTCGTGTCGATGACGGTGCCTTGCACACTGACCGGATGCCGCTCGATTTCGTCCTGTACGAAAAACTCGACCGCGACCACCGACTTCAAGCGCTCGTTAAATAGGGCCGAAAGCGAATTCGCTTGAACATTCGCGGCGATAAGAACCGCGATCATTGGCAGGAAACGGCGAAGTAAAATCATGGTTTAATGACGTAAAGGGAAATGCGACGGTCACGCTGCGCTTCAACCAATTCCGGCTCCGGCCTGGCTTCGTAGTCTTCGTAGATTTTTTTCAGTGTGGCCAGATCAGTCAGCGGCGTCGTGCCCACCTTCGTGACAATATCGTCGCGCGCCAGTCCCGCTTCTCCCGCGGGGTAGCCGGCCTGAACGCCGAGCACGATCACTCCTGTCGAATCGGGCAGGCGGTTTTCCCGCGCAAATGTGCGCGAAACCTTGCGCACACTCAGGCCCCATTTTTCAAAAGCCCATTCCTCGCCGACCTGACTCTCCAGTTTTTCCGTCACCGCCGTCAGATTGAGCAATTGTCCGCCTCGCTTGACTCCGAGTCTAACAGTCGAGCCGATCGGCAGCGTCGCAATGTCGTTTTGGATCGGTGGCAGTTGTTCGGGAAACCGGCCGTCAAGCTTCTGCCCGTTCAGCGTCAGTACCACGTCACCCGCCCGCAATCCCGCTTTCGCCGCAGGTGAACCCGTGTCGACGCCGTTCACCAGCAGCCCCGTGTTGACCGCCAACGCGTAGAATCGTTCAAGGTCCTGCAACACTCCCGGGACGAGTCCGAGGTAGCTTCGTGTAATCGTTCCACTTCGCACCAGTTCTGCCGAAACGCGTTTCGCAATATTGGAGGGAATCGCAAATCCAAGATTTTCCGCGCCGATATAAGCGCGCGAATTGATGCCGATCACCTTGCCATCTTCCGTGACCAATGGGCCGCCACTGTTGCCGGGATTGATCGCCGCATCCGTCTGAAGCCAGGTATTGAATGACCCGGTTTCATAGCCATTGACCCCATGGTCGTCCTCGAACGGACGATTGTTGTTGGAGATGATTCCGCGCGTCACCGTACGGGCCAGGCCATAGGGCGTGCCGACCGCATAAACCGTTTGACCCGGGGAAAGTTCATTCGAATCGCCAAACTCCGCGGCTGTGAACGTGAGTTTTCTACGGTGCACTTCGTCGAGATCGAGGCGGATCACCGCGAGATCAGTCCAGTGATCCCAGCCGACCAGTTTCGCCCTGACGTGCTCCAAGCTCGACAGTGTGACCGAAATTTCCACCGCCTGGGGACTGGCGACATGCGCATTGGTGAGAATCAATCCGTCGGAAGAGATGATTACGCCCGACCCGATGCCACCGGTGAAGCGTTGCGCGCCATCCTCAAACGTAATTTCCCGCACATCGATGCGGACGACGGCATCGAGCAGCCGGTTAAATCCGCGACTCATGCCCGCCACGGCCGTGGAAGCGGTGGCGGCCAGAACCAGTCCGGTGAGGAGCAGGTTGCGGATGATTGACGGTGCTATGGAATCTCTCAATGTGGTGGGTTTCACTCTGATGGCTACTAATTGCAAAGACTACGACTTTCTCGAAATTGAGCCGCATTGGCAATCTTTCTGGGAGCAAACCAAAGCTTTTCGCGCCGAGAATAAATCGTCGCTCCCGAAATATTACGTGCTGGACATGTTCCCCTATCCTTCCGGGGCCGGATTGCACATTGGACATCCCGAAGGCTACACCGCCACCGACATTCTCGCCCGCTACAAACGCGCCCGTGGCTTTAACGTCCTTCATCCGATCGGTTGGGATGCGTTTGGCCTCCCCGCCGAGCAACACGCGGTCAAAACCGGCACGCATCCGGCCTCGAACACCCAGAACAATATTGTTAATTTCCGCCGCCAGATCAAATCCCTGGGATTTTCATACGACTGGGATCGCGAAATCGACACGACAGATCCGAAATACTTTCGTTGGACGCAGTGGATTTTCCTCCAGCTGTTTAAAAAAGGCCTGGCTTACGTCGACGAACGCCCGGTCTGGTGGTGCCCTGAACTGCGCACCGTCCTCGCCAACGAGGAAGTCGTGGATGGCAAATCGGAGGTCGGTGGTTTCCCCGTCGAACGGCGGAATCTCCGCCAATGGGTGCTGCGCATCACGGCCTACGCCGAACAATTGCTGGCGGGCCTGAAGGACCTGGACTGGCCTGACTCCACCAAACGCATGCAGGAAGCCTGGGTCGGCCGCAGCGAAGGCGCCGAGGTTTTGTTTAAGCTGGAAAATCCGGCCCTCGGCAATCTGAAGATTTTCACGACCCGTCCCGACACGTTGTTCGGTTGCACCTACATGGTGGTCGCGCCGGAGCATCCGTTGGTCGATGCGCTGACGGTACCTGCACAGCGCGACGCCGTAAAAGCATATCGCCTGAAGGCCGCGAGCAAGAGTGATCTGGAGCGCACCGATCTCGCCAAGGACAAGAGCGGCGTCTTCAGCGGCAGCTATGCGATCAATCCGGTCAACGGCGCACGTGTTCCGATCTGGATCGCCGACTATGTGTTGATGGGCTACGGCACCGGCGCCATCATGGCAGTGCCTGCGCATGACGAACGCGACTACGAATTCGCCCAGCAATATCAACTGCCCGTTATCCGCGTGATTGAGGCTTCGGACAATTCCGACAAACTTCCGTACAGTGGCGACGGTAATCTGATCAATTCACCAGGTTACAACGGACTCAGCTGGCCCGAGGCAAAAAAGAAAATCAGCGCCGATCTCGCCACTCGCGACATCGGCAAGGCAACCATTAACTACAAACTCCGCGACTGGTTGTTTTCGCGCCAGCGCTATTGGGGCGAGCCGTTTCCCATCGTTTGGGTAAGCGAGGCGGACTACCGGCGCGCCGCCGGATTGCGGAAGGATTTGCCGGCAAATCCGGTTACATTCTTCGAAAATGGAGTGACGCACTTTGCGCTGCCTCTGCCAGATGCGGCCCTGCCGCTCGGCTTGCCGGATGTGCAGTCGTATTTACCCAGCGGCAACGGGGAAAGTCCGCTCGCCAACGAAACGTCATGGCTGGAAATCTGGTTCAACGCCGAAACTGGCGCGGCCGTTCCAGCGACCCAACCGCAACCCTCCGGCGGTACTTGGATTCGCGCACGCCGTGAAACCAACACCATGCCGCAATGGGCCGGCTCGTGCTGGTATTATCTACGCTACCTCGATCCGCACAATTCCGACGCCATCGCCGGCGCTGATGCCCTGAAATATTGGGGCGGACCCGATTTGTACGTCGGCGGTGCTGAGCATGCGGTGCTGCATCTTTTCTACGCGCGCTTCTGGCACAAAGTGCTTTTCGATCTGGGCATCGTGCCACAAAGCGAGCCGTTCAAGAAACTTTTCCACCAGGGAATCATCCTGGGCGAGGACGGCGTTAAGATGTCCAAGAGTCGTGGCAACGTCGTCAATCCCGACGACATCGTCCGCGCATATGGCGCCGACTCGCTGCGAATGTACCTGATGTTCCTCGGACCGCTTGAAGCCATGAAACCGTGGAATCCCAAGGGCATCGAGGGCGTCCACCGTTTCCTGCGCAAAGTCTGGCGCGAATGCCTCAATGAGGAAGGCGCGCTCAATCCACGTCTGTCCGACAGCGCGAAACTGTCGGCGGAAACCGAAAAACTATTTCACGAAACCATTAAAAAGGTCGGCGACGATATCGAGACCATGCGTTTCAACACGGCGATTTCGCAAATGATGATTCTCCTGAACGCGTTTCAAAAAGAGCCTGCGCTGCCGCGTTCCGCGATGACGGATTTCCTGCGCCTGCTGGCTCCGTTCGCTCCGCATCTGGCCGAAGAACTCTGGTCGCGCTTGGGCGGTTCGGGCTCGATCATGTCCGCCGGCTGGCCCGCATTCGATCCGGCCAAACTTGTGGCGAGCAACATCACGGTGGTAATCCAAGTGAATGGAAAACACCGTGGTGACGTCACCGTTCCTGTGGATGTCACGGAGGCTCAATTGATCGCGCTGGCCACGGAAAATCCGAAGGCCGCGCCCCACCTCGCTGGGAAGGTCATCAAGAAAGCAATTTACGTCAAAGGACGCCTGATTAATATATTAGTGTAAAAGGTTTGATCGGCTCTGGCAGGGACTGATTTCCCCTTGAGCTGGGGTGTCTCCCCTATCAAACCGATTATCCCGTCCAACCCAGCCACGACCCCACCAAGTCGCGTCACGCCATGAAATCGAAGTTACCTTCCCTTATCGTCACTGCCCTTCTCACTGCCGTGATGGTGGACAACGCGTACGGTCAGCAAAACCTGCCGCCGGGCAACAAGGCTCCGACGAGCAAAATCTATTTCTCCGAGGCCCAAGGCGAATCAGCAATCGTCAGTCACGGCGTGACGTATACGGCCCAGCAGGCGAAATCGTTTGAAGCACCGGGCACGGTCATCGAAACAAAAGAAAAATCTCGCGACGCCTTCGTTTACTCAAACGGGACGGGAATCGTAATGGAGCAAAACAGCCGGCTGCAGGTCGACCATTTCACCCAGGAACGGTTTCAATCGAATTCCCCCACCCGGACCAATCCGGAAATTGAACCATCGGTTTCGCACAGCGACGTCCGCCTGACACAGGGCGCGATCGGAATCTGCACCAACCAACTCGCGAACGGCACGACGATGGTTTATTCGACGCCGCAGGCCGAGATTCGCATTCGTCGCGGACGCCTTTCCATCGATGCGTCCGCCGGGGAAACCATCGTCGATCTGTTGGAGGGTGACGTGACCGTAAGTGTCGACGCACCGGCAAAGCAGAGTCAAGTGCTCCATCCCGGAGACCGTGCCATCATCCACGCCGCCAAAAACGGGCTACCTGCCACAATCACGATCAGCCAAACCCCCAAGGATTCACTTCAAGGACTGGACGAACGGACCACCGTCGCCTGCAATGCCAAGAAAACAGTTTTCTTCGACGCCAACGATGCGGCCAACCAGGAGATAACTCCGAATCCCGCGGTGCCGGCCCAACTCCCCAACAACATCACGGTCAGTCCCGATCGACTGACGGGCACGCCCTGATCCGAGTGATGCCGTGATGTCCCCGGGTTCAATCAAACATTTTCTACTTGTCGGCTTGCTGGCGGTTTTCCCGTTCCACCGCGCCGAGGCGTTGCTGAATATTGAAGGTTCGCACACGCAACTGTTCGTTTTTGGCGACGTTTCGTTCGCCTACAATTCGAATATTTTTTCCGATTCAACGCAGCGCGGCGATTCAAGCATCACCAGCGAAGTGGGCATGGATTTTAGCCGGGACGCAGGTTTGATTGCGGTGAACGGCACCGCGAAGCTTTCCTATCAACGTTTCGCCACCTACACTGACCAAAGCGCGCTCGATCCGAGTTTCTCCATCGCATTCGTCAAGGGCACCGGTCGACTGACCGGCTCTTTTTCAGCGTCTGCATTTCGCGAAAGCCGCTCGGACAGCGCCGTGAATCTGCGGACGAATTCGTGGAATATCCCGCTCGACCTGAAACTGCGCTATCCGGTCAGCGAACGGTTTTACGGCACGTCGGACACCGGCTATCTCCGGCGCACCTACAGCGATGACGATCCGGAGTTGCACAACTACCACGACTACGATGAGGCGTTGGATCTTTTTTATATCTACACCTCAAAACTGGATTTGGTCGCCGGCTATCGCGTTCGTTACTCGCAAGCCACCAGTGGTCCCGACACCTACGATCATTGGTTTAACGTCGGAGCCACGGGTGCGGTGCTCGCCAAACTCAACGGCACCGTGCGGTTCGGTTACGAAATCCGCGACATCGACCACGGCGAAAGCTTCGACCACTTCAACGTTCTCGCCGCGCTCAACTGGACGGTTACGCGCAAACTGACCCTCAGCAGCCAGATCAGCCGCGATTTCAACACGATCGCCACTGGCGCATCGGTTGACTCAACCGTCCTCGGCCTGCGCGCAAATTACGCCCTCACGCGCAAATGGGAGGTCGAGGGCGGCATCGCTTACGGTCGCAATCTATTCCTGAACGGAAGCACGCAATCCCGGCGGGATGATTTTTTCAGTACCGACGTCGGCATTCACTACAAGTTGAACGATCACTTCCGGCTGGCCGTCAGCTATATGTATCTGCAAAACTGGTCCACTCTCAGCTTTTCCGATTTCGATCGCAACGGATTCTCCGTCAGTCTTTCGAGCCGGTTCTAGTCCGATCATGAAGTTCGCCTCTCATTTTATTTGGCTGATCGCCGGTGTGCTGCTTTGCGCCGGCTCGGTGTTGCGGGCCGAAAATCAGGAATCCAATGGCAAGAAAAATTACATCTATACCCTTTCGCTCGCGGATCGGATCCGCGTCACGGTTTTTCAGGAGGAAGACCTCACCAGCGTCACCCGGATCGACGCGCGTGGCCGGATAAATTTGCCGCTGCTGGGCGAAGTCAACGTGGGCGGAATGACGGTCGTCGAGGCGCAGAACGCGATCCAAAACGCATACAAGGAAGGCCGCTTTCTCCGCAATCCGCAGGTGACGGTTAACGTCGAGGAATACGCTCCGCGCGAAGTTTCCATCCAGGGACAGATTCGAAATCCCGGGCGCTACCCGCTTCCGATCGAATCCACCTTCACCGTCGTCGAACTTGTCACCAAGGCGGGCGGAATCACCGATATCGGCAAGGGCTCGGCCGTCAGTGTGACCCGCGTCCTGCCCGACGGCTCGAAAAAAGTCTTCGTCATCGACGTGGATAACGTCATCAAGGGCAGGAAGGACCAGAAGAACGATGACAATACCCTCCTCCTCCAACCTGGCGATGTCGTCTACGTGCCCGAGCGCTTGATCTGATCGCTGCCAATGCCCGCGTCCGATCTTCCACCCCATTCCGGCACCGGTCGAGGATCCGGGTCTTCGCTGCATGGGAACGACCAGCAGATTACCGAACGGCGTTCGCTGCGGGATTATTATGTGATATTGCGGGAGCGACTGTGGATTGCCCTGCCGATCGCGCTGCTTATCGCGATTTCCCTTGGCTATTATCAAGCGCGGGAAACTCCGATGTATTCCAGCACGGCGACGCTGCAATTCGAGCGCCCGGAACGCGTGGTGCTCAACGAGCAGGTGGTTGATTCGTCCATTCGCTCCGAAGCCGATCTCAACACCCATCTCAAATTTCTTGAAAGCGCCCGGTTGCAGTCGATGGTGGCCCAGTCGCTGACGCCGGACGAAGTAAAAATTCTCCAACGACCGTACCTCAAGCAGCTTTCTCCGGGCGCGCCGCTCCCCAACGCCGCCTCGATCCTCGGCACCATGACGCCGCAATCGATTCGTAACAGCTACCTCATTACGATCTCGGTCATCCACCGGGATCCCGAGGCTGCAGCGTTGATCGCAAATCGCTACGTCGACCAGTTCATGCGCTATCTCATCGAGAATGTCGGTGGAAAAAACGAATTCGCGGTGGATTATCTGCGCAGCCGCAGCGAGGAACTGCGCAAGGAATCCGAGGCCGCGGAAGGCCGGCTTCAGGAATATCGTCAAAAAAATAACCTGGTCTCAGTCGACAACAGCATAAACATCGTCAGCGAACGTCTGCGCGCCATCAACGCCACGCTGACCACCGCCCGTCTCGCGCGTCTCGATATGGAGAACCTGCTCGGACAGATCGAGCGCATGAAAGGCGATAAACAAACCCTCCTCGAAATCGGTTACATTTCGAGTTACGGCACGATTCCCTCTCTTAAAGCGCAATTGGCCGAGCTGACCAAACAGCAGTCGATCCTGAGCGAACGCTATTTGGAAAAACATCCGAAGATGATCGATCTCGCGAACGCCATCGAGGTGGTGAAATCGCAGCTTAGCCATAACATTGACCAATCCATCGCCGATCTGCGGACCCAGTACGTGAAGCTTCAGGAGACCGAGGCGTCCTACACCAAGGAATACAAGGAAGCCGAAAAGGATCAACTGCGCCTCGGCGAACTCTCGGTGGATTTCAAAAGCCTCGAGAACCAGGCCCAGGTGGCCAAGAGCAACTACATCCAGATTCTCGACCGGCTCAACCAGACCACCACTTCTAAAAATCTCGAAAACATTCCCGTCAAACCGCTCGATCGCGCGGTTCCCGCCGGATCGCCTTACACGCCGAATCTGCGCAATATCATCAAAACCTGCGTCGGCCTCGGTCTCCTGATCTTCGTCGGCGTCGCCGTCGGTCTCAGCTTCATCGATGATCGCGTAAAGAGCGCTTGGGACATCGAAAGTTTTATCGGCACCCATCTGTTGGGCATCATTCCCGAGTTGAGCGGAATTCCCGACGACGAAAAACATTCGTTGGTCAGCACCGCCAAAACGTCGCCCGCCTCCGAGGCGTTTCTCAGTGTTTACAGCGCGGTCAAAATCCAGTCGAAGCTCGATTTCCCGAAAAGCATTCTCGTTACCAGCACGATTCCGGGCGAAGGCAAAACGATGATCAGCTGCAACCTCGCCGCTTCCTTTGCCCGCCACGGCAAACGGGTGTTGATCATCGACTGTGATCTCCGCCGTCCGATGCTGCACCGTCATTTCAAACACGCCAACGAGACTGGCCTGATCAATTGGTTCGAAGCCGGCGCCAAAATCACGCCCGATCCTTTCACGGATCCGTTGCTCGGTTTGATCAAGGTGAACGAAAATCTTTACCTCCTGCGCTCGGGCGGTCGTTCCAAAGGCCCGACGGAATTGCTCGAACGACCGGTGTTCGGTCAATTTTTGGAAAGCATGAAGAAGCACTTCGACTTGGTCGTGGTCGATTCCCCCCCGATGGGCGCGGTCACCGATGCGCTCTTACTCTCGGAAAGCACCGACGAAGTTGTCTACGTCTGCCGCTTCAATTGCGCTTATCGTAAACACATCCGGCTCTACATCAAACAACTCAGGGATAACAAGGTCGAACTGCTCGGCGTCGTGCTCAACGGCCTCTCTGAGCGGCGCATCGAGTACTACAGCAATTACCGCTACTATCGGAGTTACAAAAAATACTATGGCTCACAGTCGTAACGAAATTATCGGCCGCGCACCGCTTGTCATTTTGTCCGGTGTGCGAAATTCAAGACTTTGAGAAAATAATGGCCTCCTCACCCACCCTGCCTTCAGCCTTTCTGTCCGCCGACTACGACGCCAAGCGCCCTGTCGCGCTGATTGCCGGCCGCGGGCGCTATCCGATCATCACTGCGGATGCAATTCGGCGCGCCGGCGTTCCGTTGCGGTTGATTGCGATGGACGACGAGACCGATCCGGTGTTCGTCGCGAGTTTTCCGGCGACGGAGAGGGTAACGCTCAACGTCGGGCAAATCGGCAGGATGCTCGATGCCCTGAAAAATTTCGGCGCGGGTTATGCATTGATGGCCGGCCAGGTGAAACCGAAGCGCCTGTTTCATGGCCTCACGCCCGACCTGAAGGCGGCCTCGATTCTTTTCTCCCTGAAACGGCGCAACGCCGAAACCATCTTCGGCGCGATCGCCAACGAAATTGAAAAAATCGGCGTCACCCTGCTGGATGCCCGGGCATTCATCGACGACGAAATGGCGGCGGCCGGCGCGATGACCGGGCGAAAACTACCGATCGACGACGAGTATCTCAACCATGGAATCCATATTTCCCGGGAAATTGCCCGGCTCGATATCGGTCAGGGTTGCGTCGTCCGCAAAGGCACGGTGATTGCGGTGGAAGCCTTTGAAGGGACCGACGACATGCTGCGCCGCGCGGGCACCTTCAAGACCGACGAAACCCTTTTTGTGAAGACCGTCAAAGCGCAGCAGGATTTTCGCTTCGATGTCCCGGTCTTCGGGCTGCGCACACTTGAAACCATGCACGAAGCCGGCCTCGGGGCCGCGGCATTGGAAGCGGGCAAGGTTATCGTTCTCGATAAGGCCGCCGTCTTGAAACAAGCAAAGGCGTGGAATATTGCGCTCCACGGATTCTGAGGAAGCTGAGTTGATCGTTTCGTTCCGGCCGCGCGCTTGCTTGCACTTTTCCGCTTACAGTTTCACCTTTTGACCATGCCCGCTGATATCGTCGAAGTTGCCATTAAAGGCCTGATGCCCACCTCCACCGGATGTGCGGTTTTTTTGGGCAACGACGACAAGGTTTTCGTGATCTACGTCGATTCCAGCGTGGGCAGCGCCATTTCGATGACGATCAACGGCGTGAAAAAAGAACGGCCACTCACGCACGATTTGATCGGGCACATGCTGCTGGGTTTCGAGATCACCCTGGAACGCATCGTAATCAACGACGTCAACGACGGCACTTATTTCGCCCGCATCATTCTTCACATGCAGAATGAGCTGGGCCGTAAATTCCTCGAACTCGACGCCCGCCCCAGCGATTCGATCGTGCTGGCGTTACAGCACAAACGCCCGATTTTTGTTGCCCGCAAGGTCTTCGATTTGGTCGAGGATATGAGCGAAATCCTTCAACGCGTCCTCAAGCAGCAGAAGGAAGAGACCAAGGACGAAGGGGATCAGTAACTCTTCAATCCCGGTTCTCATCCCGGGAACGCCGAGCCCCGGCTCAGCCGCCTTACTACGCCGCGCTGACGCCAGCAAACTCTCCTTGCCAGTCATTCCGACTCCAGTGAAGAATTGGTCCGCTTGAACGCCGCAACCACCACGTCACGTCTACTTCCGTCCGTCATCATCCCCGGCCAGCCGTTGACCGCGTTGGCTCCGATGCAGGACGTCACCGATTTGCCCTTCATGCGGGTTGCGGCGCATTACGGCGCGCCGGATTATTTCTTCACCGAATTTTTCCGGGTGCACAGTCAGTCCCGTCCGGAAAAACATATTCTCCGTTCGATCACGGAAAACAAAACCGGCCGGCCCGTCTTCGCGCAGCTCATCGGCGAGCACGTTCCCGACATGATCCGCACCGTGAAGGAGCTGTTGAATTATCCGATTGCCGGCATCGACCTGAACATGGGTTGCCCGGCGCCAAAAATTTACAAGAAAAACGTCGGCGGTGGACTCCTGCGAGATCCGGCCAAAGTCGACGAATTGATCGGAGCCATGCGCGATGCGACGCCCGGACTTTTTACGGTCAAGATGCGCATCGGTTTTGAAACCACCGAAAACTACGATCCCATTCTCGCGCTCATCAACAAACACTCGGTCGATCTCCTCAGCGTTCACGGTCGCACAGTGAAGGAAGGATACCGCAGCGAAGTCCATTACGACTTCATCGGCCACGCCGCCCGCGCCGTTCGTTGCCCCGTCCTCGCGAATGGTAATATCGCGTCAGCGGAAAAAGCCGTCACCGTTCTGGCGGAAACCGGCGCCGCCGGAGTAATGATCGGTCGCCACGCCATCCGAAATCCCTGGATTTTCCGACAATGTCGCGAACGGCTTGAGATAGGGCGGATTATCCCCAATCCGTCGTCCCCAACCCCTCGTGCAATCTTCCAACCCACACTCGCCGACGTTCGGGAATACGTCGAGCGCCTCTACCGCGAAACGCAGCAACCCGGCGTCCCTGAAGCCGCCCACGTGGCGAAGATGAAGAAATACCTGAATTTTGTCGGCCAAAGCGTGGACCCCGCGAGTGCGTTCCTGCACGACATGCGCCGCGCGATGACCGGGGCCGAACTCTTTGCCGTCTGCGATCGTCACCTGCTTTCCGAGCCAGGAAAACATTTCTCCACCGAGCCTTACGCCGGCGTCATCGCCCGCCCCAACTGCGAAACCCCGCTCCAAGGCTGCTCGCTGGAGACGATCACTGCCTGAATAACGAACCACGTTCTGAAGTCGAAAGGTAAGCGTATTATCCACCGCGGCCCGGTTAAGAACGGTTGAAAGTTTGGCTATTCGCGCGAACTGTTGGTGATGACTCGGAGCTAAGAATTAAAAAAGACCGGGAGTGCCAAGATGCATTGACACAAGCCATCCTGCATTCACTCAATGCCTCGCCGTGTTACTTCTTCGCTGCGAGAATTACCGCGACTTGTTGCACGTCCTTATCTCCACGTCCGGACAAATTCACGATGACGATTTTGTCCTTACCCAATGCTTTCGCGCGCTTCATGCCGTGGACCAGCGCGTGCGTGCTTTCCAGCGCGGGAATGATGCCTTCCTGCCGCGAACAGAGTTGGAATGCCGCGAGCACTTCGTCGTCTGTCGCATAAGCGAATTCGATGCGGCCTTTGTCCCGGTAAAACGCATGCTCCGGTCCGACCGCAGCATAGTCGAGTCCCGCTGACACCGAATGCGTCAGCTCGATCTGTCCGTCAGCGTCCTGCAAAATGAAGGTCTTGCAGCCCTGCAACACCCCAAGACGTCCGCCGGCAAATCTCGCGGCGTGATCGCCCCGTGTAATCCCGAGACCGCCCGCCTCGACGCCGAACATGCGAACGTTGGCGTCGGAGAGGAAATCAAAGAAGAGCCCGATGGCATTGCTGCCGCCGCCCACACACGCGACCAACTCGTCGGGCAGCCGGCCTTCGCGCGCTAGAATCTGTTCCTTTGCTTCCTGGCCGATCACACGATGAAAATCCCGCACCATCATCGGATACGGATGCGAACCATACGCCGTACCGAGAATGTAATGGGTGCTGCGAACATTCGTCACCCAGTCGCGCATCGCTTCGTTGATCGCTTCCTTGAGCGTCTTTTGCCCGGCCTCCACGCCACGAACTTCCGCGCCCATCAGCCGCATGCGAAAAACGTTCAACGCCTGCCGTTCCATGTCGTGCGCACCCATGTAGACGACGCATTCCAAACCAAATTTCGCGCACGCGGCCGCGGTGGCGACGCCGTGCTGGCCTGCTCCCGTTTCGGCGATGATGCGCTTTTTCCCCATCCGCCTGGCGAGGAGCGCCTGAGCCAGGGCGTTGTTAATCTTGTGCGCGCCCGTGTGGAGCAAGTCCTCCCGTTTGAAATAGATCTTTGCGCCACCGCAATGTTCGGTCAGGCGTTCCGCAAAATAGAGTTCCGTCGGCCGCCCGGCGAATTCCTTCAGGTGATGCCTCAATTCCTTTTGAAACGCCGGCTCGTCCCTCGCCTTCTCGTAGGCCTTGGTCAGGTCCGACAGCGCCGTCATCAGCGTCTCGGGGACGAAGACGCCACCATAGGCACCAAAATGACCGGCGGCATCCGGCAGTTGCGTGGGCATGATCGGGACGGACGTGGTGCTCGTGGCTGACATCAGGGAATATCGGTAAATTGGGACACCATCGAACGCAAACGGGATTTCCACACCGTGCCACTCCAATTTTCCCCGGCGGACAGACTAAATCTGGGAAATAAATCCGCAGAAGGGTTCACCACTAATAGTTGGCGCTCAATAGCAGGCGCGAAACTTTCAAAATCACCTTCGACTGATCGTCTGCGGGATTGGATCCGGAGGCGTCCGTTTGCCTCGCACGCAGGTGCGCGGACATGCGCCGGGATGCGAGTACGCAGCAACGGTGCTGATCGCGGACTGGACGGGATTTTGTTCAGGCAATCCGCGTCCTCTGTGTCCTCCGCGTTTAATTCCGTCGGTTCGATTCCGCGTCTTTGTTACCTTTGCGGTCTTGGTGTAAATCCTCTGCCTCGGACTGGGTGCACCGACCTACGGATACGGAAAGCGCGCAAGTTATTTCCCAGACACTGGCTAATCACGACACCCGCTTAATCGTCAACAGCGTGTAATCGTCGCGCAGTCCCGTCGCGCCGGAGAATGATTCGACGGCACCAAGGATGAAGTCGTTGATCTCGCGCGCCGCGCCCGCATGCGACGCGCGCAACGCGTCGGCCAGTCGTGCGCCACCGAATTCCTTGTCGTTTTCATTGGGTGCCTCCGTCAAGCCATCCGTATAAAGCACCAACGTCGTCCCCGGCTCGAATTCGAGGACCTTATCCTCGATCGCGAGTTCAAAGAGTTCAGCCCCCACCAATCCGACCGGCATGCCCTCGGAACCGACATATTCGCTCACGTAGGAACCGGTCGAAAGCTCCCGGCGCGAAAACAAAGACAGTTCGTGTCCCGCCCGCGCGATCGTTACCTGGTTATTGAGCGGATCGACCACGGCGTAGGTCATCGTGATGTACATGCCCTCGCGCATATCGACGGCCATGGATCGGTTTAACTCGGATAAAACGAGCGCCGGCGAATCGAACAACGGTGCGATTTGTCGCAGGGTTGTCCGACAGATCGCCATCAAAAGCGAAGCCGACATGCCCTTGCCCGATACATCCGCCACCGCGACGCCCACGCGATCCTGACCGAGTTCAAAAACATCGTAGAGATCGCCGCTGACTTTCTGCGCCGCCAGATAACGCGCATCGATATCGAGGCCCGGCACGCGCGGCATGGTCCGGGGCAACAGCATTCGTTGCACATCGCTGGCCAGAGCCAGGTCGATGTCGATCCGTTGTTTTTCGGCCTGCAAATTCAGGAAATCAGCATTGTGGACGGCAAGGCCTGCCTGTTCGGCCAGCGTTTCCACCAGTGAATAATCCGTCGCGGTAAACGGCAGCCCGTCCGACGCATTGCACACGCAAAGCACGCCCGTGAGCCGCCGGCGCACCATGATTGGAGTCGCAATCACCGAATGCACCGTGAGCGCGGGATCATTGTGCTTCACGATCCGCGGGTCATCGTCCGCGCGTTCGACGAGCAACCCCTGCCCCGTCGCCGCCACCCGGCCCACTACGCCTTCGCCGACCGGGAAAGACTCGGATTTGAGGACTTGTTCGATGAACTTGGCGCGCGTGCCGAGCTTCATCCGTTGCGTGTCGGGGATCGGCCGGTGCGGCGGGAAAAGCCCCTCGACCGCCACGCCGCGCATCATGTTGTCGCCGTCCTTTTCGAAAATACACGCGCTGAGTGCGCCCGTGCTCAAAATTGCAGCGTGAACGATGCGTTGAAATAATTCGTCGCGGGGAAGCCGCTCGCCCACCGCGTCCACCATGGCGTGCATGTAATCGAGCACAATCTGGCGCTCCTCCATCAGGCCCTGCTTCTCCTCCTCCAGCCGCGCCACTTCCCGCTGCGCACGCCAGTAAAAGGCGTAAACCAGCATCGCGCTGATAAAACCGCCGAGCAGGAACAACATCATGGGCCGACCTTAACGCAGTTCCACGCGATTGCGCAAGAAGGCGAGTACGTCCTGAAACTTGGCCGCATTGCCGGCGTCGGCCGTGATCAGGTTCTCGTGCGCCTCCAGCACGAGCCGGGCACTTTCGATTTCCGTTTTCGTCTTGGTATCGAGCGCCTGGGTGCCACCGGCAAAATTCATCTGGAAGGTCCCGGCGTCGACGAGGGCCAGCCGGTGCAGGCCAAGGTTGCGGATCAATTCCAGATTTCGTTCTCCCACGCGCGCGAGAGTCAGCGTTCCCGGCGGTGTTTTTTTGCGCAATTCAATCGCCGCGCCCGCGAGCACGCCGAGGAACGTGCTGTCCATGCTGGTGCATTGCTGGAAATCGACGATGAAGCGCGTTTTCCCCTGCCGCATCATCTCGGCGAAAAAATCCTTCAGGCTGCCGCTGTTGGTAAACGACGCGCGTCCGTCGATGCGAATAAGCACCGGGTCGCTGTAGGCATCGACAAGGAAGGTCGGTTTGACTGAATCCGGCATGGGCAGGTGGGAGGAAACGCGGCCAATAGCTCGCCGCGTTTCCGGAGGTCTGTCAATTAGCTCTTCGTCACAATCTGGCGGAGAACATAGGGCAAAATCCCCCCATGCTGATAGTAATCAATCTCAATTGGCGTATCGATCCGGCAGCGCACCGAAACATTTTCAACCGAGCCGTCCTTGCGGGTGATCTTTAGCGTCAAATCCTGCTGCGGCTTGATGGCGGCGGTCAAACCGACGACGTCATAGGTCTCGGTTCCGTCCAGCTTTAACGTCTGCGCGGTGGTGCCGTCCTTGAATTGAAGTGGAAGCACGCCCATTCCGACGAGGTTGGAACGGTGGATGCGTTCGAAACTTTGCGCAACGACCGCTTTGACACCGAGAAGATTTGTCCCTTTCGCCGCCCAATCGCGCGAGGAACCCGTGCCATACTCTTGACCTGCGATGATGATCAGCGGAGTCCCCGCCTTTTGATACGCCACCGAGACGTCGTAAATCGACGTCTTGGCGCCGTCAGCGCCGATGGTGTTGCCGCCTTCCTCGCCACCAAGCATCAGGTTTTTGATGCGCACGTTCGCGAACGTTCCGCGGGTCATGACCCGATCGTTGCCGCGACGCGAGCCGTAGGAGTTGAAATCCTCAAAACTCACACCGCTATCGAGCAGGAACTTTCCCGCCGGCGAACTCTTCTTGATCGCGCCGGCCGGTGAGATGTGGTCCGTCGTGACGCTGTCGCCGAAAATACCGAGCGCCTTGGCGCCCTTGATCTCCGCGATGTTCCCGGGCTTCAGCGTGAAATCCGTGAAAAACGGCGGTTCCTGAATGTACGTCGATTTGGCGTCGAACGAATAAACGTCGCCGGTGCTCGATGGAATTTCGTTCCACTTCGGATTCTGCGCGGCGAAATCGGCGTAGAGCTTGCGGAATACCTCCGGCTTAAGCGCGGCCTGCAATTGATCGCGCACTTCCTGCAAAGTGGGCCAGATGTCCTTGAGAAAAACCGCCTTCCCGTCCTTGCCGGTACCAAGCGCGTCCTTGGACATGTCGATGTCGACGCGGCCGGCGAGCGCGAAAGCGACGACGAGCGGCGGTGACATCAGGAAGTTCGCCTTGATGTTCTGGTGCACGCGCGCCTCGAAATTGCGATTGCCCGAAAGCACCGAGGCTGCGACGAAATCGTTTTTAACGACGACGTCCTCGATGGCCGGATGCAACGGGCCCGAGTTGCCGATGCAGGTTGTGCAACCGTAACCGACCGTCTGGAAACCCAACTGGTCGAGATACGGCGTGAGTCCGGTTTTGTTGAGATAATCCGTCACCACGCGCGAGCCGGGCGCGAGCGAGGATTTCACCACCGGATTCACCTTCAGACCTTTCTCGACCGCCTTCTTCGCCAGCAAACCCGCGGCAAGCATCACGCTTGGATTCGACGTATTGGTGCAACTCGTGATCGCCGCGATCAACACGGTGCCGTTACCGACCGCACCATCGAGTCGCGGCGAGGCCGCGGTGACGTGATCCGGCGTGGGACGATTATCCGCCATTTCGCGCTCAGTTTCGATGCTCGTGAACTTTGCTTGGGCGACGGCGGAAGAAGGCGCCATTTGGCTGCCACCGCCTGGATGAAAATCCGCTCCGGCGATGGCGGAAATTCCAACCGATTTCGCATAATCCTCCTGCTTTTTGCCAAATCCGTTTTCGTTGGCTGGCTTGGAAAACGCGGAGTGAAATTCGTTCTTCAAATTGTTCAGCTCAATGCGATCCTGCGGACGCTTCGGTCCGGCAACGCTTGGCACGACGCTTGAAAGATCGAGATCGACCACTTGGGAGTAGTCGATCTCGCCCTTCTGCGGAATCCCCCAGAGTCCCTGCGCCTTGTAGTACGCCTCGTAGGTCGCGATATGTTTTTCGTCGCGGCCGGTGGCGCGGAGATAATTTGAGCACTCGGCGTCGATCGGGAAAAAGCCCATCGTCGCGCCATATTCCGGCGCCATGTTGCCGATCGTCGCGCGGTCCACCACCGGCAACGCCGCCGCGCCCGGTCCGAAGAATTCCACGAATTTGCCGACGACCTTCGCCTTGCGCAAAATCTGCGTCACGGTCAGCGCGAGGTCGGTCGCGGTGACGCCTTCCTTGAGCGCGCCGGTCAGATAAACGCCGACTACATCCGGCGTGAGAAAATAAACCGGCTGGCCCAGCATGCCGGCCTCGGCCTCGATGCCACCCACGCCCCAACCCACAATCCCGAGGCCATTGATCATCGTCGTGTGCGAATCCGTTCCGACCAGCGTATCCGGATAATAGACCTCGCCCGCATTCAGGACGCCTTTTGCGAGGTACTCGAGATTCACCTGATGCACGATGCCGATGCCCGGCGGCACAACCTTGAAAGTGTCGAATGCCTGCATGCCCCATTTCAGAAATTGGTAGCGCTCACGATTGCGGGTGAACTCGAGGTCGAGATTCTTTTTCAACGCATCGGCATTGCCGGAAAAATCCACTTGGACGGAGTGATCCACCACGAGATCAACCGGCACCAACGGCTCGATGATCTTCGGGTTCTTGCCGAGCTTGGCGACAGCGGAACGCATGGCCGCCAGATCGACCAGCAGCGGGACGCCGGTGAAATCCTGCAGCACGATGCGGGCAACGACGAAGGGGATCTCCGCCGTGCGCGCTTCAGTTGGCTTCCATGCCGCCAATTGGCGAATATTCGATTCCAGCACGCGCTTGCCATCGCAATTGCGCAGCACCGACTCCAACACGAGGCGGATCGTCACCGGCAGCCGGGAAATGGGGAAGCCGGCTTTCTCAAGCGCGGGCAGCGAATAAAATTTCTTGCCGCCCTCGAAGGTTTGCAGGGTGGAGAATGGATTGGGAAGCGTGCTCATGGGATCGAAAATTTGAAGTTAACCGCGAAAGTGCGCGTTGGAAATATTACAGGGCCAACACCGCTTTGACCGCCGCGAAGTTCGGCAGATCCTTGGGCGTCGCGGTCTGCTCGGCATATTTGATGACCCCGTCCTTCCCGACGACAAAAGCCGCGCGAGCGGCCGTATCGCCGATGCCGCCCAGGTTTGGCAATATCACATCGTAGCTTTTGGTGACGGTCTTGTTCAGATCGGAAAGCAAAGTGACCGTGATTTTGTTTTCCTTGGCCCAAGCCGCGTGCGCATGCGGGCTGTCCACACTGATGCCATAGACCTCGGCGTTTAGACCCGAATAACCACCCAGACCGCCCGAAACATCGCACATCTCGGTCGTGCAGGTACCGGTGTAAGCGAACGGAAAAAACAACAGCACCGTCTGTTTTTTGCCAAAGTTATCGCTCAACTTCACGTCCTTCAAGCCATCGACGGTCTTGGTTTTCAGCGTGAAATCAGGGGCTTTTGAGCCGACAGTTAGAGGCATGAGAGAAATGAGTTTGGTTTGACGGTAAACACGAACGCCAATTGCAGCGTGAAACCGAGTAAATAGAGCGCCCGTTACTCCCGCCGCAACCCATTTTGCACTGATATGAGGGCGGTTACTAAAAGCCGCATGCGGCCTATAAGTTTTGCTGGCTGGAGACCGAGACCATCCGTCGACCCGCGCCCTTCGAGCCAAAAGGACCGCCCAAAACTTCCCCTTGCCAGTCCCGTCGCCACGGCCAATAACCACCGCGATTCATGACAATTCTGGACGAACTTGAATGGCGCGGCCTCTATGCCGACTCCACCGACCGCGAAGCCCTGGCCAAACGTCTCGCTGAGGGGCCGCTCACCCTCTATTGCGGCTTTGACCCGACCGCGGACAGCCTCCACGTCGGCAATCTGGTTCCGTTGTTCGCCCTGCGTCGTTTCCAGCTTCAAGGCCATCTTCCGATCGTCCTCGCAGGCGGCGCCACGGGCATGGTCGGCGACCCTTCCGGCAAGTCGGACGAACGCAATCTCCAGACGCCAGACCAAGTCACGCACAACATCGCCTCGATCAAGACCCAGCTGACTCGCTTCCTCGATTTCAACGCAACCGCCAATCCCGCGCGGCTCGTCAACAACTACGATTGGACCGGCCAGGTCAGCTTTCTCGAATTCCTGCGTGATGTCGGCAAGCACATCACGGTAAATTCCATGATCGCGAAGGATTCCGTTAAATCTCGAATGGAAAGTGAGAATCCGAATCGAGGCACATCTGGCATCAGCTTCACCGAGTTCAGTTACATGCTGTTGCAGGGATTTGATTTTTATCACCTGCGCAAAACCTTCAACTGCGAGTTGCAAGTCGGCGCCACCGACCAGTGGGGCAATATTACGGTCGGCACCGAGCTCACGCGGAAAAAACTCGGCGCCACCGTATGGGGTCTGGTGTTTCCTCTGCTCACCAAATCCGACGGGACAAAATACGGCAAAACCGCGACGGGGACTGTCTGGCTCGATCCAAAGAAAACCAGTCCCTACCGGTTTTATCAGTTCTTCGTGAACACGGACGACGCCGACGTCGTGAAGCTTTTGAAGTCTCTCACCTTTTTGGATGCGGAACAAATCGCCCGCTATGAAAATGAGGTTCGAACCAACCCACATGCTAGGCTCGCACAAAAAACGTTGGCCGACGAATTGACGAAGCTGGTGCATGGTGACGATGCATGCGCCGAAGCCCACTTCGCAAGCCAAGTGCTATTTGGGGGACCACTCGAAGGCCTCAATGAACTGACGTTTCAGAACATCGTTGGCGAAGTGCCCACGAAAGATCTCGAAAAAGCGAAGCTCGACGGAGCCGGCGCAGCGATCACCGACTTGATCGTCCACTCCGGACTCGCTCCATCAAAAGGCGCGGCCCGCAAAGACCTCGAAGCCGGCGGCATCTATTTGAACAACGTTCGTGTACCCGACCACACCCGCAGCGTGACCGCCAACGATCTGCTGTTCGGAAAATACCTGCTGCTGCGTAAAGGCAAAAAGTCATACGCTGTTTTGAACGTTCTCTAGGGCGTGCTGAGGAAATAAATACTGTTGCTTATCGGAGGGCCGGTGCTTGCGCCGGCCTCGCGTCACGCCAGTTACGTGTTCGAAAACGGCACGCTGCAAGCGGCGGCCATACCCCGCACGCGTTCACCGATCGCATGATGCAGCTACGTGTCCTGAAAGTCGCTCATGCGAAGCCTCCGTTCTCCACGCATAACATACACGATATAGATTCTATCCGCTTCCAATCGGTAAAATAATCTAAGCGGTTGAATCACCAGCACCCGGTACGGTGTGCCGCTCAATTCCCGTGGCTTGCCGCCGGACAACGGAAACAGCGCCAATTGGTCGATACGAACGAACACTCGCTGAACCAAACGTTTTGCCGCTTGAGGTTTGTCGAGTGCGATATACGCCCCGATCGCAGCAAGTTCATCCAGTGCCGTTTCGGTCCAAATTATTTCAGCCATCGGGCCATACGTTTTTGGGCCCGTAAATGTGAGAACACCTTTCCTTCCGCTATCGCTTTCTCTCCGCGAGCGAGACCCTCCAGCAATCGCAGCCGCCTTTGCATGGTTTCGTAGGTTTTCGCCTCAACCAGATAGGCGGCGGTGCCATTTTCGTTCACGACCAACGTCGGTTCTTCGCGGGGCACATAGCTGGACGCTGGTCGCTTCGTAGCAGCTTTCATTGTTGATCAAGAGAACCTCCGATTGCAGGAACGTCAACCGCACACTCAACCTCCAAGCCTTGTTTCGCTTTGTGCCCGGTTCTTTGCCTCACATTAATCCGCTTCTTGCCAATCGATCTCTTCGCATTAATTTCTGCCGCTCAACCTTCTTCCCCTACCTCAACATGAAGTTTCGTTTCCTCCTCGGTCTCCTCTGCTCAGCCGCGTTATTCTCCGGTCGCCTCAGCGCTGCCGCTTCCGGTCCGGAGCTCGGTCTGCAAACCTGGACTTGCCGCAACATGACCTTCGATCAGGTCGTCGATTTCGCCACCAAACATGGCTTGAAACAAATCGAGTTCATCGCCGCGCATCTTGATCCCGCTGCACCGCGCGCCGAAAGCCTGCGCAAGAAGGCGATTCTCGATGCTCACGGGCTCACGGCCTATTCCTTTGGCGTCAATCGTCCGGGTCTCGACAAGGAGGAAAACCGCAAGCTGTTCGAATTCGCGAAACTCATGGGCATGAAAGTCATCGCGGTTGAACCCCAGGATCTCCGCGCGTGGGACAATCTCGAGGAGCTCGTTAAGGAGTACGATATCAAGCTCGCAATTCACAATCACAACCTCGACTCCGTTTATGGCAATCCCGCCACCGTCATGAAAGTCCTGGCGAAGCGTGACCACCGCATCGGCGTGTGTCTCGACATCGGCTGGGTCACCGCCGCCGGCTTCGACGCCGCCAAGGTTTTCCACGACTACGGTGACCGCGTGTACGACATGCATTTCAAGGACAAGGAAATCGTCACAACCGACGGCAAATCGGTTCCGGTCGACACCGAGATCGGCAAGGGCAGGGCCAACTACGCCGGCCTGTTCGCCGAAATCAAAAAGACCGGCTGGACGGGCGTCATGGCCATCGAGACCGACAGCAAGGCGTTCGCCGAAAATCCAAATCGCCTCGTGGACGAAGCCCGGAAGTTTTTCGATGCCGAGACCGCGACCTTCAAAAAAGTCGCAGCCAAATAATTCAACCGCGATCGCCGGGTCCTCGGCTTACTGCCCGTTTCGGCGATAGACGGTTTCGATCCACTTGGGCTGCCCGTCTGCCCCGGTTCCTTCCTCAATCGCGATCACCGATCCGTCGGATTGCAGCGCATAACTGATCGTTCGGGGGAAATCCTGCAGCTGATTTAGAAAAACCACCGCAGTGTCGGTCAGCGTTTTTGATTGGAAGGCTGCTTCCTTCTGCCCTGAAACCTGCTGTACGAAAAAAAGACCTCCGCCGGGACCTTCGCGAATCTGGAGAAAGGCAAATTCCCTTACTTTGCCTTTTTCCACCGTGCGTTCCACGCCGAGCATAACGCCACCGCCGGGAACCATCCATTGTTCATCCACGACCTGGCTGTTTTTCTCCAACCGCCAGCTCCCCGCCAGCCACGCCAACTTCGCAATCGCCAGCGGTGGTGGCGCCTTCTTTTTCGGCGCACCCATCGCGGTCAGCGGAAAAAACACCGCGGGAGCCAGCGCGCAAATAAAGACCGTAAACTTTAGAGAGGACTTCATGGGATCAAGCGGTTAACGCTTCCCCTTCCACCGCTGCCGGCGGCTCCAGCGGTGTCACGGGATCAATAAACAGCCAGCACACCGCGCCAAGGAAATAGATCACCGAAGAAATCGCGAACGCGAGTTGCCAGTCCCGTCCGGTGAGCGACAGAACCAATCCCACCACGATCGGCCCCGCCATGCCGCCGAAGTTGCCCATCATATTCATGCTGCCCGACACCGTGCCGGAATAACGGCCGCCAATGTCCATGCAAGTCGCCCAGCTTCCGGGCATTGTCAGGTCGTTGCAAAAACTTGCCAGGCCCATCGAAAGCATCGCGAGCAAAGGATCGTGAATATAAAATGCCGCCATGAGCAACGCCGCCGCCCCGGTCAGTCCGACGAAACCAAATGTTCGTCTCACGCCGGTCACGGATGCACCGCGCGCAATGAGCCGGCTGGAAACCATGCCACCGAAGAGCGAACCGAAACCGCCAAAGAACAGCGGAATTCCCGCCAGCGCCGCCGCGAGCACCTTTAAAGCGAGATCCGGACTCAACCATCCTTCCAGCAAGCCCGACAACCAGTGCATGAACGCGTTCGATTTGATATCCATGTTTCGCTCGTCCCGCAGGTAGGTCGGGAGCCACGTCACATAGAAATACCAGCCATAACTCAGACAAAAATATTGCGCCCACAACAGCCACATCGTCGGGCTCGTGAGCAACTTTCGCCACGGCACCGATCCATGCGTGACGACGTTTTGTTCGTTATCCTTCAGCAGCGCCAATTCCGCGGCGTTGACGCCCGGATGATCGCGCGGGTTATCGCGAAACCACCGGTAAAATGCGATCGCCCACACCACGCCGAGCAATGCAAAAACCATAAATGCAGTCCGCCACGTGACGAAGGCCATGACTGCCACCACGAGCAACGGCGCCGCCGCCCCACCCCAGCGCGCGCCCATCCACATTAGCGCCTGCGCCCGCGTACGATCACGCTTCGGCAGCCACGCACCGAGCGCCTTGGTCAGATTGGGAAAACAGCCCGCTTCACCCGCGCCAAAAAGAAACCGTGTCACGAGCATCGCGGTGAAATTCCACGCCCACCCCGTCGCCGCCGTGAAAATCGACCACCACGTCACCACGCGCAGCAATACCTGCCGCGCACCGAGCTTGTCCCCGAGCCAGCCGGTCGGGATTTCGAAGAGTGCGTACGCCAACGTAAACGCCGAGAAAACCAGCCCGCGCTCCGTGTCCGTGAATTTCATTTCGGCGGCGATGTCCGGCATCGCCTGGGAAATCGCCACCCGATCGATATATTGGATGGTGGCGAGAGTGACGGCAAAAACGACCACCCAATAGCGGGCGCGCGTCGGCCGGGGAAATGCTTGGCTCGGGGCGGAGCCGGGGGAATTGGGCATGCAGACAAACGCTAGTACCACTGACGAAGCCCACGCCAGCCTTAGTTCTCGGCTTAAAAAGTCTAACCGTAGCGCGGGTTACCCTGCACAACCGCCGGTCTAAAAAAACATCGCTTCCGACAGCGCCGCTTCGGGCGCCATGAAATGCGCGCTGACGGTCTGCGTCGATTTGCCGGTGCCGAGATCCCCCGTGAATTCCGCGTTGTCCTTCGTCAGGTCAGCCGACCACTCGAAATGTTTCTTTTTGTCCGCGTAGATAAATTGCAGCGAAAAACAACCGGCACAGTCAACCGGCGTCACGGTGAACTTGATGCCTTGATCCACGTTTGCTCCGGAACGCACCAGGCCTTTCTTCACCCAGCCCAACAGGCAATTTGCTTCCCCCGCCAGCTGCGCCCGGTGACGAATCGTGACTTCCTGCAATCCCGCGACGATTAATGCCGGCGCATAACGGCTCAGAAACTGTCCGATATTTTGGCGCAGCGGCAGCGTTCGCGTATAAGCCAGATCGCGCACGGCGGAGATATTCGGCCACGCATAAGAAAGCGCGTCCGCCGAGACGATCGCGCTGTCGAACATCACCCGCTGCGAACGCGTCAGCAAATACCGGTAGACCCCAATCCGCTGGCTCGAGGTGAAACGATGGGCCCAGTAATAAATCGGCAGGTCTGTCGAGAGACAGATGGAAACCTGATCCTGCAAATAGGACTTGGCGCTCGGCGGGTAACTCAACGCGACGATCTCAATGCAACGGGTGTCGCCCTTGGATTTCCCCATGAAGCACTCGCCGTAAATCTTGGCGCGCATTTCCTTTTCCTTCGTGTCGTCTCCGAGCGGACAAAGAATGACGACGCGGCACGGATAACGTTCAGCGAGCCGACCGGCGACCCGGAACTGGTCGAGCGCGTCCTTCCCGGTCGTGGCAAAACCAAAATGCACGACGAGGTTGAGCTGCATCGCCTTTTGATCCATCCCCTCGGTGTTTTCCCACAGCTTGGCAAATCCGCGCGTGATGCCGTCAACCGGCACCTCCATTCCAGGCAGCGCGTCAAAAATAGTCGGCATGTCCGTTCAGTTGGGTAAGATTATAAGCGGGCAACGCTCAGGGCTCGCGCCAAGTGTGTCCGTTCGCCTTGAGCAATGCGGCGGAAGACTCCGGTCCCCACGAACCGGCAACGTAACTGTCCATTCCCTTTCGTCCTTCCTTTGCCCAGTGCTCCAAAATCGGCGTGATCAATTGCCACGAGCGCTCCGTTTCGTCGCCGCGGATAAACAGCGTGCCATCCCCGATCATCGCGTCGAGCACGAGTCGCTCGTAGGCCTCGGGTGTGTTCGAACCGAAGGTCGTCGCATAACGAAAATTCATTTTCACCGGTTGCGTCCGCGTTTCCAGCCCGGGCACCTTGGCGTTAAGGATCAAACTCAGTCCCTCATCCGGCTGGATTTGGAAGGCGAGCGTGTTGTGCGCGAGGTTAAAGCGGTCGGACTCCGCGAACAGGCTTCCCGGAGCGCGCTTGAACCGGATGGCAATTTCGCTGACGCGCCGCGCCATGCGTTTGCCCGATCGCAAATAAAACGGCACGCCCTGCCAGCGCCAGTTGTTGATGCTCAACCGCAACGCCGCATACGTCTCGGTCGCGGATTCCGGTTTGATGTCCTTTTCCGAAAGATAACCGGGCACTTCCTTACCAGCCATCATTCCGGCCGAATACTGGGCACGGGCCACGTCGCTCTCCGGACCGTCGAGGCGGACGGGCTGGATTGCCTTGAGCAATTTCACTTTTTCGTCGCGCAACGACTGCGGGTCGAAGGACACCGGCGGTTCCATCGCGGTGAGCGCGAGCAACTGCATCGTGTGATTCTGGATCATGTCGCGCAGACAGCCGCTCTGCTCGTAGTAACCGGCACGCGAGCCCACGCCCACCTCCTCGGCGACAGTGATCTGCACGTGGTCGATGAAATTGCGATTCCACAACGGCTCGAAAATCGAATTGGCGAAACGCTGCACCAAAAGATCCTGCACCGTTTCCTTCCCGAGATAGTGATCGATTCGGAACACCTGCTCCTCGGCAAAAACCGTCGTGAGCTCCTGATTCAGCGCCTTGGCACTCGCGAGATCGCGGCCAAAGGGCTTTTCAATGATAACCTTTGAATGTTGGGATCCGCCGAAATGCCGTTTGGCGAGTCCGCTTGCTCCAAGATTCTGGATGATCGGCGCGAAAACCGTGGGTGGCGTGGAAATATAAAACAGCGACTGGAGCGGCTGACCTACGTCCTTTTCGAGTTCGCCGATGCGGTTGTTCAGTTTGTCGTAGGCACCCTTCTCATCGTAACCACCGCTGACGTACAGTGTGCGTTTGGCGAGCCGCGACCAAACTTCCTCGCTCATTTCACGCCGGGAGAATTCCTTGATCGCGTCCGCCGCGAGCTTTTGGAATTCGGCATCGGGAATTTCCTTCCGCCCAAATCCGATCAGGTAAAAGTCCGCCGGCAGCAAGCCGTCGTGAGCGAGATTGTAGATCGCCGGGATCAGCTTCCGGGCGGTCAAATCACCCGAGGCGCCAAAAATAACAATCACCGTGGGCGGAGACCCGCGGTGTTTGCTCAAGCCATGCAAAAAGGGATGACGAATTTCGTCTGCCATGACGGCGAAGGTCGGCCGGAAGGCGCTCTCCCGCAAGGTTTTTATCTATCTGACCGTGTCACAAGTTTCCCGACACCTCGTCGAGCGAACCGCTTTCCCGCGCCACATAGTAACCCTTCGGAAACAGCGGCACATTTTCATAATGCATGACCTGCGGCGGCAGCCGGCCGCTTAAAGTCACCTCAACCACGTCAAAGCGAAACGACCTCGGCGGATGCGTGAGCTGGCCAAGGTAAGCGTGCACCGCCCGTCGTAACGCGCGTTTTTTGCGGTCGTCGACCGCGAGGAACCCCGCCACCAGCGCACCCTCGGCGCGCGCCTTTACTTCCACAAAAACCAACACCTTGCCATCGCTGCAGACCAGATCGATCTCATCGCGGCGATCGCGTGGATTCCGCCAGTTGCGGACGACCACCGAAAAACTGCGCCGGCCTTTTAAAAAATCCGCAGCCGCCTGCTCCCCGCGCGCCCCGTCCGCCGCCCGCGTCGAGACGTTTTTGTCCGGCAGTAATTTTTTCCAAATCGTGTTGAGCCAGCCGAGCATTTTTAAGTTCGCCCTCGACCACGCGAAAAATCGCCCATACAAGCAAGCGCGTTTTTCAATTCCAAGCCAGCCGCCGCCCCGTTTTCGACCGGCGGCGCCTTCCAATCCTCCCCCTCATGGCCACCGCTAGCAACCTCACCGGCGCACTCCGCCGGTCCCTGCTGATCAAAGTCATTTCGAAACCGACACCGAGCAAACAGGACGTCGAATCCGTCATCGAACTCACCGCGAGCAAAGTCGTCGAGACGCTCCAGGCGCAATCGATGACACTTTATCTGGTGGAAGGTGGGGAAATTGCATTCAAGCACATCTACTATTCGCCGACGCTGTGGGGCGGCGACAAGGACAAGGAGCTTCTATTTCGTGAGACCGGAAAAAAGCTGCTGCAAAGCAAACTACCGGGCGGCACCGGCAATGTCGGCAAGGTCGTGCAAACGGGCGAACCCCTTTTTTTCACCGGCAAAGGCACCGATGCGAGCGGACTGAAAAACATGAACGTCGGCTTCGAAGTGAAGTCGATGCTCACCGTTCCGCTCAAGACCAACCTCGTCATTGGCGCAATTCAGGTGCTCAACAAGGAGCAATCCGCCGGCACCGGCGGACAGTTTACGCCCAAGGACCTCGCGATCCTGAGCGAGGTCGCGGAATATTCGTCGACGCTGATTCAGCGCATGCTGGATCCGAAATTCCAGCTGAGCGCGGAGGACACGGCAAAATTCATTTCCAAATTCACCGATTTGCCGCTCGTAACCTCCGCCGACGAGGTGGAGATCGACGATAAGATCGTGACCATGACCGGCGACGCGATCATCCGCCGCGAAGGAATTTTCCCGTACCGCAAGAGTGGCACCAATTCCTGCGCGGTGTTGATGATCAATCCGCTCGACTACGCCAAACGCGAGTCGTTCCAGACGGCCACGGAGATGACGATCGAAGACGTGAAGATCGTTCCCGCCACCATCCTGGATGCGTTGGTCAAAAAATATTTTAAGGAACAGGCAGGCAGCGGTGCGAAAACCCTGGAAGCGGGCGATGTCGATCTCGACGAGGTGAAAGACCTGATCGGCAGCGCCTACAACGCCGACGGACCCGCCATCGGTGACATGAAGGCTGCGGATCTCGAAAGCGAAGAATCGGCACCGATCATCCAGCTGACGAATCGCATTATTGAGGACGCCTACATTTCCGGTGCGTCCGATATTCACGTCGAGCCCATGGAAAAGGATCTTCTCGTTCGTTATCGCATCGATGGCATGTGCGCGGAAAAGCTTCGTCTCCCCAAGCAGGTCGCCTTCGCTCTGGTCGCTCGCTTAAAGATCATGTGCAATTTGGACATTTCCGAGCGTCGCCTGCCACAGGACGGTCGCATTGTCTTCAAGAAATTCACGAAGAAAAACATCGATATCGATCTGCGCGTCGCCACCGGCCCCATGAATCACGGTGAAAAAGTGGTCATGCGTATCCTCGACAAACAGAAGAGCACGCTGCCGCTGCCGATGCTCGGATTTTCCGATGAAAACCTCGAAAGATACCGTGAGTGCGTGCGACAACCCTACGGCATGATTCTCCACTGCGGACCGACGGGCTCCGGCAAATCGATGACGCTTTATTCCGCGCTTGGCGAAGTAAACACGCCGGACGTGAACATTCAGACGGCCGAGGATCCGATCGAGTACACGCTCGCCGGCATCAACCAAATGCAGATGAACCGGCAAATCGGCCTCACCTTCGAGCGTGCGCTGCGCTGCTATTTGCGCATGGATCCCGACATCATCCTCGTCGGTGAAATTCGCGACAAGGAAACCGCGCAGATCGCCTGCGAAGCCGCGCTCACCGGTCACTTGCTGGTCTCCACCCTTCACACCAATGATGCACCGTCGACGGTTTCGCGCATGGGTGAAATGGGCATCGAGCCGTTCAACATTTCCGCATCCCTCGTTTGCGTGTGCGCCCAGCGCTTACTCCGGCGCGTCTGCAAGAATTGCAAAGTCAAATACGTTCCGGAAGGCCGCGAATTGGAAATCCTGAAAAAAGCGATCGGCTTCGAGGCCGGCGGCGAAATCTACAAGGCGTCGCCCGGCGGCTGCCACGTTTGCAGCGGCAACGGCTACAAAGGCCGCGTCGGTATTCACGAACTCATGACGAATTCCGAAGAGTTGACGGAGGCGATCAACAAGGAAGTCGAGGTCGCCGATCTCAAACGCGTCGCCATGAAAAACGGCATGAAAACCCTGCACCAGGATTCAATGCTGAAAGTTAAAATGGGCCTGACGACGATGATGGACGCTCTCAGCAACGTCCCGCCGGATATGTTTTAATTTTTCCCATTTGCCGGCCACTACCCCGGCCGGACAAGCAAAGAAGGCGCGATCCGCACGGGTCGCGCCTTTTTTATAGTCTTCGAAAGATCGCGGTTCGGTAACTATTGCGGTTGGTCACCTGGTAAATTCCACCTCCGATTCCAGTCGTAACTTGCGCGCCATCCCGCCACGACGGGGGCCTCAACAATCACACAGCACAAAATTTTCTCGCGAAGAGAACGAAGGAAGCGAATGACCAGCACTCCCGATACCTTCGCTTCCTTCGTTCTCTTCGCGAGACTCGTTCAATAAAATTCCCGATAGACGCAGGGTTCGGACTATGTACTCTTAAATTGCGTGGGTATAAGTCAGCGACTTTCCTCTGGGCGACTGGCCGTTTTTGTGGTCGGTTTTTTTGTCATTTGGGCGATTCCGTTTGTGGCTGTTACGTCTATAGGAGCGGCGGGCTCCCTCTCTTACTGGATTGCGGTCAAGATGTTGATCTTTGTCTGGTATCCGTGGTTATTTTGGCGTGAGCGTTTAGCTGAACAGCTCGACTTAATTGGAGCAAATATCAGCAGCCTGCGTCGTGGTCTGCTTTGGGGTATAACGGCTACTGGAATATGGCTTACACTAAATGGCGCATCCGCAGCTTTGATGGGCCTGCATCTTCAACTTGCTCCTCTGACACTTCGAGCCCTCTATTTGATTTTGTTCGTACCGGTCGTTGAAGAAGTTTTCTTTCGCGGGTATGTTCAGAGTGCACTTCTTGGGATCGATGGGAGTGCCTTTCGTGCCATTTTCACCACTTCACTTTTGTTCACAGCTTTTCATTTCGTGGGATGGAGCTTTCAAGGAAGTCTTATGCGTAACTTGCATACGTCCATTCCGGAGAATATCTTTTTGCTCGGTCTCCTGCTCGGTTTTGTCCGACATCGTTCAGGGTCTCTGATGGCCAGCATTATTTTGCACGCAGCCAATAACGCTGTGAGCGTCATGTTATTTGGCGGTAATTAGCCAGCTAAACAAAAAATTCTCAACAACCCCTTCGCAGCGGAATTTCATGATGAGGTCGGACGAATTTCCAGATGTGGTCGGGCCGCTAATGCTATTACTTGCAGGAGTTAAATGGTACCCTGACAGAACACGTCTTGCTCATTGACGCAGCAGGTTCTGATTCACGCGTAAGAAACACATCGCTTGCATAGGTTTTGGTCGACGTCGTGATTTTCATGGACCATTGACGAGTCCCTCCGTTACTGAATTCCAAAATTGAGCCTATCGCACACCCGATGCACGATGCGCAATATGTGTGCGCCAACTCGGAGTTGACCGGCTCCACACGCAGAATCCGCGCCTGCTCTGTCTTTATGACTCAATTGGTGCGCCCAACTTGGTCCGAATTGCAGACACTTCGCCTCGTTTATGACCGAACGCACCTAACACGTTTGACCGGAATGAATTTCTGACAAAGGTGGACGCCTGCCGCCGCGCATGAAATCCGAAGCCATCAAAAAAGCCCTGCTTGAATCTTATGCCCGCGATGGCGGCATCAATCACCTGGACGGCGTCAACCTGCCTTCGCAGGACACCGTCAACGAACTGGCGCGCGACCTCATGCACGTGCTCTTTCCCGGCTACTTCGAAAACACCAGTCTCTCCAAGGAAGACGTCCCCGCGTGGCTTGGCCGATTGTTGACCAAGATCGAACAGCGGCTGAACACGGAAGTCGAAAAAAGCCTCCGTTTCGACAAAGACCTCGATCCCGCGGAAAATTCCAAACGCGTCGCCCACGAGCTGCTCACCCGTCTGCCGGAAATCCGCCGCATCGTGCAAACGGACGTCACCGCGGCCTACGAAGGGGATCCCGCGGCGCGCAGCGTGGAGGAGATCATCGTCGCCTATCCATGCGTTCTCGCGATTTCTCTCCAGCGGATCGCACACGTTCTGTATGAGCTCAGAGTGCCGCTGCTTCCGCGCATGCTGACGGAGTACGGTCACGAGCGCACCGGCGTCGATATTCATCCGGGCGCGCGGATCGGGACGCATTTTTTCATCGATCATTGCGTCGGCGTCGTCATCGGCGAAACCGCCACCATCGGAAACCACGTGAAGCTTTACCAAGGCGTCACACTAGGGGCAAAATCGTTTGATATGGACGAAGCCGGCAATCCCGTCAAAGGCGTCAAACGCCACCCGGACATCGGCGATCACGTGACAATTTATGCGCACGCGACCATACTCGGCGGCGACACGCGCATCGGCGCGAATTCCGTCATCGGGGGCAACGTCTGGCTGCTCAACCCCGTTCCGGCGAACAGCATCGCTTATTATAAAGGCGACGATCTCGTCATTCGCCCGCGGCGCCGAAAAGAATCGATCATCGTTGAAGACGCCGGCGATTGGATGATCTGACGCGAACACGTCTGGTAATCCGGGAGTCGCGATGGCGTTCCCCGGGAGCGGATTAATTCCGGGCAGCAGCGGCGAGACGTTCTCGCTGGAGTGTGAAAACAATTCAATCGCCGTCGTCGCAACCTGGGTGGTGTCGTAGTACGCGTAAGCGCCGAGTCCGACCGCTCCGGCAAACGGGATGAACCGGCAGAGCGATTTGGTGATGATGCGCTCGGAGATATTCACTCCGATTCGACTCATAATGATCTGCAGGGATTTTACCGAGGCGTCCCGAACGAGGATGCGCTCTCCTGCCCGCACCACCAGATCCCGGGTGAGTGCGGCACCGCCATGTTTGAACAGGCAATACACCATCGTTTCGGTTTTCAACTCCGCCGAAGTGCCAAATACCCCGGCGAGGTCGGCCACCATTTGTCGCTGCAATCGCCAGATCCCCATCAAATCAGGAATCACCGTGGCGATGCCCAACGGCCCCGGCGGAATGGCAAGCATGCTCGATAACGCACCCGCTTTCATTGCCATTTCTTTTGAAATTCGTCGCGCCCGAATCCCAGGTTTTTCCTCCGCAACTTCCGTGGTAGCCGGAATCACTCCCACCAACCCCGCAAGGAACATGGCGATTTTATTCGACGTCGGTTCCTCCTTTTTCGGGCTCTTGTTCACTCTCCATCAACCGATGCAATATCCCGTACATGTCAATTGTGCGGGATTTTTGGCCCGCGACTGGTGATGCCAATTTCTACCGCGGCGGATATTTTGAAAACGCCGGCAAAGTCACATCCAACTTATCCCACGGTTGGGTATCAGAGGCCCGCATTTCAATCGTGGGTTTGAACCAACTGGAATCGTCGGGACTGGAGGCAGTCATATCGATTCCGCTCAACCCGCCGTGACCGTTACTTGATACGCGAGCGTCGGATGGTACGTCGATTTCAGGATCGAGAAAATGCCCTCGGTTTCTGCGAAGGTGAGGGTTTGTGCCGCGATCCGGGCGGTGGCCGCTGAGACTTCCTCGACGGCACCGGGCAGCGCGGCACCAAGTTCGGCTGCGGTTAGCATGGGCTTCTGGTCCATGGCTTGGAACACCGCTTCCAAAAGTCTTTCCGTGGATTGCGCCTGCTCGGGTACATTCGTTCCATAGACGGTCACGAGGTAGAGCGCATTCAACGGCGGGACTTTCGGTCCGTGAATCGCCGGCGAATCGATGCGCGTGAGCGAAATATTCCGAACGTTGGCAAGCGGCGAAACCTGGTGACAGAGCAGGTTCACGCGGGCGATCTGCGCGCCGAGTTTAACAAACTTTTCCGCCTGCAACAGCGGCAGCGTGGTGACCTCCACTTTCGGCGGCATGGCTGCCTGGAGGAGATTGCGAAGCGCGATGGTGACAGCGGCGAGACTCATGGGGACAAAGGGTTAACCGACACCAATATTAATGCCTCACTCGCCGGGATTTTCAACCCGCGTTAAAAAGATCCCTGGCGGAGCCTCCCCGTTTCCCGTAAAGCCCGGCTTGACTCCCGCGAGTGTCCACCCAATTAATTCTGCCAGCAGATGCGAAACAACACCCTGGCTCTACGACTTATTTAGACGCACGATCCCCAAGATCGCGTAGCGGTCGATTGTGCGTCAAGGTCGTGAGTGGTGCCGCCGGTTTTTGCCCGGCGTTCATTTGGTAGAATTCTCCGTTAACATTTTTTGTTTCCAGCCATGCAATCGTCTCCCGTTACGAAATATCGTCCGTTCCCGCAGGTAAATCTGCCTGATCGTCAATGGCCCAACCGCACCATCGAGCGGGCCCCTTACTGGTGCAGCGTCGACCTCCGCGACGGCAACCAGGCGCTCCCGCAGCCGATGAACATCGAGGAGAAACTCGAGTACTTCGCGCTGCTCGTTAAAATCGGCTTCAAGGAAATCGAGGTGGGATTTCCCTCCGCCTCCCAAATCGAATTCGATTTCTGCCGCCGCCTGATCGAGGGAAATTTAATCCCCGACGACGTCACGATCCAAATCCTCTGCCAGTGCCGCGAGGAACTGATCGTCCGCTCGCTCGAAGCGTTGCGCGGTGCAAAAAAAGTCATTTTCCATCTCTACAATTCGACGTCGCCGAAACAGCGCGAGTACGTCTTCGGCGCGACCAAGGCTGATGTCGTCGCCATCGCCACGAACGCCGTGCGACTCCTCAAACAGCACGGTCAATCACTGGTGGACACCGGCACGGACTTGCGCCTCGAGTACTCGCCGGAAAGCTTCACGAGCACCGAATTGGAATTCTCCCTCGAGATTTGCGAGGCGGTCAGCGACGTCTGGCAACCCACGCCGGCCAAAAAGATCATCATCAACCTGCCCACAACCGTGGAATATTCCACGCCGAACGTGCACGCGGACCAAATCGAATGGATGTGCCGCCATCTCACGCGACGCAATGCGACGATCGTTTCGCTCCACACACACAACGATCGCGGTACCGGCATCGCCGCGACGGAATTGGCCTTGCTCGCCGGCGCCGATCGCGTCGAGGGCACCCTCTTCGGCAATGGTGAACGCACCGGCAATCTCGATATCGCCATCGTTGCACTCAACCTGTACACGCAAGGCATTCATCCGGGTCTCGACTTCAGCGACATTAACCAGATCCGCGAAACGTACGAGCGTTGCACCCGGCTGGAAATTCATCCGCGGCATCCTTACGCCGGCGAACTCGTCTTTACGGCGTTCAGCGGTTCGCACCAGGACGCGATTAAGAAATCGATGCCGCACCAAAAACCGGGCCGGCCGTGGGACGTACTCTACATTCCCATCGACCCCGCCGACATCGGCCGCAGTTACAAGGCGATCATCCGGATCAATTCCCAATCGGGCAAAGGTGGCGTCGCGTACGTGCTCGAAAACGAGTTCGGCTACCAACTCCCGAAATTAATGCACCGCGAAATCGGTCGTATCATCAATGACGTGGCGGACGCCAAGGGCACCGAGCTGCAATCGGACGAAATCAAGGAGGTCTTTGTCCAGGAATATCTGCTTCCGCGTGAACCCTTATTTCTCGACCACTGCCGGAATACCGAGCGCGATAATAAGGTACACTGCCAGGCCAAGATCAGGTTTCGCGGCCAGGCGCTCAATATCGATGGCGAAGGCAACGGCCCAATTGACGCGTTCAGCCACGCGCTGACTGCGGCTGGGGTGCCACCGTTTGAACTTCTCAGTTATTCGGAGCACTCGCTCGGGCGCGGCGCGGACACTACTGCGATCGCGTACATCCAAATCAAGGATGCCCGCGGACGCACGTTTTTCGGCGCCGGTACCGACACCAGCATCGAACTCGCTTCCTTGAAAGCGATCGTCAGCGCGATCAACCGAGCGTTGAAGTAAATCGTGGGCGAGGTCGCCTACGCTCCATGCATGCGCTGGAGCCACGGCGACCGCGCCGTGGAGTCATCTTGAAAAATCCGTCCCAAATCCGGGACGGATTTTTTTCGTTAACGGACATCGACTGCCCCATCACTGCGACAGTATCGCACCAACCTGCTGACCATCAGCACTGCGGTGAATTTTTCGCGCTGGCATGCCGGATGCAAAAGAGAGAATCTGCTTCCATGATCAATTTATCCCGCGTCGAGAAAGTCTATCCCCTCAAAGGCGGCGTGTTCTACGCCCTGCGCAACATCAACCTCTCGATCAAAGAGGGCGAGTTCGTCTCGATCATGGGCCCATCCGGCTCCGGCAAATCCACCTTGCTCCACGTCCTCGGATTGCACGACAGCGCCTGGAGCGGGGAATACACCCTGCGCGGCGAAGCCGTTCACCGCCTCGACAAAAAGAAACGCTTTGAGCTGCAAAAGAAACACATTGGTTTCGTTTTTCAGAGCTATCACCTGCTCGACGACCTGACCGTTTACGAAAACCTGGAGATTCCCCTTTCCTATCGCGACGTCCCGAAGAAAGAACGCGAAAGCATCGTCTGTGATGTTCTCGACCGCTTCGCCATTGTCGGAAAAAAGGATCTCTATCCCAATCAGCTGTCGGGCGGCCAGCAGCAACTCGTCGGCGTCGCCCGCGCGTTGATTGCGAAACCCTCGCTCATCCTCGCCGATGAACCGACGGGAAACCTCCATTCCGATCAAGGCCGCGAGATCATGAGGCTTTTTAAAAAGCTCAATGAAGAAGGCACCACGATTGTGCAGGTAACGCATTCGGAGGAAAACGCCACCTATGGTTCCCGCGTCGTTCGTCTCGCTGACGGAGTGATCGTAAACCAGTAGGATTCGGATCCAGCGGCCGGTGAATCCAGTTCCCACTTTCGGGATTCGATCGTCCCGCCCGCGAATCGGTTTCCAGAAGATTAAAAAACCAGTCAGCCTCTAACTCATTGTCCAATTGAGAGATGTTTTTATTTTCAGCCATGGCACGCGGGTTGCAAAACGGCGGATAACTTCATCGCTCATGCTTATTTTCCGGAGGTTATTCGTTCCGCTCGCTTTCTCATTCACCGCTCTTTTTGCCTGCGCCCAATCCGCACCGGCTGATGCGTCGCCAGCCGCCGCCGAAAAGATCTCCCTGAACGAGGCCATCCAGCGTGCCCTGTCCAGGAACTTTTCCATTAAGGTCAGTGGTTTCGACGCCTCCATCGCCGCCGCCGGTGTCACTCAAGCCCTCGGCAAATTCGACCCGGTAATTAACGGTAGTTACCAGTATCAAGCCAATGCCAGCCCGGGATACACGGACCCGAACACCGGCCTGATTTCCTCGGCGATCAACATCAATACCGACACTTATGGATTGAATCTCGGCGGGCTCCTCCCTTTTGGCATGAGTTATCAGGTTGGCGTCACCTCAACGAACACCCTCGGCACGTTCAACAACTACGCGGACAACTACAGCACATTCGCCGGGGTTTCGGGAACGCTGCCCTTGCTGCGGAATTTCGGCATCGGCACCACGCTCGCGTCGATCCACATCGCGCAAATCAACCGCGGGATGAGCGAGTGGGAATTCCGCGAGGCCGTCATCGATACGGTCACCAATGTAATTTTTGCCTACAACGACCTCAACTTTGCCTACGCCAACCGGCTCAGTGCAATCCGCTCCCACGATCTCGCCCTCCAGCTGGTCGACGAAAATCAAAAGCGTTTCAAGGCCGGCAGTGCGTCGCAATACGATGTCACGTTCGCCAACTCCAGTGCCGCCCTCCGCGATGAAAACATTCTGTTCGCCGAACAGGCCGTGCGTCAGGCGGAGAATGCCCTCAAGCAGCTGATCACCGACACGAGAACCCCGGATTTACTCCGTGAACCTATCACCATCGAGCCGCCGGCCCCGGCCCCGGTTGTCATCGTGGACGCCGCCGCGGATTTTCGCGAAGCGCTGACCAAGCGGCCGGATTATCAACAAGCCCGACTCGCACTCAAACGAGACACGCTCAACCGACGCTACCAACGCAACCAGCTCCTACCGCGCGTGGATCTCACCGGCGGATACGGCTACAGCGGACAGGGCGGAAATTTTGGCATCACCCGGCAGCAAATCGAAAACAAGGACTATAATGCCTATAATTGGGGAGTGATAGTATCGGTTCCGCTGACCTTCACCGCCGAGCGAGGCCGCTACCGCTCCGCTCGACTGCAGGAACGAAAGTCGGAAACACTGCAAGAGCAGCTCGAGCAAAGCATCGTCGTGCAGGTGGGCAATGCGGCCACTCAAATCGAAATTGTGCAAAAACGCATCGAAGTCACCCGGCACGCCCGCGAGTTGGCGCAGGAAACGCTCGACGCCGAAAAGAAGCGGTATCGCGCCGGCCAGGTTGATTCGTTCTTCGTCGCTCAGCAGCAGGAAATTCTTTCCGGAGCCGAGGTCAGCGAAGCTCGGGCGCAATCCGACTATCACAAGGCGCTCGCCGACTACGATCGCCAGCTCGGGGTGACGCTCGAAAAGCTGCACATCAGCATCGATCCACCGAAATAAGATTTCCCGGCGCATTTCGGATTGGAGGCAGGACTACCAGTCCCGCTCCTCCCGCGAATCAGTGAAACCCCGGTACAAGAAACCGGCACCGCTTTTCAGAGCGTCGGTCTTTAACGTATGGCAGACTCGCCCAAGTCATCCGTTCGGTCTCCTCGGCACTATCGCTTCTTCTCCGGTAAAACGCTAATCGTTTTGTTGGTCATCGTCGGCGTGCTTCTCCTACTCCGCATAGCGGCGCCATCGTACATCCGCCACGCGATCAATCAGCGTCTGAATAAAATTCCTGCCTATTCCGGCCAGGTCGGCGACATCGACCTCCAACTTTGGCGGGGTGCGTACCAGATCAACGATATTCAAATCGTGAAAAAGAACGGGAAAGTAAAGGAGCCGTTTTTTGCCGCCAAACAGATCGATTTCTCCCTCGCGTGGCGCGAGCTGTTTCATCGGAAATTTGTCAGCGACATCATTGTCAGCGAAGGCCAGCTCAATTTCGTTCGCGGTGCGACGGAAGAAACCAGTCAGCTCACCGCTGACCGCCGCTGGCAGGACGTGATCAACGACCTTTTCCCGATCGACATCACCCATTTGGTGATCGAACACGGACTCCTGCATTACGCGGACGCCACGCGAACCCCGGCAATTGATCTTTCGATCACCGAGTTAAATGTCGAGGCGACGGGCCTTCGCAACCGGCCGTCGGACAAGGGCGAGGAATTTCCCGCGAAAATCAATCTCACCGGGCAGACACCGGGACACGGGAAACTCGGAATTTTCTCCAAACTTGAACCGCTCGCGGAGCCCGCGCACTTGGAAGTGAATGTGGAGCTCAAGAACGTATCGCTTCCGGTCCTGAACAATTTCCTCCGAGCCTACGCGCACGTCGACGTGTCGAAGGGGCGCTTTGAACTCTTCGGTCAGCTCGCCGTCGGCGGCGGTCATTACGAGGGCTACGTCAAACCCTTCCTCGATCAAATCGACTTCAAGGACTTCCAAAATCAGGACGCCAGCATCGGCAAACGTCTCTGGGAAACGATCGTGTCGGCTGTGGTGGACCTCGTGAAGAACAAGAAACGAAACCAATTCGCAACCCGCATTCCGTTTTCGGGTGACGCGGGGAAACTGGATGTCGGAACCTGGACGGCCATCGCGAACGCCTTGCACCATGGTTTTATCAAGGCCCTGCATGAAGGATTCGAAGGCACCACCCATCCAGACAGCCCTGAAACCAAAGTCCCAACTGAAGCCAAGGATGAGACCGCGGCGAAAGCGGCCAAATCCAACGCCGAAAAAACGCCTGCGGCAAAAGAACCGGCGGACAAGTAATCCGGACGCGATCGCCCGGACTTAGGATTGGAATACAAACCTTTGCTGCAGGCGGGGTGCCCTCACCTACATTTCCAACCCGCTTCTCGTTTCCGAGAAAACAGCAGCGCCAACAGCCTCCTGACTGGCTTTGTCCGAAGACCAGCTCTCTGCATGCTTGCCCAAGTGTGCGCTCTCTGTTCCTTGTCTGCGGTCGCCCGATCGATTTTTGATGCCTGCGGAAACTGCTCCACTCTTAACTCCCGGCCAGCGCAAGCTGGTGGGCTTTGCCTTGGGGTTCACCGCAGTCTTCGGAATCTTTGCCCTTTCGGCCCTGAGCATTTACCTCTTCGGGCGCTTTCTCGGGGAATTCTCCAGTGCGTTCTGGCCCATCGCGACAGCAGGAATTCTTGCGCTGATTCTTCGACCCGTGGTCAAAATTTTTGTCCAGCGTTTCAAACTCCGTCGTCTTTCCGCGGTCATCTTGTTGTACGGATTGTTTATCCTGTTGGTAACCGGCCTGCTTCTGGCGGTACTGCCGAAACTCATTTCCCAGATCGTGGATTTCTTTGCTTACCTGCCGACGCTTTGGGCGAATACGGTAGCGTGGGGCGAACAGCATTTTCCCGAGTGGAATGAACAGATCCGGGGTTACACTGACAGCCCGACCGTTAAAAACGCCATCGATGCCCTCGCGAAGCAGGCGCAGGACATGCTCACCCATCTCATCCCCACGCTAAAATCGGCGGGTGCCGGTATCTTTGGCGTCTTTGGTTTTATCGCCTCAGTGGCGATCGTACCGGTCTACCTGTTTTTCTTCCTGCTTTCGGGCAATGACGATCCCACCAAAAGCCTGCCGAAACACCTGACCTTTCTCAGCGCCGAACACCGCAACGACGTTACGTTTCTCGTGCGCGAATTCATCGGAATCATCGTGGCTTTCTTCCGCGGTCAGCTGTTGATCGGCTTCATCATGGGCGTGCTGCTCGCGCTTGGCTTTACGATCGCCGGACTAAAGTTCGGTCTCGCGCTCGGGCTGATCGTCGGACTCATCAACATTGTCCCCTATCTCGGCTCGATTCTCGGCCTCAGCGTGGTCCTGCCTCTCGCGCTCTTTCAACCCGACGGCGGCGGCGCGGCGTTGATGGGTGCGTGTCTGGGAATATTCATCGGCGTTCAGACAATCGAGGGCTGGCTGCTAACCCCACGAATCATGGGCAGGCAAACCGGCCTGCACCCGGTCGCGATCATCTTCGCGGTTTTCTTCTGGGGCGAGGCGTTCAATGGCATTCTCGGCATGTTGCTCGCGGTTCCGTTGACCGCATTTGTCGTCACCGTGTGGCGGCTGCTGCGGCACAAATATTTTGAGCGTGAAAGAAACGGCCCCTGAGGAATGTGCAAATTGTGGCGCCGAAATACCACGCGGTGCCCGATCCTGCCCCGAATGCGGCGCGGACGAACGCACTGGTTGGCGCGAGACCAGCATCTACGACGGACTCGATCTGCCCGATCCGGAACGCGATCCCAACGAAAAACCGACGCAGCCCGGCTTGGCCTTGGGTTGGAAAATCGCGGGAGTCGGATTAATCGTATTGATCGTAGTGCTGGCGGTGCGCGCGTGGTGAGCGATCAAGCCAACCGGCCTTTGACTTCAAGCATGGCATTCGTTCCGTGAAACCCGCATGGCTTGGGATGTTCGCTTCAACGACGGGATAAATCTGCCACAAATCGGCTGGTGGCTCGATGCGCGCCGTGCGCAGTTTCGTTCGTTCGTGTCGCACGCCCATGGCGATCATATTGGCGCCCATCGGGAAATTCTCGCGACGCGAGCCACGGCGAGCCTGATGCGATTGCGCATTTCCGGGCGGCGACGGGAAACCATTTTGGAATTCGAACAACCATGGCCGGCTGAATTCGGTTGCGAGATGTGCCTCTTCCCGGCGGGGCACATCTTCGGTTCGGCCATGTTGCATACCACCACAGAGCACGGATCACTTCTCTATACCGGCGATTTTAAACTGCGCCCGGGCCTTGCCGCAGAAACGTGCATCGTCCCCCGCGCCGACGTTCTCATCATGGAAACGACTTTCGGGTTGCCTCGTTACGTATTTCCGCCGGCGGATGAAATCGAACACGGCATCGTGGACTTTTGCCGCATTGCTTTGGCGGATCGCGTCACCCCGGTAATTTACGCGTATAGCTTGGGAAAAACCCAGGAATTGCTCCAGATCGTAGGTCGCGCGAGCCTGCCTGTCATGTTGCACGCCCACGGCTATAAAATGACCGAGCGCTATAGGGAATTGGGCATGAAACTTCCGCCCTATTCCTTGCTGAACATCAAATCGTACGCCGGACACGTGGTCATCGCCCCGCCGATGTCCGGCCAAACGGAGCCGATCACCTGGATCAATCCCAAGCGCACGGCAATCGTGAGCGGCTGGGCCTTGGATTCCGGTGCCGCCCGCCGATTTGGCTGCGACGCCGCTTTCCCACTTTCAGACCACGCGGATTTCCCCGACCTGCTCGCCTTCGTTGAAAAAGTTGAGCCCAAGGTCATCTTCACCCTGCACGGATTTGCGAAGGAATTCGCTGGGACGCTCCGTACTCGCGGTATCGAGGCCCACGCGCTGTCGGCCACCAATCAAATCGAACTGGCGCTGTAAATTATACATGAGCCGGACGGCCATTTGACGGAGCTGCGGCTGCACGTACGTTCCGAACAATGGCTTGGAACGTAGAATATCGCGACGGCGTTTATCTTCCGCAAATTGATTGGTGGCTCGACGCCCATTTCCCGGTGCACCGCGGTTTCGTGTCACACGCGCACTTCGACCACGTCGCCGCCCACAAAATAGTGCTTTGTTCCGAGGGCACCGCGAAATTGATGCAAGCCCGCTTGCCGGGCGAGCGCAGCGAACTCGTGCTGCCTTATGACCATGCTTACGAACTAGCGCCCGGTTGCATCGTGCGGCTTTTCCCGGCCGGTCATATTTTTGGCTCCGCGCAGTTTCACGCCACGTCCGACGAGGGCACCCTCCTGTACACTGGCGACTTCAAATTGCGCCCGGGGTTGTCCGCCGAGAAATGCGCAACGCCGGACGCGGACACACTGATCATGGAAACGACGTTCGGATTGCCACGCTACGTTTTTCCCCCGACGGAAAAAGTCGTCGCGGACATCATCGCGTTCTGCCGGCAGGCGTTGCACGAGGATGCAATTCCGGTATTGTTCGGCTATAGCCTGGGCAAGAGTCAGGAACTGCTTCAGGCTCTCGGGCGCGACGGTCTGCCTGCAATGCTGCATCCGCAAACGCATCGGCTGACGAAAGTCTATGAGCAACTCGGCATGGCGTTTCCTTCGTACGAATTATTTGAGCCGGAAAAAGCGGCGGGACATGTCGTTCTCTGTCCTCCGCAGGCCGCCTCGTGGACGCCGTTGCGCAAGCTGGAGAACAAGCGGACGGCGATGATCACCGGATGGGCGCTCGACCCGGGCGCGATGTATCGCTATCAATGCGACGCGGCGTTTCCGCTTTCGGATCACGCCGATTTCGGGGATTTACTGAAGTTCGTTGCGCGGGTGCAGCCCAAACGGGTTTTCACGCTTCACGGTTTTGCCCGGGAATTCGCGCAGACTTTGCGCGAGCGCGGCATTGAGGCTTGGGCGGTGGGTCAGGACAATCAGCTCGAACTGGGCATGAGTCTCGCGCCCAGGGCAGAAACCAACACTCCCACGAGAGTCACTTCGCGCGCACCGACCTCAGTGGCAGAGGCGGACAAGATGGACTCTTTTCGAGGCTTTGCGCACACTGCCCGGATCGTCGGCGCGACCGGGAGCAAGTTGGAAAAGATTGCGGCGCTCAGCGGCTATTTTGCCAGTCTGCCCACCGACGCGGCGGCCAGAGCGGCGGTGTATTTCACCGGCCGCGCCTTTCCCCAAGCTGATGCGCGATCGCTGAACACGGGCGTGGCACTGATCAAACGGGCGGTGGTTCAAATTGCCGGTGCCACCGAAGGAGATTTCAGGACCGCTTACGGCCGTTATCGGGATACCGGCGAGACGGCGGAATCGCTACTCTCCGGTCGATCGCCCGACGGTTCCGGACCGACACTCGTCGAGTTGGACGCGATTTTCGCCGGACTGGCCCAGACGCGCGGTCCGACTGAAAAATTGACGCAACTGGAAAGACTGCTCGAAAGACTGACGGCGGAGGAGGCGAAATACGCCGTGAAAATCATCACGGGCGACTTGCGAATCGGATTGAAAGAAGGACTCGTGGAAGAAGCGATCGCCGCAGCGGCCGGAAAAACACTGGAGGAAGTGCGCGAGGCCAATTTGCTCTGCGGCGACCTGGCATTGGTTTACCGCAAAGCAATGACAGACGGGCTGGCGCAAATTGAACTTCGTCCGTTCCGGCCGCTTCAATTCATGCTGGCCAGCCCCGAGCCCACCGCCGAAGCGATTATGGCGCGACTCGCACCGCCCATCTGGCTGGAGGAAAAATATGACGGCATTCGCTGCCAGGTACACAAAGTGGGCCGCGAGGTGCGATTGTTCTCCCGTGACCTTCATGATATCACCACGCAATTTCCCGACCTCGCCGCGAGTGCCGCCGACTTGCCCGGCGATTTTATCGGCGACGGCGAACTGCTCGCCTGGCGTGACGGACGGGCGTTGCCCTTTGCCGAATTGCAAAAACGGCTGGGCCGGAAAGGAGACGATCTTTTTCTCGGCGGTGAAATTCCAGTGTCCGTTTCGCTTTACGATTTGCTCTGGTTTAACGGCTACAACCTGCTCAAAAAGCCGTTGCGGGAAAGACGGCGCCACCTTGAGGGGGTCGTGCCGCCAACCCATGACAAATTGCGGATCGCGCCAATCACCCCGGCGACATCGGCGCTCGAAATCGAAGCGGCCTTTCTGCGTGCACGGGAGCGCGGCAACGAAGGTCTCATTGCCAAGGATTCGGAAAGTTTCTATATGCCCGGACGGCGCGGATTGGCTTGGCTCAAATTGAAGAAGGCCAACGCGACACTCGATGTGGTGGTCGTGGCGGTCGAATACGGGCATGGCAAACGCCGCGACGTTCTTTCGGACTATACATTCGCGATTCGGGACCCGGCAAATGAACGGCTGTTAACCGTCGGGAAAGCCTATTCCGGCCTGACGGATGTGGAGATCGCGGCACTAACCATACATTTTCTCGAGCACACCGTCGAGGTTCGCGGACGCCAACGCCACGTGCAACCGGACACCGTGCTGGAAATTGCGTTTGATTCAATCCAGCCCAGCGCACGGCATCAAAGCGGGTACGCGTTGCGCTTTCCGCGAATCGCGCGGATTCGGACCGACAAGACGCCGGCCGAAATCGATACGTTGGAAACATGTCAAAAACTCGCCGGCGCACCGCCGGCGGCCGTGCGCTAATCGCGCGACGAAAAAAATGGATTTCAAGAAACGCGGATCCACGCTAATTTTCAAGACCCCCGGAAATTCACCTGATCGGAGAATTTCACCGCTCAAACTAAGAGGCTCGCCGTTGCACTTTTTATTTATTTTGGTGTCCGGATGTGCATGAGATTTTCGTTTCGTTTGCTTTGGATCACATTGCTGGCGGCGGCCACGATGGGCCGCGCCGCGCCCTTCACGGCGTTTCGCGATGGGGAAACATTCACGTATCGGGTTAGTTTCGCGATCTTCGGCCACGCGGGTGACATCATCATCGCCGCCCACGAAGAAAAGCAGAACGGCGTGGACGTCATGCGGGTCACCACCGACACGAAGTCGCACGGAATCGTCCGCGCATTGTACGCCTTCGACAACAATGCGGAGGTGGTGATCGAAAAAGCCACCGGGCGCATGCTTCACGTCAAGGAAAGCGGTGCGGACCCGAAGCGGACAACGGATACCGAAATGGTTTTCGACTACAAAACGAGGATGGCGATTTACACGGATCGCGTCAGGCCGGAGCGATCGGAAACCATCCCGATTCCTGAGGGAGATCCCGTCGACCTGATCAGCGCCCTCGTACAAACCCGCGATTGGAATTTAAAACCCGGGGAGAAACGCGACCTGCTGGTGCAGTTTGGCCGGGATTTTTATCCGCTTACGATCACAGCGGATAGTTATGAGGAAGTGCGGACCCCGCTCGGCATTTACCAGACGCTCGTACTGGTGCCGCGCATGGAAAAAGATCCCAAAGGCATGTTCAAGAAGGGCGGCGAAATCAAAGTCTGGATTTCGCAGGATCTGAGCAATCTGCCGGTGAAGATGCAGTTGAAACTGAATTTCGGTTCGGCCACTCTTTTGTTGAGCGATTACAAGGGTCCCCCGCCCGGCACAAAGCCAACGGGCTCGAACTGAAACCGCCACGGTTTTGTCGCCCAAATCGGGCCGGCGTAATCGACGCCGATGCGATGGCTGGTTTTTATTTTTCGCCGGGGAACCTCGATGCCCACGTCTTCCAAATGCAACCCGCTCGCCGGATCTGCGCCAAGGCCGTTGAGTCGACGATCAATCTGCAGGTGTTTGGTTAAACGCCCGGGGCCCACAATTTCGCCCGCCCCACGAATCAAAATCGCCGCCGGATGTCCCGGGAGGCCGACCACGAGGTTCAGCATCTCGTGAATTCCATAACAAAGATAAACGTACCAGACGCCGCCCGCTTGATAAAGCACCTCAGTGCGCTTGGTGCGCCCCTTGCTGGCATGGCAGGCGAGATCGCTTTCGCCGTCGTAGGCCTCGACCTCGTTGATCAACAGCCTTGCTTGCCCGGTTTTGGTCGTTCGGACTAAAGCCTTGCCCAACAGCCACCTTGCCGTGCCAAGCGTGTCCTCGCCGCGAAGCTCCTCCGGTTTAATGACGCGAACCATCGACTTCATTAGGTTTAGTTTTCCGCGACTCGCAAGGCGGTGGTTGTTGGATAAATTTCAGTTTAACGGAGTCATTTGCGGAAACCGTAAATAAATCCTTGATTACCCCCACCGGAGTCACCTTATTTCGACCCTTTGAACTTATGAAAGCCACTATCAAAACGCAGGGGAAACAGTTCTCGGTCAGCGAGGGCGACATTCTCATTGTAAATCGCTATCCCAAGACGGAAACCGGCTCCACCATCGAAATTAACGAAGTTCTCGCAGCCGGTGAAGGCGCGAGCTTCCAAGTCGGCACTCCTTTCCTCGCCGGTGCTTCCGTGACCGCCAAGGTTCTGGAAAACAAGCGCGCCAAGAAGGTCATCGTCTTCAAGAAAAAGAAGCGCAAGGGCATGGAACGCAAACGCGGCCATCGCCAGGAGCTTTCCGTCATCAAGATCGAATCCATCACCGTTTAAGGATCCACCACCATGGCACATAAAACAGGTCAGAAATCATCGAGCAACGGTCGCGACAGTACATCGAAGCGGCTCGGCGTTAAATTATTTGGCGGCCAAAAAGTGCTCGCGGGCGGGATCATCGTCCGTCAGCGCGGTTCCAAGCATCATCCCGGCAAGGGAGTTGGCGTTGGCCGCGATTGGACGCTCTTCGCGCTCCGCGACGGCACCGTCGAATTCGACAAGGCTCACCGCAAGGTGAATGTCGTCTAAAGCGACTCCAAAAGCTTTCATAATTATTTCAGGCGCATCTTTCGGGATGCGCCTTTTTTATACCCGGAACGCGAGGTTGCGCGCACCCACAAGTTACCTTTCGCTCATTACGTGTCCGACCGCCTCCAAGATCTCCAACGCCAGCGCGCCCTCGTCCAGGAACAACTCGCGTGGCTCGATCGCGAGATCGCGGCGATTCAGAAGAATAAAGTCTCCGTGCTGCCACCCGAGCCGGCAGCGATCGCGATTCCGGTTACTTCGCCGAAAAACGTGCCGATCAGTTTCAACGACGCCGCAGCCGCCGAACGCGCGGCCGAGGAAATTCTCTCGCAGTACCAACAGGAAAACCAATCGCTCCAAAAAACCGTCAAGCGCGGTTGCCTCCTCTATTTTTTCGCCGCGTTGGGTTTGCTCGTGGTCGGTGTTTTTGTACTGTATTTGGTGATGCGCCGATAACGGGATAACCGCCCCGCGGCGGTTGCACACCGCAGTCACCTTCAATCGGGGAATGACCTGAAATCCCGGGATGGTTTGCGCACGGGTATTGCCTCCGACTTCAATCATCCCGATGAGAATCAGTTGCTCATCGGGAAAAACGCGACTTGGTCAACTCACGGGCGTTCCGGCGCCGGGCGCTGCAGCGGGCTCGCCGAGCGACATCTGCTCTTCCTCCGTTTCGTCGAGTCCCATGTCGGCGTCGTTCGCCGGTTTTGGATTGTTTGCGGTTTGCAGCCAAGCGTCGATTTGCCGCGGCGACAGCACGTCGGACGAAGGCAACTCATCGAGCGATTTGATACCAAGAAACTCAAGGAACGCATCCGTGGTTCCGTATTGGATCGGACGTCCGGGCTGGTCGGCGCGGCCGACGACATAAACCAAATCGCGTTCAAGCAACTTCGTCAGACCGGCGTCCGCCGACACTCCGCGAATTTGCTCAATTTCCGCCCGGGTCACGGGTTGCCGGTAAGCGACCACCGCCATCGTTTCCAAGGCGGATCCGGTCAGCCTGACCGGCGGCGGTTCATTGCGCAGCAAACGAACCCAGCGGGCAAAACGCGGATGCGTCACCAGTCGCCAGCCGCTGTGGCCTTCCGTCAAAATCACTTCACTATCCCCCGCCTGTAACTCCAACGAAATGGTATCGATGGCCTCGCGAATCTGCGTCGTCGTCACCAGCGTCGGAACTTCCCGGTAAAACTCCTCATCTTCGATCGGTGCCGGCACGGTTGTCTCCACCACGGTCGCGGGCTCGGTCGTCTCGGACGCGCCCGCTGTCACTTGCGGTTGTTCTCCTTCCTCTGGGGGTGCGGCTGGCTCCTCGGTCAACGGCAACGCGGTGGCCTGCTCGTGAAAGCGGTTGATCGCCGTTTGAATGTCTTTGACGGAAAGCGGGCCGTTCGAGGCGAACAACATCACTTTTAATACGCGTTTGAGATCGAAGGCCATGCTTTGACCATGAGTGAATGCGGGCCTCCAGTACCCAAGCAATCCCGAAAATAGTTACATTCAATGAGGGTCGCGTTGCCCACGTCCCAAAACCCCCGACCGGACTTTGATACGAACTTTTTCATTGTTCGTTTTCGGCTAGCCCCCGCCAACGGCAATCGTTACTCCTTACCAACTATGACATGGGACCGTTTCAAATCGCTTTATTACACGAACGCCAAACTCGGCCTGTCCGTTGACATTAGCCGCATGCCTTTCCCTGACGACTTTCTGGCGTCAATGGAACCGAAGATTGCCAAAGCCTTTGCCGACCTCGCCGCCATCGATGGTGGCGCAATTGCGAATCCCGACGAAAACCGCATGGTTGGCCATTACTGGCTGCGCAATCCCGACCTCGCGCCGACCCCGGAAATCCGCGGGGAAATCGCTTCGACTCTCGAAGCAATCAAAACGTTTGCCGCCAAGGTCCACAAGGGCGAGATCTCGACCGCAGCGGGCAAATTCAAGGAAGTGCTGGTCATCGGCATCGGCGGCTCCGCCCTCGGACCACAATTCGTCAGCCATGCCCTCGGCAAACTGAAGGGCGGACGCGACAAGATGGGAGTTTCCTTTTTCGACAACACCGACCCCGACGGCATGGATTACGTATTGAAAGGCCTCGGCAGCCGTCTGAAGCAAACCTTGGTGGTTGTCATTTCGAAATCGGGCGGCACGGCGGAAACCCGCAACGGCATGCTCGAAGCACAGGCGGCGTTCAAAGCTGCCGGGCTCGACTTTTCCAAGCATTTTGTGGCGGTGACAGGCGACGGCTCCAAACTGGACCAAACCGCGAAAGCCGAGGGCTGGATCGCGCGTTTTCCGATGTGGGACTGGGTCGGCGGCCGCACCTCCGAACTCTGCGCGGTCGGTCTGCTGCCCGCCGCACTTCAAGGCATCAAGATCGACCAGATGCTCGCCGGGGCCGCCGCGATGGACGCCGTGAATCGAAAGAAATCCCTGCGCGATAACCCGGCCGCGCTCGTCGCTCTGATGTGGTACTGGGCGACGGACGGCCGCGGTGCGAAGGACATGGTGGTGCTGCCGTATAAGGACCGGCTCCTGCTTTTCTCCCGTTATCTTCAGCAATTGGTGATGGAATCGCTCGGGAAGGAAAAGGATCTGGCCGGCAATATCGTGCATCAGGGCATCGCCGTTTATGGCAACAAGGGCTCGACCGACCAACACGCGTACGTCCAGCAACTTCGCGACGGCGTGAACAATTTCTTTGTGACGTTCATCGAGGTCTTAAAGGACCGCGCTGCGGAAACCTCGATGGAAGTCGAACCCGGCGTGACCAGCGGCGATTTCCTCCAGGGCTTCCTGCTCGGAACCCGCGACGCCCTCAGCGAGAGCAATCGCTATTCGATCACGATTACCGTGCCCGAAGTCTCGCCGAAGATCATCGGCATGTTGATCGCACTCTATGAACGCGCGGTCGGACTTTACGCCTCGCTCGTCGGGATCAACGCCTATCACCAGCCAGGCGTGGAAGCCGGCAAAAAGGCCGCAAGCGGCGTTATTGCCCTGAAACACGCCATCGATACCGCCATGAAAGCGGCGCCCGGCAACGCGTTCACCGCGGAATCGCTGGCCGCAACAATCGGGAAAACAGACAAGACGGAAACGGTTTTCAAGGTTCTGGAGCATCTTGCGTCCAACCCCAGCAGCGGCGTGGCCAAAACCGCTGCGAAATCGTGGTACGAATCCACTTACACGAGATCGGTTTAAAGCTATCCATCGCGGAACTTTCGACCGATAACCGGTTCACATCTGCACCCTCAAAACCTCAAATCGGTCACGATCAAAGGAAAGTTGCAGACCGGTCATTAATTCGTATCTAAGAGAAAAACATGCCTAACCTCCGCAAAACGCTTTTTGTGTTAATCGTGTCAGCGCTCGTGCTCCTGGGCTTCTCGGCGTGCAGCGTTCCCCAGCAGGATTCCTCCATTCCGTGGAGCCGTCCGGCCGATTGGGAAGGCCGCATTCCCGGCATGGGCAGCTGAGTTTCGCCGGATGATGATTCGCCCGGCGACGTCATGACCGCGCCCGCCGAGAATACCTCGCTGACTCCTCAACCGGGTCACCTGTATGTCGTGGCCACCCCGATCGGCAACCTCGCCGATTTGAGCGATCGGGCACGGGCAATTTTGGGCGCAGTCGATCTCGTGGCTTGTGAAGACACGCGAACCACTGGCGCCCTGCTCACGCGTTTCGGGCTGCATCGGGAGTTGGTCGCCTACCACGACCACAACGAAATGGAGGTCGCGGAAAAACTCACCAGGCTGATCGCGGAGGGAAAATCGATCGCGGTCGTCAGCGATGCCGGCACGCCCGGCTTGAGCGATCCCGGATTCCGCATCGTGCGGGCCTGTCGCCGGCGCAATTTGCCCGTGATTCCCGTGCCGGGTGCGTGTGCGCTGATCGCCGTGATCTCGGCCGCCGGCCTGCCGACCAATGGTTTTTTATTCGCCGGATTTCTCCCACCAAAAACCTCAGCCCGCACTGCTTTCCTGGAGAAATACCGCGACTTCGAATACACTCTGGCGCTCTACGAAAGCTGCCACCGCATCGATAAATTTGCCGCCGAAATAGTGGAAGTGTTGGGTGCGGAGCGTATCATCTGCATCGCCAAGGAAGTCACCAAACTGCATGAGACGTTCCTCATCGGCCCGGCGGCTGATGTCCAGTCCCGCCTCCTTAAGGGAAGTTTAAAAGGGGAGTTCGTCGTGCTGATCGCGCCGAAGGATTTCGCGCTCTGATTTAGTGGGACGAACACCACGGAAATAATTCCTGTTCTTCCGTGGGTTCTGTGTATTCCGTGGTGCCCATGCCGCGCGTCGCCATCATCGATATTGGGAGCAACTCGATCAAGATCCTCGTCGCCACGCGCACCGCTTCGGGAGTTGTCGAAGCGCTAAAAACAAAAACGCTCGACGCCCGCATCAGTGCCGGGATCAGCAAGGCCAAACCGGAATTGAGCGACGACGGCATGCGGCGCGGTCTCGCGGCGATTCAGGAATTACTCACCGATGCGGCGGAACTTTCCCCGATTAAAATCATTCTGGTCGCAACCAGTGCGGTCCGCGACGCGGCCAACGGCGATGTGTTTTGCGATCGGGTGAAAGCGGCCACCGGTCACGAAATCCGCATCCTTTCGGGCGACGAAGAAGCAAATCTGATCGGACGCGGATTGACCTGCGATCCTGCTTTGCATCACTTAAATGACTTTTACGTCTTCGATCTCGGCGGTGGCAGTCTGGAATGCCTCGCATTTCGGGAGAGAAAAATCGTCCAGGCCATCAGTCTCCAGCTTGGTTGTGTGCGTCTCACCGAGCGTTTTATTGGTGATCCGTCCGCACCGCTCGTGCAAAGCGAAGTCACCGCCCTCGCGGTCCATGTTCGCGATGAATTAAAGCGCAGCGGTTTTCGTTTCGCGATTGTCGCACCGGCAGCGGTCTTCACCGGTGGAACGATGAGCACCATCCGGGCTATCAAGGGTGCGCGTCACGGCCTGACTTTGGAGGAAACGCCGGTGCTCGTCGGACTCGATACGATGACCCAACTCCTGAACGAGTTAGCGCCGCTAACCTTGGACGAACGCAAAGCCATTCCCGGTATGCCCGCGCCGCGCGCCGATGTTTTTCCGGCGGCGCTCGTCACGATGCTGGCCGTCGCTGACTACGCGCATGTCGATCGCTTTCATCATTCGCTCTACAATCTCCGTTGGGGATTGGCGGCCGAAGCGCTCGCCCCGGCTTAATTGGTGACCACTTTCGCCGGTGTTGCCGTATGATCGGCGGTTACCGAGCTTCCCTGCAGTTGAATCATAACGACCGTCGCTTCGGCTTTGGCCACCTCACCCAAAAATGTCTGCAGGGCGCGATAGTGTTCCGGCGGGATAGTCCCGGCGCGAAGGGTCAGCGAGCGCTTAAAGACCAGAGTGTCTTTCACCATGGTGTACTCGCAGGAGTATCGTCCATAGTCGCTGACGAGCGAACTCGCCTTTGGCAGTTCCGTCACGGCCGAGCCGGGGGGCAACGGCAGCCAAACTTCCTGGGCGTCATATACCGGCCGGATGACCAGCGGTTGCGCACGGACCTTGGCGGGAAACACCGGAACTGTATTGCGCGTCAACAAATCCAGTCTGACCAACAGAAACTTGTCCTGCACGAACTGCCCGAACTCCCGGGCCGAGAATTCAAGATGGGTTTGATAGCGTCCATCAGTTTTGTCCTCCTCCACGGGATCCGCGACTTGAATCCCGAGAAGCGAGCGGGCGATCCGTTTGACCCAATAGTCGCGTTTGGCCGCCGGCGACGCGAGATGTGCCCGGGCTCTGTCTTCGGCGGCGGACTCACCCGAATCCAATTCGATCAGAGCGCCTTTCAACGCTCCGGAAGGAAGAAGAGTCAGATCGATGCGCGTGTCGCTCCCCCAAGTCTGTTCGGGCGTGAAGTCCGGCAGTCGCGTCAGACGGGTCTCGCGATCGCTGACGATGAGCGCGAGGCCACCGTGCTCATACCACGGCAACTCACCCAGCGGCACCCATGGATGAGTGGGATCGAAAAAGAGCAATCGTCCAAACACCGGATGGGTAATTTCGCCAGAATGCGTCAGCCCGTCCGGCAATTCAATGGCCGTGATGGCATGATTAAACTGTTGACCGGGCCAATCGGGTTGCACCGAGCGCCCGATCCCAACCAACACAATGGCAATGTGCGAACGAAAGCCCGCCTCGCGGAGCAGGGCTTCCATCAGGTTCGCCTTGTCCTTGCAGTCTCCATAACCCGCGCGGAGGACGTCGCTGGCCAAGCGGGGACGGTAACCAAAACCGATCCCGCTGTTTTCGTACTGCTGAATGTAGGTTTGTTTCTGGGCAAATCGGGCCAGCGCTTCCAGTTTTGCCCATGGATCCGTCAAGCCCGCCGTCAATCGAGCCACTGTCTCCTTGATCTGCGCGCTGGTATCACACTGCGGCTGGATCAGGCGCTCGTTCCATTGCGCGAAATCCGCCCAGGTTTCCAACCGGGGAATTACCGTGCTCGTGCCGGAAGGCGGCTGAATCTTGAGCGCCACGTAATAGGGTGCGAACGGCCGCGGCGCCCAAAGTTCGTTCCGGATCGCCGGAACATCGGCAAGTTCCCAAGTCCAGACGGAGCCGTCGGCAGACACGCGAGGCTCGACGGTCCTGCCTTTGAGCCAGAAAACATCCGGCCGCCAACCGGACGGAACCTGCACCGCCAACCGCCCGCGTCGCAACGGCAACTCGCCGCCGAAGGTCAATTGACCCTGCCCTGAATTGTGGCGGCGGATCACAGTCACTTCACCGCCGTAAACATCGCCGACCGCCGAAGTGGTGGAAATGTGGGTAAGCCATCGGATATCGGTGTAGAGAGTCGTGGAATTCATTTCGGCGATATTCGCCCAATCCTTCCGTTGATAAGCAGTCGGACGTTTTCCGGTCGCCGGCAACAACCAGGCGTCGGCCGCGACGATCTCGTCGGACTTATCAACAAATCCCACTCCCATCCGGGTGTATTTTTCACCGCCGGGATGGCGCACGCGCACCGCATAGCGCTGCACTTCACGCCACTCGCCCTGCTCGCTGATCGTAATGGTCACCTCCGCGCGCAGGATTTCCGCCTGATTCTGCTCATGCAGCGCAGCGGGCATCGGAGGCAGCGAGGCATCCTGCAACAACCAAGCAGGAGGACTCGAAGACGCCTTCGTCATCACCGCAGTCACCAGACATGTCGCCACCGAAATGGCGAAACGGATTTGTGGGGAACGAAAAAACAATGGCTCAAGCCTCGGGCGCATTGCCGACCTCCTCGGGCTGCTCGATTTCTGGAGCCGGTGTCGCTGCCGGAACGGCCGGGGCAGAAACGTGACCGGGTTTCGGTTTGAGCACCAGCGTGTGGGTCTGGGCTTTGTTAATCTGTTCAAATACGGCTTTGAGCGGAGCGTAGGACTTGGCCGGAAATATAATCTTACCGTTGAGTCCGATGCTCAAGGTACTGTCGCTGCGGATAAGATTTTTCGCGGGAACGTAGACTAGGACGACCGCGTGTTTGATGCCCGCCTTGTCTGCGTAGTCAACCGGCTGCGGTGCGTCGCCGGCTTCCAGCTCATATCCCTCAGGCAGCTCGATTTCCATCCGATCATGGACGGTCGAGCCGCCTTGGAACCGGATCGGCTGCAACCGGGGTTCGGCCGAGGTGTAGCGCGGCGTCGCGCGGGCATTTAAAACATCGTGGCCAAAGATTATGCGACCGCCGGCAAGGGTGGCGAAATCCGGAACCCGCAGGCTATAGTGCAGCAACACGGGATGAGTATTGTCACGATCATCCTCGATCGTGATGTGCGACAGTTCCGCCGACGCAAATTCGCGGCGTACTTCGGCGCGCACAAAAGCGGTAATGTTCGCCGGTTTTCTTACTTTGTTCCGGAGCCTCCAAGACATGGCATACTGGCCGGACAGGGTTTCCGTAACAGTCCCGGTGAGTGCGCCCTGTTCGGAAAGCTTGAATTGTCCCTTTCTGGCCCGCACGTCGTTAACCGTGTCCGTAACCACCGGCCGAACGGCCCAGACTGCTTTTCCATTTTGCACCAGCAGCACAGCGGTGCCCTGATCCTGCCAATAAAGCTGCCCGAATGGGGCCCAGCGCATGCCCGGCGCATAATAATGCCATTTGCCGTCCAGTTGCACGGCGGCCACCCATTCGTTCATGAATTCCCACCCAAAGGCCGCCCGATCCGCACGAAGCATGGAATTGCTCCGGGTCGTGAGGGCCAGGGTCGCATCCAAACCTGAGGCCCTCGCCAAAGCCACAAAGATCCGGGTAATGACGGTCGCGGAACCACAATGCAGCTCCAGCGCCGTGGTGGGCGTCAACTCCCGACGTTCAGCATTGCTGAGATGTACGCCGTCCGGCAGGTCTTCGTAATCGTAGTTAGTTACGTTCTTCTGACAATAATCGTACAAACGACGGAGTTTCTCGTCGGAGGTCCCGGCGCCGGCGACGATCTGCGCCGCCAGCTTTTTCATCGCGCTCGTCGGACGCTCGAGACTGCGAGCTTCACCCGCCAGATAATTGGTGAACTCCTTCCAGTTTTCGAAGGAAAACGAAAAATTTCCAGAGGCCAGCCGGAGGATGATATACGCGCGGATGTCCTGATCCGGCAGTGCGTCCGTCTCCCTGCGATATGCCGGAATATTGGTCGCCCGCACCACCAATTGGGAACCTCCATCCTTTTCCTTCGTCGCGTTCGGCAGATTGCACCAGCTCAAACCGGTTTCGTAACCCACGTTTTTACGAAAGACCTCGCTTCCGATGGTAAAGGAAAGGGATCGAATCGGAAAGGGCTCCTGAACCTGAATGAGGCGTTGGCCTGCGTATCCATTCCGCGCACCCATATCTTCATCAATCCGGTGATAATATTCAACCAGGTCGCCCGGTCGCAGATCGGTAATGGCCAATTGATACAACTCGACACCGGACACGAGGACCGCGTGGTCATTGTCATCGACCGCAAACCCACTTCGCGCCGCGCCGCCGCGTCCGCGCTCCACCGCCTTGGTCCGGCTGAAATCCTTCATCTCATATTCACGTACCGTGCCATCAGCCCGGGTCACCCGCGCTCCGCAATCGTTCAGGACAGCCGGTAGATTAACGGTAATTTTTATGCGACCGACACTTTCGGCGGCGCGCTCATCGTAAACGATCGTGCGATGGAAATCTTCATTGGTGATTCCGCTATCGTTGAACGACAGGCGATGCTTGGCGAGCAACACCTCGGCCCCCGCTTCGGTGGCTTCGGACGTTTCAGGTTTGGCTCCAATTTGCTCGGCGGGGATCTTCTCCCAGCGATGCGCGGCCGAAAGGTTGCCGATCGGCCATGCGATCAGAACAACGAACGGCACCATCCGACACATCAAACGATGGAAGGATACTGCGAATGATAGTCTTGCCGGCGCCAGGGTAAAATGAAGCAACATGGGGAAATGAATGGGGTACCAAAACCGACACCAGCGTCCAAGAACAGGCACAGTCCCAATTCCAAATCAAACCAATTTGACGACACTGCGGCCCGAGACGTCTGCTCTAACCGCGCTTATAATTTCCTGAGCGCCGTCAGCAATTGTTTGAAATCCTTCGGCAATGGCGCCGTGAGATCCATCACCTTGCCACTCACCGGGTGCGTGAAAACCAAGTGTTCCGCGTGCAACATCACACGCGAAACAGCGGGCATTCCGGGATTTTGTTTCCAGCCGTAGGTGCCGTCGCCAAGCAACGGATGACCGATCGATTTTAAATGAACGCGAATTTGATGAGTCCGTCCCGTATGGATGCGACAGCGGACCAGGGCGGCGATTGCGCCAAATTTCTTCTCGACCTGCCAATCCGTTTTTGACGGCCGACCACCCTCGCCCGTCGTCATGCGATGACGATGCACCGGATGCCGGCTGATGGCGCTATCGACGGTGCCGCTGTCTTTTTTCGGCACGCCGGAAACCAGCGCGATATATTCTTTTTTCAGCGTGCGCGACGCAAATTGATCGGCCAGCGCGCGGTGAGCGGCGTCGTTTTTGGCAACCACGAGCAGACCGGTGGTTTCCTTGTCCAAGCGATGCACAATTCCCGGACGTTCGACGCCGCCGACTCCGCTCAATTCACCTGAGCAATGAGCCAGCAACGCGTGCACCATGGTGTCTTCGCCGGTCCCCACGCCCGGATGCACCACCATGCCAGCAGCCTTGTTGAGCACGATGAGGTGCTTGTCTTCGAAAATGACGTCGAGCGGAAGATCGACCGGCTTGAGTTCCATCGGCGTAGTTTCCGGAAATGAAAAGGTCACCACCTGTCCCGTTTTTACTTCGACATCCTGTGCGATCACCTTCCCGTCGACGGCCACCAAACCCGCCTCGAGCGCGCGTTGAAAAGTGGAGCGACTGTGTTCGGGGAACGCGTGCGCGAGCAATTTGTCCGCTCGTTCGCGGCGGATGCCATCGGGAATGGTGTAGGTGGTGGGTGAGCTCACGAGATGAGAGAGTGGCAAAATTTCGCGGTGAATCTAATGGCGGAACAGGGATAATCCGCCCTACCCGTTGATGATGGCGCCCAGCTTATCCAGCCACGGTTGTTTTTGCGCGGCGGAAACCGAGGCAACTTCGAAGCCGTTGCGGGCGAATCGAGCCAGTTCTTTTCGCGTGAAGTTTAATCCATGCGAAATCGCGAGATATTCCTCGTTGACGGTGTTGGCGAAACAGAGCGGATCGTCGGTGCTGATCGTGCAACGAACGCCCGCGTCCCTCAACCGGCGCAGCGGATGATGCGCCAGATCGGGAAACACTTTAAGGCCGACGTTGCTGATCGGGCACACGTCGAACGTCACACCGCGATCCACCGCCAGTTGGACGACGGCCGGATCTTCAATCGCTCTCACGCCGTGTTGAATACGGGTCACGCCGAGGATTTCAATCGCCTCACGCACGCGGGCCGCGCCGTCAAATTCACCCGCGTGGCATTTGGTGATCTTACCTGCCGCACGAAGCCGCGCCCAGATCGCCGCCGTGTCAGGTTCGGTGCGCAACGTCTCGACTCCATGGAGATCGACGCCAGCGAGATTGTCCCACGTGTGCAATTGATCGATAACGGGCCGCAATGAGCCGCTGATATCGCTCCGCAACATTCCGGCAAAGACGCGCACTTCGAGTTCGCGAGGGGCCGCTGATCTGATCGCCGCGATGATTTCCGGTCCGGGAACGTTGATGAATCCGCTGACCGGCAAATGAAAACTCGTCTCCACATACTTGACGTTTTGTGCGACATGTTTCGCGAACATCGCCTTGGTCGCCTCGTAATAGCGTTCCGCCGACGTGAACCAAGGCAGCGCGTTGGCGAGCAGTTGTTGCTCAAAGTCGGGAAATGATTGGTAACGATAACCGCGCTCCCGAAACGCCGGGAAAGCCGGATACGTTTCCGGACGCCACTTGTGAAGCAATTCGTAAGGCAGCGCGCCCTCGACGTGCAGATGCGTTTCCGTCTTCGGCAGCGACTGGATGAAAGCGGCGAGTGACGAGTCGGAAATCATGAACCACAGAATACACGAAAAACACAGAAGGCAGAACCGTCCGCACCATGTTTTCCGTGAATAGAATTCATTTTACCTTCAAGAGTTCGGATGGATTGAGCTTCTTCAGCGCGGGAAACGTAAACAATCCGTCCTTCCGGATCAGTTTGTCGTCGAACCAGATTTCGCCGCCGCCGTACTCGGGGCGCTGGATATTGACCATATCCCAATGCACGGACGACTTGTTGCCGTTGCCGCCTTTTTCGTAGGCCTGGCCGGGAGTGAAATGGAATGAACCGGCGATTTTTTCGTCGAACAGGATGTCGCGCATCGGCTCGAGAATGTGCGGGTTGAAGCCGATCGCGAACTCGCCCACGTAGCGCGAGCCGGCGTCGGTATCGAGAATTTCATTGAGTCGTTTCGTGTTGTTGCCCGTCGCTTCGACGATCTTCCCCTGCTTGAAAACGAGCCGGATGTTGTCGAACGAAGTGCCGAGGTAAACGGTCGGCGCGTTGTATTGAATCACGCCTTCCACACTGTCTTTCACGGGGCACGAAAACACCTCGCCGTCCGGGATATTGCGCAGCCCGCCGCAAGGAACCGCGCCAATGTCCTTGATCGAAAATTTCAGATCGGTACCGGGCCCCTTGAGGTGGACGCGGTCGGTTTTGTCCATCAAATCGGCCAGCGCCTTCATGCCCGGGCCATAGCGGCGGTAATCGAAGGTACAGACACGAAAATAAAAATCCTCGAACGCCTGCGTGCTCATTGCCGCCTGCTGCGCCATCGCAGACGACGGCCAGCGCAGAACAACCCACTTCGTTTTATTCACGCGGTGATCAAGCACCGGCTGGAGCGTTTTCGCGACAATCTGGACGCGTTCAGCAGGGACATCCGAGGTCTCGAAGATGTTGTCCGAACCGCGCACGGCGATGTACGCCTGCATTTTTTGCATCCGCTGCAATTCCACCTCGGCGGTCGTCGCATATTGCTCGGCGGTCGCGCCCTTGAGCAATTCCCGGGTGACGCGGGCGCGCTGGATGTTAACATACGGCAGCGCGCCGCGATCCTGCGCCGCGCGGACGAGTGCGATGACGAACGTGTCTGGCACATCGTAGGCGTCGATGTAGACGCGTTCGCCTTTTTTCAGATCGGTGGAAAAACCGGTCAGCACCTCGGCCAACCGCGCAAAACGGGGATCACTCATGGTTGGCTTACCTTCGGGATTCATGCGGCGGCGTTCAATCCCAAAGCGCCAACCCGGCTGCGGTCTTTTCCAAACGAAAATTCTCCGCCGCCCTCAACGCGTGATCTTCATTTTTGAAATCGGATGTGGACTGGCTGATTCGCCATTGGGGAAACAAATCTTTTCCACCAGATCCTGGAAGTCGTCGGCTCCACGAAGAATTTCGATTTCCAATCTGAGGTAATAACAGGGGACGGCGGATTTCTTGACCGATTCGATGCGGACCGCATCTTTCTCCGTCGTGATGAGCATTTCCACCCCAGCCCGTTTCGCTTCGGCATAGACGCCGTCCAAATCCTCCTGCGTAAACCGGTAGTGGTCGAGAAAGCGCCGGGTGTAGATCAAGTTCGCTCCCGTTTCGCGCAGAAAGGCCTCGAAGCTTTCCGGAGCCGCGATGCCGCTGAATCCGCCGATTTTCCGCCCGGCGAGCGCGGTCATTGCGATGCGTTCATCACCATCGATGCGCTGGAGATATTGCGGCTTGTGGGCGCACTCGATGATTTCCACCCCGGGATTGAATTTATGAATCATTGCCTCGAGTTCCGCGTCCCGCACGCCCCGGGATTTGGTCAGAAAAACATATGATGCGCGTTGCACATGTTTGATCGGCTCCCGCAGGATGCCGCGCGGAAGCAGAAACCCGTTTCCGAATGGGTTGCTCTTGTCCACGAGCAGGAGGTTCAACCGGCCTTTGAGCGGCAGGTATTGAAAGCCATCATCGAGGACGAGTGTGTCGCAGCCAAAATCCTTGATCGCATACGCGCCCGCCTTCACGCGGTTCTTATCCACAAGCACCACGACGCCCGGCAGATTGCGGGCGAGCATGAAGGGTTCGTCGCCGGCCACCTCGGAATCGAGCAGGACGGTCTTGCCGTTGCTGACGACGCGCGGCGGCTCTTCCTCGGTATGATTGAGCCAGAACCACCACTTTTGCCAGAACGCGGGCGCTTTGCTTTTATAACCGCGGGAGAGAATCGCCACCTTCCGGCCGCGATCGCGCAATGCCTTGGCCAGCATTTCGACCACGGGGGTTTTTCCGGTGCCGCCCACGGTAAGATTCCCGACTACCACCACCAGGCATCCGAGAGGTTGGTCGCGGAGAATCCGGTTGCGATAGAGCACGAGGCGAAGCTGGACAATTCCGCTGAAAAGATAGGAGCACACCTGCAAAAATGCGCCAAACAACACTGCCGCCGTGCCTTCACGGCGCCCCCTGATTACATCAATGGCGAATTGCTCGAATTCATCGAACTTATGACGGAGCCAGCGGTTGGGCATGAACAAGTTTGGCTTTGACGATAGGAGACGGTCGGTTGTGAGTCTTGTGCTAGTCGTTGGTTTTGCGACATGCAACACCGGCGTCACTTATATCCTACCAATGAGCTATAAACTTTTCATCCCCGGCCCAATCGCCGTCTCCGAAAAAACCCTGCGGGCCATGGCGCAGCCCATGATCGGTCATCGCAGCACCGATTTCGTGGCGCTCTACCAGTCGCTCACGCCGCAGCTCCAAGCCCTCTTTTACACCAAGGACCCGGTTTACCTGAGCACGAGCAGCGCTTGGGGCGTAATGGAAGGTTCGCTCCGGAACGTGGTAAGGAAAAAATTGCTTTGCTGCATGAACGGCGCGTTTGCCGACAAGTGGCTGGACGTAGCCAAACGCTGTGGGCTTGAAGCCGCCGGCCTGAAATTCGAATGGGGCCAGCCGGTCGATCCCGTGGCGCTGCGCAAGGAACTCGCCACCGGCGCCTACGACGCAGTGACGATCATCCACAACGAGACCTCGTGCGGTTGCATGAGCGACCTGCCGGCATTGATGACCGTGCTGCGTGATTTTCCGGATGTCATCAGCATCGTCGATACGATCAGCTCGTTCAGCGCCCTTGCGATCAAGAAAGACGAGCTCGGCATCGACGTCATGATCACCGGCTCGCAGAAGGCGCTCGCGCTGCCGCCCGGGCTTTCGATCTTCTCGGTTTCGAAACGCGCGCTCGATCGCGCGGCCACGATCACGGGCCGCGGTTATTATTTCGATTTCCTCGAATTCCAGAAAAACCACGAAGCCGGCATGACGCCGAGCACGCCGGTGATTCCGTTGATTTACGCCCTGAAGTCGAAGCTGGAAGACATCAAAGCGGAAGGCGCCGAGGTTCGTTACACGCGGCACGCACGTCTGAACAAACTCGTCCGCGACTGGGCCTTAGCGAAAGGCTTCACGCTTTTCCCAAAGGAAGGCGCCGGTTCGGTTTCGTTGAATTGCTTCAACAACAACCTCAAGGTCGACCTAGCCGCCTTGAACAAGGCGCTGAAAGCCAAGCACGGCATGGTCATCGACGGTGGCTACGGAAAATTGAAGGGCCTGGCATTCCGCATCTCGAACATGGGCGACGAAACGGATGAGACGATGGCCGCGCTGCTCAAAGCGCTGGATTCCGTGCTCGCCGAGCTCCCGAAAAGCACGAGCTGATTCGTTTCAATAAATTCACCCTCAAGGCCGCACGTCAAAAAATGTGCGGCCTTTTTTTGCGCCGGTATTCCCTGCTGTTTGATAAAATATTGCCTGCATTTTCCGCAACAAAAGTACGGCAGTTCGTCGCGGTCCAATTGACGCTCGCAAAAAGTATTGCTTGAAATTCGTCGCGAGGGAGCTAACGGGTCCTCCCCCACATGAAGTGTCTCATTATTGCAGAAAAGCCCTCCGTTGCCGCCGATTTGGCGCGCGCGTTGGGCAAAATCCCGAAACAGGGCGACCATTTTGAAAACGACGAGTATGTGATTTCGTCGGCCGTCGGTCACCTCGTCGGACTGCAAATGCCCGAGGACATCGACAAGAAAAAATACGGTTTCTGGCGGCTGGAGACGCTGCCCATTATTCCGGAAAAATTCGAGCTGCAGCCGATTCCGGATTCGAAATCGCGTTTCGATCAACTCAAAAAACTCCTCGCCCGCAAGGATGTGACGAGCGTCATCAATGCCTGCGACGCCGGCCGCGAGGGCGAATTGATCTTCACTTATATCTACCAGCTTACGAAGTGCAAAAAGCCCTTCCAGCGCCTGTGGATGTCGTCGATGACGAACGAAGGCATCAAGGAAGCCTTCAAACACCTCCGTACCGCAGAGCAAATGCAGGGCTTGGCCGACGCCGCCCGCTGCCGCAGCGAGAGTGACTGGCTCATCGGTATCAACGGCACCCGCGCCCTCACGAAGCGCATGTTTGGTTCGCGCGCGGGCAACGTCGCCTCCGTGGGTCGCGTACAAACCCCCACCCTCGCCATCGTTTTCAACCGCGAATTGGAAATCCGCAATTTCAAACCGCGCGACTATTGGCGCGTCACCGCGACGTTTGAGGTCGCCAAGGGGAACTACGAAGGCACCTACCAACGGCCGGATTTCAAGAAAAACGACGACGAGCATGACCGCGTCGACCGCCTTTGGGCCAAGAAAACCGCCGACGCCATTGTCGCCGCCTGCCAAGGCCAGCCGATGGCGGTGGTTTCAGAGGAAAAGAAAGCCAGCACACAGACCGCGCCTCGTCTCTACGACTTGACTACCCTGCAGCGCGAAGCCAACGGTCGGTTTGGGTTTCCCGCCAAACGAACGCTGCAAATCGCACAGGCGCTCTACGAACGGCATAAGATGATCACCTATCCGCGTACGGATTCCCGCGCCTTGCCCGAGGATTACATGCCGCTCGTGCGCGAAACCCTCGGCAATCTCACCGGCAATTTGCAGCCGCACGCCCGTCGCGTGCTCGATTCCGGCTGGGTGCAGCCAAACAAACGTATTTTCAACAACGCCCAGGTTTCGGATCACTTTGCGATCATCCCGACTCAGCACGAAGCGAAGAATCTCGACGAATCCGAGGCCAAGTTGTTCGACATGATCGCGCGGCGCTTCGTCGCGACGTTTCATCCCGCGGCGGAGTTTGACATCACGACCCGACTTAGCGTGGTCGCTACGCACACCTTTAAGACTGAGGGAAAAGTCCTGACGTCTCCCGGCTGGCTCGCAGTCTATGGGAAGACAACCGTTGACGAAGATTCCCCAGACTCCAAGGCGCTCCCCGCGATGTCGCCCGAGGACAAAGCCAAGGCCAAGACCATCGAAGCGATTCTGCACAGCGAAACCACCCGCCCGCCGCCCCGCTATACGGAAGCCACGCTGCTTTCCGCAATGGAAGGCGCCGGCAAGCTCGTCGATGACGAGGAACTCGCGGAAGCCATGAAAGAACGCGGCCTCGGCACCCCGGCGACCCGTGCCGACACGATCGAGGGACTCGTAAATCAAAAATATATTGACCGCAATCAACGCGAGTTGATGCCCACGACGAAGGCCGAGCAGTTGTTGCAATTCTTGTCCGCCGTGAAAGCCGAGGAAATCACCAGCCCGGCGATGACCGGCGAATGGGAATTCAATCTCCGCCAGATGGAACACGGGAAATTCCCGCGCGAGAAATTCATGGACGAAATTGTCAAGGAGACGAAGGGGATCGTCGAGCGGGTGAAGGGTTTCGAGGAGGACGATTCCGTCGCGCGGATGACGGAGATCATTTCGCCCACTGACGGCAAACCAATGCGGGAAACGCTCCGCGGCTACAAGTCGCAGGACGGCGAGCTCATGGTCTACAAAATCATCGGCGGACGCCGCATGGAGGAACCGGAGGTCAAGGAACTCATCGAGAAACGACAGGTTGGTCCGCTCGACGGATTTATTTCCAACAAGACCCGCAATCGTTTTTCCGCCCTGCTGAAGCTCGGCGAAGTCGAGGAGACGAAGAAGGATGTCACGGTCAAGAAATGGAAAACCGAATTCGATTTCGGCGACAAAGCCGACATCGCCACCTTGGACGCATTCTGGACCGACCCGAAAACCGGCGCGCAACTTTGCGAAAACGGCAGCAGTTACATTTTGCGCGAGCCGGAGGGCGAAGGTTGGAAGCAAACGTTCCGCGTCGGCCGGATCATGTGCCAGAAGGCGATCGCACCCGAACAGGCGATCAAAATGGTTTCCGAGGGGAAAACCGATCTCATTCAAGGATTCATTTCGAAGAAAGGCCGGCCGTTCGATGCGTTCCTGAAACGCGAGGGCGGCAAGATGTCGTGGGAATTCCCTCCCCGCGCACCGAAAATCGGCAAGGACGGCAAGCCGATCGAGCGCAAGGCCCGCGCCAAGGCGGATCTTTCCAAGGCTCACGTGCTCGGCGAAAGCAAAACTCCGACCGGCGAATTGGTCGAACTCGGCGACGCCTATTATGTGCGCAAGCCGGACCAGGAAAACCGGCAGGTGTTCAAGCTGTCCAAGAAGTTGTGCGACGTCGAAATTCCCGTTGAGGAAGTGCGCCGGCTGTTGGAGGAAGGGCGCTCAAATCTCATCGAGAATTTCGTCTCCAAGCGTGGCAACAAATTCAGCGCCTACCTCGTTCTGTCGCAAAAGCAGGACAAGGCGGAGTTCGAATTTCCGCCGCGATAAACTGCAGCACCGCGTTAAATGGTTTAGGGCGGCTAATTTCGCCCAGTATGACACATGAACGCCGCCCGGCTGGCGAACTATAGGCTTGTAGCAGCTTTCCGCGAACGGCTATCTATCGGATAATTATTTAACCATGATCGTCACCACCGCCCAGCTCTTCAAACACGCCTATGGCAAATATGCCGTCGGCGCCTACAACATCAACAACGCCGAGCAGGCCATGGGCCTCTTCAAGGGTGCCATTCAATCGAAGGCCCCTTTTATCATCCAAATTTCCAAGGGCGCGCGCAAATACACCGACAAGCGCATGTTGGAAGCGATCATTCGCTCGGCCGCCGAGATTTTCCCCGAGGCAATTTTCGCGGTCCATCTTGATCATGGTGACGAGGAAACCTGCTACGATTGCATCAATTCCGGCTTTTTCAGCTCGGTGATGATCGATGCCTCGCACGATCCATTCGACAAAAACGTCGAGATCACGAAGCGCGTCGTCGAGAAAGCCCACGCCAAGGGCATTTCGGTCGAGGCTGAACTCGGCATGCTCGGTGGCGTCGAGGAAGACATCAAAGTAGAGGACGGTCATGCCACGCTGACCAATCCCGAGGAAGCCCAGGATTTCGTCAAGAAGACGGGCTGCGATTCCCTCGCCTGCGCCATCGGCACCTCACACGGTGCGTTCAAATTCAAGGGCAAGCAGTCGTTGCACTTCGACGTTCTCCAGAAGATCAAGGCCCTCATCCCCGGTTACCCGCTGGTGATGCACGGCTCCTCCTCCGTTCCCCAGGACGAAGTCGCCCGCATCAACGCTGCCGGTGGCCAAATCGCCGGTTCCGTCGGCGTCGACGCCAACGAATATCTCCCCGCAGCCAAACTCGGCGTCACCAAGATCAATATCGATACCGACGGCCGTCTCGTCTGGACCCGGGTGCACCGCGAGTTCTTCCGCGACAATCCCAAGGAGTTCGATTTCCGCCCGCCGGGCAAAATCTTCATCGAGGAATACGCGAAGTTCATCGCCAGCCGCAATGTCCTCCTCGGTTCCGCCGGCCAGCTTGACGATCTCCGCAAGAGCCTCGGCAAGTAAGGAAATTTTAAATCTGACCGATTTCACCCCAGTGCGGCCCGCCACGGCCGCACTTTTGTTTTGGCGGATTGCGTTGAAGCGATACCAGTCCGTATGTTTCTCACGCCCAAATGAGATTTTTCCGAAATTTAGCCGCCGTAATTACCATTATCGCGCTGGCCTGCGCAGCCTTCGCCGCTGGCAGCGAATTACTGAAAGCGGGCGCGAAAATCGACGCGCTTCCCGTTGGCAAAGTCATTTACCACAACGTGACCATCCGCTCGGTCAGCGTGCATTCGGTCATGATTACCCATGCGGGCGGCATGACCTCGGTTCGTCTCCACGATCTTTCACCCGAATGGCAGACGCGATTTAACTACAACCCGGCAGCCGAGCAGGCCGCGGAAGAAGCCGCCAGAAATTCACCGCCGCCACCTCCAGTCGTGCACCATGCCCACGTCGCCCGCAAGGGTCTCTCACCGTTTGACACCCTGTTGCAAAAATTTGGCCAACCTGCGACGCTTCTGCCGGAGGTCGATTTGCGGCCGCAATTCTTCAAGCTGGAATTAGGCGTGAAGAATCAAGGCGCCCGTCCCAGCTGCGCCGTGTTCGCGATCGTCAGTGCGTTGGAATTCCAAAACGCCGGGCTCTCGGGCAAAGTGGAAAAATTTTCCGAGGAATACCTGATCTGGGCCGTCAGGAAATCCGTCCAGCGGATGCCGGCACCCGGCACGGTGGCGAGCGACGACGGCGGCGCGAAGGAATTTAGCGACGAGGGATTTTCGCTGGCGGAAGTGGTCTCGGCGTTGCGCGCGTACGGCATTCCGTTGCAATCGGAGATGCCAAACACCTTCGGCAGCTCCATCAAATCGATCGGCGAACCGCCGCCGGCCATCGTGCAAGAAGCGCGCGATCACCAGCGGGTTTTCGCGCATCAGCTCCCGGGACGGGATCGGGCCACCCTGCTCAACAATATCGTTCTCACGCTCAACAGCGGGCTGCCCGTCGCCGTCGGCATGGCCTGGCCGAACGCGCGCATCATCAATGGCTATTTGAGCGGCCAGAAAGCCCGCGGTGATCTGGGGCACGCCGTGACGTTGGTCGGTTACAAATCATCGACCGGGCGAATTGAGGACGCCTATTTCATTTTCAAAAATTCCTGGGGCCCGCAATGGGGCCAGGGCGGCTACGGCACCGTGACCTACGGTTATCTGCGCAACTATCTCGATGACGCGGTCCTGCTCGAGGTTCAGCGGAGTTGAGCGTGACGAAACGCGGGTAATTTCAGCGCCATGAACCTGGTGTTCCTCCACGGTCGACCGGCCACGGGTAAACTAACGATTGCCCGGAAACTCGTCACACTCACTGGCTATCAGCTCCATCACAATCACATCGCCGTAGACGAGGCGCTCCAGCTGTATGCATTTGGCACACCCGGATTCATCCAGCGACGCGAGCAGCTCTGGCGGGAGTTTTTCATTCGGACCGCCAAACAACTTCCGCCGGGCGTAGTTTTCACTTTTTCAGCGGAGAATACCGTCCCCCAGTCCTTCATCGACTGGTTGTTCGGTGAATGGTCGGCGATCGGAATTCGGTTGCTCTCCGTCGAACTGGTCGCGAGCGAAGCCGCCATCGAGGCACGTCTGGGTGCGAGCCAACGCAAGCATTTCAAAAAAATCACCGAACTTTCCCTGTATCGCGAGTTGCGGAGCCGCGGCGCGTTCAACTCTCCCGTGATTCCGCGATCAGACTTGCAGATCAACACCGAGAAGAGTTCCGCCGACGAGGCGGCGAGGGAGATCGTCGCTCATTTCAAGTTGAACGAGCGGACAGAATAATCGGCGCCAACAAGCCCGACTCCTCAAGAGGATGCGGTGGCGCGACCCTGCCACCCGGTAACGAGCCCGGATCGGACAGCACTTTCTTTTCCGCCGGCAAATCCCGGTCACCAGTCAAGCGGTTGTTCCATTCGTTGGTCACCTTGATCTCGAGCTGATTCTCGCCGGGTTTGAGTGCATCGGTTACATTGACGCTCCAAGGCGCTTTCCACAGCGTACCGAGCGGTCGGCCATTGACGAAAACCTCCGCAATGTCGCCCACCCGCCCCAGATCGAGGGACAATTCATTATTCGCACCAAACCACTCCGGTGATGCCTGCACGGTTTTGCGATAAGTCGCGGTGCCGGAAAAGAATTTCACTCCCGCATCCGCGTTCGTCGTCCACGAGGTCGGTTTTTCCAGATGAAGATGCGGCGGTGCACCGAAGTTTTTCGGAAAATCCACGTCCCATCCGTTATCCCAATTCGCCAGCACCCTCACTGGGGTTTCGTCGCGTACGGGCGGCGGAACGCCCGCCGGTTTTCGAAACACGACGAACACCGCTTCACGCTCAGCCAATCGCAAAGGCACCATGGTTCGCTCACCGCTGATCGAATAATTGGCGGGCTCCATCCTCCCCGTGTCCGGATGCCAAACTTCCGCCGCCTTCCCGGTAACCCGGAAGCGGGCATCGAACGCCCGCGCCTGATCGGTGGAATTCACCACATAAAAAATATCGGCTGCCTCTGTCCGGCGGTGAAGCCACGCGACGTCCGCGTCCAAGCCCTTTTCGTATTCGAAATCCTTTGCGATGTTCAATGACTCCAAAGTCTCCGACAAAGGCCGGTTCCAGACGACGCGGCCCTTGCCGAAATAGCGAATCGTTCGGCTAACCCCATCGAGATCGCCCCACAGTTCAGTCGCAAGCGCGTGAACTTCGGGGTCAGCGTTCGGATAACCCGCGAGACTCGGCGAAGCCAATGGTTTCCGCCCGCTGATCGTCGCCCCACCTGCCACGAGATCGCGCAATTTTCGCAATAACTCCGGACGCATCCGGTCGGTTTCAGGCAAGACCAAAAGGCGATAACTCATGCCGTCAGGCAGAACCAGGCGACCATCGTTCGCCACCGACATACGATTCAACAGCACATCTGCATTGATAAAATCATAATCATAACCCTCGGGCGGCGCGGGCCGTGTGCCCGAACCCCAGATGGGAGGCGTGGATGGCGCGCCTTCGTTGAGCAGATAAGCCACGTCCGCCACGAAGTGTCCTTGTTGCAGCAGAAAACTGCTGCGCGCAAAATAGGTCATGAGCGGGGAAGCCTGTTCGGCCCACGTGATGTTCCGGTTGAAATGAGTTCCAACCATCGTGTTGCCCGGCTTGGTATCGAGCGGCTGATGCGCGGAAGTATGGATGACGAGTCGGTTGACGCCCTGCGCGAGCCAATAATCGGCGACTTTTTTCAAGGTGTACGGCGATTCGTAGCCGCCGCCGGTAAACGATTCCGCTGCGACCAGATTCTTTCCATAAGCATGCGCAGCCGATGCGGCGCCCCGCACATCCTGGAAATACATCAAATGCGGATGCAGATCGTGGACCCAGAACTCGCCCATCGGAATCTCGACCTTGCTCTTGTTGAGCAGTGTGTCCTCCGGCATTTCAAGGGAAACTCCGGCGGCTTCCGCGTAAATCCCGATCCCTCGCTCGCGCAATTTCTCCGCCATCGTGCCATAGTGCGAATCTGCCCAAAGGTCGGCGAGGGTGCGTCGGAAATCCCAGAGAAAACGATCGCTCACGTCCCCGCTCTCCACCACCCGACCGGTGAGCGCCGGCAAGTACGGCATGGGATCGTAGCCTCGTCGCTGGCGGAATTCCGCGGCCATTTCATCCGTCCAGTTGTTGGTCCCGGCCTCCCAGCTGTCCATCATCACGTAACGCAGGCTTTTTCCAAACAGTGGTCCCAACGCTTTCTGCAACGGATCGAAATAGCCGTGGACGTAAGCCTCCATGTGTTTGCGACTGAGTTTGTCCGCTTCCAATCCTGAGCCAGCTGGTGTGGCCGGACGATTTTTCGCGCCCGTGAGCGAGTAACCCATTCTTAAAATGGTCCAGTCGCCCGCCGGAACCGTCCAATCGAGCGTGCCATCGGGTTTCATTTTGTCGGCAAGATCAATCACGCCGCCCAGTGGGATCACGGCGTCGACCGGAACGCGGGGCGATGGCACGGATTCGTATTCAAAAAGAAAACTGAACCCCGCTTTCTCTTCCCACCGGTTCACGCGCGCACCGCTGTGTACGATGGCTTCGCTCAACACATATTGCTTAGCCGGCGGTGACGGAGCCTGGCTCATGGTAATCGCCGGCCCAAGTGGTGCACCGGTCATTTCAATCCGGAAATATTTTGCCGTGGTCAGCGGAAACGAAAATGTCCGCACCATGCCCTGGCGATAAAGCTGGGTGCCGGGGAGCGTAACCAACGTTCGAAAATTAATCCCGTCGTCACTCGCCAACACGCGGCCCACGGGAATCCCATTCGCGCTACCGCCTTTGCCACCCAGCGTGATAGCACGCGCCGGCACAGCCTTGGGAAATTCATATTGAATCCACGCCGCACTGCCGTCCGTTGGCGCAATAATCGTCAGTTGGGTGTTGAGATCATCGTCGAGCAGCGCACTGCCATCCACCGGACCGCTATTGCTCGTAACAACGGGCGTAGCGGATTGAGCGCTATTTTCGCCAAGTGGCGTACGATAGGCAATCACGGCGCTATCGGCATAGAATGGCGTCTCCGTCGAGGAGGAGTTCCCGTAATAACTGACGCCAGTGTTGCGAATCTGGCCGATGTTCGACGGCGGGTGTTTCAAGCTGCCCGAAAATTTTTCCGGGCCACTGACGAGCGTTTCGCTCCACACCAATTTTTTCATGGCCTGCTCCGGTTTGACCCACGGTCCACCAGTCTCGCTCCAACCCGGTGAACTGAAAATCGCCATCTCCAAGCCCAATCGATCGGCTTCGGCGGCGGCGAAACGCACCGCATCATACCACTCGGGCGTGCCGTACGGGGTTTTGGGCTCGACGGTCTGTCCCCGGCCGTAGTTGACATCGGCCAGCATGAAGCCGCCGATTCCGACTCGCTTCATCCATTCAAGATCCTTGGTGATTCCCGTCTTGGTGACATTGCTCATCGTCCAATGCCACCACGTACGTGGCTTGGCGGAATCGGGAGGCGTCTTGAATCCCGTTTCCAGCGGATCATCGGCCGTCTGCGCCCCACTCGCTCCCATCAGGGCGATGCCGGCAGACACGCTTAAAACAAGCAACAATCCCGCTTTGGTTTTCAATCTCATGGAATAATCCGGAGTTTCCGATCAATCCCAATGACGATGGCCGTCTCTGGAAAGTCGGGATTGAAATTTTCTGACGCGGCTCGATTTCACACTCAAGCCGGAACACTCGCGTCAGTTCGGTTGACGCCCACACGATCCCGCCTACCGTGCGCGCTCATGGTTCGCAAAGCGCCTCAACGAGAAATTCCCGCTGCCTGATCATGCCATCGGATTTTCCCATGCGCCTCGCGGCTTATTCCGAATTGATTGTGCGCACCGGATTAAACCTCCAGCCCGGGCAACGCTTGATTATCGCCGAGCCCTATGAGGATCACGGCGTGTCGCGCAGTGCAGGCCCGCTCGTCGAAGCGATCGGAACCGCCGCGCTCAAGGTAGCCGGCACAGCTGCGGGCATGATTGAAATCATCTGGAGCGATCCGACACGGCTGCGCGAATTTGCCGCTGAGGGGAATTGGCGCGGTCTCTCGCAGATGGTGGCCGCACATGCGCACAAGATCAACGACCACCTCGGCCGGCGCGACGCCGTGCTATTTTTACTCGGCGGCCGCTCCGGTCTCATGGACGGAATTCCTCCCGCCCGGACGGCGGAAACCCGGCGGATCGGCAACGAATACATCGGCCCGGTCGTTCAACAGTTGACGCAGGCCGCGACCAACTGGACCGCCGTCCCGTCGCCGACGCAGGAGTGGGCCGATGCGGTCTTCCCCGAATTGTCAGCGGTTGAAAGGCTGCCGGCATTATGGGCTGCAGTTTTGGACACGATGCGCGTGCCCAACGCCGGACCGAAGACTTCAGGGATCACCGCGGAAGAGGAAATGTTTTCCTCCTGGAATATTCATCTGCGGAAATTGCAGAAACGCTCCGACGAACTGAACGCGCAACGATTTACCACCTTGTCGTACGAGGGAGGAGGCACGGATCTGACCGTCTCTCTTCCTCCCGAACATCGCTGGTGTACCGCTGCCATGCGAACACGTTCCGGCATTTCGTTCCTCGCCAATCTGCCAACGGAAGAGGTGTTCACGTCACCTCACAAGGATTCCGCCGAAGGCATCGTGCGCGTGGCGCGGCCGGTGGTGTTTGGCGGGGCGGTGATTGATGGGATCGAGTTGGAGTTCCGAAGTGGCCGGGTAGTGAAGGCCAAGGCCACGAAAAATGAGGCCCTCTTGCTCAACCTGCTCGAAACAGACCCGGGTGCCGGGCGACTGGGCGAAGTTGCGCTCGTAGCCGACGCCTCTCCGCGCGACCGCCCGGGCCACACGGATCGTTTTTTCCAACACGTGTTGCTCGACGAAAATGCCTGTAACCATGTCGCGTTGGGCGCGGCTTATGATTTTTGCCTGTCTGCGCCGAATTCCGCCGGGTTGAACCAGAGCCTGATCCACCTTGACCTGCCAATCACAGCCAAGGCCCATCTCCGCCCGTAAACTACCACCAAATTTTTCGCGCTGCGTGGCTGACCAACTTCCATTTCGTCCGATCCCAGGATCCTGTGTCGCGCCCAAGTGGGTGACGAGGGCGCATTCGGCATCATCATGCGGGAGCACTATGCGCACGTGTTCCGACTCGTTCGGGTCATCGTGCGCAACGAACATGACTCGCGCAATGTTTGTCAGGAAGTGTGGCCTCGACCATGGTTTACGTCGACAAAGACAGCGGTTGGCTGGTTGTTTGGGCAACCGATGCAGACGCGACGACAAAGGGTTAATGTTCCCTTATGCTCGGACTGGCTCAAGATCCCAAAGAACCACATCAACTTTTCTGGAGAACAGAACGGAGGGATGCATCGCTCCCAGCCTCATTCCGGCGATCATATTGATTCCGATATCAATCGTCGCCGTCTGTAGCGACCATTGTGCATGCTGTGCCTCGCCCCGCAGGAGGCGGCCTGATCGATCAACGCAGTAAAGACAGTAGCGCTCCGTCGCCCATAACTCGAAACTACCTGGTTCCGCGGCGATAAACCGCCCCGGCCGATACTCCGCCTCGAATTTAAGCGGACCGCACTGCATTCGATAGTGAAATGCGCCCGCGTTTTCACGAATCGCAACTTCCCCGAAATGATAGGGCACGTGGAAAAAATTCCGGGCGTACCACGCAGCCGTTCGATGGGGAGCGAACAGGCTTAAGAACCAAACGCCCGATTTCTTTCCGTCAGTGACATAGGTGCGAACGTTGATTTCCGGAAAATCGCATAAGAAAGATGGGGCCGGCCAACCCCGCTTGGTAACACCTTCCATGCGAAAAGGAATGATGCCGATCCACGCTTTGCCCTGAAACAATTCCAATGTGAGCCCCGGTGGAATGACTCGCCTCAGTTCGTCGGCATCGACCTCGAAGTGAATAAACGCCAGATCCAGCCACGCCTGACGCCAACCCCACGGCGTTTCCAGCAAAGGCCACGGACGGTGAGCGAGCTGGCTTAAGGCAGGATGCACGGACCTCGTCTCACGGCAGCCATGGAAAATCTGCCGACTTCGGCTTTCGCTTCTCTTTCTGCGCGGTCATGAATTCCTTCGCCTCTTCCGTCATGTAGTAAAGCATCGTGGCATTGCCAGCGAGTTCCTGGATGCCGCTCTGGCCGTCGAGTTCGGCGTTGAAGGCTGATTTCAGGCAGCGGATCGCCAGTGGACTGCGCTGCAAAATGTCCTTTGCCCATGCCACCCCTTCGGTTTCGAGATCCTCCAAAGGCACGACGCGATTCACCAATCCCATCCCGAACGCTTCCTGGGCACTGTATTGCCGGCAAAGAAACCAGATCTCGCGGGCCTTTTTCTGGCCAACCATTCGTGCCAAATAGCTGGAACCGAATCCGCCATCGAAGCTGCCCATCTTGGGGCCAACCTGGCCAAAAATCGCGTTGTCGGCTGCAATCGTGAGATCACACATCACGTGCAAGACATGGCCGCCGCCGATGGCGTAACCCGCAACGAGCGCGATGACCACCTTAGGCATCGATCGAATGAGTTTCTGCACCTCCAAAATATTCAACCGCGGCACTCCCTTGTCATCGATGTAACCGCCATGTCCCCGTACCGACTGGTCGCCGCCGGCACAGAACGCATATTTGCCGTCTTTTGCCGGACCGGCACCCGTTATAAAAACGACTCCAATGGACTGATCCTCTCGCACGTCCAGCAGGGCCTCGTGCATTTCCACTACTGTTTGCGGTCGAAAGGCATTCCTTTTTTCCGGCCGATTAATGGTGATCTTGGCCATGCCGCCGGCCTTCTGATAGATAATGTCGTCGTATTTCTTAACGATTTTCCATGAGGGAAGCATTCACGGAAGCTAACGCATTTCCGGCTGCGGTAAAGCCTTGCGATGAAAACACCATGAAGCATTAAAAACGTTCACACTCCCTTAAGCCATACGCGTCAAGCAGTTTTACAAACAGGGGATAAAACTGCTTGGAGTGCGCGCAGACTCCCCGACAATGCCCGTCTCAATGCAGAAACCGATTAAGACGATCAGCACTGCGGCCAGCGCCGGACTCACCCTCGGCGCCTTGGGAGTCGTGTTTGGCGACATTGGTACCAGTCCGCTCTACGCTCTACGGGAATGCCTCACCGCTTTGCCAGCCGGGGATCGATCCACGGGCATTCTTGGAGCGCTCTCGCTGGTATTCTGGGCGTTGGTAATCGTCGTTTGCCTCAAATACCTGCTGTTCGTCATGAAAGCGGACAACCGGGGGGAAGGCGGGATTTTTGCCCTGCTTGCGCTCACCCACGCGGATCGTGGCAAGGGCAACCGGATTGGACTTTTCACCGTCATGATACTTTTTGGAGCAGCGCTACTCTATGGTGATGGCGTGATAACCCCGGCCATATCTGTGCTCAGCGCGGTGGAGGGCCTGAAAAGTTTCGCACCGGAATACAGCAGACATATCCCGCTCATCAGTTGCATCATTCTGTTCGGGCTCTTTTTTTTCCAACACAACGGCACCAAGAAAATCGGCCGGATCTTCGGTCCCATCATGCTTGCTTGGTTTGTGACCATTGGATTGATCGGGCTCTGGCACATCCTGCGAAATCCGGCGATCATCGCCGCCGTCGATCCGCGTTACGGAATAGACCTGCTGCGCAGCCATCCATTAAACGCCAAGGTCATCCTTGGCGCCGTGGTCCTGTCCGTAACTGGAGCGGAAGCACTCTATGCCGACATGGGACACTTCGGTCGAAAATACATTTCATTTGCGTGGTACGGTATCGCCTTCCCCGGACTGCTTTTGAATTATTTCGGACAAGGTTCCTTTGCCCTCGACCACCCCAGCGAAATTTCGGACCTGTTTTTTGCACTGGTTCCCGATGGCACGCCGAAACTATTGCTCATTGGTCTTTCGGTTTGCGCGGCAGTCATCGCCAGCCAGGCGCTGATTTCCGGCACCTATTCCCTGACCCGGCAGGCGATTCAACTCGGTTATTTTCCCCGGCTGAAGATTCTCTACACGAACGCCCAGCATGCCGGACAAATCTATTTACCGCTGGTAAACATCGCGCTCGCCCTCGGCTCCATTCTGGTGGTCTTCGGTTTTGGCTCCAGCGATAAACTCGGTGCCGCCTACGGGATCGCGGTGACCGGCACGATGCTGGTCACCACCCTGGCCTTCTTCCGCGTGGCGCGCATGCGCTGGCATTGGGCGTGGTGGAAAATCCTGCCGCTCGAACTTTTCTTCGCCGCCGTCGAAAGCGCGTTGATCTATTCGAACTTGCACAAGTTCTCCGAAGGCGGATGGCTGCCGATATTCATCGGCTTGGGCCTGCTGGCCGTCATGCACACGTGGAAAAGCGGCAAGACCGAAATTTTCCGGCGCATTTATGCCAACGAGATCACCGAAAACGAGCTGAGCAACATCGCCCAAAGCGACCGCATCGTCCGCGTGCGCGGCTCGGGGGTATTCATGGCCGGCAATCCCGTCGGCACTCCCCTTGTTTTGCTACACCACGTAAAAGCCAACAAGGTGCTCCATGAAACCGTCGTGCTGCTGAGCGTGACCACCGAGGACGTTCCGGCCGTCGACGAAGAGGAGCGTTTCACGGTCAGCGAAATCGGCAACGGCGTGTGGCGCGCAATCGGACGTTACGGGTATATGGAATCGCCTGATGTTTCCGCCTTGATGGAAAACGTACGCGATGCCGGCGTGCCCATGAAGCTGCCCGAGGCGACCTACTACTTTAACCGGGAGATGATCATCACCGGCGGGGAAACGCGGATGTTCGAGTGGCAAAAGCATTTTTACGCCTTCCTCAGCCGCAATGCGAGCCAGGTCCGCGACTATTACCGGCTCCCACCCATGCAAATCATCGAAGTCGGCATGCCGATTCAATTATAGTTTCTTGCCGTACGTTAACCGGTCGAACAACGTAACGGCATGCCCTTGGATGTCAGCTCGCACCCGTTCATCAAATTATTTCCCAAGGCGCAGGCGGCAAAACTCGTCAGACAGGCAAGGGTAAAGCGCTATTTGTCATCCGAGTTGATCTTCGATGAAGGCGCTTCTTCGGACAGTGTTTGTCTCGTTTTGGACGGCGGGATTTCCCTGACGAAAAATACGCCCGGCGGTTCCGCGCAGATAATCGCGCACAAGGGCCCCGGCGACTATTTCGGCGAATTGGGAATTCTCGACGGCTCCACCCGAAGCGCCGCGGCCACCGCCAGTGAACCAACGGTGCTCGGTCATCTGCCGCAAAAAGCCTTCCTCGCCGTGCTGGCGGAGTCGTCCTGGCAAACCGTGATGCAACTTTTCACCCAAGTCGGCGAAAATCTCCGCGCCAGCAACACGCGCTTCGTCACCGAAGTCGTTCGCAAGGAAAAAATCACCCTCATCGGAGAAATGGCCAACTCGATGATCCACGATTTTCGGAATCCTTTCACCACGATCCGCCTTGTGACCGAAGCGCTGGCCATGATTCACCAGGACCAACAGACAAAAAAACTTTCGAATGTCATCCTGCGCCAGGTCGATCGACTTAGCGGCATGGTCGAGGAAGTACTGGAATTCGCCCGCGGGGAAACACGAGTGCAAATCAAGCCGGTACCCCTGCGCGAGATTTTCTCCGAGCTGCGGGAAAACAATCCAGCCGCATCCCTTCCCGGAATAACGTTTTTGCTCAAGCCAACCGATGTGACCTTGGAACTGGACCGCGCCCGTTTTCAGCGCGTTTTGCAAAATCTCGTGACCAATGCCCGCGAGGCAATGGCGCAGCGCGGAAAGGGAAGGATCGTAATTTCCGCCCGCCGGGGTAAAAATCACTGTCTCGTGAGCGTGGCGGACAATGGCTCGGGTATTCCGGAAGCGATCCGTGACAAACTGTTCGAGCCATTTGTCAGCCAGGGAAAACCCGGCGGAACCGGACTTGGTCTCGCGCTGGTTCGCTCGGTGATCGAGGCACACCGGGGCACGATTACGTTCAAGACCTCGCCTCGTGGCACAATCTTTACCCTCAAGTTGCCACTGGGTTCATAAGCCGTTTTCGACGGCCAGAGCTGCCTGCTGAAAAATCTTCGCCCGAAACGCGGCGTCATGTTTTCGATTGGTTTCGATCTCAAGCACGCGAATCCCATGGGTCGGCAATTTGGCGACCAGCACGGAAAAATGCCGCCAGTCCCGCACCTTCACATGTTTCGCCCCGTGAGCGGCGGCGAGTTTTGAAAAAGCAATCGTTTGCGGTGTCGCAAAAAATTCCTCGAAAGGCGGGTCGAACTTCGCCACTGGCAAGTGTTCGAAAATCCCACCGCCATTATTGTTGATCAAAACGATCGTGAGACTGCCCTTCAGTTTTGATCCCAATAAAAATCCATTGCTGTCGTGCAACAACGCGAGGTCGCCGGTCAACAGCACGGAGGGGTTGTTGCCGTGAGCGATTCCCATGGCACTCGACAACGTTCCATCGATTCCATTCGCCCCGCGATTGAAATGGATGTGATGGGCCCGATTCGTGACCGGCCAGAAATATTCGACGTCACGAACCGGCATCGAGTTGGCCACAAAGACCGGCGTCCCGGGCGGCAGTCGGCGCGCGAGATTTACCACCGCCAATCCCTCGAAATTCCGCGTTTCGTCCAATGTCTTCAAAAAGCTGCGCGTCGCCAGCAGGTCCGCCCGACGCCACGATTCCGTGTAACCCACAGGCGATCGTCCGTTTGAAACGAAACTCGATGCAAACGCCCCGATCCGGCAGCGCACATGACGCGTCGACAGGTGCAGCGCGTCCAGATTTTGCACGCGCTGCGAAACCAGCCACACTTTCGGCGCCCATTTTTCGAGTGATGTCCGCAGCGACTTGCTGGTCGGCCACCCACCGACGCACAGCACGACTTCCGCCTTGAGCCGGTTGCGGGCTTTCTCACTGCGCAATAATGCGTCGTAATGCGTAATCAGCACCGGAAATTGTCCGGCCGTACCACGCAAACCCGAAAGCCCATCCGCCAGCACGGGCCAGCCAAGTTCCTTCGCGAGGGCGGCGATGGCCGCTATTTCAGCGGGTGAGCTGCCCTCGGCTCCAGCGCCCACCACGATGATGCCTTTTTTTGCCGACGGGAAACCGGTCAGTTCAACTTGAATCGCCGTCCGCACAGGCGGTACGACCGCCGTGAAAAAATCATCCCCGGACAGCATTGCTTTGACGTGTTTCGCGGAGTCATCCTCAACCGGGGGCAACGGATCGCGAAACGGTGCGTTGAGGTGAACTGGTCCGCCGTCCGGCCATTGCGTTCGCTCCCACGCGTACATGAGCGTTTGCCGCAGGTAGCGCAGCAGCGGCAAATCCACCGACGGAACAGCCAGCTCGTGATAAAAATTAACGTGGCTGCCAAAAAATTTCTGCTGATCGATCGTCTGCCCGGAGCGACATTCGCGCATCTCGGGTGGTCGATCCGCCGTGATGACCAGCAAGGGTACCCCGCTGATCTGTGCTTCAATGATCGCCGGCAAATAATTCGCCCCGGCCGTTCCGCTCGTGCACACGAGCACCACCGGACGCGATCCGCGCCGGGCCAACCCCAGGGCAAAAAACGCAGCGGAGCGCTCATCCAACACTGGAATCGATTCGATGCCTTCGTGTCCCGCAAAGGCCATCGTCAAAGCGGTCGAACGCGAACCCGGCGAAATGACCGCCTGCCTCAATCCGAGCCGGAACAGCGTTTCCACCAGTACGCTTCCCCACAGGCTGTTGGTATTGCGAAAATCGAGAGCTGTGGACCGCTTCATCACCTTACGCCCGGGTTAACGCACCGGTCAGAGCTTTCAATTTTAATTCCGTCTCAGCCAATTCTTTTTCCGCGTCCGAACCCGCCACGATACCCGCGCCAGCGTGAACCGTCGCCGTATTTCCGTCGATCAACGCCGAGCGAATGCCTACGAAAAATTCTCCTTCGCCGCGATGATCAACCCAGCCTTGTGGTCCGGCGTAAAGCCCGCGGGCGACCGTTTCCAGCCGCTTGATCGCCGCCAAAGCCGGTCCACGGGGAGTACCGCCCACCGCCGGAGTCGGGTGGAGGCGCGCGACCAAATCCAAAATATGCACGCCCGCGGGCAATGAGGCGCTGAGAGGAAGGTACAAGTGCTGCACGTTGGCGAGACCGAGGACACGGGGCTGCGCGGCGTGTTCCACGGTGAGCCCGAGATCGGCGATTCGCCGGAGAATCGAGTCCACGACCAGTCGATGTTCTCGCAAATCCTTTTCACTTTGCAGCAACGCGCGGGACAGCGCCGCATCCTCGCTGGCCGATTCGCCGCGCGCTGCGGAGCCGGCGAGCGCTTCGGTGTGCAAGCGTCCAGCCGCCACCCGCACCAGACGTTCCGGACTGGCCCCGATAAAACTTTGCCCGCGCCCGTTTGCGATCGAGAACGAATAGCAACTGGGAAAATGCTGCCGCAGGTGATTGAGCACGCCGAGCGGATGGAATTGCTCGGTTGTGGTCAGCCGTTTTGCGCGCGACAGCACGATCTTCCGGTAATCACCCCGCTCAATTTCCCGCAGCGCCTGCGAGACGCTTTCACGATAGTCACCGCCGAGATCCTGACTCGCGCGCGGTGCCGGTGGCCGGCTGTTTTCCCTCGCGCGCGCATAGTCGAAGGCGTGAAACTTGACATGCGCCTTCCAGACTTTTGCCGCGATCAGCGCAACGGGTGCATCGGCTGTGATCAACAAATTCGCAACGGCGACCGTGTGGTCGCCCATGCGCGCGACCTGCCAGCGCGGCACAAAAAGACGCAGCGACGGAAAGACGGATTCGTCGGCCGGGTTTGGGTCAAAGGCCGTGGCGAAAAAGAAATGTGGACCGGCAAAAGGCATTTCGAGCGGACCGACGGCCACCGTATCAGCGAGGATTCCCGCAATATAATTCCGGGCGGTGGTAAACCGTTCGTTTCCCGCCGCCGTAAACTCCAGCACCGCTTCCGCGCCGGCCACCGCATATCCCTGCGATGGCCGTTCAGTGTAGAAATGGAGTTCGTTCGGTTCGAAAATCGATTCCAACACCGCCAGCGGATCGAGGTCCGCCACCGGCACGCTGATGCTGACCAGCTGCGGTTTTTGCGCCGCGGTGGCAAGTCGGGCACACTGGGTCAGGAACGCCGCGAGCGATTCCGGCGTGACGTTCTCGGTCGGATTGACCGGAAGTATCTTCACGATTTGGCCGGAAGTTTTTCGGTCGGAGCCGGCCGCGGGAAAAGCACGAGCGACGGTGCCACTTTTGCTCCGTTCAACTTGCTTCCCCACACGAGTTCGTCGCGCCAAATCGCGCCCGGAGCATAACCGATGACCTCGTTGATTTTCGCCGACGCGGTGGGCGTCACCATTTGAATGAGGGCAACGGCCAGTCGAAGCGCTTCGGCCATCGTGGCGAGCGAGGTACGCAACAATGCCTGATCCTTCGCGCCGGTGGATTTCGCGAGTTCCCACGGCACCCGTTTCTGGATGTAGGCATTGGTCTCGGTCAGAAAAACCATCGCGCGATCCAGAGCAGTGTGAAATTGGAAACCTTCGCACAGCGGAATGAATTCATCGCGGGTCTTGTTCCAAAGTGCCTGCAGGCTCGTTTCCGGCTCCTCCGCGATTTCGGCCGCGGGCAATACGCCGGCGGCGAATCGTGTCGTCATGTTCAGCGTGCGGTTGACGAGATTCCCGAGGTTATTCGCGAGTTCGCTGTTGTAGCGGACCAGAAACTGGTCGCGGGTAAAATCGCTATCCTGACCGACGTTCATTTCGCGAATGAGGAAGTAGCGGAATGCGTCCGCCCCGAACTCGGCGACCAAATCGAGCGGATTGAGCGCATTGCCCGTGCTCTTGGACATTTTTGATCCGCTTTGCAGCCACCAGCCGTGGGCAATGATTCCGCCCGGGAGCGGCAGGCCTGCAGCTTTCAGCATGATCGGCCAGTAAACGGCGTGCGGGGGAACGAGGATATCCTTGCCAATCACATGCCATCTAGCCGGCCACACGCCGGGTTTGTCCGCCACTCCCGAATAATAATTCAGGAGTGCGTCGAACCAGACGTAGGTGACGTAATTGAAATCAAATGGCAGCGGAATCCCCCACTCCAAGCGTTCTTTGGGACGGGAAATGCAGAGGTCGTTCAACGGATCCTTGAGAAATTCCAGCACTTGTTTCTGGCGGTAGCGCGGGAAGATAAAATCCTCGTGCGTCGTGAGAAATTCGACGAGCCACTCCTGATATTGGCGCAGTTTAAAAAAGTAATTCGACTCCGTGATCTCGGTGACCTCACCGAAGATCTCCGGCCACGTGCCGTCGGGGTTGCGATCCTTGTTCTGAAGAAACTGCTCCTGTCGCGTTGAATAGAATCCCTGGTATTCCGCCTTGTAGATTTCCCCCTTGTCGAACAACTGCTGGAGAATTGCGCCCACCACTTTCTTGTGCCGCTCTTCCGTCGTCCGGATAAAATCGTCATTGGAAATGGTCAGTTTCGCGAGAAGTGCCCGGAATTCAGCGCTAACTTCGTCGCAAAATTGTTGTGGCGGAATGCCTCGTTTTCGGGCGCTCGCCTGCACTTTTTGGCCGTGTTCGTCGACGCCAGTGAGGAAGTGAACCTTGTCACCCATTTGCCGGCGAAAACGGGCAATAACGTCCGTCAACACTTTTTCGTAGGCGTGGCCCAAGTGCGGCGAACCGTTGACGTAATCAATGGCGGTGGTGATGTAGAACGACTCCATAAAAGCACGAAATTACGTCTTCGCCGGCAAATGTCGAAGATTTTGACGCGACAGGCACGGACTCGGCGGCTATAACCCTGATTGTCCAGTTATGAATCTATCCACCCGCTCGTTGGGACTTTCGTTGCTCCTCTTGCTCCTTTTTTTGGGCGCCACAGTGACCTTGCAATGGTGGCTCAACCGGGAAACCCGCCAGTTGCAGGCGACGGCGATCGCGGAACAGCGGGCGCACCTGCTTCAAGCCATTGCGTTAAGTGGAAAATCGCCGCAAAATTGGGACACGACCTTCCAACAGCAAGTCGGTGCCGTGCTCGGCGGAACGATTGAGCTCATAAAACCCGGCGACGCGCCGGCACCTGCGCCGCGTGATTTTCACGGACTTTCCCTGATCCAAGACCTGCCGTCTGCACCCGGCTGGAAAGCGCAGGTGCGGTTTGCGATGCCGGCAATTCTCCGCATGCAGGTGCTTCATCACCGGACAGTCGCGGTGATCGTGGTGCTTTCGCTGCTCGTCGCCATGGTGCCGCTGTTGCTCGTGTTAATCGGCACGCGCCGGGCATCCCTGCCGGAAGGTGCCTCGCGGGTGCCATGGGCCAGGAGTCGGGCAAACGATCTTGGCATGGAACACTTCGCCCGGATCTCCAACGAGCGCACCGCCGCTTTGGAAATTGAACAAGGCGCCCGCCAGCGGGCGGAGGAAAATTTGCAGATTAATCGCACCCTGCTCACCCAATCCGTCGATGAACGCATCCGCCTCGGGCGCGAACTTCACGACAACATCTGCCAGACGCTTTACGCGGTTTGCCTTACCCTCGAGAGCGTGCAGAAAAAAAACACGCTCGCGTCGGAGCTCAGCCAGCGGGTCGCCCAATGCATGACAGAACTGCGCCGGCTCAATCAGGAAGTCAGAAGTTATTTGCAGGATCTGGAGCCAGCACGCGTCAACAGCCAGTCTTTCACCGAAGCCGTCGCCGGCATGATCATCCCCTTCATGGCTGAAGACGGCGTGCGCATCGAACACCGACTTGACGAGGAAGCCGTCGCTTTGATTCCGCCCCACCAAATCGCCGATGTCATGAATATTCTGCGTGAAGCTGTGAGCAACGGTCTGCGCCATGGACGGGCCCGGCATATTTCCCTGCTGGCCGGACGCAACGATCGCGAAATCGCACTGGCCGTGCAGGACGACGGCAGCGGTTTCACTGGAACCGGAAACGGCAGTGGTCACGGCCTCGCCAACATGAAGGCGCGTGCCGTCGCCTTGGGTGGAAGTCTTCGCGTCGAATCCACGCCTGGAAAAGGGACTCGCGTTTTATTACACCTGCCCGTTGCTTCGCCCGCATGAGCGCTCCGTCCACCGCGAAACCCATCCGCGTGCTGCTGATCGACGACAGTCCGATCATCCGGCTGGGATTGCGCAGCGCGTTGGAAGATTACGCGGACATCGTCATCGTCGGCGAAGCGGGAACGGCGATCGATGGCGTCGCCGCAGTGGTCCAACACAAACCCGATGTCGTATTACTCGACCTGCATTTGCCGGACAAATCAGGGTTTCACGCGTGCCGGGAATTGCTCAAAATTCGTCCGCAAACTCACGTCCTTATTCTCACGTCGAACAGCAACGAGCGAAACGTGCAGGAGGCCATGAACGCGGGCGCAAAGGGATATCTGCTCAAGGACAACGATGGTGCTTCCCTTGCCGCCGGCTTGCGCAGTGTCGCGGCCGGTGACGCCGTGCTCGACCCGGCGCTGGCCGGTCAGGTTTTAAATCTCGTCAAACGTCGCCCCGGTCTTTCCGCCGCCGAAAAGCTCAATCAACTTTCGTTTCAAGAGCGTCGTGTGGTGGCACTCCTGGCCCAGGGAATGACGAACAAACAAATCGGCGAGCAGCTCAGCCTGACTGAGAAAACGGTCAAAAACTACCTCGCCACCGTCTTCACGAAATTGAACATCGAGCGCCGTGCCCAAGCCGCCGCCCTGTTCGTCGAGTCGGGCCAGTCGGGCGTTTTGTAACAATTTTTTGCACCGGTTAGAGGCTTTCGCCTCTGGAGATGAGGGAGGCCTACGCATTAGGCTTAGGCCTGTTATCAAGCCGGTCAATTTCGTTCATAGTGGCGGTGCATGCAACATTCACCGCACATTTTTCCCGCAACGACGATCAACTCAGGTGACTTTTCCCGACAGGTAGTTCCGGCTCGCACCGTTGTTTCACCTAATAGGATGGCGTTCGGATTTGTCCGCAATTCGAACAAGTTCGCGGCGTTTACGCTGGTCGAGGTTATGGTTGCAGCCGTCATATTCACTATATTGGCGGTATCAATAAGCGCTCTTTTTGTTCAAAATAATCAGATGTCGTCACGACTGCGGTATCGTACGACTGCTACAAATGCTGCGCTTAATATATTGGAGCAGATACGGCTCGTCGATTTTAATGGTCTGACTAGTCTTTATGCTTCTTCTGCCACCATTCCCGGTTCCTATGTGCGAGTTCTTGTCGCAGACCCAAACGCACCAAATCACTCAGGACTGGCAGCGCCGGACGCCACCCTTGTCGCACCAGATACTCCCGGAGTGGGTGCAGATGCCATCCCCATCGGCTATCAAAATCTTGACCTTCTTATCAACGTTCGCGACGGGGTAACGACGCCTGTACTGAATTCCGCCTGGAATACTTGTACGCTGCCACTGAATACCTCTACAACCGGAATTCGCATGCCCATGCGGTTCTGGCTGACTTTAAAATATAATACCATCATCAGCGGTGACCCGGCGATTACGGCCACTGGCCAAGTCTTCGAACTCGCACTTATTTACCAGTGGCAGCAGCCCGGAACTCCGTCCTCGTCCCAATGGGACACAGCGAGCGTAAGAGCCGTGGTGACCAATCAAAATCCCAGTGTTATTGGATCCTAATCTCGTCATGAAAAAAAACCTATCAAGTAATTCCAGGCACTCCTGTAATTGCAATGGAATGACCCTGGTCGAGATGATGTTCGCATTGACGATTGGCGTCGTGATTCTTGGCATTTCGACCGGTTTTTTAGTCGAAGTCACTCGCGCCACACTGAAAACACAGAACGTCTCACAAAACGATCTTACCGAGTGGGGCATGTATACGGGCGTCACCATTGATACCCGCAGTGCGAACGGCATGACCCTCTACAAATCTTTCGCGCCAGCCAGCTTTGCCGATTCAACCGACAGGATAACCACCAATACTACACGTGGCGACTTTCTCCTTTTAACAAATTCCACGCTGCCGACAAACTCAATCGATCCGCCTGTATATCAGTCAATGACGGGGTATGTCTATACTGCGGGCGCTAAGCCCGGCACCGGAACTTTTCAAAAATTCACCTATCAGGTTCCGGTCGCCGAACAAACTAATGCGCTCGAAACGATTCTTACCGCCCACTATAGTCATTTCGTTTTTGTACCGGTTGCAGTCGGACTGGATGCGACAAACTCCGACAACGATCCCGCCACTCCGACTAATCGCGCATTTTTATACCGGAGCACGATCAAGCGGTCCGGGGTATTGAATCTCCAAATCAATTCGGGCTTCAGTTCCACCAACACGGCGAACGCGAAACTCGTTGAAACCTCTTTTTATATCCGCAGCTAAGCTATTTATGAAAAACGAGAACAAAGGCTTTATTCTAGGAGTCGTCCTCTGCACGGCAATTTTGATGCTTCTGATTGTCGCAAGTTTATTCGAACTAATCAGAACCCAGCGACGGCTCTCGGTCGGTAAGGAAAATTTGTTACAAGCGAATAATGCGGCAGAAACGTCCATTGACTATGCCTATTCGTGCATCATCAACGATATTAATGTTAATGGGGTAACTCGTGCGAGCTCGATACCAACCACGAGCTATAGAGAGTTTGTGTTTGATCCCGCGGCAGCGAGTTATCTCACCGGAGTGTCCACCATGTCCCCCACTTATCACGGGAAAATCAGTAATATTGCTTACAGCAACAACTCAGTTCGGATTCTACCTATTTCAGATAAAACACATATGTTTGTAAACGCCACGGATCCGCTGGCACTTACTGACCCCACGCTGGCAAATCAAAATGTTTATGAAAGGCTGGTGCCTGTTATTGCACGGGTTACCGCCACCCAGGGCGGTCAAACATATACGGCCTATGTTAAGAAGTCGGTTGCTTGCGAAGAAATTGATCTTTTTCAGTATGCGATTTTCTTCCAAGGCCAGCTCCATATGCATCGAGGATTCCAACCGTTGGGCGACGTGCATACCAACGGAATGTTATTTCTCAATGCCCAAGACGGTGACACGGCCACCTATAATGGTGCGGTTTCAGCGACAGGATATATCTATCGGGGCTCCACCTTTGACTCAAGTGGCACCGGAAGCGACGGATATGGTTACGTACCGGTAAACGCTAGTGGGGATGCCGATTTCACCGCTTCCAGTCCTACAGTTTCACCCCATGCTACTGGCACAAGCAATCAACTACAGATTTTGGTCCAAGGAACTAGCGGGGCTGTGGAATACGGTATGGGAAATAGCAATAGTTCTACGGAAGGTGAGGACTATCACACTGACCCGGCACACTGGCAGACTTGGGCCACGAATAAGTTTAAAGGAAATCTGCGCGATAAAGCTCATAATGTTCCAGCAATTACCTTGGTCGGCGCTGCGGGATACGCGCAGGACGTTGCATCTACGACATCGAAGAACGAGTTCAATAACGGGCCCTATAAACTACTCGAACCAACACTCCCTGCATCCTTTGCTGATACGCTGAGAATGAGCAGCAACATCAATAACCTCGAAGCAAATGCTTCATTGGTTCTGATTATTGAATACAATTGTAGCGACAACGGCACAATTAAGCTTCATCGGATCGCCGACGGTGGCGTCGTAACGATCGGAGATGGCAGTGCCGGACACGGCGGCCTGATTGAATCGATGTCCGTGGCGGACCCAACCAGTTCGCCAGATACGGTGGGTTCTCGTCCTACCCTCTCAAAATATTCGGACCCTTGGCGCATGTTTGTGGTGAAAGGCTATAGAGTAAAGGCTGCGTGGAACCCGGCAAACCCGACGATGAAAGACATCCACGATTATCTGGTTTCGATTCCTCTCCCCACGAATGTATTTGGAGCCGCCAATAAGACAGTGAGCGCAGTAAGCACCACATTGAAAATGGAGGATTTTGATACCTATCTCAGCGTAAACTCCCAAAATGACGTTAGTACATTAGGGACGGGAACAGGAACCCCCATCTATACATTCTACAACGGCCTTTCGGGATCCAATAAAACGAAGTTCAATGATAACTCGTCATCCGGTACCCTTAAAGTTCAAGTTACAAAAGGGTTATTCGATTCGCGCTTGGGTCGCGGGGTTGCACCGCTGACCATCGATATCGACAGGCTGAAAGATATTCTGGAAGCGCCCTTAGTTAATTTCGATAGTACCAATGATCCGATTCCCGCTTCCCCTGCTACCGGTTACAACAAAGCCTTTCGTATCGCTTTTGACCCCACCGCCGATACCGGGACGTATTTGAAATGGAATGGTTTAATCTATATTGAATTCCCCACTTCCTTGGCTCTCGACTCATCTCTTACCGTCAACTCTCAAAACGGAATCGACACCTTGCGCTTCGCGTATTCCTCAGCCCCGGAACTACGCCACCCAGACCGCTCTGACGCAACAGATGCCCGCGCAAACCGTGAGGATAATATCATACCTATCGATCCTTCGCTCCGTCGATATCCGCCAGCGGCTAGTGCCAACTTAAATGGAACAATTTTGGATCCCCAGTACGCAATTCCCGCAGTACAATTAATCAATGCTCGATCCTTGCCTCACCCTAACACCGCAACTAGCAGCGAGGGGTTTACGATCGCCACCAACGTTCCGGTCTATTGTGTGGGTAACTATAATGCCGACGGAGATATCACCACCCCTGCAAATCTCACCAGCAGCGCGCCATTCAGCTATCCTACGGCTGAAACAAACCCCGTGGAAATTCCCGCCGCTATTTTCTCCGACATGTTCACCGTCCTCTCCAATGGGTGGGGAGTGCAGTACGGAGCAACCGGTCTGGACGGGGCAGTGCTAAGCAACCGCCAAAATAGTTTTTATGGTACGAACAAAGGAACGACTAATGGCGACGGGACTGGCACAGGTAGTGTCGGCAGCCCTCCGGGACGCCCCGCCAAGTCACTCCTCGCAACTGATCATACAGATCCCAATTACTATAGTTTTGTGCGGAAATCATCCACTATGGCATTTGTGAACTCAAACCCCTCCTCTGGGGTGGGAGCCAAGCCTTATGTTGAGATCTCAGCGTGTATCGCGACGGGAGAATATCCCATCTTCGAGTTTTTCACCCATGCACTCGAGAGCTACCAGCCAATGTACAGTGCGATGTCGACCACTCACGCCAATCCCATCATTTTTAAAGGATCAATGGTCGGAATGTTTCACAGCGAAATACAACATATCAAGCAGGCTTACGGTAGAAGCATTTCATCCAACGTTCAGACCGGGGGCGATCCTTCCGGTAATATTTGGGAGCAACATGGCTCGTATGCAATCGCCGGAAGCCGGTTCAGTCAGTCTTTGGTCGATGGTAATTTTCCTCCTGGCACGCCCAAGGAATTTCTCACGACTCAAAGAGGTTTTTCGTTATTACATTGGAACAATTCCGCCGATGCAGCGCTACTCACCCAAGCTGGATTCACCGCTCCTTAAGTTCCGAACTACGCAATAAATTCCACGCCCGGCCGCGATGGCTAAGTAGGTTTTTCGAAGCCTCGTCGAATTCGGCGAGGCTTTTTTCATAACCATCCGGAACAAACAACGGATCATATCCAAACCCACTCCCCCCGCGCGGTTCCAACAAAAGATGTCCTACACAGCGCCCTTCGAAAACGTGCTCATAGCCGCCCTCGTCAATCAAAACGAGAACGCAGAGAAAATGCGCGCCTCTCTGGGCTGTCGGCACCTTGCGAAGATCCTGCACGAGCTTCGCAAGGTTCGCTGCGCTGTCGCCTTCCGGCCCCGCGTAATACGCCGATTCGACTCCCGGCGCACCACCGAGCGCGTCGACACAGAGTCCGCTGTCGTCAGCCAGAACCCAAGCTTCAGCGGGTAAAATCGCCTTGAGCGCCAGTGCTTTCTTGCGGGCATTCCCAATGAATGTTCCGGTATCCTCAACGACCGCGGGCATCGACTCCGGCCGCACGAATTCAACGGGCGTCCCGGTCGCTGCGGCGAGTTGCTGGAATTCCCGCACCTTGTGCGCGTTGCCGGTGGCCAGATAAATTCGCCGGACGCTACTCGCCATATTGTTGCTTGCGGCTGAAAATCGCCTCGTCGACGAACATTTTTTCGGGATAACGCACATAGCCGCGGACAAGCGTGTCGTCGCCATGGATCTCATGCTTGATCCGCTCCAATCGAATGGCGTTCGCCAGCGTCTCCGTGCGAAGACCGCGCAGGATACTCTTCCCTTTGTCATCCGCAAAAAGTACGGGGGCGTGATAGACAAAAAGATAATCCAGTTCCCGGCCTTGCAGCAACTCGCTCAAAAGCTGTGCGCCGCCTTCAAAAAACACCCCGGTTATTCCTTCCGCCGCGCACCGCAAACGGAAGTCCTCGAAGTTCGCTTTCGGTGTACTCGACGGCAAAACCCATGTTTTCACCCCGAGCGAATTTAATTTTCGCACGTAGCCGAGACCGCCATGCTGCGTCGTCACCACAATCGTTCGTTCGCGATAGTCGTCGGTATAGATGTCCGGCAGCGATTTCTCGTTCACCGTGCGCAATAATCCATCGAACACAAAACGCCACGGACACCACTCCACATCGCCCATGCGCGCGGTTAAACGGGGGTTATCCGCCCGCACCGTGCCCGCGCCCACGGCGATGGCGGGAAACAACCGGCGCCAGCGGTGCCCGTCAGCGCGCGCCTGTTCGCCGGTAATCCATTTGGAATCACCCGTGCGCGTCGCCACTTTCCCATCGAGCGTCACCCCGGACTTGGCCGCGAACAGCGTGCGGCCGGTCGTGATCCAGCGATTGAAAATCAAATTCAAATCCGCGCATTCTTCCTCGATAATCCCATTCACAACCTCGACTCCCGCCGCTCGCAACAACTCAAACCCCTTCCCCGCATGGTGTGGATTCGGATCGGTCGCACCGATCACAACCTGCTTGATCCCTGCTTCGAGAATTGCGCTCGTACATGGCGGTGTCTGTCCATGGGTGCTGCAAGGCTCCAACGTAACATAAAGCACCGCCCCCTTTTTCGGTTTCCGCCCCAGCGCTCGCAGCGCGTTGATCTCGGCGTGGGCCTCGCCGGCCTTCTCATGCCAGCCCTCGGCCACGACTTCATCGTCCTCGACAATCAAAGCGCCCACCATCGGGTTCGGATGCGTGTCACCCCAGCCGCGTCGCGCCAGCTCGAGCGCCCGCCGCATGAAAAAAATTTGAGTGTCGCGGGCCGTCATTGGAAGCGACGTAACTCTTCCAATGAAACATACGGATTGTTTCGCTTCTCACTTCCGACCGTCGTGTCAGGGCCGTGACCTGGATAAATGAGTGTCTCGTCGGGCAGCGTGTAAATCTGGTCGAGAATCGACTTGGCGAGCAGATCATAACTCCCGCCCGGAAAATCCCAACGTCCCACCCCATCCTTAAACAGTGAATCGCCCACCCACGCGGTTTTCGTCGCACGCGAATAAAACAAGATATTTCCCGGACAATGCCCGGGCACGTGCCGCACTTCGAAATCGTCACCCAGCGCCTTGAGGTGGTCGCCCTGCGCAATCCATCGATCGACCTTTACCGGCTCCAGTCCCAGGCGCGCGCCCATGAATCCATCCATCACCTCCGGTGTTTCAATGAGGGGTTGATCGGCTTGGTGCGCGAAAACCTTCACCCCCAGTTCACGCTTAACCAGGGCCGATTCCTGGGTGTGATCCCAATGCCCGTGCGTCAGCCAGAGCTCCTTTAATACACACGACTCACGGGCCAGCAGCGGCTCGATTTTCGCCAGAATATCCCCGGGCGCGTCAATCAACACCGCCTCACCGAGCTTCGGCTCGGTGAGCAGATAACCGATGGTCTGGATCGGACCCGATGGCAGGACGTGAATTTCCACGCCGTTTTGATGCGACCGCGGCGGACGGCCCGCAACATCAAAGCACCGCGCCGCGCATCCCGGCAATCCACCCATCCTGATCCTGTCCCAATCACGGAACAGGCACGGGTGGAACCTGACCTCCGGGCGGGTTTTTCCCGCGCGCACTCCTCAGCCCGCCCGGAGGTCGGGCTCCACCTTTCAAGCTCCACCTTTCAAGGTCCAACTTTCAGTGCGTCAGATACAGCCCGGAGGAGAATCGACGGACTGAACGGTTTGGCGAGAATGGCCGAGACCCCCAGCGCGGAGAACTCCGCCGTTTTTTCTTCCTGCTCAAGGCCGGTCGTTGCAATGACGCGCACGTCCGGTTTCAAAACCCGCAGCGTATTGATCAACGCAAGGCCACCCATCACCGGCATCATCACGTCGGTCACGACCAGTTGGATGACCCCCGCATGTTCGATAAAAATCCGGATGGCCTGCTCGCCATTCTCGGCAGTGAGCGCGCGATACTTGTGTTTTTCCAAAACGCCCCGCAGCGCGGACAGGATATGCGGTTCGTCGTCGACCACCAGAATCGACTCGCCGTTGCCCTGCATAAACGGACTCGCGGTCGCCCCGGTTTCAACCGCGACGGCGGAATCGGTGGCGGGAAGATACACGCGAAAAGCCGTTCCGCTGCCGGGCTCACTGTAAACATTAACGAATCCCTTGTGACTCTTTACGATCCCAATCACCGTCGACAAGCCAAGGCCTGTGCCTTTGCCGATTTTTTTGGTTGTGAAAAACGGATCGAAAATTCTTCCGATAATGGACGGCGGAATGCCGTGCCCCGTGTCCGAGACCGTCACCAGCAAATGCGGACCGGGCGTCACCCCCGAATGAATTTCAATTTCCTTTTCCGTGAGATACAGATTACGCGCCGCCAGCGTCAGCTTGCCGCCGTCCGGCATCGCGTCGCGCGCATTCACGCACAGGTTCAACAATACCTGGTGAAACTGCGTGGCATCGACCACCACGCTCCACAGATCGGTGGGCAAATCCTGCACCACCTCGATATTCCGCGGAAATGTTTCCTGCATCAGGTTGATCATTTCCTTCACGAGATGTCGTGGTTGAATACTCGTCCGGGTTCCCTCGACGCCCCGGCTGAATGTCAGTAACTGGCCGATGATGGCGGCACCCCGCTGCGCGCTGCGTTCCACCATGGTCAACATCTCCCGGTCGCGCGATTCGACCAGCGTTTCCTTCAGCAGACCGGCCACCATCAACATCGGGGTGAGGATGTTATTGAGATCGTGGGCGACGCCGCTCGCGAGCGTCCCGATCGCCTCCATTCGTTGGGCGCGGAGAAATTTTTCCTCCATCTGCCGGCTTTCGGTCACATCCCGGGAATTCACCACAATTTTCTTTCCGCCGTTCGAGCCGTCCATGCTTTTTCCCATCGACTGGAAAATCCGCCAGGTTCCGTCGCGATGACGTATCCGGTACTCCACCGCGCGGGGCGTGTCGCTCCCCGCCAGCACATCACGCATGCCTTCCTCCACTTTATGCCGGTCGTCGGAATGGATGAGGTTCAACACATTCCTGCCCGTTAACTCCGGTGGTTCGTAACCCAGAATGCGCTGGGTCGAAGGGCTCTGAAATTCCACCTGACCTTTCTCGTCGATGACCATGATGACATCGGATGAGTTCTCGATCAACCGTCGGAATCTCTGCTCGTTCGAGCGCAGGTTTTGTGCCGCAATTTTTTCGTCCTCAAGCACACTGAGCAATGCGCGTCTCGCTTTCTCGGCCACAGCCAGCAGCTGATCCGACTTTTCTTTTTCCTTCGTGACCACCCTTCCCTGTTTTCTCGATTCCAGTTGGGCGCACACCGCGCGGCTCAGGGCCGCCAACGCCGCGATTTGCTCACCGGTCATGCTCCGCGGTTTGCGGTCCATCACGCACAGCGTCCCAATGGGCTGCCCATCCGCAGCCAGCAACGCCGACCCCGCGTAAAACCGGATGTGCGGATCCAGGAGAACGAACGGGTTGTCCGCGAAACGCTCGTCCACTTGCGCATCCTTCACTTCCAAAATCTCATTCGGCTGCAGGATCGTATAGGCACAAAAGGCGCTGTCCCGCGACGTTTCCGTGAGCTCGACCCCGAACGTGGCTTTGAACCACTGGCGTTTGTCCTCAACCAATGACACCATCGCAATCGGCGTCTCGCAGATGTGGGCGGCGAGAAACGCCAGATCGTTGAATTCGCGTTCCGGCGGAGTATCGAGAATTTCATACTGGCCAAGGCTTGCCAGCCGTTCGCTTTCGTTGGGCGGGAAAGGCGCCTTCACGACGGTTGGGTGGCCAGATAGCGGCCGGGTTGATTTTGTCGGGCAAGCAATTCGTTCACTTCCCGCTTCAGGGCTTGCACCCGGTCTTCGCGATCCAACATGACATTCTGCCACCGGAGAAGCTCATCGAGTTGCTCCTGGATTTTTTTTTCGGCGCGCTTTCGCTCCGTCACGTCAATCCCGGACGCCACTATTTGCACCACCGTTCCCGACGTATCCCGCAATGGTCGGAAGGAAGATTCGACCAGGATCTCCTTCCCCCCGGAGATCTCCGCCACTAACAACTCGTTCACCGCCCATCCGTCCTTCGCGCGGGCGATGGCGCGGGAAATCCGCTCCCGCATCTCAACCGAATTCGACCACCACGGACCGTCGATGAAAGGCCGGCCGATGATGTCCGCGCGCTCGGCTCCCACCGAAAGCAATGCCGCCTGATTGAGTTCCAGCACCACGCCATCGCTCGAAAACAGTCCGACAAATGCGGATATGCCGTCGAAGATATGGCGCAATTTTTCTTCGCTTTCGCGCAACCTTCCCAGCGCCTGCTCGCGCTCAAGCCGGAGCTGCGTTTGTGCCAGCGCGTGGCGGACCGCTTGTTCCAACCGGGCAAGCCGGTCCTTGAGCAGGTAATCAGACGCGCCCATTTTCATGGCCAGCACGGCAGTGTCTTCGCCAATCGTTCCGGAAATGATGATGAACGGGACTTCCAGCCGGCTGGCCTTCAACAATTCGAGCGCACGCAAACCGTCAAATTGCGGCATCTCATAGTCGGAAATAACCAGATCCAGGTTGGGATTCAAATTCCGGATGTAATCCTTTTCGGTGTCGACGCGCGTCCATTTCGGATCGAACCCCGCGCGCCGCAATTCGCGCAACAACAACTCCGCGTCGAGTGGATCATCTTCCGCAATGAGAATATTGAGGGATTGAGCCATGAATTACTCCAGACGGGGCGGTTGATTGAGCATCAGCCAATATACGCCCAAATCCCGCATGGCGGTGGTGAACCCGTCGAAATTCACCGGTTTCACAATGTAGCTGTTCACCCCCAGATGGTAACTCTCCACGATGTCACGCTGTTCCTTCGACGAGGTGAGCACCACGATCGGGATCATTCGCGTGCGGGGATCGCTTTTGACGCGTTTCAAAACCTCCAATCCGTCCACTTTGGGCAGTTTCAAATCGAGCAGGATAACCCGCGGACCATCCGCAATTCTCCGCGCGGAATGCACTCCCTCGCAAAAAATAATGTCGAGCGCCTCGGCTCCGTCGCGCGCCACCTCGATATGATTGGCAAGGTTCACCTTGCGCAGTGCCCGGAGCGCGAGTTCCAGGTCCTGCGGATTGTCCTCGACCAGCAAAAGTTCAATTACGTTTGATTCTTTCATGGGGTCACGGCTCCGTTCAGGGTAAATTGGAAAATTGCTCCCTCGTTCAATTTTGCCTCGGCCCACACGCGACCTCCGTGGCGGGAAACCACCCGCTGCACGATGGCCAGGCCGACGCCTGTCCCCTCATACTCCTCCGCCCGATGCAGGCGTTGGAATACACCGAATAGTTTGTGCACATACCGCATGTCGAAGCCCGTGCCATTGTCGCGGACAAAATAAATGTTCTCCCCCGCCTGCCGGTTGCACCCGATCTCAACGATCGCGCGGTCGCGGCGGCGCGTATATTTAAATGCATTCGAAAGCAGATTAACCCAGACCTGCTTCAAGAGCGCCGCGTCGCCCTCACAGGGCGGTAGTTCGCCAACCCGTATCTCGATCCGCTGTTCGTCTCTTGAACTCGCCAGGTCCTTCAACACCCCGCGCACCAGCTTTTCCGTATCCACTGCCTGCTTGCGCAATGACTGGCGGCTCAGTCGGGAAAACATCAACAGATCGTCGATCAATTCACCCATGCGTTGCGCACTTTCCCGGATGGTTTGCAGTTGATGCTGACCGGCCGGTGGGAGCAGCGATCCAAAATCCTCCTGCACCGCCTGCGAAAATCCATCGACGGCCCGCAACGGCGTGCGCAAGTCATGCGACACCGAGTAGGAGAAAGCCTCGAGTTCCTTGTTCGCCGATTCGAGCTGCGTGGTGCGCTCAATGACGCGACGTTCCAAGTCCGCATTCAACCGGTGAATGTCTTCCTCCGCCCGCTTGCGCCCGGTGATATCCTGCACGACCGCACGAATCCCGATCGTCTTCCCCTCATTGTTTTTCACCAGCCGGTCCTCGATCAAAACGGGAACCATCGTTCCATCCCTCCGCCTGAAGATGCGCTCAAAAGCTGCCGGTGGTGGTGTGCCCGCCAACTTCGCTTGAACGGCCCCGCGCGCGATTTCGGGATCGCCCGCGATTTCCCAAACGTAGCGCCCCAACAATTCCTCCTCGGCGTAGCCCAACATTTTCAACTCCGCCTGGTTGATGCGGGAGAGGCGCCCATGCGTATCGACTTCGTGGTATCCGGTCGGTGCATTGTCGAACAGATCCTTGAATTCCTCCCGGCTCTGCCGGAGTTCCGCTTCCGCCATCTTCCGGTCATGAATATCCATCAAAAACGCCGCCAATCCCTCCCCATTCGGAAAAAGCCGGATCTCCAGCCAGCGGTGGATCAACGGCGAAAGAATCTCGAATGCCACCGGCTCACGCCGGCTCATCGCCGTCCGATAGTATGGCTCGACCGGCGTTCCAACGAGTCCTGCAAATGTCTCCCAAATCGACCGCCCCAGCATCTCATCCCGCTTTCGCCTGAGCAGCACCTCGCAACCATCATTCACAAAAATAAAGCGCCAGTTTTCATCCAGCGCGAAACAGGCCTCGGTCATCCCATGCATGATCACCGCCAGGCGGCGGTCGCTGGAATGCAGCTGCTGCTCCTTCTCCCGCAAGGCGCTCTCGGCACGCTTTCGCTCGGTGATGTCACGGATCACCCCGAGCAAATTGCCATCGGGCATCAGCGTCGCAATCACCTCGGCACTGAATGTTGAGCCGTCCTTCCGCTTGAATTGCCATTCCCGGTGATAGTCGGACTCAGAGAGGATCGCCTCCAGTGCCGGGGCCACGTTTGGAATCTCGCCCGGCACGACGATGTCCGCGGCGTGCAGACCGATCAATGCCTCGCGGGAATGGCCCAACATCCGGCAAATACTGGGATTGGCGTCGACGTAATAGCTTCGGGAATCTGCAATGAGAATGCCGTCCGGGGCATACTCGAAAAGAGTCCGATAGCGCGCATCGCTCTGCCGCCGCGCCTGCTCCGTCCTTTTCTGCTCACCGATGTCGCGCAGAATTTTCGAGGTGCCGATCATCCGGCCGCGACTGTCCCGGATCGGGGAAATTGTCACGGATACCTCGATCGGTTGCCGATCTTTTCCCATGCGGACCGTTTCCATCGAGCGGACGGATTCGCCTTTTTTCAACCGCCCGAGAAATTCCGCCTCTTCGCTCTCCCGCGGTGCCGGCATGAGCATCGTCCCCGGCCGGCCGATGATTTCGGTCGCGGAATAGCCGAGAATCTTTTCCGCGGCCGCATTCCAACTCGTGACTGTTCCGTGCAGATCCTTGCCGATGATGGCGTCGTTGGAGGATTCCACGATCGCGGCCAGCCACGCTGCGGCCTCCTCGGCCTTTCGTCGTTCCGAAATGTCGCTCATGATCGTCAGGGCGCAGGTCTCTTCGTGAATCGAAATCAGACGGGAGGAGATTTTGAATCGAGCCAGCCGCCCGTCGCCCAGCAGCAGGTTCGTCTCGTAATTCAGGCATTCTCCTTTTTCCCGGAGGGTCCGCATAAACTCGGCTCGCTCCTCCTCATTTTCCCAATTGCTGTACTCCCGGGTTGGATTGCCGACTACCTTGTCGGGCGTGCTCCCCCACATGCGGCAGGTGGCTTCGTTGGCGCGGATCACGGTGCGGTCGGAGAGCCGGACAATGACCAGGCTGTCGGGACTCATTCGAAAGGCTTTGGCAAAAAGCTCCTCGCTCGCCAGGAGCGCATCGCGTGCCTGATCGCGGCTCACGATTTGCTTTTGCAACTCCTCGTTGATGGTTTGCAGCTCGGTCGTCCGTTCCACCACGCGGTGCTCAAGCTGGTTGGTCAACTCCTGCATTTTCTGCTCCGCCCTTTTCCTGGTGGCGATCTCCATGGCGAGCGCGGCGTTCAACTGCCTCAATTGCGCGGGACTCGGCGCTTTCGCTGCGGTCGGCACGAGCCGGAACAAACCGTACGCGGTGGGCAGCGAAATCGCCGCCGTCAGGGCCTTTGCCATTCCGGCCGGCCAATAATCGGGATGCCAGATGGTCCAGATTTCAAACAAGTGCGTAATTCCGCAGGCAAAAATGAACACCGCAAAACAGAGATAGATCCACCGGAAATCCAAATCCCTCTTTTCCCGGACGTACCACGCGAGCGACAGGGGAATCGAAAAGTAGGCCAGCACGATCGCCGCATCGGAAATTACATTCAACCACACGAGCGATGGCTGCCAAAGAAAGGCGTCACCTTGCGGAAGAAAATTGTCTGGTGAATGCATGATCACGAAATTTTAATTATTGGGATGCCCAAAGATCGCGCGGCCCACGCGATCAGCCCGTCCATTCGGACTACGGGCCACTCGAAACGGCCGCTGTTTGCCCCAACGTCCAGGCCAGGTTCAACGCCGACGTGATGCGGCTGAAGTTTCCGAACTCCACCGGCTTCACGATGTAATTCTCCGCGCCAAGGCGGCCGCACTCGATGATGTTCCGGTCGTGCAGCGATCCGGTCAGCACGACCACCGGGATCTGCCGCGTTGCCTTGTTTTTCTTTATTTGCCGGAGAACCTCCATGCCGGAAATCCCGGGGAGGTTCAAATCGAGCAGTACCAGCTGGGGCGGCCGGCTCAACCGCCCAAGATAACGGCCCGTTCGATTCAAGTAATCGAGCGCTTCCTCGCCGTCCACGACGACCTTCACCGGGTTGGTTAAACGTGCGCGAGTGAAGGCCCGAACGACCAATTGCGCGTCGGTCGAATTATCCTCCACCAATAAGATTTCCCCGGTCGATTCGCCGTCCACCGGCGCCGACGCCGCGTCCACCTCGCTGAATTCCTGGTTGGCCGACAACAGGTCGGCGACGGAAACCTGCAGTGCGTTCGCGAGATGCCCCACACTTCGCAGCGTCACATTTCGTCCTCCTCGCTCGATGTCCGCGACATATGTCCGGTGCATATCGGCCCGCCACGCCAGCTCCTCCTGGGTAATGCCCAATTTAAGCCGGTGCAGTCGAATTGCGGCGCCCAAGCGGATTTGGAGCGAAATTTCGTCGCTTGTCATCGATTTTTCTTTGGGATCCTGCGGATTCATCATGTCGGTGTTTGATCGACTATCAGAGACAGTCGGATTGCGTTTAAAAAGACGGCGGAAGAACAAGGAGATGATGAAGATGCGTTTGATTCTTCACAAACGCCCACTCTACCGGATTTCCGGTATGTCATTTTTTGAATCGGGGAACTGGGATTTCGACTGCGAAACGGAAGGGATTCGATCGCTGGTGAAATTTCAAAACACGCGTCTTGGGGAAACGCGGAACAGCAATAAGCTTACGGCCCGCCGAAATCATAGCAGTCCCCGACATTTAAGCAAGTGCGCATCGGTCGTCCGGTGCCGGTTGCCCGCTCGCCCCACGACCATTTGGGGCAACCGAAAAGATCGATACCACGCTATGGTTTGGCCAGTGACCCGGACACCGCCGTGTCGTTCAAACTCGACCGGACGATCTTGGCGAGACTGGTGAGGTCGAATGGCTTCGACAGATAATTGACGCCTTCCTCCAAACGAAGCTCCTCGGTGGTCACGTCGTTGCTGTATCCACTCATATAGAGCACCGGAATCTCCGGGTTTTCCGCCAGCAGCAACATCGCCAGCTCCCCTCCGCCGATTCCTTCCGGCATGATCAAATCGGTCATCACCAACTCAATGTTTTGTTTGTGTGCGTCCCAGACTTGCAGCGCCGCCTTGCCGTTAACGGCGGAAAACACCCGGTAACCAAGACTGACCAGGGCCGCCTCTGCAATCTGCCGGACCGCCGCCTCGTCTTCCACCAAAAGAATTCCTTCATGCCCACCCGGCAAAACCATTTCACTTTTTTCCTCGAAAGGCGTGAGGGTGGTCGTATGCAGGCGCGGAAAATACGCTCGAAACGTCGTGCCCTCACCCAAACGGCTTTCGACCGTGATCCAGCCGTTGTGTTGCTGCATGATCCCGTAAACCATCGCCAGCCCGAGGCCCGTACCCTTCCCCACTTCCTTCGTGGTAAAAAACGGCTCGAAAATCCGGGGCAATGTTTCGGGCGAAATTCCCGCCCCCGAATCGGTGATTTGCAAACACACGAACTTTCCTTCCCGCACCTCGGGAGTCTGCCCCGCCGCGGTCTTCGTGAAATCGACCGGCTGCGTGCTGATCAACAAGCTGCCTCCATCGACCATCGCATCGCGGGCGTTGATCGCCAGGTTGAGCAACACCTGTTCCACCATGCCTTCATCCGCGCGGATCATCATCGGCCGCGTCGCATAGTTGACCTGAATGACGATCTTTTCCGAGAGCAGCCGTCGCAACATCTTGCTGAGATTTGCCACGAGGCCGTTCAGGTTGTAGTCCGCCTGCTGCATCACTTGCTGCCGGCTGAACATCAGCAATTGCCGGGTCAGCGTCGATGCCCGGTCAGCGGCATGATTGATCTGCTTCACCGAATTGACCATCTTCGGCGAGATCTGCCCCTTGAGTCGGAACAGATCGAGATGCCCTTTGATCACAGTGAGCAGATTGTTGAAATCGTGCGCCACTCCGCTGGACAGCTGGCCGATCGCCTCCATTTTTTGCGATTGTCGCAGCTGTTCCTCACTTCGCCGCAACGCCTGCTCCGCCTGTCGTTGTTTGGTGATGTCCTCGATGATCGTCATCACGCCAACCGTTTCGCCAGTCGCATCGTGCAACGCGGCCGCCACGATACTGGTGTGGAGCAGCTCACCGGTTTTCGTGCGCCGCTGACTGAGCAATCCCGTCTGGCCGCCTTCGCGGACGACCTGCGCGATCAGTGCGAGGTAATCCGCGCGGCTTTCCTCCGGCACGGTGGGACAAACCCTTCCGATCACTTCGCCTTCCGTCCAGCCAAACATCCGAAACGCCCCGGCATTCCAGCGCACAACTTTGCCTTGGAGATCCAGCCCAAGAATCGCCACCGGCGCCCGTCTGGAGCATCCGACTGGTGCGCTGGAGCGCGTCCAGGGCCTGCTTGTGCTGCTTGCGCCGGTGGCTCTGGTCCAACATTTGGCGAACCGCCGTCCCGAGTCGCACCAACCGGTCCTTCAACAGATAATCCGACGCGCCAAGTTTCATCGCTTCCACCGCCATTTCTTCGCCGATCGTGCCCGACACCAACATGAATGGAATTTCGAGGCCGCTTTCCTTCAGTAATTCCAATGCCTCAATCCCGCTAAACTCCGGCAGCGAATAATCTGACATGATGACATCCAAGCCCGGATGAAGGCCGCTCAGGTAATCCGCCTTCGTGTCGACCCGTCGCCAATCCGGCTCAAAGCCATCGCGACGCAAGGCCAGCACGATCAACTCCGCATCCCGGGGATCATCCTCAATCAATAAAACTCGCAGGGGTTGCGCCATGATCAGATCGGGTAGGAGTTCGCGCCACTATCAACAATCATTCCATCACCGGAAATACCGGAATTCCGGTAGCCACCCGATCGCTCGAAGGCGTCGGGCATGACCAGCTCCCAATCAATTCGGGGTGGAATTTTCACGGGGAAACCTCAAACCGGAAAACCGCGGCGCAATCGCCTTCAGATCAACGGCCTTGTGGGGTACGTATACCGTACGAACGAAAAAACAGATTGCAAACCGCCTCCGTGAAACCGCCAGTCCGGCCGGATTTCAGCCCGGCAGGTTCCCCGACCCTTACGTCTTGCCAGCCCCGGCTCCGGCCTCTGTTCTCCTCCTTCGCATCCGCCATGACCTCCGCACAAATCCGCCAGTCATTCCTCGATTTCTTCGCCTCGAAACAGCACACGATCGTGCCCTCGTCGTCGCTCATGCCGTCGTCGCCCAATCTGCTGTTCACGAACGCCGGCATGAACCAGTTCGTGCCCTACTTCCTCGGCGACCAAACCGCTCCGTGGAAACGCGTGGCCGATACCCAAAAGTGCATCCGAGCCGGCGGCAAACACAACGACCTTGAGGACGTCGGTTTCGATACCTACCACCACACGATGTTCGAGATGCTGGGCAACTGGTCGTTCGGCGATTATTTTAAAAAGGAATCGCTGACGTGGGGCTGGGAGCTACTCACCAAAGTCTGGGGCATTCCGCCAAAACGACTATTTGCCACTGTGTTTTGTCCGAGAGTCAACTTTGAGGGCTGGGAGTCCGAAATGGATTTTATCATCAATAACCCCGGCATTTTGGAAATGCAGGATGACCGGCTTCTTGACGGATATCTCAACGATCAGAAACTGCCTTTTGAGCTGAAATACTCTTCTGATCTCGGCTCAATGCTTTGGTGGGTTCGGATTTTTCAGAAAGAAAATTTAGACCCTCGACTCCATATCGTACCAGGCAACAAAAAGGACAATTTCTGGATGATGGGCGACACCGGTCCGTGCGGCCCATGTTCGGAAATTCATTTCAATCTTCTTCCCTCCGACGATGAGACGGAAGGCCGCAAAGGCGTCAATTCCTCCAGCCCGCGCTGCATCGAAATCTGGAATCACGTCTTCATCCAATTCAACGCAAACGCCGACGGCACCTTCGCGCCACTCTCCGCCAAGCACGTCGATACCGGCATGGGCTTCGAACGCGTCGCCGGCATTTACGCGACGACGAAAGGTTTTAAGGACTTCTCCGCCGAGCCCTCGAACTACAACGCCGACGTCTTCAAACCGACGATTGACCGGATTCACGAACTCGCGAACGGGCAACATTACTATAAAGGCTCAGTGCCGAAATCGCGAGGAAACTTGAGCGAGTTCGAACGCGCCGATATTGCTTTCCGTGTCCTTGCCGACCATGCGCGGTGTGTTTCATGCGCAATCGCTGATGGTATCTTACCGGGTAATGAAGGCCGTAACTATGTCATTCGGCGAATTCTTCGTCGCGGCATTATGTACGGTCGCAAGGATCTCGGATTGAAGGGTAACTTCTTCGAACAACTGGTCGCTCCCGTCATCAAATCACTTGGCGACGTTTTCCCTGAACTCAAAAGCCAGCGCACGATGATTGAGCGCGCAATTAGGGCTGAGGAGGAATCGTTTGGGAAAACACTCGATCGAGGACTCTCGCTTGCCAATGATTACATTCGCTCCATCGAGGTTGCAACTAAACTACTCGAACTGAAAATTAAAGATGAAGATCTCTTGATAGGGCACCGAAAAATAGAGCTGCGTTTTGAAGACGATGCCATGCTAAGACTGGTAGTGGCCCGAGCGCTTACCGCGACCTTCAATACTCCCGAAGTTAAGTTGGAAGATCTAAACGAAAGTCCCGAAAGGACCGCCAATCTTTTTGTTCCATTTGCTTCTGCACAGTCGCCACACACGCGGGAAACATCTCTTGAACTATCCAATAAATTGAAACGCCTTCCCGGTGCGCTCGCATTTACCCTTTATGATACTTACGGCTTTCCATTGGACATGACTCAAGTGCTGGCCACTGAGCACGGCCTCACTGTAGATGAAATCGAATTCGATAGGTTAATGGAACAACAACGAGAGCGCGGCCGCGCCGCTCGCAAAACAGACGTCATCGTCGCTGCAACCGAAGGCGACACTAGGAACGAAGCCACCAAGTTCGTCGGCTACGCCATCGACAGCACCCACGCCACGCACGCGAAGCTCGTCGACGTCGTTAAAACCGAAAAAGACACCTACCTCGTCTTCGACCAAACTCCTTTCTACGCCGAAATGGGCGGGCAGGTCGGCGACACCGGCGACGCTCTGATCAACGACCAGAAAATCGAGATCGTCGATTGCATCAAAGACAAATCCGGACGCCACCTGCACAAACTCGATTCGTCGCCCGACATTCGTCATTCGTCATTCGTTATTGGTTCCTCCGCCACCCTCCACGTCAACTTCGCCCGCCGCCGCGCCATCGCGCGCCAGCACACCTCCGCTCACTTGCTCAATTGGGCGCTGCGGAAAATCCTCGGCACGCACGTCCGTCAATTCGGCACGCATAAAACACCGGATCGGCTCCGTTTCGACTTCACGCATTTCGAAGCCCTCACCGCCGCCCAGATCAAGGAAGCCGAACAACTCATCAACGAAAAGGTCATCGATAACGCCGCGGTTTATTACACCGTCGTCCCGCATGCGGAAGTATCCGGGCGCACCGACATTCTCCAATTCTTCGGCGACAAATACGGCAAGGAAGTCCGCGTCGTGCAGATCGGTGGGACTGGCGACGCGAGCGGCCACGCCAAGCTCGACGGTTATTCGATGGAATTATGCGGCGGCACTCACGTCACGACCGCCGGCGAAATCGGTGTGATCAAGATCGTCGCCGAAATGGCCATCGCCGCCGGCACGCGCCGCATCGAAGCCGTCGCCGGCCACGCCGCCCTCGACTTCATCGCCCACGAGGAAACCGCCCTCAAAGCCGTCAACGCCCGCCTCAACGCCGGCGCGCACGACGTCGCGCAAAAACTCGAACAAGTGCTCGTTCACCAAAAAGAGCTCGAGCAAAAACTGAAGGGTTTCGAAGCCAAAGCCTCCGCCGCGCTCGCCGACGAACTCGCGGCCAAAGCCGTGACCAAGGACGGACTCAAATGGGTTTCCACGATCGTCACAACGGATTCGCCAGAGACACTTCGTTCGCTCGGCAGCCAGATTCTCCACAAGCTCGGCGACGGCGCCGTGCAACTCGGCGCAACCTTCGACGGCAAGGTCAGCCTCGTCGCCTATTGTTCGCCGGCCGCGATCAAAGCGGGCCATCAAGCCGGCAAGCTCATCAGCGGCCTCACCGCGAAACTCGGCGGCAAAGGTGGCGGCAAACCCGACTTCGCCATGGGCGGCGGCGGCGACGCCTCGAAGCTGCCGGAAGTGCTGAAATTGTAAGCCACCGCTTCGTCGTCGCCCTCCCACGGTCGCGAATTAAACGCGCAGTTCACGAATGCCATGCCGGAGGAAGCACAGCCTGCGCTAAAGGAAATGTTCAACGCCGCGCAGTTCCGGCGCATCGCGGATCTGTTGGCCGACGCGCACCCGAGCTTTGACCGCAAACGCTTTCTCGCTCTGGCAACCGACGGACTCGACGAACTCTCTCTGATCCAACGCGTGCGTCGTGCCACCGAGGCAAGCCACGCCGCCTTGCCGAAGGACTTCCTACAAGCCGTCGCGTTACTGAAACATATCGCTCCGCAAATTCAGTCGGGATTCGTCGGAATTTTCCTGCCGGATTTTATCGGACAGCACGGACATCAGCACTTTGACGCATCGATGGATGCATTGAAATTTCTCACGCCATTCAGTTCCGCCGAGTTCGCCATTCGCGAATTCCTGCAACGCGATTTCGCCCGCACGCTCGCCGTGATGGAACGCTGGTCGCTTGACGAAAACGAACATGTGCGTCGCCTCGCCAGTGAAGGCAGCCGTCCGCGATTGCCTTGGTCGTTCCGCCTCGATGCGGTCATCCGCGACCCATCGCTCACTCGCCCGATTCTCGAAAACCTCAAGGCCGATCCGAGTTTGTATGTCCGGAAGTCCGTCGCCAATCATCTCAACGATATCTCGAAAGATCATCCGGAGCTCATGCTGGACTGGCTCAATCGCTGGGATCTCGAAAATCCATCGAGCGCGTGGATCGCACGCCACGCATCGCGCAGCCTGATCAAGGCCGGACATCCCCGTTCGTTCCGCCTGTTCGGTTTCACCGCCAAGCCCGCCGTCAAAATTTCCGGCTTCGCGGTCACACCCACCAAATTGAAACTCAGCGGCGTGCTGACCTTTTCATTCGCACTCAAGTCCCTCGCCGCAAAGCCGCAGAAACTCGCCATCGACTATATCGTGCACTACCGGAAAAAATCCGGCCACCTTGCGCCCAAGGTTTTCAAACTCAAGGAAACCACCCTCGCTGCCGGTGCCAGTATCGCGCTCACCAAACGTCAACGCATCACGAATTTCACAACCCGGGTCCACCACGCCGGTCGCCATGAAGTCGAAATTATGATCAACGGTCGCATCGTCGCGAAAAAGGGTTTCGAGCTCCTGATCCCCGCGCAGTAAACCGGCGAAATTCCGCAGGTAGCGATGTACGTCCCTACCCGTCGGGTTGGTCAGGCGTCGCCAATCCCGCGGGCGAGGTCGCCCGCGCTCCAGCGCAGAAGGCGCACAAAATATTGCATCCCGTCCGCGATCAGCGGACGCCTCCGAATCCAACCCCGGAAACGATCAGTTGAAGGTGACTTTGAAGTTTCGCGTCTGCCATTAAGCGAAACCATCAGCGGTTAAAACCTTCTGCGGATCGCGCGCCGAAAATTTTCGAGCCAGCGTCGCCTTGGCTTTTTCGACATTTTGTGGTTCATTGTTCCCGTCATGGAACCGAAATCCATTGTCTCGGAAATCTGCCGAAGCGCAGATGAATTTCTAGCCGGCGTCACCAAACGCGACGAAGCCAGGGCGGGAATCGCCGAATGGCTGACCATTCACCACCTCAAACTTCCCCACGATGAGAAAAAAGCCATCATCCGCGAAGTAATGAGCACCTTGGAGCACGAAAAGTTTTTCGAGGCCGATGCGGGCGGCGACGATTAACAGCGACGCCAAATCCTTCAGATATTCCCGCTGGACGGTCCGCGCTGAAAGGTGGAGCCCGACCTCCGGGCGGGCTGAGGGTGCTCGCGGGGAAAACCTGCCCGGAGGTCAGGTTCCACCTCGGGTCTTCTGCAGCGTCACGGCTTAGTGTAAGAACCTCAGACGTTTGTTGTCCCATTTGAAGTCGTTTAAGCTAACGTCGCCACTTAATCGCGACCATTCCCGCACCTTTATGAAACGACTCATCCTCTGCAATGACGGCACCTGGAATACTCCCGTGCAGGAAGAAAACGGAATTCCCGCACCAACCAATGTGGTCAAACTTTACCACGCCGTCGCCGCGAGCGACGAAAACGGGATCGAGCAACGCACCTACTACCATCCCGGATTGGGGGCGGATGGCGGCCTCATTGATTCCATCGTCGGCGGCGCTTTCGGCGAGGGCATCGACAATCATCTTCGGAGCGCATACTATTGGCTCGGCACGAACTATGTGCCGGGAGATGACATCTTCATTTACGGTTTCAGTCGCGGTGCGTTCACGGCCCGCAGCCTCGGCGGATTGATTGGCCGCGGACTGCTGGACTTACGGGGATTGTCTTCCAAGGAAGCGTGGAATCGCGTGGGCATTGCTTACGATGCCTACCGCCAGGAAAATCGACCACCGACGTCGGAATGGGCAAAACCGGACTGGGCGTTCTTCGATTCGCCGAATGCCACGCCGATCCGTTTCCTCGGCGTATGGGACACAGTGGGGGCGCTGGGCATCCCTGACGATCTCGAGATCCTGAATCTTTTCGACGACAAGGATAAGTGGCGCTTCCACGACACGACGCTGGGCCAGCACGTCCTCACTGCCCGTCATGCGATGGCGATGGATGAGATCCGGGCGAGCTTTACCGTGACCCGCTGGGACAATGCCGACTCGCATCGCGACGCGCAGGAAGTCTGGTTTCCGGGCGTTCATTCCGATGTCGGCGGTGGTTACTCTAACACCGAACTCGCCGACGGTGCCCTGCTCTGGATGCTCGACGAAAGCAAAACCGCCGGCCTGCGTTTTCGTCCGGGTATCCTCGACCTGATTAAGCCCAATGCACTCGGTGCGCTGCACAATTCCTACAAAGGAATCTTCGAAAAACTCCGCTCCCGCCCGCGCGCGATGGAAGCCCTGACTCCCGCGAACAAGGAGTTATTCCACTCCAGCGCGTTGGATCGCCAAACCACTTCCCCAATCGCCTATGCCGCGTATCGGCCCACCCGGATTCTCGAAATTGGCGAATCCCTAACCATCGACATCCACGCGGACACCCACTGGAACGATGCCGGTCTCTACCTGGACCACGGGCATTCCTACATTTTTTCCGCCACCGGCGAATGGCTGGATGGCAAGGAAGCCTGCGATTGGAAAGGCACGGAAAACAGCAATTTCACCGCCGGCGATGTTATCCGCGCCACCGGCACCTTTCTCGGCAAGTTCGAGACCATCGTGAAAAACCTCACGAAGAACGCTTCGACCGACTTTCTCGGGACGAAACGCGTGGAGCAATTCCCCTGGTTTACGTTGGTCGGAGCAATCGCCAACGATTCCGGTGTGGGATCGATCGTCCCCAACGACGGAAGTCCCGATCCGCATCAATACGTGAATCTGCCCGATCATACGACGGACCCGCTCATCGTCGACAATCCCGGCTATCTCTATTGTTTTCCGAACGACGCGTGGAGTATGTACGATAATAATTACGGCAGCGTTCAGCTCACGATCACGCGTAGAGCCTGAGCGCCAGCCAAACCGAACTCCGCTTTCACCGCAGAAGAAACGCAGGCATTGGAGCCGCAGCGACCCCGCTGCGGTTTATCGACGGACCACGGCGAGGTCGCCGTGGCTCCAATTGATGACAGGCTCGAATGAGCTCAGCCTTCCGCGCGCTTCCGGGCGTCGGCGTCGATTAGCGCTTTCAATCCGTCCAGCGTCGATTTGGCCTTGGCCTTGGCGGACGCCAGATCTCCGGCGGATTTCACCGGCTCCTGCGCAAAAAGATAGAACTTCATCTTTGGCTCCGTGCCGCTGCCACGCGCCGCGAACGAATAACCGTTGGCCAGCGTGACAAGATATAAATCCTGCGAGGGAATGGTTTCGCCGTCGGCGTCTTCGAATTTTTCCCGGCCAAAATCCTGGAATCGCGTCACCTTGGTGTCGCCGAATGCCGCCGGGGGATTCGCGCGATACGTGTCAAGGATGCGCTTGATCTTCGCCGCGCCGCTCGCGCCTTCGAAATAGATATTGATCACGCCTTCGAGGAAGAATCCGTACTTCAGATAAATCTCGTCGAGATAATCGGGGATCGTGATTCCGCGCGATTTCACCCACGCCGCAAGTTCGGCAAACATCAGGCACGCGGCGTTGCCGTCCTTGTCGCGCACCGTGTCATTGGGCAGATAGCCATAGCTTTCCTCCGTGCCGAAAAGATAAAACGTGCTGTATTTCTGCAACAGCTCCGCGCGCTTGCGAAACGGCGTGCTGTCGTAATCGAGCGCGATCCCTTCCTTCACGAGCAGTGCATCACTCAGCTTCTTCTCGTAACCGCCCATTTTTGCCGCGATCCACTTGAATCCAGTCAACGTGTTGATGACCTTCACGCCGTGTCCGCGACCGACCGCATCGAGCAGCGGCGAAGTCACGTAAGTCTTGATGATCACGGCGGACTGCGTGCCGTCGGCGGGAATCCAGCCGAGTGCCTTGTATTTCGCGATGCGATAATCTGAAAGCAGCGCGCCCACTTGATTGCCGGTGAGCAATTCCATTTTCCCGGCGCGATTGCGCACCGCCGTACCCATGCGATCGGCGTCCGGATCGGTGGCCATCACGATGTCGTGGCCGCCTTTCTCCGCGAGCGCCACCGCCAGCGAAAGTGCCTCGGCGTTCTCCGGGTTGGGCGATTTAACCGTCGGGAAACGCGCATCGAAGGCCGATTGCTCTGGGACTTCCGTTACGTGAACGCCCGCGTGTAACAACAAAGGCACCGATGAAACCGCGCCCACGCCGTGGATGTTCGTGTAGACAACCTTCAGCGGAGTCTGGCGGATAATCGCCGGATCCAGCACGGCCTGCGCAGCGGCGGCGAGATAGGCGTCGTCCGCGTCGCGACCCAGCGTGACCACGCGGCTGGTATCCTTGGCGAGAAATTCCAGCACGCCCGAAAGCGGCACTCCATTGACCTCATCGATGATCGCCTTGTCGTGCGGCGGCGTCACCTGCGCGCCGTCGGTAAAGTACGCCTTGAACCCATTGTCGTGCGGCGGATTGTGGCTCGCCGTGATCACGATCCCGCTGTGCGCCTTGAGCAGTCGCACGGAATAACTGAGCTGAGGAGTCGAACGCGGGCTGTCGAAAATGAATGCAACACCACCGAGCTTGGTCCAGGTGGAAGCAGCGAGTTCGCAAAAATGCCGGGAGAAATGCCGCACGTCGTGCGCGATGACCAGTTTCGGCAGATCGTAGCAATTCTGCGTCTTAAGGTATTTCGCCATGTATCGGTAAAGCCCGACCGTCGCGCGGATCAGGGTGAAATCGTTGAGCAGATTTGGTCCGACATTTGCATGTTCGGGCGAACCGGTGGCGCTGATTTTGCCGGTCTCGGCCGCGGCGGTTTTGACCCCGATGGTGCGACCGCGCATGCCGCCCGTGCCGAATTCAAGGTAACGATAGAAGCGGTCGTTGAGTTCGCTCCATTCGCCGCGCTCGATCAACTCAGCCATGCTCTTCGCCGCCCAATCGGGCAGGCCGGCCCGGAGCCAGGCGTTGAGATTTTCCGCCGCGCTCGGCAGCAGTTTTCCGTCTTTCGTGGCTTGGGCGATTTTTTCGGTGGGCGTCATGAAGTTTTTTTTAACCACTAATGGCCACTAATGAACACTCATTTTAGAAGGAGAAATCCGTATCCGTAGTGGAGTTCGTTATCAGTGTGAATGAGTGGCCATGAGTGGTTAAATCGTTTAGGATTTATTCGAGGTAGATTCCGTCCTTGAGCTCGGGTTTGATGGGGAGGCGCTGCCAGTGCTCGACGAATGAGTCCGTGTCGTAACCGAACAGCGGGGAAACCTCCATCGCGAGTTTTGGCAGGCCGGTGGAATCCGTCTCGACGTCGATGCCCGCGGCCTTGAACCAGCGGGCGAACTGTCTCATCTGATCTTCACGCGAGGTTTTGGGCGAATCGAGCCCCTCGGCATTCTTTACCGGGCTGAAATCGTCCTCGCGCGCCGTTTCGATCACGATCGAATTGTTGGCAAAGGGCAGCGCGTCGAAAACGAACATTTCGAATTTAATGCCATTGGCTTTTTCGGGTTTCACCGGTTTCCCGGCCGCATCGACCGTGGGAATCTTTTTGTCCGCGCGGTGAAACGGCAGTGCCACGCCGTCACCGCCCGTGGCCAGTCGGCGGGCGAATTCGCGATCGATGATGTGAATCGCGATGCTTCCCGCCGGATAGAGCAGACTGCCATCGGCAACCGTCTCCCGCTGCATGGCCGCCGGCATGTCGCTGTATTCAACGACAATCACCTTGCCATGCTGCACGCAAAAGTGCCCGACTTTCTCCTCGGGGTACGCCTTCGTCACCATCTTGTTCGACATCTCCGAACGGCTTTGCAGGTGAAAGCCGATAAAGGTCGGATCGATGCTGCGAACGAGCGGATTGTCCACCTGGAAAAAGCTGATGGTGTCGATCCCTTCCTTCTGCATCAGATCGAGCGCACCGCTGCGATGCAACGCCCGCAAAGAACCGCCATGTCCGTCAGGACTGAGCGCGAGCGTACCCGGCGTTTCCAGCAGGATCTTGCCCGAAAAATCCACGGCCGGCATCCGTCCCTGCCGGAAGAAATGAACCCGGCCTTTATCCAAACCGAAATAGCAATTCTCGCTGAAAAATTTCTCCGTCTGCTCGTGATTCGCGTGACTGGTCATGATGAACCAGTGCAGCGGTTTTCCATAGCGCAAACCGGCCGCCCTGATCTTTTCCGCGAACACTTGGAACAGCGGTTTCCGATTGAGCGGGGTCACCGGAAACGTCCCCTTCGGCCCGTCGTATCCGAGCCGCGTGCCCTGCCCGCCCGCGACGGTAAACGCCGCCACCCGACCCGCGCGCAGCGCTGCCTCGCCCGTTGCTTTCGCCTTGGCCCAATGATCCGCGTTGCCGCCGTTGCGCGGGAGGCGTTCGTAGGGCGCGGGAACCAGGCCGTCCAAATTCACGCCACTGCCGCCCGACTTGAAAACGAGGGATTCATTCAACCGCTCGACCTCGGCGAGATCGACTTCGGCGGCTTGCGCCGCCAGTTCTTCACGAGCCTGCGGGGACAGGGAATCCCAAAAGGCAAATACCTGGCCCTGGCCGGCGGCGCGATAGGCGGAGATAAGTTGGTCGGTAGTCATCATTATTGGTCAACGTTTCAACAGGATCGTTCGAGGAATTCCGTGGAAAACTATTTCGTGGCGTCGTCGAAGCGGAAAATAAACTCCTGCTCTTTTGCGTAGTGCAATTTTTCGCGAATCAGCTTCTCGACGAGCACGGGGTCATGGCGCAGCTGATCGAGGTATTTGACCTGGGAATCCAGCCTGGCCGTTGCCTCGGCGAGCCGGCGCTGGTTGGCCATTTCCTGCGCTTTCAAGACGGCATAGTCGCGATGCATCTGGAGGAAAAAGTCACCCGCCCACACGGTAACGACCACAAAAAGGGCGGCGTAGATTCCGAAGATCAATTTGCTGAAATTCACCGGGGAGGACTTCCAGATAAAGATGCCGCCCAAGGACCAAGCAACTTTTTTCAAAGGCAATTCACGTTGTTTTGGCGTGCCTTTTTAAGAGCAGCCCCGAATACTGCCCGACAATGTATCAAAGTTACTACGGTTTTACGGAGATGCCGTTCCACATTACCCCGGACCCGAAGTTTCTTTATCTGAGCGAAACCCATCAGGAGGCGCTGCAACATTTGAATTACGGCGTGATGGAGAAAAAGGGATTCATCGTCCTCATCGGCGAGGTCGGCTGCGGAAAAACCACGCTTTGCCGGAAGTTCATGAACGAACTGGACCCGGCGCATTTCGATACCGCCTTGATTTTAAATCCCCGTGTCACCGAGACGCAGATGCTCAAGAATATTCTCGTCGAGTTGGGCGTGCCGGCGATTTCGCGCAACAAGACGGATCTGGTCGCGCAGATTAACCAGCTGTTGTTGGAGCGAATTTCCCAAGGTCGCGAAATCGTGCTGATCATCGATGAGGCGCAGAATCTTTCGTTCGAGGTTTTTGAGCAGGTGCGCCTGCTTTCCAATCTCGAGACCGACAAGCAAAAGCTGCTGCAAATTATCCTGATGGGGCAAACCGAGCTGAAGGACCGGCTCGCCGCCGAGGAACTGCGCCAGCTCCGCCAGCGGATTCTGGTCCACTATGAATTACGGCCTTTTTCCCGGACCGAGATGGATCGCTACATCACCCATCGCCTGACGGTTTCCGGCAGCATGGGCCGCCCGCATTTCACGGGAGCGGCGCTGCGGAAGATCTACAGTGCCAGTCGTGGAATTCCGCGCATCATCAACAATCTCTGCGATAAATCCCTCCTCTCGGCTTTCATTCGCGAGTCCGACGAAGTAAACTACTGGGACGCCCGCCGGTCGGCGCGCGATCTCGAACGCCTCACGGACTAAGCCAATGAGCCTCATCAACGACGCCCTCAAGAAAGCCCAGAAACAACGGACGGGCCAGGCGCCTGACCTCAACAAGCTCCCGAGCATCGGCGGTGAAGCCCCGGCGCGCATCGCCAAACGCGACCAACCTCCGGCGTTTAATTCGCTGGTTCTTTGGGTCAGTGTCGGCGCGACGGCGGTGCTCATCTTGTCGGTCGGTGGGTTTTTTCTCATTCGCTGGATGATGCGGTCACCGGGAGCCCAGCCTGCCGTCGCCGCTACTCCCGCCAAGGAGATCGTTGTCGCTCAGATCACTCCCGCCGCAAAAGTGGTGCCGGCTCCGACGTCTGTTCAAACCGCCGTACCGGTAATCGCCGCGCCCACGCCAGCGGTCATCACCGTCAAACCCGCCATCCCCGAGGTCGCGGTTGAAACGAAACCGGTGGAAGTCGCGCCCCTTGTTCCAGCTCCAACACCTGTTGCGGAAGCAAAACCTGTCACGGCAGCAGCTGCGCCAAAGATGGGTCCGAAGGCCGTTGCGTTTATCGACGCGCTGCGCATCGCCGGCGTCCGCGCCTCCAGCACCGACAGCAAAGTGCTGATGAATGATCGCGTTTACCGGGTTGGCGATATCGTCGAACACGTACTCGGCCTGAAAATCACCGGCATCAACGCGGATTCGCTCACCTTCGAGGACGAAAGTGGCGCCAGCTACACGCGGAAACTGTAAACGGAATCGCCAATCGCGATCCGCTTCCCATTCAGTGGTAGGACGCGTTATCCCTAACGCGCCGAACGCGTACGAAACGCGGAATGGCCACAAGAAGCTATAAAAAAGCCCGAAAAAGAACCTGCTGCTTCTCGCGAGCTTCGTGGTTTTTCGTGGGCAAAAATGAATCAGTTTTCTCCGCAATGACACGGCAGATTAGGGATAATCCGCCCTGCCCGGCAAACCTCACGTGTGCTTCCGCTCCTTCAACCATTTCTTCACCGCTGCGAGCGGGCGCGTGGTCAGAACATTTTCCTTCGTCAGCCACGCTTTGCGCGCCGAGCCCACGCCCGTGCGAAAATGCGCCAGGCCTTCGGTGTCATGGGCGTCGGGATTAATCGAACATAACAAACCTCGCTCAGCCGCCTTTCGCCAGTGGCGCCAATCCATGTCCAGGCGCCATGGACTCGCGTTGAGTTCGATCACCACCCGATTGGCGATGGCCGCATCGACGATTTTTTCAACATCGACCGTGTAACCTTCCCGCTGCAACAGCAACCGGCCCGTGAGATGCCCGAGCATCGTGGTGTACGGATTTTCAATCGCGCGAATGATACGCTTCGTCATCTCCTCCGTGCCTTGCTTGAAAACCGAATGCACCGATACGACCGCATAATCCAACATCGCCAAAACCTCATCGGAAAAATCAAGCCGTCCGTCCGGCAGAATATCGCATTCGGTCCCGGTGAAAACATACGTCTCGAATTTTCCCGACGCATTCAACCGCTGGATGCTGGCCACCTGTTCGGCCAAGCGCGTTTCATCGAGCCCGCGCGCCTGCACGCTCGATTTTGAGTGGTCGGCAATCCCGAGATAATCCAACCCCAGCGCCTGCGCCGCCGCGGTCATTTCCTCCAGCGTATTGTGACCGTCGGAAGCCGTCGTGTGATTGTGAAAAACCCCGCGGATGTCCGACTCTGTCACGAGAACCGGCAGCGCCCCTTTTTCGGATGCCTCGATTTCTCCCATTCCTTCCCGCAACTCCGGTGGGATGAAATGCAGGCCGAGTTTTTTGAACAATTGTTCCTCGGTTTCGACGTCGGTTTTCCGTCCGCGTTCCTCGGCTTTTTGTTTGGCCGTGCCCTCGCCTTCCGCCGGTACCAGACCCCATTCGCTCATTGACAGGCCCTGCCCAAGCGCGCGGTGCCGCATCTGGACGTTGTGGTCCTTTGAGCCTGTGAAGTGGTGCAGCGCAAAAACGAATTGCTCCGGTGGCACCAGCCGCAGATCCGCCTGAATGCCCGACGCCAGCCGCACGCTCGCCTTCGTTGCCCCGTTGGCCGTGACTTCCTTCACGTCGGGCCATTGGACAAACCAATCCGCCACCGGCTTGGGGTCATCCGTCGCCACGAGAAAATCAAGGTCGCCGACCGTTTCCATCCGCCGGCGCAAACTTCCAGCATGCTCCGCGCGTTTCACCTGAGGCAGCTTGCGCAAGCCAGCGAGCAACGGTTCAGCCACCTCCCATGCCTCGATCCACAAATGACGACGGCCGTATTTCTCGCGGTTGCGAATTCCTTCGAGAATTTTCTCCTGCGATTTTTCGCCAAACCCTTCGAGCGTGGCAATCTGGCCTTCCTGCGCCACCTGCTGGAGCCTGGCGATGGAATCAACGCCGAGTTTTTCATTCAATGCGCGAATCTTCTTCGGCCCAACCCCGGGAATCTGCAGGAGTTCCACCATTCCGGCCGGAATGGAACTCTTGAGTTTTTCGAAAAACTCCAGTCGCCCGGTGGTATGCAGTTCGGAAATTTTTTGCGCGAGTGCCTCGCCCACTCCTTTCACTTCATCGAGGGTGCCGGCTTTCACGCGCCCGGCGATTTCCTCCTCGCTCAGCGCCTCGATCACTCTCGCCCCCGATTGATACGCACGAATTTTGAAGGGATTCTCCCCCTTCAATTCCAGCAACGTTCCGATTTCAACGAGCACTGCGGCGATTTCCGTTTTGTTCACAAAAGCAAATTAGCCACGGAATCGCGGATGACACGAAATATTTTATTCGCGATGTTCGCCCAAGCCGGCGCGCAACGCGTGTTCCGCGAGATGCGCGACCTCCGCCCGGTTGACTTTGCCCTGCTCGTTCACCGGCCAGCGCGGTAATGGCACAAAAAGTTTCGGACGCTTGGCAGGCGACAGGAGACGGTTCATCACCTCGGCCACTTTCTTCAACTTCGGCGGCGGCGCCTCCGGATAGGCTGCAATCACCACCTGGCCCCACTCAGCATCCGGGACGCCCAGCACCACCACCTGCGGCAATTCCCCACTGGCGCGCAGGACCTGCTCCACGGCCGCCGGATCCACCTTCTCACCGCCACTGATAATCACCGTGTCGCGCCGGCCGGTGATGTACAAATGACCGTTGCGATCGCGATAACCGCCGTCGTTCGTGATGAATTCCCCGGGTGCCCGCCATTGCGGAAAGTAACCGCGAAACAACGAGTCGCCATCAATCGAGACCGCCCCCTCGCTGCTGACTTGCGCCGCAATGTGCGGCATGACTGTCCCGCAACTCCGCATTCCCGCCAGAAAATCCGCGGTGCGCAACCCGGCCAGCATTGCCGCTGATTCCGTCATGCCATAGCCGAGGGAAAGCGGCAGCTTCAGTGCCTGGGCTTTGTCGAGCAATTCCGGCCAGGTCGGGCCGCCGCCAACAAAGATGGTGCGGAATTTCCGCAGCCAATCGATTGCGGCTTCCTGGCGTAACAGGCGTTCCAGCTGCGTCGGCACCAACGAAAGCACCCAACCGTGCACCTTGACGGGAAGCGTCGGAAACGTTCCGTCTTCAATCGCCTTCCAATCCAGCGGACGATACGTCCCGCCGGTCAGCACGCATCGCATCCAAGCCATGAAGCCACTGACATGATGCAGCGGCAAAACCCCGGCGGCGTTGACTTGGGCGAGTTCAAAATGCTGGGCAAATCCCTTCACCGCTGCCGCGATGGTCGCCGCGTCGTGCCGGGTAAATCGCACGTGTCCACTCGTCCCGCCGGTCGGAATCATGAGCCATCCGCGACCGGCCGTCGGCATCAGCTTGCCGGTGGTTGGCGTGCGTAACAACGCATCGAGCTGAGAGCGCTCGACCGCGCCCCACTTGGGATCGCACAGGAAAATATCCGCCTCGCCGGCCAACGCCTGCGAAAACGCCGCCATGAATTTCCGCGGCTCGCTCTCGGAGATCATGATCCGGCGCGCAGTCTGGGCTGCGATCGTTCCGCCGAGCAGCCGGTTCAGTTCAGCGCGTTCCATATTTCCTCCCCCGGATTTTGCGCCACACAAAAAAGATCCGCCAATGGCCCGATTTGCGGACCGTCCCACCGGCGATCGCCAAACATTTCCCCAACCCCGAAACCCAGCGCCCGGTTGGTCAACGACTGCGTGAGCGCCGTTTGCAAAATGAACGAACGGCCCAACGTCGTTTCGATCGCACTCGAAAATACCACGTCGGCCTTCGTTTCGACGATCCATTCGCTGATCTCCGCCATCGTGCCGGCGAGCGCCGGCTTGATGACAAACACGCCGGCCCAGCCCATCGCCTGCCAACGCCGCGCTTCGCTGAGCCGGACCACGGACTCATCCAGCGCCAGCGTCACCGGATAGTCAGCCGCCAAACCGCGCAGGGAATCCTCGTCTTCGGGTGTCACCGGTTGCTCCACCAATTCAACCGGCCGGTCCGCACAAGCCGCCAGCCACCGGCCCGCCTCGCGACGAGTCCAGGCGCCGTTTGCGTCGAGACGGAGTTTGGCGTGTGCTGGCGCCCGGGCCAGCAGATCGTCGAGTAGTGCCAGTTCATCGTCGACGGCGCCAACCCCGACTTTCCATTTGAACGCCAAAAAACCTCCTTCCAATTTCTCCTCGAAAACGCGCAACGCCTCGCGCCCCGCCGGCAGCAAGGCCGCCACCGCCAGCCGGTTTGCACTCGCCGCTGCCGCCCGACGCTCCCGCGCCTGCCCAAGGGCAAATCGCACACAGCCGAATCGTTCGCCTGTGTTATCCAGCAGATCATCCGACACCATGTCGGAAAATTTGCGGCAAATTTCCTCCGCTTCAACCATCGTTTCCGTCCCAAACCACGGAATTGGCGCAATCTCGCCAAATCCGATCTCGCCCGCTTCATTTTCCAACCGAACGATAATTCCCTCCCGCTCCCGCCACCAGCCGTGCGCCGTCCGCAGCGGCACGCGCAGAGGCAGGCGGTAGGGTTTGTAGCGGAAACGATGGGACATGCGGGGTGACCAAGCTTGGGCCGGTGGAAGGTGCCCGGGAGTGTCTGAATTTCATCCGCATCGTCAATTCCACATCCAGTGGCAAAATTGTCTGCCGTAAAATTCTTCACCTAAAGTGACGACGACCCCGCCGTCATCGATTGCCTGCAAACCGCAGCGAGGTCGCTGCGGCTCCAAAAGGGGAATCCCAAACAGAGCGAAATGGATTTTCCGGAATTTATCGTTGAGCTTTGCAAACTCGGGAGTATTTCGTTCATGGCAACGATGACTAAGCCTGTTGCCAATTCCGCCAGCGATTCGGACTTCTACCTGCCTGCCGAACGCTTCTTTGCCGCCAATCTGCCTGCCGCCCTGACGTTTGACGACGTCTCGCTCGCCACGCTCCATTCGGAAATCCTGCCGAAGGACACCGATCTGGCCACCAGCCTTTCCGAGAGCCTCCTGCTGCAGATCCCGATCATCTCGTCCGACATGGACACCGTAACCGAGGCGCGAATGGCGACCGCCATGGCGTTGAACGGCGGGCTCGGTCTCATTCATTACAATTTGCCGGCGAAGGACCAGGTCAAGGAGGTCGCCCGCGTAAAGCATCATATTCACGGCATGATTCAGGATCCGATGACCGTTTCACCCGACCTCCTGGTCGGTGATGTGTTGGCGATGATCGATCAAAAGCGTTTCGATTTCCGCACCTTCCCGGTCGCCGACGCCCAGGGCAAACTCGTCGGATTGCTCGCCGGTAATCTCGTCAAGGAGCGTTATAAGGCAAAAAAAGTCGCCGAGGTGATGACACCGCGCAGACAGCTCATCACGGTTCTGGAAAAAAACATGGCCGGCGACCCAATCAAGGAAGCCGACAAATTTTTCACCGAAAACGTCGGCATCCACAAGGTGCTGGTCGTCGACGATGCGGACCACCTGCGCGGACTCGTGACGATCTCGGACGTCGAGCGGATCACGAGCGAAGCCAAGACGCGCCGCAAGGCCGCGCGCGATTCCGAATTCCGTCTCGTCGCCGGCGCGGCAATTTCACCTATCCGCAAAGCCAGCGGCGAACTCGATCGAGACAAAATCATCGCCCACGTTGGCGCTCTCGTCGACGAAGCCGTCGACGTCGTTGCTGTTTCCACCGCCCACGGTCACACCGCGGGAGTCGGCGATGTGGTTAAATTAATTCGCGGCGCCTTCAAAGACCTCACGATCCTCGCGGGCAATGTCACCAGCGCCGCCGGCGTGGAATTTCTCGCCGACGCCGGGGCCAATGCCATCAAGATTGGCCAGGGTCCCGGATCGATTTGCACAACGCGCATGGTCGCCGGCGTGGGCATTCCCCAACTCACAGCGTTGCATGTCGCCGGGAGCGGCGCGGCAAAAAAAGGCGTGCGCCTCATTTCCGATGGCGGCATCACCAAGTCGGGCGACATCGTCAAGGCGCTTACCCTTTCCGACGCAGTGATTCTCGGGGGCCTGCTCGCCGGGTGTCGCGAAGCTCCGGGCGAGATCATGGAAATCTCCGGGAAACTCTACAAACAATACCGCGGCATGGGCAGCCACGCCGCGATGAAAGCCGGCTCGGCCGCGCGCTACGGCCATGATAAAAACGACACGACGCGCAAAGTCGCCGCTGAAGGGATTGAGGCGCTCAAGGAAGTGTCCGGTTCCGTCGACGACGTGCTGGGGAATCTCATCGGCGGCGTTCAATCCGGCATGGGCTACCTCGGGGCGAAACACCTCGGCGAACTGCGCAGCAAAGCCCGCTATGTACGCGTCACCTCGTCCGGTCAGAAGGAAGCTGCGCCGCACGACGTCATCGAAGTCGCCACGCGCAAGGGTTGAGCGCGATCCCGGCGAAGTTAATCGCGTTACCTTTGGCGTTTTCGCCAAGTCTGCATGTTACGGAAAATCACCAAATGGTTCATTGATACTTTCAAGGTGGAATTTTTTCTGGGCACGCGCGATCGAACGGTGCTCGAAAAGGAAATTCTGCCCTGGCTTTCCGCGCAACGCGCATCACAGCGCGTGTTGTTTGTGGGCTGCGAGTGGTACACGTATGGTTACCGGAAATGGTTTCCGGCGGACACTTACTGGACCCTCGACTACGCGCCTGAAAAAAAGGTCTTCGGTTCGGAGCGACTGCACATCACCGACTCGATGGCTCGTCTCGCGGTACATTTCGGACCGGAAAGCCTGGACCTGATTATTTGCAACGGAGTTTTCGGCTGGGGCCTCAACGCTTCCGAAGATATCGAAACGGCTTTCTCTGCGGCGCATCGGGCGCTGCGGCCAGGCGGTTTGTTTCTGCTGGGCTGGAACGACGTACCGAAGCGGCGGCCGATGCCAATTGAAAGCATCGCCGCACTAGGCGCGTTTTCGCCGGCGGTCTTGGAACCGCTGGGCGTCAGTCAGTTTCTCACGAAAGGTCCGAATCGACATACGTACACCTTGTATCGGAGAGCTTGATGGCATCGTGCGTGGGCCCGGCAGCGACGCTTCGCCAGTGCCTTCAATCGCCCTTTAACTGCCAGCGAAACAGCGTGCGATAGATTCGCCAGGAATCGATGATCGGGCGAAAATGAGAGAGGCGGTTGCCATCGAGATAAACGGTTGGGATGCCTACCAGGCCGATGCTCTTTCCCCGGCACAATGCGAGCAGCAGGATTTCCAATTCGGTTTCGTAGCGTCCCCCACGAATCTTTTCCACAATTTCGCAGACGAAATTCCGGTGGAAGGCCCGGTAACCGGACTGGGTGTCGGTCGGCGCACTTGGGTACACGAGTTTCATCAGCCCGCCGGTGAGGGTATTTCCGAAACGGCTGCGCAGCGGCATCTTTTCCCGCGCCAGTCGTTCACCGATCACCAGCGCGTGGTTTCCCTCCGCGACCGCCCGGGCCAGACGGGGAATGTCTTCCGGCCGATGCTGCCCGTCCCCATCGAGCGTCACCATCACGTCGAAAGGCACGGAATTCCTTGCGTGGCGAAATGCTTCCAGCAAAGCGATTCCTTTGCCGCAATTTCTGGGCAGGCTCAGCACCTCCACGTTCGCACACTTCGCCGCGACGTCGCGCAATACGGACTCGGTTTCGTCGCCCGATCCATCGTTAACTGCGATGACGTGTCCGGCAAAATCAGCCGCCGCCCGCACGATCGGGCCGCAGACACCCGCAAGATTGTAGCAGGGGATCACGCAACAAACCCGCGGTTCAAGCTTAGCCCTCCCCTGACGGCCAATCACGGCGAAATCAGCCGGACTCAAGTGAACCAACCACCACCCGGCGCGATCAAAAAATCCCCGGGATGAGGCAACCTTGACGAAAATATTTCTGACCCCCGGGAAAAATTCCGCCGGCAAATGAATCTCGTCAACGGCCTGTCCCCGGACCAGACGCGCATCGCCCTTAAAATCCCCGGTAATCGCGTCGTACAGTCCTGCATAAGAGCGCGAGGTGAGTTCCAGCGATAACCGCACCGGTCCATCCGCGGTTTCAGCGGCGAAAAAAATCGTGCCAGTCAGCGCAAGCCGGCCGATCTCCAAATGCAGGGAAAACCCGACTAACTTGGCCGAGGCAAAACGGGGACTGTCGTCATGGCCCGTCGATGTCGATACCGTGAAAATCTCCGTGGGCTGGGCGAAAGCCAGAAAGCGACCACGGCTCAGCGCCATCTGGGTTTCATGACAGAGTATCGCCTTCCGCTTGCGGTCGACTTCTTCCGGCGAAAGAGAAATTTCCAGGAATTCCCCCGCTTGTTCCTCCCCGCGGCTGTGGACGAGATATTCGAGCAGATGAAACGGCCGGATTTCATCGAGACCATCACGGGAAAGGGCAAACCGGAGCAGGACCGCCAGTGCACTATGATCTGGATGCAAATCGTACCGCGACGGGGCCACGATTACAGTCGGGCGCCATTGATTGATTTCGTTGGAAAGGTTTTCAATCAATTCCGATCCGCCACCCAGTAAAAGCGCGGTTATGCCCTGGTCCGGATAATGCCAGAACGAAATGGCCTCGCGCCGCACCCCAAAACGCGCCAGCGCGGCCCTGGCCTCGCTTTCGCGACGTTTTCCCCAGCGGGCGCGATCAGCGGCATCGATGCGCCAGCGCCGTTCGACGTAGCGCTGCGGCCAGGGATTATTGTCGCCGTTCGTTAGAAAAATGACCCGAACCTGCGCCCCGCGCGCCACTGCGTGCTGAATTAACCCGCCCGCACTGAGCGATTCATCGTCAGGATGAACAGCCAGCACCAGAACCCTGTCCTTCGGCGATAGCGGGAGTTTATTCACTTTAGATAGGAACGCTGGCGCAGAAAGTAGTTCCGGAGCGACGGAGGTGTGCGAAGACAATTGACCCTCATGGCCGAAATGTGCGGTTGAGGGAAGCTTTGTCTCGTTCACCATTGATCGTGCCGCGAACGGAGAAATCTGGCAATCCAGGCGCCATCAACCCTTGCCTGACAACTCCGCGCGCGCATGAGACCATGCTCCACTTTAACAGATAACCCGGGTAAAATGACATAGGGGAATGCCCTTTCCCCCATCTCTCCCCACTGATGGAGACCCTCTTGGCGCGCGATGATTTTCGACCAAGATGGTTGCCTCCCGACCTCGTCATTTGTTTCCGCAGATTTTCTATTCGTCAACTGATCGAAAAACCCATTCCCTTGGCCTTTATCCGCGACCTTTTTCACGGTCCTTTTCCATCCAAAATCATGCATCCGGTGCCGGTGGCTTCCCCATGACAGCTACGCTTCAAGCCGTCGCAAAGAAAGCGGGTGTTTCTATTTCCACCGCGTCCCGCTGCCTCAGCGGCGCGCCCAACGTCGCCAAGACGACGCAGGCACGGGTGCGCGCGGCGGCGGAAAGTTTGCAATATCACCATAATCCGCTGGTCAACCAAGTGATGAGGGCCGCACGGTTGGGTCTGACACAGCAACATCTGGGCATGCTCGCCTACGTCACCCCCTGCGAAGATGCCCAGGAGTGGCGGACCACGCCGACGCTCAGTCAGAATTGGCAGGCGGCTTGTGCGCGGGCGGCGTTACTGGGATTTGGTGTGGCGGATTTTCCTCTTCACGCTCCAGGCATGACCGAAAAACGGTTGGGAGAAATTCTCCGGGCCCGCGGCATCTCCGGTATCCTGCTCGCGGCTTTTCCCAACGAGCCTTTTGAAATTTCCCTTCCTTGGAAGGATTTCGCGGTCGTTCTCGTCGGTCATGTGATCGAAACTCCGCGCCTCGATTGTGTCGTCAGCGATCACACGGAAGCGATTTTAACCTGCGCCCGCGTGCTTGCGCAACGAGGTTATCGCCGCATCGGGCTGGCAATCGAACTTTATCAGGATCACATCACCGACCGGCGCTGGACGCTGGGTCACGCGGGATTGAGCTCCGTGGTGGAAAACCTCGCGGCGATTCCCCCGCTGGTTCCCGAGCGGATCGGGGAGGACAATTTCCTCTCCTGGGTGGACCGGTACAAGATCGATTGCGTCGTGACCCTTTCCACCTTTCGCAACCGTCCCAATGAAATGGAAAAATGGCTCTCACGTCCGGGTAAAAAGCGCCCGCACGTCGGATTGGTCTCACTCGATGTTACCGCGGTCCATCCCGATTGGGCAGGCATTGAGCAGCATTCCGATGAGATTGGAAAAGCGGCGGTCGACTTATTGCTCGGTAAATTGCGCGCGAGCGAAAAAGGCATCCCGGCCGTACCGCGGACATTGCAGGTTCATGGTCAATGGCGCGAGGGACGGACGGTGAGAGCCGAACGCTGATCCGGCGTAGGATTTACGGGAGGTGGCGAGTTTGGCTCACAGCGAATCGCTGGCGGCTACGGCATTTTTTAATTCCCTACAGGACCGGAACTCCCGCTCACTTACTCTCTAACCACGGTAAAAGCCGTCGAGTTGTTCTGCACATCAGCGATCTTCGAATTCACCAACGTCATACTCCCGGCGGCGTCCTTCCCAATAAACAGGCCGTGCCGACCTGACGCGCCGAGGCCAAAATTGGAAATGCGCACGCTATCCAATCGTGCGCTCAACAACGTCCCGGGACCCTTGGCTCCATCGCGTGCCACCACGGTGAGCCCATCGGAGAAACTTTCCTCGATCTCCACATCGCTGATCGAAAGGCCCGAAATATTGCGGCGATCGAGACAAATTTGAAACGATCCCCGCCAGCCCCAGTCGTGATCGTAACCACCACAGCGAATCAAGCGACAACCACTGACCACCGTCGTACCGCTGAAGTTATTATCGATTTTCCGTTGCTCGTCGGACGTTGGGAAAGTGGTGCTGATCAAAATGCCGCAACCCGCCGTGATATTGCTAAAAACACAATCCTCGATCCGATTTCCCGCCCCGCCGTAGAGCGCGCCACCATTCGCGAGAAATGGCAGCTGACCGGTACAATGACGGATGATGTTTTTCCCCGGTTGCGGAATCTGACCGACGTATCCCTGATCGGAAACGGTCGGCCAGATCGCAAAGCAATCGTCTCCGGTCCCACGCGTGCTGCAATTCTGGACGATGGTTCCATTCGTGCCGGTGCAAAGGTTAACCCCATCCGCCATCAAGTCGCGAAAACGGCAACCTTCGATCGTCAGATTCGTGCCATTGTAGATCCAGACCCCGGTCTTGGTGTGCTCGATCCAAATCCGCGATACCGTGGAATCCGCGCAACCGGCGCCAAGGACCCCGTCATTGGGTTCGTCGTCGTTGCGGTAATTCAATTTCCCCACGATCGCAAAATCCGCCAAGCGGATGTCGCGTCCCGATAACTTGAAACGCACCCGCCGGTCCGCATGGCCATACAGGTTTTCGTCCCCCACAAAAGTCGTGTGCCACATGCCGGCGCCTTGGATCGTCACCGAGGAAGGGAGAAGAATATCGTGGGTGATTTTGAAATCCCCCGCCGGTACCCAGCAAATCCTGGCCTGCTTTTTCGCCTCGGCAATGCAACGGATGAGCGCAGCCGTGTCGTCAGTTTCGCCATTGCCGCTCGCACCGAAGTCGAGGACCGAAAGCGCATTTGCCGGCTGGTTGAGAGGAGGAGCGATTTTTTCCAAATCCACCAGATCGACGATGCAAGCGGGAGTGTCCGCGGCACTCTTTTGCAGCCGGATCATATCGCCTTTCGCCACCGCGAGATTCCTGACCCGCAACTCGTCATAGAAATTCCGTGGCTTCCCTTTTCCCGGATCGTTGGAGAATGGATAATCTCCGTAAATCAGCGAATAACGTGAACTCAGCGCGAGTGTCCGTACGGATTTTCCATTGATGAAAAGTTCGAGCGCCGAGTTCGTTCCACCGCCATGTTCGGAATCAGGCAAATTGAAACGAACGACCATGGCATTGGCGTCCGAGACGGCGGTGAATTCGACGAACTCGCCGGCGGCCGCCAGTTTCACGCAGCGCTGGCCGGAGGATTCTGTCTCGACGTGAAACGGCGTAAATTGCGGCCCCGACACCGCACCGTTTGTCTTCATGGCCTCAGCCTCGTAAGTAATCCACGGGATGGCCGCACCAGCGCCCTCACGGGCGCGAATCAGGCTGCCGGCGCAGACAATTAAGACTGCAGTGACAAGCGCAATAACCGGGATACGTGAAGCCATGGGACGCGATTCGATTTGATTCGGGTTGTGATCGATTTCAAGCCCGCGCCGGCCCGACTCGCCTACTCTTCGCCGGCTGGCTGACGCGACCCTTTGGGGACGGACGGTAGTGGACCGTCAGGCATTTACCCGGGCCGCATTTCTTGCGTTTTCCGGCAATGGTAACGAAGTGTTCGCGTGAATTTGCCGTTTGCGCGGCGATCGTGACCTCTGTTTTGGTGAGTTTGATTTGAAACCCGTCGCCCCGGTAAGCCAGATTGAACTGCAGGCTTTTCCATTTGGAGAACAGCCGCGGATTAATCGTGATGCCGTTTTCATCCGCATGCACGCCGCCGAAACCGAATACGGCCGTCATCCACGCGCCGCCGTTGGCCGCAGGGTGTGAGCCGCCCATGAAAATGGTGCCGACATATACTTTGTATTTCGCCTCCAGATCGATCTTCGCCGTCTTTAGGAAATACTTGTAGGCGACGTCCAGTTTTCCAAATTCGGTCGCCACCATGGCATAGGCACAGGCACTGAGGCTTGAGCCGTGTTCGGTCCGCGGTTCGTAGTATTCCCAGTTCGCCTTTTTTATTTCCGCCGGAAACTGTGTCTTGAACAGGTTGAGCATCATCACCACGTCAGCCTGCTTGATAATCTTGGTCGGAACCGCCAGGCCCTGACCGGCGCCGAGATACTCATTGGGATGGACCATGCGGGCCTTGAGTTCCTCGACCTTTGCCTCCCGCAACTGAAAGTAACCATCGAATTGCTCGATGACGCCGGTCTTCGCGTCGGGTGGCGGAACATAGAGGAGATTCCCGACCTCGCGAAAGCGGGACAACTCGCGCGCAATGCCGATCTTTTTCACCAACGCACGCAGCGCCCGGGGATGGGTTTCCCGCAGGTACTCCACCGTGGCGTGTGCAATCGAAAAAGTTTCCTTCGCAACCAAGCTCGTGAAGGCGTTGTTGTTGACGCGCTCATGATATTCATCCGGTCCGATGACATCGAGAATCTCATAACGCCCCTTGTCCTCCTTGAAGTAAGCGTAGGAAAAATAAAATCGGGCACACTCCAAAATCACCTCGGCGCCGCCTTCCAGAAGCAGCGAGTCGTCCGCGGTTAATTTGAAATAATCCCACATGGCGATCGCGACGTCGCCACTGATATGCACCTGTTTGTCGCGAAAATGTGTGCGCAGCTCGCGCCCGGTAAACGGATCGCCGATGTTGAAATATGTGCAGGCATCGTCACCGGTTTCCTGGCTTTCCCATGCGTAAAACGCACCGCGATAACCGGTGCCCTCGGTTTTCGCCTTTCGCCGTGCGCCATCCAGGGTCTTGATCCGGTAGCGCATCAATTCGCGCGCCTTCTCCGGATACGTATGCAGGAAAAACGGGAACATGAACATCTCCGTGTCCCAGAAAACCGCGCCCTTATATACCTGGCCCGAAAGTGCACGGGCCGGAATCGAATTCGCGCTGCCGTTCACCGGCGCCACCATCAGCAACTGGAGAATACTGTAACGCAGCGCGAGCTGGGCTTCATCGTCGCCTTCAATCCTAACGTCGCAGCGTGCCCATTTTTCGACCCAGGCGGCCTGATGAGCCGCCCAACACCGCGAATAACCAACTGCCTTCGCCTGCCGTACGATTTTGATCGCCACGTCGTCAACGCGGTCGCCATCGACATCGTTGTCCGTGACCACCGCAAAGTATTTGTGAAACGCATACGTTTTCCCCGCTTCGGCCCGGAAGTGGATCGTGCGCAGATTGCGATTGTTTTTGAATTCCTGGGTTTCCTCCCCCAATCCCCCGTCGATCTCCTCGGCGACCGCCACCCGTTTTGAGTTTTCGTTCGTCGATGCCTGCACCACCAAGGCTGCACCCGCTTTCCCTGCGGTCAGTTGTCCCAAATGCGGGCCATTCAGGTCCCAAATGTTGCAATCGATGCCCGTTGAGAGCGAAATGTTGGCGGCTTGGTCGCAACTCACGCTGAACGTTATGACCCCCAGATTCGGAGTCGTGGCGCTGAGGAAACGCACTGACTTGATCGTCACCGTTTTTTTGTGTGAAGAAAAAACCGTTTCACGTTCAACCGCAGCGTGGGCAAAGTGCAACGTCTGCCGGTGCGACTCAACTTTCCCGCTTAAGACGGAAAGCTCCCGGCCATCGACGGACACCCGCGTGAAACCACCGTTCGGGGCATTTACCGGTTCGCGCCACGCCGTGCCGACCCGATCGAAGATTCCAGCGAGGGTGATGCCCACTGCCTCCTCCGGACCAGCTTCGTCCAGCGTGCCGCGGTATCCCATGTAACCATTGGCGAGCTGGTAGACGTTGCCGCGGCGCATGAGGCTTTCCTTGCCGCCCGCAAACTCAGAGGTACTGATTTCCCAGAGGTTTTTCATTATGCTTAAGTCAGGTGCGTTCGTCCTTCACGCGGAGCATGAGTACCGCCGCGATGAACATGGAAATTCCGCCCAGAACGAGCGCGTTGATCGCGTGGCCGTGAAACACGGTTCGCACAAACAATCCCAATACGGCGGCCGCCACGATTTGTGGAATTACGATGAAGAAATTAAACATGCCCATGTAGACGCCCATTTTCCGGTAGGGCACCACACTGCTCAGGATCGCGTAAGGCATGGTGAGAAGGCCGGCCCAGGCGATCCCGAGGCCCACCATCGAAATCACCAACAAATGCGGATCCGTGAACCAGCGCAGCGACATCAAACCCAAGCCGCCGATGACAAGACAAACGGTATGCGTGGTCACCCGACTGGTCTTTTTCGCAATGACGGGAAGGATGAACGCCACCAAGGCCGCCACCCCATTATAAACCGAATTCAGCACGCCCACCCAATCAGCGCCGTCGTTGTAAGCCTTCGTCAGCGGGTCGCTCGCGCCGAAGTGATAGCTGGTGATGGCGGACGTGCAATAAATGAACCAGGCAAACATGGCAAACCACGTGAACACCGTGACCACCGCGAGCTGCCGCATGCTCCTGGGCATGTTGTTCAAGTCATACACAATCTCCACCAAGCCGCGCCTCTGGCCCGAAGAGAACAGTTGGGCGGAGACAATTTGCAAAGCGCCATAAACCCCAATGCCGACGGACAGAATGTAGAGCGCCTTGTCCCAGGCAAAATGATTCACTCCCACGGTGAAGATCAGTCCGATAATTACCAGAACGATGCCGGAGGTATAATATTTTCCAGTGTCGAGGATCAGTGCGTCGCCTTCCTTGGCCGCAACGTCAGAATCCCGCGCATTGTAGGCCTCGAACTCTTCCGGCGAATATTCCTTGGTTGAAAAAATCGTCCACAGCACGGTAGAGATGTAGATGATGCCGCCGGCATAAAAAGCCCAACGCACGGACGGTGGAATCAAGCCCGCTCCTGCCGTGTTCGAAACCTGGAAGAGGTTCGTCAGCATCCACGGCAACAGCGAACCCACAATCGAAGCCGCGCCAATGAAGAACGTCTGGACGGCAAAACCCTGGGTGCGTTGTTCGTCCGACAGCATGTCGCCGACAAACGCCCGCATGGGCTCCATGGTGATGTTGATGGACGCGTCGAGCATCCACAACATGCCGGCGGCCATCCACAAGGTGGGCGAATTGGGCAGAACCAACAAGGCCAGCGACGCCAGAATAGCTCCCGTGAGAAAATAAGGCTTCCGGCGACCGAAGCGATTCCACGTGCGGTCGCTCATGTATCCGATGATCGGTTGCACAATCAACCCGGATAAGGGCGCGGCAATCCAGAGAGCGGGAATATCATCCTGCTTTGCACCCAGGGTTTCGAAAATCCGGCTCAGGTTTGAATTTTGCAGGGCGAACCCAAACTGAATACCGACATAACCGAAACTCATGTTCCAGAGCTGCCAGAAATTTAAAAGCGGCTTTTTTTTGAGGGGCATGCGGATGAGCTTGATGATTTGCACCTCAGGCGCGAGCGCGCTTGGCCCGCACCAGCAGATTGATTTTTTCGAGCGTGGTCTCGGCGAGATCATGCACCACCACGTCGGCCCCGTGCTTTCGCAACTCATCGGCGTTGTCTTCGCGGGCCACGCCGATCACAAGTCCGAAGCCACCCTTCGCCCCCGCCGCAACCCCCGACACCGCGTCCTCGATGACAATCGCGCGCGCCGGCGACACGCCGAGGTTGGCGCTCGCCGTCGTGAAAATGTCCGGCTCGGGCTTTCCCTTCAGGCCAAGTTTTTCCGAGACGAGGCCATCCACAACCGTGGCAAACAGCCAGGCCGTGCCGGTTTTTTGCAGGATGACAGCTGAATTCTTACTCGAAGTAGCCAGACCCACTTTGATTCCCCGACGAAGAAGATCCTGAATCAGCGCCACCGTCGAGTCGTATAAGCCCGCCCCTTCGCTCTCGATGATCTGATTGAAGAGAGTGTTCTTGCGATCGCCGAGACCGCGAATGCTCTCCCCCTCCTCGCCCGTTTCAGACGATTCGAAAGGCAGTACAATGCCGCGCGATTTCAAAAAAGTTTCGATGCCTTGGTGACGCGGACGACCGTCAACATAGACGAGATAATCCCCCGCATGCGTAAATTCCCTGAACGGTTCGCCATATCCCGTCTCGCGCGTCCGCAGGTATTCATCGAACATACGTTTCCACGCGATCGAATGAACGGTGGCGGTTTTCGTTAGGACGCCGTCCATGTCGAAGATCGCCGCCTCGAAATCCAATTTACCCAACCCGGCTTGCGAGCGACTCACCACGTTATAATCACGCTGTCCGTGGTGGAAGGCAGGTTGGACTCCGATAGCTTTCAGAAAATCCTGTTTTTCGTTCACGGACGCCACGAGGTTGAAAAGAGAAAAGGTCCAGCCGGAGCCGGAAATGTTAACGCTGCGCATTCCAGTTTTGTATCGTGTAGGGACGCCGCTTGCGGCGCGCCGCGAGGCATGAACAAAGGCGCGCCGCAAGCGGCGGCCCTACACGGAGAATCGAACAGATTTATAAAAGGGAACGTGCCCCGACGATTAGATGGAGATCGCCAGCCGCGATTGGCGGCCGGCGACGTTAACCAAAACTTAAGTTGATCCTAACCGCCGCGCCCGGCCCTAACAACCGGGCGCGGCACCCCAAAATCAGAAGCTAAACGTATTCCTGATCGTGAACTGCTGCGTCGGCCCGATACGATAGAACGCAGGGCTGGCCACACCGTTGACCGGTGCCTGATAGCTGACCGGAATCAGATAATCACCTTTGCCAACGTTGTCGACGTTGAGCTGAATATTCCAATCGATCTTATTGGTCAGCTTGCGGCGATAACCAACCCAAAGATCGAAGTAGGTCTCGCTCGGGCCCTTTTCCGGCTTGGATGAGTCGGCGAGGAACGGAGGAGCCGCCAGCGTGCCATCCGCGTTAAGCCCGGTGCCAGCCGGAGCATAGCCGAGGATTTCTGCAGATGAATAACGCACGCCACCGCCAACGTTAAAACCCTTCAGAAAGCCATTCTTGAAGTCATAGTTCGTCGTCAGATTGTAGCGCCACTTGGCTAGCTGCGGAACCGCAACGCCCTGCTGCTGCTGGATTCCGGCATACGTGGTACCGAGCGGGGGAAAGCCATTATAATTGTTGTAGTAGGCATCCTTGACCGCAGGAACGCCTGGGCTGATGGAATTGCCCCAGAACCACTGCGTATTGCCGCCCGCGCCTTTAACATAGGCGTCTGTCATTGCCATGAATTTGGCCAGGGCCGGGTCACCGACCGCCGTGATGACCGCATCCGTTTTTGTCGCGTTGAATGTGATGCGCCAATTCTTGGTGGGGTAGGCGTTGAGCTCTCCCTCCCAACCCTTGGACTGGGAGTTTTCGGTCAGCGCAAAGTTAGTTTCGCCCGGAGCGCCCGTCAATTGGGCTCTCAGGACGGTACCGGCCTGTACTTCGGACAGGCTATTGAATCCCCAATTTTTGTAGAAGTTAGGGAAGGCAGCGGCAATCTGGGTTTCCCAAGCCCGCGTGGCCGCGGTTGAGGAGTTCTGGAGATTCTCCATCGCCTGGGTGTGGAAGCCGGCCGCATCGTAGTAGTAGCCTGCAGCGTTGGCACCCCCATCATAGCTACCAGGCGCACCGGCCGCGCCCCCATCCGGGCCGATGCCCGGATTGTTTACCACATGAGCCGGGTCTGATTGGGCAAAACTGCCGTTCTGGTCATTGTGATAATAGAAGGCGTTCGCGAAGTAAAATGTGTTACCCGCGAAATTAGCCAGATCCTGAGCGAAAGCTCTACCGCCGGCGTACTCACCGTTCGTGATACTGGTCACATAGCGATTGATCTTGAGGGAATACTTGCTGTCACGCGACTCGATCAGAATGCCACGTTCGATGGTCTTGCCTGCCGGAGCCGAGAGGGCATCCCCGTTAATGTCGACACGAGCTGAGTCCGGCTGGAAGTTGCTCGATACGCTGTAGTCCAGACTGATTTTGACCGGAAGTTTGCTGGCAAAATCTTTCACGTACGGGAGTTCGTCAAGGTGAGCCACCAGACTATAGGAGCGGGATTGAACTTCGACGCGACCCCGCGTTGCGTCGGAACCGTCCAAGCTGACGTTCTGGAGGTTGACACTTTGCTGGTCGTTCGCATCGCCGAGAGTGGCAGCATCAGCCGAGCTCTTGTTGATATCTTTGCGCCAGCCATAAATACCCACCAGCGCGTTATCCAGCCACTTGCCTTCGTAGACCAACGCCTGAGAGGTGGTGATCGAGCGTGTTTTACCATAGGCCGTCGCCAATAGGTCGCGGTTGACGGAAGGGTTGGCTTCAGAATTGGTAACTGTCAGGGTTCCCACGCCCGACCAGCCGTTGTAGTATGCAGGGTTGGAAGGGCTCAAGGCTGAGTTCGCCGGGTTCGGAGTGAGATCGAAGTAACTGATCGGATTGCTACCGATCGTCGGCTTGCCGGTGACCCGGGAAATATTAGCCCCAACGATCGACTTGCCCGCCAGCGAAGACCCGAGATAAATGACCTGCTGCGGATTTAGCTGCGAGAAGTTAACCGAGGACGATCCTCCGTTGAGCGTATTGGCGAGAGCGACGTTTGCGCCGAGATAACCATACTGTTGCCAGCTCTCGGTGGAGGTGGTTAGCTTCGCTTCGTCCGCCAAGCCAGTCACGGTTTGGGTACCGAGGATCTTTGCCCACCAATTATTGCTATCCTTCGTGAAGTCATGGGTGACAAACGCCGTGGCGCGTTTATCTTCGCGATCACTGATGTATTGGAAATTGGTTGGATTATTATTGTTGATGACGAACGGGCGGCCAAAGTTCGGATTCGCGCTGGCAGTGGCAAGCGAGGTTCCGTCGTTGTTGGTTTTCATGACGTCAACGAACAACGGGACGGCACCGCCAAAGGGGTTGATCGCGCCGTCCTCATAGTGCTGTTTGTTGTAATCAAGGGAAAAGCCAACCTGGTCGGTGAGGAAGGTTTGAGTGAGATTCGCCGTCTCGGACCAGAAACGTTGCCATTCCGATTTCATATCGCCGTCGATCAAATTCTTGTAGAAGTTGAAGATCGAAGGATCGGTGATGGAGGTATCCGTGAAGAGGCCACCATTGGAGAAAGGCAGCCCCGCAAAGACTGCTTCCTTGGCTTTGCCGTTCAGGCTAAGCCAGGAACTGGGATAAGCGCCATAGGGGAGCGTGATTAATGTTCCGGCCGTACTATTCTGATTGATGGACGTGAAGCGGTACTGGCCCGCAGAACCGTTGGTGTTACCATCCTGGATAACATTTAACGGAAACCCCGCATTACCGAGCTGGCCGTTCGTAAACCACGGATCGGGATTCTTAGCGCCTTCGGCGCGGCCGGCATCGGAATAACCATTGGCGACAGTGGAGAAACCACCGGGAACGTTGGAGTTCCAAGACTGCGCACCATTCAATCCCGCCTGGTAAGCTCCCGTAGCGTTGGGATCAAACCACGGAGTAATGTGGTCCGTTGGAGGCAGGGCACGAGGATTGTCGGAATCGATTTTGCCAGACTCGAAGTTCGCTTTGAAGATGGTGCGATTGCCGTTCTTCTTGAGGAATTCCGGTTCGATACGGATAGCGCCCGAGATGCGTTGGTCCTTCGAATAGGCGGGATCCTGTTCGTACTTTTTATGGTCGTTCAAGACGTCGAGGCGGATGGCGACCTGGTTGTCTACGATCACCTGATTGAGATCCAGCGACCCGCGGGCGCTGCCATAGCTGCCATAGCGGAACTCGACCTCGCCGGAGTTTTTGAAGGTCGCGCTCTTCGAGCCGGCGTTGATGATGCCGGCGGGACTGCCTTGACCAAAGAGAATCGCATTCGGTCCGCGTGAAATATCGACGCGGTCGATGTTATATGAGTCCCATGGGATGTCTGAGAGAAAGAAATCATGGGTATTGTCCGCCGCAGCGAGACCGCGGATACGTGTGCCCTCGTTCGGTCTGACGGTGTCTTCGGTCAGGAGTGTAGCGGAAGAATCGGAACCGGCACTGGCAAAATTACCATTTACGCCACCCACCTCCGCGCCGCCGATGCGCTGGAGCAGCGAGGCGTTATCGGTGGCACCGGTGTCCTTCAGGAACTGGCTGGTGACAACGGTGATTGAACTGCCCACGTCGCGCAGTTGGGTGTTGAGACGATTGCCCGCCAGGGTGCTGGCGGCGCTGTAGCCGAAGGAGGTACTCGAGGATGAGACCTCAAAGGGTGACAGGACGATCACGTCTTCCTTCTCATCGGCGGCGGGAACGGCAGCGGCGGGAGCCGCGGACGTCTGGGCGTGGATATACGCACAGGGAACGAGCATTACGGCTAATGCGACAGCACGCCGTGAAAGCCTTGGAGTAGTCTTCATATTTGGTACAGTACGGATTGTTGGGTTGTGGTCACTTGACACTACAAAACGGTTTCCCATTTGGTGGATAATGGATCGAGGGAGGTGGGGATTATGCCTGCGTTTGATAAAAAGACTGCGAACGAAAACGCCGCTAGGAGTGAAGAGGTCGGACTTAGGGGTACGTCTGCGAATCGCTGCCTGATGCAGTACATGTCGCGAAACCGTTTCCTCAACGCGAGTGCGCCGCTCTGCAAACGTTGCGGAAACGGAGCAAAAAACGAATTTATCGAAAAATCCGGTGGCGGCCCACGCGTGCCATTTTTGGTTTTTTCGACTGGCCGCAAGCTTTCCTTCCGCCGGCCCCCGTCGAAAAAATAATTTCGTATCTGATCTGGCGATACCCGTCGTTAGATGAGACCATCCGTTCCGTGCTGGAGCGGCGGCGGCCCCGCTGCCGTGTTCCCGCGGGCGAGGTCGCCCGCGCTCCATATGTCAGCCACGTCCTCACCAGTCTACTGGCCCACCCCGGCAGCAGACAGCACCAATGACACCGATCCAGAGGGGAATGCATGCCGCGTCGTCGTCCCTGACGGCCACCGGACCCGAATCTCGCGCGGTGCGTTCGCCTCGGAATAACCAAAGAAACACGCCGCACAGGACTGGCTGTAGTAGCCGGAACCGGCGTAGACTTCGCTGCTCATGGTCGCGCCATTCTTCAGCTCAACCGTGATCCGCGCGCCGGTCCCGTCCGGATTTCCCGCCGGACCGCGCAGGCTGATGCGCACGGATTTGCGGCCGGCGGTGCCGTTGTTTCGAAACGCGAGCGTCTCATCATTGTTTCTTGAGACGAGAAAATCGGGCCAGCCGTCTTGATTGAGATCAAGCACGACGAGCGCTTTTGCATCACCGGGCACGAGCAGGTTGCTCGCTGCGGGTGGAACTGCAGTAAAGTGACCGTGGCCGTCGCCGCGCAACAACTGGCTGAGGCCGCCATCAAAACGACCCACTGCGGCGATGGGCGCGTAGGAATTCTGCACCGCATAAATATCGGCGTTGCCATCACCGTCGAAGTCTCCCGCCACGATGCCCTGCAACGGCGCGATCTGCGCAATCCGCGGCAGTGGTTCGAAGCGGTAGGTTCCGTCGCTTTGACTGAGAAATACTCCGCTGCGCAACTCCGTGGCCGAAAATCGCTGCGCCTTCGCCAGCTTATCCTCCCCGAAAATTTCTCCCAACGTCGCCCGCGCATAATTGTCGTTCAGGGGAAAGCGTTTCATAATGAAGGGAAATACCACGCCAAGGTCACGACGCGCCCGCCAGGGATAAACGTGATCGCCTTCGCAATAGGCCTCGACGAGTTGCGAGGAACCGTCGCCCTTGAAATCACCCGAATAAAGCAATGCCGGGTGCGTGGCATCGGCGTGGTATTGGGTGTTCAATCCCACATTGCCCACCACGTAATCGGGACGGCCGTCACCATTAAAATCCGCGGCCGCCAGTGACGTCCACCAGCCAGTGCCCGCCTTGGAAAAACCTGCCTTCTCCGACCAGTCTTCGAATCCCCTGCCCTGATTGTTGTGGAAATATTTCACGTTGCCCCACTCCAGTGTCAGCAGCAGATCCAGCCAGCCGTCGCCGTCCACATCGCTCCACAGCGCCGCCGTCACCATTCCGACTTCGCGCAATCCCGGTGCCAGCGTGTCGGTCACGTCTTCAAATTTTCCGCCGCGGTTCGCGAGCAACGCGCTTTGTGGCGCCAGCGGATACTGACCGGGCAAGAGCCGCCCGCCGATAAACACATCGAGCCGTCCATCGTGATCAAAATCCCCCGCCACCACCGCGCCGGCATTGATCGAAAGAGCAGGCAGCGCGTCGTCAGCCGCCGCTCGAAATCCGCCCTGCCCGTCGCCCAGATAAAGCATTGGTTGATAGTCGGGCATCCCGGCTGGCAGGCTGTTGCCGCCTTTCGTCACCAGCAGGTCATTGTTGCCGTCGCCGTCGGCGACGAATACCAGGACCGGACCGTCGTCGACTGTGCCGAGCGCGATCCCTGACACATCGGAGACGACAAACCTCCCTTCTCCCGTGACGCGAGCAGTGCGGAGCGTATCCACGGTCGTACCGCCGACGACGACCGCTTCCTGATCTGCACTGGTAAGTTTTCCCACCGCGAGGCCCGGGCCGCGACGGTTGAAGTGGTAGGGCATCAGCCGCGGCTGGGATACTTCGTTGATCGACTCCTCCCGTGAACGAAAGCTCAAGCCCAGGCTGCGGCTCACTTCGGTAAACTGTCCCGCCGTCGCCAAGGCTATGGCTGGCAGGCCGGTGGCGGGATTCGTCGCTGTCGATCGCGCAGGCACTGGCCCAGCCGGTTCCGTGATCGTGAACCGTTGGTCGACGGCGACGTTTTCAAACGTCTGTTCGTGACCACTCGGCCATGTCACGACCATGCGCTTGATCATCGTGTCATTGCCCAATCCAAAATGAATCGCCGGCTCGCTGCTGGACATATAGCCGCGCGCCAGCCCCAGCGTGCGCACCTGCAGGCCGAGTGCGCTCTCAATTTTCACGGTCGCACCAACACCAAAGCGGTTGGAAACAGTGCCACGGAGATTGATGATGACACGATGCCCGGTGTCGCAATCGTTCCGCAGCACACTCACACCGTCGTGGTAATTCCCGTAAACGAGGTCGAGGTCACCGTCGCCATCAAGATCACCGAACGCCGCGCCGAAGCTGACGCCTTTCTGGTCGAGTCCCCACGCCGCGCCGACGTTTTCAAATTGCAAGTCACCCCGATTGCGCAATGCGATGTTATTTTCCGCCCACGTCGGCGTGGCAAACATGATGCGGATACGCTCGGCCACGGATTCGGCGCTCATCTGGCGGTTCACGACATCTACTCCGGCATCCCGCACGAATCCATTGGTCAAAAACAGATCGATATGCCCGTCGTTGTCCAAATCCTCAAACCGCGGCGACCAAGTCCAGTCCGTCGCGTCCACGCCGGCGAGGAAACCTGCTTCCTGACAATAGCCGGTGCCGGTGCCGAGCAGCAGTGCATTGCGGTTATATTTCGGCGCGCCCGTGGCACTCTCCGGTCGTTCCTCCATTTTCGCGCGCGCGTCCGCCATCATATGCTGGTCTTTCTCATGCGTGGTGCCGGCCATGTCCGAGACGAAAAAATCGATCAACCCATCGTTGTTTACGTCGCCAAAATCCGCGCCCATTGAGGAGAATGAAGTATGGGGCAGATATTGTCCGGCCGTATCTGTAAAGGTGCCGTCCCGGTTGTTGTGGTAGAGCGAATCAGGGACGCCGTAGTCATTGGCCACATAAAGGTCCGGCCAGCCGTCGTTATCGTAGTCCCACCACGTGGCGGAGTGGCTGCGGGTTTCACCCTTGATGCCCGCGTGGTCGGTCACGTTGACGAAAGTGCCGTCGCGTTGGTTGTGAAACAAGTAACCGCGCCGTCCCTTTGCTCCGCTCGCCTCACTCAACATATTGGTCGTGATATAAACATCGAGCCACCCATCCCGATCATAGTCACCGAAAGCCGCCATAACCGAGGCATCGGTGACATCGAGGCCATAAGCGTGGGCCATTTCCTTGAACGTCCCGTCGCCCTGATTGATATAAAGCAGGTTGGGCGCGTTGAAACGGCATACATAAATATCGAGCCGGCCGTCATTGTTCACGTCGACAAACGTCACCCCCGATTTCCAAATGGCGGCAGCGGCTCCCTTGTCCCCTACCCCCGCCTTCTCCGTCACATCCTCGAATTTAAAATTACCGAGATTGCGAAAAAGCCGGCAGCTCTCGGTTTTGCTGACTACAAAAATATCGGGCCGGCCGTCGCCGTCGTAGTCGCCAATCGCCACTCCCGTCCCGACCGAACCGGCTTCGAATTCCTGATAAAGATCACCGTGCATCCGCGGGTCGCTGTAGCGATTCTCCGTTCGGACGCCGGTCACTTCGGGCGCAAGTTGAACAAACATGGTTTTCCCACGGGGACCCGAAATCGGGGCCAGCGGCTGTCCAACAATTTCGCCCACCGCGTCTGCGGCCCGGCTCGCCGGTGAAACAAATAGCCCGCTAACGACGATCGCACAGCGCGCAACGAACCCGAATGCAGTTCGCTTCGCGGTGTGTGCGCACTTTTTTGCGTCGATCATGGACATGGCGCGGACGGGACAAACTCCGCTCCGGTGAGTCAAGCCAGATTCAGTCGCGCGCAAACTCGGCCCTTGCCTACCCGATAATTCTCCTTCCGATTGCGCCGTCCTTGAAAAAGAAACCGACCGCTCCGATTCCCCCAATTAAACCGCGCCGCGTTCCGCCTCTCGCCTGGTTAGCGGTGCCGTTAACGGTCTGCGCGTTTCTCTTTTGGATGAACGCAGTCCGCATCCGTCACATTGAGTCCGTGTCCATGCTCGGCGGATGGAGCGAGAAACCGCCGGTCGCGGTGTCTGCGTCGTCCGCGCCCGAGCTGGCGGCCGACAACCACCTGATTGTCTCCGAGCAGCTCACGGAAAGTTATCATTGGCTCGCGCAGACCCAGCGCATGTTCAACCGCGGCGAATGGCGGGTACGCCACATCGACTACGAAAATGCGCCGGACGGCCGGGCGGTGTACACTCCTTCGCCCTACCGTTGGTGGCTCGGGTTGATCGCGTGGTGCGATCATCTGGTTTCGGGCCACTCGTCAGCCCAATCGGTGGAAGCCGCCGCGCTCGTCGCCGATCCGATCCTGCATCTTCTACTCATTCTTGGCGCCGCCACTCTGATCGCTTGGCGTTTCGGCGCGCTTCCCGCAGTGCTGATTTCAATCGGTTTCGTTACCCTCTTTCCCTTCGGCGCGGGCTATCTTCCCGGCGCGCCCGATGATCGCGGTCTCGCGCAGATTTTTGCCCTCGGCAGCGTGCTGCTGCTCGCGATTGGAGTCAGGGCAACGTCAGCACCAGACGCCGGCGAGAAATTGGCGCGGCGCTGGTTCAGCCTCGCCGGAGTGATGGGCGGACTCGGCCTGTGGGTCAGCGTGTCCGTCCAAGGTCCAGTCCTCGGGGGCATCTTCGCGGGAGCCTTACTCGCCGCCTGGGTTACGCGCGTTCCGAAGCAGGTTAAATCCGCGGGAATTGTCGCCTTGCCGTGGCGGGCCTGGGCGGTGGCGGGCGGCGTCACGGCGCTTGGTGCCTACCTGATCGAGTTCGCGCCGGCCTATCTGTGGCACTGGCAACTCTCGTCCATCCATCCACTCTACGCACTCGCCTGGCTCGGCGCCGGAGAAATCCTGGTGCAAGCGACGGAGTGGATCCAGACCGGAAAAATTCCACGAACTTTCCGCAATTACGCGCAGCTCGTCCTCGCCACCCTCGCGATCGCGGCGTTGCCAGTGGCCATCTGGAAAATCCATGGCTCCGATTTCCTGATACCGGACACCTCATCCCTCCGTCTGACGAAACTGCCGGAAAGCGCCGTCGCCCGGAGTTTCGCGGCGTGGATTTCACGCGATGGACTGACTCCCAGCCTCTTCGTGACGCTGCTTCCGCTCATCCTCATCGTTCCTGCCGGGTGGTTTCTTCTTCGCGAAAATCCCGCCCGGGTTCGCCGCGTTTCCGTCGCGATAACGTTGGGACCCGTAATCATCGCACTGGGATTCGCCTGCTATCGGCTCGTCTGGTGGAACACCCTCGACGGGCTGCTCTTGATGATGTTGGCCGCGATGACCGCGGGATTGTCGAAATCCGCCAATCCGAAATACGCACGCTTCGCCTGGGTGAGCGCCACCCTGCTGCTGTCGCTCGGGGTTTTGTTCGTTGCACCGCGGCGCAAAGCCCAAACGGAAAATGACCTCACCCGGTCGGAAGTGTTGGGTTTGATCGAGAGGGATCTTGCGGGCTGGCTGGCACTCCACGGCGACCCCGCTGGAGTTGTGGTGCTGGCTCCGCCGAACGAGACCACCGCTCTCTGCTACTATGGCGGCATGCGCGGCATGGGATCGTTCTCCTGGGAAAACAAGGAAGGCGTGGCGGCGGCCATGCTCATCCTGACGAACCGAAGTCTCCCGGAAGCAAAGGCTGTGATCGATCGGCGCAAAATCACCCACATCGTCCTGTTCTCGTGGGACTCCGAGTTTGACGACTATACCCGCTCGGGCACGGGGCAAAGCGCAAGCACCTTTCGCGACCAGCTCCAACTTCCAACGTTGCCACTCTGGCTGCGGCCGCTGGCTTATGAGCTGCCGAAGATCGCCGGTTTCGAAGGGCAGTCGGTGACCGTATTTGAAGTCGTCGACGAGCAGGAATTGGCGACAGCCGTAAGCCGGATTACGGAATATTTAATCGAAATGGGAGACCTCGACCAAGCCGCGAGGGCAGCACAAGGTCTGCGGCGTTTCCCGGCGGATTTCGGGGCTTGGGTGGCGCGAGCCGAAGTCGAATTGGCCCGGGGGGACGAAGCGGAATTCGCCAAGTCCCTCAAAGGTCTGCAGGCACGGCTGGCCATAAAGGCCCCATTGGCCCTTCCGTGGGACCAGCGCGTCGGACTCGCCGTGGTCCTCGCCAAGGCAAAACAGGAGAAGCTTGCTCGTGAGCAGGTGACCGCTTGCCTGGCGGCCGCGGATGAGGGGAAACTGCGCGCCCTCTCCCCCGGTTCGCTTTATCGTCTACTCGTAATGAGCCGGGGCTTGGGGATACGCATGGACCCAAAACTGCATGAATTTGCGCTGACGTTGGTGTCGCCCGAATTGCGGGATCGACTGAGGTAGTGCGTGCGCGCACATTGGGCGGAGCGACTTGACCTCAAGACGCTTCAGGATGTTCGCTCGCAAACCGGCGCGTTGAGGTCAACGCGCTCCACCTTCTCGGAATCGCAGAAATTAAGTAATTAGGTTTCAACTACGCCCCTCCGATCCGGTGCAACCTACCGAACGGGTGTAGAATGATTATCGTAGCGGCCTGCGGCGGGACCAAGTGGGTGCTGGTGGCGCCGGAGGGCCAGCGCACGTGGATTTTACTGGGCACATTGGTTGGCACGTAACCGAAGAAACAGTCAGCGGTGGACTGGCTGAAATACCCGGAGCCGGCATAAACTTCGCTCGTCCGCGTGGTACCGTCGGCGAGTTCGAGGGTGACGCGCGCTCCGATTGCGGTGGGATTGCCTACGGGTCCGCGTAGTTGGACTCGGAGCGAATGTCGTCCTTTCACGCCTTGGTTGAGGAAGGCAAGGCTGGTCGAGTTGTTTCGCGTCACGACAAAGTCCGGCCAGCCATCCTGGTTGAGATCCGCCACGGCCAGAGCCTTGGCATCACCGGTTACGACCAGATTGCTTTCGCCCGGAGGAACGCAGATAAAATTTCCCTTTCCATCACCGCGCAGCAACTGGCTGAGGCCACCATCGAACCGGCCGACCACTGGAGTGGGAGCATAGGAGTTTTGCACGGTATAAATATCGGCGTGACCATCGCCGTCAAAATCGCCAGCGACGATTCCCTGCAAGGGCGCGATCTGGGCGAGGCGCGGCAGGGCTTCGAAGCGAAAAGTCCCGTCAGGCTGGCTCAGGAATATTCCGCTCCGAAATTCCGTGGCGGCGTAGCGTTGGGCGGCCTTGAGTTTTTCCTCGCCGAAAATCTCACTCAAGGTGGCTCGCGCATAGAGATCATTGCGGGGATAGCGCCTCAACACAGAGGGAATTGCGGCACCGAGACTCGCCCGGGTTCTCCACGGATAGAGCTGGTCCCCTTCGTAGTAGGCTTCGATCAATTGCTGAGTCCCGCCTCCTTTGAAATCACCAGCGAAAAGCAGGGCGGGATGTCTCGCGTCGGCCCGATACTGGGTGTTCAGGCCGAGATTCCCCACGACATAATCGATCCGGCCATCTTCGTTAAAATCAGCCGCAGCGATCGAAGTCCACCATCCTGTGCCCGCTGCAGCAAAGCCCGCCTTCTCCGTCCAGTCCTCGAATCCTTTGCCCTGGGTGTTATGGAAATATTTCACGCTGCCCCACTCCAGTGTCAGCAGCAGGTCGGGCCAGCCGTCGCCATCCACGTCGCTCCACAAAGCAGAGGTGACCATGCCGACTTCGCGCAAACCGGGCGCAAGGGTGTCGGTTACATCCTCGAACCGGCCGCCATGATTCAGCAGCAAAGCGCTGCTCGGGGCGAAAGGATAGAGTCCGGGCAAGACTTTCGCCCCGATGAAAACATCTAGTTGTCCGTCGCGATTGAAATCTGCCGCGGCCACCGCGCCGACGCTCAGGGAAAGCGTAGGCAAGGCGTCAGCCGGAGCCGGCCGAAAATTTCCCCGACCATCGTTGAGGAAGAGTCGGGGTTGATAGTCAGGAGAACCCGCGGGCTGGCCGACGCCGCAAGCAGTGAGCAAAAGATCATTCGCGCCGTCTCCATCGGCATCGAAAATGAGCGACGGTCCGTCATTCACCGACAGACCAGCGGACAGTGCGGGGACCTGACCGCCGGCGAATTGATGGTCGGGACCGGCCACCCGAACCTGCAACGGATCGACCGGCGTACCGCCAAAAATAAAATCGTCTTTCCGATCGCCGTTCAAATCACCGACCGCGACCCCGGGACCGCGTCGATTCTGGCGAACAGGAAGAAGTGAATTCGAGCCCAACTCATCCACCGCATTTTCGTGGGCGATCAGGGAGAGGTTCATCGCCTGGCTCACCTCGGTGAATTGTCCTTGCTCGCTTGGTGGAACCTGACCTCCGGGCAGATTGAGGGACGTTGACACTGACCCGAAGCCCGTCCGGAGGCCGGGCTCCACCTTGGCCAGGCCGGCGGGCTCCGTGATCGTGTACCGCTGGTCGACGGCGAGATTGGTAAATGACTGGATCTGACCGCTGGGCCACGAGACCGTGACCCGCTTGATCAGCGTGGATTCGCCCAGGCCAAAATGCAGCACGGGTTCGGAACTCGAAAGAACACCCCGGGCCAGTACGAGTTGCCTGACTTGAATCCCTGCCTCGGTTTCAATACGGACCACGGCTCCCACCCCGAAGCGATTCGATTGCGTGCCGCGCAGGGCAAAAATCACCCGATGGCCGGTATCGGAATCATTTCGCAGCACAGTGACCCCTTTCTTGTAGTTGGTGTAGACGAGATCGAGATCACCGTCGCCGTCGAGGTCGCCGAAAGCGGCGCCGAAGCTCACTCCGTTTTCATCAAGACCCCAGGCCGCGCCGACGTTTTCAAACTTCAAATCACCGAGATTACGGAAGGCAAGATTGTGTTCCACCAGCACCGGGGCGGCGCGTTGCATCCGTTCCCTTTCCCCGGGGGATTGGGCGGACCCGAGGCGGGCGATCAGGTCGGCGTTGTGCAATTCCCGGTGCATGCCATTGGTCACGTACAGGTCGAGTCGGCCGTCATTGTCGAGGTCTTCGAAGCGCAATGACCAGGTCCAGTCGGTGGCGTCAAGGCCTGCGAGAAAAGCCGCCTCCATGAAGTGGCCCGTGCCAGTATTTAAGTAGAGCGCGTTGCGGTAGTATTGCGGCACCGTCGTGGAATTGTTCGGAATATCCAGCGACTGAGCGCGGGTTGGAGCCATGGTGCGCTGGTCTTTCTGATGGGTGGTGGTGGCCATTTCCGAGGCCATTAGGTCGATGAAGCCATCGTTGTTCAGATCGCCCAGGTCCGACCCCATGGAAGAATAAGGCATATGGGGCACCACTTGATCGATGACGTTGGTGAAGGTGCCGTCGTGGTTGTTGCGATAGAGGATATCGGGCGCGGCGAAATCGTTCGCGACATAAATATCCGGCCAGCCGTCGCCGTCGTAATCCCACCAGGTGACCGCGTGGCCTTGGGTTTCACCGCCGATCCCCGCGCGATCCGTGACGTTGGTGAAGGTGCCGTCGCGGTTGTTGTGGAAGAGATAGTCGCGTTGTCCGTTCGGATGCGCGACGCCGTCGAGCAGGTTGGTTTGGATGTACACGTCGAGCCAGCCGTCACGGTCGTAGTCGCAAAACGCAGCCATGACCGAGGCGTCAACCACAGCCAGACCACGGGCGGCGGCTTCTTCTTTGAAGGTGCCGTCACCCTGGTTGATGTAGAGCAAATTCGGGGCGTTGAATCGGCAGACGTAGATGTCGAGGAGGCCATCGTTATTCACGTCGACAAACGTCGCTCCTTGTTTCCAGACAGCCGCCGCCTCGCCTTTGTCTTCCACCCCGGCCTTCGCCGTGACGTCTTCGAACTTCCAGTTGCCGAGATTGCGAAACAGCCGGCAACTCTCCGTCTTGCTCACCACGAATATGTCCGGCCGCCCGTCGCCATCATAGTCACCGATCGCGACCCCCGTGCCAACTGCGCCGACCGAAAATTCGTCGTAGTGACCCTCGGCCATGCGCGGATCCTTGTAACCGGTCTTGGTTTCCCGGGGATCAGCATAGTTATTTTCGGTTATGATGCCCGTGTCGGCGGACGACAGTGTTGCGAACATCGTCTGGCCTCTGGGACCGGAGCGGGTGGCCAGAGCCGATTCACTCAGCCCCGGAACGGATCCCTCCGCGCTCATGTTCAAAGCAGCGAAAAGAGCGCCAATGAAAATGAAACAGGACCGTATGTGCGGATAGGCACCACTCGCCAGGGAGATGGGGGCGTGCTCGAGCGGTGGCATGGAGAGGACAAAGACAACGAACCCCCAACAAAGGCGTCAAGAATCGGATCACACCACGGTTGAATCGACCGGGCCTGTTTCTGTTCGCAGGCTCGTCGCTTTGACGCCAGCTTCCTACCCACCCGGTCTCGCGACCGCGCAGTTGCTTTTGCCCAATGCCTTTGTTTTCACTTTGGTATCTTGCATCAAGGATTTTCACCCTGTCAGTTAACTCCCATGCCGGGCGCACTCCAGCCACCACAGACACGACCTGAAACTCCGCCGCCTATCGTGTCTGAGTTCAATCGCTAGGCGAAAAATGCAGATACCTGGAGAGACTTTCAATTTTGAGCCTGCCGCACATTCATCTTGGATCGGCGTGATGGAAAGAGCCGGATTCACCGTTGAAGACTACTCGCACAAATTGACCGCAGCAGGTCGCAAGCTCGGTTATGAGTTTTCCGGCAGACTGATGCACTGCGGTTCTCCCGGGAAAGTGTACTTGGTGCATGTTCAACGGCACGGAACTGGATTTGCATTGCGGATCGAATCTGACAAGGCCGACGCGAAAGCGCGTTTAGAAGCCAATGCGTTTATTCGCAAGACGCTCAAAAAGCATTTTGTCCAGCGGTGAACCAATAAGAATGAAAAGACCTAACTCGGAGGAAAGGATTAAAAAGTGAAACCACGGACGAGGTCATAAGGGTGACTGTTGACAGAAATTCTCCCGAGAAATCCTGATCAAGTTTGGGCGCGATTGGAAACAATCCGCTTGTTCGGCGGCGGCCCCTTGATGTATCTGCACCAAGACTTCCGCCATCCGTCACCGATACCAGCCAATCGCTTTGCCGCACCGCGATCAACTTTCTGCCGTTTGCACTGAGTCCGACCCCTAAATTACATGTCACGTATTACGTGACATGTACTGGAGATCAGGGGATTTTCTCCTAAAACAACACGTCACGCATTACGTGACATTCGGTTCTTCATCGCAGGCGTCAACTTGGCTATCCTCTAAATATAGCGTGGCAAACACTGAGGCAACAGGGCGCTTGGGGGCAAGCGCCCCTACCGGCGATTGCTTTATCGAGCGAATAGGTGCGCCGCGTTTTCGCTGAGGAGAGCGGCGGTTTCTGTCTCGGTGAGATCGGAGGATTTTATTTCATTTAAAATCCCCGCGAACCCCGGCTCTGATTCCGTCTGTGGATAAAGGATCAGCGGGTAATCCGAACCGAAGAGCACCCGTCCTGCCGCAGCCGCACGCATGCCTTTTGTCCACACGTCCGTGTCGTAGAGTAGCGGCGACGCTGCCGTGTCGTAATAGACGTTTTTCAACGGGCGGCATTCCGGATCGAGGACCAACCCACCGCCCCAATGGGCGAGAATGAACTTGGTCTGGGGAAATTCGCGCGCGAGCCATACAAAATCGGCCAGCGGCGTTTCAATCCGCCCCGGATACGCCGCCGATGCCGGATCAGTCACGTGGAGATTGACGGGCAATTTCAGCTCTGTCGCCAGTTCGACCAGTTTGATCCAGGCGGGATTGTTCAATTCCACGTGTTGGGAATGCGGTGACAATTCTCCCAACCCGATAAACCCCGCGTCAACCGCCCGGCGAACCTCTGCCATCGCTCGATCTCCCGCTGCCGGATGCACCGTGACAAAGGCGGCGAGCCGATCAGGATGAGCTCGAATGCACTCAGCGTAAAAAGAGTTTTGCCAGACACAGCTCGCGTGATTTTCCCAGTACCAGCCAAGCAAGACCGCTTTCCCCACACCGGCGGCATCCATATCCTGCAATAGTTGGCTGACCGTCGGAAATCCCTGGACCTTCAGTCCACTTTTTCGGCGTCGCGTGCTCAACATGGCCCAGTGATTTTCGCAGTTCGCGGCGGCCCATGCCTCTGGCTCGCTCCCTGCCTCGGGCGGATAAAGATGCACATGAGCGTCAATCACTCGCATAGTGGAATAAATCGTCTTTTACTACGCCGGTTCTCCCTCCGTTCCGCAAGCCGGGAACCTGTCTCAGGCCAAACCGGATGGACTATAGGTCAAAGCAGCGCCATGCCGCCTTCGACGAACTCACGTTGAAAAAACCAATGCGGGCAGAATCGCGCAGGCTGCGTCAGGTTCCTCTATTGCGAATGAAAACGCGCCCGGATACCTTTATCCCGAAATGCCCCTTTCCATTGGTGAAAAGTTTGAACTCATTGCGATTCCTGTGGTCGTCGTCTCGACCGCGATCCTCATTCCACAGTCTGGCACCACCTTCGAAATCGGCGAACTTATCACCGGCGGGGCGTTGCTGCTTCTGCTGCAGGGCTTCTTCCGCGACCTGTGGCTGCTGCGACAATCGCGTCGCTCACCGTCATCGACCCCGACGCGATCCGCCCGTTGCATGTGCGTGGAGTCGACGGTGGGGTTGACCGGCGTGATCGCAGGAATCGCCTTGGTCGGATTTGGCCTGACCAGGCCGATTCACCTCAGCGTGATCGCCCTTGTCTTCGCGATCGCTTCCATTCTTGTCGTCGGTTTCCTGCTGAAGGATTTCGTGTTCGAATGGTCGCCGTGGAAAATCCATCGGGAGAAAGACCACAGTCAGGTGATCTTTCGCTGGAGAAAGTGACGACGCCGAACGCGGAACGCACAAGCGGAAAACCAACAATTCTATTTTACCGCTCCGTTCACCACCAGCAAGGGCACGGTCGTATTGTGGCGCACCTTATCGATGGTGCTGCCATGGATGAGGTCGCCGATGAGCTTGTGGCCATGCGACGCGAGCGCGATCAGGTCACAGCCGGATTTTGCGGCAACTTTCACAATTTCGTTCGGCGGATTGCCCAGCGCGAGCAACGTATCGACGCGCAATCCCGATCCACGCAACTGCATCGCCGTGCCTTCGAGATAATCGCTGTCCGCCTTCATTTCCGCTGATTCCGCGAGTTTCAGCTGCTCGAAATTACGCGCCGCCCACCCATCCGCCACGTGCAACAGCAGCAGCTCTGCGCCCACCTGCTGCGCGAGTTGACTGATGTGCGGGAGCAATCGTTTGTCCGCCTCCCCATTTTCCAACGCCACCAGAATTTTTTTGTACATGGTCAGTGTCCTCCCCCGGTCACGCCGGCGATGTCGAGCAGCAGTTTCAAGTTAAGACCAATGATGAGCAAAGTAACCGTCCAGCCGAGAAGTTTTATCCACCACGGATTAACAAATTCGCCCATCTTCGATTTTTCCCCGGTGAACCGCATCAACGGCCAGCACGCAAAACCAAGCTGCAGGCTAAGGCACACCTGGCTGCCGACGAGCAACTCGGTCGTTTTCCCCTCGCCGTAAATACCGATCACGATCACGGCGGGCACGATGGCGATGGCGCGGGTGATCAGGCGGCGCAACCACGGACGCAGCCGGATATCGATGAATCCCTCCATGCAGATCTGACCCGCGAGCGTGCCGGTCAGCGTGGAATTCTGACCTGAGGCCAGCAGCGCCACCGCGAACAAAATGGCGGCGAATTTGACCCCCAGCAAACCATCAAGCAAATGAAACGCCGATTGAATCTCCGCCACGTCCGAGTTTCCCGAACCGTGAAACGCCGCCGCGGCCAACACCAGGATAGCTCCGTTGATAAACAGAGCGAACATCAGCGCACCGGTCGAATCGATGGTCGCAAACTTGATCGCCTCGCGTTTCCCACCGGCAGTTTGATGGTATTTTCTCGTCTGCACAATTGAGGAGTGCAGATATAAATTATGCGGCATCACCGTCGCGCCGAGAATTCCGATCGCGACGTAAAGCATCGCTGGGTTTTTTAGGATTTCAATGGAGGGAACGAAGCCGGACATAATTCCGTGCAAGCTCGGTTGGGCCAAAATCAGTTCGACCGCGAAACAGCCGCCAATGGTCAGGATCAACGTGACGACCACCGCTTCCAAGCGGCGAAACCCTTTGTTTTGCAGGAGCAACACCACCATCACATCCATCGCCGTGATGAGGCAGCCCCAGACGAGCGGAATACCGAACAACAATTGTAGCGCGATCGCTGAACCGATTACCTCCGCCAAGTCGCAAGCGGCAATCGCGAGCTCGCATAAGATCCACAGGAACCAGACGGTTGGCCGGGAATAATGGTCGCGGCAGGCCTGCGCGAGATCTCGCCCGGTCGCGATCCCCAGCTTCACGCACAAGTGCTGGAGCAGGATCGCCATCAAATTGGAAATCATGATGACGGAAAGCAGCGTGTAGCCGAATTGCGCACCGCCCGCGAGATCAGTAGCCCAGTTGCCCGGGTCCATGTAGCCCACCGCCACCATGAAACCCGGACCAGAAAAAGCCAAAAGCTTGCGCCAAAATCCCGCGCCCGACGGAACAGCAACGGTGCGATGCGACTCCGGGAGACTCGCGCCGCCGCCGGTCCGTCGCCAGCCCTTTTCAGCGGAAACCGAAACCGATGCGGGCCGTTCGACGGAATTCAAATCCATGGCTGATATTTCATCAAACAAACAGTGTTAGACAAGACTAATAATCTCAAAATCCGCCTTCCCTCTTGTCACGAATTCGCCGGCGGGTCATTCCAGCAAGTGCATGTCGAAAAACTTCGCGCGCTCTGTTTTTGCTGTGACGATCGTGTTTTTCTGCGCGTTCTTTTTGTGGCCGGTGCTGCAAATCCTGAAGGGCGGATTTATCGATGCGGACGGCAAACTGACGTTTGCGTACCTCGCCACCTTGCTCGCCGATCCCCTCTACACCAGCGCACTCGGCAATTCGTTTTTACTCGCTCTCACCACCACGGCTTTCGCCCTGCTGATCGCACTTCCGCTCGCGTTCATCACGGACCGCTTCGTATTTCCGGCCAAGGGATTTCTGAGTTCCATCATTCTGGTCCCAATGATCCTGCCTCCCTTCGTCGGGGCCATCGGGATCAAACAAATTCTCGGCCAATACGGCGCGTTCAACAGTTTGTTGATCGACCTCGGACTGCGACCTGAAGGTTGGACCTTCGATTGGCTCGGGGCCAACCAGTTTCTTGGCATCGCGCTCGTCAATGCGTTCAGCCTCTACCCGATCATCTATCTGAATGCCGTTGCGTCGCTCGCCAATGTCGATCCCGCGATGGAAGAAGCGGCGGAAAATCTCGGCTGCATCGGGTTTCGGCGGTTTTTCAAGATTACGCTGCCGCTCATCAAATCCGGTCTGTTCGCCGGCGGCACGATTGTCTTTATCTGGGCATTCACCGATCTCGGCGTGGCACTCATTTTCGATTATTCGCATGTCACTTCGGTCCAGATTTTCTACGGGTTGAAAGATATCGGCGGAAACCCCGCTCCCTATGCGCTCGTGGCGGTGATGCTTTTCAGCTCGGTGCTATTTTACGCGATCGGAAAGGGACTTTTCGGGCGCAATTCGTTCGCCATGATGGCGAAGGCCACGTCGGCGGGCGGACCAAAAACGCTCCCGCGGCTGCGCGCGTGGTTTTGCACCGGCTTGTTCGGCCTCATCACATTCATCGCGATTCTGCCACATCTCGGCGTGGTGCTGGTGGCGTTTTCCAGCGACTGGTACGCGACGGTTCTCCCGCATAATTTCAATCTGCACAATATCCAGATCGCACTTGGCCACGACCTCACGGTTCCGGCCATCGCGAACAGTTTGAAGTACGCCAGCATTGCCACCCTGATCGATCTGGCGCTCGGCATCGTGCTGGCCTACGTCATTGTGCGGACAAAAATCGCAGGGCGGCAAATCCTTGATTTTCTCGCGATGATGCCGCTCGCGGTGCCCGGGTTGGTCCTGGCATTCGGTTACCTCGCCATGAGCCAGGACGGAAAATTCTTTTCGTTTCTGAATCCCACCGTGGATCCAACCATGCTTCTGATCATCGCCTACTCCATCCGACGGCTGCCGTACGTGGTTCGCTCGGCGTCCGCCGGGTTCCAGCAAACCAGCGAAACGTTGGAAGAGGCGGCGCAAAATCTGGGCTGCCCGCCGCTCAAGGCGGTCTACAAAATCACTTTGCCGCTCATCATGGCCAATCTCATCGCAGGTGGATTGCTGGCCTTTGCCTTCGCCATGCTCGAGGTTTCCGACTCGCTCGTGCTCGCACAAAAACAAGCCTACTATCCGATCACCAAGGCGATCTACGAACTCTTTCAACTGCTCGGGGACGGCAAATATATTGCCTCCGCGCTCGGGGTGTGGGCGATGGCTTTTCTGGGAATTATCATCAGCGGAATGACCATCCTCCTCGGCAAGAAACTCGGTGCGATCTTCCGGGTTTGATCCCCGGAGGTAGGGGGCGCACACAGTGAATCAGGTGCATTCTTGTTTATCGTTTGATCAGGGTCGCTTTAGTTCTGTTTGAACCATGTGCTCGTCAGCGCATTCATAATTATTCCATGTTTTATCTGATCGCAGTCTCCCTACTCTGGGCATTTTCTTTTGGCCTCATCAAACGTTACCTGGCGGGCGTCGACAGCGCTTTAGTGACTACGATCCGATTGGGACTTTCGTTAATCGTGTTTTTGCCTTTTCTCCGGCTGCGTGGAGTTAGTATCCGCATCGGATTCACGCTCGCCGCGATCGGAGCGGTGCAATTTGGCGTCATGTATCTCGCATACATCGAGAGCTTCCACTACCTGCACGCGTACGAGGCGGCCTTGTTTACCATCACCACGCCGATCTTTGTCACACTCCTCGTCGACTGTTTTGAACGCAACTTGCGCCCACGCGCATTGGGCGCGGCGTTGCTGGCGGTAATCGGCACTGGCATCATCGTCGTGAAATCGACCGACTTGAAATTGACGCTGGCCGGACTCGGACTCGTCCAACTCTCCAACGTCGCCTTCGCGTTTGGCCAGGTGTTTTATCGTCGCCTGCGGAAACGACACGCGACGTTGAAGGACCGCGAGATATTCGCGCTGCTGTACACAGGAGCGGTGGTTGTCGCGGTGGCGGCGTTGGTGGGCCGCGGGGTTTCGTTCCAACTTACCGCTCCCCAACTCTGGACGCTGCTCTATCTCGGCGTGATCGCGTCGGGCGTAGGATTTTTTCTCTGGAACAAAGGTGCCGTGCAGATGAAGGGCGGAACGCTCGCCGTCATGAACAACCTCAAAGTTCCGCTCGCCGTCGCCTGCGCGCTGCTGTTTTTCGGTGAATCCGCCAACCTGCCCCGCCTGATCGCAAGTTTGCTGGTCTTAGGGGCAGCAGTTTGGCTGGCGGAGAAGAACTGAAGAACGGGTCTGTGACTCAAGGTCACAAAGACGCAGAATCGAACCGAGGAAATTAAACGCGGAGGACACGGAGGGCGCGGAGTACACGAACAAAATCCCACCCTGTTCGCGATGAGCGAACACCCCTGGATTCAACCCCGGAGACGATGAGTCGAAGGAGACTTTGAAAGTTTCGCGTCTGCCATTAAGCGAAGCTATCAGTGGTTAATGTCTCTAAGAATTGAGGGGACTCAGACCTTTCGATGCGGCCAGCCCGTTCGGCTGACTCACGGCCCAGAGCGAAGTCGTGGGGCAGCGATTCTTCACGGTCAGATTTATTTGCCAGACACAGCCCAGACCTACTTCACTGCAGCCGGGGTCGCTGACCCCACAATTGCGCGTCTTGCTCCCAGGTCGAGGTCAACGCCACCGGCTACAACCGACTGATTAGGTTTACGATCTTGGTGAAAATGGTCTAATTCTTCTCCTCTTTCGACGACGTCGTCACGGGTTGTCCGCCAGGTTTAATTGGCGCGCCGCCGGGATTCACGAGATTCGCAGTGACAAAAATCAACAAATTGCGCTTTTGAGAACTCTCACCCTGGCTGCGAAACAGACGTCCAATTAATGGCAGGCTCCCGAGAACGGGAACCTTGTCGTTCACTTTTTTGACTTCCTCCCGCGTGAGCCCACCCATGACCAGCGTCGCGCCGTCCCAGATCGTCACCTTGGTGGTCATCTCGCGCACGCCGAAAATCGGCTGATAAAAACCCGGTGGCACGGTCACCGTCGTCCCACCGGAAATCGCGATGCTCGGGCCGCCGTATTCCACGAAGCCCTCGAATTCAGTTACCTTTGGATTCAGGTCGAGACTGATGCTGTGATTGTCCTCCTCCACGGTCGGCATCACCTTCAACTCCACCCCGACGTTGCGCGTGGCAAATTCCTGCGGTGTGCCGGAGGTAATCGAAACGCCGGCTGAGCCTCCGCCCGAATTGCTGCCCGTGCCGACCTGACTCTGAATCTGTCCGTACGACTGCGGATAACGCAGTTCCTGCGCGACGGTGATGGTCGCTTGATTTCCCGACAGAACGGTCAATTTCGGTGCGCTAAGCAGTTCCGTGCCGCTTTTCTGCGCGAGCGCGCGGATCACCGCGTTCACATCAAATTCGCCAATGCTTCCGGCAAGACTGGCAATCGGCCCGGTTCCTGTGCCCAGCATCACGCCACCGGGAAGCGTCGGCGCAATCGCCGGCAAATTCAGTCCACCCTCCGGCTGCCCGCCTCCGCTGATCGAAATCTGCTGGGTGGTGGTCGCGTTTTTAAAGGCGTCGCCCAAGGTCCGGACAATTCCGCCACCGGTCGTATAAACCGATTGCGACGGGCTGCCCGCCCGCGCGGCTTGCGTCGCGACATTCCATTGCACGCCGAGTTCATCGAGCGCACCCTGTTGAACCTCCATGAACTTCGCTTCGATCTGAACCTGCCGCAGTTCCTTGTAGTGATTCAGAATATTTTGGACCCGCTGCAGGTTCCGTGGGGTATGCGTCACGATTAGTTGCGAACCGTCAAACGCCAACGACGCTCCGGGTACGCGGTCGAAATCGACTCCCGCGAGTTGCAGAAAATTCCGGATCGCCTGCCCGTCGCCGGCCTGCGCGCCCGATGAGTTAACGATGGCGCCTCCCGCCAATGGGTCATTCGTTGGCCGCGTTCCGGGATTCGGGCTTTTTCCCGTAATTCGCAAAACCGTCGATCGCGCGATCGGAAAGAAACTGGTTTCGAGCGCCGAGTGTTCGCCGCCGGGCAGAACAACGACCGCATCGGCTTCAATTTCGTAGTGATAACCAATCGAGGCCGTAACGTAATCCAACAATCGCTTAAGCGAGGTATTTCTCAGCATCACTGTCACCAACGGGGTTGCGCCTTTCGGGTCCAACAGTACGATATTGAGGCCCTTTGCTTCCATTCCGCTGCGATCATACTCTTCGGACAGAGCACCCAGCGTCGCGATCACCTTGCTAATTTCCATGCCACTGAAATTTACCGTGGGGAGCACAATCTCATTGAGCTTTTTCGCCACCGCCGAAGTGGCCGCTCCGTCTTCGGATTCAGGAACGGCGCCCTCCACTGTTACCTTTGGGCGCTTCCACGCGGCGCGTACCGCATCGAGCATGCTGGCACTGGTTTCCGACCGAGGCTGGTCGTGCGCTTCATCGATGATCGCATTCGTCGATTGATTCGCACCTGTGGCTGTGTCGTCCGCAGCGCGAAGCAATTGAAGCGGAGTGAGGCAAACGAGAAGGAGTACGCGGGCGAAATGATTTGTGAGGCGGAAGTTCATTTGAGGTTATCGACGATTCCGGTGGCCCTCCGAAAAGGGGGTTTGGTGGGATTTTCTGAAATGCTGGCAGGCGTTGATTGTTTCCCTTCGACGTGATGAAGCAGCTTCGTCACAACCGGCACGGCGGACTGCTCACGCGTAACGAGCATTCCGACGGGATCGGATCGAAGCTGTGAAATCCGATAGGCATCCCCTCCGCTTGAAATAAGGTCGCCCTCCCTCACCTCACTCGTTGCATCGGAAGAGTCGGTCAGATGGATGGTCGCAACGAGCGCGTCATCGAATTTCTGGACGACATTATCGAGTACGATGATCGCGCCGGATCGTTCGTCCTGCAATTCGGCGATTGCCACAATTTCAAAACCGGGATGGCGGTCATTTTTCCCCGTTGTTCGCTTTTCGATCGCGAAGTGTTTCAACACCAATCCGACCTCCTGCAGCCGTTCGTTTTCCCGCGCCAACAAAGAACCGGGTTTGCCGGGCCGGGTAAAAATCGCAGTGCATGAACCCGGCGCTCCAGCGTAGCCGCTCAATTGAACACGAAAAAGCTCCCGTCTAACGCAGATTAACTGGAGTGCGAACTCGCGATCGTCCCCGCGCGCTGCTCCCGCCGGCGTAACCGAAAAGCTCGCGGTTTGCCGGTCGTAAAACACCACCGGTGGCGTAAACACCTCGTACATCCACCCGCCACCTGCCGATTGCGCGGAAGGCGCCGCCCAAGTTTGCTTGCGTTCAACAGCCGCCGGAAGAGCACTCGGGCGATAGTCTGAGTTCACCAGATGCAATCCCACTGGCACCGACTTGATTCGTCGCACATCGACGCGCATTGACCATGAAATACCACAGCTCACCGCCAAGGCCATCAGGGCAACTCCCACCGCGATGCGTTCATACTGCATTGCAAAAAATCTCCTCATCGCGCGGTCCCTTCAATTTCGTCCACTGATTCCAGCAGCTCGATCGTCACGCGAAATCGCGATAGCGAATTCGTGACAATTGGAACCGGTGCGGACGATGCCCCCGACGCAATCGTTGTCTTCGGCAAATCCGCCAGTGGTTCAACCTCCACACTTCGAACGAAAAATGGCATCTCCGAACCGGCGAGCGCGTTCAGATAATTGCGCAGCGCCGTCGTCTGACCGGAAAATTCCACTCTGAACGCATTCGCTTCAATTTTGCCGGTCGCGCGCAACGAAATCGAATACACGGGATCGAAAAAATCGGCCGGTTCGTCACGGTGGGTTTCCGGTTTGGCGCCGACGCTCTTCCCAAGCCGTGCCTGGTCCTGGCTTTTGCGTTGTAAAATCGCAACCGGGCGTTCGCGTTGGACGCCAATCAACGCCACCGGACCCGCCGTAAACAGTGCATCGATCAATTTCTCGACCGCCGCGCGTTGCCCCAATACGGCGGAGAGAATCTCGACGTGCGGGCCTTCGCTGGCGTGGGAACTAAAACCAAAATGCTCGTCGGACCTGATCGCGATATTGAGCCGCCTCGCAGCAGCGCGTTCGGTTTCGACAAAGCGCGCAATTTCGAAGTACGCGTCAATGGATTTTACCGGTGTCGGCGTCGCGGTTCGACCGGCACGCTTCGAAATCGCCGCGCGTGCGTCCAAAAGTTTGGCCGACGTCCCGGCAAACTCGTCGGCAAGCATCCGGGCCGTTTCAGCGGTCGGCTGCGGCAAACGCTGCTGGAGATCCTCGCGTTCGCGTTTCTTTTGATCGAGGCCAGTGAGCGCGCGCGATGCGTCCAATCTCGTCTGCCACAGCAGCCAGCTTTCAAGGCCAACAATCATGGTCGTAGCCAAAATCAACGCACCGAGGAACGAATTTCGTTTAAGCCAGCTCATGCGTTCAAAGCGGCCCTTGTTTTTCGCCGACCAGCACGAAATCGAACTTCAGCAACCCGGCTTGTTGACTATCAAATCGCTCGGCCTCGACCCCGGCCACTGACGGGAGATCTGCAAGGTGGGTGAGCAACTGCTTGACCCGTGAATAGGTTTCCTGACTCACCTTCGCCAGCGGATGCGCCCGATCGAGCATGCGACCGGAGACCAGCAATTTTATCGGTTCACCCGGGACTGCGGTGGCGAGTTGCAGCTTATCCAGCCAGACGTCCTCCACCCGGCCAAGTTGGTCCTGCAAGCCACTCATCAAGCGCAACCAGCTGCCGCGACGTGCGACCGTATCGCGGTAAAGTGCGAGGTCCTGATTCATCCCGGCCAGAAGACGAAGGTTTTCCTGATTGCGCCGATCCCACCCGCGAACCGGGGCTGATTCGCGCTCGATCGCGCGGGTTTTCTTGAGCGCCTCGTCGCGCAATGAGCGGAAATGAACCAATGGCGGAATTAAAATCATTGCGGCCAGAACCGCCGCAGCCACGAGCCAGGGACGACGGGCGCGCAAACCTGCACGTTCACGCAGCCGCGGCGGAAGCAAATTGACGACGGGCTGGTCAGGCTCGAAATAAATGACCGCCGCCCCAATCATATCAACCAGCGCCGCGCCGCTTTCTTCCGCGCCGGTGCCGATTGAGTTTTTCTGAAAATCGACCAAAGTCCGGAAATCGGCCAGTCGCACGGGAACCTGCAATTTTCCTTCAAGCGGTTCGCTCAATCCGGACAAACCCGCCGGGATTCCGGACAGACACACGCAATCCGGTTTGACCATCGCACTGCGCCACTGAAAGTGCAGCAGTGACTGCGAAACCTCCTGAAGCAGGCGTGTGCTGAACGGCTCGCGCTTTTCAACCCGCGGCTGGGTTTCTGTTCCCGCCGGTGCGGGATCCGCATTTTCATCCAATCCCAACGCGAATGTCCGCAGCGCAAACCGGCCGGATTTTCCCATCAGCACCAAGGTCGTGGACTGCGCACCCAGATTTACGCCAAGGAAATTTTCTCCTCCATTCCGGGAGATGAGCCTAAACCCCGCGAGCGTCGCGAAGGTCGTGGGCAGTACTCTTCCCGGTTCAAAATCCGCCAACTGCACCGCCAAACAGAGCGCATCAAGGCTGTCGCGCTTGGCCGCGGCGAGCAGTGCCTCCGCTTCGGTTTCCGTTTCGTTCACCGCGACACTGTCCCAAATCACTTCCTCAATCGCGTAGGGAATGTTTTGTGCGGCCTCAAAGCGGAGGATCTTCTCGCGCTGCATGGGTTCCACTCGTGGAAGTTTAATGAACTTCGTCAGGCAGAACCGGGCGGGCAACAAGAGCGTAACCGGCCCACGACTTTTTATGCGTTTCCGGAGTGAGCGAAGCGCGGCGCTGGTATTTTCCAGCCACTGCGCCTCGCGATTTCGACCCGCCGCGGACGGAAACGGCTGGACGGCGAGTTCGTGCAGGCACAGTCGTTGCGCCGGCCGGCTAAAGACTCCGAGGGAAACGCGGTCGGGACCGCATTCCAGGATAAGCGTTCGAGGGGAAACCACGGGCGAAGAATTGAGTACACGGCCCGTGTGGAAGATTTGTTTGCCGCTCTTTCGGCAAAGGTCACGCTCTTTTTCCCATGAGTCCCGTTTTGCCCTATAAAATCAGCGTGCTGGTCTTCATCGAAAACGCCGCGGGGGAGCAATTGCTCCTATTGCGCGCCAAACAGCCAAACCTCGGCGTCTGGACGCCCATCGGCGGCAAACTGGAAATGACCGTTGGCGAATCACCTTTCGAATGCGCGATCCGGGAGACGGCCGAGGAAACCGGCCTGGACGTCAGTCAGGAGGAATTGCATCTGTTCGCAATGATCGCCGAAAAGGCGTATCAGGGTTCAACGCACTGGCTGATGTTTCTGTTTCGTTGCAAAAAGATCATCGGCGGTATTCCCGCGGATATCACCGAAGGTAAATTTGGATTTTTTACCCGGGAGCAGATCCGGGCCTTGCCGATCCCGGAAACAGACAAGGCGGCACTTTGGCCGATCTTCGACCAGTACAAAGACGGCTTCGTTTCGCTCCGGGCAGACTGCTCGGTTTCGCCCATCCAAATTACCATCGAACAAATCACCGGGCACCGCTAAGGCGGATCGTTGGCCTTGGTGGGAAATATCACGGTCGACCCACCGATAAGGTGACCTCGGATGACACAAGTTTCTCTTGTCTTCCCGGCATTTTGGGCAAATGAGAAGCTTCTACGGACAATTATTACTTTAATCTCAAAACAATTCCCGTGATCAAGAAAACTCCCTCGCCCAGAAAGACCGAAGTCTCCGACTCCGGGTATGATGCACGACAGGTACCCATCAATGCCAAGCTCGCGCCGGACGAGAAGATCAACTTCTTCCGCGACATGGTGCGCATCCGGCGCTTCGAGGAGCGTTGCCTCCGCAGCTATCAGGCGGGCGGAAAAATCGGCGGATTTCTCCATCTCTACATCGGTCAGGAATCGGTGGCCGTGGGCTGCGTTTCCGTAATGGGCAAGGACGACCATATCATCACCGCCTATCGCGACCACGGACACGGTCTGGCAGTGGGCATGGGCATGAACGAGATGATGGCGGAGAATTACGGGAAATACACCGGTTGTTCCAAGGGCAAGGGCGGCTCGATGCACTTTTTTGATCCCAGCCGTCACTACTGGGGTGGCCATGGCATCGTCGGCGGCCAAGTGCCGCTCGGGACTGGCATAGCTTACGCCTTGAAATTCAAAGGAATCAAGGGCGCCTGCATGACTTTCATGGGCGACGGCGCGGTAAATCAGGGCGCGGTCCACGAATCCTACAATCTCGCGGCGCTCTGGGAACTCCCGGTCGTCTATATCATCGAGAACAACGGCTATTCCATGGGCACGAGCCAGGAGCGTTCCTCAGCGGGCGAATCATTGGCGGGCCGCGCTGCCGGTTACGGAATGAACTGGGCCATCGTTGAAAATGGCCACGACGTTTACGAGGTTCGCGACAAGGTCAGCAAGGCTCTCAAGCTCGCGCACGAACAGTCCAAGCCAAGCGTGCTGGAAATCCGCACCTATCGTTACCGTGGCCACTCGGTGGCCGACCCGGATTCCACGTACCGCGATAAGGCCGAAATCGAGGAATACAAGAGCACGAAGGATCCAATCATGGTTTATCAAAACGCGCTGGTGGCCGAAGGCGTGTTGAACGACGAAATCATCAAGAAGATCGAGGATGCCGCCCGGGCCGAAGCGGAAACGTCAGCGCAATTCGCGGAGCAAAGCCCCTACCCGACCCTCGAGGATATCAAAAAGGACGTGTACTGGGAGGTCGACAATCCGCAGGACAAAAAGTCCGTCGGCAGTCTGTTCTTCGACTAAACCGCCCGATTCCCCGCGCTCAACTCTCAGCCACCAACTTTCAACTTTTCCGCAACATGCCTGTCATCACTTACCGCGAAGCCCTGCGCCACGCCATGGACGAGGAACTCGGCCGCGATCCGAACGTCGTCATTCTGGGTGAAGAGGTCGGTCAGTTCCACGGTGCCTACAAAGTCACTGAGGGGCTCCTCGCCAAATACGGTCCGAAACGCATCGTCGATACCCCGATCAGCGAAGCCGGCTTTCTCGGCTTGGGCATCGGTTCTGCCATGCTCGGGCTGCGTCCGGTGATGGAGCTGATGTTCTTCAGTTTCTACTCCGTCGCCTTCGACCAGATTTTCAACAACGCCGCCAACATCCGCTACATGTCCGGTGGCTTGATCAACTGCCCCATCGTGATCCGCGGCCCCGCCAATGGCGGCACGAATGTCGGCGCGACCCATTCCCACACGCCCGAGTCCATTGCCGCTTATCATCCGGGCATCAAAGTGGTCGTGCCGTCGACGCCTTACGATGCCAAGGGCCTGTTGAAATCCGCCATCCGCGACAACGATCCCGTGATGTTCATGGAAAACACCATGCTTTACGGCGAGACTGGTGAGGTTCCGGACGAGGAGTACCTTATTCCGCTCGGCTCCGCCAAGGTCATGCGTGAAGGCAAGGACATCTCCATCATCGGCCATGGACGCGCCATCCAAATGGCTCTGAAGGCCGCCGACATGCTGAAGGAAAAACACAACATCAACGCCGAAGTCGTTGACCTGCGTTCGATCCGCCCGCTCGACGAGGAAACTGTGCTCGCTTCCGTCAAGAAGACCAACCGCGTATTGCTCGTCGAAGAGGCCAAGCCATTCTGCTCCGTCAGCGCGATGCTGGCGTGCATCATCCAGGAAAAAGCCTTCGACTATCTCGACGCACCCATTCGCCGCGTCACCTCAATGGACGCTCCCGCGATCTACAGCCCGCCCCTCGAAAAAGAACAGCTGCCGACGCCGCAAAAAATCTTCGACGGCGCCCTCGCCGTTCTAAAGTAACCGTCGCACGCGCACCCCTTCCGCGAAGCGACGACTCCCGTTCTCCACTCTCAGCCCTCAACTCTCATCCGCGACTAACCGCGCGCTCCTCCCATGGCCGACATCATTGAAATGCCCAAGCTCAGCGACACCATGTCGGTGGGCACCCTCGTAAAGTGGCTCAAGAAAGAAGGCGATGCCGTCAAGTCGGGTGACATGCTCGCCGAGGTCGAAACCGATAAGGCCACGATGGAACTGGAATCGTTTTTTGACGGCACCTTGATCAAGATTTTTGCCCAGGCCGGCTCGGAACTCGCCATCGGCGCCGCGCTCTGCGCGATCGGCAAACCCGGCGAAACTGTCGACGCTCCCGCGCCGAAAGGTGCGGCGCCCGCCGAGGAGAAAAAAGCCGAAGCTCCCGCCGCCAAATCGGAAGAAAAACCAGCCGCGACCATTGCGCCCGCTGAATCCACCGCTACGCCCGCGCCCCAAACTGCCGCGCCAACCTCTGCTCCAAACCCCGCCGCAGAGACCGCTCCAGGCGAGCGCCTGAAAATTTCCCCACTCGCGAAAAAAATTGCGACCGATCAAAAGGTCGATGCCACCCGCGTTACCGGCTCCGGTCCACATGGTCGTATCGTGAAGGCCGACGTACTCGCCGCCGCCGCCAATCCGGCCCTGCTCAAATCCGGAACTGGTGCGACGTCACCGAAGCCGGGCACTTTCACTGGCGGTACTCCGGCCAAAACCGGGCCGATCCAGCAGGATCGCCTCGTCGCCGCTTCCGGCATGCGCGCGACCATCGCCAAGCGTCTGGTCGAAGCCAAAACGCAGATTCCGCATTTCTATCTGGAAGTCGAAGTCGATGCCGAACCGTTGCTCGCACTCCGCACGCAATTGAATACCGCATTCGAGAAGGACAACGTTAAACTCTCGGTTAACGATTTCGTCCTCAAAGCCAGCGCCGAAGCCCTGCGCCGCGTTCCCGGCGTCAATGCTTCCTGGGCGGGCACGGGCATTCAGTATCACAGCGCCGCCCACGTCTCATTCGCCGTCGCCATCGAGGACGGACTCATCACGCCGGTCATCCGCGATGCGCACGCGAAGTCGCTCTTCCAAGTCAGCGCCGAGGCCAAGCCGCTCGGCAAACGCGCCAAGGAAAAGAAACTGAAACCCGAGGAATTCACCGGCGGAACGTTTTGCGTTTCGAATCTTGGCATGATGGGTGTCACGAAGTTCAACGCGATAATCAACCCGCCCAACGCGGCCATCGTCGCAGTTGGCACCACCGTAACCAAGCCCGTCGTCAAGAACGGCACCATTGTGATCGGCCAGGTGATGTCCCTTACGCTTTCCTGCGATCACCGCGTCGTCGACGGCGCCCTCGGCGCCCAATTTCTCGGCGCGCTCAAAGATCTGCTCGAGAAACCAGCGCTGCTGCTGGTCTGAAGTAAGGCAGATTATCCCGAGCTGTCTCGCAACCTCGCTGAATCAGTTCGCGTGAGAAAGAGTGGGCGTGAGTTTGAGTGGGATTGAGCGAAAGGCCGGCGAGGGCGGTTGCGATCCGGAGAAGTCCGCTGGCCGCGGAATGAGTGCGGGTTGGATTGCAAAGACCGCTTGGCCGCTTCCGGCAGGCGGGTGAGCGTCGGTACCGCCGCGTCATGGCGCAGGAGCAAAGGCAGGTTCCAAGTGGTGGTGAGCAGGCCCCATTGGTGTGCAGGTTTTCCAAGCCGCGGAGCGTCCAATGGCGGAACCCCATTTGTTGTTTCATTTGTGCAAACACCGATTCGACCGCGGGCGCGCGCAAGCCGTAAAGTACCCTCGTGGCGATTTTTTGCCAGCGGTGATGAGTGGCCACCACTGCGTGCTCGGCGGCGATAAATGGTGCGGCCTTGCCGGTCACTGGTGCACAGGGCGCAACCGGACAATCCTTGCAGGCCGTCGCGCGGCGGAAAATTGCCACTTCTCGTCCGTCTTTTGGCGCACTCCTTATAGTGGAGTTCGCGGCCTTGGGGACAAACGACGACTTGGCGCGAGGGGTCATGGCGGAAATCAGCCACGTGATAGGGATCGGAAGTATTGCACCAAAGGTTGGCGGGGGTGGCGTGACGACTGAATAACCGGCTTGCGCCGCGGCGGCCAGTTACGCGCCACTGGCATAGCGGCCATCGGCCAGAGTAAGCGGGGCGCCGGCCGCGTCGGTCTGACAGTTGGTCTCCGCCGCGCACACCATCGGCACGAGTTGCTGCGCGTCGTTGGGCGCCGTGGTAATCTCTTGGGCGACGATAATCTGGGCTTTTGCATCGACCATCACCTGGGCGTTATAGTCAAAACGGTTGCGCCCCTCGCAGGCCATCCGCGCGGTCTCCGGCTCAAGGGGTGCACGTATTTGCTCTGGCCTGACATCTACTTGCGCCAGGGCCGTGCGCACCTGCTCGCACAGACGCACTAACGGGGTAACTCTTCGTCCGGCGCACCCGCGGCCGCGATCTGCTTTTCCCGTTCCGTCGCCTACTCCTCCAGCCCGGGCGTGCAGCTTGGTCAAATGCGTGCGATCAAAACCCCCGCGACCACACGAGGCCGCGACGATCTTGGTGCCATCGAAGGCCTGCATCGCCGGACCAACCAGATCCAGTTCTAGTGCCACCTTCACACTCTGCTGAAACAACGCACAAATACCTGCGCGGTGCTCATGCCAAAACCGCCACAACGCATGGTGATTAGGCCGGTGATTGCCTGTCAGCCACACAACCTCCCGCCACGCGTTCTCCAGCCCACGGCTGCTGCGGATCTTGCGCAGGTAACCATAGAGCCAAGCTTGGAACAACAAGCCGGGCGCATAGGCGATGCCGCCTTCCTCGCGCCATCGTATTCAAGCCCGACGCCCGCAGATCCAGCGCCCCCACAAACCCCCGGATGAATCGCGCCGCGTGGCGCGGCCCGATCCATTCCTCCATCGACAGCGCCAACAACAACCCTTGATCGTAGTCGGCATAAAGAATTCGGCGCATTCTCTCCCCGCCGCATCTCGCGTGCCAGTTTTATGCCCGAGGTTGCGAGACAGCCTCTCCCTAACGCGCCGTCAGGATATCCGCACAACCCCTGAAGCGGCGGACCAAGTCGAAACAAGGCAATCGGAGTGGCCCACGAAACACTCGAATGACACGAAAAGAAGCAGTTGCCGGCAAAATCAACCCGGTTTTTATCCCGCAAAACGTGGACTGAATGGGACAATAAATCACCACGCGTCCTTCTGATTTTCGCGTGGTTCGTGTGTTTCGCGGGCAAGTCTTCTGCATGGATAAGTCAAGGATAGTCCGCCCTATCTTCCCAAGCCCACGCGCCGTCGGGATCTCCGTACACGTTGAAGCTTGGACCATCCCGGCTTTCCTGCTTTTAGTTTTCGCTTCCGACGACAACTCTCCGTTTAAATTTTTTCCCCACATGTCCGACATCACAACTCCGCTCACTGTCCGCGAAATCAAGGCGCTCGACCGCAACGCCGGCGACACCTTCACCAGCGTTCTGCTCGTCCGAAAGCTTTCCGAACGTCCGACCAAGACCGGCAATTCCTTTCTCTCCGTCGAACTCGGCGACAAAACCGGCACGTTCAATTGCAATTGCTTCAGCGACAATCCCTCGTTCGAATTTTTCAAGGCCTTGAAGGAAGGCGCGGTCGTCCGGATCGAGGCCAAGGTGGATTACTACCAAAATCGCTTCTCCCCCCGCCTGCTTCGTGCCGAGGAAATCAATCCCGAACAGCTCGCCGATTCCGCCTTGATGGCGAATCTGGTCGAAACCGCCCCCGAGGATGCCGACCAACTCTGGGCGGAATTCCAGGAACACATCGCCTCCATCACCCACGCCGAATTGCGCGCCACCGTCCAAGCGGTGATCGACGAAATCGCCGATTCCTTTCGCACCGCACCGGCCGCGCTTTCGATGCACCACGCCTACCGGCACGGCCTCCTCGAACACACCTGTCACATGGCACGCGCCTGCAAGGTGCTCGCCCCCCTCTATCCGGAAATCGACGCCGACCTCGCCATGGCCGGCATCCTTCTCCACGACACGGGCAAGGTGATCGAATACCAAGGCGCCCTCTCCACCGCGCGCAGCCGGCGCGGAATTTTACAGGGACATGTCGTGCTCGGTTATCAGCTCGCCCGCAAAGCCGGCATCAAGAGCAAGCTCAACGTCGACCTGCTCGAACGCCTCGAACACATTATTCTCAGCCACCAGGGCGAACTCGAATGGGGCGCCGCCGCCATCGCCGCCACGCCGGAAGCGGTCTTCGTCGCCAAGATCGACGACCTCGACGCGAAGATGGGTATGGTGCAGCGCCTGCTCCGCCAAGCCGGTGAAAACGACGAGTTCTCCGACAAACACCTCGGCTTGAACAGCCAGCTCCTGCTGACGAAACCGCAGAAATAATCGCCAAGCGATGTCGGCCAACCCCGCTCCCTGCCTCCTTGTCACCGGCGCCACCGGCAAGGTCGGCCAGACGTTCATTCCCCGTTTCCTCGCCGATTCACGATTCGCCGGATTCAAACTTCGCGCACTCTGTCACCATCGAAAACTGCCGCCCCGCGACCGACTCGAGGTCGTCAGCGGTTCGATCTCCCAGCGCACCGTCGTCACCGAGGCGATGGCCGGCGTCACGCACGTGCTCCACCTCGCGACGTGCAAGGAAACTCCCGACGATGTGATGGACGTCGCCGTGAAAGGTATGTTCTGGCTGCTGGAGGCAGCACGGGCCAGCGCCACATTTCGACAGTTCATTTTGATCGGGGGCGATGCCGCGATCGGACATTTCTTTTATCCGCGGTCCGCTCCGGTAACCGAATCGCAACCCCACCATGCGTATCCCGGCTGCTATGCGCTCTCCAAGGTTCTCGAGGAAGTCATGCTGGAGCAGTACTATTTTCAGTACGATTTCAATGGCTGTTGCCTGCGCGCACCGTGGATCATGGAAAAGGACGACTTCAAATATCAACTCTCGTTCGGCCCCGACGTTTTCGGCGGCCCACGCTGGGGCGATCTGGTCGGTCCGGTCAAGGCGGCAGAATACATTAGCGCGAAAGCCGTGCCCGTCATGCAGGACGCCACGGGCAAGCCGATCAAACGCAATTTCGTCCACGTCGACGATCTCATCGGTGCCATCTTCCGTGCCATCGGTCATCCGGCCACGCGTGGTCAGACTTTCAATATTTGCATGGACGAGCCTGTGGATTACGGCGACCTCGCCGCGTATCTCGCCACGTCACGCGGCCTGCCATCAGTGGAAATACGAACTCCCTACCACTCCACGTGGCTCGACAATACCAAGGCCAAATTGCTCCTCGGCTGGCGCCCCCAATACGATCTGAAAAAAATGACGGACGCCGCGTGGAATTTTCAACGCTCCACGGGCGATCCGAGAATTGTCTGGTATCCCGGCTGACACGATCTGAAGCGAAGCGTTGAGTGAGCAAGCATGCTTCACCCTGCAATCGCTCCCGGCGTGTCGAACGGACCCGACCCGAGCCTGTCGAGCGGACTTTTCACGACCAGCCCCGGTTTTTGCATCACGTGCAAATAGATCTGCGTCGTGCGAATATCGGCATGACCCATGTCATGTCCAGCGCCTCGTCTCACCCTTCGCGTTGCTCAGGGCTTCGCCTTCTCAGCGCTGCGTGCTCCGTCCAGTGCGTGCAGATCACTCGAAACCGTGCCATAGAGGCGAACCTCGCCGTGACGGTCGCCTTCCGCGACGGCAATCACCGTCGTATCTTTGTGGACATCCAGGCCCACGTATTTATTTAACCTCTTCATGTGCTTGTCTCCGTTTTGGGTTGTTTTGGTTGTTGTTTATCCTGCGGCCACAACTCTGCGGCTCTGCCCCTCACCGGGTAACCCGCGCTCAGGGGACAAGCACACCTTATTTTTCACCGCTCGCGTCTGCACGCAGCTATAGTGTCTAGGCTCTCATGAAATTATTGTTTCTTCAATTTCTGGCCATTTTCTTGGCATTTTCTTCACCTTTGCGGTCAGAAAATGAAACGGCAAATCAGGGCGATAGCATAGCTATAGAATTGCCAACGGTTACAGTAACGGCGGACTGGTTCCGTGTTAGCTACCGGTGCGATAGAAAGACCGATCGAGTTTTAAAAGTGGTGGTCACTGAGATAACTCCAGGTGGCCCTGCGTCTGGAATTGATTTCAAGAAAGGCGATTTGCTTGTTGCGATAGATCAAAGGCCAGTTGTTGGAATGTTACGAATTGAATTCTTAGCCTTTTTAGAGAGAACGCTAGAGGCCGGTCATCCTAAAGTGTTCTCGTTTGTTCGCAGGCTTGGGCTGTTCGGTGGAAAAACCAAAAGCTTTGATCTGATATTTACGGCGAAAGAGAAGAAGGTTGCTTAGCTGTAGCTTTCATGCCGCATCCTAGATGAAGAAATTATCGATCCAGTCTAACCAGTAGGAATGAGAAGGCGTAGAGGGAGCCACTACGACTCGCGTGGTCAGTTACGTCTGATGAAAACGAAAAAAGTTACGATTGAAATCGATCTGCTCGTCGGCCTGCCCGCGTTGCAAGCACCTGTCCTCCTCACCCTTCGCCTAGCTCAGGGCTCACGCCATCTCCGCGCGGCCGCGCTCCGTCGGGGACCGCCTGAAGTGGACCCCGAAAGTTGGACAGCGGGGAACGGACCTACTAAACCAAAAAGGAACCGTTACCCATGTCCAAGAAACGACGACAGCATAGTGCCGCGTTGAAAGCCCAAGTGGGGCTGGAAGCGCTGAAGGAAATTCAACCCATCCATGTGATCGCGGCGAAGCACCAGGTGCATCCGACGCAGGTCAATCAATGGAAGAAGGAGGTCGCCGAGCGATTGCCGGAGGTCTTCATCAAGCAGGCCGACGGCAACGCGGCGGAGGCGCAGGCGCGCGAGCAGGAGCTCTACGCCGAGATCGGGAAGTTGAAGATGCAACTCGAATGGCTCAAAAAAAAACTTGGCCCGTATGGGGACTGAGGAGCGCCGCCGCATGATCGAACCCGAACATCCGAAGTTGCCGGTAACCGAGCAGTGCCAACTGCTCGGCCTGCCGCGTTCGAGTTACTACCACGAACCGTTGCCGGAATCGGACGACAATCGCCGCCTGATGCGGGTGATCGACGAGACGTATCTGGCGTGTCCGTTCTTTGGTTCGCGGCAAATGACCTTGTGGCTGCGCCGGCAGGGCTACCGGGTGAATCGCAAGCGCGTGCGCCGATTGATGCGGGTGATGGGGTTGGAGGCGCTGAGCCCGAAGCCAAAACTCTCAGCCGCCAACCAAGCCCACCGGGTCTATCCGTACCTGTTGCGCGGTCTCGACATCAACCGACCGAACCAAGTCTGGGCGACCGGCATTACGTATCTGTCCTTGCCCGGAGGCCACGCCTATCTCTGTGCCGTCCTCGACTGGCACAGCCGTTATGTGCTCAGTTGGGAACTCTCGAATACTCTCGACGCGCGCTTCTGCGCGCGCGCCATGCAACGAGCCATCGCTGAACACGGCGCGCCTGAAATCGTGAACACCGACCAAGGCTGCCAGTTCACCTCGGCGGAGTTTACCCAACCGCTGCTCGCCGCTGGCATCAAGCTGTCGATGGACGGCAAAGGCCGTTGCCTCGACAACGTCTTCGTGGAGCGCCTGTGGCGCACGGTCAAATACGAGGAAGTTTATCTGAAAAGTTATTGCTCGTTGGTCGATGCCCACGCCCAGCTCGAAACTTACTTC
>DASYDH010000036.1:0-26820 GCA_036499685.1 Lacunisphaera sp. | reverse complement strand
ATTCAGGTCGCGTCGAATTTTGAGCGATTTCTCTATTATGAACTCGATTGCGATCCGGCGAAGGTGAGGGCGGTGATGGCCCAACTCAAAACCACCGGGGCCTACGTTTTCGAGAATTTTGAACCGTCGATCTTCAGTTCGTCTTGCGCAAGTGACGCGGAAATTACTTCAATCATAAAGCGGGTGTACGACCGCTACAACTATGTCGTCGATCCCCACACCGCCTGCGCGTTCAAGGAACTGAACCCGGATCGACTCAGCGTGGTGTTGGCGACCGCCCACCCGGCGAAGTTTCCCGACGCGATTCAAGCGGCGATCAATTATTCGCCGGTTAATCCGCTCCTTGAGAAATTGAAACATCTTCCCGTCGTAAAGCACCGGCTGCCAGCGGACGAAGCTGCCATCAAGGCCTTCATCACCCACCGTGCGGTCTGAGTTTCACGGCATTTTTATTCGAATGAACGAAGCTGTCCCCCCGCCGCGTTCAAAAAGAAATCGGAAGAACCTTTGTAAAACGCTAAAAATCCGCTCGCAGAAGCCGATTAGACCTACACGCTTATTCACATGCCGTTTCGTCTCCCTGCCTCCCGCATCAACTGGACCAATAGTTCGTTCCTCATCGGCACATTTATCGCCACTTGCATGGCGGTGCCCCTTTACCTCTGGCATTTCGGCGTGGATTGGTTCCAGGTCTCGATGTTTTTGATTTTCTTCATCGCCACCGGTTTGAGCATTACGCTCGGGTACCACCGGCTTTTTTCACACGTGGCATTTCAGGCGAGCTGGCCGGTTCGTCTTATCACTTTGATTTTTGGTGCCGCGGCCTTCGAGAACAGCGCGATCCAATGGGTTTCTGATCACCGCCGGCATCACAAGCATGTGGATCACGACGATGACCCGTATGATATTTCGCAGGGTTTTTGGTACGCTCACATGGGCTGGATTTTGTTCAAACTCGATGCGGAACCGCCGCTCGATAATGTGCAGGACTTGCGCAAGGACCGTCTCGTGCTGCTGCAGGACAGGTTTTATGTGACCATCGCCGTGTGCGTTGGACTGCTCGTTCCAGCCGCTTTGGGTTATTTGTATTCGGGTTGGACTGGCGCGTTGGGTGGCTTTTTGCTGGCGGGCGTTGCTCGCGTGACAGCCGTACAGCACATGACATTTTTCATCAATTCGCTTTGTCACACGATCGGTGGCCAGCCGTATTCGGATCGTTGCAGCGCTCGCGACAGCTGGCTCATGGCGATCTTCACTTTCGGTGAAGGCTACCATAATTATCATCATGAGTTTCAGCACGACTATCGCAACGGCGTGAAATGGTGGCAATGGGATCCAACGAAATGGACGATCTGGAGCCTCGAGAAACTACGCCTTGTGCGTGGCTTGCGCCGCGTGCCAGAGGAAAAAGTTCTGCTTTCCCAACTTGCGGACACCCGCCGCCGCCTGAATGCACGTCTCGCCTGCAAAAAGACGGTGTTGAACGAGCGGCTGCGCGAACTCCTGCAAACTTCCGATGCCAAGCTGCATCAACTCGGTGAACGCTGGGCTGTCCTCAAGGCGGAATACGCTGAGAAGGCCGGTGCCTTGAAGCACGAGTATACCGAGCGCGCTATTGCCCAATACGAGGAAGCGAAGGCGGCACTGGCGGAAATTCGCCGCGAAGTGCAGCAAGCACTCCGATTATTGGAACTCGCACCGGCGGCCGCAGCCTGAGTTGGCCGCATTTCGGTTGGGGGATTACAGATTTGCGTCGTCGCCTTTACAGCAACGGCGCGAGCAGGCGGGCGATTTCCTCTCCGATGGTGGGAAAGATCCGCCGGACTTTGCTCGGTGTGGACATGGGTTTCGATTGTTCGAAAATCTCCCGCATGCAAAGCGACATCGCCGCCGCTTCTTTCGGCGAATAAGTGACCATGCCGACTTCGAAATTTACGAAGAGACTGCGCAGGTCCATGTTTGCTGAACCCATCAAACCAAGTCGCTCGTCAACGAGCATCATCTTGGCGTGGCTCATGCCCGGCCCGTAGAGCAATACTTTGGCTCTGGCGCGGTATAATTCCCGCAGATAATAACGGCGCGCGAGATCGGTGATCGGATGATTGGAGCGTGCGGGGATCACGAGGCGAACGTCGATTCCCGCACGCGCCTGAACGAGCAGTGAGCGAAAAAGGACCTCGTCCGGAATAAAATAGGGCGTGCTGATCCAAATGCTTTTCTCCGCCTGTTGCACCAGCGAGAGGATGCCTTCGTACAGGGGTTCGCCGGGAACATCCGGCCCGCTGGCCGCAATCTGTACTTCGCTGTCGCCTACCACTGCAGGCGGTTCCGTGGGACGCTCCAAATTGAGTTGGCTGATTGGTTGGCCGCTCGCAAAAGCCCAATCCGCGATGAAAATCTCATTAAGCAAACTGGCTGCCGGTCCCTCGACAATGGCTCCGAAATCGCGCCAGCGCCGTTTCAAAAAAGTGGGGCCCATGTATTCGACCGCGAGATTGCGACCGCCGAGTGCAGCGACACGGTGATCGATGATGGCGATCTTGCGGTGATTGCGGAGATTGGAGGATCCACGGGTTTGAATCGGGAGCACCGGCATGAACTTCACGACTTCACCGCCGGCCTTGCGCAGTGGATCGCAAAAACCACCACTACTGGTGAAGCATCCAAGCGAATCGAGCAGCAGCCGGACCTTGATGCCTTCCCTGGCGCGCTGCGCGAGCAGTTTGATCAGACGCTTGCCCACGGCATCGCGCCCGAGAATGAACGTCATGATATGGATCGAGTGTTTCGCCTCGCGAATTCCCTGTTCCAATTTGGCGAACGATTCTTCACCCGAGGTTAGAAATTCAATCCGGTTGCCGCCGATCGGCGGGCTGACTCCGTTGAGCGTCAGCACCTTTGCGGTCGCCGTACTCGCAGCGGCGGAAGGTTTCATTCCAGGAACGACCGGCATGAGAGGTGCCTTGCGCGCTGCCAGGCGTTTTATTTTCCGCCCGCCGAGCAACAGATAAAGCGGCACGCCCAAATACGGAATGAACGCGATGGTGAGCAACCACGCGAAGGTGTTACTCGGTTGCTTGCGTTCGCTGATGAGTCGCGCAATGGCCAGCAACGCCAAAAGGAATCCTGCAACCGTGAGCAGATGGGGTAGGAGGGCGTTGACAATCGGGTGGTCCCGAACGCTGTCGTATACATTGGTTAGCGTCTCCATCGTCGGCGCTACACTTACAACGCCCAAGCACTTGGCAAGCGGGAGGAATGTTTGTGCATTTGGATAAAAAACCGCTTGGCAAAGCTCGAAACGCCCCCATACCTTCACCGTTCATTTTTGATGGTGGAGTATCCAAGTGGCCAAAGGACGTTGACTGTAAATCAATTCGGCTCTTGCCGTTCACTGGTTCGACTCCAGTCTCCACCACCAATTTAACCCTCTTTGGGTGAATGCCTAAAGTACGCCCGCTTCGCGGAAGCTGTAATAGCCGATCCCGCGTGGATCGGAATTTGACCGGCCGACGATCACATGATCGAGGAGTTCGATATCGACGGTTTTGGCTGCCTCGCGCAGTTGCCTCGTGACTTGAATGTCCGCCGCGCTCGGGGCGGGATCGCCACTTGGGTGATTGTGCACGCAGACGATGGCTGTGGCGCCTTGGCGGATCGCTTCCCGAAAAACTTCCCGCGGATGGGCGAGGCTGCTGGTGGCGGTACCGGACGAAACTTCCACTTGTTTCAGCAACCGGTTCTTCCGGTTGAGGCAAAGCACCCAAAATTTCTCGACCGAAAGCGCTGCGATCTGAGCGTGGAAATGCTGCATGACCAAATCCGGACGATTGAGCACCGGCTCGGTCGACCCGCCTTGAATGAGGACGCGTCGGGAGATCTCCATCACCGTGACAAGTTGCAGGGCTTTGATCCGGCCAATGCCTTTGAGCCGACTAAAATCGCGCTCCGTCCAGCGGATCAATGCCTCCAGTGAACCCGCTTGCGTGATCAATTGCTGCGAGATTAGGAGGACATTGTGCCCTTTGCTCCCGCTGCGCAGCAGCATGGCAAGCAACTCGGTGTCGCTGAGGGCGGTCGGGCCCAATTTTTCCAAACGCTCCTGGGGTCGCTCGCCGACGGCGAGGTCCTTCAGTCGCAGCGGTTGATAAGTCTCATCACTCATGGGCCTTTGGCGGTTTTCGCCCGTTGGCCCACGAGCTGTTTCCTAGAAGTGCTTCACGTAGGCGTTTCGTCGCAACTTTTCCAACCAGCGTTCGGTTGCCTGGCGGCTGCTCTGCTGAACCAAGGCGCGTTCGATGTCCGGCCGGGCCTCATCCAGCGGCAAGGTGCCGGCGTATTTGCGATCTTCGACGTAAAAAATGAAAGCTCCCTCGGGCATGATCAGCGGTTCACTGTGCTCGCCCTTCTTGAGCGAGAAGATCACGTCGCTAAATTCCTTTCTCAAGTCTGGCCGGCGCTGCCAGCCCCAATCGCCCCCTTTGCCTTTGCGTGAATCACTGCTGTATTGCCGGGCCAGATCGCCGAAATCGGCTCCGGCGGTAAGTTGCACGATTACCTCGGCGGCTTTGGTTTTGAGCGTATCGTCGGTGTCGCCAGCCCCGCGCGCGATTTGAATCAGTCTCAGGTGCACACTGTCTTCCTGATAAAAGCGTTCCTTGTTTTCGTTGTAGAAAGCCTCGATTTTGACCGGGCTGACCGTGCTGGCGGATTTGGCCTGCTGCTGGCGCATGTAGTCATAAATCATGTCTTCTTCCTGCTCCTTGCGATAGTCCTTCTGCGACATCCCGCGTGAGCGCAGGTAGGCGAGATATTTGCTCCGGTCGCCGTCGAACTGGTTGATAATCGTCTCGGCGACCATGTTGTCCACGTAGCTCGCGGGCACGTGGCGCTTCTCGTCCTTGTAGAATTCCTTAACGATCAGGACGCGGTCGATGAGTTTTTGCACGACGTCCTCCTGCAGCGATTCAAGCTTCTCGTTAAATTCCTTCTCGTTGTGGGACTGCTTCTGGATTTCCGGAATCAGCGGTCCGACTTCCCGCCGGATGTCGTCCACCGTGATGACCTTGTCTTCCACGATTGCCGCGATGCCATTGGCATAGCGGAGGTTAAGATTATCGTTGGGCTGGGCGGTCTGTCCGCGGGCAGTGACCAGCGCACAGGAAATTGCCGTGATGGCGAAGAAAGCGATGGATGAAAGACGGTGGCCTCGGAGACTCATTTAGCGGGAAGATTGGTCAGGAAAATAATTACTTCTTTCAACCTTGCAAGGGGGGTTGGTGCGGTCAAGCGGGGAAAGCGGCTGCTCAATTGGATGAAGTCGTCGTGGCGACCGGAGTTGCGCAGGCATTTTAAGCGATTACCAGCCGTTTCGACGGATAAAATGCCCTTTTGTTCCGCCCGGGAGCGGATTTCGGTCACCAACAACAACGCGCGGACTTCCTCGCCAAATTTACCAAATCGGTCCCTTAGTTCGGCTTCGATCTGTTTCACCTGCGCCGGGTTTTCCACCATCGCGAGTCGCCGGTAAAAATCGATCCGCAGACGCGTTTCGCCGATGTAACCGGCGGGCAGGCGGGCCTGGATTTTCTCAATCTCGCCCTCCACGCGTTCCGCCTGCTTCAACGCGCTGAAACTGTCCGTGGCCCCGCTCTTGATGACATCGGCACCCTCGCCGACAAAAACGAAATCGAGTTTCACGCTCGCGCGAATCAGCGATGCTTGTTTTTCGCCTTTTAACCGTGCAACGCTTTGCCGGAGCAGCTGGCAATAAAGCTCAAAGCCCACACCGACAATGTGTCCGCTTTGTTCCGCGCCGAGCAGATTGCCGGCTCCGCGCAATTCGAGGTCGCGCATCGCGATCCGGAAGCCCGCGCCGAGCTGATTGTGCTGGCGGATCGCACTCAGTCGCTGTCGCGCAATGTCGAGCACGCGCGCATGCCGGTGCAGGAGGAGATACGCATAAGCCTGATGCTTGAAACGCCCGACGCGTCCGCGCAACTGGTACAGCTGCGACAATCCAAACCGATCCGCGCCTTCGATGATGATCGTATTGCAATTTGGGATATCGAGGCCGGACTCGATGATGGTCGTGCAGACGAGCACGTTGTATTTGCCCGCAACAAAATCCGTCATCACGCGCTCCAATTCGCCTTCGCTCATTTTTCCATGGCCGACGCCAATCGTGAGCCCCGGCAATAGCTCGCGCAGCCGTGACGCCACGTGATCGATGCTCATGACGCGATTGTGCAGATAAAAAACCTGTCCGCCGCGCCGCACCTCGTGCCGGATCGCCTCGACCAGCAGCTTTTCATCGTAACTTTTCACGATCGTCTGGATCGGCAGGCGGTTCGATGGCGCGGTCTCAATGGTGCTGAGGTCACGCGCGCCGGTGAGCGCAAGATAAAGCGTCCGCGGAATGGGGGTGGCGCTCATCGATAGCATGTCGACGTGCGCGCGCCAGCGTTTGAAGACTTCCTTGTGTTTCACCCCAAAACGCTGCTCCTCGTCCACGATGACAAGGCCGAGATCCTTGAACTTCACGTCGTTCTGCAACAGCCGGTGCGTGCCGATGAGAATGTCGATTTTTCCCTCCGCGACGGCTGCGAGAATCAGGTTCTGTTCCTTCCTCGTGCGGAAACGGCTGACCATTTCCACCGCCACCGGGTAGCCGGCCATGCGTTCGTGAAAAGTATTAAGATGCTGTTGTGCAAGCACGGTGGTGGGCACGAGCACCGCCACTTGTTTTCCGCCCATAACGGCCTTGAAGGCCCCGCGAATCGCGACTTCCGTTTTTCCGAAGCCGACATCGCCACACAGCAGCCGGTCCATCGGGCGCGTGCGTTCCATGTCCGCTTTCAGTTCGAGGATGGCCTTTGCCTGGTCACGCGTTTCGGTGAACGGAAACGCCGCTTCAAATTCCTTCATCCAGACATTGTCCTCGGCAAAGGCGTGGCCGGGCTGCGCTTCGCGTTTGGCCTGGATCGCCAGCAAGTCTGCCGCGAGATCGACCGTCGAACGCTCGGCCGCCTGCCGTGCTTTTTCCCAACGCCCGGAACCCACGCGTCCAAGCTGCGGTTTGCTTTTCGTCAGACCCACATACCGGCTGATCAAATGCGATTCCTGCAACGGCACGTGCAACGTCACGTTGTCGTCGAATTCCAGCGAAATGACTTCGCGCACGCCGTCGCCACTTTCGAGTTTGGTCAGCCCGCGATAGAGCGCGATGCCGTGCGAAAGGTGGACGACGAAATCCCCCTCCACCAGCTCCGAGAAATCCAGCAACTGATCGACTGCCGACGTCGCCGCGACCGCGCGTTTTGGCTTGGTCTGTCGTTGTCGTTTTCGTCCAAAAATTTCCGTTTCGCTGACGACGACGAGCCCTGTCCCTGTCTCCCGAAACTTAATCCGAAACCCCTCATTCATCGCGCCGCGCAAATAGCGGGGCTTGATCTTCTTTAATTCCGGATCCTCTTCCAGCAGCTCGCGGATCCGCTGCTCTTCGCCTTCCTTCGAAACCACGATATCGATCGCGTAGCCTTGTTTTTTCCACGCCGCGATTTCCCCGAGAAATCGGCGCCGGCCGTCCTCCTCGGCTTGCAACCGCTCGTGCGCGAGCAGGCGCTCTTCCGGATAGGCGCGACGGTGGGCCAGCGATTCCGTGTCCCATGTCTCCTCTACTCTGGCGTTATCAAAGAGCACGCTGATCAAATCCAAATCGCCGATCCCAAAAACCTGGGCGCAGGTCTGGGGCAATCGTTGCACAAAATCCGGGGCATCGTCGTTGGCGAGCGAATCGAAGAGTTCCTCCAATGGTTTCGGCTCCAGCAGAATTGCGTGCGTGGAGGGTGTCAGATAGTCGAGCAACGACGCGGGTTTGCCTATCGCCAGCGAACGTGGCGCAGCCGTCAGCGTGAGCGTTTCCACGGATTCACCGGAGCGTTGTGTGACCGGGTCGAGAGTGCGGATTTCCTCCAGCGTATCGCCGAAAAAATCGAGCCGGTACGGTTGCAGCGCCGTGATCGGATAGACGTCCACAATTCCGCCGCGCACGGCGTATTGCCCCGGGGCTTCGCACACGGCCTCACTGTCGTAGTCGAACGATTGCAGCAGTTTCAGTAACTCCTGGAACGGATGAGTCTGGCCGCGTCGCAGTTCGATTTCACGGCTGGCAAAATCCTCCGGTGGCGGCACCGGTTGCAGCAGCGCGGTGGGCGTGGCAAGAATCACCAGCGTGCCGGAACGATGGGTGGCGCGACGCAGACCGCTTAATTTACTCAACACCGAAAAGCGATCGCTGGCGGCGTTGAATGCCTCGCGCATTTCGCGATTCGCCGTTTGCGCTTCTGGAAAATTCATCACTTCCAGCGACGATTTCGAGCCAGCTGCCTGATGAAAGAGGGCGATGTCCTCGGTGAGCGAATCGGTCTGTTTGATATCTTCGTGGACCACGAGCCAAACTGCCGCCGGGCTGCGCCGCAGCAGTTCGGCGACCGCGTACGCTTGCGCCGGCGGGCACACCCCGGTGATCTTGCTGCGTTGACTGGTAGTGGAAGTCATCAGGTGACGTGCGCCGAAACTTTTTGTCGTCGTCAACAAAAAGTGAGCTGAACAAAGGTCCAAATCAACCGGTTCCGCGCCGTTCTTTTTCCTGCATCAGCGCGAGGGCGGTGCGGGCGGCTTCCTCTTCTGCGGCCTTCTTGGAGGAACCGCGGCCGTCGCCCAATTTTTCATTCTTCAAATACACCGCAACCTCGTATTCGCGCGCATGGCGTGGCCCCGTTGTTGCCACCACTTCATAACGCAACGCCAGGTTGCCATGCAGTGGTTGCACGAGTTCCTGCAGCCGGCCCTTGGGGTTTTCCGTGTCTTCCGCGGGCAACACGCGACCCGAGAGCGGGCCGTACCAGCCGAGCACAACCGCGCTGGTTGTGGGCAGGTCGCTATCGAGATAAATGGCGCCGACGAGTCCCTCAAATGCGTCTTCCAAGGTGGAAGCGCGTCCGCGTCCGCCGGCTTCTTCTTCACTTTTGTTGAGCCGGATGCAGACATCGAGTCCGAGATCGCGCGCAAGCCTGGTCAGAAATTCGCCTTTCGATAAAATCGCCCGGTGCCGGCTGAGTACGCCTTCGCGTTCCGTGGTGGACTCGCGATAAAGCGCATCGGTGATGATGAAATGCAGCACGGCGTCGCCGAGGAATTCCAGTCGTTGATTGTGCGCGCCGGCGTCGGGATTTTCCTGGAGAAATGAACCATGGGTAAGCGCTTCGAGCAGGAGTGCGCGGTTGCGAAACTGATAGCCGATCCGGTCTTGCAGCGCGGCCAACGGGTCGGGATTGCGGGTGGATTCAGGAACTGGCACTGGAATAGCGGCGGAGACCGCGGTTAAAGACGATGACTGCAACTGTGAGCCAGAAGACCGCGGCACAGATCAACCACAAGGCCGGCTGCCACTCGACGCCGTGCAGGAGCGTTCGGGCCGGGACATTGGTGACGATGATGACGGGCAGGGTATAGACAAAAATCACCGCTGCGACCCCGCGCAACGCCTCACGCGGCAGGCGGGAGAATTCGTTGACGCCAAAATACCCACCTTCCAAGCCCTTCGCGCTTTGCAACCAAAACACGAGCGAGACGAGTACCAGCAGCGTGGAATAGTGAATCGCGAGTCCGCAAATGACGAAAACGGCATACAGCGCGATTTGCGCCCCCGACGGATGCAGTCCCAGACGGTGTGCGGCGTAGAGCACGACCGCGAGCGCGAGCGGGGCGTTGAGAAAACCATCGAGATCGATCTTCCGTGTGGAGACCATGAACAGCGGACTTCCGGGCTGCGCCATGAAAAAATCGAAATGCCCGCTGCGCACATTGCGGCCCATTTCAAAAAGATTCGTCCAGAAAAGCCCCATCAGCAATCGCTGCACCAACATTGAGGTCCCGACGATCAGCGTCATTTCCCAAGGTCCCCAGCCGGCGATGGAATTGGTGTGCTGGTAAACTACCGCGATGAGCAGCAAATTCACTCCCATCCAGAACAATTCGACGAGCGACCACATGATGAAGTCCGCACGGAACATCATCGTGCGAATCACCGAATAACGGGCGCCGGCGAGCCAGAGACGGGCGTAATGGGCGAGTGAGTTCATGGTCTCATCCTCCCACCGCCGTATGCCGTCGCAACCCGCGCGACCAGAGCAGTCGCGCTACCGCCAGTAGCGCCAGTACCCAGAATAATTGAATGCAGAGCCCGCGCAGCGCGTAGGCTTGGTCGGTGATTCTCCCGGTGAGCAGCGCGGCCGGAAAATACATCTGGTAATAGTAGGGCAGGTAGGCCGAGAGGTCGTAGAGCCACTTCGGGAACAGATCGAGCGGGAAGACCTGTCCGCCGAGGACCGTTTCCACCGCGAGCGACAGAATGATAAAGGACTGGATCTCGAGAAACCAGAATGTGAGCAGGCCGAAACAGTACGCGATCGTGAATTGAATCAGCCCGGACATGACCAGCGCGGGAATCGCGAAAAGATAGTTCCAGCCGAACGGCGGCAAAACGAGTTTGTCGAAGAGCAATGGCAGCACGAGCAGGAGAGGAACCAACGCGAGCATCCCGGAGACAAGCCGGGCGCTCACGAACAGGCTGAACCGATAGAGGTAATAGTTGATCGGCTTCAGGAGAAACTGGTTGATAAGCCCGTTGCGAATCTCCTCGGAGATTTCGTAGTCCTCATTCATCGCACTGATAAAAAACTGCAGCGCCAGCATCATCACGAAATAGGTGAGGGTTTGGCGGAGACTGAAACCGCCAATGCCCGTTTGCCCCGAGAACGCCGCCCCCCACAGCACGAAGACAAACGCGAGGTGGATCAGCGAAAACGTCGCCCGCACCGCGAAATTCCAGCGATAAACGAGATTACTCTGCAACCCGACCACGAAGATCGAGCGGTATTTGTTCAGGACGGCGAGCATGCGGTGGATAGGCGGTAGCGGGTAGTGAGTAGCCGGCCTGAAAAATCGCAAGCGGACTCGAACTAATTCCGGAACCGGTAGAGACCGTTGTCCCCATACGGTCCTGCTTCTCGATCCTCGGATTTTTTAATCGCTGATGGTTTCGCTCAATGCAGACGCGAAACGTCAAAAGCCCCCCGACTGATCGTCTCCGGGTTTGGATTCGGAGGGTCCGCCGATCGCGGGCGGGTGGAGACTTGTATCCAACTACTCCGCGTCTTCTGGGTCCTCCGCGTTCAATTCCGTTTGTTCGAACCTCAGCCCTGTGCCTTTGCTTCCCTGGAGTAAACCCTCTCAGGCCTTCACCGGATTGTCTTTCAACCCAAATCGTTTGATCACCTCGTTTGCAAACGCCCGATATGCGGTCGCGCCCGGACCGGACGCATCGTACACGAGGATCGGTTTCCCGAAACTCGGGGCTTCGCTCAGACGGACGGTGCGGGGAATCAAGGTTTTGAAAATCTTCTCCGGCAGATGCTGCTTCACTTCCTCGACGACCTGTTTCGCGAGATTGATACGGCTGTCGTACATGGTCATCACAATGCCACCGACTTCCAACGTCGGGTTTACGCCGGCATTCTTGAGGCGTTCGACCACCTTGAGGATTTGCCCCAGACCTTCGAGCGCCATGTATTCGCATTGCAGGGCGACGAGCAAATGGTCGGCCGCCGCGAGCGAGTTCATGGAAAGCATCCCGAGCGCCGGCGGGCAATCGATGATGATCACCCGGTAGCCGCCGGAATTTCGCACCGGTTCCAACACGCTGCGAAGGCGCAGCAGATAGTTTTCCTGTTGGGCCAGTTCGATTTCGATCGCGGCGAGATCGACTTCCGCGGGGATCAGCGCGAGCTGCGGCCACGCGGTCGGCGTAAGCATTTCAAAGATGCTGGCCTCGCCGCGGAGGGGAGCGTAGAGGCTTTTGCCTTCCTGTTTTTCGATGCCGAGCGCGCTGGTCGCGTTCGCTTGGGGATCCAAATCGACCACGAGGGTATGGATCTTTTGTTCGGCGAGCGCCGCCGCGAGATTGATCGCAGTAGTGGTCTTGCCGACGCCGCCCTTTTGATTGGCGATAGTGAAAACAGTACAGGCCATGAGTGATTAATCGTAAACCCCAGCCCGTAGTCTAGCGCGAAGTGCGTGGTTCCGCTTCGGCTTCGCTGCCACCGGCCTCACGTCCTGCCGACCATGTGTTCGCGAAGCGGCACGCCGCAGCAGGGCTGTGCGGTGAAAGTTTATCTGGCAGACCAGACCTAATTCTTCTGGCTGTTTTCCATCGACCGCACTGCTTCGCGGACCAGTTCACTAACGTTCGCCAGACCCAGTTTTTCCTTAATCCGGGCGCTGTAGGCCTGGACGGTTTTCATGCTCAGGCCCATTTCGGTTGCGATTTTACGGGTGCCATGGCCTTCGCCGAGGCGACGAAAAACTTCCATTTCCCGATTGCTCAAAAGCTCCACGCTGCCGCGCGGTTTGGCGGGAGAATGTCCGATCATTCGTTCGGTGAGCTGCGCCAGAACGTCGGCGTTGGCGTAGACCTGGCCGGCCAGCACGGCGCGGATGGCTTCAACGATGCGATGGGTCGAATCGCGTTTGGTGACATAAGCGCGCGCTCCGGCGCGGAAAGCCCGCTCGATGAAATAAATCTCCTCGTGCATCGAAAGCACGACAACTTGGGTTGTCGGCGATACCTCGCGCAAATCCTTGATCAAATCCAACCCCGATCCTCCTTTGAGGGAGAGATCGACAATAGCGATAGCGGGAAGTGAGACGCTGATCCCGGAAAGCGCGATCGCCGACGTGTCAGCCTGTCCGCACACCTCGAAATCAGGTTCCTGTCGGAGCAGATTCGCCAGCCATTCCCGCACGAGCGTGTGGTCGTCGACAATGAAGATTTTTTGGCGGGAAGCGGTCACGTGACGAGTGAGTCGGGCGACGCCGCCCACAATGGCACCCGACAGCGGATATGCGTGCCTTTGCCCGGAATGGATTCGAGGGTGAAATCGCCACCGATGAGTTTGGCGCGATGAGCCATTACGCGGAGACCCACCCCGGCGTCTTTTTTGGCGGTCTTCGGCAGGCCGGCGCCATTGTCGCTGATGGAAAGGACCAGCGATTCATTTTCACCGGACAGGCTGAGGTTCAACGCGGTGGGCTGCGCGTGGCGAATGGAGTTGCGGACTGCTTCCTGCGCGATGCGAAAGATATGGGAAGCGGTGCGGCTGTCGCCGACGAGCGGTGGACGTTTTGCGTCGTAGTGGCAGCGGACGCCCGTCTGGCGCTGGACCGAGGCGGCCAATTCCTCGAGCTCCCGGTTCAAGTTGGCCGGCTCGATGGCGGTGAGCAGCAGCCCGCGTGCGAGTTGACGGGATTGATGAATGCCCTCCTCGGCGAGGCGGACGATATCGCGAGCCGTTTTGCCCGCGAGCGGATCGTTTTTGGCGAGCTGAGTGGTCAGGACTTCGGCGGCGAAAGCCATGGCGGTGAGATGCTGGCCCAAACCGTCATGCAGATCGTTACCGATGGTGCGACGCTCGCGTTCGCTGATTTCGATCAATTCCTGCTGGAGTTTTTCGCGCGCCAAAACCTCGGTCGCCAGGGCGGCGGTGCGGGAATTGACCCGTTCCTCCAATTCACGTCGCAAAGTAATGAACGCCTGCAAAATCCAGGCAAGAATCACATAGGTCGCAAGAAACCCCAACGTGTTCCAGACGATGCTTGGCCGGCGCGTGTATTCGGCTCCCAAGATATAATCGCCGCCGACCCGGGCGGCGATCGAACAGACCGAAGCGACCACTGCCGCAGGGAAACCGAGCCAAGCCAGGGCGAGGGCGATGGGCGCGAGGTAAAAAACCTGAAGCGAAAGGGTCGTGCCGGTGAAATAGTCGACGATCCCGAGACCAACAATATAGGCGGCAACGATCAGGGCGCGAGTCAACCGGTTGCCCGGAGGGTCAGTGAGAATTCGCAGCACCCACGCGTCACGCCGGGGTGCCAGCCTGCCCGGGTTAAACTGCGGCAGCAATTGGCGCACAACGGCAGCGTGGGTCGGTTTTTTTGGCCTGCAACTGCAATTGCGGGCATCTGGATTGCTTTCTGGCTTTCTTTTTTTGAATCACCTGCTCCCGTGATGCGGTGGAAAAAACGTCATTTGACCTCGTCATTCTTGCGGCCGGCATGGGCAGCCGGTTCGGCGGACTGAAACAAGTGCAACCGGTTGGGCCGGCGGACGAATTGATCATCGAGTATTCCGTTTTTGACGCTCTGCGGGCTGGCTTTACGCGGCTCGTGCTGGTGATTCGCAAGGATATAGAGGTGGATTTTCGGGAAACCATCGGGCGCCGGCTGGAGTCGAAGATCGATGTGCAATACGTTTTTCAGGAAACCACGGCCGAGTTGCCGGGTGCGAGTGTTTCGTTGGGAAAAAACCGGAACAAGCCTTGGGGCACGGGTCACGCGGTGTTGGTGGCGCGCGAGGCCGTGCGGGGATCGTTTGCGGTAATTAATGCCGACGATTTCTATGGAGTTTCGGGCTACGCCGAGCTTGCGGGGCACTTCAACCGCGCGGCCGGCGCGGCGAATCCGGAGTATGCGCTGGTGGGTTATCCATTGCGGCAGACGTTGTCGGAATTTGGCACAGTGAGCCGGGGGCTGTGTGCGACCGACCCGGCGGGCCGGCTTCAGCACATCACCGAGATCACGAAGATCGAAAAGTCTGCGGGTGGTGCGACCTACAATGACGCGGCGGGTGCCGCGAGGCAGCTGTCGGGATCGGAAATTGTCTCGATGAATTTCTGGGGTTTTACGCCGGCGGTGTTTCCACAATTGGAACAACTTTTCTCGGATTTCCTCGTCCAAAAAGGGAGCGATTCCAAAGCGGAGTTTTATCTGCCGACATCGATCAGTACGCTGAACGAACGCGGGCAGGCGAAAGTGGCATTGCTGAAAAGCACCGATGCCTGGTTTGGCATTACTTATCGGGAGGATCTCGCGTCGTCGCAGTCCGCCATTCGGTCGCTCATTGCGGCAGGAAGGTATTCGTCGCCGCTTTGGCAGTAGGAATTTCCAAGATAGTGGAACGCTAATGGGTTTCGCCAACGGGCGAAACTATGGATTACACCTCCGCCTCATCGGCTCCGGAATAATTCCTGGGCGCCCGTTAATCACAGGCGGGAAACAGCCTGCGATCAGCAGGCGCCTGAACCAAATTGCGGAGACGATGAGTCGAAGCGGATGCTTTAGAATTCGTCCTTTGATGAATTCGATCAGTGGTTAGCCAATCCGATCCCTCGATGAGCCTCATGGCCTTCTAAAGATCTTTCAGAATCGCGTGCAACTCCTGCGTGGGATCGTCGTGGTTTTGGGCGATCGCCAGCTGCAGCGCCTGTTCGAGCCAAGGTTTTGCTTCCGTCTTTCGACCCAGACCGAGTAACGTTTTTCCGAGGAGAATGCGGGGCATCATCCAGTCGGGCTTTTTCGTGGCACAGGCGGTGAGATGGTCGAGCGCATCCGCGGGCTTGTTCTCGGCCAACAAGGCTTGGGCGAGGCTGAAACGAAAAAGCTCGTTGTCCGGCTGACGGGCAACAAGCGCAGCAAAATGAGCCGAGCGCATCCTAGTCGAAAAACAACACCACGGCCGTGGAGTTGTCCAACCCGCCGCGTTCGTTGGCGCGGTTGATCAAAGTCTGGGTGACATCGTTGGGCTCGGCGGACTGCAGCATGATTTCTTCAATTTCCGCAGTAGCAATGTAACGGGTGATGCCATCACTGCAGAGCAAATAACGATCGTGCGGGAGCACCGTGTGCTTGGAACAGTGGGCCAGAATCGGAGGCGGCTGGCCGATGCAACGGGTGAGCGCGTTGCGATTCTCCATCAAAAGACTGAGCGATTCCCCGCGCGCCTCGCGTTCGCGCATTTCGTTTTCGATCGTGTGGTCAGTGGTGAGCTGTTCGATTTGCTTCGAGCGAACGCGGAGCGCCGCAGAGTCGCCGACGTGGCCGATGTTCAGTTTGACGCCGGTCAGGTGGGCAAAGGTGAGGGTGGATCCGATGCCGAATTGCGGGCTGAGGACGCGGCCGAGCAGAAAGACCTTGTCGTTGATCTGTTCGACGACGCTTTGATAGTCGACCGGCAGGCCGGATTGATACTTGGCGAAGATCTGCCCCAGCACGTCGACTGCCATTTCGCTGGCCTGCCCACCCGAAGGAAGTCCCCCGATGCCGTCGGCCACCGCGTAGATTTGGTGGAGGTCGTTGCAGAGAAAACTGTCTTCGTTTTCCGGCCGTACGCGGCCGATATCGGTGAGGGCAGAGGAACGCAAATTCATGTCGTGGCGGGAGCCTACAGGGACCTTGCGCTTAAGGGAAAGGTCTAAAAACGGTTTCTCGATTATCCCGGTTCAAACGTTCGTAAATTTCGGTGGGTAGCGAGGCTAGGAACTCCCGGCCATACGCCTTGGCGAGCATTCGGGTGTCCAAAATCGTGACCAGACCGCGATCGGTTTTACTGCGGATCAGGCGGCCGATTCCCTGGCGGAATTTGATGAGCGCGTCCGGCAGAGTGAGTTCGCTGAAAGGGTTGCCGCCGGTGTCGCGAATATGGTCGCACTGGGCTTCGGTTATCGGGTGGGTTGGCGGATCGAAGGGCAGGCGCGTAATGATCACTTGGGAGAGAGCGGTTCCCTGAACGTCCACGCCAGTCCAGAAGCTGTCGGTGCCGAAAAGCACGGCGTTGCCCAGCGTGCGCATTTGGTGGGCAAGTTCGGTCCGGGACAGGTCAACGCCCTGCATCAGAAACGGACGCTGCTGCTTGCGCCATTCCGGCTCCAATTCCATGGCCACGGCGCGCATGTCGGTATAGCTGGTGAACAAAACCAGGGTCCCGCCACGCACACGAGTCGTGCAAAACCGAATATAGTCGATGAGAACTTCAAGGGACAACCGGGCTTCCTTCGGCGTGGGCAACGGCACGTCCGACGCAACGTAAACCCGCATGTTACGTTCGAAATCGAAGGGCGATTTCACTGCGACGGCTTCGGCTCCTTCCGCACCGATGCGCCGGGCGAGCGGATCGATGCTGCCGCCCATCGCGAGGGTGGCGCTGGTACAGACCACACTTGTGCGACAACCGAAAAGATGTTTGCGCAATTCCGGTGAGACATCGATGGGCGCGCTACGGAGCGACACGATGGTTTGTTTCCGTCCACCGCGCTCGGTCCAGTAGACGTGTCCTTTGTCGCCGAGCGTGAGCCATTCGGTCAAACCCGCTTGCAGTCCCTTGATCCGTTGTTGCTGCTCCAGGAGTTCGTCGCGTTCACGGCCGTCCTCCAGCTTGTCGGCCATTTTCCCCATCAACCGTTGCAATGCGCCCAACGGTCCGTCGAGCAACGGTTCGGCCACGCCCTCATCGCGCACGCGAACGATCGCGCGCGGCGTCAGGATTTTGTCGGCGATAAAATCAAAGAACAACTTCGACGCGTCGAGGGCGTCGATCACGAGTTGTTGAGCCTGCGGCCCGCCCCGTTTCCCAAAGGTACCGCGTTTGGTTCGTGGATTGAACAGATATTTCAGGGCGCGGTCCACGCCGTAGCTGCTCAGCGACAGGCCAAAATTATTGGTGGCGACTTCGGGGATCGTGTGCGCTTCGTCTAGCACGAGAAAATCATCGGGAAACAGGACGCCGCGGGTTTCCGATGTGGCGCCATGCGCTTTGGCGCCGCCGGAATTGATGAGGGCGAAGAGCAGGGCGTGATTGACGATGATGACCTGCGCGGTGCGCAGACGGACGCGGGCGCGTTGGTAGTGACATTTCTCAGCATCGCAATGTTTGCGCGAGCAGGACGAAGAGTCGGCGTTGACCGCGTCCCAAACCTCCGGACGTGGCGGCGGTTTCAGCTCGTGGCGCAGTCCGGTGGTGGTCGTTTCGGCCCATTTGGCGATGCGCTGTAATTCCTCGTAGTCTGCATCGGCGAAGAGCGTCGTGCGATCGGCGAGAGCATGGCCGAGGCGAGTGGGGCAAAGGTAATTCGATTTGCCGACCAGCACGGCCGAGCGGAAATCGGCGTAGCGCGCGAAGTCGGGGCTCGACTTGAAAACGCGGCGGCAAATTGGAAGATCCTTTTGCTCGACCTGTTCCTGGAGCGAAATCGTGTGGGTCGACACAATCATCTGCCGCCCCTGATCGACGGCGTGAATGATTCCGGGAAGCAGATAGGCGAGGGACTTTCCGACACCAGTGCCGGCCTCGAAGAGTAGAGGCTCGTCGGCGAGCATCGCTGAAGCGACGGCAAGGGCCATTTGCGCCTGCTCCGGGCGATGCTCGAGTTTGAGGGCGGAACAAAGCTGGCCGGCTTCCGAGAAAATCTCCCGGGCCAGTTCGCGCACGCGGGTCGGCTTGGGGCCGGTGTCCAGGGGCGGGCTGCCTTCTTCGTTCAAACCAATCATGACCGCCCAATGAGCGGAGTTAATGAGAGCGGCGCAAATGAATTTGCGGAAGGAGTGAATCACGTCAGTTTCGATCCGACATGCACCCAATTGAGAAGCCATCCGGGAATTGGACTGAGGAGCTTGTGCGGTTTCTCCGCGATCGGCCTGAGGTCAATGCCGTGCGCATCGATCCGGTGGCGCACCGGCTGGCGGTGGCGACGATCGGTGAAGTCGATCTCGCTTTATTTGAGAGCCAACTCGCGGCCACGATCGCCGCCGTCGAAACCCGACTCGCGACGGGTTTGGCCTCGAAGATGCCCGGCGGCTATTCACTCCGAAAGGAAGGCGGGTCGGTCATTTTGGGACGCGACACCTGTGTCACGGCGGAGAAAATGTGGCTTTGGCGGGAAATGGAATGGCCTGAGATCAAAGCCGAACCGTCTCACGAAGATCAGGAGTGGCGCATGCTTTTAATCCTCGCGGCGGTCTGCGGAGTATTCGGGGTGGCGGCGACGGTCGCGGAGCATTTTGCACCGCAGTTGCCCTGGCTGGCGAAAGGGCTTTTTCTGATCGGATTGATCGCCGGCGGCTGGGACGCCGCGGTGGATACGTGGGAAAATCTGAAGAAGCGTGAGATCGATATTCATTTCCTGATGCTCGCGGTCGCTATCGGGGCGATGTTTATCGATGCGTGGGGCGAAGCGGTCTTGCTGCTGTTTTTATTTTCCACCTCGGGGGCGATGGAAGAATACGCGCTCGATCGCACGCAGCGCGAAGTCAGCGCGCTGTTGAAAACCTCGCCAAAACGGGCGACGCTGGTGCTGGCGGACGGACAGGAAAAGGAAGTGCCGGTTGAGGAATTGCAATTGAAGCAGCGCATACGGGTGCGGCCGGGCGGTGCATTCGCGGCGGACGGCAACGTGGTCAGCGGTAAAAGCGCGAGTGATGAATCCACGCTCACAGGCGAAGCGAATCCGGTGGAAAAAGGAATTGGCGATTCCGTTTTCAGCGGCACGATCAATTTGTGGGGCACGGTTGATTTTGAGGTGGCGCGGCTGCCATCGGAGAGCACGTTGCAAAAAATCATCCGGCTCATTCAAACCGCGCAGAAGCTGAAGGCGCCGAGCGAGCGTTTCACGGAAAAATTCGGCACGGGTTATACTTACGCGGTGATCGGCGGTTCGGCCGCGATGTTTCTGGTGTGGTGGCTGGGTTTCCACCTGCCGGCTTTTGCTAATACGGACGAAACCCGCTCGGCGTTTTATCGCGCGATGACGTTAATGGTGGTGGCGAGCCCGTGCGCGCTGGTATTGTCGATTCCCTCGGCGATCCTCGCCGCCATCGCCTGGGGCGCACGACACGGCGTGTTGTTTCGCGGCGGCGCGGCCATTGAAAAGCTGGCCGATATCAACGTCGTGGCGCTCGACAAAACCGGGACGCTCACCACCGGGGAATTGGAGGTCATCAACTACGAGAGTTTTCCCGCCGGCCGCGAAACCGAGGTGAGGGAGCTGGCATATGCGTTGGAAGCCAGTTCGGAGCATCCGCTGGCCCGCGCGATCGTGCGCGACGCGAAGGCGCGGGGCATTCGCGCGGTGCCGTTGGAGGATTTTCAAAATATCGTTGGACAGGGTGTGCGCGGACGAGTCGCGGGTGGGCAGGCGCTGCTCGGTCGCAGGGAATTGTTGGAAGCCGGTCCGCTCGCGGATTGGGCGGAGAAATTGCCGCCAGCTCCAGCGGAACTCGCGGAGGTGTGGGTGGTGGGCAAGGATATGCTCGGGCGCGTATTGTTGCGCGACCAGATCCGTTCGGAATCGAAGGCGGTGCTGGCAGAGTTGGCGCGACATAAGATTCACACGGTGATGCTGACCGGCGACCGCCGGCAGGCGGCGGAAACCGTGGCCCGCGAACTCGGCGTGAGCGAAGTGCGCGCGCATCTAACGCCGGAACAAAAGGTCGAGGCGATTCAGGCGTTGCGGCTCGGCCCGCCGGCGCGTCGCGTGGCGATGGTCGGCGACGGGGTAAATGATGCGCCTTGCCTGGCCGCGGCCGATGTCAGCGTGGCAATGGGCGCACGCGGCAGTGATGCGGCATTGGAACAAGCCGAGGTTATCCTGATGGATGACCGGATCGAAAATTTCCTCTCGGCCCACCGTCTCAGTCACCGGGCCAAGGTGATCATCCGGCAAAACCTTACGATTTCACTGGGCGTGGTGGTAATCATGGTGATTGCGACGGCATTGGGCGCAGTGCCGCTGGCGATTGGCGTGGGTGCACACGAAGGCAGCACGCTGGTGGTCTGTATCAATTCGCTGCGTCTGCTTTTTGGGAAAAACGAGTGATGCCGGCGATCGACGCGTACTCATGACGCGCTCGAATCGGCTGTTTTCCCAGTCGGAACCGGAAAGAGATTTACGTCGGGTCGGTTTCCGTTTCGCTTCGGACATGGCAAAGTGGCTTCTGCTTGACGGATATAATCTGGCCTTCCGCGCATTTTATGGAATGCCGGAATTAACGCGTGCGGATGGATTTCCGACCGGCGCGCTCCACGGGTGGATCAAGACGATCTGGCGGTTACAGGATGAAGAGAAACCGGACGTCATGCTCGTGTTTTTCGATTTGGGCGGTTCGCAGGATCGGCTCGCTTTGCATCCTGAATACAAGGCTCACCGCAAGGATACGCCCGAACCACTCGAAAAACAGTTTCCACTGATCAAGGAGCTGACCCGTGCGATGGGACTGGTCGGCGTGGAAATGGACGGGGTGGAATCAGACGATCTGCTCGCGGCCCAGGCACGTTCGCTGGCGACAGCGGGCCATGACGTGTTGATCGTGAGTGCCGACAAGGACTTTGCACAATGCGTGGACGAACGGATAAAAATCCTGCTGCCCCCACCGACGGCCAATCCCAAATTGGGCTGGAGAGTGCTCGACGTCGCAGGTGTTCAGGAGAAATTTGGCGTGCCGCCGATCCGCATTGCCGAATACCTCGCGCTCATCGGTGACACCTCGGACAATATTTTTGGCATCAGCGGCGTGGGACCGAAGACAGCGGTGAAATGGTTCAGCGAGCACCAGACGCTTGAGGGAATTATCGCGCGCGCTGCGGAGCTGAAGCCTGAACGATTTCGCGAAGTTGTCGCGCAGCAGGCAGCCGCATTGCGGCTCAATTTGAAACTGACCACCCTGCGGGCTGAATCGCCGCTCCCGGTGATCGTTGCCGGCGGCAATGCGGAGCACGCGAAGCTCTTTGCCTTGCTTGAGTCGCTCGAAATGAAATCGAGCCTGACGGAAGCTCAAAAGCGTTATGGCGCCAAACAGACCGAACTTTTCTGAGCCAAAAACCTAACCTTGCCAAAACAGCGAGATCGGGGGAGTTTGGGATTTCTTCAACCCCCTTGTTATTTATGGATAAGAAAGCCCTGATGAAGAAAATCACCGAGAAGATTGGCCGGGACAAGGCGATCGATCTGGTGATGCAGTCGTATAATACCGAACTGCTGACGACTTTGCTTAATCGGCTGGAAGAGGGGAAAACCCGGATGATCGGCGGCTATAAGCGTCGCGACCAGCTCGCCGATGCCCTCGAACGGGTGGCCGAAGTTTGCGATCTGACTGTTTGAGCGTGAACAGATCGGCGGGATGAAACCCCGCTTCTTCCGTTAGCTGGACGGCTTGTCCGGCTCGAAAATGTAGCCAATGCCGTGGACAGTCTTGAAGCTGTCGAGGGAAAGACCGTTTTCCTCGAAGGCCGCACGAATCTTCACGATGTATTGGTCAAGTGAGCGGCTGCGGATATCGGCGTGAATTCCCCAGACAGAGTGGATCAACTCTTTGCGGGTGATGACGACTGAGACGTGGGAATTGAGATAGGCGATAATGCCAAGTTCCTTCCGGCCGATCTTGTGAATTTTGCCGTTGGGAAACGAAATTTCGAGTCTATCAGGGTGAACCTGAGACCCGAGAAAGGGGAAGGGGCCATCGGTGGTCTTTACGTTCTTGGTGACGTTGAAATCCTTGTTGGATTCGGCGCGACGCAGCACGGCATTTATGCGGGCGACGAGTTCAAGGTAACTGAACGGTTTGGTGATGTAATCGTCACCACCCATGTTCAGCCCCTTGATCTTGTCCGACTCCATCGAGTTTCCGGTCAGGAAAATCACCGGGACGTTAATGTCCTGTTGCTTGAGCTCCTTGAGCATTTCAAAACCGTTCAAGTCGGGGAGCGTGAGGTCGAGCAGGAGAAGATTGGCAAAATTATGCTGCAAGAACCGGAGCGCAGGGGCGCAGCGGTTGTAGGCTTGGACATGCATTCCGGCGACCTCGAGCTGCTCAGTGATGATGTTGAGCAATTCAGGTTCGTCTTCTACGGCAACGATGAGCGGGCGGGGTTCTGCACACATAATGGATAGGGGATAAATTGAACCGGCTATATTCTTTTACAATTAGAGAGTGGTTTGTCAAAGCCTTGTTCGCAAGACTGCTACGTGCCCGATTTGACAGAGATTCCTTGTAATTAACGATGGGAGGCGTTCGCTGATGCTGTTTCTATCGTCCGGTTTTTATAAAAATTTACTCCGCCATGAAAGTTACCTTAGGCCTCTTGCAACATGCATGTTCCGCCAGCCCGGCAGAGAACCTGAAGAAGACGCTCGCGTTGGCTGAACAAGCCGCAAAAAAGGGCGCAAAGATCATCTGTACTCAGGAACTCTTTCGCTCCCAGTACTTTTGCCAGAGCGAAGATCACGACTATTTCAGGCTGGCGGAGCCGATTCCCGGACCGAGCACCGTCGCTTTCCAGAAACTCGCCAAGAAACATAAGGTAGTAATCGTCGCGTCGTTGTTCGAAAAACGGTCGTCCGGTCTTTACCATAATACTGCCGTAATCATCGATGCGGATGGCAAGCTTTTGGGGATTTATCGGAAGATGCACATCCCGGACGATCCGCTTTTTTACGAAAAATTCTATTTCACGCCAGGCGATACCGGCTTCCGTGCCTGGCAGACGAAATACGGGAAAATTGGGGTCCTGATCTGTTGGGATCAGTGGTACCCCGAGGGCGCACGACTGACGGCACTGCAGGGCGCGGAGATTCTATTTTATCCCACGGCGATCGGCTGGCATCCGAAAGAGAAAGCGGAGTATGGTCCGAATCAGCATGGCGCGTGGGAAGTCAGTCATCGCGGGCACGCGGTCGCGAACGGCTGCTACGTCGCTGCGATCAATCGGATTGGGACGGAAAAACCGATTGGTGGCGATGGCTTGGAATTCTGGGGGCAAAGTTTTGTGGCCGGCACCAGTGGACAAATTCTGGCGAAGGCCAGCGTGGATCGGGAGGAGATTTTGCTCGTGCCGGTCGATTTGGACAAAGTCGACGTTACCCGGACGCATTGGCCATTTCTTCGTGACCGACGGATCGATGCTTACGGCGACATGACGAAGCGCTTTATCGACTGAAAATGGCCGCAATCAAAACGCCTGCCTCACTCGGGTTTCGGATGCCGGCCGAGTGGGAGCCCCAAGACGCGGTCTGGCTTTCATGGCCGCATAATCTGCAAACGTGGCCCGGGCAGTTTCGCCCGATTCCCGGGATATTTGCGGGAATTGTTGCGCAGATCAGCCGCTTTGAAAATGTGCGGATCAACTGCGCTCGTCGCCTGCAAGCCCGCGCCAAACAGCTGTGCGTGAAAGCGGGCGCGGAGATGTCGCGCGTTGCTTTCTACAATCATCCGACCAACGACGCCTGGTGCCGCGATCACGGGCCGATTTTTGTGAAGAATGACAAGACGGGCGAAGTCGCCGTTACCGATTGGGTCCACAACGCGTGGGGCGGTAAATACCCGCCCTACAATCTCGATAACAAGATTCCGCCGAGCATTGCGCAAAAATTGAAAATGCGCTGCTTTGAAAAAAACGTGGTCCTCGAAGGCGGCTCAATCGATGTCAACGGGCAAGGACTTTTGCTCACGAGTGAGCAATGCTTGTTAAATAAAAACCGCAACCCCGACCTGACACGCGAACAGATCGAACAGAATCTGAAGGATTATCTAGGCGTGAAAAAAGTATTGTGGGTCGGCGAGGGAATCGTGGGTGACGACACCGACGGACATATCGACGACATTACTCGGTTTTATAAACCCGATGGTTTTGTAACTGCGGTTGAGACAAACAAACGCGATCCCAATCATAAGCTCCTCGCTGAGAATCTTGAGCGACTGAAAGGGTTTCGTACACCGGCAGGTAATAGGTTTGAAATTGTTACGCTGCCGATGCCGAAACCATTTGGTTTTCACGGTCAGCAGGTGCCGGCGAGTTATGCGAATTTTCTCATCATCAATGGCGCTGTTTTGGTGCCACAATTCCGGCAAAAGAAACGTGACGCCGAGGTCTGCGAGATTTTGGGCGCCTGTTTTCCCGCCCGGGAAATCATCCCCGTCGATTGCTATCATTTGATCTGGGGTCTGGGCACGCTGCATTGTTTGTCGCAACAACAGCCGGCATGACGGGTCGCAGGTTCACCAACCAACACCATGAAATCTTTGCTAGTCCTTGTGCTCTGTTCAATCGGCCTCCTGACGGGCTGCGATTCAATGTCGTCCCGCGTGCAGGATCGGTTTACTGCCGTCGCCCCTCAAACGCGCGTATTTGCCGCGGATCGACGGGCGGTTTTCAATGCCGGCCTGACGGCGGTCAAAAATGTCGATCTGCTCATCGGCCGCAAATCATTGGCGCAGGGTGTGATTGAGGCCTACGCTCCGATCAGGGAAGGTGACGCGATTCGGGACACGCGACAAACGACTCTCAAGATCACTCTTGCCGAAACCGATGATGGTCAGACGCAAGTGGGTTTGCTGGTTTCGGAAAACACCGAGGGCACCTTTCCAGGTGGTGTGAGTGAACAGGAGCTGCGGCAGCACAGTTTGTATGAGCTTTATTTCTCGGCGTTGCAGCAGGTTTTGCTCGAAAACGGCTCGATTAAACCGCCCGCCAATCCCTGATTTTTCGCTTGCCGGTGCTGTTGTGATAAGGGACGTTCTTCCCCTTACGCGACGTTCTTAAGTCAAGCCGGTGCAGTCGCGTCGCTCCCATCGGCTTGTTCGACAGTTCAACCCTCAACCAATGGATCCGAAAGGATCTTCCGGAAGCCGTGCGTTTTGGAGCAAGCGCGCCTCATTCCGACTACAGTCATCATGAGTTCGTTAATGCAAGACCTGCTCGCCCAGAGCTCCTTCGACAAATTGAAGGAAGGTTCAATCGTCTCGGGCGTTATCACTGAAATCCGCGCCAATGAAGTCGTCGTCGACATCGGCGGCAAAGCTGAAGGCGTCATTCCCGCCAATGAGTTCTCCGATCTCGGCGAACTTCAAATCGGCTCCGCCATCGAGGTCATCCTCGAGAAGCTCGAAGACAAGGAAGGTAATCCTGTCCTTTCTTACGAGCAGGCCCAACAGAAGAAGAACTGGGAAAATATTCTCCAGAAATGCCAGGAAGGCGCCGTTGTTGCCGGCCGCGTCAAGGCCAAGGTCAAGGGCGGCCTGATCGTTTCGATCGGCGTCGACTCTTTCCTGCCCGCCTCGCACATCGACATCCAACCACCGAAGAATCTCGATCAGTACGTCGGCCAGACCTACGACTTCAAGGTCCTCAAAATCAATCACGAGCGCCAGAACATCGTTCTGTCCCGCCGCGAGCTCATCGAAGAACAGCGCGTCAACAAGCGCCGCGATCTCCTCGAAAAATTGCAACCCGGTCAGGTCCGCAAGGGCATCGTCAAGAACATCACCGATTTCGGTGCGTTCATCGATCTCGACGGTATGGACGGCTTGCTGCACATCACCGACATGAGCTGGGGCCGCATCGGCCATCCGTCCGAGCTGCTGAAGCAGGGCGAGGAAATCGAGGTGATGATCATCGATATCAATCGCGAGAAAGAGCGCGTGTCGCTCGGTCTCAAGCAGACGAAGAACAATCCGTGGGACAACATCGACCACAAGTTTCCGGTTGGTTCCAAGATCCACGGCAAAGTCGTCAATCTCGTTCCGTACGGCGCGTTCATCGAACTCGAGCCGGGCGTGGAAGGTCTGGTGCACATCACCGAGATGTCCTGGACGAAGCGCATCAGCAAACCGTCCGAACTGCTCAAGGTCGGTCAGGAACTCGATGCGGTTGTCCTCGGTATCCAGCGCGAAGAACAAAAGATTTCCCTCGGTCTCCGCCAGCTGGAGCCAAATCCGTGGGACATGGTTCGCCACAATTATCCCGTGGGAGCCCGCGTTCGCGGCAAGGTGCGCAATATGACCACCTATGGCGCGTTCGTGGAACTCGAGGAAGGCATCGACGGCATGGTGCATGTCTCCGACATGTCCTGGACCCGCAAGATCAACCATCCGTCCGAG
>DASYDH010000035.1:0-166521 GCA_036499685.1 Lacunisphaera sp. | reverse complement strand
CGCAGACTTCCAGACCACGTTGAACTGGCCGTCTGCTTTGACTTCGCCAATATACACCGGTTTCGTGATGTGATGATTCGGCAAAACCTTGGCGATACCACCCGTCAAGTTCGGCGTCTCGAGACCCGGCAGCGCCGCAATCACCTTCTCCGTATCCGTCGTTCCAGCCTTCTGAACGGCCTTCACCCACAGATTGAAGCCGATGTAATGCGCTTCCATCGGGTCGTTGGTCGTGCGCTTGGGGTTCTTGATGTAAGCGTGCCACTGATCGATGAACGCCTTGTTGGCGGGATTCGAAATGCTTTCGAAGTAATTCCAGGCCGCAAGATGGCCGACCAGCGGTTTCGTGTCGACGCCGGACAGTTCTTCTTCACCGACCGAGAAAGCGACGACAGGGATATCTTCAGCCGAAATCTTCTGGTTGCCGAGTTCTTTGTAGAAAGGGACATTGGCGTCGCCGTTGATCGTCGACACGACGGCGGTCTTCTTGCCGGCCGAACCGAATTTCTTGATCGCGGCCACGCGGGTCTGCCAGTCGGAATAGCCGAACGGTGTGTAGTTGATGGAGATATCGGCCGCCGCCACGCCTTTTGCCTTCAGATAGGCTTCGAGGATCTTGTTGGTCGTGCGCGGATACACGTAATCGGTCCCTTCAAGAACCCACCGTTTCACACCGACTTCCTTCATGAGGTAGTCCACGGCCGGGATGGCTTGCTGGTTGGGCGCCGCGCCCGTATAGATCACGTTCTTGGAGGACTCTTCTCCCTCATATTGAACCGGGTAGAAGAGCAGACCGTTATCCTTTTCGAAAACCGGTAGCGCAGACTTGCGGCTCACTGATGTCCAGCAACCGAACACGACTGCGACCTTGTCGACTTCGAGGAGCTGTTTCGATTTTTCGGCAAAGGTTGGCCAGTCTGAGCCGGGGTCAACGATCACGGGAACGATCTTTTTTCCCAAGACGCCGCCCTTGGCGTTAATCTCGTCAAAGGTGAAAAGGAGGATGTCACGCAGCGATGTTTCGCTGATGGCCATCGTTCCGGAGAGATCGTGGAGAACGCCGACTTTAACCGTGTCGGCCGCGCGAGCGGAGCCGACCAAGGCGCTGAGAGCAATGGCTCCAACGCCGAGCAATTTTGCGATTTTGGTAATCATATCTGGAGGGTGTGGTAGCTGCGCGGAACGTCTGGGCAAAACGGATGGCCAGCAGACCCGCGAAAGAGTTGAGAAGGGTGAGGGGCGAAAAAAACGCCGCGCCAAGCGCTGGCGCGAAGACGGGTAGTCTGATGAGGAGCTACCCGTCGGAGCAGGTTAACCCGGCAACCGGTTAGAATTTGAAGAAGGCTTGAACACCGAAGTAGTTCGCCTTGTCGGTCGCAGCGTCCTTGTAGTCGTAGTAGGAATATTCAGCGCGAACCGTCAGCTTGTCGGTAACTGCAACCCCGGGAGCGATGGTATATTTAGTGAAGCTGGCACCATCGGTAACCTTTTCTCCGGAAACCCGAAAAGCAGTCGAAAGTTTATCGGTAAAGGAGTAGGTCATGAGCGCGAGCCAATTGTAACCCTTGGCGCCCGGACCACCGTCCTTGTGCGCATATTCGGCGGCGACCATGACAGCCTTATCGACTTGGTACTGGGCCCAGAAATCGAGGGTGGTCACGGCGTGCGCTTGCGAAGGAATGTCCCGGCTCCCCTTCGTATCATACGCAATCCCGGCCCAGAGCGTCAGGTTCTCAACGGCCTTATAAGTGAAATAGCCTTCAAAGCCTGCGTTGTGCTTCAATTCGCCATCACCCTTCAGGTAAAATGGAGAGTAGACGGAATCCACCAAGGCCGCGCCGACGCCGTATTCCTTGGTGCCGTAGTCGACTTTCACCCCCTCGTGATAGCCGGGAATTGGCGCGAGATAGTCGCCGTTCGCGAAAGAAATTTCCGGATTATTGACGGTGAAAAAAGATTCATAACCAAGATAGCTTAAAAATTTGCCTCCGGTAACAGTGAGGCCGTTGCCAGCATCGTAAGTCACATAAGCATCGAGCAGAGTCGTCTCCTGTTGCGCATTGGGTACGTAGAACAGACTCACCACCCCGGTAACCGGTTTGAAGTTCGTGGTGAAAAGCAATTGGGATGAATCGATATTAAGCCGATCGGTCGAATCACCCGGCTTCGGCGCCGTGTATTGATAGGAACCTTCGATATAACCGCTAACCGAGAAATTATCATTCAGTTTAATTTCGGCCGAGGCAGTCGTAACAAGGGCAAGGAGGGCGGAAGCGGCCCAACCTGTCATTCTGGAAGAATACTTGGTCATGAGTGAGTAGGTTTCTGAGTTAGGTTTTTAATCGAGTCGTCCGTCGCCATACGACGAGCACTCGTCACCCATTAAGCAGGTTGTTTGCCATCGATGAAATTCATCGATGTCATAAACCTTATTGCTGTATTCGCCTCACTCCGGCCGATTAGCGCAGACATTTACTTGCGTGCGACGACGAGTTTCAACCCGGACTGCAGTGCAGCGACCGGAATCGACGCCGACAGAGCTCCCCTTTTGTCCCGGGGAAAATTCTTTTAGCTGCGAGTCGGAGGTATCTGCGCGACCGGCGACTCCGATCTGACCGCGGCAAAATTTCCTTCCTCGCATTGCCGCACAAATCCCTCGGTTACCGACTTCAAATCCTCCCAACGCCGACGAATGGCTTTCGCCTCCTCCTTGGTGATCGCATTGTCCGCTGCCGCGATCGCGATCACTCCCAGCATATCGGCAAATTCCTGGACGATGCTATTGGTCGACGGAATGAGCTGATAAGGATGCGGCTTGGCCTTCGGGTTATTGATGAAAAAGCCACCCGCCCTCTCACAGACCCATTGCGCGATCCGATCATCGTTCGTGATTTTCAAAAGCTGATCGATTCGATCGAGCGGATTATTCGCCCCGCTCCCGGTCTCGTCCGTCGGCGGCTCGGCCCATTTGTAGATAAGTGAGAGCGACAGGCCCATGTCTGCCGAGATCTGTTTTGCGCTGGTTTTCTTCAGTACTTCCTTGAGCACCTCATGCGATTGCATAAGCCGAACGCTGTCGCCCGGCACCGCAAACGCAATCCTGTCGTGTGCCGCTCTTCTAATACAAAGTTATCAAAGGCTAATTTGCAGCACTGCGGGCACACTCGCGGTGGTTTTTTTATGTCTTTCCCGTCTGTTTATGGCTAAAATCACGCCTCATCATTTTTTCTCATGAATATCCACGAGTATCAGGCCAAGGCACTTTTCGAAAAATTCGGCGTTCCGGTCCCCAAGGGTGCGGTCGCAACTACGCCCGAGGAATTCATCAACGCCCTTTCCCAGCTCCCCGAGGGGCCAACGATGGTAAAGTCGCAGATCCATGCCGGCGGACGCGGCAAGGGGACTTTCACCGATGGTTTCAAGGGCGGCGTCAAATTCTGCAAGACCAAGGCTGACGCCAAGGAAATGGCCGGCAAGATGCTCGGAAATACCCTCGTCACCCTGCAGACCGGACCGGTGGGACGAAAGGTCCAGACGATCTATTTCACCGTCGCGAGCGACATCAAAAAGGAATATTATCTCGCCATCCTGCTTGATCGCGCGAGTTCAAAACCGGTGATCGTCGCTTCCACCGAGGGCGGAATGGATATCGAAACCGTCGCGCACAACACGCCGGAAAAAATCTTCAAGGTAATCGTCGATCCGGCCTACGGCCTCGCCGACTTCCAAGTTCGCGAACTCACCTCCAAACTCGGCTTCGCCGGCATCGAAACGAAGAACGCCGCCAAACTCATCCGCAATCTCTACACCGCATTCTGGGAAACCGACGCGGCGATGATCGAGGTTAATCCCTTGATCACGACTCCGACCGGCGAGGTGCTCGCCCTCGACGCGAAAGTTTCCTTCGATTCCAATGCCCTCTATCGTCATCCTGAAATCGTAGCCCTGCGCGATCTCAACGAGGAAGACCCGAAGGAAATCGAGGCGTCGAAATTTTCGCTCAGTTACATCGCGCTCGACGGCAGCATTGCCTGCCTCGTCAACGGCGCCGGTCTCGCCATGAGCACGATGGACATCATCAAACACTACGGCGGCAGTCCCGCGAACTTCCTCGACGTGGGCGGCGGCGCCTCGAAAGACCAAGTCGTCGCGGCCTTCAAAATCATCCTCGGTGACCCGCACGTGAAGGGAATTTTCGTGAATATTTTTGGCGGCATCATGGATTGCAACGTCATCGCCACCGGCATTGTCGAAGCAGTCAAGGAAGTCGGCCTCAAGCTGCCGCTCGTGGTCCGACTCGAAGGCAATAACGTCATCGCCGGCAAAGCCACCCTCGCCGCTTCAGGTCTCTCGCTCGTCTCTGGCGACACCATGGCCGATGCCGCGCAGAAAATCGTCAAACTCGTCGCCTGAACCTCCAACCAGCGAAACTTTCCCATGTCCATTCTCATTACTCCCGCCACCAAGATCATGGTTCAGGGCATCACCGGTGACTTCGGTGGTCGCCACGCGAAACTCTCGCTCGACTACGGCACGGTCGTCGCCGCCGGCGTGACGCCGGGCAAAGGCGGACAATTCTTCGAACACGCCGGGCACAAGGTTCCCATCTTCAATTCCGTGGCCGACGCGGCCAAAGCCACCGGCGCGACCGTTTCCGTGATTTTCGTCCCGCCGCCGTTCGCCGCTGACGCGATTCTCGAATGCGTCGACGCCCGCTTGGATCTCGCCGTCGCCATTACGGAAGGCATTCCAATCAAGGACATGATCCGCGTTAAACGCGCCATGCAGGGCAGCAAAACCCGTCTGGTTGGCCCGAATTGCCCTGGAATCGTCACTCCCGGCAGTGGCAAGGATTCAAATGGAGGATGCCGGATCGGCATCGCGCCGGGGTACATCCACAAAAAGGGCCACGTCGGCGTCGTTTCCCGTTCGGGCACGCTGACGTACGAGGCCGTTTTTCAACTCACGACGAAAGGCATCGGCCAATCCACCTCGGTCGGCATTGGCGGTGACCCGGTGAACGGAACTTCCCACCTCGATGTCATCAAGCTCTTCAATGAAGATCCCGATACCCACGGGATCATTCTGATCGGCGAAATCGGCGGCAACGCCGAGGTCGAAGCGGCCCGCTGGATCAAACAAAACTGCAGGAAACCGGTCGCCGGCTTCATCGCTGGAGCGACGGCACCTGCCGGCCGGCGCATGGGTCACGCCGGGGCTATTGTCGGAGGTGCTGAAGACACCGCGGCCGCAAAAATCGCTGTCTTCAAGGAGTGCGGCATCGAGGTTGCGGCAACCCCCTCGGACATGGCCGATGCGCTTCTGCGGGCGGCAAAAAACAAGGGCGTCACGCTCACCTAAGCCGGAAGCCCACTTACTTCGCGAGCCGGACAAAATTGTCCGGCTTTTTTGCTGCCAAATGAAAAACGAATTGTATTACTTGGAGCGTGAGCAGAATCAGCCTACCCGTTTTCCTTGTTGTCATGATCTCTGTCGTGGCACTCAGGGCCCAGACTCCATTCTCGGGTCCTCAGATCGCTGACGTTAAGTGGTTCTCCGAGGCGGTCAAAAACGCAGATTCCGTCGAGGTACTTGAGGGGCTTCCCCATCCTTATTGGGAAAGCGATATTCGCACAATCGAAGCAGCCAAACCGAATATTCAAACTATCGCCAGTGAGCTTTTCTATCCTAAATTATTGGACCTCCCGATTGAGCAGAAAAATGAGATTACCCAGCAATTTCTGGAGAAGACTTTGTTTGTCGTCCCCAACAGTGATGATCCTTCTTTCCCCAAAGCTTGCGGTGGCTTCCATGCAGACTACGCGCTGCGTTGGAATATAAACGGCAAGCCGGTGGCCGCAGCCCTCATCTGCTTCGGATGCGAAGAGGTTCTTTTGGTAGGCGAGAAAGCGAAAGTTTCAACGAACATGTCCGCCGAGGGGAAGAAATATTTCACGGAGATTCTTAAACCCCTCCGTCAATCGCGACCACCCAGTAAAATTGGAACGCTTCAGATGACGGACCCGGGTATTCCCAAGCCGCAGCTCCCGATGAAGATAGAAATCCCGGGAATGAAACGATAGGACGTCGGGTGGTTTCGATCGTTGTTTCCCTCTGCCGGGCAAGGCTGGCACTGAAAATAAATTGCCCACTTACCGCTCTATAAGCTGACAAAAATCAGCGATTTAAGGCGGTGACAAAAAAATGGCCGGGATGACGGCAAAAAATCTTCTGGCGTAGCACTGGAAATTTTGCAGCGTCGACCTCGCATCAGGAAAGGATCGACTGGAAACAGGCGGTTCTGCCAACCGGGTCTAGGAGTGATCACGGTGGTTTCGAGTGACCAGAGTCACCCGGATGTGAGAAGGGTAAAACCTTCTAACAAAAAAACTCCTCCTAAAAAACGGAAAGCCGCCTGATGTCCTCAGGCGGCTTTCGTTTTTCTGGAAACCCTGATGCGCGAACGATTAATTAAAAACCAACCGCTCACGCATCATGCCAGCCAACATCCTCACCCTCGCCTCCCTTCGCATCAGCGAAGGAAATCCGAACCATCACCTGTGGAATAACAACGGGACGTGGTTTCTTCACTACACGGTGTATCCAACACCCTTCACCAAGGAGCGCATCCGCCGATCCCTCGGCACCAAGTGCGTCGATACGGCCCGCGAAAGACGCGACCAGTTCTTCAATCACCTGGTTAAATCTTCAGGAGAAACCGCCAACATCGGCCGGGTCGCGGTAGCCTGATTTCACCAGCTTACTTTTCGGGCACGCCTTCATCGGCGTGCCTTTTTCGTGGGCGGGCCGGAGGGCCGCGCACACTGATACGCGGTTACCAGTACCGGTCACGGGATTCTCAATTGCATGCCGACGCGCAGCGAATTGGCTCCCTGCAAGAGGTCGCGGTTGGCTTGATAGACGTCCTGCCAGCGATTGGTGGTGCCGTAGTAACGCAAGCTGATCCGCGAGAGCGAATCGCCCTCGGTCACGGTGTGATAGCGAACACCCGTATCCCCCGGATTGATGTTAGAGGCAGGATGCACTTGCGCCGGATTTCCAGAGGCAATCGCCGCCGCGGGCGTACCCAAGCGGGCCGCCGAGGCGATTTGATCCAGCGTGCCTTGCGCCTGCGCAAGACGCGCAGACAATGCATTATTTTCCTGGCGAAGCTGGGAAATCATAGCGGCACGTTGCCGCTCCTGCGCTGCAGCGGCATCCGCAACTCTGGACTGCGCGAGGCGTGCACTCTCATTTACCCGCGCCGCGTCAAGGCGAAGGGCATCGATCTGCCGCAAAAGCTCTTCCTTTTCCGCCCCCAAACTGGCATTGGCCTGGGTCAATTCCGCGACTGAGGTGTTGTGTAAATCCGTCGCTTTTTCCGCATCGACGACACGGGTTTGTTGCGCCGCCAAGTCGGTCTGTGCTTTTTCAGCGGTTTGAAGACTTTCAGTGAGTTGCCCTTTGAGGTCTTCGATGTTCTTACGCTGCGCTTCATTCTCCTGCTGTGCCTTCGCCAGCTCTGCACCCGCGTTGTCCAATTTTTCCTGCAGCGTATTTCTCTCGTCCGCGAGCGCCGCGACCGACACTGCCGCCTTTTGAGTTTCGGCGAGTTGTAGTTTGAGCGCGTCGCGATCGGAATTCGATTTTTGCGCGTCATCCTTCAAACGCTGATTCTGCTGGCGAAGATCATCACTGATCGAGGTAAGCTCTCGCACTTTACCGCGGAGTTGCTCCAGTTCATCGTTCGAGGCGCCAGTATCGTTTTCCTTGGTCGCCAGCAAAGCGCGATTGGCCTCCGTCAGCGAACGACTGGTCTCACTGATTCGCTGCAACTTGGACGCCATCGAAGCGATTTCCTTGGCGGTACTGTTTCGCTCGTCCTCGATCTGACCTTCCAATTCCTTCACGTGCGTCTGAAGCGTGCTGATCTCCATTTTATACGCATCCGGCTGGGCCGCGGAAACGGCCTGCGATTGCGCAGCGAGCGCGGCCTCGGTGGATTTCTTCGAGTTATCGAGATCCTTTTCCAGTTTATCATTCGCCGCGGTCAACTCCGCAACCGTCGCCGTCAATTTCTGGACTGCGGCGTCATTCGCGTCGGCCGATCCGGCCTGCTTGCCCACGCCGCTCGGGACCGGCGGTCCACCGGCTTTGGCCGCATCCAGTTGTTTCTGCAAATCGGCGACTTTGGCCTGCGCCTGGTCGAGATCGCGGCGGTTGCCGGTCATAAACGCCGTCACCTGTTCATTATCGCGGGCAAGTTGTTCGTTCTTCAAGCGCAAGGCTGCGGCCTCGGCTCCATTTTGTTTCAGCCGGGAATTTTCCTCGCGCAGCGACGCTCGTTCCTCGCGCAAGCTCGCCAGTTCCGTGCCATCCGGCCGCACCGTCGGCAGTCGTTCGGGCGCTGCCGCTGCCTGCGGCGCGACGGTTTGCTTTGCCGCTTTCAATTCCTTTTGCAGCCGGTCGTTTTCCGCGGTCAATTTGGCGACGGACGACCCGCTTTTTTCCAACGCTTGATTGGCCTCGTCCAACTGCTGCTGCAACCGAGCCAGTTTTTGTTGCGCATCATCTTCAGTTTTTCCCGCCGGTTTGACTGGAGCGCTCTTTTCCGGGAGCGGATTCTTAACATCTGCAGGAGCCGATGGTGAGGATGTCGGCGCGACGGCGATTTCGGTTGGAGGATTTCCAGATGCTTTTGGCACCGGGGCTTCGACCACGCTCTTCACGTTTTCAGCGGCGGGCGCAGCGGCCAATTTTCCCGTAGCGACCACCGCCTTCGATGCGACTCCGGCCTTCTTGTCATGTTCATCCAACAGCCGAGCTGCTTCGTCGAGCTGGGTGGTAGAAAGGCCTTGGCTGATAAAATCGCGGGCCGCCGGATCGGCACCGTTTTGAACGGCCAAGTTCAGCCACATCAACGCCTGCACTGAATCCTTCGTCAGACCTCCCCTACCCTCGGCCATCATCAAGCCATAATTGTTTTGGGCCGAGGCAAAATTCTGCTCGGCGGCTTTGCGATAGAGGATGGCCGCGGCCGTTTCATTTTTTTCGACCCCGCGGCCTTCTTCCAGCAAAAGACCAAGATTATACTGCGCCCGGGCGAACCCGTGATCGGCCGCGGGCTGATACCATCGCATGGCTTGCGCCTCATCTTTTTTAACGCCGCGCCCGGTCTCGTAGGCCAGGCCCAGGTTGAATTGCGCTTCCGTGATTCCCTTCTCCGCCGCCTGCCGGTACCACAGGCTGGCCTCGAACAAATCCTCCCCGACGCCGCGACCGGCCGAGTACATATTTCCGATGTTGAATTGCGCCGGACCGAATCCCTGTTCGGCCGACATCATGTAATATTTAAAGGCCTGCCTTTCATCCAGGGGAACACCGCGACCCAATTCGTAGGCCAGCCCCAGATTGAATTCCGCGGGCGAGAATCCTTGCTCCACCGCTTTCCGATACCACGTCAGCGCCGCCGCATAATCCTGCACCACTCCAGAACCGCTGGAGTAGGCGTTGCCCAGTGTATTTTGGGCGTCCGGGTCCGAACGTTCCGCCCGCTCGCGAACTTGCGCGAGATCGGCCGGCTGCGCTGGCTCCGCGCGGAGCATTGAGAAGGAAAGACTGCCCAGCAGGGCGGCACAGATGACGGCACGCCCTATCGTCGCTGGAACCGGGGAGCGGGTTAACGCGGCGGAATTACGCACACGTCAAGTTAAGGAGACAACCCGGCAGGGGAGCAAGGCCGCATCCTGCATGCCATGGATAATTTTCTTATCCGGCGGGCAAAACGTGGCGAGCGCACCGGAGAGCCTGGTCTGACCCGCCACCACAAAATAATACGGGCACAAGCGCAGGCGACCGGCCTTCGGCTGCACTTCCATCGCGGAAGCATTCTCCGCCGCGGCGTTCACATAAATCGGATGGGTAAGGCGCTTCGGCTTTCGATATTCCTGCAGAATATGCAAATTGGTCGGAGCCAGCCGAAGCGCTTGCTCAATCCCCTGCTGCCACTCCTCCCTCGAACAATCGCTGCCGAGCACGACGCTGCGCGCCCCCCAGGCAGTTTCGTGGAATCCGCTGATCTTGATGATGAGATCGCGTTCCTTCTGCGACGCCGCAATCAAGTCGCGCCAATCGGACAGCATTCGCCCACCCACCTTGGGTGCATCAAGTACCGCTCCCGGCGGCAACGGCGTGGGATCCAGCACCCATGACTGCGGAATCAATTGTCGCAATAATTTCAGGCTCCGTCCGCCAATCGCTTCCGTCCAATACTCCTGCAAGAGGTGATGATGAAAAAGCGCCAGTGTCAGTTTCTCCTCCTGAAAATGCCTCATCGGCGGCGCAATGACCACCGCACCGCTTTGCCATGCCTCCAGGATATCTGAAGCGATCCGCACATTCGCCCAATCGAACAATTCGAAAAAGCGGTAGATGATATCGATCTTTTCGGGCGTGCCATCGACATTGAAAAACAATTCCCCGCCGAGCGGAAAGACGTCCTCCGGTCGCATGCAGAACACGCGCCGGCCAAGATGCTGGAGTCGTTCCGCCAGCCATTGCATTTCCGGCCGGTAAGTCGATGCCTCGTCGCTCACCAGGATTGCGATCAGCGGATTGCGCATTGCCGGCCGCAAAACGGCAAGCGATTGATGGAAATTTTCAATCATCTCATCCTTTCCGCCCAGGATGGAAGGATCGTCGCCACCGCCATAAAGCCGGTTCAAAAAAGCCGTCAGCCCGATTCCACCGGGGACAGAATCGAGTTCCGTCAGGGCAAACCCTTCATCCGTGAGCAAAAGATCCGGCCGAAGCACCGTCGGGAACGCGCCCCGATTCTTTGGATCGCGCGCATGTGCGATCAACTCCGGCGGCTTTCCCCGATCAAGATAATCCGCCACCCATGGCGCGAACAACGGTTTGTTGCGCAAAAGGTTTTTACCCGTGACCGACCGGAAGTAGAGCGTTTCCAACGCTTGGTGGAACTCCAGGCAGGCAGCCCCGATTTCCTCCAGCTGCGCCACCTGTTCGGTCGAAAGCGGCCAAGCCTCAGGTGAGAGCTGCCATGTCTTATCCTCGAACAGCGATTGGTTGGCAAATGCGGAACGGAGGGTGGCGTAGGAAAGATCGGGCATCGGCTGGAAAAATCGTTTCCGTTTTGTTTATCACTGTCTTCCGTAAGTGCAAACGAACGGACACGATTCCTAATCGTCGATTTGAATGTCCTTGTTGCGATGGCGCGGGCAACCGGCGCGCAACCAGCCATAAATGAAGCGGTCCAAGTCGCCGTCGAGGACTCCTTGCGTATCGCTCGTGCTCACACCCGTCCGAAGGTCCTTCACCATTTGGTAGGGCTGCAGGACATAGCTGCGAATCTGGCTGCCGAAACCGATTTCGCCTTTTTCACCGTAGAATTTCTCCATCTCGCTGCGTTTGTCGTCCAAGCGTTTTTCATACAAACGCGCCTTCAAGACGTTCATCGCCGCCGCCTTATTCTTGATCTGCGACCGCTCGTTTTGGCAAACGACCACAATACCGCTCGGGATATGTGTCAACCGCACGGCCGAATCGGTGGTGTTGACGCCCTGGCCGCCCTTGCCGGAGGAACGATAAACGTCTGTCCGGATCTCGTCCTCGGGAATGTTGATTTCGATCTCCTCCGTGATTTCGGCCACCACGTCGACCGCGCAAAATGAGGTGTGCCGCCGTTTGTTGGAATCGAACGGACTGATGCGCACCAGCCGGTGAACGCCGCGTTCGGCCTTCGCGTAGCCATAGGCATTCTCGCCCTTGATCAAAATCGTCGCCTTGGAAATGCCCGCCGTATCGCCCGGCTGGACGTCCATCAATTCCACCTGGAAGCCGCGGCGTTCCGTCCAGCGCGAATACATGCGGAAAAGAATATCCGCCCAGTCGTTTGATTCCGTGCCACCTGCACCAGCCTGGATGCTGAAGATCGCATTGTTGCGATCAAATTGTCCGGTGAGAAAAGAACCAATTTCCAATTTATCGAGCTCTTCCACCATGGATGCCACCGAGGCATTGAGTTCCTTGGCGTAATCCTCCTGTTCTCCCGGGCTGGCAGATTCGATCAGCTCGACCATGAGGGCGGCATCGTCGATCCGTTTATCGAAAGCGACCAAACCGCTAATCGTGCGTTTCAGGTTATTCACCTGCGCGATATGTTTCTGGGCCCGTTCGGAATTATTCCAGAACTCGGGCGCACCCATTTGGGCTTCCAGCGCCTCTATTTCCCGCTGCTTTTGTTCGACGTCAAAGAAACCTCCATAAGTAGCCGGCGCGCTTCTTTATGTTTTCAAGATGGGAGAAAGTCTCGGGAGCAATCATGGGAAGCGCTTACCCTTGGCAACCCGGCGTGGCTGTCAAGGCATGGCTTGAAAATGACCGGCCGGAAAAAGCGCACTTTCCACTCGCAGCTTTTTGGCCGGGAATTGTTCTATTTCTGGGAAACCAACGCGTCCTTGTCGGCATCCATCTGCGATGGTGCCCCGAGGTAAATCACGTTGTAATGGTCGACCCGGTACCAGGCGTCGGTCGCCGGGCCTTCGTGCACCGTGAGCGCAACGTTATCCATCAGTTTTCGCGCTTTTGCGTTGTAAACCATCAGCCCGAAGCCGGTCTTGGTCGGAATCGGCACAATAAACAAGGCGGTCACCCCTTTCTTGCCGTAAGGACGCAGCAGCAATTCGCCGCTCACCAGAGCGAAGGCCCGTTGGGCGGAGGTCGCCGGCGCACGCGATTCAATTGGCAACGGCGGAACAACCGACGGTGGCGTGAAATTCCATTTTTGAATCGGGCCGTGCAACGTATAACCGAAAGACTCCTTCACGATCTCGTATTCACCTTTCTTTATCTTTTCCACCATTTCGGGCGAGAGATTCGGAAGCTTTTGCAGCTGCGCCTGGATTTCCTCCGGTGTGTCGGCAGCGTACCGTTTCACGGACGATTGGCCATCACCGGAATCGGTCCACGCAATGCTCAATGCCTGATAGCCGAGGTGCTGGCCGAGATTTTTCAGCAATTGCACGGCACCCACCAGACAAACCAGCACCGCCAGCGCGTACACCGGCCAAAGCGACACCAGTCGTGGCGCGTGACTCGGGAAGAAGGGTTTTTTCTCCGCCGGCTGCAACGCTGCCATGGTCGTTTCCATCTCGTCGACTTGTTTGGTCAATGCGTGCAACTCAGCGGCACCCTCGGGCCAAAGCCGTTGAGCTTCCGCCTCACATCGTTCCGGGCCCTCGCGCCATGACCAACGCGGAACCGCACTGGGATCGCACTTCGAAGCCACCTTGCCCACGCGCCAGCCAAGGACCATGCGCAATCCCATCAGCGCAAATGCCACTGCGGCGGTCGACTGCACGTCCCGGGCGATCGTCACGCCAAACACGACCAGACACAGCCAGAAAACGGAAAACGTCTGCCACGCGCCCGACCACGGCTTGCCGGCGAGCAGGGTTTTTCGGAGATGCAACCAGAACAGCGTAACCTGAAGTCGTTCGCCCCGCGCCTTCAGGCGCGTCACATTCTGACGGGTGTGTTCCGTCTTCGTGACGTAACCAAAACGTCGCGGATTTTCCGCCGTGATCACGAGCAGCAACTGAACCCACGCAGCTGGGGCTTTGTCGGCAAGCATTTCCGCCAAAACGCTGTTATCACATGTGGCGTAAGTATTGCGGACCCGATCAGCGCGTTTGCGCAAGGCGGGCTCGCCTTCCAGCGCAAGTTTCAACACATGGGCAAGGCTGCCCGCATCATTCTGGTCAATCCACGCCTGCTGCTCGGCCTGCCGCAGGGCGAAACCGCCGACCGCCGCCAGCTGGGTCAACGCCTCGGCCGCAGAAGCGTCGAGCGGGGCGATCATGGCAAGGCCCGCCGGACTAATCAACGCCTTCACAATTTCGAAATTGGATGATTCCTGCCCGCCGCCCAGCAGTTCCCTGAGTCCCGCGGCGTCAATCCGCCGCCCTTTCACCACCAGCGCCCCGGGTTGCGGTCCGAGGGCCAGCCAGACAAACGCCGCCGTGACCGAACGCCGCGCCGGTTCGCTTATTCCGCCCAATTCAGGCGATTCGATCTGACTCCGGATTTGCTGAACCTTTCGCAGGTCAGCACTGTGCTCTTTCACCGTCGCCAGAAAATACGCGAGAGTCTCGGGATTTTCCGGCTCGAAAAGATTCGTCTCGCCGTCCGCCCACTGTTCTTCCGTCCGGAAAAATTGCGCCGCTTCAGAGAGACTCCGCCCGCGGCCTTTCCACGTAAAAAAACGGGCATTGCGTGCGAGATCGTAGTAATTCGAGACACTCTCCTTCGAGAGCCAAAGCCGCACCGACTCCGTACCCCAACGGGCATCGCGCGCGCTCGTGAGCAGACCGCGCAACATGACTTTCACCGCGGGAGTCAATTCCCCCATCGCCTCGATCGCGCCCGCCCGCATGCCGGGCGGTTCGACTTCAAGCAGGAGATTCTTCGCCCGTTCGCGCAGCTCCGGAGACGCATTCCGCACCACGTCAGTACCGAACAACATGCTCATTACGTGACGACCAATTGTCATCTCCTGAATCACGCGACCCACAGACCACCAATCCCAGGCGCAAAGGCCAAACCCCGGTTGGCGTCCGTCAGCGTCCACCGACTCTGGTGGTGCATAAAAAGGATCAACCGTCGCCGAGGGAATCCGCGCCTGCTTGTAGACCACGGCGTTGTTGAGTCCGCCTAAAACAAACTCGGGTTTGTCACTCTCTTCGCCGAAATAAATGAGCTCCGGCCGGATATTCAAATGAACGATACCCATGGAGTGCAGCGCCGATAAAGTCACCATGAGCTGTTCAAGCAATTGGCGTTGCATCGAGCCATCCGCTTGGTGGCAGGTGATCCATTCCCGCAGCGTCGTCGCCGGCGGTTGGCTGACGACTTCGTAACGCCAGCCCTCTTCCTCATGAGCTTCGAGGCAGGTGAGAATCTTTGCCTCCGGGGGTAATTGCGTGCTCAGCTGTTCCCATACCCCACGTCGCGACGCAGTGAATTTATTCAGCAAACTTGCGGAAATCAACACCTGCTCCATCCGGCCGATATGGGTAGCGTCGAACACATTCTCTCCCGTCGCGGACGGTCCGTCGATCTTGTAGCCATGCCAGCGTTCCCCAGCAACGAGCTTGCACGGACTCGCTGGGAAAGGGCGCACCGAAATCGCCGGAGAGGTCGTTCCGGTTGGAGGATGCAGGACTTCAGTCGCCTCCGTCCCGGGAGTAGTAGGGTCGACCATAGGGCGTCGTAGTCTTTACGTTCCTATTAATTCGGCACTTAAGCGACCTAGCTTTAGCGACAATGCGTTAAAATTCCACTTTTATCCTCAATCCAAGTACCGATGAATCAATCAATAAAAAAGCCACGGATTAATCCGTGGCTTGAAAAGCGAACTTTGAACTCCCTTAGGTAAACGCGCTGCCAAACCACTGCTGGTATTTTTGTCCGAGTACAGGAACTGGCTTTTGCTGCCCACTCGCCGCGGCAATCAATCCCATCACCCAAAGCGCAATCATTGAAAACATGATCGCTAACATACATAGCCATCCGAGGATGGGAATAAAGGCCAAGATAAAGTCGACCGGCCACAAGACCAAACCGGTGAGAAACAATCCCAGTGTTTGACGAAGGTGAAACGAGCCTAGTGGGGTTTTTTTGCTACCGTGCATCACTATTGCGACGATAAATCCAATCGGTGTTATATAAGCCAGAATCGCGACCGTGCGATCCTCCGTGACTGGCGCAACCGGCGTTACTGGTGGCGGTGGTGTTTCAGATGTGGACATGTTTTTTCAGCGAGTTGAGTGTGTTCGAAACGGGGACTATTGTGCCGACGCTTAAGGGATCGTCAATACCCGCATCAGCCTACCTTCGGCCCACCAAAAGCTACGGTACTAACCGCGCAGGCTCCCCGCACTCTTCTCAGTAAGGTAACTCCGGTAGGTTTTTTGCACGCCTTCACGCAATCCTATCCGCGCCTTCCAACCCAGCTTGGTCAGCTTGTTCACGTCCATCAATTTTCGCGGCGTGCCATCGGGTTTCGACGAATCCCAGACGATTTTTCCCGCAAATCCGGTCGTTTCAGCCACCAACTCGGTAAGTTCCTTGATGGTTACGTCCGTGCCGGTTCCGACGTTAATCAAGTCCGGCGGATTCGACATGTTCAACAGAAACGCACATGCATCTGCCAGATCGTCCACATGAAGAAATTCGCGCTTCGGTGATCCTGTACCCCACGCCACTACTTCGGGCCGACCAGCCTCCTTGGCTTCGTGAAACTTTCGGATCAAAGCCGGCAACACGTGGGAATTCTGCAAATGGTAGTTGTCACCGGGACCGTACAAATTGGTCGGCATCGCCGAATGATAAAGCACGCCGTATTGCTTCCGGTAGTACTCGCATAATTTGAGTCCTGCGATTTTGGCAATCGCGTAGGCTTCGTTGGTCGGTTCCAATGGTCCCGTCAACAAACTGTCCTCCGTCATCGGCTGCGGAGCGTGTTTCGGATAAATGCAAGAGCTACCCAAAAACAGCAGACGCTTCACTCCCGCCTGATACGCGCCGTGAACGCAGTTGGTCGCAACCGCGAGGTTGTCGTAGATGAATTCCCCCGGGTAAGTATTATTCGCGTGAATGCCTCCGACCTTGGCCGCGGCAATGACCGCCACATCAGGTTTCTCGCGGGCAAAAAAATCCTTCACGGCTGATTGGCTGGTCAGATCCAATTGCACGCGACTGCGCTCAATCATCGTCACGCCCGGTTCATCGCGAAAACGACGCACCAGAGCCGAACCTACCATTCCTTTTGAACCGGCAACAAATAGCTTCATTGGGCGGAAACTAAATACCCAGGCGAGAGTTGCGCCAGCAGGATTATTTCGAAAATTCCCCTAAAATTCGGGAACCAATCACCCCAACGCTGCTAGCAATCGCTCGATCTCATTTTTTTTCGCCTGCTGATCGGCCAGTTGCTTTCTCGCTCCCGCCAGTACTGCCGGCGGCGCCTTGCTGACGAATGCTTCATTCGCGAGTCTCGCCTCCGTTCCTGCGATGTGTTTGGTCACGGCGTCCAGCTCCTTGGTCAACCGCGCTTTTTCCGCATCAGTGTCGCCGGCTGGGCGCTGCATGTAGAACGTAGCGATGCCGGTCACTGAATTAATCGCGTCCGGAATCGCACCGGGCTCGAATTGAACCGTCTCAAAAATCCGCGCGTAGTTCGGCGCCGTCTGCGGCGTGAAATAAGCCGCGTACGCCGGGTTCACCTCGTAATGAACGGTCGCTAGGCGCGTGCCCGCCAAGCCGGCCGCCGCTTTGTCGGCGCGATATTTGGACGCCGACAATTGCAACACGCGATTGGCCGCGCTCGCCTTGAGATCGACCACGATTCCGAGCGCACCAAACGAATCCACTAGTTGCGAAGTGCCTTCGACCCTTGCGTCCCGCATGAGAAATGAGCTTTCCGGTCCATAGCCGAGCAAATGCCACAACTCCTCGGTGATAAACGGAACGAATGGGTGCAGCTGGAGGAACGTCTCGCGTAGTACCAGATCTTGAATCGCCAGGCTGTTGGCTTTCGCGGAGGCGTCCTGCACTTTCGCCTTCGAAACCTCCACATACCAATCGCAAAAATCGTTCCAGAAAAATCCGTAGAGCGCCTGGGCAGCGGCACTGAATTCAAACTCGTTAAAACAACGATCCACTTCCCGCGTCGTCGCGAGCAGCCGGTCGAGAATTCCGTGGTCGTCGGCATCGAATTTCGCCGACTCCAACCGACTGAGAATTGCCGCGAGCGAAGAATTGTCGGCCATCTCGCCGTTCATCTGGCGGAAGCGTGCCGCATTCCACAGCTTGTTGCAAAATCCCTTGCCACTCTCGATCCGGTCTTCCTGAAACCGAATGTCCTGGCCCTGCGGCGCGATGGAAACGATGCCGAACCGCAACCCGTCCGCGCCATATTTTTCGATCAGGTCGAGCGGATCCGGGGAATTGCCGAGCGACTTCGACATTTTGCGTCCCTGCTGGTCGCGAATGATGCCGGTGAAATAGACATTCTTAAACGGAATCCGCCGTTCCAGCGATTCACCTGGCCGGACAAATTCCAAGCCGGCCATGATCATGCGTGCGACCCAGAAGAAAATAATATCCGGACCCGTCACGAGCGTTGCGGTCGGGTAAAAATAATCGAAACCCGCCTGGTCCATCGCCGCCTGATCCGGCCAGCCCAGCGTGGCAAACGGCCACAGCCACGAGGACGCCCACGTATCCAACACGTCATCTTCCTGCACCCAATTTTCCGGATCAGCCGGACCCGCGAGCGAAACGTGGACCTTCGTCGGATCGTTCAAATCGGCCTCGGTCAATTTTTCTTTATCCAGTCCTTTCTTATACCAGACCGGAATGCGATGTCCCCACCACAGCTGGCGGCTGATGCACCAGTCCTGGATATTTTCCAACCAGTGCAGGTAAACCTTCGACCATCGTTCGGGATAAAACTTGATATGCCCGTCGCGAACCGCCGCCTTGGCTTCTTCGACGCGTGGATACTTCAACCACCACTGCCAGGTGAGACGCGGTTCGATCGGCACATTCGCCCGCTCCGAATAACCGACATTATTTTCGTACGGTTCCTCTTTGACCAAGGCACCGGATTCCTTGAGCAATTCGGCAGCTTTCGCCCTGCCGGCAAACCGCTCCAAACCCGCGAGCTCCGGACCGGCAAGTGCGTTCAAGGTGCCATCCGGTTCGAGCACGTCGATCGGCGGCAGGTTATGACGCTGTCCCACTTCAAAATCCACCTTGTCGTGGGCCGGCGTAATCTTCAACGCGCCCGAACCAAACTCCTTGTCGACCGCGGCGTCGGCGATAATCGGAATCTGCGCGCGGTTGAGCGGACGCCAGACCGATTGGCCAATGAGCGCCGTGTAGCGCGGATCTTCCGGATGCACCGCAATGGCCACGTCGCCCGGAATCGTCTCGGGCCGGGTTGTTTTCACCTCGATGAAACTGCCTGGCTGGTTCACCAGCTCATAACGCACCTGATAAATCGAACCCTTCGTGGGCTTCATGATCACTTCTTCGTCCGACAGCGCAGTGAGACTCGCGGGACACCAATTCACCATTCGTTTGCCGCGATAAATGTGTCCCTTCGCAAAAAGATCCACGAATACCGTCAACACCGCTTTTGAGTAATGCGGCTCCATCGTGAACTGGGTCCGGTCCCAATCGGCGGACGCACCCAGCGCGTGAAGCTGCTTGAGAATCGTCCCACCTTTTTCCTCCCGCCATGCCCATACTTTTTCGAGAAATTTTTCGCGACCGAGATGATGGCGTGTTTTCTTTTCCTTGCGGAGCTCGCGCTCAACGACGGTTTGCGTGGCGATGCCCGCATGATCGGTTCCCGGCAGCCACATCGCTTCCTTTCCTTCCAAGCGGGCCCGGCGAATTAAAATATCCTGCAGCGTGTTGTTGAGCACGTGCCCCATCGTCAGCACACCCGTCACGTTGGGCGGCGGAATCACGATACTGTACGCCGGCTTGTCCGGGTTGACGGGCTTTCGACCCGCGAAGCAACCGGCCTGCTGCCAGGCAGCATACCATTTTTTCTCAACGTCGCGCGGCTCGTAGCTCTTGGTGATCTGAGGCATCAGTTCGGATTCGGGTTCAATTCTGGAGTCAACGCCCCGAGACCGCCGCTGACAAGCTGGTTTGCAGCATTATGCCGCCATTCTCCGATCAAGCCGGGCTTCAGCCCGCACCTCGCAGCGCGTTAACCGCGATCCACCACGTCCAACTCGGGCCACTGGGCAATCTTGCGGTGCAAGGTCCGGCGGCTGATGCCGAGGAGCGTCGCCGCTTTCGTGCGATTGCCTCGGGCTTTCATCAAAGCTTCACGGAGAAGCCGCTTTTCGTTGTCCTCAACCGAATACGGATTCGAGGGCGTCGCCGTCAGCATCGAGGGAGGAGGAGCCGTTTCGCCTCGGAATTTCGGCTCAAGGTCGAATTCGCTCATTTTTCCTCCGCGCCGCAATACGACTGCGTTTTCGGCAAAATTTCTCAATTCGCGGATGTTGCCCGGCCACGGATAAGTCTGCAAATGCCGCATCGCACCGGGCTCGATCGTGACGGGCTCATAGCCATTCTCCTTCGAGTAAACCTTGATGAAGTGTTCGAGCAAAACCGGAATGTCATCCACCCGTTCGCGCAACGGTGGCGTCATGATGCGAATGACGTTCAGCCGGAAAAACAAATCCTCCCGGAATTTCCCTTCCTTCACCATCTGCTCAAGATTGCGGTTCGTCGCCGCCACGAGTCGGACATCGACTGTGATTGTCTTGGAACTGCCGATGCGTTCAAAACTCTTGGTTTCCAGGAACCGCAGCAGCTTCACCTGAATTTCGGGTCCAATCTCACCAATTTCATCGAGAAAAACCGTCCCCGTATCCGCCATTTCAAATCGTCCTTCGCGGCGCTCCGTGGCACCCGTAAATGAACCGCGCTCGTGGCCGAACAGCTCGCTTTCGAGCAACGTCGCAGGCAACGCCGCGCAATGCACCGGTACAAAGGGAGCCTGCGCCCGCGGACTCGCTTGGTGAATCGCCTGCGCAATCAATTCCTTGCCGGTGCCGGTTTCGCCCTCGATCAAAATCGTCGCTTTTGAGGGTGCCACCAATTTCACCCGCTCAATCACCTCGGCCAGTTTCAACGAATGGCCGACGATTCCGCCCACGCTGAATTTTTCGTCCAGCCGCTCGTGCAGTTGTTTCACTTCGACCTCTAGCGTTTTCGTTTTTAACGCCCGCTGGATCAAAATTTCGAGCCGATCAATCTGGACCGGCTTCGTCAGGAAATCCACCGCGCCGCGCTTCATCGCCTCAACTGCCGATTCGATGTTTCCGTAGGCGGTCATCATCAAAACCGCCGGTTTGTTCGGCAACGTCAGGGCCTTGTCGATGACCTTCAGTCCGCTTTTCCCGGGCATCCGCAGATCCGTGATAACGACCTCAAATTCCTGCGCTTCCATCAGGTTAAACGCTTCATCCGCGCTTCCAGCGACCGAGACGTCATAGTGCTCCTGCAATGCCTGCTGCAGTCCTTCGCGGGTATGCTTTTCGTCATCGACGATCAGAACGCTGGGCACCATTGAGCGCATGAAGTCAATGCTTCACCTCTCGGTCAACGTGAAATGAGACGAGGTGACACAATACTTTGTTAATTTTGAAAATACCCGGCCCACGCTAAAAGACGTTTGGGAACAGATGATTAAGCGAGCTTTCTAGCTGATGATGTCCTCAATGCTCAAAATTTGTGTCGGGCTTCTCTTTATTTCGGCCGGAGCAAATGCACACGCGGGATTGGTGGGATGGCTGACGTCAAGTGCATGCAGCTGGACGAGCGTTCAGCAAACCGGAGGAATTCGAATCGGCGAACCCTTGGAAAAAGACGGTCGGTTGGTTTTACCCGTTGAATATGATGCCAGTGGAGTTGTGGGAGTTACCCAACATTCCAACCGGATCAATTCCGCCTTGGTGGTGAGAAAGATCGAATCCAGCCTGAGCGGAAAGGGTCGCATCGTGATTCGGGTGGTCACCCAAGTCGCCGAGAAAGACAGCGAGACCGGTCGAATGCACTATGCCGATCTCGACGATTTTCCACCCGGCGCGTATGCGGTTTACTACGGTGACGCCGACAATGCCGATCAATTGCTCGGGCGAATCCGCGTAAAATAAAGCGATTCGGTTACCGACCGCGGGGCATCAGTTCAACTCGTCAGCATCCGGACCTGACGGTGCTTTTGCGGAAATTGCAAGGTCACGACGGTGCCCGACCCTTCCTTGCTCTCGATGCCCACGTGTCCGCCGTGATCGCGAATGATGCGTTGCACGATCATCAGGCCCAGACCGTGACCGCCCGCCTTGGTTGTATGATAAGGGGAAAAAAGCTTCGTCAGGTCCTCCGTCTTGATTCCGCTCCCGGTATCGGAAATCCGGATGTAAACCGAATGATCGTCCGCCCGGACGCGAATGCCGAGGTTTCCACCGGGCTCCATCGCTTCCATCGCGTTTTTGATCAGGTTAAAAAACACCTGCTTGAGCTGGTTCCGATCCGCCATGATCACGGGCGTGCTGGCGGGCAACTCGCCTTCAACCTTCAGCCCACGATCCTCAATTTCCTTCTCCTGAAATTTCAGCACATCCTCGATCACTTCCACGATATTCACCTCTGAAAGATCGGGCGGTCGGGGACGGATTGCTTCGAGAAAATTACGGATGATCCCGTCAAGGCGGGTGACTTCACCCTGACAAATCTTGATGGAATCGGCCAGCGCGCCAGCCTCCTTTGAATTTTGCAGCTTCTTGAGTTTTCGCTCGATCAACTGCAGGTGAATCGTGAGGGAATTCAGCGGATTACCCAACTCGTGCGCCACACCCGCCGCGAGCAGCAGGATCGACGAGTTCTTCTCGTTTTCGATCAATTCCTCCGTCGATTTTTTTTCCGAAGTGATGTCCGCCAAAATAATCGCAAAGCGCTGTTCCCCCGTGTCGCCCTCGTGAAAAGGCACCATGTACAATCGCACCACGCGCGGCTGCGGATAAGTCAGCTCAAACTCCCGCGTCATCACGGGGCCAGTGTCCTTTTTCCCACGCTTGCTCTCGTTTTCCAAAGAAGCCCGCAACCCCGGCACGAGCCGCCAAAGCGTCGCCGCCGCGCCGGCTTCCTCTTTGAATCCAATCAACCTTGCCGCAGCGTCATTCGCATAATCGATCTCGCCATCGGTCGTGATGACCAAAACGCCTTCCTGGAGCGTATTGAAAACCGTTTCGAGCATCGCACGTTCGCGCGCGAGCCGTTGCACCAGGGTTTGCAAACCAGACGTGTCTAACCGGTCGATGCGGGCGAGCACCTTGTCGATGGAACTGCTTTTTCGGGCCGCCATGAAGTTAAACGACTATCCACACCCGCCCTCTCAATCAAACAGTATCATCTGGCCCTCCAGGTCGCGCCTTTGGGCGAAAAGTTTGCGCAGGAAACTGTCGCGATGCACCACACTCCGCCCAAGCTTGAGAATCGCATCCCGATGCTCCTCGGTGCCGTAGCCCTTGTGCTGGGCGAAACCATATCCGGGATGAACCTTGTCGAGTTCATCCATCATGCGGTCGCGCGTGACCTTCGCCACAATCGACGCCATCGCGACACACAGCGAGCGTCCGTCGCCACTCACAATGCCCTGGTGGGGATATGGAAAATTTCGGAGCGGAAGTCCATCAATCAAAATCTGACAGGACACCGAGGGCTGGAACGTCGACTTCTCCGTCTCGCTCGCGAAAAGATCCGGCTCGATTTTTTTTTCAAAAGCAGTCGGCGGATAAATTCCCTCCAACGCCCGTCGCATCGCGAGCTTCGTCGCACCGAGAATATTCACCATTTCAACTTCGGCAACCGTCGCGACACCGAACGTGGCGTGAATCTGTCCCTGCCCGACCAATTCCTCAAATTCGAGCCACAGCTCCGAACGTTGCTCGGGCGAAAGTTGTTTCGAGTCGTTGACCCGGCCGGATTTTCCGACCGCCCATCGGCCTTCCAAAAATTCCTGGGAAACCAACACCGCCCCCGCCACGACCGGTCCCGCCAGCGCGCCACGCCCGGCCTCGTCCACGCCGATCAGGCTGCTGAGGCCGAAGATCTGCTTGAGGTCGAAGCCGCGAAGTTGGCGCCGTTTGGCCATGCGAGATTTCTAGGCAATGCTTTCCATCGCGCAAGCCCGGCAATAGACGTGCGGTGCTTTCATCCGTTTCGCTAAATGGCCGAGCTTCCGGATCATCTCATCGCTTCCACTCCGTTCGCTCCTTTGGCACCGGCAACGGCAATTCGTCGAGTTTCCCCGCCTCGGACAGCACTTCGTAGCACGTGCGAAAATGAAGTTTGGCGAAATCGCCAAAAGCCCGCGCGCCAAATTTTTCGACAATCAAAAAAGCCTGTGCCTTGGCCAGCGCCCCCGCCCCTTTTTGCAACTTGTCGCCAAATTTCCTCGAAAGTTCATGCATACACCGGACAAATTCCGCGCGGGCAACAATCGATGCCGCGGCAACCACCGGGTCCTCCTCGGCCTTAGTCCGCATCGCGAGATCGAATCGTTCGAGTCCTTTCTTTTTCAACTCTCGCTGAACCAGCGGCTCCTTCGAAAATTGATCCAACAGTCCGCGTGGCACCCATTTCTTCTTCAATGCCTGGTCGAGCGCAGTCGCGTGTTGCCAGGCAAGCAGCCGGTTGAGACTCGCGAATGGTTTGGCCATCAATTCATTGTATTTTGTCATCCCGCAATAAGCGGTTTCCACGACCACTCCGGGCGTCGACCGAACGAGTTCGTCGAGCTTTAAAATTTGAGCGTCAACGATGGTTTTGCTGTCACGGACTCCGGCTTTGAGCCACGCACGCACCGCTTCCCCGTCGGCAATGACCGTGGCGGCAACCACTGGACCAAACAAATCGCCCTTCCCGCTCTCATCGAGACCCGCATGGGGTTCATACCAATCCGCGTGTAACACTTCGTCGTAACCGAGCTTCGGTGCACCGGTGACCTCGGCTTCGATGACATTCTGGACAAAATCCTCCGTGTCTTTTCCCGCCACGACGACCTTTCCACTCGTGTAGGCAGTGACGTTTACCTTGGGACCCTTGAAAGCAAAGCGCGCATAAGGCACCTCGGCCGTTTCCCAATGTTTGGCTGCGCACACCGCGCGCAATTTCTCCATCTGTCCATCGTCCAGCTTGATGGTATAGCTCGTGATCTTTCTGGGTTCCTCAAAATCATCGTCGGACTTTTTCGCCATGGCGCTAGATGGTCAGAAAAATCCGCAAAGACACACAAAAAAGTGGCGAACCAGCAGGCGGTCGGTCTTTTTGTCGTACTTGGCCATTCCCGCTCATCTCGTTTCGCAAAGGGTGAAGTTTCAACGCGCTCTGCATGAGTGGTATCGCGTGCATCACCGCAAACTCCCGTGGCGCGACTCGCCTTCGCTTTATAAAACGGTGGTCTCGGAATTTATGCTGCAACAAACGCAGGTCGCCACCGTGCTGCCCTACTTCGACCGCTGGCATCGGGAACTTCCCGATTTCGCCGCACTCGCAACCGCGTCCGAAGCAAAAGTGATGAAGCTCTGGGAAGGCCTCGGTTACTATTCACGGGCGCGAAACCTGCACAAACTGGCGCAGCTCGTCGTCGGACGGAAATCCGAAACTCGCACGCCGCTTGAGTGGATGGAGCTGCCCGGAATCGGTCCCTACACCGCCGCCGCAATCACCAGTATCTCGTTCAGCGAGCCGGCGGCATGCGTCGATGGAAACGTCGTCCGCATCCTTGCCCGGCTGACAAACGAACAAACTCTTTTTCGCAACGGCTCCGAAGCCGCGAAGTTTTTCGCGCCCTTTGCCGGTCGATTGATCATCGGATCCGATCCCGGAACGCACAATCAAGCGATGATGGAATTAGGTGCCACAATTTGTTTCCGCCAAAAACCGATGTGTCTCGTTTGTCCGGTCGCGACGTTCTGTGCCGGCCGTAAAAGCGGTGAACCGGAAAAACTTCCGCGACTTCAACCCAGGGAAATTGAACAGCGCTCGGTCAACCGTGCCTGGTGCGAAATCGACGGGAGACTTCTGCTGAAGCGCGGACACACCGCCGCCAAACGGCTCGCCGGACTTCATGAATTACCCGAGTTTGCCGATCTGGGTCTTCCCCATCCAGACAGGAAATCGCTGCTGGCCGTCAAGCGGCGTGCAATCACCCGGTTTCAAATTGTGGAATCCATCCATCAAGTGCGAACCAATGCCCCGTTGTTGAAAAAAATTCGCGCAGACCAGTCGTTGGAATGGGTATCGTTAACTGAACTGAATCAAGTGACCCTGTCCGGTCCCCACAAACGATGGATCGCAGAGATCGCGACCAAACGGAAACCCGCTTAGCGAAAAACTCTCGACGACCGCTGCGCTCACTTCGAAACATCACCGTAGCCGAGGCAGTGAAAGAACTGATTTTGTTCAGCACGCACGCTATTGTCGCACTGACTTCAAAACCTTATCGCGAACGGCGAACTTTGGGCGGAAATGGCCCGGGTTTCAAATTGGTACGCGATGCCTCCTGTGCCAGATCGACCAGCTCCTGGATCACCACCGTGGGATTTTCTTCGTAGCGCAGTTTCAGAAAATTATCGCGCAGCAGTTCGTAGCTTGCCGGGTAGCTCATCCACGATTCAATCAGGCGGCCAAAATCAGTCGCGTTGGCAATGCGCGAAACGCCCGCACCGCGCTGGAAGAATTTCACCGTCAACTCCTCCTGCGGCATGACACCACCGATGGCGTTAAAAATGATCGTGCAGCCGAAATGAAGTGCCTTCGCGCAAGTCGTCGTGCCTCCACGCGTGACAATGATATTACTGACTTGCATGAGCAGATGAACTTCGTCGGAAAAGCCATCCACAAAACAGTTGAAGTCGGGGTGCTCGGTCCGCCAGTGCACAAGTTGGTTATAGACTTCCCGGTTTCTCCCGCAAATGACCACTGCCTGCAGCCGATCCGAATACGGCAGTAATTTTTCAAGCAGCTGGATGTGATTATTGGCCCCGTTTCCACCCGTCGCGAGAAACACCGTAAACAGATCGGGACGCAGTTCAAGGTTCTCCTCCAGAAATGCGCGGCGCGCATCCGCTCTCAAAACCTCGATGTGCTGGCGGGGCTGCATCATATGCCCGCGCACCCGCGTTCTTTCGACGGGCATGCCAAGTTTCACCGCATAATCGCGCGCCGTGGCGGTGCGCGAGACATAGAGATCGGCGGTGGGCTCGACCCAATTGGCGCTGTAGCCAAAGCCACCGGAAAATTCCCCGCAGTACGTGGCGCAACGAACATCCGCTTCGCCCAGGATTTTTTTCGCCAGCTGGAAATACCCGCGATTCAGGCAATCGTGGACGCTGAAAACCAAATGCGGCCGGTATTCCTTCAGGACCGTCTCGTAATAGGCGCGCCCAAAAGTCACCGAGCGTCGGTTGAGCAGACTCAGGAGCTCGACAAATAAATAGAACGCTTTGTGCACCCAGGGGGATTTTTTCTGAATCCAGTTATAGAAATCAACCCCGGCGCTGAAAAACCCCGATGATTTTTCCAGCATTTGCTCGATGCGAACATCCACATCGTGCCGGTAGAGCTCGAAACACCACTCGGCGAAAGCCTGGGCTCGTGCGTCGTGACCGGCACCGGTGCTGGAGGTGAGAACAAGGATGCGAACTTGTGACATGTTAAAGGCCGAAGTACTTTTCCTGGACTCGCCGGCGGAGCGACAGCGAACCGAAGCGTGCAAGAAAGGGTCCAAGCACCGCCTGAAAGAAACGCCCCGTCCGCACAGTGCGACTGCGACCACGCGACAGAGCCTTCCGCAGCGATTCCGCCGCATGTGCGGGCGGCGGTCCGGACGCCATCATGGCGACAAAAGATTTCCACACGCGGGCCATGCGTGCTGTGTTAACTTCATCCGCGGCCAGAGCGGCGTCTTGAACGGGACGCCGCACCGAGCCTTCAAAATCCGTCCGATAATCGCCCGGTCGGAAATCAATCACGATGACCCCGGTATCATGCAGCTCGTACATCAGGCTCTCGTTGAGCGCGGAAAGTCCGGCCTTCACCGCGTTGTACGTTGCCTGATACGGCATGCCGAATTCGCCGGCGATGGAAGAGATGTTCACCAGCGCACCACGACGTCGGGTCAACATTCCGCGGAGACCTGCATGACTCAAACGAGCGGCGTTCACCAGCATCACACTGAACTGCTCCTCCCACACGGAAAATTCAGTATGCGCAAATGCGCCAAACGCGCCGAAGCCGGCGTTGTTAACGAGAATATCGAAGCCCCCGGCGGTCTGCTCGGTTTCCAAAAAAATGCGTTCAGCTTCCGTTCCGTTGGCAAGGTCCAATGCGATCCCGTGAAAATTTTCGCGGACCGGCAAACGTTTCAAATCACGGGATGTCCCCCAAACCTTGACGCCAGCCGCCAGCAACATTTCCGTGAACGCAAGTCCCAACCCCGTGCTCGCTCCAGTAACAAATGCAGTACGGTAGCGAAGGGAAAGCGGGGCGGCCTTCATGCGCGTCAAACCGACCGGAATGCCAGGCAGACATTCGCTCCGCCAAATCCACTACTGTTGCTTAATACAACATTGGGACGATGCGGCAGGGTCGCGCGAATGATATTCAGCCCTTCGCAAGCTGGATCAAGTTTGGTGATGTGCGCAGACCCGGGCATGAATCCTTCCTTGATGGCCAATGCACAAAAGCCCGCCTCCATTGCACCGGCCAGCGACAGACCGTGACCGGTGAGCGCCTTCGTGCTGCTGATCGCGGGACGCGTCGGGGAATTCTTAAATATCGCCTTGAGCGCCTTCGCCTCGGAAATATCGCCGATCGGGGTGGAAGTGGCATGGGCGTTTACATAGTCCACCGCCTCGACGCTGATATCCGAATACTTCAGCGCATTTTCAATTGCCATGCGCAGACCGGTTCCTTCCGGATGCGAGATCGCAACGTTGTGGCCATCGGACGCCTGCCCCCAGCCGGCGACTTCACAGTAAATCTTCGCCCGGCGGCGTTCGACTTCCTCCTCACTCTCCAACACCAAAACCGACGCCCCGCCCGTACCGACGAATCCGTCGCGAGCCACATCAAACGGTCGCGAGGCAATGGATGGGTCTGATTGCAGGGAAAGTGCGCGCATTCCCGCAAACGGAAGAATGCTTTCCACATTTCCGTCCTCGGCACCGATTACAAACATCCGCTTTTGCCGTCCCAACGAGATGTCGTCATAGGCAAAACCGAGCGCGTGGGCTGACGAGGCACACGCAGACGAAAATCCCGTGGATGCGCCTTTGATTTTAAATTGGGAGACGAGATTGAAATTCACGGTGCCCGAAATCGCCGCGACAATCCCCAGGGGCGGGCAGCGCATCACACCCACTTTTCGCATCCTTTCGAGATGATAACTCAGGAGAAAGGGGGAGCCGGCGGAAGCGGCATATAAGCCCGTATCCGGATTGGACCAATCCGCTTCGGCAAGCTTCGCGTCCTCGACGGCCTGCTGCATCGCGCAATAGGAATAAACCCCATGCGGAGCCATGCCCCGAAGTGCTTCCCGCTTGATGGTGTAACGTGCAGGAAAAATCCAATCCTCCGCGTCGGTGCTGTCCGTTTGAAAATCCCGGATCGGCGCCGCCACCTTCACCGGAATGTCGCTTTTTTGGAATGGTGCATATTGCACCATGCCGTGGCGCGACTCACGCAAACTTTCAGAAACCGAAGCGGCATCGTTTCCGATGCTCGTAATAAAACCAACCCCGGTGATGTATACTTTCCGCATGAAGTTTAGATCGCGCCTGCCATGGGCGAGGACGAAGGAACTAAACGTTCAATAGAACCGCTTTCTCCAAAACGGTCAATCACCGCAACAAGATGAACCCGCATCGGGCAGATTCAGGCATTGACGGCGGCCTGCGTCGGAACAGCAGCCGGAGTTGACGGAGCGGCTTGGGGGACGGACTTGGCCACTTCCTCGGCAAAGCCGAAGGTCAGTGTAATTTCCTCGGCAATGGCCGCCTTTTCCTGACCGACGCGAATCTGGCCCTCGAAAGTGGCGAGCGGCGATTTCAAGCGCTTCGGCTTGATGGAAAGAATAAGCACGTCGCCCGGCTTGCAAATGCGATGGCAACGAACGCCTTCACAAGAAGTGAAGAAAATGGTGCGGTGATCGACAATCTTACCCGCTTCACCGATTTGACCTTCGAGCAGAAAAAGAACCGCAAGCTGGCCAAGCGCTTCCAGCATGATCGAGGCCGGCAACACCGGATTGTCCTTAAAATGCCCTTGGAGAAAAAATTCCTGGCCACTGATCTTGTATTTGGCATTTGCCCCGTGCGCATTGACCGATGCCTCACCCAAAAAAAGAAACGGAGGCTGAATCGGCATTACCGACATTATCTGTTCGATCGGAATAAACTTGGTCGGCTTCGGCAAAGGCAAACCGCGAACTTTGCATTCGATGAAGGTTTTAACATCACCCAACGTGCGCAAATAACGCAGCTCTTCGTTGTTAATGGACATCTGTAGAACGTCTTCTACAAGAATAACGATCTCCATCATTGTCAGGGAATCTATTCCCAAATCCTCAATAATTCTCAGATCGTCATCGGCATCTTTCAATTTTGCGCGAAGATCCGGCTCAACATAACGCTCAATGATGCCGAGAACGATGGCAGGGAGATGCTCGGTGTTACCCGTTTTCCTAAACTGGGCAGCAGCTTCATAAGTTGCCGCTGAGCAGCGCTTAAGTGACTCCCGTAGATTTACGTCGTCTTCGGGCGTAAACGGTTTCAGCGAAACGCCGGAAGAATTGTTAAATGCCTGTGCCATTTAAGTTCGAGTTAGTTAAAGCGTGGACGTTATGTAAATCTTAAAAAATGAAGCCCATCGGACATACGAGTCCCGTTTGACGGCTTCAATTTAGTCTGTTGACTTGCTCAAAGTTGCGAGACCACATCCCGGCCCTTTTGTTTCACCGGTTCCGCCGCCCCTAAATCCTGCCGATGCCGCCCCCGAATCCGGACCCAACAAATCGTTCGGTCAAACCCTTGGTTTTGGTAACGCATGAGTTCTTTCCTCATCGTGGCGGCATCGCGGTTTACGCGGCGGAAATGGCAAAGGCGGCCCTCGGCCTCGGGTACGACGTCGAGGTTTGGGCGCCCCGCCTTCCTGCTGGAGTTATAGAAATGGAATGGCCTTTTACTGTTCGGCGCCTGCCGCTCGCAGGCGATCATAGCCTGCTCAGTCAGTGGCGGATGGCACGACAGCTGATGGCTCATCGAACCCGGCTCCGCGAAGCGACGCTTTATATTCCAGAGCCTGGACCTCTGCTCGCGATGCTGCTTCTGCAATATTTCGATACGTTGCGGCCCACCCGGCTGATTTTGACGTTTCACGGCTCCGAAATCCACCGTTTGGCTTCCCGTCGACTTTTGCGTTGGAGCACCAATCATCTTCTGCGCAAGGCCACCCACGTCAGCGTGGTGAGCGCCTATGCCAAGAATCTATTTTCCAAAAAATTTCCGGCTGCCGCCGCGAAAGTAGTGCTGACCCCCGGAGCGTTGCGCACCGATTTGGCGCCCGCTGCACCGATGGAAGAGGAACCATCGCGAAAATTGAAAACGCGGGTGATCATACTAACCGTGGCGCGAATCAACCCCCGCAAAGGACAACTTCAGGTAATCAAAGCCCTCAAAGCCCTTGCCCCGGAACAACGCGTGCTGGTCGAATATTGGCTCGTGGGATCGCATAGCAAGGAAGGCTACGATTCGATTCTCGCGGCGGCTACGGTCAACGCCGGCTTTCACGTGAAATTTCTCGGTGACATTTCAGACGAAAAATTGGGCGCCATTTATCAGCAAGCCGACATTTTCGCCATGACGAGCATGCCCCATAAACACAGTGTGGAAGGCTTCGGGCTCGTTTATCTGGAGGCCGGGGCCCATGGATTGCCCGTGATCGCGCATGATATCGGCGGCGTTCCCGAAGCGGTCGTTCACGAGGAAACCGGTTTTCTCGTCCAACCCGGCGACACACCAGCCCTCACCGCGGCATTTTCCCGGCTGATTTCCGACGCAACACTTCGCCACCGCCTCGGAACTGCCGGTCGCGTCCGCGCCAGCCAAAGTTCGTGGCATCGCTCGGCGCTTTCTTTATTTGGACAAGCCGTGACCGGAGCGACCTCCTGATTTCCGCTGTTTTATCATGATAGAATCACGCATCCAAATCACCGTTCGATACGCCGAGACCGACATGATGGGCATTGTCTACCATGGAAACTATCTCCCTTGGTTCGAGGTTGGCCGTACCACGCTGTTGCGCGAAAACGGTTTCCCCTACCGCGAACTTGAAGCCCAGGGCTATCTCCTTCCCGTCGTGGAACTCGGTTCAAAATTTTTCAAACCTGCGGTTTACGATGATACCGTGACTGTGATCACGCGCTTGAAGGAACGTCCGCTGCTCCGGATTCGCCTCGATTACGAAGTTCGTCGCGCCGATGATCTATTGGTCACCGGGTTCACCGTCCACGGTTTCATCAGCAAATCTGGCGAACCGGTTCGGCCCCCGGCTGCATTTACCGAAAAAATGCGCGAGCTCTTTCGGTCCGAAAGCTAGCCATCCGCCTCCTTGGCCAGCGACGATCGTACGGTTATCCTTTGAAGTCCGCTGATTCCTGCCGGTAAACGCGCCGGACATGCGCGGCGATCTCGCGCAACGGCCGGTTGTCGGTCAACACCATCGTGCCGGTCCGCCGGTAAAGGGCTTCCCGCTGCGCGAAAAGATCGCGCAGGCGCTGCACCCGGTCCTCAGCTTGCAATAACGGCCGGTGCGTCGTGTGCATGATGCGCTCAATAATCGTCTCGATCGGCGCATGCAGGCAAATCACGACCCCGCGACTGCGCAGGAGCTCGAGCATCCCTGGCGGCACGACCAACCCGCCGCCACAGGCGACCACGCATCCGTGCGCAGGATGTCCGTGTTCGACAAATTCCCGCTCCATTTTCCGAAACGCCGCTTCGCCTTGTTCCGCAAAAATCGCCGAGACCGGTTTTCCCTGCGTGCGCTCGATCTCCTGGTCGCTATCGATGAATTGAAAATTCATCTGCTTCGCCATGTGGCGTCCCACGGTGCTTTTGCCCGTGCCCATAAAACCCACCAGATAGAGATTGGTCGCGGCCGAAGTCATTCGCAGCTTTCCACCACACACCGCGCGCTGCGCCGGTGCAAGTTCAGGTTGCAACCGAAGGGCGTTTCATCGTCCAGTTCCCATTTCGCAGCCGACAAAAAAGCCTCCGCGTTCGGGAGGCTTTTGTTCTGTAACTTGTGGGAAGGGATTATTTGGCAGCGGGTGCGGCGGCTTCCTTCGGCGCATCCTTCACGCCGAGCAATTCAACTTCGAAAATCAACGTCGCAGCGGGAGGAATGGCTTGGTTGCCTTCGTCACCGTAAGCGAGCGAGGCCGGCACGTAGAGTTTGATCTTACCGCCCACGGAAACTTTCTGCAGTCCTTCAAGAAGGCCCGCAATCAGTTGCTTCGGCTCAAGCACCATCTCGGCGGGCTGCCCTCTTTCAACTGTGCTGTCGAAAACCTGGCCGTTGGGGAGGGATCCGGTGTATTGAATGCTGACCTCCTGGCCAACCTTCGGCGTCGCACCCGTGCCGGTCTTGATCACTTCATAGCGCAGACCGCTGGGCAATTCGATGACCGCCTTGTTTTCCTTCAGCTTCGCGAAGAAAGCCGTTCCTTCCGCGACGTTTTCCGCATGCAGCTTGAGCATGTAGGCTTCATTTTTCTTGCCGAGGAACGCCTGGAGGTCAGGCCCGATTTCCTTCGGATCGAAGGCGGGTTGAGCGCCGGTGGCCGCGCCGACCAAACCGCGTCCCATGGCTTCCACTTCCGCCTTCGTAAAGCCAAGTTGGTTCAAACCCATGCGCATTCCGGTGTACCAACCATAGGCCTCGGCGATTTGTGCGTCCGTGAATTTTGGTTTGGCGGAGGCGGTTGCGGAGGCCGCAGCCGGAGTGGCTGCTTGCGGGGCCGCATCTGAAACGCCCGGGACATTGAATTTGACCGCGCCATCATCAGCGGAAGCGGCAACCAACAGACCGATTGAAAGCAGGCCTGTAGCAAGTTTGGATATGAGTTTCATTTAGAAGGGAGGTAAGCCCAGTTGGGAAACGGCCCGGGCGATTTTGTGCCGTTAAAGAGGCCGGAAACTGTCGGTCATCCTATAAAAATCAATCCCATTGCGGGTAAAACCGACGTCCCACCCCTCAAACCCGGGCTTGTCAGGTCATGCCTTCCGCGTACACGTATTCAATTACATGAACGAAAACCAATTCTGGCATAGTACCGATGGCCAGATCCTTACGGTTAAAAATAAGGGCAACAACAACGTAGCCCTCAGCCTGGCCTTCTGGCCGCGCAATCCGGCCGAGATGGATTTTCTCAAGGCCCATCTCACCGACCTCAAGTTCACTGAACGGAGCTCACTCGCCCGTATCGGCATAGAAATGCTCCTGCAAGGGACACCAACCATCGATGGGCACCGAATCGCCCTCGAAGCCGAAGCATTTATTTACGATGCCAATTTCCCCAATGCCGCCTACTGGAAAAAACTGTTGCGGTCGGGCACGCCGGTCGGCCGGCTTTTCTATGCGCCGCCCGCCACGAAATTATCGACCGGCGAAATCTGGGCCGCGATCAAGGCCAATGACCTGAAGCTGCCCAACACGATCAGCATCGACAGCCGCGGGCGCGTTTTCCTGACGCCGCACCAGGTGAGTTATACTCTTTCGACCAAACTGCAGCGCCTCAATTTCGAGCATATCGTCAGCGGCAACGCCGGTCGCAGCTTCCTCGACAAGGTGCAGGTCCGCCACGACGCATCGCCGCTCACGATCCCGCCTCGTTCCGGCATTCTGACGAGTTGCTCGATGTACCTGAAGGAGCACTTCGTCGTGCTCAACCAGGGCGAGGGAAATTTCGGCCTTCACACCAGCGCCATCCTGCTCGATCCGATCAAGACTTTCGGCACAAACGTGATGCTCGAAATCTACAACACCGGCGACCAACCCGTGGTCAACCCGATGGTCTCGGTGGATATCTTTCGCGCGCCTCCCGTTGACGATCCCGAGGTCAAGACGCTCACCAAAAAACGCCAGCGATTGCTTTCAACCGCGAGTCACCTCTACAAGTGCCTCGATAGTAATCCGCCGAAGGACACGGCCGAAGCGAAGCCGAAAACGAAAATCACCGTCCGCGGCCAGAGCGCGACCATGGAAAACCGCGCGGTCTTTGTGCGCGCCAACGAGGATCTCCGGAAATTCCTCGACGGCGATTCCTGCCCGGTGGGCAGCCGCACGATGATCCAGGCCCTCGATAATGCCTCTGCGGACGCCGACACGTTGATCATCGATTATTTCCCGGACTTGTTGGAACACATGGAACTCATTACGCGCATCGGCGACGTGAAATTGAAGAGCGTCATCTTCCGGCAGGCATCGCGCACTCACGGCTATTTTCTCTCCAGCAACGCACATGCCCGCCTCGACACATTCGACGCCATCGGGGTAAAGGTCTATTGGTACGACAACGTCACGAAGGATCTATACGTGCATACCTACAAAAAGGAGCACGGTTTTTTTGTCCGCGAGGAAACCGCGCGAAAATTCCAGGAAAGCACGATCCTCGCGTTCTACGGCTCGGCCGTCGGCATCGAAAAAGCCGACACTGACCGCATCACCGGACTCGTTGAACAACTCACCGGGTTCATCGGCCCGAACGTCGGCGTGCTCACCGGCGGTGGTGGCGGCGTCATGCGACTCGCCACCGACCAGGCGCGCAGCAAAGGTGCTCTCACGGGCGCCTGTTTTCTCGAACTCGAAGCGCAACCACCCGAACTCGGCGTGGATTTCTTCAATACCTTCCAGGAATCTTCCCGCCACTTCCGCCAAAAATGGTTCGAAGCCGCGGATTTTTGCATCTTCAACGTCGGCGGCGTTGGCACGCTGGAGGAGATCGGCATCGAGATGTGCAACCTGAAACTTGGGATCCGTCCACGCGTGCCGTATGTGTTTTTCAACGCGCGTTTCTGGGGCGACCTGCGCAAGCAAATCCGCACGATGATCAGCACCAAACGTGCTCCGGCTTGGATTGCCGACTATGTTCTCTTCACCGACGACCCCGACGAAGTGATGCGCTTCTACCGCAAGACGCTGCAAGTGCTGTAAGCGCAGGGCGGCGATTGGAAATCAGTCGCGAGCCGTGAGCCCTCTGCTTCACCGACCGGCGGATGCTTGCGTCGCCCGCCGGACGTAATTGTCCACCATCTCCACGGTGATGGCCTGCTTCCAGCCACCGCTGTCTTGTTGAAATTCCATGCCGTCGCGTTGCAAGCCCGGCATGCGCGATCGAACGCGCCCATCGCGAATGGTTTCCATCGAGGTTGTATCCAGGATGTCCGCCGCAGGGAACGGTTGCTCCAGGCCATTTTGGGTCAGGAGCGTGGCAGTCATCTCGTCGACCGACTTCCATTGCGCACGTGTGTCAGCCGGCAAAGTCGCATAGAAAGCCTGCGCTTTCGGACGCGCATCCGGGTCGATCACGAACAATTGGCGCACCGCATCAATATCACCACGATCACAAGCCCACGCCAACGTCTGCAACGCGGCCAGCGGCGTCGCCCGCCCTTCGTTCCGGTAATTTGGCGCGGCAACCGCCGATGTCGTGGCGATAGACACGGGAATTGAAGGCGCGACCGTTGACAATGAAGGCGTCGGAACGGTTGCGGCCGATCGAGCAGATATCGTTCGCGCGTCAGACAAAATCGTTTGCAGCCGCGCATTCCGCGCGCGCAACTGCGTGGCCTCATACGCCCGCCGCGAATCGAAAACACGCAACACGATAACAGTCGCGATCACGGACAGAAGTGCGATGCCAAGGAGAATTTTCCAGCGGGTCATGGGGAATTCGATTTTCTCAACGATTGCGGATCTGCGCGAGTGCCGGACTCTTGAGCAGTCCCGGCAGCCCTTCCACGCCTGCGAGCGGCAGAACGTATTTCCAGCCTTCGCTGGTCGATTGGTACTCGCCGTTGTTTCTGGTCGCTCCGATGCGACGCAAACCGATGCGTCCCGGCTGAATTTCTACTTCCTTCATTAAATTCTCGATGACGTCGGCGCCTGGTGGTGGGGACTCGAGCGTAGAAGCCGCAAGCAGCAGACCATAGAATGCCTCCGGCGTGGGGTACTTTGAACGAATCGCATCCGGCATACTCGCGAGGATCGTTGCTGCCTTAAGACGCACGTCAGGGTCGAAAGTGATGATCTTCGCGAATTCGTCGGGATCGCTAACATCGCCTGCCCATGCAAAGGTCATTACTGCATCGTGAGGCGTCGAAATTCCGTGGTCGTAATGGCCCCGAGCAGTGACCTCCGGATGGATGCTTCCGCCGGGCTTTTTTTGCGCTGCCGCGTCCCCAGCGGCGATAGCTGCACCGCTGTTATCCAGCGTCGCCGTCAAAGTCTGCTTGCCTGCAGACGATGCGTTTCGACTTGAATTTGTCGGTCCTGACCACTGGCTGACCACCGCTTGATTGAGCCGGAGATTTTCCGCGCGCAATCCGCTGAGTTCTCCAGCGGTGACGCGCGGAACGACCGCGGTCCAGACGAGGATCGTGACCCCGGCAGCGAGCATGGCAGTTAGAACCGGAGCGCCTATTTTGTTCATAATTAAAAGGGAGATGACGCTCGCTCCGACGGGAACCGTGGTGACGGCAGCGGTAGTAACGGTAGCGGCCAAACCGGCAGGCGTGGCGGCAAACACCTGATTAGCCAACAGCAGGCCCAGCGCCGAAGTGGTCGAAGTAACGCCCCGACGTCCGAGATGAACGCGCAATCGATCCAGCGCCCGCTCCGCCCGCATCCTCGCGGCATTCTCAGACACATTTAAGCTGCTTCCAACTTCGGCAAAGGTATGCCCCTTGAAAAACCGCAAAAGCATAATCTCACGATCGCTTTCTTTGAGCTGGTCCAAAGCCTGGTCAATCAACGGACGAAGGCGCTCCCATTCGATAAAATCCCCGGTTGACGAATCGGAAGCGATCATGGCTGTGAGGGATTTGGTAAAGTTTTGCCGCCGACTTTCACGGCGAATGGCATCGATTGTCGCATAACGGGTGCTACGATAGAGCCAGCCTGTTAAAGCGGAGTGGCGGCTGAGTGTCGGAGCCTTGCGGGCGAGATCGGTGAATACTGCTTGCGCGATCTCCTCAGCCAAATGCGCACGCCCACCGGTCCGTCGGTGAGCAGCCGCATACACCAAGTCGAGATGCCGATGGACGATTTCGGCGAAAGCGCGCTCGTCGCGCTGCGCGACGTAGCGATGGAGCAATTCGGCATCGGTGGTCATGCGAGTTCACCCAATAACCGTCCGCCAACGCAAAAGCGCACAAAAAAAAGTGAACCAGCGGCTGGACTATCAATCTCCCGCAAGTCCGAGACTCAGCTTTACGAATGCCTGCATTCGTGTCCATCTGGTGGCTCTGTGGTTAAAAAACTCCCTTCTTCTGTCCTCGTTGTCGGCTCCGGTGGGCGCGAGCACGCGCTGATTAAATCGCTCGCGTTATCACCTGCCCTGAGCCGAGTCGATGGGTCTGCACAGCCGCGCCTGCTATGCGCGCCGGGCAACGCGGGAATCGCCAACGAGGTCCCTTGTTTTCCTGTGCCGGTGGAAGATATCGCCGGGCTCGTCGCTTTGGCTCAGCGGGAAAAAGTGGAATTTGTCGTGGTCGGTCCCGAGGGTCCGCTCGCGCTTGGATTGGTCGATGCGCTGGCGGCGGCGGGAATTCCTGCTTACGGTCCGAAAGCCGACGGGGCCCGGCTCGAGGCGTCGAAAATCTTCACGAAACAACTTCTGCTGAAATACAAAATCCCCACGGCGGCCGCGGGAATTTTTCATGAGGTCACACCGGCGCTCGACTACTTGCGTCAACGCCGCGCTCCGATCGTGATCAAAGCCGACGGACTGGCTGCAGGCAAAGGCGTGGTGGTTGCGCAGACAACGGTCGAGGCCGAGGAAGCCGTGCGCGCGATGCTCGGCGGAAGATTCGGCGCCAACAGCAGCCAGATTCTCATCGAGGACTGTCTGTTCGGCGAAGAAACCTCGATTCTCGTGGTCGTGTCGGGCCGGGACTATGTTATTCTTCCGACGTCGCAGGATCACAAACGCATTGGCGACGGCGACACCGGACCGAACACCGGCGGCATGGGCACGTACTCGCCGGCAGAGGTCGTCACGCCGGAATTGCTCGTGCGCATTGAAAACGAAATCGTCAAACCTTCCGTCGATGCGATTGCGAGCGAAGGCATGGATTTTCGAGGCACGCTTTTCATTGGCATCATGCTCACTCCGTCCGGGCCGAGTGTCATCGAGTACAATGCGCGTTTCGGCGATCCCGAAACCCAGGTTGTGCTTCCCCGTCTCAACAACGATGTGCTCGCATTGCTATGGGCCGCCGCGAAAGGCGAACTACACGGTTTCACTTTGGACGTGAAACCCGACTACGCCGTTTGCGTGGTGATCGCGGCGAAGGGTTATCCCGACAGTCCACACAAGGGTGACGTCATTACGTTTCCCGAGGTGCTTCCGCCCCAAACGACGATCATCCACGCCGGGACCGCGCGCAACGCGGCCGGACAAATCGTTGCGAGCGGCGGACGCGTCCTCGGCGTCACGGCACTCGCACCCACTTTGCGCGAAGCAGCCGGGCGCGCCTATGCCGCTTGCGAAAAAATCGAGTGTGCGTCCAAGTATTTTCGCCGCGACATCGGCGCCCGCCAGCTCAACCGCTCATGAAGTTTTTATCGTCTTTTATTTTTCTCCTGCTGCCCGCTTTCGCCATTGCTGCGGAGCCGCCGAGTCTGGGTTCCCACCTCGCTTATCTCCGCGTACACTCGCTCGCCGACGCGATGCCGGAGCTACAAACCCAACTCGGCGAAAAACACGCCTCCGTTCTCGATCTTCGCTATGCGACGGCCACGGAAAAGTCCACAACCGCGCTGCGCACTGCGCTTGTGGCTCATCCGGCGGACCTGCCGTTGTTCATTCTCATCAGCCCGGCCACTCCCGGTCAGGTCCTCGAAATGATCGAGCCGCTCATTCACGATAAACTCATCACGCTCGGTGTGGCCGGTTCCCACCCCGCGCCGCGAGTCATCGTGAAAACCGACGCGAAGATGGATCGTCAGGCTTATGATGCGTTTGAGCATGGAACTCCGATCACCGAATTAATTTCCGGCAAAATCGAAAAGGACCGTTTTGACGAAGCAGCCTTGGTAAACGATTTTAAGAATGGAAATTCGGACGGGGGACCACCGTCACTCCCCGATCCCACCAAGCCAGAAGATGCGGCCGAAGGCGATAAGCCCACGGAACCCGCGACAAAAAAGCCGGCCCCGCTCCGGGATCACGTCCTGCAACGCGCCTTGAATCTCCAAGAGGCCCTGTTGGCGCTGCGCCACTAGATTTGACGTCGCGATCAACGTATTCACGTTGTTTCATTCTTCCGCCTGACGCCGAAAGTCTCCACCTTATCGCCTCATTAATGCCCGAACCCGGTCACATCCTCGTTCTCTGCACCGGCAATATCTGTCGCAGTCCCATGGCCGAAGGGCTGCTCAAGCATGCGTTGGCCGGGCAAACCGGTCCGTTGCAATCGCTGCAGGTCATTTCCGCCGGCGTGGCCGCACGCGAAGGGGATATGGTTTCGGAAAATGCTGTCTTCGCGCTCAAAAAAGGCGGTATCGATATCAGTGCCCATCGCAGCCGCCCCCTCACCCAGGAATTGCTCGACCAAGCGGTCGCGGTTTTCGGGATGACGGAAGCCCACCGGTCCCTGGTCCAGCTGAAAGCGGAACCTGCACCGACCCACCTCTATTTGTTTCGCGAATTCATGCCACCTCCGGCAACGCATGAAATTGTCGATCCTTATGGCGGCCCGCTAAAGGCCTACGAAACGGCGCGCGATGAAATGGTTGAGGCGATTCCCAGCCTGATCGCCTTCCTTAAGACACTGGTCCGGCAAAAATAGGCTCGTTCTTGGGCCGGTTCTGTTTCTCGTTGTGGGAACCATGCCGCTCAACGCCTCTCCTCTCCAGCAACTCGATCCCGCCATCTATGCCGCCATTGCCGGCGAATTCGGTCGTCAGGCCCACCACCTCGAGCTGATCGCCTCCGAGAATTTCACATACCCGGCGGTCATGGAAGCGCAGGGCAGCGTGCTGACCAACAAGTACGCGGAAGGTTATCCGGCCAAACGCTGGTACGGTGGCTGCGAATTTGTCGATCAGGTGGAAACCATCGCGATCGAGCGGGCCAAACAGCTTTTCAACGCCGAACATGCCAACGTCCAGCCGCACTCCGGTTCGCAGGCCAATTTCGCCGTGTACACGTCGATCCTGCAGCCCGGCGACAAAATCCTCGGGATGAACCTGAGCCACGGTGGACACCTGACGCATGGGAACCCGGCGAATTTCTCCGGCAAACTCTACAATTTCTGCCAGTACGGCGTTCGCGAGGACAATGGCCTGATCGACTATGACGAACTCGCCGCCGTCGCCACGCGCGAGAAACCCAAGATGATCACCGTCGGTGCGTCTGCTTACGCCCGTATCATCGACTTCGCACGCATGGGCGAGATTGCGCGCAGCGTCGGTGCGTTGCTTTTCGCGGACATCGCCCACATTGCCGGGCTGGTTGCGTCGGGCCATCACCCGTCGCCATTTCCCCACGCGGATTTCGTTACGACCACGACCCACAAAACGCTCCGCGGACCACGCGGCGGACTCACGATGTGCAAGGCAGCGCACGCGAAGGCGATCGATTCCGCGGTTTTTCCCGGCGGCCAGGGCGGACCTTTGATGCACGTCATCGCAGCGAAGGCAGTTTGCTTTGGCGAATGCCTCAAGCCCGAGTTCAAGGAATACTCGGGTCAGGTGATCGCGAATGCCCGCGCTCTCGCCGCCGGCATGATCAAGCGTGGCTATAAAATCATTTCCGGCGGAACCGACAACCATCTCATGCTCGTCGACCTCCGCGCCAAACTTCCAAACCTCACCGGCAAGGTCGCGCAAGAGACGCTCGATAAGGCCAACGTCACCTGTAATAAAAACACCGTTCCCTTCGAGACCCGCTCGCCTTTCCAAGCCTCGGGCATCCGCCTGGGTTCGCCCGCGATGACGACCCGTGGCATGAAGGAAGTCGAAATGGAAGAGATCGCCGATCTCATCGACGGCGTATTGGTCGGGATCGGCACCGAGCAGGAAGCCGCGGTTTTAACCAAGACCAAGAACCGTGTCATCGCGCTGACGAGCCGGTTTCCATTGCCGTACAAACTTTGACCGGACCGTTTTCGATCAATTTGCCAGCACATCCGGCAAAAATCCCGCAGATCACGGGCTGGCCGGCCAGGTAACGCAGGACGATGGGCGAACTCCTGTTGTTCGCGGGCATTTGCCGTTCCCGGGCTGTTCGGGCTTTTTATCGACCGCCTGCTCCGGCGAACGGTCAGGATTGAGCGCGAAGTTGGAATTCGCACCGCGCAATTAATCAGCAAACCGTTTGAATTTCACGCGGTCATCGCCAAACTTCATTCATTGCCCAGCTGATTCTTCGTCATGCGCCTCGACCAGCTCAGGAAATTCGCACTCGGCCTTCGTCAAACCACCGTCGTCAAACAGTGGGGTGAATGCCTCGTTTTCAAGGTCGCCGGCAAGATGTTTCTCATCATTGCACTCGATGGCGAAACCATCGATGGCGTCGTGTTTAAATGCACCCCCGGCGAATTTGATGAACTGACGGAGATCGATGGCATTGCCCAGGCACCCTATTGCGCCAAACGCATGTGGGTGCGGGTCTCCGACCTCGACGCCATTTCCGCCCAGGAACTGCACGTTCGCATCCGGCACAGTTATGACTTGGTCGTGGCCAAATTGCCCAAAAAGATTCAGGCAACCTTGGACTGACCGGCCAAATGGCCAGCGAAGCAACGTGTGTCGGCAAGGGCGCGTTCAATTTATTCGCAATTTCTGTGTGAAAGAGGCTTTGCGCAGAAGCCGGTTTTGCTCAACCGTGCCGGACTTTCCTTTCGCCCATTGAAGCCAACTCCCGCCACTTCCAACTCATCTTCCATACCATCCAAGCCACTATCGCTCGGTGTAATTTTCCTTACGCTGTACATCGATCTGATTGGCTTCTCGATCATCTTCCCACTGGTCCCGGATCTCATCAAACATTATTTGGATGTTGATGGGCAAAGCGGACTGCTGGGTTGGCTCCTGAATCAATCCAATGCCATTGCCCACGCGCTCGGACACGACAACGCCTTTGCCGCCGTACTTTTTGGCGGCGTGCTGAGTTCATTCTTTTCGATCCTCCAATTTATTTTCGCACCATTGTGGGGCTCGCTCTCGGACAAACGTGGGCGGCGCGGCGTGCTGTTGATGACCGTCGCGGGAACCGCACTGGGTTATTTGATCTGGGTGCTCAGCGGTTCGTTCTGGCTTTTCCTGCTCTCGCGCATCGTGACCGGTGCGTTCAGCGGAAATCTTTCGGTGGCCACCGCCGCCGTCGCCGACGTCACCACGCGCGCAGAACGCGCCAAGGCCATGGGCATTGTGGGTGCCGCATTCGGATTGGGACTGGTTACCGGTCCCACCATCGGCGCACTGACCGCACACATCAATCTGTTGACCAACCATCCTTCGCTCGCGCGTTTTGGCTTCAACATATATTCCGTCCCGGCCCTCATCGCGCTGGGCATGTGTCTCGTCAACCTCTTTTGGATTCACCGGCGCTTCAGCGAAACGCTTTCCGACGCCGCCCGCGCTGAGGCACGCGATCCACGCATTCGCAATCCACTGACCGCGATCTTCGGCATTACGAACGTCGCCGTGCGCCGGGCGAATCTCGTGGCGTTTGTCTATTCGCTCGCGTTTGTCGCAATGGAAACGTCGATCACCTTTCTCGCGGAAAGACGCTTTAATTACACCGCCCGCCAAAACGGTTATCTGTTGGCATTTCTCGGGGTGTGCGCGATCATCACGCAAGGTTATATCGTCCGCAAACTGCTGGCGAAAATTGACGAAGTTCGCGTGCTCAACTCCGGTCTGATTTTCTCTGCCGTTGGCCTGCTCATCATCGGTTTCGCCATACATCCGTGGATGTTATACGTGGGTCTGGCGTGCCTCGCGACCGGCTCCGGTCTCGTCAATCCAGCGACCAGCGGCCTGATTTCACTCTATAGCGATGCGCGGGAACAAGGCCGCGTCCTCGGCATCTTTCGGTCGCTCGGCTCATTGTCGCGCGCCATCACGCCCATCCTGGCCGGCAGTGCCTTCTGGCTGTTTGGGTCGCGCTCCGTTTTTATCGCAGGCGCCCTCCTTTCGATCGGAGCGTTTGGCTTGAGCATCACCCTGCCCAAACCGCAGAAATGAGCCTGGCTTCCAGATTTCAGCCTGCGTTGGCGGGGCGTTCGCTGCCCGCGCAATTCTGTCTGCTGTTTTCTGTCATCGGCCTTCTTTTTCTGTCCGGCTGCCTCAGCTCGTTTCGTCGCTCGCCGGGCCGCACCGTGCTCGAGACGAAGACGACTTTGCCGGCACGGGTCATCTCCAATTTCTTCGTCGTCGAAACCAAACTCTCCGACGGCAAGACGTACCGGTTCATCGTCGATACCGGCTCAACCGCCACGCTTGTGTCGCCCGATCTGGCAAAAAAATTCGCGATGAAGGAACGGCACGACGCTCCCCGCCGCAAAGTTCACGTGCGCTCGGCCAGTGGCGGCGAAATCGATCTGGAGGCCGTCACGCTGCGCCGGCTGAATCTCGGGGACGCGTTGTTCGAACGCGTCCCGGCGTTGATTTTCGACTTCACCGATCTCTCCGGCCATCTCGGGGTTCCCATCGATGGCATCATCGGTTTCCCCGTATTCCGAAATACGCTGTTAACGATGGACTATCCCGGAAACAAACTCGTGATCGAATCGTATCCGGAATTTCCCGGACCGACGCCCCCGTCATCGCCCCGCGTTTCCACCATCGCGTTCAACAACGAGGAAGGCACGCCGCTCATCCCGATTCAGATGGGCAACGAGTCGTTCATTGTCCTCATCGACTCCGGCAACGACGGCAGTTTGAGCCTCAATCCAGTCGGCCTGCATCCGCATTTCGCGAATGGGCCGCGCGTCGGAACGCTCATCTCATCGCTGCAAGGCGACCGTCGCCAGCTCACTGGCCGCTTGAGTCAGAAGGTACTGATTGGCACGCAGGCGATTGAAAATCCGATCGTCGATCTCACGGATCAACTTTCGTCGATCGGCGGCGAATTCCTGCGGCACTTTGTCGTCACCTTCGATCAACTGCACAATCAAGTCACCTTCACCCGGGATGCGGATGGTCCCGTGATCATGGAGGCACGCCGGAGCACGGGACTTTCTTTCGCCCGGTCCGCGGCCTATTGGCGCGTGCTCACGGTCATTCCCGACACCCCGACCGCCAGCCTTCCGGTCCAAGCCGGCGATCTTTGCGTGCGCATCAACGGCGAATTGGTCGCGCAATGGGATTATGATCGCTACGCACAACTGCTGAAGTCCGCCGACAAAATCACCTACACTTTCCTCACCGGCACGAAGGAAACAGACGTGGAGGTGCCGGTGTTTGAGTTGGTGCCGTAGGTTGCGGCTCGTCGTTCGTTGCCGTCCAGTCAGGACTTGAGCAGTAGAAAAGCGCCCGCGCCATCATGGCCGTCGATCCAGGGAAACGCCCGCACGCTGCGCCCGAGCCGGAATGGACCGCCCGCGCGACTGTCGAAGAAAGTTTTCATGACGCCGTCATTCTCGTCCGCATCAACGCTACACGTACTGTAGACCAGCCGACCGCCACTCTTCACCAAGCGCGCCACCGCGTGGAGCAGTTCGAGTTGCTGCTCGGCGTGACGCGCAAAATCCCCGTCCTGCAGCCGCCATTTCACGTCGATCCGGTGCCGCATGACGCCGGTGTTGGAACAAGGTGCATCCAAAAGCACTGCATCATAGGTCTCGGGCAGGTTGAGGTTGCGATAAAACTGTGTGTTCACCACCCGCAAGTCCGCCTGGGTGAGCGCCACGTCGACACCAGCGGGAGCGCGAGCCAGATTTTCCTTTAAGCGGACAATCCGGATATCGGATTTGCCGGGCGCCACCGGTTCGTCCAGCGCCACGATTTTGCCGGTCTTCATAGTGTCCGCGATGAACAAACTCTTTCCGCCCGGAGCCGCGCACGCGTCGAGAATCGACTCGCCGGGCTGCGGCGCGAGCAGCTCGATGCAGAGCCGCGTCGAGGGATCCTGAAGATAAAGCGCGCCCTGGTTGGCGAGGCGGCGAACTTCGTCCCACTTACCGGCTTTCACCTCGAAAAATCCGGCCCATTTCGTCGGGGCCAGAAATTCCGGCACGGGGGCGTCGATTCGCCAGCGCGCATAAACCGGTGCGGGCTGCTGATTCCATTCGAGCAGCTTTCGCGTTGCTTCCGCGCCAAACTGCCTGAGCCAGCGATTCACCAACCATTGGGGATGGCCGAGCTCGGTGGCAAGATCGTCAGGAGTTTCCGCGAGGCGACCGGCCATCTTGCGGGCAACGGCATTGACCAGTCCCGCTTCCTTGGGACTCGCGACACTCTTGGTCTTCTCGACCGCGTGGTGAATAACCTTGGCGGTCAAATCCGGGCCACCGTCAAGCAGCTCAAAACCCGCCACCAGCAGGATCGCCCTGACCTTGGCCCGCGGCGGGCGGGCCATTAAGCCTTCAAGTGCGGCTTCGAGACGATTTGACCAGCGGACGACCCCATAAAAAAGTTGTTGGGCCCGTGCGCGTTCCTGCGGGGTCAACGTCGATGTGAGTCCTTCCAACAGAGTGTCGACCCGCTCCGCTTTAGCCAGCCAGAGCTCGGTAAGTCCCACGGCGGCGGCCCAGCCGCCCGGCGTGTTTATGGCCCCTTTCGAGGCTTTCTCCAAACCCTGTTTGACATCTTCCGGCATTGTGCCCTCTACTAATCGGTTCACCGACTCGTTACGCAATTATGAATTCAGAAGCCATCTCCGCGATCATTGCCAAACACCCCGCCCTCAAAGCGTCCAAAGCCAAGCTTGAGACCATGGAACCGGGATCCTACGTGGTCCATCGCAGCTGGGGCTTTGGCCAGATTAAGTCCTACAACGAAGCGGAGCAGAAGCTAATCATCGATTTCAAGGGCAAGCCGGGCCACCCGATGGATCCAGTATTTTGCGTCACCAGCATGGAAATCCTGCCCGCCAAACACATTCTGGCCCGCAAGGAAACCGAGGCGGACCGCGTCAAGGAGTTGATCGATAATGACCCGGTCCAGCTCGTAATCGAAACCCTTTCGGCCTATCCGGGCAAGGCCGCCAGCGCCATTGAGGTCGAGATCGTCCTCGCCCAAGTTGTCGGCGAGGAAAAATTCAAACGCTGGTTCTCCAACGTTAAGAAGCAGCTCGTCAAGGACCCACGCGTCAGCGTTCCCGCCAAAAAAATCGAGTGCTACATCGTTCGCGATGAACCGGTTTCCGCCGAAACGGAAATCATGGAGGAATTCAGCAATACCCGCTCCGCCCGCCGCCGTATTTCCCTCGCTGAGGACTTGCTCGCCGCTTCCATCAAGGACGAGTCCAAGCCTTCCCTCGCCCACGTTCTCAGTGGCATCACCGACGCCGTGCGTGACAGCAATCAGCTCGATGCCGCTGAACGCCTCTACGGCGCCTTCGTCCGCGACGAATTGGCAAAAATCCTCGGCCACGAATCCGCGAACGTTTCTCCGACGCAGCCCGAGTTGATCAAGGAAGTGCGCGGTTTGACCGCCATCGCCGAAAAAATCCCGGTCCATTTCCAGTCGCGCTTCCTCGATCTCGTCAAGGAAACCCATCCGCTTGAATGGCGCGAAATCGTCTTCGCCCTCCTGAAGACTTCGCAGGGCAAATTCACCACCGAATGCATCAATTTCCTGATGGAAAACGGCCAGGCGGACGAATTGGCTTCCGCGCTCAAACGCTGGAAGACCGAACAAAATCTCCGCGCTCCAGTGCTATTGTGGATCATCAAGAACCGGCACTCGAAGAAATTCGCCAAGTTGCTCGCCGATCTCGTCACGCCCCGCCTGCTGGGCGCGATTTTCTTCGCGATCGATTACGAGGCACTCCAATCAGCCGGCACGCGCCGCATTCCGTTGGGCGAAGTGCTCAGCGACGACCCGGACCTGATTGCTGACCTTCTTTCGACAGCCGACACCGAGACCGCCCGCGATCTGGCCAACAGCCTGTTGCTCAATCAAGGCTTTGAAGAGCTCACCAAGAAATCGCTGCTGGCGCGCTTCATCAAACTTTTCCCGCCGCTGCAATCGCTCGTTTCGGGCGAAGCCGAGGTCAAGGACGAGCAGCTGCTCGTTTCCCGCGACAGCTACGAGCGCAAGCGCATCGAGTACGAAGAGATCGTTTCCAAGCGCATTCCGGACAATTCCAAGGCCATTGCCACCGCTCGCGAACACGGAGATCTCAAGGAAAATTCCGAATTCAAAATGGCCAAGCAGGACCAAACCGTCCTCATGGGCCAGAAAGTTCAGCTCGAACGCGACCTCGCCCGCGCCCGTATCACCGATTTTGCCGAAGCCAGTACCGATCAGGTCAGCGCCGGAACGATTGTGGATCTCCGCGATGTCGCCAACGGCAAAGCCGTTCGCTACTCGGTTCTCGGTGCCTGGGACAGCGATCCGGACAATCACCAAATCGCCTACAAAACCCCGCTCGGCCAGGCCTTGCTCGGGAAGAAAGTTGGCGAGCACGTGAAGCTCAAGATCGCGGGCGTCCAACAGGAACTTCAGATCGCCGGCATCAGCCGCTACGTCGACAGCAAGAAATAAGGCGGTTCGCCGTTTCGATACCATTCTTTCAAAGGCCGCGCTCCCAGCGCGGCCTTTTTTGTTGGCATCGAGCGTAAGGGAAAGTGTGCATTGGCTGGTAAAAAGCCTCCAACGCCCTCCCTTCCAGCGAACTAAGGTTGCAGCCACTTCGTTCGTCACCTATGAATTTCCCCACTTCGCCGTGAATTCTTCCTGGGACACCCTGAAAATCATTTCCGACCCGACCCGCTTGCGGGTACTCGCGCTGCTGCTCAAGGAGGAATTATCCGTCGCCGAGTTGCAGGAAATCCTCGGCATGGCCCAATCGCGCATTTCGTCCCAACTGGCTCTTCTCCGTCAAGCCGGCTTCGTCAGTGACCGCCGTGAAGGAAAAAAAGCTTTCTATTCGATCCGTTCAACCTTGGCCTCCAAACAACTGAAACTGCTCCAGGCTGCGTGTGAATCCGTCACGGAACTTCCCGAATCGACTGAAGATCACGGCAACCTCGATCGAGTCCTCCAGAAACGCCGGGAGGTCTCCGAACAATACTTCAACCTGATTGCCGGTCGCCTTGGCAAAAACCATTGCCCTGGCCGTTCATGGGAAGCCATCGGCCATCTCGCGCTTCGACTGGTCCCAGCAATCACCGTCGCCGATCTCGGTGCGGGCGAAGGCCTGATCTCCCAGCTCATCGCCAATCGCGCCGAACGTGTCTGGTGCATCGACAACTCTGCCCGCATGGTTGAAGTCGGCACGGAGTTGGCCCGCAAAAACGGGCTCGCAAATCTCACCTACAAGCTCGGCGACATCGAGCAGGTCCCGCTGCCCGATCAATCCGTGGATCTAGCCATCCTTTCGCAGGCTCTCCATCATGCCAGCCATCCGCAGACCGCCATTAACGAAGCCTTCCGCATCCTCAAACCCGGCGGCCAGCTGCTCGTATTGGACTTGAAAGAACACACCTTCGAGAAAGCCCGCGACCTCTATGGCGATCTCTGGCTCGGCTTCAAGGAGAGCGCTCTCCACGCGTTTCTTAAAAATTCCGGTTTCCAAAAGGTTGAGGTAACCGCCGTTTCCCGGGAGGAAAACGAACCGCATTTCGAAACCCTTCTCGCGAGCGGGATCAAGTCTGCGCGATAGCCGGAAGTTTCCGCCAGCTTTTGACTGTCAGCCGCTGCGGCGCTCGCTGTCACCGTAGTATCGTGGGCTTTTATTTTACTCCCCCGTGAACCGGATGCTTATCTCCAATTGGGGCGCACGCGTTCTCGCGTTCGCCTTTTTCATCTTGTCGCTGGAAAGCCATGGGCAGGCTTTGGGCGCCCGGTCCATTTCGCCAAATCTGGTCAATAACATCGACCGTCCGTTGCGCTACCGTCCCGACGGATCCGATTTCGTAATCGAGAATGGTGCGGAATTTTTCAATCGCTCACTCTATGGGGGCAATACCGCGTTCCGCGTCGACGGCGGCGACAAACCGGAATTCGGCCTCTACCTTCCGGGGCGCGGCGGAAATCTCCGGCTCGCGATGCGCTCCAACCATGGCGCCAAATGGATCCATGATGCCGCAACGATCGTCACGCGGTACCGGCCCGGGGAATTGCTCTACGAAATCCGCGATCCTCTCCTTGGGGAAACCGGTGTGTTGCGATTGTCCGTGCTGGCCTACCAACAAACGGAAGGGCTCATCGTGCGCGCGGAGGCGATGGGGATCGGAGCCGGGTTTGAATTGGCGTGGGCATATGGCGGAGCGAACGGCAAACGCGGGGCCCGCGATGGCGATATCGGCACCGAACGCGTGCCCATCAGCGAGTACTTTCAACTCCTGCCAGAGGCCTGCCGCGACAATACGTACGAAATCACCGGCTCCGCTTTCACGCTGCATGCGAAAGAGGCTACCATTCTCGGTCTCGTCTCCACCGACGCGCGGCTCGCCGTCGGTGATGCCGCACAATGGAACAATCTTTCTGCGCTTCTCGCCGGGAGTTCAGCCGCGATCGCTTCGCTGCCACTCATCGTCGGTCGCACGAGCCTGACCGTCGGCCAACCCGTGTTCATATCGTTGCAAAGAATCACAACCGACCAGATGGCCGCGGCCGACGAACTCGATATTTATAAGGCCGTGAGCGAAGACCGCGTCGGGATCAACCGCGCTCCCGGCAAATTTTCGCTCGCACCCGCTTTTCGTCCGGCCGATTTGCCAAAATTGTTCGACGAGACCGAGCAGTACTTCACTGCCATGCGCAACCGCGTGTCCGTGGACACGCCGGACCCTTTTCTCAACGCCGCCGTTGGCGCACTGAATATCGCGGCCGATGCGGTGTGGGATGAACCGCAAAACGCCATCATGCACGGCGCAATTGCATGGCGCACGAAACTTCTCGGCTGGCGCGGCCCTTATCTCCTCGACGCACTCGGCTGGCATGATCGGGCGCGGGCCCATTTCACCTACTGGGCCGCACGGCAAAACACCGATCCGATTCCGGTCAAACTCCCGCCGCCCGACGAGAAAACCAATCTCGCCCGCAACGAAGGCGGACTACACAGCAACGGCGATTTGTCGAACAGCCACTACGACATGAACCTCGTCTATATTGACGCGCTGTTCCGTCACTTGCTTTGGACGGGCGATGTCGACTTCGCCAAAAAAATGTGGCCGGTGATCGAGCGACATCTTGCGTGGGAACGCCGTCTCTTTCGACGTGAATTCGGTCCAGAGAAGCTCCCGCTTTACGAAGCTTACGCCGCGATCTGGGCGAGCGACGACTTGCAATACAGCGGGGGTGGCACCGCGCACGCATCGGCCTACAATTATTACCACAATAAAATGGCCGCGCGAATCGCGCCCCTCGTCGGGGCCGATCCGGCGCCCTACACACGCGAGGCGGAATTGATTGCCCGCGGCATGCGCGAACTTCTCTGGCTGCCGGATCGCGGCTGGTTTGCCGAGTCCAAGGATTTGCTCGGTCTCCAACTCGTGCACCCCGACGCGGCAGTGTGGAGCTTTTATCACACGATGGATTCCGGCCTGCCTACGCGGGCGGAAGCGTGGCGCATGACCCGACAAATCGATACGCAGATTCCTCATCTTCCCGTGCGCGGACCCGGCGTGCCGTCGGGCCTGCACACGCTCGCGACGACCAACTGGATGCCCTACACGTGGTCCATCAACAACGTCGTGATGGGCGAGGCCGTTCATACCGCGCTCGGTTTCTGGCAAGCCGGCCGGCAGGAGGAAGCGTGGCGAATCACCGAAGGTTCGCTGCTTGCCGCCATGTTCATGGGCATCTCGCCCGGAAATGTCGGCTCGATGTCTTATCTCGACGTGTACCGCCGCGAATCACAGCGCGATTTCGCCGATGGTTCCGGCGTGCTATCGCGGGCCCTCGTCGAAGGTCTGTTCGGCGTGCGGCCGGATGCGCTGGCGGGAGAATTGTACGTGGAACCGGGATTCCCCGCGAAGTGGGATCACGCGGAATTGCGGCATCCCAATTTCAATTTCTCTTTCCGTCGTATAGGCGAGAATGACGTGTACGTGATCGAACCCGCCTTCGACGTCCCCATGAAGACGCGGCTGGTTCTGGCCGTCACCCACGAGCGAATCGCGGGGGTCCAAATCAATGGCAAACCGGCCATGTGGAAAAAGGAGAACGGAGTCGGAAAACTACCCGCACGCGTCTTCATCGAGGCTCCGGCAGCTTCGCGCAATGAAGTCGTCGTTCAATGGGCGGGAAATGCGCTAAAAAGCACTAACCCCGAAGAACCTTCGCCGAAGATTATGCCGCTCTCGCAGGTTTTTTCGGCACCGCCTGCGAATCCAAGTTGGTCGACCGTCGATCTCAGTGCTCTATTCAACGACCGCATCACCCAAATTTTCCGCAACGAATACCGTTCGCCGCGTTCACCATACGTTTCGCTGGCCCAGCCGAAACAGGGCATCGGCGGCTGGGCGGGCACGGTGAACGAATTGCCAGACATCGACGATTCCGGCCTGCGTACAGTTGCCGCCAAAAATGGAGGTCGCATCATTTTGTCCAATGGCGTGCCGTTGGCCACGCCGGTCGAACCTGGCGCGAAAAACATCATCTTCACCTCGCAATGGGACAATTACCCCCGGGAGGCGGTCATTCCCCTCTCCGGGCACGCCCGGCAGCTCTACCTGTTGATGGCGGGTTCGACCAATCACATGCAGAGTCATCTCGACAATGGCGAAGTCGTCGTGACCTATCGCGATGGAAAAATCGCGCGACTCGCACTGGAAAATCCCATCACTTGGTGGCCCATCGATCAGGACTATTTTATCGATGACTTTCAATTCCGCCGCCCCGGTCCGCTGCCGCCGCGCATCGATCTGAAGACCGGCCAAATTCGAATGCTCGACGAAAACACTTTCAAAGGTAAAGGCCGCTCTGTTCCGGGTGGAGCTGCCACGGTATTGAATGTGCCGCTCGACCCCAGCCGTGAATTGAAATCGATCACCGTGCGCGCGCTCGCGAACGAAGTCGTGATCGGCCTCATGTCAGCAACACTCGCGAGATGACAAATCACCTCAAGCACATGAAAAAATCGACCCTTCCGCTTCTGCTCCTTTGCAGTTCGATCGCGCTGCACGCCGTCGATTCGCGACCTCCGAATGAATTGACGGAAGTTTGGCAGCCTATCCCCGCCGTCGTCGGGACTTCAACCAACGGCGTACCCTCCGATGCCATCGTGCTCTTCGACGGCACCACGTTGGATGCCTGGGAGCCGGTCCGCCCAACCGAAGCGGGATGGAAAATTGAGGACGGTGCAATGGTGGTCGTCCCACATCCGCACCCGTGCGACCTGCGTACCAAACAAAGTTTTGGCGACGTGCAATTGCATCTCGAATGGCGTGTCCCAACCGAAATCAAAGGCAACGGCCAGGACCGGGGAAACAGTGGGATATTTTTCATGGGACTCTACGAACTCCAAATTCTCGATTCGTGGAATAATCCCACTTATGTCAACGGCCAGGCCGCATCCGTGTACAAGGAATATGCTCCATTGATAAACGCATCCCGTCGCCCCGGTGAATGGCAAACCTACGACGTCGTATTTATTGCACCTCGTTTCTCGGTTGAGGGAAAATTGATCGGCCCCGCCCGTCTCACCGCATTTCACAACGGAGTGTTGGTCCAATACGACGTGGCGCTCAGCGGTCCCACTCCCAACGGTCCGACCTTTCACCAGGCTACCCTTCCCGCGTACGAAGTCCACGCCGCCAAACTCCCCCTTCAATTGCAGGACCACCGTCATCCGGTATCGTTTCGAAATATCTGGGTCCGCGAGTTAAATTTGCCGGCGAACCTGCTGAAACCGATTCGTCCGTGACCACCGCTTCAATCCGTGGTTGGCTGATCGCATGATCATCAAAGATAATGAGTACGTAGATCTCGCCACGCCAACCGGCCCGATGCGGACTCATGTGTTTCGTCCCGCTGCGCCCGGTCGTTATCCGGGCATCGTTCTCTACTCGGAAATTTTCCAAGTCACCGGCCCGATCCGCCGCACTGCCGCGATGATCGCCGGCCACGGATTTGTCGTCGCCGTGCCCGAGATCTACCACGAATTCGAACCGGCGGGCACCGTGCTCGCCTACGATCAAGCCGGTGCCGATCGAGGCAACATTCTCAAAACGACCAAGAAGCTCGCCAGCTACGACGGCGACGCCCGCGCAGTGCTCGCTTTTCTCGCCAACCATGAAGCCTGCACGGGACGGCTGGGTGCGATGGGAATTTGCATCGGCGGACATCTTGCGTTCCGCGCTGCAATGAACCCCGGAGTGCTCGCCACCGTCTGCTTTTATGCGACCGATATCCATAAACGCGGCCTCGCAAAAGGAATGAACGACAACTCACTCGACCGGATCCCGGACATCAAAGGCGAACTGCTCATGATTTGGGGCCGGCAGGATCCTCACGTCCCGCTCGGAGGCCGGCTTAAGATCCACGCAGCGCTCAATGCAGCCGGAACCGACTTTACCTGGCACGAACTCAACGGCGCGCATGCTTTCATGCGTGACGAGGGTGCGCGCTACGATCCCGAACTGGCACTCCAGTGTTATGCGCACGCGATTGGACTGTTTCGACGCAAACTCGGTGAAGGCGATCTGCGCGTCGCGGGTTCCGGCTCGACTGAAACGAAGCATTGAGCCACGCAACCTGCCCGCGCGGATGAAGCACAACAGTGTAACGCGTGGGAACTATTTCTCCGCGTACCCTGCGGGAACAGCCGAGATCGGCTGAATTTCGACGTTTCGATAATAAACCTCCGCACCTTCAGTTTGCAGACTGATTTGTCCGGAAACGAGCGGCGCGGGGTTTGCGCCATCGAGTCTTTCGGCATGGCGCAACCGCATCACGACCTTGCCATTGACAATGTGAATGCTGTCGCCGTTGAAGCAGATCAAATCGAGCGTGTTCCACTCACCCTTGGGCTTCTCGGCATCGACCTCTCTCATGCAGCGATTACCGATCGGCAGCTTTTGGACAAAGAGCGTCGGCGTTCCCTTCGCATCGTACCGATAAAGCGTCCGCCCTTTCGGGCCTGTTTCGGGGCGCGCGTTCACCGTGATCTGCGTGCCGAGCGCATAGAGATCACCCATGTCGTGTTCCTGAATTTGGAATTCAATGGATCGCGGCCACGTCTCATGGTCGAACCCCGGTTCTCCATGGACAAAATAGAGGAGGCCACAATCTCGCGGCGAATTCACCTTGGAACCCCATTTTTTCTCGCCCCATTTCACCTGTACCCGCAAATGGAAGTTTTCGAATGATTCCCTGGTCGTCATCACCCCGAAACCCTGTCCGGAAACATGAATGACCGCTCCCGTTTTTTCCTGCTCGACGGTGAAGACTTTCAACGGGTCGTTATTCCTGCCCACGGGCTCCAGATATTTGCCGGCCGCGTCCCGCTTAAGGCCAGCCACATTCCACGACGAATCAGGCTTGGTCATAAATGTTTCCCAACCGGTGAGATCGTGCCCGTTGAAAAGCGGGCGCCAATCGGTTTCTGCTGCCATCAAGCTGCCAGCCGCAAAAAGGGCAAAAACGAACTGCCCGAGAAAAGCCTTGGGGGTAATCATATCAAAAAATACATGCGAGAATATGTCCCTGCACAATTCCCGCCAATGCGTCACGTCAGATTCAACCCCCGGATTCATGCCCGGTTCCTTGCGCGGAGGCAGATCGATTCGTGAGCGACCTGTAAAATCCGACAGACCACGACAATCTGCTGGCGTCACGATTCGCCTTGGCCAAAAATTCAGCCACCTTATTTATCATGAAATTAGTTGATGCTCGTTTCGCCATTACATCCGCCCTTGGCCGCATGAATGCGCTCTACCAAAAGACGGTATTCGACGAGTGGATTTTATTTAAACTGTCCAGCGACCAGAACGTCATTCTCGGCTATGAGGGGCCTCGACCCGATTCCTACCAACAAAAGTTCAAGGAAGACATCATTCCATTGAGCGCGGAATTGAATCAGCGCAGGATGGCGGTGGGAGATTTTGCCTTCGCGCAGGACGCAGTCGGAACGGGTTTCGATGCCTGCATCCGTCTCGGCCCGGCGAGTTATCTCTTTTGCAACAACACCAGCCGGTCGATGCAGGACATTCGGAAAAACCCGCTCTGGCTCTCCGCCCAAAAGCCCTTCGCCGATCTCAGCGGAAAATTCCAAGCTGATCCATTACTGTAATCCAAAAAAGCGTCACCGATGACGCTGCTTAGTTGAGCAGCCCCTGCCAAACGAAGCAGGCGTAAGCGCCGGTCAAAAGTGCTCCCGCCCAGCGCGGCAGGCCGCCGGTCAACAACAGCAGAACGGCGTGCACCATTACCGATCCGAATAAAATCAGCATGCCCGTCTGGAAAAACGCCGTGACGGGTAGTGGTTTCACCAACGCGTAAAGGCCCAGGCAAAGGGGGATGCAAATGTGTCCGTCGCCTACTTGCGACGAATACACGACGTCGGCGCGGCGTTTCCAGCCCCAGTAGAGCGCCAGCATTGCGTTGGGTAGAACCATCAACCAGCCGGTCAACCAACCGAGGTGAGACGCACTGAGAAAGCCGCTTTTTTGGGCCAACAACCACGCCACGAGCCAGTCGATGGTTTCGTACATCAAATACGAGCACGCCATCACCACAAGCAGATCGACGTAGAACATTAGCTTGAAACCCACGCGGTGCCGGACGTTGTGCTTGAGCACGTCAAACACTTGGAAGCACTGCCAGAATAGGAAAAGTCCAACGAGGATGAGGCCGTCGGTGCGGTCGAGTTTCCCGTCGCGCCCGAGCGCCCACACGGCGGCAGTAAAGAAAACGACGGCAGCCAGCGTGAGCAAAAGCGACAGGCGGTTGATCTGGTTTTCGGTACCGCGATTCCTGGCGGATTTGGATGGCTTGGTCGTCTTCTTTCTACTTGAAGCACCTGACTTTGCCGTCTGTGGGATCACGGCCAGGCCCCAAAAAAGCGCGGGAAGACCCAGTACCAGCGTGAGGTTCGTGACATTATTCACCAGGCAATTGGTCATGACTTCCTTCGCCGCGCCCCGATGCGCCAACATGACAGCGACAAAAATCAGGTTACCCAATCCCGAACAGTAAGGCATGACCAAGGTACCGAGCGCGGTTCCTTCGAGTCCGTGATCGAGCATCGCCTCAAGCCGCCACATCATCAGGAACGACACCGCCAGAAACACCACGAGGTAAGTTACCGGGTCCGCGAGACTGAGTGAATCGAGCAGGTGCGTGAACACGCGGGCCATTCAGACCGGTGCGGGGCAGACTGTAAACAACGGCGTAAACTATCGATGGCGGCGATGCGAAAATGGCCACTATCGCCGCGTCACCCGTTCAGCCCAGCCACCGCCGACGCTTATTGAAATTTAAACGGCAAACGCTGGATCCGCGTGTAAACGTCGGAGAGAACCACGCCCGTCTTTGGCTCTGGATTGTCGCCAGTCTTAAGCGTGTAGGCGGCGGAGAAATCGCCGAGGATCGCGCAGAAATCATTGTTGACCATCATGCCGATAATCTCGCCGGTCTTGCTGAAAACCAAGTCCCCTCGCTTCGGAGAAATGTCGCCGAAAAGCCGGGTCACAATCCGGTTATCGAGCTTTACGTAATTCGTGTTGGATGCGTCGATGCGGAATGGGGTTTCGCCGTAACGACCGTCATCCGCGCGAACCAGCACCGCGTCGGGAAATTTAAAGGGATCCTTCGCCAGCTGATAAATCTTCGCTCCCAGCGTTACCGCCATCGCTTGATCCACCGGTACGGCCAACAAACGAGGATCGAGTCGTAGAAATTCCAATTCGCTGATTGGAGCGCTGGCCGTTCCGTGACTGAGCGTACCATTCACCTGGTCGTAATCGGTCGGCACCTCGCTCACCGCAAAAGGCGTGTCGCTGATGTGCATCAGAGCGTAGATTTTGTTTCCGTCGCTCACGAGCACGGTCTGTGAATCCTTATCCTTGACCGTCGGGCTGAAGAGACCGGGCCGGCGGGTCATCACCTTGCTCTGTACGCGATTCGCCAGGAATTCGCTGAAAAGGGTATTGGGATTGATCGGGCGGTTCTCGCGAATCTCCTTGCTGAGTTCCCCCGATTTTTCCGCCAGTTGACCCACGCCCTGGGTCAACTGCGTGGTTTGTTCCTGCACCCGGAAACGTTCCAGACGTTCCACCTCCACCTGCTGTTTGGCCTCGGTCAGGTTTTGGTTAAGCATCTGTTTCTCCTGTTCGGCCACGCGGACCTTCACGTTGAGATTCTGGATGTTTTGCAGCGCGTCGGCATTTTGATGTTCCATGCGCGCCAGCTCTGCCTTCTGCCGCTCGGCTTCCGCTTTCCGCTCCTCCAGTTCGCGCTGTAATTTGGCGAGTTCTTCCTTGGTCATTGATGCTTCCTGGGCGGAGGCACTGTAACGTTTTTCCAATTCCTTCGTACTCGCCTGCGTGGCGGTCAGCGTATTCTCCAGCTGCCCCTTCTGCTGCTGCAAGGCCGAGAGATTCTGCTCTTTTTCGGTCAGTGTACCTTGGGTGGACGAAAGCTGGGACGCCAGCTTGTCGCGCGAGGCCTTTTCATCCTCGAGGGAAATCCGCATGAGCTCGACCATGTCGGCATTGACCGCGGGCGCGTTGACCGCGGATCGCGGCGCGGCCGATTCCAACTGGGTGTGCTGCGGCTCCGCCTTCTCCCAGCGCGTGAGCGCCAGGAGATTGAGCAACATGAAGTCGCACATGATCAAAAGCAGTGTCTTGTTCATGATACCGGCTGCTTAGGCAGTCTTGGTCTGAACTGACTCGAGAATAAGTTTCCGCTTGTAGGGACGCACGTGGCGAATCTTCACCAGTGCGACGCAGATGATGCCAAAAAGATTGGAGGAATAGGCCGCGAGCAGATTGGCGTCGATAAAGTGCAGCACTTGGAGAACCAGCGCGGTGGCAGTGCCCGCGATGCCAAGATACAATCCGCCGTCGAAAAGATTCTCTTCGTTTTCCACCAGGCGCAATTTGCCGGGGGCGCCGAGCGGCTGGCGGTCAACTTCGGAGATTTTCAAGAGGCAGATGACATACATGCCGATCTGCAGGCAGGCGAAGATCGTAATGGAGAGGATCGTGGAGGTTTCCATGGTAGTGGCGGATGTGGTTGAAGCTTTGACGGCGGGGGCGGCAAGCGCTCCGATCACGGGAATCGTGAGTCTTATTTGATAAGCGGAAGCCGGGGCAGCGCGGAGCAGGAAAGGTTCGGAAATCAGAAAAAATATCCCCGTGAGGATGACGGCAATGACGCCGCTCCCCATGCGGGGAAAGGCGCCGCGAAGCGCGGTTTCGACGGAGCGGAACAATTTTGTATCGACCGATCGGAGGATGAGAAAAATTCCGGCAAAAAAAGCGGCATACTTGATGAAGAGGGCAAGTTCCGGCTGCCGGAGCGTAAACGCCGCGCCCATTTCAAACTCCGGCCCGGTTGCGCGCGTTACCGGCACCTGGCGTTGCACCAGCTGGTTGACCGCACCCTCACCATAAGACAAGGCAAGCTGCAGGTTTTCCGCGCCGGGTTGACCGTAAGCGATCAGGTAATGCGCCACGGAATCTGCCGACTTGGTCATGAGGGCGGCCGTATAAATGACCGGCAAATGCTCGGGCGCAACGCGGGTGAGATGCGCGAACTGGCCAACCGTGCCCAAGGTTCCGGTGGTCCGAAGCAGTTCGGAAAGCTGCACCCAGTTGAGGCGTTTCCCAAGGGTGAGAATATCGAGATAAAAGTCCTCAAGATCACCCATCTGACCGGTCGCGACCGCACTATCCGCGAGACCGCGTACTTCGCGTTGCAACGATGCCGAGAGATGCTCGGTCTGCCACAAATAGGCGGTGAGGAGGATTACCGCCTCCAGCGGTTGACCACCCGGACGATTGGCCGGCACGAAGCGTTGGGTCGTGGTCAGCTCTGCCGTCTTCAAAATCGATTGGACAGCGGGGAGCCGTGACACGGAAAGATAATGACGAAGGTTTTCGCGCGCCTGCTGCGTCACCATGAATTTCAACACGGGTTGCGATTCATCAGGCGCAGTGGCATCACGGCCGACCAACAACGGTTCGAGCGCGACGTCCCAACCACCCCATGGCAACATCTCGCGATGTTTTTGCGCGAATGATTCATAAATCACCCCGAACGCTTGCGCACCCGAATCACCGGTCTTGCGCGCAGCTTCCAAAACCAGCGCGGCGGGACCCGGTTTGTCCAGTTCCAACAAATCGCGGCCAAAACCCGAAACCGTCATCGTGCCACGACCTGCTTCCTTTAAGAGAGCGGTGTTAAGCGACTTCACATTCACCGGCATCAACCAGGCTATCGCCAGCATGCCCAGACCAAGCACGAGCCAGAGCTGCCACAAGGCAGAACGAGACCCGGAGCCTGAGGAAGACATCGACATGGGTGGAGCGATAGCAGTTTGACCCGAGGAAACAAATTTATTTGCCGCATTTCCGCGCGTGCATACTAATTTCCAGCTACTAAGCAGACCCATGGTCCTGAAAATTGTTCAATTCAACGAGCCGATTCTCCGCAAGAAAGCGGGCAAGATAACCACCTTCGACGCCACCTTGGCCGACTTGTCGGAAGACATGATCGAGACCATGCACGATGCCGAAGGCATCGGACTCGCCGCGCAACAAATTGGAAAGGCCTTGCAACTTTGCGTCGTCGACCTGCGCCCCGTGGACAACAAATTCGATTGGGAGTACGACGGTGCCAAGCCACCCTTGGAATTGTTCATGCCGCTGGTGCTGGTGAATCCTGACCTCACCATCGTGGCCGGGCCGGAAACCGTCTATGAGGAAGGCTGCCTTTCCTTTCCCGAAATCCGCGGCGACGTAGTGCGACCAGACAAAATTACCGCAAGGTTCAAGGACATCAACGGACAAGATCATGTGTTGGTCTGCACGGGCCTGCTTTCGCGATGCATTCAACATGAAGTCGACCACTTGAACGGGATTCTCTACATCGACCACATGGACAAGGATACGCTTCTGGCCATCGATCCGGATTTAAAAGCGCTGAAGAAACGCACCCGCGAATCCGCGAAAAAGGAGTGAGATGTCCGACCCCGCCGCGCGAACCTCCCACCGCTCCATCGCGACGTGCACCGGTGATGATGGCACGACCGGACTGCTGTATGGCCAGCGCGTGGCCAAGGATCATCCGCAGGTCGAAGCCGTGGGCGTGCTCGATGAATTGAACGCCGCCATCGGTTTCGCCAAAGTCACCCGGCCGGCAGACGCCAATCCCGAAGCCTTGGAAATGATCCAACGGGATTTGGTCGCGCTGATGGGCGAGCTCAGTTGCGCGGAAAGCGATGCGGGCCGTTATCTGGATTCGAAATTCGCGAAGGTGGGCGAAATCGAATTGAAACGCATCGAATCAGCCGTGGCTGCCATCGAGGCACGTCAGCCGAAATTCGACGGTTGGGCGACACCGGGGGCCAATTTGCACGCTGCGGCGTTCGACCTGGCCCGCACCACGGCACGTCGCGCGGAACGGCGTCTCACCGGCTTGGCAAAGTACGGGCGAACGGTCCGTCCCGTTTTGTCCAAGTACATCAACCGGTTGTCGGATTTGCTGTGGTTAATGGCGCGGGAGGCGGAACAGTCCCGGGCGAATCAGTGACCGTTGCTTCGTCGGATCTGACCGGAAATAATCTGGCATTTTAAAGATTCGTCCCAACCTTTCCTCCCTATGCTGGTAGCGATCGTTCTAATCATTTTCGCGGTATTTTGCCGAATATTACCGACCTGGGATATTTCGCTGTCAAATCTGTCGCCTTTCACGGCAATCGCTTTTTGTGCGGCGGTGTATATCCGCAAGCCGTGGTTCTGGTGCGCCTCGTTTCTCGCGCTCGAATTGTCGGATATCTACGTGAACAATTTTCACGCTCACGAATATGGTTTCTACTGGTCGCTCAGTGGCTTTGCAATCCGCACAATATGTTTCGGACTTGCGCTTCTGATTGGTTCAAACGTCGCGAAACACAAATCCTGGCTCAATCTGCTGAACGGCGCGCTGCTCAGTGCCATCGTGTTTTATCTGGTCACCAATACCCAATCATGGGCGGCCGATTCCTTTTATGCCAAAACGGTGGCGGGGTGGTGGCAGGCGCTGACCGTCGGCCATCCTGAATACCCGCCGACCATTTTCTTTTTCCGCAACACGCTCCTCGGCGACCTGATGTTCACCGGATTGTTCAGCGGCATCATGGAATGGATTGCCCATCGCAATGAAACGCCGAGCTTGCTCGACGAGGATGAAGAAAAGGAAGCGGAGTCCGACGCGATCCCAGTGGAAGCCGAATCGAAGGATTAAAGCAGGTCAGCCGCCAGCTCGGCGAGTTTGGAACGTTCGCCTTTCGAAAGTTTGACGTGCGCCGCGAGCGCGAGGCCCTTCATGCGATTGTGGCAATAAACCAAACCGTTGCTGCGCGAATCGACGTAGGGATTGTCGATTTGAGCCGGATCGCCGATCAGCACCAGCTTCGAGCTCTCTGAAATACGAGTGATCACGGTTTTCACTTCGTGGGGTGTAAGCTGTTGGGCTTCGTCCAGAATGAAAAATCTCCGCGCAATGGACCGGCCGCGAATGAAACATAAGGCCTCGATCTCAACCACCCCGCTGCTGATGAGGCGCTCGTAGGGCTTCACGACAGGATGATTACTGTGGCTGCCGCCACCATGCACGGGCTGCGGGGCCGTCATCAGCGACATTGCATCGTCGTGTTTTTTCTTTTTCTTGCCCGTCTTTTTGCTGGCGAACTGCGGCTCCTTGGCGGGTTTTGACGGCATCAAAACCTCCAGCGCGTCATGGTAGGGTTGCAACCACGGCTTCATTTTTTCCTCGAGAGTACCTGGCAAAAAGCCGATGTCCTTGCCCAGCGCAATCACCGGGCGGGAAATGGAAAGGCCATCATACCGCGACTTCTCATCGGTGGTCTGGAAAAGCGCACAAGCCGTTGAAAGCAGCGTCTTGCCCGTGCCTGCCTTGCCAAAGCAGGTGACGAGCGAAATCGTATCGTCCATCAAAGCATCGACGAAGAACTGCTGTTCAAGGTTCCTCGGCCGGATCGGAATACCACCGGGTGCTTTCACGAAATCCGGCAGGTGCAACCGCCGCACCAAATTGTTGCCGTAATAGCGCCCAGGCATCGTTTTTCCCTCGGGCGTCATCAGCAGAATATACTCGTTCAGGTAGAGTTTGGTGACGGCGTCCGGCGGCAGTTCCAATTCGCCCTCGGAGCAAAACCGCTGCATCTCGTAAACGTCCAACGTGAGCGTCTGGTAACCATCGTCATCCGCCGTCGCTTCAGGAACCTTGTCGTTGAGATAATCTTCCGCTTCCAATCCCACTGCACGGGCTTTGAGCTGCACGTTGACATCCTTCGTCACCAGGATGGTTGGAGGCTGGTGAGTTTCCTGCACGAACAATGCGCTCGCGATGATGCGATTGTCCTTCTTGGTAAAATCGGAAAGCACGGCGCGAAGCCGCTGCATCGCGGGGGAAGACCAGTTGTTTTCGACCAAATAACGATTGATGACCACGGAAAGCGTGCCTCCGTTCGGGAGCTTGACTCCCTCGTGCATCGAACGCGAATCGGGCAGCAACTCCTGCAAAATGCGGTGCACGCGCCGGGCGTTGCGTCCACGTTCGGTGGACTGCTCGCTTTTGATCGCATCGAGTTCCTCAAGAACCTCGACGGGGATCGCCAGGTTGTTGTCCTCGAATTTGTAGATCGATTGGGGGTCGTGCAGCAGAACGTTCGTATCGAGAACGTATGTTTTTGCCCTTACTTCAACCTGATGCTGCAGTGGATTGTAAACAGCGCTTTTTGGGTTTTCCATCGCGTGGATAACTTGTGAATTACAAATGCATCTGACTCGCAAATTTGTAAATGCAGTAATTGCAAATAACTAAAAATTCCATGTTACGGTTTCTTTTTAAGACAGTGGATTCGACGAAAGTTTCCGCGGTTTAGGTGGTGGTCCCCACAATCTCAGCACGTATTCTGCCAGATTTAAAAGACTGATCCGACGGACACCATCAATGTTTAGCTCTTTAAACAGCGCGACATGTTGACTGCGTTCCGCAAAATAATCCCAAAGCTCGCGCTCCAAGTCCCTCGCCGTTTCGCCCGGCGCTGCCACCATTCGGGAAGCCGCAACAACTTTGGTTTTCCAAAACTGAAGTTCATCCGGCTGGGTTTGCCAGTAATTGAATATAATTTGCTCGTAGCGATTTAGGCTCATTTTTAAAATATTTCGTGCGTAAGGCGGCATTGCATTTGAACATCAGCTCGTTATCGATGTCGGAGTCTGACACACACCCTTAACCAGACATCCCCTACTATCATGTGGCAAAAGTTTAAAGAGCAACTTCCCGCGGTCATCCTTACCGCTATTGTAATCATTGGCGCGGCGTTTTGGTTTTACCAACAGACCGTCACTGAACTCGCCGCAAAGCAACAGTCTGAAATCGCCGCACTTCGCGATCAGACGAACGCCGAAATGAAGGCTTCCGCGGAGGAAACACGCCGGCATATCGAGTCGGTGAATCAACTGCTAAAGGACGCGATTTCCAAGCGTCAAGCGGACGTGTTGATGACGGATGAGGAATTCGCCAAAATCAATGCGGACAAAGTCAATCAACTCGCTGAAGCAATCGCCCACAAGATCCAACCGAACAATCCGCTGCCCAAGACTCCGGAGGAAGCCGAAAAAATCCAGAACGAGCAAATCGACAAAGTATCGAGCCGGATGGTTGATAAAATCTCCCCGATTCTCGCTGACATGTCGAAGGACCAGAATCTCACACGGGAATCCATCAACGGTTACAGCCAGCGCATCTCCGATCAAATCAGCGGCGTTCTGACTGCAGAGATGTCCCGCAACCAAGAGCTAAACACTCAACTTCTCGCCTCGCAAGCCGTGGCGCAGGATTCGATGAAGCTCTCCCACGAGATTACCGCGCTTTATTTGAGCACCTTCAAGGATCAGGGCCTCATCACCCGCCTCCTCTCGCTTCCGGCCAATGTGGTGCGCGACGCGGCGAGCCTGAGCATCGTCACCAGCTCCGACCGCAAAAAAGTAGAGGAGCGTCTCGTGACCGAAATGAATACCTTGGACAAACGTCTCGCCCAAGTGCAGGCGTCCACTCCAAAGAAATAATTGGTCCGTTTATTTCCTGATCCCAAAACCGCGCTATCTTGCGCGGTTTTTTTATTTCATCCGTCGACGATATCACGCGACCTGATCATACCGGCGAGCGAATCGCTCAATGGCGGGAATTCGCCAGAGGGCGATAAGCTTGCCGGCCGATTGCCTGAATCGGCTTCGGTGGCGGATTGCCGATGGCCGGCAAATAAATTCGGAAGGATGTGCCTGCACCCGCCACCGTTTGCAGGTGGATGAATCCCTTGTGATGGGCAATGATATCGCGAATGGTCGACAAGCCCAAGCCGGAGCCCTTCCCGGCTTTTTTTGTGGTGACGAACGGCTGCCAGATTTTCGCCATCACCACCGGCGAAAATCCTGTGCCCGTGTCGTCCACCTGCAAGACGACATAAGAACCGCTGCGGCCACCTTCAATCTTCGCGGCCGCCATCGTATCGAGCACGCAATTTTCCGCCCCGAGGCGAAGCGTGCCTCCATGCTGCATCGCATCACGCGCATTCACGCAAAGATTGAGCAAAACCTGGTGAAGTTGACTAAGGTTCGCATTCACCTGCCACAGGTCTCCCTGCACCTGATCCTCAATTCGGATACTTCGAGGAAAAGTTTCCGTGACAAAGAGGGTGATTTCCTCGAGGAGCTGTTGAACCGGAACCAACTGAAGCTGCCCCCCCACCCCGTCCGCGTACTCGAGAATCTGCCTCACCAGCGCCGTGGCCCGTCCCACGGTGCTTTCGAGTGAATCGAGCAAATTGCGTGCATTCGCGTCCACCACTGAGGAACGAAGCATGGGTATGGCCATCTTCATCGGCGCGAGCATATTGTTCAAATCATGAGCCACCCGCGTGGCGAGCAGTCCCATATTCTCCAAACGCTCCATGCGAAGCCCCTGCTCGTCGGCGCGCTCCGCACCCTTGAGTTTGCGTTTTTCCTTCGAGGTGTACTCAGCGTCCGACATGAAGAGAGTAATTGGAATGGTGGGTGGGAAAATGGGTCATCAAAGTAAATAATGGCGGAATGAGTTCACCAAAAAAAATAATCGTCACCACCATTTAAATATCCTTTCGAAGCCGGGCGAAGCGCAAAACGCCAAACCGTAGTGTAATCGGACCAGGGGCCAGGCACGTCCCGGTCGCAAATCACCGAAGCCGAGGGCATATCGGTCTGAACGTTATCGCGCAGTCGGCAAAGAAACAATTCGTGCCCCTCTTCGGTTCCAAAGAAAAGACAGCGGCGTTCAAATGTATTCATTGGCGTGCGTTTCTCTCCCGAAACAAAACCCAACCACCATGAGTACAACATGCGCTCGTGCCTGGCCAGTTGAACCACCGCACGTTCACACGCCGCACCGAAGGATTCTTCCGCAGCATGACCGTAGACAAACATGCCAAAATCGGTCCGCGAAAACGCGATTACGGTAACGCCACCGAACGGTCCATCAATCGCCACCGCCGAAACTCCCGGCCAATCCGTCTCGAATAATCGCCATCTGCCGTTTCCTTCCCACCAAGTACCAACGCTAAAACGCTCCACGGCTTCCAACATCGCTCCCCGCCGCGCGCGCCGCCCAGTAAGCCCGGGAACCGCACACAGGCCAGTGGATGAGGGATCGATCTCAAATCCAAATTCCTTCGCCCGATCGGACTCTACGGTCGAATGAAACACCCATTTTTCAATCGCCTCAGAAATCGCCATCTGCCGGGCAATCCGCGCCTCGCGATGCGTACCGGTACCGTCAGCGTCCCCGTAAATTGCGGGCGTTGCCCCACAACTTAGATCGTGCGAGAGCCTTGCGTTAACTTGAACCATCTGGCGCCCGCAAACCGGCAGGACGCCAGACTCGATCGACGCAATGGGGCCGCCGTCGGTGCTCAATACGTTTCGGTATCGGAATGTCGCGATACTGAACATATCAAACAGGTTGCACCAAACCCAACGAAGGCGTGCCGTCCCCTGGCGTGGGTGGCCCGGGCGTGTGAGAGAGTGTCCCTTGGAAAATCGTCGATTCCGAAGTAACACTCTGGGCCGAATTCTGGCTTAAGTTTGCAAACCCAACAGCAAGAAGGAGGCAGGAAAGCGCTCCGACGATCAGATGTTTTGTTGTTTTCATAACATCTGAATCATCGCAAAACCCACCCGCGAAACCATCGCGCCAACTACCGGATTTCCGGTAGATTTAACCGAAAAGGAATCGCCTTTCGAACCTCAATGTCCCACGAATAATATCATGCGGTGGCTTTATTTTGGGGACGTTAAAAGCAATCGGCTGATGACTATTTTTTTGTGGTCAACGGCCGTGCTTCCGTGGGTCCCGAATTCGTTGGCGAACGAGCAAATCCACCCCTTCGTTCAAACCTATACTGCAACCGATTTCGGCGGTGATGCGGCCGTGTCCGTGACCCGTCAAGGCCCGGACGGGAAACTCTATTTCGGCAGCGACGCGTTGTTTAGTTTCGATGGAGCCAAATGGAATCGGTTCCCGATTAACGGCGCGTATGGGCTTCGCAGCCTTGATTTCGGAAAAAACGGAAAACTCTGGGCTGCCGCTTATGGTGAAATCGGCTGGTACGACCAGAACTCCACCGGCTCCTGGGACTATCATTCCTTGCTTCCCCAATTACCAGTCGAACAAACCAAACGGATCGAATCCTGGCATGTTTTCGGCGAAGGTGACGGAGCTCTTTTTGTCACCGCTGAAAATATCCTGCGCTGGGACGGCACAAAATTTCAAATCTGGTCGATGCCGACACCCAAGCGACATTTGGAGGCGATGAGAGCAGGTGCCGACATCTACATTCACCATACACCGACCGGTTTGTATATGATGGGGTCTGCCGGTCCCCGGTTAATCATCCCACAATCTGTGCTCGGACAAGCAACGATCATGTGGCTCGAGCCAAACACACACGGTTATCTACTGGCGACCTCGATCGGCCTGTTCAATTACGTCGACTCACAGCTGGTTCCTTTCGCAACCGAAGCGTCCGCCTACATTAAACGCAACCGCCTCATCTGCGTCACAAAATTGCCCGATGGCCGGATCGCCCTTGGCACTTATTTCGGTGGCATCGCGATCATCGATCAAGAGGGAAATCTCGATCAAATCCTGACGGAAAAAGACGGCCTGCCGACCAACTCCATCCTGTCACTTCAGGTCGATCAGGAGCAGAGCCTGTGGGTGACATCCGATTTTTGCATCTTCCATATCGCGCTCAAAAGCGCCTCCCGAATATTCTCTGCCACCGCCGACCTGCCCAACCAACCAATCTTCAAGATTACCCGCAGTGAAGGCCGCATAATTACCGCCACGCCAAATAGCATATGGGAAATGAATCCCCTCACGGAACGGTTTCACTTGATCGACTCTTCCATGACAAACATAGTCGATCTTCAACCGACCGAACATGGGGTGTTGGTGGCGGCTGGTCCCGGTGTTAAGAAATTATTCGAAGGCAAAGCCACCAGTTTGCTCCCTTCGCTTAGGAACGCCTATGTGGTGAAACCGTCGCGGGTGTACCCTGGCCAATACCTCGTAGCCGACGAACATTCCGTATTGCTCGTGAATGAGGAGGGAAAATCGCGCGTTCTCGTGAAAGATCTGCCGGACATCGTCAACTCCATCGCTGAAGACAGAAAAGATCGGCTGTGGCTCGGCACCAATAGTCGGGCCATGTTTGTAGCAACGCCCGCTCAAAATGAGCCGGTGGAAGCAATCCAGGCTCCTGCGTCTTTTGGACTGCCGGAAACCCATTCTGGTTTCATGGGCGTCGTCGCAGGATTGAACCGCACCGTCGTGGCCGTTTCAGCGTCGGGCGGAAGGATTTTAAATACTGAGGCGACCGACTTTCATCCAATTGAAAACTATCCTTCGCGGGCCTCGAGTAACATCTCGGAAATCACCGCGGACGGAAATTTCTGGGTCGCCTATCCCGGTGCCCCCAATCGACCCGCCAGCATCGCGCGCATCGCGATCAACGGAGATCACGCCATCTGGCAACCGCATGCCGTCGACGGACTCCGCGACATTGGCATTCCCGAATCGATTTTCGCAGAAACGGACACCGCCGGAGCAACCATCCTGTGGATCGGCGGTTCGAACGGATTATTGCGCAATAAGGTCACACACGGCCCGTCCGCTCCAATTCCCCATCCACCGCTTCTCCGTGCGTTCGCCCGTATCGGTGACGATAAAGTCGCACAAAGCATCACTCATTCCCTACCCTATTCAACGCAGGCGATTGTCTTTGAGTTTTCCGCCCCCGAGTTTGCCAATCGGCCCCAACTCCGCCTGGAAACAATGTTGGACGGCGTGGACCAACAATGGGTTCCAACCGGCGATTCATCACAGCGGGAATTCACTGCACTGCGCGATGGAAGTTACACTTTCCGCGTCCGCGTCGTGGCCGAAACGGGTGCGGCCAGCGTCTCCACCGTCAGCAATTTCGAAATTCTTCCTCCGTGGTGGCGCACGGCCCCCGCCATCTTGGGTGCGTTGCTGGCACTCATCCCAACCGGATACGGAGTTTATCGCTGGCGGGTGCGTTTGTTGCGGCAACGCAACGTTGAACTGGAACATAAGATCCTCGAACGCACCGACCAATTGGAAAAGGCCAGCGCGGCCAAAACCCAATTTGTTGCGAATATGAGCCATGACATCCGCAATCCACTCAACGGGATTGTCGGGCTCGCGCTTGCCCTCGAAGACACGTGGCTCGATGGAAAACAACGGGAGCTGGTCTCAACGTTGCGGGAGTGCACCTCCTACCTTTCGACCCTCGTCGACGACGTGCTCGATTTCGCCAGCATTGAGGCGGGGCAAATAGAATTACGCCCCGGCCCCTTTGTCCCGGCCGAACTTCTCCGATCAATCGGAATGATGTTCAAGATGGAGGCCATCGCCAGCGGTGCCGTCCTCCAAGTTGAAACCGACCCCAAACTGCCGGCTGCTTACGTCGGTGACGCCGGGCGCATCCAACAAATCCTGGTCAACTTCGTCACGAACGCGCTGAAATATGCCGGCGGTCCGGTCAAACTTAGCGTGACGATCCCTGAGGACGCGCCGGAAGAAATTGAATTCTCCGTAACCGATCAGGGACCGGGAATCAGCGAGGAAGGTCAGCGGCGACTCTTCAGCAAGTTCTCCCGCCTCACCGATTCCCAGTCCAAGGAAATCACCGGCACCGGCTTGGGTCTGGCGTCCTGCCGCCTGTTGGCCGGATTGATGTGTGGCTCGGTTGGCGTCAACAGCAGCCTGGGACAAGGCGCGCGTTTTTATCTGAGACTTCCGCTCGACATCTTCCCGATTCCGGAGCCGGACACTCCCGCCCAACCGATGGCAACGCCCCTTCTGCCGAATTGCACTGTGCTGCTGGTGGAGGATACCAACTACAACGCAATGGCGGCCGCCGCTGTTCTCAGCAAATTCGGTCTGTCATGCGAACGGGTCAGCAACGGCGCCGAGGCCCTGAAGCTCTTCGCCGAGAAACGCCACAATCTGGTTCTTCTCGATCGCAACCTTCCCGATATGGACGGCACTGAGGTTGCCCGTCGCATTCGCGCTCTGGAACTAAACGGCCCCCGAACCATCATTCTCGCCGTCACGGCGTATTGCACCCTGGAGGACCGTGCGCTTTGTCTGAATGCCGGCATGGATGCATTTGTCGGCAAACCCCTCACGCCGCAAAAACTTCGCCGGGTCCTGACCGCCGCCGGTCGCCGGCATCTGGCTGCGGCCTCGATGCACGTCTCGCCCGAAATCGCCACCACCGGAGTCGACGTCTCGTTGCTCGAATACATTTCCGATGGCACTGGACAGGGACTCAGTCGCCAAATCGAACTTTTCCTGACTGCACTGGGCGACGCTGAAAAACAGCTCGATCTCGCGTCACGCAGTAGCGACTTCAAACAACTGGGTGAAGCCGCCCATGGCGTGCTTTCCCACGCCCGATTGGTGGGCAGCGCGTCGCTGGCCACCGCGGCTTCGGCGTTGCAAAACGCCGCAAACAACGGCAACCGGGAAGCTTTTGGCGGCATGCTTTCGCGTGTGCGACGCGAAGTTGAATCGCTTACGGCAGAAGTCCGCCGTCATCCCGGCGCAGCCCGGCCAGCGTAAAGCCGTGGTCGCGCGCGTAGCGCACGAGCTCAATCGTACTTTTCAGATCCAGCTTTCTAAGAATGTTAAAGCGGTGCTTCTCCACCGTCTGCTCCGAAACACCGAGTCGCATCGCAATTTCCCAGTCTTGAAATGGTTCGCCAATGAGCGCCAGCATGCTGCGCTCACGATCCGTCAACAGCTTGTCGAAGGAATGAGGATCATCGTGGCGCGCCGCCTTGAGTCGCACGAATTCCGGCGAGAAATAAGTGAACCCCTTGCTGACCGCGGTGATCGCCTCCCTTAAAACCGCGACGGTATTCGTATTCTTGTCCACGAAGCCGTTGACGTGTGTTTTTTCCGCCCGGAAAACAGTGAAGTCATCACAGTGCGATGACAGCACCAGTATTTTAATCTGCGGTGCGGCCTGGCGAATCGCCTCCGTTACTCCGAAACCGTCGAGCTTCGGCAGATGCAAATCGAGCAAGACCATGTCCGGTGCCGAATCCCGCACCAGCTGCACCGCGCCTTGGCCGTCGGAAGCCTCGCCCACCACCTCGTGCCGCAAATCCCGCGCACAAACCTTGCGCAGCACTTCGCGAAACATCGCGTGATCCTCGACAATTACGATTCTCACAAAAACAATCATGCGGGCTTTCATGCTCGCGGCAAGCCCTTGACGCGGGGAACTGCAATTAACTGGGGTGGATCCCGAACTCGCCCGCAGCATTTGGTTGCGATTGATCGGAGCAGGGACCCACTGTTTCCTCTTTTGAACCCCATCATGTCCGCAGCCATCGAAGTTTCTCCGGCCGCCGCCCGGCGTTTCACGCTCCGTGCATTGTTGCTGGAGTCACCCGCAGCCGACGTGGCCACCGCCATCGGACATCACGCTTATATCCAAATTGACCCGATTAACATCGCGGGACGCATGCACGACTTGATTCTCCGCAACCGCGTGGTGGAGTATCGCGAAGGCGATCTGATGCGTCATTTGCACGGCAGTAACGCTCCTCTCATCGCCAACGAGCGTACCGCTTTCGAACACCATCATCCCTCCACGGGAATTCTCGTGGCCTTTCCGCTCGGCGCGTGGCCGCACTTGTTGGCGGCCAACGCCGCCCGCAGCCGCCAAACCGGCGCATGGTCGGGACGACTCACGCCGAGCGAACGCAAACTTGCCACCCACATCCTACGGGAAATCACCGCTCGTGGCCCGCTTCGGTCCGCCCACTTCGAGGATGAACGGCGCTCGTCCCGACAAGTGTGGGGCATCATGCGCCTGGTAAAATCGACCATGCAAAAGCTCTTTTTTCACGGAGAACTTCTCATCGCGGGCCGTACCCCGGACAATCATCGCCTCTACGATCTCCCTCAGCGTGTGTTACCCCCGGCCGTCCTCGCGACAAAGCCACCACCGGCGGGCGAGACCAATCGGTGGGTAACTCTCACTATGCTACGGCAGCGGCGCTTGGTTTGGTTGAAAAAGAAAGAGCTCCCTCTGGTCGAAGATCTCGTTCAGGCCGTAAAGATTGAAGGATGCCCGCTGCTCCACTGCCTGCGGAACGACGTGGGACTGTTCGATTTTCTTGGACCCAGCCATGAGGTTCCCGCGACCGTTCGACTACTCGCACCGCTCGACCCTTTGATTTACGACCGGCGCGTAACTTCTGCCCTCTGGAATTTCGACTACACATGGGAAGTCTACACGCCGCCCGCCAAGCGCGTTCGTGGTTACTACGCACTGCCCATCCTTGCCGGCGCGGAAATCGTCGGCCACGTCGACCCCAAAGCGCACCGCACCATGGGCCGGTTGAAGATCGTTTCCCGTTCCGTGCGTCGTGGCCACAAGGTGAAAGATGCCATCCATTCCCTCGCTCATTGGCTCGGCTTAAAACCGTAGCCTAAATGCTTCATCTTTCCTTTTTATAATTTTCTGATTCACCTGCAGCTGCGGGCCGCAACACTCACGTTTTATTCTCGTGGACGACCTGCAACTCACCCTCAAGACCACCTTCGGCTATGACGCGTTCCGGCCCCTCCAGCGCGAAATCATCGATACCGCGCTCGCGGGTCGTGACGTCTTTGCTCTTCTGCCGACCGGCGGGGGAAAGTCACTCTGCTTTCAGCTCCCGGCCCTGCATCGTCACGGGCTGACGGTTGTCGTTTCTCCCCTCATTGCGCTGATGAAGGACCAGGTTGATCAACTTCAGGCTGCCGGCGTAGCCGCTACTTATCTCAATTCCAGCGTCAGTGCAGATGAGGCCCGCTCACGTCTGCGCGGTCTGCATCGCGGCGAATGGCGTCTGCTTTACGTCGCTCCCGAGCGTCTGATGCTCGACGAGTGGAAGGAAAACCTCACCTCGTGGAATATCACCGCGCTCGCCATCGACGAAGCCCATTGCGTTTCCGAATGGGGCCATGATTTCAGACCGGAATATCGCCAGATCTCCCGGCTTCGCACCCTTCTTCCTGATGTGCCAGTCATGGCGCTCACCGCGACTGCCACCGAACGCGTTCGCGCCGACATCGTTCAACAGCTCCAGCTGCGTGATCCCGCAGTCTTCGTCGCAAGTTTCAACCGGCCCAACCTCACCTATCGCGTCCTCGCCAAGGACCAGCCGCTCAAGCAGATCATCGATTTCGTCCGAAAGCGCGAGGAAGAGAGCGGCATCATTTATTGTGCGAGCCGCGCCACCACCGAGCGCACCGCGGAGGCCCTCGCCGGCCGCGGGTTTTCCGCCCGTGCGTATCACGCCGGTCTCGACGCGGAGGAACGCAGCCGCAACCAGGAGGCGTTTCTCCGCGACGACGTGAAGATCATCTGCGCCACCATCGCATTCGGCATGGGCATCAACAAACCCAACGTTCGCTGGGTCATCCACCACGACCTGCCGAAAAATATCGAGGGCTACTATCAGGAAACGGGCCGGGCCGGACGCGACGGCTTGCCAGGCGATTGCCTGCTTCTTTTCAGCGGCGGCGACGCGGCGAAACAAACCCATTTCATCGAGGAGATCACCGATGAACACGAAAAGAGCGTCGCCCGCGCGCAGCTCCGGCAAATCATGCACTACGCCGAAAGCGCCGGCTGCCGTCGAAGCGAACTGCTGGATTATTTCGGCGAGACCTTTCCCTCCGACAATTGCGGCGCCTGCGACAACTGCCTCGAACCGCGTGAAACGTACGACGGCACCATCGTCGCCCAAAAATTTCTCTCCTGCATCTATCGCATCCGTCAAACAGGTCGCTTCGGTGTCGGCCTCAACCACGTCATCGAAGTGCTCACCGGAGCGGACACCGAGAAAATCGCCCGCTGGGATCATCAACGCCTCACCACCTACGGCATTGGACGCGAACTCGCCCGTCCTGCATGGGCCGCTGTAGGTCGCGAACTGATGCGCCTCGGTTATGTCGCGCAGGCCGAAGGCGAATTTCCCGTCCTGGAACTGACTGCCGACGGACTGGCGGTGCTGACCACGCGCAAACCGGTCACGCTCACCAAACCCCTCGCCCTGCCCAAGGCCAGGCGCACCGCCCGGCGCGAGGGCGACGTGGAGTGTGACGAGATTCTATTCTCCCGATTGCGCGAACTGCGCAAACGCCTCGCCGACGAACGCAGCGTTCCGGCCTACATTATTTTTGGGGACACCACTCTCCGCCAAATGGCGCGAAACTATCCCGTCAAGATTGCCGATCTCGACGGCATCACCGGCGTGGGGGAAAAGAAACGGGCGGAATTCGGCGAAACTTTCGCCGCCGCCATCGCCGAGTTCCTGAAAACGAATCCCCGGATGACATTCAACGACTGACCCGTGCCCGCCTGGCTGCCCAGTTCGCTTTCGGAAAACGAGCATCTCGCCTTCATCGGCGAAACGCCGTGGCCCCCGGCGCAAATCACGCCGACCGAAGCGCACGCCATTCTCGCATCGCGCAATCCCACCGGTCGGCCGAACGCCGACGTGGTGCGACATCTTCTCGGCTGCCAAAACGAGCGCCGCAACGAATCTATCCAAATCGATTTCCCGCATTATTTCAACGCACGGGAAGCCGCGCTCTACACGAAGCCGTTTGCCAGACTAACGCAGAACAAAATCTTCCCATGGCAAAATCCAAACGCAAAGATCGAGATGCGTGCCGCGCTCGCCAAACTTGAACGGTATCTAGCGACCCCAACCGACTTGACGACACCATCGTGGGATTGGGTTGAAATCGATCTCCTTCCCGACCGCACCTTGCTCGCTGTGGCCCGCGACGATGACTTCACCCATGGCGTGCTTCAGTCGAACGTATTCCAAATCTGGTGGCGGCAGTGGCAACCGTCCCTGCCCGGCATTGAAATCGTCGCGTCGTTTCCGTTTCCCTGGCCACCTGCGACCACCCTCAGCGCGCTCAGTCGCGCCCAGGAAGAGCATCGTCTCGCCATCGCCCGCGCCGCCCGGTCGGGAGCACAAGCTTCACTCGATGTGGCCATCGTCGCAGCATATGGCTGGCCGAATGAGATCAGCGACGACGCAGCGATGGCGAAGCTCGATGCACTGCACCGGCGCCGCATTCGATAGTACTCCGCGATTTCGTTTTGTCAGTGGTCCGTCCCCGCAATCAACAATCCCTCCGGCGCCACGCACAATGCGAAACGCAGAAATAAGGCGGAGACGGACGCGAAGTGGTCTCCACCTTCCGCCTTCGGTTGCAAACTAGAATTTATATTCAACGCCACCGAACGCCCCGAAGCCTGACTGCGGGTAGCCGTTAACCTCCTCGTATTTTTCATTGAGCAGGTTTTCGATCCGGGCCTTCACCGTAATCCGTGAGGTAGCCTTCCACGCACCATAAATCCGGGCGACTGTGTAGTCTTCGCCTTCGATCGTCGCAAACGTCTGCGCATCGACGTCCTGGCGATCCGACACAAACGCCACGCCCACGCCAAGGCTGAACGCATTGCCCAGGTCGTGCCAAACATCGATGGAACCGCTGTTGCGCGGACGGCGCAACAACCGGATGTGCTCCGACAGATTGTCCGCCTCAAGATAAGTATATGCGACACGAACATCAATTGCGCCCGGCAAACTGAATTTACCCGCGAGTTCCAGACCCTGGGTTTTGGCTTTTTCCACGTTTGCCGTCGTGCCCGGGAAGACCCCAAAATCATAGATGATCAAATCGCGGAATCGGGTATCGAACCACGTCGCACTGAAAATGCCGCGATTGCCCGCAATAAAATAATCCACGCCCGCGTCCCAACCCTGCGCCTTTTCCGGTTTCAGGTTTGGATTGCCGACATAGTAACTTTCCTTGCCGTATAAATCCAGGAAGGCCGGGGCGCGAAAGGCCGTGCCGTAGCTGCCACGAATTTTCCAGTGCGAGTCGCTGGACAACCAAGCCGCCGTTACGCGTCCGGTGGTCGCATGGCCAAACGTATCGAAATCATCGTTCCGCAAACCGGCTGTCAGATACACGTGACTGAGCGGCGTCCATTCATCCTGGGCAAAAAATGCGAGCAATTGCTGATGTTTGTCGATCTGACCGAAGCCGGTGTTGACCGTATGATTTTCCTCGGCAGTCAGGCCGGCGGTTACCTTGTGTTGTTCGCCAAACTGCATCGTATTTTGCCAGTCCAAGACCACGCGGCTGTTTTTCACCAGCGTGTCTGATGTGCCAAATGAACTCGGGCTGATCGCTTCATACCGGCGGTCCTGACCACCGAGAATGACCTTGCTGTTGAAGGTCGCGGTCGGCGTGAAAGTCGCGAATACGGTCGCGAGTTGGTTGCTTTCCCTCTCCTTGTCGTCGGGATCGTTGGTAAAGCGATCGCCCGGCGATCCGTACGATCCGATGAAGCCGCGATAAGTCCCCCCAACCGCTATTTGGGCGTTGAGTTTGCGATCGAGCCGCAACGCATACGTGGTACTGGTGAAGTCATTGTTTGGCCGGTCATTTTGCGTCGTGCCGCCCGCCGCGGAGAAATTATATGATGACTGTGCGTCGCCGCCTTGGGAACTCAACGTTCCTTGCACCGTGCCGAACGATCCCGCCTCGACCGAAACGGTATTTCTTTCGGGACCGCTGCCTTTTTGCGTGGTCAATGAAATCACCCCGCCCATCGCCTCACCACCGTAAAGGGTACTCTGCGGACCATGCGAAATTTCCAAACTGTCGCACGCGCCGACGCAGGCGCCACCGAGGTAAACTTGGTAATCCGTGTTCGGATCGTTCAATCGGATCCCGTCGACGAGGAACAGCGTTTGGTTCGAGTTGGAACCGCGCATGAAGAGCGAATCGATTGCGCCGCGCGCCCCGGATGCAAATGCAGGAGCGCCGGGAATGCCGCCGAGCGCGGATTGCAGGGTCGTAACCTGCATGCGCTCAAGTTCGGCGGCGCTGATCGTGTCAACATAACTGCCGGTCGTCGTCAGGGCCGCGGGTGTGCGCGTCGCCGAAAAAACATAATCGGGCAGTTTTTCCGTTTCGGACGTCTGCGCGAATGCCGATACAACCGGCAAAACGCCGGCGAGGATGAATAAGCGTCGGAGAGACGCTGGGATTTTTGTTTTCATTGATCTGCTAATGCTGCGGCAAGAGCAGACCGCCACGGCAGGGCCGCGCGCATCCACTCCCACCCTTCACTGTGCGATGAAGGTGAAACGCCCGCGCGCGCACTACGCGCCGGCGTGGTGAGTCTCTGAAGGCAGATGTTCGGACTCCGCATTTCGGCGCTTCGCGCAAATCCCAAAAACCAATCAACCAATCTCAAAAACGGTCATCGACGGATCGCTCTCTTTTTTGAAATTCGGCCAACTGGAATTCTGAAATTTACGCGCAGCGCGTTTCCTCTCCCCTCGCCTTCACCGGCTGCCCGATTGGCTTTGCCCGACAACTGTTCGTCGGTATGGGTTTGTTATGCGTTACCGCAGCGCAACTGTGGCCGGTTTTCACGGCCTTCCCTGTTTCTTCAGAGTTTGGTTATAAAGAACGTCAGACGCCCGTACCCATCCTGATCTCAGCCATCCGATGCAAGCTCAATTCAACGATTGCTTTACGTCGTAAGTCGAACTGCCCCGATTTTGTCACACACACAGCTTGCAATTTCATATCATCGAATTCAGATGTAAAGATACGTAATTAATCCATGCCCATCGCTTTCCAGTCTGAAGCCGAAATTGCCCTCCGTCGTACGTTAGCCGACCGTATCGCCATTATCGACGGCGCGATGGGCACCACGATCCGCAGCTACAATTTGACGGAAAAAGACGCCCGCGGCGACCGCTTCAGGGACGCACCCAAAGATCTGCAGAACAACGGCGACATCTACTCGCTCACCCGTCCCAACGAAATCGGCGACATCCACCGGCGTTTTCTCGAAGCCGGCGCGGACATCATCGAGACGAACACTTTCTCCGCCACCAACATCGGCCAAAGCGAATTCTTCGTTGAGGACCCGCGCGAAACCGGCGGCCGCAAAGACCCGGCGTTTTATCAAAGCGTTATCGAGAATAAATTCCTCACCGATCTCGCGTGGGACATCAATCACACTTCCGCCCGTCAATGCCGTGAATGGGCCGACCGCATCGCCAATGCGACCGGCCGTCGGCGCTACGTCGCCGGGGCAATCGGACCGCTGACCGTTTCGCTCTCGATCTCGCCCGATGCCGACGACGCCGGCTTCCGCGTCATTACCTTCGATCAAGTCAAAGCTGACTATCGTCGCCAGGTGCGTGGCCTCATCGCCGGCGGCGTCGATTTGCTGCTGGTTGAAACCATCTTCGATTCACTCAACGCCAAAGCCGCGCTCGTCGCGATCCAGGAAGTATTCGCCGAGGACAAGATCAAGTTGCCGCTCATGATCTCCGCCGCCGTCGGTCGCGGCGGCGAAACGATGATCTCGGCGCAAACCGTCGAGGCGTTTTGGAACGCGGTCCGTCACGTCAAACCACTTTCCGTCGGCCTCAACTGCGCACTCGGTCCCGATCTGATGCGCCCATTCCTCGCCGAACTGAGCGCGAAGTCCGACACCTTCATCTCCGCTTACCCGAACGCTGGCTTACCCAATCCACTTTCGCCCACGGGCTTCGATCTTTTGCCTGCGGACATGGGCCGTTTCCTCGGCGAATTCGCCACGAGCGGACTGCTCAACATCGCCGGTGGCTGCTGCGGCAACACGCCCGATCACATCGCCGCGATTGCCAAATCCCTCGAGCCAAAACCGGCACGCCGGGTCAACGTCCTTGCGCCCAAACTCTCGCTGTCCGGCTCGCTGCCATTCACGCACGATCCAAAAAATTACCTGATGATCGGCGAGCGCACGAACGTCGCCGGTTCGCCAAAATTCGCGAAACTGATCAAGGCTGGTAAGTACGAGGAAGCCGTCGCCGTCGCCCGCCAGCAGGTCGATAACGGCGCCAACGTTATCGACGTCTGCATGGACGAAGGCCTCATCGATGGTGTTTCCGCGATGAACCGTTTCCTGCACCTTCTCGCCAGCGAGCCCGAAGTCGCAAAGGTGCCGTTTATGGTCGACTCCTCGAAGTGGGAGGTGATCGAAACCGGCCTGAAAATTCTCCAAGGCAAAGGCATCGTTAACTCGATCTCGCTCAAGGAAGGCGAAGCGAAATTCCTCGATCAAGCGCGCACGGTCATGCGCTACGGCGCCGCCGTCGTCGTGATGGCCTTCGACGAAAACGGCCAAGCGGCTTCCTATTCGGAAAAAATCCGAATCTGCACGCGCGCCTATCGCCTGCTGGTCGACACGGTTGGCTTCCCGCCCGAAGACATCATTTTCGATCCAAACATTCTCACCGTCGGCACTGGCATCGAGGAGCATAATAATTACGCCGTCGATTTCATCGAAGCCACGCGTTGGATCAAAGCCAACCTGCCGCACGCCAAAGTCAGCGGCGGTGTCTCCAACATTTCCTTCAGCTTCCGCGGCAACAACACCGTGCGCGAAGCGATGCACGCCGCGTTTCTTTATCACGCCATCAACGCCGGCATGGACATGGGCATCGTCAATCCGTCGATGCTCGAGGTCTACGAAGAGGTTGACAAAGTCCTCCTCGAACACGTCGAGGATGTGCTCCTCAACCGTCGTCCCGACGCGACTGAACGCCTTGTCACGCTCGGCGACGAAATCAAAGCCCGGGAACTCGCCGCGAAGGAAAGCGCCAGCGGGTCCGGTGCCGTCACTGCAGTCGAAGCCAAGGACGCCTGGCGCTCCGGCACGATCGAGGAACGTCTTTCGCACGCACTGGTGAAAGGCATCGATGCTTTTATCGATGCCGACACCGAGGAAGCCCGCAAAAAATACGGCAAACCACTCACGATCATCGAAGGTCCGCTGATGGATGGCATGCGCGTCGTGGGCGATCTCTTCGGCGCGGGTAAAATGTTTCTCCCGCAAGTCGTCAAAAGCGCCCGCGTGATGAAAAAAGCCGTCGCTTATCTCCAGCCCTTCATGGAGGAAGAAAAACGCCAGCTCGTCGCCGCCGGCGGCACTGCGCGCACCCAGGGCAAGGTCATCATGGCCACGGTCAAAGGCGACGTGCACGACATTGGTAAAAACATCGTCGGCGTCGTCCTCGCGTGTAACAACTACGACGTCGTCGATCTCGGCGTCATGGTGTCTTGTGAGAAAATCCTCACCGCAGCCAGGGAGAAAAACGCAGACGTTATCGGTCTTTCCGGCCTCATCACGCCTTCACTCGACGAAATGGTTTACGTGGCGAAGGAAATGAAGCGCCAGAATTTCAATCTGCCATTGCTGATCGGCGGCGCCACAACTTCAGCCGCGCACACTGCAATCAAGATTGCGCAGAATTACGACGAACCCGTCATTCACGTGCTCGACGCCTCGCGCGTTATTGGTGTCGTCTCCAAGTTGCTCAATCCCGAGAGCAAGCCAACCTACGTGGCGGAAATCAAAACCAAGCAGGAGCGTCAGCGGATCGAGTTCGCCGACCGCAAAGGTGCGCGCAAAATGCTCACCCTCGCCGAGGCCCGCGCCCGCCGCCAGCCCACCGATTGGGCCACCGTTGATATCCCCAAACCCGAATTCATCGGTACGAAAATCTTCGATCCAGTGCCATTGGACGAAATCGCCGCCTACATCGATTGGGGTCCGTTCTTTTCCGCGTGGGAATTACACGGGCGCTTCCCGGAGATTTTGACCGACGCGGTCGTGGGCGAAGAAGCGACCAAACTATATGACGAGGCCCAAGCGATGCTCGCCCGCATCATTGCGGAAAAACGCTACACCGCCAAAGCCGTCATCGGTTTTTGGCCGGCCAACGCCGTCGGCGACAGCGTCGAGCTTTACGCGGACGAATCGCGCTCCCGCGTGGTCAAGACCTTCCATTTCCTGCGTCAGCAAAACGAGAAACCGGCAGCCCAGTTCAATCACTGTCTCGCCGACTACATTGCACCGAAAGAAAGTGATCGCATCGACTACTTCGGCGGTTTCGCGGTCACCAGCGGCCACGGGGTCGAGGAGTTCGCCGCCGAATTCCGGACCAAACATGACGACTTCAACGCCATCATGGCCCAAGCCCTCGGCGACCGGCTCGCCGAAGCGCTCGCCGAACTGATGCACAAGAAAGTCCGCGACTATTGTGGTTACGGAAAAACGGAGAATTTGGAGATGAAGGATATCATCCGCGAAAAATACCGCGGCGTGCGTCCCGCGCCCGGCTATCCCGCGTGTCCTGATCACACGGAAAAGCCAGCGCTCTTCGAATTGCTCAACGCGCCCGATGCCGTCGGCATCAAGCTGACCGAGAGCAACGCGATGTATCCCGCCAGTTCCGTCTCGGGATTTTATTTCAACCACCCGGAATCAAAATACTTCGCCGTCGGCAAACTCGTGAAGGACCAAATCGAGGACTACTCCGCCCGCAAAAACCAATCTGTTACCGACACCGAACGTTGGCTCGCCCCGTACCTCGACTACGACGCATGAGGGAAAACCTTGCCCACGAAATCGACGAAAAACCACGAAAGAAGAACAAGGCGGCGATTGAGCCCGCGGAGTACCGGCAAAATCTACTGACTGCACAATGGCGGCTTTGAATGGGACGATTGTCGTCGATTGCAGATGTGAGTACGACAGCCGGCCCGCCAGTTTTCTGCCATCTTGAACAAACAATATACCCCGTCACTCGCGACGGGGTCAGTATTTTCTCAGGATGGATTTTCCTGCAGGGCAGCAGCCGCTGTTGCGCCGTCCGGGGACGCCATCAAAACGCGATCGGGCACGGGATATCCGGCTTGTCACGACCCGATGTCGGAGCCGTTTACGCCGACGAGCCCCACGCGTTATGGAGCGGATTCAGGATCGAGTTGATCGCAGTCGCCTGCCAACCGGTCTCACTGGACTGGCTGGATGAAACCGGAAACTGGCACGAATTCTGGCGCAAAGAACCATCAGAGGCCGAATCCCGGAGACTACTCTCCACGACCCGGCCGGTGCTCTCCGCCGCCCGCACACGTGCCCTGCTTGACGCCATTGCATCTGAAACCGCCACGCTGGACTGGCGGCAAGCCTCGCGAAAAGCCCGCGAGTTGATCCTGGATTTCACCGGTCGGTCAACGCCACTTCAAAGCTACCCGAACCTATTTGCACATCTGGACGAACCTGCCGGCGAATCCTGCGCCGGACGCTTCCTGCCAGTACGTGGTTGGATCTTCAACAGTGCGTCGCCGGTCAAACGAGTCTTCATATGCGCGGATCCCGCTGGATCGGTCTATGTGATTTTCCCGAAACCACGGCCCGATGTTGCCAGTGCCCACCCACACGAACCGGTTCCGCCGAAGTGCGGATTTGAAGCGATGATCATGTTGCCCACAAGACCGCCGGCCTGCCTTCATCTTCGAATCTACGCGGAATTTGCCGACGGAACCACCACCCTTGCGATCTACCGCCGTTTCTTCTTTAGCCACGAAATTTCCGGCAAGTCCGCTCAAATCCGCTCGGCAATTTTAATGGGAGCGCTGGTGTTCGCCGGCATTTATCGGCCGCAATACTGGTCAAATTGGATGAAAGCGCTCCTGACCCGTAATCTGGCAAATCAATCCGACACCGGAGCACGAAAAAATAGCGTCACTCATCTCCGACCGGATTACTGCATCGCCCCGGCAGCTGAAAAGCCCGTCGCCACGCCTCGTGCCTCAGATCCACTCATCAGCATTCTTGTGCCAGTGTTCAATACCCCCGAACGGTACCTGCGTGAGATGATCGACAGCGTCCAGGCGCAAACGTATCCACGCTGGGAACTTTGTCTCGCCGACGATGCATCGACGTTGCCTCACGTCCGGCAATTGCTGGCGGATTCCGCGCGCAACGACTCCCGTGTTCATGTAATTTATCGACCGAAAAACGGGCACATTTCCCGTGCGACAAATTCAGCCCTCACCCATGCAAAAGGCGAATTTGTCGCCCTGCTGGATCACGATGATCTCCTCGCCCCCGATGCACTTCGCCGTGTCGTCGAAGCAATCGGTACTCAACCCGACGCCCATTTTTTCTATACGAACCGGGACAAAATCGACGATCACGGGCGCCACTTTGATCCCGAAAACCGTGGTGCGTGGAATCCCGCAATGGCGACGACGCACAATTATCTTCATCATTTTACCGTCATCCGCCGAAGCATCGTGCTCCTCGCAGGAGCATTCCGTGCCGACTACTTCGGCTCCCAGGATCTTGATCTTTACCTGCGTTGCCATGAATTGCTCCAATCGGGACAAATCGTTTACATCCCTTTCGTCGCGTACCATTGGCGGGCCCATGCCGGCAGTACCGCGAGTCGTGGCGATCAGAAGGACTACATGTTCGATTCGGCCCGTCGTGCGATCGAAGACGCACTGAAACGCCGCGGATTGCGGGCGTCGCCCTTCCTGCCGGACTTCGGTCCTTTCTTCGGCATGAATTTGCACCAGCTGCGCTGGGACGCTGCCATCCTGCGCGACAATCCTGTCAGTATTGTGGTTGCCGTGCCATTCTCCCTCCGAAAGGAATGGCGTCGTTGTGTCGATCGGCTGCGCGATTCGGTTCCGGCCGATAGCGTACAAATGATCGTCGCCATCGCCGGCGAACCCGACGAGCCGCTTGAGGGCCGAACAGAAATCGATGCTGAATGGGTGATCGCGTCCACCCATGCCCAACTGGCTGAACTCTACAATCTCGGTGCAGCTCTTGCCCGAAATCCACTACTGCTCATGCTTGAAGCCAGCGTCATTCCAGGCGCGGCTGGCTGGCTCGAGGATCTCGCCGGCTGGCTTGGCGTGCCGGGTGTGGCCGCCGCAGGTCCAAAGCTGATCGGGGCCGACGGACTGCTGGCAAGTGCCGGATGGACGATCGATCAAAAAAACAAATTGCCGCTGCCACTGTTTGCCGGTGACGCCGTGACAGATCTCCTTCCTCCTTTTCTGGCGCATTCTGCCCGCGATGCGCTGCTGATCGATCCTGCCTGTGTCCTCACCCGCACCGCGGTGTTTCGCGCCTTCGACGGATATGATCATCGTCATTTTCCCGGGCATTTTTTCGCCGCTGACTTTTGCCTTCGCTTGCATGCGCAGTACCATCGCGTGATCTTCACTCCCCAGGCAGTGCTTAGAACTTGCAGGGCAAATCCAGCTCCGTTCGACGAGGGCGAAATTTTCGCCTTTCGAAAACATCATCCTGATCCCGCCGATCCCTGGATCTGTCCGGTGCCTTTGGCCACGATTTCAATCGAGCAAGCGCGCAAGGATTGGATGCCGGCAGCCACCGTCGAATTTCCCTCGGGTTGGTTTTTCCTGGAGCAGCCCTATCAAGGAGAGGAAGTCCGCGCCGGTCACCAGATGCTCAGTGGCTGGTGTTTCGCTCATCCCGACAAAACGATTGCCGAACTTCGGATTCATCTCAATGGACAACCGCAGCTAGCGAATCTGGGTGAACCACGTCCCGATCTTGCCGCGATGGCGGCTCCCGGGGACCAATTATTTCCCGCGGGATTCAGCTTGGAGCTCGAGCTGCCTTCAGGCCGTTTTCAGCTGGAATTTGAAGCTTACGTCACTGGAAGTGGCTGGGAACGCATTTGCATCCTCGATCTGAATGTCCGACCGTGTCGGGCGGCGACCAAACCGATGCCAGCCGCACCAATCACGGCCGCTCATTTCATGGATTCATTGGAAGTCTTGGTGAAAAAGACGGCCGGGCCTCCAGGAAAATTGCTCCGATCCTGTTCGGATGATTTCGCTCGCGAAGCTTCCAAGCAGAGGAGGAAACGGCATCCCGCCCGCCCATTTCACGGTTATATCGACCGACCCTCGCCGGACATCGAGCCGTTCTACTCCGAGATCAACGTTTTCGGATGGCTTTTCCACGAGACGCAGCCAATCCGTCGCGTCGTCGCGTCGTTTCATCTTTCCAACTGGATCGAGCTTCAACATCAGGAGGAGCTTCCGGCGATCGCACCGAATTTTCCCGGCAACCCCCGGGCCTCTCGCTGCGGCCTCTTCGGCCGCGTGCCGGTCCCACAAGATCGGCCGCAACCGCTTTCGTTACGAATTTGGGCTGAGCTGACCGACGGCAGCTGGCATTTGGTTTTCATTCTACGCTGCCGGATGCACACGCTTGGCCTCACCGATCTCGGCACCCTACGAGGAATGACTGCCTGGGAATTAGCGCAATCCGCGTTATCCTTACGCCTCGCTTACTTTCGCCGGGGCGTCCAAGGCCCAAGTTGGCTGTCGTTATGGCCGGTCGTCACTGCGGTTCGGCGCCGGATTCCCACCCGGATCAGAAAACCCACCTCCCAGATCGTAACGTCATCCGCCCTGAAACCAGTGACACCGCGTCTGCTTATGGTTTCTCACAATCTCAATCGCGAGGGAGCACCCTTGTTTCTATTGGAACTTGCCCAATATTGCCGCGAACAACTGGAAGTCCCGCTCACGGTCGTTTCGACTTTGGAGGGTTCACTCCGGACCGATTTTGAACAGCTCGGCGCAAACGTGCGAATTATTGACCGCCTTGAGTTGTGGTCGGCCCGCACCCCGGAGGAGACAAATACGGCGCTCAACCGCATGGCGGCAGAACTGGGCGCTTCCGAGGCCAGCCTCGTCATTGCCAACACGGTCGAAAGTTTTTGGGCGGTCACGGCGGCCCTCCGCATTGGCCGACGCTCGCTTTTTTATATCCACGAACCTGCTGTGCTCGGGGTGCACTATCTCAATCAATCCAGTGTCGCAGTCCGCCGTCAGGCCGGCGTGGCGCTCGCTCAAGCCAGTTGCGTGTCGTTTTTGAACCGCGCCACACGGGCTTACTATTTGAAATATAGCACAGGCTCGAACTATCGTATTCAACCCGGCTGGACCCAACTTTCACCCTGTTCAACCCGGCTCGCCCCGACCGTTCGGGATCAACTTCGATCCCGACTGGGTTTCACGAAACACGAACGGGTTGTCATTAATGTTGGTTCAGTCTGCCCGCGCAAAGGCCAGCTTTTTTTCATTCAAGCGATCGAGCACCTGTGCCGGACATCTCCAGCCCTGGCCGCCAGCTGCCGTTTTCTTCTGATCGGCGCCCACGACAATCCCTATGCAATCGGACTGCGGACGTTGTTGACGCAAACCGGCCTGACCAATGTAGAATTACTGCCCCCAACCAATCGCGTGCACGAATACTTCAGCGTCGCCGATTTGTTCGTTCTATCGAGTTTCGAAGAAGGATTCTCGCGGGTACTGCTCGAAGCCATGGCATTCGAGCTGCCGATTGTCAGCACCGCGATCCATGGCATTCCGGAAATCACCCGCGATGGCGTGGAAGCATTACTTGCCCCGGCGGGTGACGCTCCGGCCATGGCCGCCGCAATGCAAAGATTGCTGCAAAACAAGCCTCTTGCCTCCCGGGTGGGTCGCGCCGCCCGCGCGCGCCTCGAAGCTACTTTTACTGCCGAGCGGGTAATCCCACAGCACATTGCCACGATCATGGAACTCGCACCTGAATTGGTCCCGGCTCTTCCGAAATCTCCTGCGTCAGCAGTGAAAGATGCAATCCGCGCCGCAATATGATTCGTGAGCACCGTAAAAAATCCTGTCAGCGCCGGATGATTTTTTCCGCAAACCGCTTCGCGACCTGGTCAATGCCCGCTTCCGAAAAGTGAACCCCGTCCACAAAGCAATCGGCCCCCAATCCAGTGAGGTCAACCATGACATCCGACAAGCCGCGACACTTGCACTCCGAATTGATGACTTCGTTAAATCGCCGGATCCGCTCCATGCATTTGGAATCATATGGCGAGGCCAGCGAAGCGCCCGACAGGAGATCGGGGATCGAAGCGGGAAATAACATCACCTTCGCCACCGCAAGCCGGTCGAGAATCTGGCCGTAAAGCATCTGAAAAATTTCCGGCGGGGTATCAACCGAACTCTTCGCGTCATTTGTCCCGATGATCAGCGAACAAAATGTCGCGTCCTTCCAGAGCCACGGTTTCTGGTCAAGCCGGCGGAGCTGCTGGAGGACGGTTTCGCCATTCGTCGCTTCACAGCGAAAAAGCCAGCGTTTATTGGTCGCCCGGTTCAGTTGTTCGGAGAGGCTCTCGGCGACACCGTATCGGGAACGGGCACCGGTGGTCAGGCTGTCGCCAAGACAAACTCCGTGTTCAAAAAGCATGAGAATATCGATGAGGATTGAATTTACTGCAAACGCACGAGGTGCATGGGTAAGCACCAGATACCGTCGGGCATTTTTCAAGCCCGGGATGGGCGACTCGGGCTAAATCGGAAACATCCGGACTTTTTTCCGTGTGCAATGGCGGATCCGTCGAGAAGGATTGTCTAGGCGGGTACATGCGGGTCTTATCCATCATCGGCACGCGGCCGGAAGCTTTGAAAATGGGGCCGGTCGCGTGCGCATTAGCCCGCACGCCTGGAGTCGAATCACTCCTCTGCACGACCGGTCAGCATCGTGAATTGCTCCAGTCTGCTCTGGCCCTTTTCCGGTTAAAACCCGATTTCAACCTGACGATTCACCGACTCAGCCCGGATCCAACCGCGTTGCTTGCGGTGATCGTTGCGAAACTTGGGCCGTTGGTCCAACAGGTGAAACCAGACTGGATCCTCGCCGTCGGCGACACGACGTCGGTTCTTTGCGCGAGCCTGGTCGCCACCCATCACCACGTGCGCTTCGGCCACATCGAAGCCGGCTTGCGCACCGATTCCAAGTGGGAACCATTCCCGGAAGAAGCGAACCGGCGCATTGTGTCCGTCCTGGCCGACCTGCATTTCGCCCCGACTAGCCGGGCGCAAAAAAATCTGCGACGGGAAAACATCCCCGCAAAGCGAATTATCGTCACGGGCAATCCAGTGATTGACACCCTTCGTCAATTTTCTGCGCTGTCTTCAGCCGCCCCTTCTCCTCGCCTTCTCCGATGGTCCGATGGCTTGGGAGCGAATCAAAAGCCAGCCCGTCTGGTCGTTGTTACATTTCATCGGCGGGAAAATATCGGGCGACCCATGCGGGAAATTTGCGCGGCACTTCGGGACCTCGTCCGGATTTATGGGGACACGATTCATATCCTTTGCCTGATTCATCCCAACCCAGCCGTGAAGCACGTGACGCGCGCCAATCTCAATGCAGTTCCAAACGTGGTCCTATCGCCACCCGTGGACTATCCAGCCATGATTGCGATTCTCAAGCAGGCTTACTTGGTCCTGACCGATTCGGGCGGATTGCAGGAGGAAGCTCCCAGCCTGCGCGTGCCGGTCCTCGTGCTGCGCAACCGAACCGAAAGACCGGAGGGAGTTCGAGCGGGTGCCGTTGCATTGGTCGGCACTTCACGCGCGGGCATCGTCGCTGCCGCGCGCCGATTGCTCGACGATCCGATCGCACACCGCCGGATGTCGCGTGGCTTCACCGGCTACGGTGACGGGCACGCGGCCGAACGAATCGTCGCCGCCCTTTCTCGCCGCGCGAATACCGCGCGAATGTAATTAAACCGATTGCAGCACTTGCAGCATCTCCGCATGCAATTTCCGGTTACTGGCGACGTAGCGGCCCCGATCCAATTGCTGCGGATTTGAGCCGCCTTGATAGTCTGTCACCACCCCGCCTGCTTCCCGGGCGATGAGCATTCCGGCCATCGCATCCCATGGCTTCAGGTCTTTTTCCCAATAACCGTCGAGACGTCCCGCCGCCACGTAACACAAGTCGAGCGCCGCGCTGCCGAGGCGCCGTTCGCCGCGGATGCGCGTGAGAAACGCGCCCCACTCTTTGAGATTGTTGTCCGGATTCGTGTGTTTGTCGTAGGGAAACCCGCTCGTGATCACGGCATCGATCAGACCGGCCGTTTGCGTCACGCGAATCGCCTGCCCGTTTAACTGCGCACCATTCCCTTTTGTGGCGGTGAACAATTCGCGACGCGTCGGATCGAAAATCACGCCGAGCAACGGCTCGCGGGCCGGCGTCGCCAGCGCGATGCTGGTGCAAAAATGCGGGAGTTTGCTGGCAAAATTAACTGTCCCGTCGATCGGATCAACAAACCAGTGATAAGGTGCAGAAGCTGCCGGCGCGCCCTGTCCGCCGCCTTCCTCGCCCACGATGTACGCTTCCGTCTCGGTATCGGCCGCGGTCACGATGTCGATCCGGCTGCTTTTGAGTGTGGTCGAAATCGGCATGGAAAAATGCCGCATGATGATTTCACCCGCGCCGCGGGCGATTGCGGTGATATCCGGGAGCAAATGTTCAGGTTGGATCGCAGCAGCCATGTTCAGACCTTGGTTCTTTGCACCTTTTCCCGGAAGCACCAAGATCCGAATGACTCGCGTTTGAATTATCGATTGTAGGGAAATTCGCTGATCCAGTGAAACCCCCGGCTGAGCAACTGGAATTTAGTTTCATCCACCCGGCGAAGCTCAATCGTAAGTCGATGCGCTTCGAGCACACCTTCGATCATGAGCAATTCCGGTTCCGTTCGCTCCACGGTGAACTCGAATACTCTCGGCGTCGCTTCACGGGTGCGAAAAGTAAGTTTGTGGTCCTTCAATGAACTGGTCGCGGTGTAATAGGCGCGTCGATCATCCATGTAATCCACCATTACACCATATTCAGTAATAATTACCCGACGCCAGCGGAAGCCGCCCCCGGACGCGGAAGACAATACTTTATCGTCCCGAATGAATTCCCTGACCTCGTAAAGTCCGTATAGCTCGGGGCGTGGTCGTGGGGCTTGCAACCAAGCCTGTATCCGTTCGACGGGACCATGATATAGAATAACCCCGAGAATGATGGCCTTGATCATCCAAACCCCCCGACGCACGAAGGGCGTTGGCCAGTTTCGCGTGAAAGAAACCGATGGCACGGCTCGGTGCCAAAAGAGAAGATCCACCAGGCGGCAATAATCAGGTGCCGCCAGATAAAGGGCAAACGCCAGCAAGTGGATGGAATAAAGTTTCACCGGCACGTCGAAACAGAAATTCATCAACACCACATTAACCATGACGGCCGACGTAACGATCGCCCCGAGCGTAGTCGTACGGCGGAAAAACAACAATAGCCCGCCCACGATTTCCATCAAACCGGCAAAAAAACTGTAGGCGGCCGAATAGCCCATGAAACGCCAAAGCAGGCCCATCGGGGAAAATTCACTGTAAGGAACAATCAATTGATGAAGCATAGGTGCCGGCATCTGCTGATGCAGAATCTTCAACATACCGTAGCTGAGCATCGTAATACCCAGGATGTAGCGAACGAGCGTTCGTGTGCCTTCGCGCAGTTTCCCATCGTAGCGACGATTCCGATCAAACCAAACCCAGACTAGCGCCACTCCGAGGGCAACGATAGCCATGCCCAAGGCTTCCACGTAATTATATAGCGTGTCACCGCTGCCGGTGAAGTTCATTGCAACTGGTTTTTCCAGTCGGAGAATTTCCCGCGCAATCCACGGCACCATGGTACGCCAAAGATTATGATTGAGCCACCCAACAAAGCCCAATCCCGGCACAACCGCGATGCCACCAAGATTATAAACGATCAGGTAAAGCGCCCAAAATCGAAACCCTAAACGACGCAGCCAATTGAACAATGCACCGCCCTCGGCCAAGGGTGCTGAGCTGATGGGATTCTCGCCAGATTGGTTCAATCTAAACAGGGGTAGGCAGCACTAATAAGACCCTCCTGGCGGTAACAGTTCCCACGCCAGGCAACAAAATGCTAATGCCCAAAGCCGTGCAACTCTTTCCGCGGCGATTAAAAACCAAAACCACCCTGCCCGAGGGCGCCTTCAGTTGAATCGAACTTCTGAGATATCACACCGGTGCGCTGGCTCAGGATAGTTTGAGCAATCTCTGGCGTAGTTGCGCTCATCAACTCTGCAGGATTGGCCTTGGTCAGCACGTAACGTTCGGAACCCAGGTGATCAACGATCTCACCGGCAGTACGACGCACGCCCACGGTGTCCGGCTTCTTCCCTTCGACTTTAGCGATCACATAGCTCAACGGTTTAAGGGCCTCGAACGGCGGGGCCGTTTCGGGAAACACTGGTTCAGGCCGGTCTTTGGTCCCTTCGAGTTCTGCCATCCGGTCACGCGAACCCTTGGTTAACTTACGACGACACTGCGGGCAACTCGGCCATTGATCGAACGGCTCCCTGCAATTGCTGCACCAATTAAGAAAGTAACGGGTAAGCTCGATCGGGAATTTCAACATGCCCGCGATTCCATCACTCGTGCCGTCGCGAAGCGCAGCCATGAGTGCGTCGTAACTTGGCTGGACATCGAGCAACGTGCACTCGCGCCCGATATTTTCCAGTGAATGCGCATCGGAGCACGAATAGAGTCCAAAACGGTCCAAGCCCGGCACTCGCCGGCACATCCGCGGGTTCGAAGTGAGACCGGTTTCGATCGCCCGAAGATTTTCCAACAAATCTCCGTAAACAGCCTCCACCGATGTTTCCCCGCCGACAATCCCAAGCACGGAAAACCATGGATTCATCACGTGAGGCGCCGCGACATGAACCCCTTCGAAATTGGCCGCGCCCCGCACCAAATCTCTTGGCGAGAGCGACAACGCGGGCCTCCCTTCAGCGAGATCGCCCCTGCTGGCAATGCGCGTGGCGAACTCGCGTGCCACGGCCAACGAAGGAAAATAGAGGAGCTGATGGATACCGGTCATCTCCGTCTTTCCACGCGTTATGCAATTCACCTCCGTGCTGAGTACAAAACGGAGCGAACGCCGCAATCCTTCCGGCAGCCGCGCGTGCACTTGCTTTTCCACTTCCGGCTTGAGCGCGAGCAGGCCGGATTCCGCCTCTATGGTGTTCGCTTGAATTTCGTCGAGCCATTGCGGCTGCAGGCAATCGCCAGTGCCGAGTAAATCCACCCCTTTGCGCTGCGCCCAGAGCGCGATATTCTCGATCGTCATCGCCGGCGATACGCCCGAGGCATAACGCGAGTGAAGATGAAGATCAGCGGCAAAACGCATTCGCCACCGTTTGCGAGAACGAACGAATTTTCAATCTCCCACCCAAATTGTCCTGAATTTATTTTGAGCCCATCTCGATAAAAAGAATGAGCCCCGGCGTCGAGACGGAGACCCGCCACCTAACCGGCGATTATCCAGTCGGCTTGAAACTGGCGAAGTTTGGGCGCACCCGATCAAATTCCTGCAAGAGCGTCGGGAACGCGTCGCGCACCGGCGAGGTGGCGAGATATTCCGCTGCCGCGGCTTTCGATCCCCGGGCGCGAAGTCCGGCGTAAACGTGTAGTTCGAACTGCAAGCGAAGCTGCGTTTCTTCCTTGGTCAGTCCGAGCGCGCCAAAAAGAAAAAGGAGCGCCTCGATGGTGGAATAGTTTCCCGTGAATTGTTGTTCGCGCAGGCGGAATCGACTCGGCCCGTTCATAGGCAACCGCACGAGCTTGCCCCATGGCGCCACCATTTGCGACATCCGCGCCGCCTCCCGCCAGCTCCCGTCCAACAACAGCACTTGCACACCACTTGGTGGTTCTGCTTCCGACACCAGTTCACCTCGCGGATGCAAAATCCAAAGTTCCTTGTTGGGCAGAGCAATCATCTCGCGAGTGGGCGGGGTTTCCCGCCGAAACAAGTGACGCCGCGATGCGGGAACGACCCGGTTGATCAAACGTCCCGTGCTGGTTGGTCGCATAAATTCGCGATGATGGATCAGCACATCGATTTCCAACGGGCACTCGATCGCCTGAAACGCGCTGCAAATACACCAGCGCTGCGCAAACCGGCATCGGTCGCATCGGGGAGTGCTCGCCAGAACAACGCTTCGGGACATGACACCATCCGATGCAGCCAAATATCCCTCTGGTCAATGCACCACATGAAAGCGCCTTGGGTTTTTCCAGAACAATGCTGCGACTGTGATTTACGGTCGCCGATGCAATCGCCGGGCCAAATGGGGCCGGGCTGGTCCGTCAGTCGGGCGAATGCCTCACCGGCTCTGCCCTGATTCGGCGGTGGCCCTCTGCGCCTGCCTGATTCCGGTGCGACGCGCTACAAAGGTTAATCCGGTGGACGCGTTGCGTTCAGAATAGCAGCAACGAAATCTTTCCAAAATTTACAGCGGCGGTGTTGAGCCGGAACCGCAGCGATGCTCCAACAACCGCTTCGTGCAACGGGCCAGGAATTTTTCCAACGACGTGGCTTGGTCCACGATCAAACCGTCATCCATAAAAAGTGGCTTTCCGCATTGGGCGCAACGCGTGTACATCCCCACCAGTTTCTCGTCGGGAATTTCCGGTTCTTTTTTTCCCTTTTTGGGTGCACTCGGTTGTTTCGAGCGAAGAGCGGAGGCGAGAACCTGGATCGTCATGACTCCTTCATGTGTTCAATTGGACGCCGCCGTCAATCGCCCGGCCAAGGAAAAATCACCTAGGAAATTTTCCTTAGTCAACAGACCTGAAAAAAGCATTCCACGCATGAAATCATGGTAAATTTCGCGGCAAAAAAATCATTTGGCATCCCGGGAATTTCAACGACGGACAATTATCGATGTCACGATTGCATTTCGCGGCAGCCATCTACCGCAAATAATTTGCCGGAAAATGATCCGGGCGTTCTTGCAAGCTGGCGCGACGGAGCACGCCACCGACCGCAACCCATCCTATTTGCGTAGTGGGCGGACCTTGATCGATCTTCCGTTCAAGCGTGATTATTCGGTGAGTCCGTGTAATCAAAGACATCGATTGCGTCTAAATATATGTCCCGCCCTTTGGATTGCGCTACGCGCGCGACAAAATCAATTTCCGCACCTCCGTTGATATTTCCCCGTCGCAGCGTCGCCGCCACTCTGGGCTCGTTGCTGCTCGTGATGGTGTTGCGCCCGCTTTGCGCAAACGCGGCGGAATCGATCGCCATCAGTTCCACGGCCGCACCAGATTACGTCCGCCCACTCGACGCCAAGGGCCGGCCGAAGCCGGAGACTTATATTTTCTTCCAGAGAAATTTCATGAGCGGAGCCACCCACGCTGCCGCCCAGGCGCAAACGACCTTTGCCGACGTCACCCCTTTGTTGGCCGGGAAACTGACGAAACAAAGCTATTATCCCACGAAGGATATTCCCTCCGTCCATGGCCAAAAAAAGTCGCAGGAGCTATTTTCACGGTCAGCATGTGCGTCGCGCCCATAGGCGTGTGGTGACTTCCGCCGTAGACAAAGTTGTTTTCGTGGCTTCTCGTGGCTAAATCCCATGTTTCTGGTGCCTTAGTCGCGAACTGGGAGCAATCCGACGCACTGAGTTCGGCGACGCTGCCATCCTTGCGCCGGAGGAATTCTGGATTGTGGTAACTTTTGCCGACGCCGGCGTCTTAAAAGGAAACCCGTCCCGACTGCACCTTCGCCCCGGCATTTTTTTGCACACGAAGACTACTGGTGGAATTTCCCGCCAGCGGGACATTTCCATTATTTTCCGATTCCGATCCACCGGAAAAACCTAACCCGGCCAAAGCGATGTCGTTCCACTTTCGCATCTGGCGCTGGAGTCTGGTCGGGGCGCTCGTCTACATTCTCCTGGTCGCCGGCAGCCTGCACTCCACCGGGATTTTCACTTGGACGCAGGCATGGCTACGCCCCGTCAGCGACATTTTGCCGTGGGCCGTTATTCTGCCCTTCGTCATTCAATTCTGCCGCCGCTTCCCGCTAACGAAGGATCAGTTGCGCGTCAGCATCCCCATCCATCTCCTGACCGGAAGTTTTTTGTTATTCGCAATTCCGGTTTTCAGCCACTGGATGCTACACCTGAGTGGGATCGATCCTGTCCATTTTCATCCCCGTGGCCATGGACCGCCAATGCCTTCCCCGGATTCGACCTCGAGAGATTTTCCGCCACTTCCACCGCCCGATGAAAATGGCTGGCGGCACTATTTGTTTATTCCCATGCAGCTCCATTTGCCGCTCTATTGGCTGGGACTTGGTGGCTGCGAAATGTGGCGCTACCACCAACAGGCCGCGGACAGGGCGCGTCAGGCCGACGAACTGACGATATTGCTCAGCCGTTCCCGCGCGGCAAATCTGCGCATGCAATTGCAGCCACATTTTCTCTTCAATGCACTCAACGCCCTTTCCACCCTCGTCCACTCCTCCCCGCTTCAGGCGGACGAGATGATCGGCAGCCTCTCGGAACTGCTCCGCCGCGCCCTTCACGACAGCGATCGATCGGAAGTTTCCCTGCGCGAGGAATTGGAAGTGATGGATCTCTACCTGGATATTCAAAAAATTCGTTTCGGCGAACGTCTCGTGATTGAGCAGGATATTCCCACCGACTTGTTGGACGCCGCTGTGCCCGGTCTCCTTTTGCAACCGCTCGTGGAAAATAGCGTCAAACACGCGCTCGAACGCCGCAACCACCCGCTTCGTATCGCCGTCAAGGCAACGCGGGAAAATTCCAACCTGATCCTGACGGTGAGCGATGACGGGCCGGGTTTGGCCAACCCAAATACCGCGCTCAAAGAGGGCATTGGCATCGGCAACACCCGCGCGCGCCTTGCCGTGCTCTATCCCGATCGGCACGCGTTCAGCGCAGGGAACCAAACCGGGGGTGGCTTTGTCGCAACCTGCCTTCTCCCTCTTCGCGCGGTCTCTTCCACCAATTCCTAACCCATGGCCATCAGAACTCTGATCATCGACGACGAGCCGCTGGCCCGGCAACGGATTCGCTCTCTCCTTAATGGTGAGGACGACGTGGAAGTTGTGGGCGAGAGCTCCGGTGGCCACGGCACCTTGGAAACCATCCGTCAACTCGCACCGGATCTCGTTTTCCTGGACGTGCAAATGCCCGAGAAGGATGGCTTTTCCATCTTGAAAGACATGCCGGTGGAAAACCGTCCCCTCGTCGTTTTCATCACCGCCTTCGAAGGACACGCCCTCGCCGCCTTCGAGGCTTGCGCGCTGGACTATTTGCTAAAGCCATTCAAGCCGGCGCGTTTCCGACAAGCGCTGGCCAAGGTGCGCGATCGTCTGAAAACCACGGAGATCAAAACCCCGGGCCCCCGGCCGCCCATCAACCACCTTCAACGCATCGTCATCCGACATGCCGAACGCATGCTCATCGTAAAAACCGAGGAGATCGACTGGATCGAGTCCGCCAGCAACTATGTCGTGCTGCATTGCGGGAAAACCAACCACATCCTGCGCGAAACCCTGAGCAGCCTCGAGGGAAGTCTTTCCCCCGAGCAGTTTCTCCGGATCAGTCGTTTCTCCATCGTCAACATCGACCGGCTCCGCGAACTCAAGCAATCGCCCGAGGGTGATTACACGGTTTCCCTCGGCGATGGCGTCGATCTGCCAATCACCCGCGGCATCCGCGAAGTGCTGGATAGATTGGAATTTTCCTGAACGACCTTCCAGGAACCCGTTGCAGAAAGGGCGTGGACCGCAGCCCACGCCCTATAGCTTCGGAAAGCGGACGCCCTCGGGCGTCCATCAGTGCTCAAAAATAATCCGGCGCGCGAATTTATGCGGATACCTTGAAGAAGCTGGGCATGCCGCCCGCGTCCGTCGCAGCTCCGTTCTGCGTATAGCTCGCCTGCTGTTGCTGGATCTGCGTCATCAGCTGCTGCAACAATGCCTGAAGGCTGGCAGTCTGGTTGGACACAGCGGTCGTCGCGTCGGTCGAAGAGCTCCCGTCGCTGCTGGTGCTCGTGTTGCCGCTGGAACCAGAGGATGAATTTGCCGGACCGCTGGCGGCACTCAGGCTCGACATGGCCGCGCCCAATTCAGTGGAGCTGACTTGGCCGTCGCCGTCGGTGTCCAACAGTTTAAAGATCTGGTTGATCGTGGAGGAGATGGTATTCGTGGACGAATCGCTCGAATCGTCGCTCGAATTGTCGTTGGATACGGGGGGAGCGCCGCGATGGTGCCCACCGTGCCCATGCGTGTGCGCCGTTTTCATAGCGCCCTTAAGTTCGTCGACGGAAATCTTGCCGTCGCCGTCGGTGTCGACCGCCTTGAAGATCTGGTCGGGGGTCGCCTTGGATCCATCGGCATTGGTGACGAGGGAAGACAACGAATTGCCGAGACGGGGTGAATTCTGAACCATGGAATCGAATTCCGAAGAATCGATGGATCCATCGCCATTGCTGTCAGCATTGTCGAAGATGGACTGTTGTATTTGAGAGAAGTCAGGACGGTTGCCTGAACTGATACCGCTAATGCTCATGGGATTATGTTTTGAAGGATGATGATAGTGAATTGGGCCTCACATCCGTGTTTCGCCTGTACCTCTATCAATCGATCCATTCACCGATTTTTAAAACCGACCCACCCCGTGAAAGCCCCGACTTATCCCGTATTCGTTGGGCTTCGTCCCTCGACGGCTTGAGTCAGGCCCTTTTACAAATCCGCCCCATGGATGCGAAGAGAACTCATGAAGCCGAACAGTAACGGCTATTTTGAAGCCGACTTGATCAGCGCGAAGGCGGCCTCGCGAACGCTCTTAATAATCTTGGGATCGCCAAAGGTATGTGCGCTGACGATGGCCCCCTCCAATAACAAGTGGAGCTGGATCGCCATGGCCTTGGGATCGGGGACTTCCATTGCGACAAGCATCGTTTCCAGCCGGTCACGGGCAGCCTGTTTTTGTTTTGTCACCGCTTGGTGAATGGGTGACTTCACATCGGGATATTCACCAATCGCCCGGATAAATGCGCAGCCATTGAAATCCTTGCGATCAAACCAATGTTCGTGCCAGTCAAAGAACGCCAGCAATCGCCTGCGGGGCGACGAACCCGCCGCCTCGATCGCCGCCGCGATTTCCGCACCAATGGCCCGGCCCCTTCGCTCCAGCACTGCGACGATCAATTCGTCCTTCGATGCGAAATGATGATACAGCGTCATCTTCGCCAGACCCGCCTCAGCCAGAATCTTGTCGATGCCGACCGCGTGATAGCCATCGCGGTAAAATAAATCCGCCGCAGTATCCAGGAGCAGATCGCGCTTCGGCGTGCTGGCGGTGGTCTGGGTCAGGGTGTAGGCCATCCACGGAAATTACGGCACGCCCGTTTTTTTTCAAGAACTATACAGATCGGTATAATAGCACTTGCTTTAATTATACAGGTCTGTCTAATCCGTTTTCCGATGAAAACTGCGATTGTTATTATGACCGATCCCAAAGCTGGCTCCGACGAAGCCACCTCCCGTATGTTGAACGCGCTCGGTTATGCCGACGAGGCCAAGCGCGCCGGTGACGAACTGGCGATTGTTTTTGCCGGAACCGGCACCCGCTGGCCCGGGGAATTATCGAAGCTCTCCCACCCGGCTAACGATCGCTACAACCGCCTGCGCGAAAATGTCCGCGGCGCCTCGCGCGGTTGTGCCGTGCGCAATGGCGCCGTCGAAGGTCTGCAAACGGCCGGAGTTCCGCTGCTCATGGATAACGCCCTTCCCGGCGCCCCGGGTGTGGCCAGTATTCGCCGTTTCTATGCAGAGGGCTGGAATGTCAGCATTTTTTGATTCCATTTAAGTTTCCAAGCTCATGAGAAACAAATTCCTTCGCACTCTCGCGACGCCCGCCGTTCAAGCCGAGCAACTGCGCTCGTACGGACGAAGCCGGGTGCCCGCCAACGGCACTGCCACCCAATTGCTCGGTGAGGACGAAAAAGCGTTTGTTGCCGCCCGCGATAGTTTTTATCTGGCCAGCGTAAATGAGGACGGCTGGCCGTATATTCAACATCGCGGCGGCCCCAAGGGATTTGTCTGCATCATGAACGACACCCAACTCGTCTTCGGCGACTACACGGGCAACCGGCAACTGATCAGCACGGGCAATATTCGCGCCAAAAAAAGGGTCGCGCTTTTCTTCATGGACTATGCGGCGCGTGAACGTCTGAAAATTATCGGCCATGCTGAAGTATTGATGCCGGACGAAGCCGGCGAATTGGTCGCGAATCTGTCCGTACCAAAAGGGGCGGCCATCGAACGCATTTTCAGAGTACAGGTTCTCGGTTTCGATTGGAACTGCCCAAAATACATTACACCGCGCTACACGATTCCCGAGATCGAGGAAGCCACGGCCCCACTCCGCGCCCGGATCGCCGAGCTTGAATCCGCACTTGCCGCACAGAAATAACCGTCGACCAATGAATCTCATGAAAATCGCCATTATCGGAGCCACGGGACAAGTCGGTTCTCAACTTACCACCGAAGCACTGTCTCGCGGACACAACATTAGCGGCATTGCCCGTTCCCCCGATTCTCTCCCAACGCATGAGCGGTTGAAACCAGTCAAAGCAGATCTCACTGACTCTGCCCGGCTCCCGCAGATTCTCATGGGACACGGTGCGGTATTTGTCGCGGTTAAGTTCGCCGGACTCGACGGCGAAAAATTGATCGCCGCCATCGAAAGTTCTGGAGTGAAACGATTCCTCGTCGTTGGCGGCGCGGGCAGCCTTGAGATCGCACCCGGAAAGCGACTGGTTGATCAATCCACCTTCCCTACCGAGTATAAAGCAGAAGCACTGGCAGCCGGAAGTTTCCTGAAACTATTGCGCCGCGAGACCGGACTGGATTGGACCTTCCTATCCCCGTCGGCATACCTGCACGCCGGACCGCGCACCGGAAAATTCCGCCTCGGCCACGATACCCTGCTCGTCGACACCAAAGGCGAAAGCCACATCTCAATCGCCGACTACGCGATCGCCTTCCTCGATGAACTGGAGCGGCCGCAATATCCGCGCAGTCGCTTTACCGTAGGTTACTAACGCACCTAGCTTGCCATCTTTCCCAAGTCACAGCGGTCTCCGCGACATCCCGGTGGACATCGAAGTCCATCTATTTACCAGTAGGCTACAATCGTGAGCCTCGACCGATCATCCCTTAGTTAGGTTCGGTAGAAAACCACATTTTACTTTTGTCTCCAGACGCATGAGACTTTAGTAACTCGTTTTCGCGAGATAATCGTATGCGCTGGTTTCCCACTTTATGTCTCACCTTGCTTGCTTTTTGCTTGGGCCTGATCGTCGGATTGAGGACGAAAAGCGGGAATAGCGCTCCGATATTCACGAATGCATCAACTGCCACCGTCGGATCGACCACCGTTCGTAATAAATTGGCAGATACGTCCGCACCCACGGCAACGGAGCCGCAGGATTCATGGGGAGTTCAAGCAAGGACATTCGCAGAACTCAGTAACCGAAAAGAGGGCCTTATCGTTAGGCCCGTGGCCGGTGACAAACTGGATATAGGTTTGGTTCTTATGCTAGGGCTTACGACAGACGAATGGAACCGCATCAACCGATCGATTCTTGAAACGAGGACCCAAATCGAGCATTTACGTCTGGCGACCGCCGTTTCCACGCTAAGCAAAGACGGAAAAAAGACGATCATCACGCTCCCGCCGTTGGCCAACGAAGTGGACCCAATTTACAAATCTCTGATATCGACATTATCCACTGTGCTCGGGCCCGAGAAGTATAATTTTTTCAACAAGGTCGCGGGAGATTCTTTGGATCAAATGTACGACAACTTCGGCGCGAATGAAATTATATACGAGATTGCAAACGAACCCACTGCGAATGCGGATGGAACAAAAGTCTATGCGTACCGGCGAAGTTCATTTGCGTCAGTCGGTGGAGCAGGGTCTTGGTCAAGTTCGAAAGCCGAGCTCGGTAAAATCGACGACCCCCTATTGCGTGGGTTTCTACCTCCTAAGTAAGCGCGACCAAACCTGAAATTCCTGGGAGAGAGCATCGCAAATCCAGCGACAACAAAATCTGACGGTACGATCAGTGCGGATTTGCGGTAACTTTTTTCCGTCGGAGCGTCTCGGTTGAGAACGCACTGCTTGCGTTTCCGTTCGTTACCCACCCGTTCTTATGATGAAGCTTACCCTGAAATCTGCCGCCACCGCCCTCGTGTTCGGCCTGTCTTCCGCGAGTATTGTCCACGCCGCACCCCAATCCGTAAAACTCCACTGGGTGAATCGGCCGGCTGACGGGATTTCCTCCGGCGTCAGCTGGGGCGTACCGTGGCCGCAGGGCGAAGTCCCGCGCGATACCTTTTTCAACCTCACCGACGCGCAGGGAAAATCGCTGCCCATCCAAACGTGGCCCCTCGCCTATTGGCCGGATGGCTCGCTCAAGTGGAGCGGGCTCGCCACGGCCGCACCTGCCGGACTCGACGGCGAACTGACCCTGACTCCGGCGCCGGCAGCGGCGGAGAAAGCCGCTGGCGCGCTCAAGCTCACAGAGGACCAGAAGACCATCGTCGTCGACACGGGTGCATTGCGCTGCGTGATCCCGCTTAGCGGGGAAAATCTGGTGGATTCAATGACCGTCGGCGGCACCGAAGTCGCACGCGCCGGACAACTGGTGTGTATTTTACAGAATGGCCCCGCGACGGAAAATGTGATCGCGCCCAAGCGGGAGAAATTCCTGAGCATCGTTAAACAGGTTTCCGTCGAACAATCCGGACCGGTTCGCGCTGTGGTTAAATTCGAGGGCTTTCACCGAGGCGTCACATCGGGGCGCGAGTGGCTGCCGTTCATCGTCCGGCTCTATTTCTATAGCGGGGAAACGTCGGTTCGCCTCGTGCACACGATCATCTACGACGGTGACCAGGAAAAGGATTTCGTGCGTGGACTCGGTGTCCAGTTCGCCGTGCCGTTGCGCGAAGAACCCCGGAATCGTACCGTGCGTTTCGCGGGCGCCGACAACGGCGTGTGGTCCGAGCCGTTGCAACCGGGCGGTGGCAGCGTCGAACAGGAAACCGGCGAGCCCTTCACCGGCCGCGGGCCCTTCGCGGACAATGCGATTTGGGACGATTTCAAACTTTCCCAACCCACACCCGACGGCTTCACGATTGTGAAGCGCACCAATCCGAAAAGCACGTGGCTCCACTCCAATGCCGGCACGCGTTCGGAAGGCCTGGCGTTTGTCGGCGACCTCACCGGTGGTTTCGCGATCAGCGTGAAAAATTTCTGGCAATCGTATCCTGCCGGTCTCGAAGTCACCCACGCGAGCAAACCTGTCGCCGAGCTCACCGCGTGGCTGTGGTCGCCCGACGGACCGGAAATGGACATGCGGCACTACGATCTCGTCGCACATGGCTTGGCTGCGTCCTACGAGGACGTGCAACCCGGCATGAGCACGGCGTACGGTGTCGCGCGCACGAGCGAACTCACCCTTTTTCCCAACGGCGCGGGATTGCCCACGCGCGCGACTTTCGCGGCCGAGGCGAAAACCGGCGGCGAATTACCACTGCTGGCCGCAACGCCCGATTACATTCATTCCACCGGCGTATTCGGTGTCTGGAGTTTGCCGGACCGTTCGACGCCTTTCAAAAAGACGATCGAGGACGGTCTGGATTCGGTACTTTCCTACTACGAAAACCAAGTTGACTCGCGGCGCTGGTACGGCTTCTGGCAGTTCGGCGATGTGATGCATTCCTATTCGGCCCCGCGGCATCTTTGGCATTACGACTGGGGCGGGCATGCCTGGGACAACACCGAACTCGGCGCGCCGTTGTGGCTCTGGTATAGTTTCCTGCGCACCGGTCGCGCCGATCTTTTCCGTCTCGCCGAGGCACACACGCGCAACACGAGCGAGACGGATGTCTATTCCATCGGCCCGATGGCCGGACTCGGCTCGCGCCACAATGTGGTCAAGTGGGGTTGCGGCGCCAAGGAAGCCCGCATCAGCCAAGCCGCGCATTGGCGTCCGTATTATTATCTGACCACCGACGAGCGCACTGGCGACATCATGCACGCGACGGTCCACTCCGACGTGGCGATCGCGAAATACGACCCGATGCGCCTTGCCGCACCGCAAATTCCCGGCGAACAGCAATTCGCGATGCGCCTCCGCATCGGGCCCGACTGGTTTGCGCTCGTGGGCAACTGGATGACCGAGTGGGAACGCACCGGAGACAACAAATGGCGTGATCGCATTCTCGCGGGCGTGGATTCCATTGTCACAATGCCCTTCTGGTTGCAAAGCGGCCAGCTCAACGGCCTCAATCCCGATCTCCCCGGCGGCGGTATCGGCAAGTTGAAGGGCGGCGGCGCGCAGATTGTGGGCTACGATCTCGCAACCGGGAAACTTACTGCCATCCGCGACCCGTTGACCAAGGAATCGGTACCCGTGAGCTACAATCTCGCCACGATCCAGGGCGGCGGCGAAGTCATGTTTGAAGTCGTGCCGTTGCTCGGTCGGAAGGATTTCGCCAAGGCGTGGGCGCAGTATTGCCGCATCGGCGGCGCACCAGCGGACGTGCTGATGCGCGACAAGATCAGCGGCACCGAGGGCGCGGATGCCCGTTACATTCTCAACGAACAAAGCGGTCCACGCCTCGCGGCCTACGCGTATGCCGTCACGAAGAGTCCGGCCTTTGCGAAGAAAGCCGTCGAGGGTATGCTCAGTCGCGGCGGCGGTTTCGCGAACCCGAAATTACTCACCGGACCCGAGGTATTGAATCCCGCCGAGGAGGACTCGACCGTCAGCACCAACGAAGCCGCCCAAACCGGCCTGACGACCATCGAGGTACTCGAGCTTTGCAAGGACGCGCTGCCGGTGGAAGCGCCACCACCAAGTGAACGCGGCTATCACCACCGCCGCCCGCGCCCGCAATCGCCCGAACCCACCACACGCAAACCAAACTGAAATCACGCTCACCCCGGCGCCGAACCTTCCTCTGGCATTCTGCGCCGTTTCCTATACGTTGTTCATATTATGAATACCCCGCTCATAAGTCGTTATCGGGTTTCGTTGGTTTTGTTTCTTTTCGGTCTGGTTTTCAGCGGCTTGACCGCTTTGCCCCTGCTGGCGGAAATACGAATTCTCTCCTCCTGGCTCGGTATAACGGATCCGGCAAACTATGCCGCCTACTCCGGATTGACGCATTGGATCGCCTTCGTGCACTACGGACTCTCCGAAACGTATGCAAAGTTCCCATTCTTCGGTTATGGGACCGACTGGCTGGCGTTCGGCCATTTGGCGAGCGCGGCATTTTTCATCCGGCCATTGATGAAACCTGAGGATAGCGACTGGGTGTTGAAGACCGGTTTGTGCATTTGCGCCGCCGTGATTCCCGCCGCCCTTATCGCCGGGCAAGTGCGCGGCATTCCGATCCAATGGCGTTTCGTCGATTGCGCCTTTGGCGTCTTCGGTTCGATCCCGCTCTTCTACTGCCTGAGTCTGACCAAACAAATGCGCGCCAACTTGGGCCGTTAAAGTCGGGCCATTCGTTCGGTCGGTTCGCCACTACCGCCCGTCGGGGGCAACCGGCGGAGCGTTCAGTTCGAGCCCGTACCAGTTGATTTTTCGGGTGCAGAACATCACGAGCGCCAGGGCGGCGAACAATGCCGCGGTGCCCGCAAGCAGCGCGTAGTCCTGCGACTTCAGCACGAAGAAAAGATAACCATACGTCGCGCCCAAACCTCCGCCAATCACCACCGTTCGCGCGCCAGTTTTCAAAAAGCTCCAAGTATATGAGGAGACGAGCAACGTACATGCGGCCGCCGACACCGCGTAGGCCGGCCCAACGGGCCAAAATTCGGTGAGCGCGAGAAAGCCCAGGAAAAACACGCAGAGCGCCGCACCCACCATGGCGTACTGAAGCGGGTGAATTCGAACACCCGCCGTAATTTCAAACAGGAAGAACACGGCGAACACCAAAACAAAGAAAAGCAGGCCATATTTTTGCGCCCGCTCTGCCACGCCGTAGCCGTTTACCGGCTGCGCAAAACGAACGCCGAAACCCTCGCGTGCTATTTTCTGCGACATCTCCTCCAACTTTACCGTTCTGTCAGTCCAAGCCGCCGGGAATCCGCGACTGAAGGGGGCGGTTTTCCACTCGGCGCTGAACCCGGCACCAACATCGCGTTTCACCGGTAAATAAGCACCGCTGAAAGACGGATCGGACCACGACGAACTCAGCAACACGGTGGTCACTTTTCCAACCGGGGTGACTTCGAACTGTTCGCTCCCTTGCAGCGCCAACTCGAACGAAAAATCGAATTTTGCTGCCGGGGACAAACCGTCCAATTTGGCTTTGAGCGACCATATTCCATTGTCGTTCTCCACGGATTCGAACGCGCGACCCGTGCCGCCGTTGACTTGGATCGGCCCGACGGAGCGGATTCCGTGGAGATCGGACACGCCGAACTGAACCTGTGCCTTTTCCCATTCAATTCGATCAGCCTCAATTCCAGCGACGGTAAAGTCAGGTTGAAAATTTCCAGTGAGCGAAGCTTTGCTCGAGTAAACCACTGCTTCATAGATGCCCCGATGCCGCACCTCGGGATCAATTGAGCCATCCACCACGAGCGCCTCGGGCAAAAAATACGCTGTCGCCTCCGCCAATTCCGTCTCCTCCACTTGCATGGCCCGGCCATTGAAGACTTTTGATTTCACCACTGACTTTTTATATTGATAGGGAATCGCCAGCACCGGACCCATCACCAGTTGCTGCCGACCCCAGATCCCTGCGATTTCATCGGTTGCCTTCAATTGCAGGCCCTGCCGCTCTTTCAAGACGCCATGCATCAACGCCAGGGGCACGTGAAGCAATCCGATCAACAGGCAAATGCCACCGATCTTGAGGAAAAGGAAAAAGCGTCGGGAGGCGGAGGTTACGATAACAGGCGGTTCGAGCGAGTTCATCAGCCCAGTCTGACCGCACCGTGTGAAGCCACGATGAAGTGACGATGAATTCGACGTCAAATCCCCCTATCCCAGCATTACCCAAAGCGTCGCCTGAGCACCCGGGCCGTTACCAGACGGTTTGTTGCGCAGCTCCGCATCGCCGCCGTGCAGGTGGGCGATCTCACGGACGAGAGCGAGCCCCAGACCAGTGCTTTTGCGCGACGTACCCGGACGCGGGAGCGAATAAAAACGTTCGAAAACGCGCGTTAACGCGTAGTCCGGAATTCCCGGGCCGTCATCTTCGACTGAGAAAATCAAATGCCCGGCTTTAATGGTTGCACTCAATTTCACCACTCCATCCAGCGGGGAAAAATCCAATGCGTTCTGAAGCAGATTGACCAACGCTTCCCGCAGCAGCACCCGTTCCCCGCGCAAGGTTGCGGTGAGCGCGGCGTCGGTCTCCAGACTGACCCGCGCGCCAGCGTAGGCCGATGCCATGGCAGCAGCGGCCTCCTTCATCAATTCCGCCACGTCGATCGACTCTGTTTGTCGCAAAGTCTTGCGGGCTTCCAGCGAGGACAACTCCAGCAGACGTTCGACAATCTGTTGGATTCGTGCGGACTCGTTGCGAATATTGGCCAGAAATTTCCGCCGCTGTTCGTCCGGCATGTCTTCGCCCAGCAATTCCGCCGCACCCCGGATTGCCGCAAGCGGCGCTTTCACCTCATGCGTGAGCGCCTGAGTGTAACGTTCAATGTGTTGCCGTCCTTCCAGCGCGTCGCGCATTTCTTCGAAGGCCGTGCCGAGGACTTTCAACGTCTGTCCCGGCAGCGCAGGCACGCGGGCGGGCCGGCCGTCGCGCACCGCGTGCGCGTACGCCGTGAGCCGCTCGAGCGGTGCAATCACCCAGGACAACACGCCGAGCAACACCAGCAGGAGTGCCATGCCGCCCAGCGCCGCTCCGATCGTGATTTTCTTTTTTGCGGCCGCGACGAGGTCGTTGATTGCGCGCGTTGGCTTGCCGACGGAAAGTACGCCCACGATCCGGTCACCGAGACGCACGGGAGCCGCGACGTAGAATGTCAGCGAATCCGGATCCCCTTTCTTCTCGTACGTGGCGCGGGCGCCATATTTTCCCTGCAGCGTCCGGGCGACATCGTTCCATTGCGAGTAGTCGCGGCCCGCATCCCGGCCATCGGAATCGAAAAGCACCCGCCCGGTGGCATTGGTCAGGTAAACGCGCAAATTCAGCGCCGTCTTTTTGAGTGTATAGATTTGCGCTTCGAACTTCCGTTTATGCGCGTCGACGAAAATCCGGTCGAGGCTCTCCGCGTCTGGCGCGCCATCCTTCAGTTGCACTTCAGCCGTGGACGCCAGCAGCACGGAGGTATCGACCAGCGATTCCTCCATCGACTCAAGATAGCGTGGACGAATCTGTTCAAGGGTCCAGCTCGTGATGAAATAGCCACCGGCACAATAACTGGCCAGCAATACCAGCAGCAGTCTCAGACGAAGGCTCACGTTTCCTCCCGCAGCGAATAGCCGAGGCCTCGATGTGTAACAATCGGATCATGCTCCGGCGCGGCGACTCTCAATTTCGCGCGCAAGGTCTTGATGTGGGCGTCCACCGTCCGATCGAGCGACGCGCCCGGATCATCCCAGGCCGCCGTCATCAACTGGTCGCGATTAAATACCCGTCCGGGAGCCGCGACCAGTGCGGTGAGCAAACGATATTCGTTGCGCGTCAATTCCAGCGGCACCCCGCGATAACTAATTCGGCAACGCGCCCCGTCGTGCTGCCAGATTTCCAATCGCGCTGCGCCGTTGGCCGGCGAGGTGACCGCAGCCGGTGCGTTTTCCTCGCGCGTTCGGCGCAGCACCGCACGCACGCGGGCAGAAAGTTCGCGTGGACTGAATGGCTTGGCCACGTAATCGTCGGCCCCAAGCTCGAGCCCGACAATTTTATCCACCTCACCGCTTCGCGCCGTAAGAAAAATCACGGGCACACGTCCAACCCGCTGGAGCTCGCGGCAGACATCGAAACCGCTCATGTCCGGCAATCCGACGTCGAGCACCACCAGTGCAACCGGTTGTTCGGCCGCAGCGGCCAGTGCTTCCGCGCCGGTGGTTTTCCACACCGGAACGAACCCCTCGGTTTGCAGCGCGTAAATAATCGTCTCGGCGATGGCCGGTTCGTCTTCCACCACGAGGACGGTTTGGCGCTGGGATGGCAACATGCCCGTTTGTGTCGGAGGCACGCGCCGGAATCAAGACGCAGTCGCCGACAACCACCACTGGTTCCGGGAATTCGAATATTCCCCGATTTTCCTCACCCGGATCAATCATTGAAATCCTGTGCAAAAATGTAAGCGTCGGCCACGTGATTGCCGATTTTGTCCCTCAACTTGTTCAACGCATTCCCGCGCGCGCGCGCCCCGTGGTCATTACGGTTATTCTGGGCCTGACCGCCGGACTGGCCGCGGTGCTTTTCCAGGAGGCGATCAATGCCGTTTATTTCAACGGCTTGGATAAATTGGCGCACGAATCGCTCCAACGGTTTCTTGTCGGCAGTTTCCTGATCGTGACGATCTCATCGGCAGTTGCGGGTTGGTTGCTCACCACCTTTTGCCCGGCGGCCGCCGGCAGCGGAATTCCCCAGCTAAAACTCGCATTCTGGAAGGATTTTGGCTACGTGCCGTGGCGGGTGGCCTGGGTGAAGTTCATTGCCGGCACGCTGAGTGTCGGTGGCGGCAGCAGTCTTGGGCGGGAAGGTCCTTCCGTTCAACTCGCGGGCGGTTTGACCTCGCAACTTTCCGGTCATCTCGGCGTGGCCAAGAATGAACGCCGCGCCGCATCGGCCGCCGGTGCGGCCGCCGGTCTCGCCGCCGCCTTCAATACTCCCCTCGCCTCGGTGACTTTTGTGCTGGAGGAAATCATCGGTGATTTGAACAGCCGCCTGCTGGGCAGCGTGCTGCTCGCGGCGGTGCTCGGTGCGCTCGTGGCGCACGGCATGGTCGGAGCGCAGCCGGCCTTCGCGCTGCACGGTCAGGGCGCGCCGCAATGGATCGGCTACGCTCTGACCCCCCTCGTTGCGGCGCTGGCCGCCGTGGCCGGTTGCGCATTTCAAAAACTTTCGATGACGATCCGGGCGCGAAACAAACGCCCGCACTGGTTGCCGCTCTGGAGTCGTGTAATGCTCGGTGGCCTCGGCGTCTGGGTGTTGGGCGCGTCCGTGTTTGCTTTCACCGGACATCTTGGCGTTTTCAGCCTCGGTTATGGCGATCTCTCGCTCGCACTCGACGGCCGGATGCTCTGGCACATCGCGCTGCTTCTGCTGATTGCGAAACTCGTGGCGACGGCCTGGTGTTATGGCATGGGCGGCTGCGGCGGCATTTTTGCCCCCACTCTTTTCTTCGGCACGATGGTTGGAACCGGGGTGGCGGGCCTGGTGGATTTGGTCTATCCGCTCAGCCAAGCCGACCACGTGGCGCTGGCAGTCGTAGGCATGTGCGCCTGTTTGGGAGCCGTCGTGAGAGCCCCGGTCACGGGCATCCTGATCGTGTTTGAAATGACCCACGAGTTTGCCCTCATTCCCGTCCTGATTTTCGGGGCACTTGTCAGCCAATTGGTCGCACGGCGCTTTATCCATGATAATTTTTACGAAGAGGTGCTCGTCCAGGATGGCCAACATGTCGAACGCCTCATCCCCCCGCGCAATTTGCGGACATGGATGGAATTGCCCTCCGCACGCATCGCGAATTTCACTCCCGTGGTTACGGGCAACCTCGAGGCAACCGCCCTGCGAGAATTGCTGGATCGAAGTGAGCACTCGCGGTTTCCGGTCGTCTTGGAAGGGAAACTAGCCGGTGTCCTGACGCGGACCGAAGCGAAGGCGGCGATCGCTGCCCAGCGCCCGCCGGCCCTCGAAGCGGCCGTCGCCTGCGTTCCGAGCACCACGGTCCGCGAGGTCGCGGATCAGATCGTCAACTCCCCCAGCGGATTAATCATTTTACAAGACCGCCAGCCCGATGGCGCGGTGATCGGCATTATTACGATGCACGACCTGCTTCGCGCGCAAATGGCTTTTGCCCGCAATCAGCAGGACTAATGTATCGTGGTACGATAAATCCAATGGTTGCACCACGGGCAAACCCAATCTACTTCATTATCCTTATGTCCCACCTGTTCTCATCGCCTTACACCAACTTTGCCTTGAAGATCCTGTTGACCTTCGGGACCGGACTCGCGATCGCAGCCCTGTTATGAGGAAATTCGGCTACGCGCTCGATCCGCTGTGTATTGCGGCTTGCGCGTGTTATGCCGCCAATCGCTGGGTCGTGCCACCGGCAATGAAAGGGATTTTTCTGCACGGATATTTTTCTGATACCCTGCTGATTCCCGCCGCGCTGCCTCTGATGCTCTGGCTGCAACGCCGGCTGGGGATGCGGGCTGATGACGCTCCGCCGCGCTGGAGCGAAATCGCAATGCACGTCGTCGTCTGGTCGATTGCCGCCGAAGTCGTCGCGCCGCATCTTTTTGCCCGCGCCACCGGCGATCCCTGGGATGCGGTCGCCTACGCCGGCGGGGCCGTAGTCGCAGGAATCGGGTGGCACCTCATGTGACATGGGTTTCGACTTACTGGCTCCTCATTACGATTGGATGGAAGCGCTGACCGCCGGCCAGCGGCTTCAGCGGGCCAGGACGACATGGCTCGCGGAATTGGGCGGCAGCCGGCGAATTTTGAGCGTCGGCGAAGGCCATGGGAAATTTGCCGAGGCGTGTGCGGCCAAGTTTCCCAAGGCGGAACTCACCTGCGTCGAAGGCAGCAAAAAAATGCTGGGCCGCGCCCGCGCGCGACTGGCGGACTCGCCGGCAAAAATAAACTGGATGGAAACCGATTTCCGCCAATGGAAACCCGACGGGAAATATGACGCGATTGTGACCTGTTTTTTTCTCGATTGCTTTACCCCGGATCAGTTGGCCGACGTGATCGGAAAACTCGCGGGATGCGCCGCGCCAGGCGCGAAATGGATGGTAGTGGATTTTTCCATTCCCGGATCAGGGCCGGCCCGATGGCGCGCCGAGGCCATTCATGCGCTGATGTATGTTTTTTTTCGTATCGCAACTTCCCTGCCGGCCCGCCGCATGACCGCTCCCGACGCCTTGTTACGCACTCACGGGTTTCAGCTGGAAGGCCGCCGTGAATTTGAATGGGGCCTGTTGCGCTCCGATCTGTGGCGGCTTGGCGGAACAGCTTTGAAAATCGAAAAATAAACCTTGGCATATTCACTGCCGACGGGCCTCATAACGGCGGGGTCGCTCACATTTCGCCGCCCGTGTTTCGTTCAGTGCACTTGTCCCCGGATATGTGAGCGGCGTCATACATCCCGGAACCTCCGGGATCCGCGGTCACGGCCGTGTTCACGCTCACCTGCTCCCGCCGGCGACTCAGCCAGCGGATGCAAAACCCACTATTGTTATGTTAGGATTAAATCCTGAGTCTGCGCTTCCGCGCATTGGCATGATTTCCACCCACGGCTATGTCGCCGCCGAGCCACCGCTCGGAGCAGCCGACACCGGCGGACAGGTCGTCTATGTCGTGGAACTTTCCAGGAAACTCGCCCAACTTGGCTTCGAGGTCGACATCTGGACCCGTCGTTTTGAAAACCAGCCGGAGATTGACGTGGTTAACGATCGCGTGCGGGTGCTCCGCATGCCCTGCGGTGGCCCGGCTTTTGTCGAAAAGGAATACCTCGTGCGCCACCTCGGCGAATGGTCGGAAAACGCCCTGCGATTCATCAACAAGCACCGGTTAAAATACCAATTCTTCAACAGCCATTACTGGGACGCCGGTTACGCCACGCAACGACTCGCGGAGGCGCTCGATGTGCCGCACGTCCATACGCCGCATTCCCTCGGATTGTGGAAAAAACAACTGATGGAAAAAGATTTTCCGGATGACGCCGCCAACTTCGAAAAGAAATACAACTTCACCCAACGCATCAACGAAGAGACGCTGCTCTACCGCCATTGCGACGAAGTGATCGCCACCACGCCGCCGCAAGTGGACATGATTGTGGACGATTACGGCGCGCCGGCCGAACAGGTGCACATGATCCCGCCCGGCTATGACGACAACCGGTTTTATCCGGTGAGCGCGGCCTCCCGCACCGCCTTGCGGCAGCGTCTTGGATTCGAAGGCCGGGTGGTGCTGGCGATCGGCCGGCTCGCCCGCAACAAAGGTTACGATTTGTTGCTGGACGCCTTTTCCGTGGTCGCATCGCGTATTCCCGACGCAGCGCTCCAGCTCGCCGTGGGCGGCGCGACCCTCAACGCCGGCGAACAAAAAATCCTCGACGATCTGAAAGCCCAGTCCGTGAGTCTGGGCATCGACCATCGCGTAAAATTCAGCGGATTTGTCGCGGACGCCGACCTTTCCGACTACTACCGCGCAGCCGACGTCTTCGTGTTAAGCAGCAGGTACGAACCTTTCGGCATGACTGCGATCGAATCCATGGCGTGCGGCACGCCCACCGTAGTCACCACGCACGGCGGTTTATATCGTGCGCTCACTTTCGGACGCCACGCGCTCTATGCCGACTCGTTCGACAAGGAGGATCTGGGGATTTCCATCGTCAAGGTCCTGAAACATCCCCGTCTGGCCCATCGGCTGGGCCGCATGGGCGCCCACAAGGCCCGCAGTCTTTTCACGTGGACCGGCATTGCCCAGCAACTCATCAGCCTGATCGAGGAACGGGCCACTGCCCTCGCCTTCACGGACAACGAATGGGACGAACCATGGAACGACGGGGATTGAACGAAAAAAGGAATTCCTTCCCGATGAGGCCGAACCAGACACGCCTCGGTCGTGTCTCCAAATGGCACGCCGGTCCAAGGGATCCCGCGCGGATGGATCAGTCGTAGCGCGAAAAACAAGGTTCCGACCACTTGTCACTCAATTTTACCCGTCACCAGTGAAAGCCCTCCGTAAATTTTCGCCGCCTGCCACTCTCTTAAAACCAACGGCCCGCGCCGTGTTGGGTCGCGTCAAGACATCGTATCCCCGCATCCAACATCTGCTGGTGCCATTGGATTTTTCGGGAAAATCGCGACAAGCGCTCCGCTACGCCGTACCGCTGGCGGAAAAATTCTCCGCCAAGATTCATTTGGTTCACGTTCTGCCGCCGGTAAAAAAGAAAGCGGAGGACGATCCAACGCGCCTTCGCCACAAGGCAATGCGCCGCCTCCAGGCGATGGCCAGCCTCCTGCTGGCGCCTAACTTTCAAACCGAAAACCTCGTGCTGACGGGTGACCCCGCCCGCCAGATTCTCAGCGCGGCGGAAAAAATCGACGCTGACCTCATTCTCATCACCACAAGAGGCCGGACCGGCCTGAGCCGGATTTTCCTCAGCAGCACGGCCGAGCACGTGATGCGCCATGCAAAATGTCCGGTGGTTTCCATCCGCCGTCAGTAATCGTTTCCTGTCATGTCCACCGGTTCCACGCCCGCTCCAGTCCGCGTTTTCAGCGCCGATCTCGATGGCACGCTCATCGGCAATCCCGAATCGACCCAACGGTTCAAAACCGCCTGGACTTCCCTGTCGCCCGAAGCGCGTCCATTGCTGATTTATAACAGCGGACGCCTGGTGGATGATTTAAAGCGTTTCGTGGACAACGGCACGCTGCCGCCGGGCGACTATTATATCGGCGGAGTCGGCACCCAGGTGTTCGACGTAAAGGCGGGACGGATGCTCAGCGAACTCGAAGCCCACCTCGGGGATGACTGGAACCTCGGGCGCGTCCGCGAAATCACCGGGCACTTCCCCGGTGTGCGTCCGCAACCGGACGAATTCCAGCATGCCTTCAAATCCAGTTGGTTTTTGGAGCAGGCCAAGCCGGAAGCCATCCGCGAACTCAAGCGTCAGCTCGCCGAGGCCGGCCTGAAGGTGAAAATCGTTTACTCGAGCGCGCGCGACCTCGACGTGCTGCCCCGCAACGCCACGAAAGGCGGGGCGCTGCGCTGGTTGTGCGAGCGCCTTCAATTGCCGCTCGATTCCGTGATCGTCGCCGGCGACACCCGCAATGACGCGAGCATGTTCCGCCTGCCCGGCGTGCGCGGCATCATCGTGGAAAACGCACTGCCCGAGCTTTACGAGGACACCGTTGACGTGCCGACCTTCAGCTCCCGCCAGATCATCGCTGATGGCGTGCTCGACGGACTTTGTCACTACGGTGTCATCTGCGTGCTGCCTACCAAGGAAAAGACGCGCGTCACACATGCCACGATGGAACGGGGATTCCAGATGCTGTTCACCGGCACGAAACTGGGTTCGCTCAACCAACAGGAAAAGGACTTCCTCGCTCTCGCCTATGAAAAGGCACTCGTCGCGCTGAGAAAAAACATCACGCCGATGGGATTTTCCGCGTGCTCGCTGGCGGACAACACCGTCACCGGCACGGATGTGAATTATCGCAGCGTCTGGGCCCGCGATGGCGCCATCACGGTTTGGAATACCCTGCACATCGACGACGAGGACATTCGCGGAGCGCAATACAACACGCTGGAAACGCTGCTCAACGCCACCACGCCCACCGGCCAGATTCCCGCCAACGTCCGGATCGACACCGGCGAACCGGACTATTCCGGCGTGGGGAACATCGCCTCGATCGACAGCGGGTTGTGGGTGATCATCGCCATTTATAATTTCGCCTCGCGCACCGGCGACCACACCCTCCTCTACCGCCACGCCGAACGTCTGCAGAACATCATGAACTGGCTGAGCGCGCAGGATAGCAACAACGACGGATTGCTGGAAATTCCCGAGGCGGGCGACTGGACCGACCTGTTCGGACGGAGTTACAATGTCCTGTACGACGAAGTACTCTGGTACCGCACGAATGTCTGTTACGGTCGCATCCTGGAATTGACCGGACAGTTCGAAAAAGCCGCCGACTATCTTCGCTGGTCGCAAAAAATCCGCAGCCGCCTGTTGGAAACTTTCTGGCCCACCACGACCCCGGACGACAATGCCCCGCGCAAAAACCGTTTTGCCGACCGCCAGAGCAGCATGGGCGATACGCAGTACCTGCTCGCCGAAATCACCCCTTTCGCCTTCAACTGGCGCTGCGACGTCTATGCAAACGTCCTCGCGTCACTGATGAACGTGCTCGATCTGGAGCGCGCGCGCACCGCGTTTCGATTCATGTGGGGGGTCGGCGTCAATCAACCTTATCCCGTGGCCAACCTCTATCCCGTGGTGCAGGCGGGCGATCCGGATTGGCGCGCTTACTACACGGTGAATCTCCTCAATCTTCCGCATCATTATCACAACGGCGGCATCTGGCCGTTTGTCGGTGGCATGTGGGTGCGGTTTATCCACCGGCTGGGGTTTCACGAGGTGGCTTGCCGCGAGCTTGTGCGGCTGGCCCAGTTGAACCAACTCGGGCGCGATCAGGAATGGGAATTTAACGAGTGGGCGCACGGCCAGACCGGCCGCCCGATGGGCAAGGCATTTCAAGCGTGGTCCGCCGCCTCCTTTCTGCGCGCCTGCCAGGAAGTCGAGGCCGATCCCGCCAAATTGGCCGATGAATGAGTCCGCGCCCAGTGCACTTTGTTTTGGCGAGATCCTCTGGGATTTTCTCCCGCGCGGCGCGTTTCCCGGCGGCGCGCCGTTCAATGTCGCCTATCATCTGAGCCGCCTGGGATTGCGCACCCATCTGGTCAGCGCCGTCGGCCGGGATTTGCTCGGCGACGAACTCCTGGCGAGGCTGCGTCAATGGGGGCTGAGCACGGAAGGTATCGGACGTCACACCGGTTTGCCGACCGGTTATGTTCGGGCGGCGATCGGACCCACGGGCGACGCCACCTACGACATCGCCACCGAAGTCGCATGGGATCAGATCATCCTCGGCGAAGACACCATTCGCGCCGCCGTCGGCGCCTCGGCCCTGGTGTTCGGATCGCTCGCCCTGCGGTCGCGTTCGAATCGTGCGACCCTCGATCGCCTGCTCGCGGTTTTACCGGCGAACGCCATGCGCGTATTCGATGTAAATCTCCGTTCGCCCTACGACGATCTGTCGCTCGTGCGCGAGCTGGCCCGCAATGCCACACTTCTGAAACTCAACGCCGGAGAGGCCGCGCGGTTGGCAAACGATTCGCCCGGGCCCGGCCATGAGGAGGCACACGCCCACACGCTCGCTGCACAAACCGGCTGTGCCACCATCTGCATTTCCGCCGGCGAACGCGGCGCAGGACTCCTCGCCGGTGGGAAATGGACCTGGGCCGCCGGCCGGCGCGTTGTCGTCCGCGACACTGTCGGAGCGGGAGACGCCTTCATGGCCGGCTTGCTGGCCGGTTTGATTTTGCACCGGGAAAAACTTGATGCCGCGCTCGATCGCGCGTGTCGCATGGGCGAGTACGTAGCGGCGCACGATGGCGCCACGCCATCTTACGAATGCGATCTGCTCGGCCAGCCCTCGGAGCGAATTTGATTCTGCCATCATCTTTTATTGGAGCACGGGGAAATGTTGTGGCCTCGGGCGACATTTTCAATTGCCCGAGGTCATCGTTCACCCAAACTCGACATCCCCATGTTTGATCGGAAGGAATTTCCCGAACCACTCGATACAACCCTTTTTTGGTTGGGACAACTCGTCGGCGACCGCAGGGCGTGGGCGGCGAGCAACCGGAAAAAAACCGAATCGATCCGCGCGCAAGAGCAGCTTACAGCGCTGAATTTCCGGTCATGACGATTTCCATTGGCATCACGTGCCTGATCATTGTCGCGACCTTCATCGCGATTGCATCGGGACGGATCCGACCCGAATTGGCGGCGCTCGGCGCTTGCAGCTTGTTGCTTCTCGGTCACGTGCTGACCCCGGCGGAGGTTTTCCCTCTTTTTGGCAACGAAGCGCTCATCACGGTCGGCGCGATGTTTGTATTGAGTGCTGCGCTCGAACAAACCGGCGTGATCGATCTGGCTTCCCGGGTTTTTCAGGCATTGCCGGGCAAATCGGAACGCGCGGTCCTGGTGGTTGTTCTGCCCATGGTGCTCGCCTTTTCTGCGTTCGTTAACAACACGCCCGTCGTCATCGTCTTTCTTCCGATTCTCATCGCCATCGCCCGCAAACGCAATCTGTCCGCTTCAAGCTTTTTGATGCCGCTGTCATTCACTTCCATTCTGGGCGGTTCGCTCACGCTCATCGGCACATCGACGAACTTGGTGGCGAGCAGTGCCGGCCAGCGGTTGGGTCTGGCTCCGATCAGGATGTTTGAACTCGCCCCAGTTGCCTTGGTCCTCGCGGCGGTCGGTCTGGTTTATCTCTTCATCTTCGCTCCGCGTCTTTTGCCGAAGCGTGAAACAGTCACCGCGCTCCTTGATGGTGCGGCCGAGCGGCGCTTTATTACCGAGGCATTTATTTCCGACGGTTCGCCGCTGATCGGAAAAACCGCCCGGGACGCCATCGCCGGCGCGTTGCGCGAAGGGCGGCTGCTCGAACTCGTCCGGCACGGCGAAGTGCAACCGGGTCAGCCGGGAAAATTACCCCTCGAAGCCGGCGATTTGCTTCGCATCAGCCTGCCAACCTCCGCTGTCACGGCCTTGCACGACCAAACCGGAGTGGAGGTCAATCTCACCTCCTCCGGGCTTGCCATGGGCCGGCCGGAGGAGGCGCGGATCGTCGAATGCGTTGTCATGCCTCTCTCCAAGCTCATCGGCCATACGTTGGTCGAGGCGAATTTGGGCCGGCGCTTCGGCGCGCGGGCACTCGCTCTTCACCGGCGCGGACACAATGTGGAGTCTCAACGCGAGGAAACCCGTCTGGATACCGGCGATGTATTGTTGATGGAAGTGGACAAGGATGCGCTCGCGCGCATCCAGAAGAGCAACGATCTTTTGCTGCTGGCGGGCGGACGCCGCGCGTTTCGTCTCAACCGGCGCATTCTTGCGGTCGGCATCGGGGTGGCAGTGGTGGTGGTCGGCGCGTTGCAGATTGTGCCCATCGCACTCGCCGCGCTCATCGGCGCGATCGTGGTGGTCGCCTCGGGTTGCGTTGATCCCGAGGAAGCGTATCGCGCAATCGATTGGCCATGTCTTTTCCTGATCGCAGGAATGCTGGCCCTCGGCGTCGCCTTGGAAAAAACCGGTGCCGCCGCCCTGCTGGCCGGATCGCTGGTTCATCTTGTGATGCCCTTGGGCGCATGGTTCACTTTGAGCCTGGTCATTTTGATCACATCGGTGCTGACCAATTTCCTCTCCAACAACGCAGTCGCGGCTTTGCTGGTCCCTCTCGCCGTGCAATCAGCCCACTTGATGGGCGCAAATCCACGGGCCTTTCTCATCGGGGTCACACTTGGAGCCTCCGCCTGTTTCGCGACTCCAATTGGATATCAGACCAACACACTTGTGTTCACTTCGGGCGGTTATCGGTTCTCGGATTTTCTCCGGCTGGGATTGCCGCTGAATTTGCTCCATTGGCTTATCGCGAGCCTGCTGATTCCGCTCTTCTGGCCGCTCTAACGACTGCGTGTGGAAAATCTTCCCGACGTTCCCTGTCTCACGCCAAGCGTTCTTCCCGCAGGTTTTCGCCCGACTCAATTTCCCCGTAAATTTCGATCGCCGGTCGCAAAATCTGCGCCGTGATCAATTCGCGAGTATTGGCCGGACGCCACTCCAATAAATGGAGAATTCGCGGCACCAAGGCGTTCTTTGTCAGATAAAATCCGCCCAACCCTCCGTTCACCCAGCCCATGAAATTCAACCACAGCACGCTTCTGCTGAGCTGGGAAAGATCATCCGCCGGGAAAAATTCCGGCGCGTGCGTGGGGAGAAAAATCATGCCCGAGCCGAGGAGAAAGAAACCCAAGGCATTTCCAATAGTCATGTCGTGCCTGACAGACGTCATCGACGCAGGTTGCACTCGTCCGTGTAATAAATCTGCGAATCCAAAAGAATCTCGGTATGCGCATGTTAATCACCCCAAGTGCGCCCCTGTCTACCACCCAGAACATCAGCGTGCCCCTTTCTTTATTTACGACGCGCGCCGTGTTAATTTCTTGAAAGACACTTGCAACATCCAATCAAGATCACGCAGCTAATCGCTGGTCGCCATTGGAATCAGCGTTACCTTCAAGCGAGAGATATCTGTCTCGCAGCGGCCGCAGGACAAAGCCCGGCACAGAACGTTCGGCGGGACTAAATGTTGGCAGTCGCAACGTCATGAGTTTCACCGCAAAAGGCGCCGCCTCGTTTCGAATGAGACAGGTGATTCCCATTGAGCTTTGAAACAGTCCCATCACGCCGAGCCACAGCGCGCTCGTACTGGAACCGTCAAGCGCGTTGGCAGCGAAATATTCCGGGAAGAATGCCGGTGCAAAAAACATTACCATTCCGAAAAGGAAAAATCCGAAAGCATTTAACGTCGTCATGCCTGCTTAAAAGCGAAGTGCGTGCCAAATTCCACACACCTCCCTAAATACCTTATGCTCGGCGGGATGGTTTATGTTCCGCGAGCCGGACAAAAATTTCGCCACGCACTTTGCATGATCCGTCTCCCGATTACTGGCATCGTGCACCCTTAAATATCGCCCAACAGCGGTCGCAATACGACCTCTTCCACCACCGTGCGCGGGCTGAGTCGATGGATTTCCAAAATTGCGCGGGCAATATCACCGGCCGGCATGATCCGGTGTTCCTTCACTCCCGAAGCGGACCAGGAGGGAGTCCACGTTGCCCCCGGATGAATGCAACACACGCGCAGTCCTTTCTCCTTCAATTCGGCGCGCATCACGGCGCTCAAACCAGTCACGCCATATTTGGCCGCGCAGTAAGCGGTTCCGTTCGGATAGGCCTGCCGCCCCGCAATCGAGCTCATGTTAAAGATATCCCCGCGCTTGCGTTTAACCATTCCGGGGGCAAATGCCTTCGAAACGAGAAACACACTGCGAAGATTCGCCGCGATCTGGGCGTCAAAATCCGCCAGTTTTGTGTCAAGAAACGACGCCCCGGAAAATTTTCCTGCATTGTTAATCAAAACGTCAGGCGGACCGAAGCGCGAGGTAACTGCCTTGGCCATCGCGGCCACGGCGTTTTTGTCGGACACATCGCACGGAAAAACCTCCACCGTCGCGCCCGATTTCGCACATATCCGGGCGATCCCTTTCAAATTCGCTTCGTTTCGTGCCACCAAGGCCAGGCGCACGCCGCGCACCTCTGTTGCAAAGAGTTTGGCAATAGCGGAACCGATTCCCTGCGACGCACCGGTGATGACGACGGTCAACACCGGTTGTATTTTCGATTTTCCCCTCGGACGCGAAGTTTTCATCAAGCCATCCACAGTGTGTTCTCCGTTTCAATTGGCGCGCTAAAAATACGGCACCAGTCAATCCCCGACCCAAAAAACGGGCCTTTTCCGGTCAATCCCGTGATTGCGTGGGGGCCTTTCTTCAAGTGTCATCGTCATCGGAACTGCTAAAGTAACGATAGGTCAAAATTTCAATGGAACTTTCCTGTGAAGAAATTTCCGGCGCCGCTCCAGCGATGCCGGCCGGTCCAGTTTGGGATGAAGCATTTTTGCGCGTCGAAAGTTATCTCCGCGCACACCATCTGGAAAGTCGCGTACTGCTGAACCGGATCACGACGGAAATCATCCGCGATGCCTGGCAACACTCACTGGCGAATCCCGGCGAGGAGCCGGTCGCGATCGCGATGCGATGCACGCATGCTCGCATTGGCGCTTGGTTTTCGCGGGCTGGAAATCACGGGGATTGGTCCGACGAACGGGTGCGCGCCCGCGGACGCCTCGCTCTGGTGCTAAAGGATCTTCCGGGGAACAGCACCAGTTGTTTTCTCTCCAATGATCCAATTCCCGCGGAATTGCCGGCGATACTTGCCTCCGGAATTCTTTTACCCGGCCCGGAACTCCACTTGAGCAACATGTCGGCAGCGCCGCTTGAGTTTGGCTTCGACGAACCTTCCGATCCGAGCACCACAAAAAAAAGCGGCTGGTCAACCGTTCGGGAAGCGGCCGGCTGGATCGCGTTGGTGGGAATCTATGGCGCCGCGTGGGCGGCTTCTCATTGAGCTACGTCGATGGACTTCGTCAGATTTGACCCCACCAAACTCGATCCCAGCGAGGCGACACGCCGGCGTCACCGCCTGATCACGTTAATTTTGCTGATCGCCGGTCCGGGTATTTTGGTCATGGCGGATCTTCACTGGCGCACTGGTTTCGACTCGTGGAAGATCGTCCACCTTGTTCTGTTTATCATCCTGTTCGGCCTCGTCGCGCTGGGTGCGGCGCAGTCGTTGATCGGATTTTTCGTGCGCCGGAATGGCGGTGACTCGTGCTGCATTACGGCAAGTATTTCACCCGAGGAACGCCTGCAACCGGTGACGGCACGCACCGCCATCGTCATGCCGATTTGCAACGAGGAAGTCGGTCGCGTGATCGAAGGATTGCGCGTGATGTACGAATCGGTCATCCGAACCGGCAAGCTGCCGGAATGTGATTTCTTCCTCCTCAGCGATTCCAACGATCCGAACCGCTGGATCGAGGAGGAAGCCGCGTGGCTCGCGCTCACGCAGCGCCTCGGCGCGCAGGGCCGGATTTTTTATCGAAAACGGCGCGTCGGTATCAACAAGAAGGCGGGAAACCTCGCGGATTTCTGCCGGCGCTGGGGCAGCCACTATCGCTACATGGTGGTGCTGGACGCCGACAGCATCATGGCCGGCGACGCCATCGTGCACCTCGCGCAACTGATGGAGCGCAATCGCAACGTCGGCATCATTCAAGGCATACCGCTGCTGGTGAATGGCGAAACCCTGCTCGCGCGACTGCAACAATTTGCGAGCCGGTTGTACGGGACGATTTCCGCCACGGGCTTGAATTACTGGCAGCTGGGCGAGGCAAATTACTGGGGCCACAACGCCATCATCCGGCTCGCGCCGTTTATCCGGCATTGTTCGCTGCCCGAACTTCCGGGCGAAGGCCCGTTCGGCGGTCGCATCATGAGTCATGATTATGTTGAGGCCGCCCTGATGCGCCGCGCTGGCTGGCAGGTCTGGCTGGCGACGGAAATGAAGGGCAATTACGAGGAGTGCCCCGGCAATGTAATCGAATTCGCCCAGCGGGACCGACGCTGGCTGCAAGGGAATCTGCAACACGCGCGACTCATCGGCGCCAAGGGGTTTCACGTGGTTAACCGCGTACATTTTATTCTCGGAATCCTCGCCTACCTCGCGTCGCCGCTCTGGCTGGCCTTCCTCATCGTTTCCGCGGTGATCGCGTATCGTCATGGATTGGCTGGGGCATTGGTCATTCCCAAGCCAAGCTTTGCCGCGTATGCGCACTGGAGTTACCACACGCAGGCAATCTGCCTCGCGTTGTTTACATTCGGCATGCTGTTTTTGCCCAAGATCATGGCGTTGCTCGATCTGCGTCGGCACCGGGACGAAGCGGCGGCGTTCGGCACCTGGCCTGATTTATTGGGCGGCGTGTTTTTGGAGACGTTTGTCTTCACGTTGCTTGCTCCCGTGCTGATGCTTTTCCATACCAAATTTATCGTCCTGACCGTCTGCCGTCAAAAAATCACCTGGGGCACGCAACGTCGCGGCCGCGCGGGTGAATCAGTGCTGGCGGAAACCATCAGTGCGCATTGGGGCCACACGTTGACCGGTTTCATCGGCTGGCTGATCGTCAGTCGAATCGACCCGATGCTGGCATTCTGGATGTCACCCATTCTCGCCGGTCTCATCTGCGCGATCCCTCTCTCCTACTTCACCGGCTCGCTGGCGATCGGTTTGCAGTTTCGCAAGGAAGGTCTTTTCAAAACTCCCGAGGAAAGCCAGCCCTTGCCCGTGTTGGTCGAACTCGACGCCGGCATGGCCGCCCGTCATCACGGACCGCAACCGTTGCCCGAACTCGCGGAAAATTACGGCCTCCTCCAAGCCGTCCTCGATCCCTACGTAAACGCCGTACATGTGTCGCTTTTGCGCGCAAAAGATGAATTGCCGCCCGCAAGCGAGGAGCGGCTGGCGGGCCTGCGCAAAACCTTGCTCCGTGAAGGACCGGCGGCATTGAGCCTTCGCGACCGGCTCGCGCTCTTGACTGACGTGAATTCGATGAACGCCTTGCATGACGATTTATGGTCTTCGCCCGCATCGCGCCTGGCGGCATGGTGGCAACTGGCGCTCGAGCACTACAACGTGATCGCCCCCCCGCCGGAAACCGCGTTCTCACCGAGAAACACCCCGACGGATCGTCGGTCGGCAGGTGTAAGCGCGACCTGAGAAGAAATCCTTCCGGACAAATCCCCAGTCGCCGCATCCGTTCAAGCCGGGCACCGAATCCGTCCGCACGACTGAAACCTTCGGAACGGAATCAGCAGAGCAGCGCGCTGAAATCCATGAAGTCTGCGTTGAATCCACCCTTCACGCCTTTGCAAATCACGCTCACGGCATCATGCGAATGGAGCGATTCAAGGTGGGAGCAGGCGATGCGGAAATCCTTGATGCGTTTTTCCGCGTCGAACTCCTTGTAAAGCAAACGCGCCGCGTCCTCGACGAACTTGAGATAGGCGCCGTTGAGTTCGGCGAATGCCTGCTCGTCCTCGCGTTTCACCATGACTTGCGTTTCCGTCTGAAGCGCTTGCAGGCAGATCGCGTGAACATCCTCGATCCAGATTTTTTTGCCTTCGACCTCTTCGAGCGTCACCCGCGCCTTGCTGCGCTGCGAGTGCGGCACCCCATAGACACCGCGTTGATCGCGGGCGTGTTCCGTTAATTCCGCCGAGCACGGGCAGGCCGAGGAATAAACAAAATCGAAATGAATGAAGCGCCGGTATTTCCCGTCGCAGGTCATCACGCCTTCAAACGCGACGTTATAAAACTGATATCCCTCCAGTCCGCTGCGCAGGCTTTTCCTGGTCATCGGATAGGAGAAGGCGATTTTCAATCGCGCATCCTTGGTTTCCACGTTGCGCAGGTAACTCTTGAGAATTTTCCCCATCCACTCGCCGGTCGTGACCTCGTCCTTGTGTTCATAGAACGAGCGCATGATGCGACTCATGTTGATCCCCTTCAATTCGGCCTCGAGTGAAACCGTCCCGGTCACGCTCGTTTCCAACATGAGTGTCTTGCCACCCTTCGTGCGATACTTCAGCGGCAGTTTGAAATTATGGATGCCCACCTGCTGGATCGGAACGTGCGCGCCCTGGATGGCTTCGTGCGCGACTTCCATCATGTCCGGCATGGAGGCGCGATAGGCGGCGTCGGGCTTGAATTTCTTATCGTAGCCGCGCTTGACCAGCGGTGGCTGGCCGCAGCTGGAGCGATGGAGATACATTTGTTTCATGGGACAATCGTTTTTGGTTGGTTGGGCACGCGGGTGACGTAACCGCGGAAAAGCATCAGCTGGGATCCGGACCGAAAAATTCGGCATAGTTTCGGGGAGTCTCATAAAGCCGCACGCAGTGCAGCCGGCTTCCCGTCAATTTCGGTTCAATCCGGTGCCAGAAAGCGATGACCAGATTTTCCGTCGAGGGAATGATTCCCCGAAGAAAGACGACATCGTCGTTCAAGCTCCGATGATCGCATGGATCGGCCACCGTCTCGTTCATTACGCGTTTCAACTCGCCCAGATCGATCACATAGCCGGTTACCGGATCAGGCGTGCCCTTCACGGTGACTTCGAGCACGTAATTGTGCCCATGCGTCTGGCTGCACAATCCGTATTGCTTCTGATTCCACGCGAGACTCTTGGCCGGATTGAACAGTCGGTGCGCCGAGTTGAAATGCACCTGCCGGGTAATATAAACGGTGCCCGGAAGCGGTCGCACCCGCGCTGCGGAAACCGGTCGGGCTGATTTTTTTCGGGTGACGTTGGACTTGGGCATGGAGGTTCCAGCGAAGCCAGAAACGGAGGGACGTCAACCTTCGCCCAAGCCCCCAGCGGAAAGACGTCCGCGGAAAAGGTTACAACCTTTTTTATCGATGGGAAATTACGGTCCTCCGCTTTCCGGAAAATTAACCATTGCCCGACTTGGCGGGAAGCCTGTTGATCGCTGCCGATGGCGATGCGTTTCAGTATTCTCGGCAGCGGCAGCTCGGGTAATTCCGCGCTGCTCCAAACCGATCATACCCGCGTGCTGGTCGATGCCGGTTTTTCCGCCAAACGTCTCGCGGGCATGTTGGAGGAACTGGGCGAAAAGCTGGAAAGCATCGACGCCATCCTCCTCACGCACGAACATGGCGATCACGCCGCCGCCCTCAGCGGTCTCGCCCGCTATCCGCACATCAAGGTCTTCGCCAACCGTGCCACCTCGATGGTGCTGCAAAAATCCCTGAAACATCAGGTGGCATGGAACGTTTTCGAGACCGGCCACACGTTTCGTTTTCGCGACCTTGAAGTGAGCAGTTTTTCGGTTCCACACGACGCGCAGGAACCCGTGGGTTTCGTTATCGCCCATGGCGAGGACGATCTTTTCTCCCCGCGACACAGCCTCGCGTGGCTCACCGATCTCGGCCACGCACCGCAACATGTACGCGAACGCATCCGCGAAGTGGATGTTCTCGTCGTGGAAGCCAACCACTGCCCGCACATGCTCGAGGCGGACACGAAACGTCCGTGGTCAACCAAGCAGCGCATCAGTGGACGCCACGGTCATTTGTCCAACGAGGCGGCGCGGGAATTGCTTGCTTCCATCACCAGCCCGCGCTGGCGCCATGTATTTTTTGCCCACTTAAGCCGCGATTGCAATTCCACCGCCGCCGTTGAAACCGCGTGCGGTGCCATCCTTGCCGCCCGGCAGTGCGGGTTGACCGTGGTGGCGGCCGGCGGCTGCACTCCTTTCTTCCATTTCTAACATGCCCAAACTTGCCGTTCGCCGTACCAAAATCATCGCCACCCTAGGGCCAGCAACCGAAAGCGGAGAGATGCTCGGCAAACTCATCTCCGCCGGGGTGGATATTGTCCGACTCAACATGGCGCATGCCAAACACGATTGGACGCGCACCGTGATCCGCCGCATTCGCACAGCCGCCGAACAAGCCGGTCGCGAAGTCGCAATCATGATGGATATCAAGGGTCCGGAAATCCGCACCGGCGATCTCGCCGTCCCGATCGAATTAAAACCGGGGGAGATTTTCGACTTCACCGTCAAACCGGGCACCGACCGCCAGGGTGAGGAGATCCGATCTGTCGACGTGAACTACCAGGATCTCGTGAACGACATCAAGGTTGGCGACACCGTGCTCGTCGACAGCGGCCTCATTCGCCTCGAGGTGCTCTCGAAGGATCAGGCGCACATCCGTTGTCGCGTGCTCACCCCCGGTTCGCTCACTTCCCGCCGCCACATCAATCTTCCTGGCGTAAAGGTCAACCTGCCGGCGTTCACCGAGAAAGACAAAGGCGACACCCTGGTCGGCATTGAAGAAGGCATCGATTACGTGGCGCTTTCCTTCGTGCGGGAGGCCGCCGATATCAACCAACTTCGGGCGTTTCTCAAGGAGCACAAGGCACCGGACGTCCGCATCGTCGCCAAGATTGAGGATCAGTCGGCGATTGATAATCTCGATGAAATCATCCAGGCCACCGACGCGTTGATGGTGGCGCGCGGTGATCTTGGGATTGAGGTTCCACTCGAGGAATTACCCGTCATCCAGCGCCGCGCGGTCCGCACCTGTCTGGCAATCGGCCGCCCGGTCATCATCGCCACCCACATGTTGGAATCGATGATCACCCAGCCGATGCCAACGCGGGCGGAAATCACCGACGTCGCCAACGCCGTCTTCGAACAGGCCGATTGCGTCATGCTCTCCGGTGAAACCACCATCGGAAAATACCCGCTGGAATGCATTCACATCCTCGACACGATCTCCCGCCGCATCGAGGAGGAGTTCGCCAACGATTTCCCTCCGCCCGCGGTTTTCAACACCGAGCGGATGAAGGTGCTGCGTTCGGCGGTCGTGATGGCCAACCAGATTCCGAAGTCGTCGATCGTGGTCTTCACCCGTCACGGCACCAATGCCGCCGGAATCGCAGCGCATCGTCCGGCGCATTCGCCAATCCTCGCGATCACCGATTCGGTCGCCACGATGCGCCAGCTCCGGATGGTCCGCTCCGTCGAGCCGTTTCTCCTCACGCCGTTCACGACGCCGGAAGGAACACTGGACCGCGGAATCTCGATGCTGATCAAACACGGCCGGATCGAGGAAGGCGACAAGTTGATCATCGTCTCCGACGTGCAGTCGGGGCAGCGCCGGATCGTCAGCATCCAGTTGCGCACCGTGGAATAATTGGTGGGAAAACCCCTCACCCACCGAACCGATGAATCGCGCCCTTGTTTTATTTTTCATCTGCCTCGCGTGCGGTTTTCCGCTTCCGGCCGCCGCGGCGCATTTTCTCGTCCCGGGTTCGATTGAACCGCAAAAACTGATTCCGCCGCCGCCTGCCGCCGATTCGCTCGTGGAACATGCGGAAATCGAGGTGATTCTCAATCTCCAGCTCGCCCGCACTCCAGCGCAGGTTGTGCGTGCGCTGCAAATCCAGAACGAAGACGTGTTTGTCTTCGGTTCCGATGTGCTGGGCAACTGGTTCACCGCCGCCAATCTGCCAAAGACCGCGGAGTTTTTCGCGCAATTGCGCGAGGATTTCACGCCAGTCGGGCACCTCACCAAAAAGACCTTCAATCGCCGGCGACCGCCCTTCCAGGATGCCCGCATCAAGCCTTGCGTGGAATTTTCCGACACCAGCTCGTATCCCAGCGGCCACGCCACCCAGTCGGCCATGTGGGCGGTACTTCTGAGTGAAATTTTTCCCGATCATGCCGGGGGTTTTGCCGCGCGCGCCGCGGAAACGCGTTGGTACCGGGTGGTGGGCGGCGCCCATCACCCCACCGATGTGGAAGCCGGCCGCGTGCTCGGTGAAGCCGAGGCCCATGAGCTGCTCAAAAATCCCGAAGTACAAAAAATGATCGCCGAACTTCGAGCCGAAGCTGCGCCGTTTCTGCAAAAAAAAGCGGCCTGACCAGCCCTCACATCCGCAGGAATAATATTTGCCCTGGCGGGTCCCACCAACAGACTCCCGTTCAAATGAAACGCCTGGCCTGGCTGGTAATCCTCGTGTTCGGTGCCGCGCTTGCGCAGGTGTCGCCACTGGATTTCGGCCAACCGCATCGCAAGGCGTGTTCCTGTTGCAAGACTCCCGGCGATTGCGGCATGCCCGGGTGCGAATTCCCGGCGGCATGCGCACCCAACAACTTTGTCGGGGAATCTCCGTCGTCTGCGACAGCTGAACTATCCGCACAAAAAGTCGAAGTGTCCCGTCGGGAGAGGCTCCTCCTCGTCTGCGATTCATCTTTCTCGCTCGGCCATCCCACCCAATTTTGCAAGGTGGCGCGGGTGGCTTTGTTCAAGCTGCACTGCAGCTTCGTGATTTAGTTTCGCGCCGGAGGTACGTCCGTGCGTGGTCACGGACAGGTGTTTTCCCCGCTCCGAGTCGTCGCGCTGCGATCGGCTCGTGTTCGATCAGTCCCGTGCCTCTCCACGTCTGCGTTTTCTCCGTCATGAAGATTCCAATTTATCCATTTCTCGCCGCCTTGCTCGTCACATCGTTGTCCGCCGTCGGGGCCGTTTATCAATGTCCCATGCATCCATGGATTAAATCCGACCACCCCGGCGGCAAATGCACCGTGTGTGGCATGGACTTGGTCGAAGCCAGCTCCGCCATTCCCGCAACCGCCGGCGGCCCCGACAATCTTGTCACGCTCAACCCCGCCGCCGTCAGCGTGATCGGGGTTGAAACGTCCGCGGTCCGTCGCGGTACGCTGGTTCGCACGCTGCGCGTCGCGGGCGTGATCGAAGACGATGACACTCGTCACCGCATTCTCGCCGCTCGCGTTCCCGGCCGGGTGGAAAAGCTTTTTGTCAATTATGTCGGTGCCGAGGTCCGCGAAGGTGCGCCGCTTGCCACCATCTACAGCCCGGAGATGCTCACCGCCCAGCGCACCTACGTCGAGCGCCTGCGCGCGGGTAATTCCGCGTTTACCGTATCCGAACGTTCCGCGGCCCGGGAACGCTTGCTCGAACTCGGTTTGACCGAAAAGGAAATCATCATCCTCGAACACACGCTCGAACCGACCGCGATGGTTAACATTCATGCGCCCATGTCCGGTACGGTTGTATCGCGGGCGGTCTACGAAGGCCAGTACGTGCAAACCAACGACCGTCTCTTCGAAATTGGCGATTTTTCCTCCATGTGGTTTGTCTTCGATGCCCACGAAAACGATCTAAGTTGGTTGCGCACCGGTCAAACCGTGGAGATCGTCACCCCGTCCCAGCCGGGCCGCGTTTTTTCGGCGCCGGTTGCATTTATCGATCCCAATCTCAACGAAGCCACACGCACCGTGCGCGTCCGCGTCGTGTTGCCCAATGCCGATCGCGCATTGTTGCACAAGCAAACCGCGTTGGGTCTCGTTCATCTGACTGCTCCCAACGTGTTGCTCGTTCCCCGCACCGCGGTCCTGCAACACACAGGATTGCCCTTGGTCTTTATGGATCACGGCAACCACGGCTATGAGCCACGTGAGCTTCGCCTTGGACGGATCGGCGATGTCGACGCCGAGATTTTGTCGGGCGCGGGCGAAGGTGACCGCGTGGTCACCACGTCGGCGCTCCTCATCGACGCCCAATCCCAACTGGCTCGCGCCGCGATCACCGACAGCGACCCGAACCAATCCCCCCCGCCTCACGTCATCAAGTCGCCGGCGCTCGTGCCTGCCATCACGTATGAGCACCTCAAAGACCTTTCTCTCAAACTCGCCGATGCTGCCACGGCCCTCGCGGCCGACGATTTGACCGCGTATCGGAAAATTCTTCCGGATCTTCGCACCAGCCTTGCCGTTTGTCTTAAGGATGATTCTCAGGGCAGTCTCGCCCGCTTTGCTTCGGATCTGCCCGATCGCGATGACCTCAAGACCGCCCGGCGCGATTTCGAACCGTTCAGCACCACCGTTGCCGACCTCGCACAAAGCCAACACGTCGTTCAACGGGAGAAGCTCCACGTGTATCAATGTCCGATGACGCCCGTGCTTGGCATTGGCCGCTGGCTTTCACGTGAAGCGAAGGCGCGCAATCCATTCTTCGGTTCCGCCATGCCTGAATGCGGTGACGAGGTTCAACCTTAACTCGATCCAGCCATGATCCAACCTCTCATTGCCTGGTCGCTGCGCAATCGCTTCATCGTCATCAGCGCGTTTCTCGCCGTGTGCGCCTGGGGCATTTTCGCGCTCAAAACCACCCCGGTCGACGCGATTCCCGACCTGAGCGAGAATCAGGTTATTGTCTATGCCGACTGGTCGGGTCGCTCGCCGCAGGAAGTCGAGGACCAGATCACGTATCCACTTTCGGTTAACCTCCAGGGCCTCGCGGGGGTGCGCGACGTGCGCGCGACTTCGATGTTCGGGTTTTCGCTTTTAACCGTGGTTTTTGATGACAAAGTCGACAACTACTTCGCGCGCACCCGCGTGCTGGAACGGCTCAATTCGCTGGGCGATCTTCTTCCCACCGGTGTCGCCGCCCGACTCGGTCCCGACGCCACCGGTCTTGGCTGGGTTTATCAATATTACCTCAAGGTCGATCCCGCCAACGCGCCCAACGGGCAGGGTTACGATCTCGGACAGCTGCGCGCCGTACAGGATTATTTTGTCCGCTATCAACTCGCCTCCGTCTCCGGCGTCGCGGAGGTCGCAAGCGTCGGCGGTTTTGTCCGCCAGTGGCAGATTGAAGTTTCCAATCTGAAACTGGTGCAGTTTGGCGTAACCCTGGGAGACGTCATGGACGCCGTCGCGCAGAGCAATCTCAACGTCGGCGGAAAAACCATCGAGGAGAATGGTGCGGAGTATGTCGTACGCGGGGTCGGCCTGATCACCTCGGCAACGGACGTGGAACAGATTCCACTTAAAGCACGCGGTGGCATTCCGCTCTATTTGCGCGATGTCGCGGCCGTCCGCATCGGAGGCGATTTTCGCCGTGGCGCACTTGATGTCGGCGGCCACGAGGTCGTCGGTGGTACCATCGTCATGCGTTACGGCGAAAATGCCTGGCAGGTGATCCGGGACGTAAAAGCAAAAATCGCGGCCATCCAATCGGGTTTGCCACCGGGCGTCACCATCGCGTCGTTCTACGATCGCAGTGACTTGATCGCCCGCGCGCTCGATACCCTCAAGCACGCCCTCACCGAGGAAATCATCCTCGTGACGCTCGCCCACATTCTCTTCCTCTGGCATTTCCGCAGCATCCTGATCGTCACGCTTCCGCTGCCGGCCTCGATTCTGATTTCCTTTATCCTGATGCGCCAATTCGGCGTGAGCTCGAATATCATGTCACTCACCGGCATCGCCATTTCGATCGGGGTGCTCGTGGACGCCGGCATTGTCATGACCGAAAATGTGATCCGGCATTGCGAACGCGCGTTGGACGAAAAACGCCGGAAATGGAGCGCGGGCGACCCCGCCCGCGAATCGTCCATACGCGGCGGGGTCGCCGCGCCTCCATCTCTAACCTCCGCCGAAATTCTCGACCTCACGCTCCAAGCTTCGACCCAGGTCGGCCGCCCCGTATTTTTCTCAATGGCGATCATCGTGCTGGCCTTCGTGCCGGTCTTCCTGCTCACCGGTCAGGAAGGGAAACTTTTTCATCCGCTCGCGTACGCCAAAACTTTCGCGCTGATCGGAGCCACCTTGCTGGCCGTCACCGCGGTGCCGGTATTTTGCACCCTGCTGGTGCGCGGTCCGTTTAAACCCGAAAGCAAAAACTGGCTGATGCGTTTCCTGCTTCGACTCTACGATCCTGCGCTCAACTGGGCGCTATTGCACCGAAAAACCGTGCTGGGCCTCGCCGGCACGCTTCTCGCCACCGCGTGTTTCGTTGCCTTCGGCTTGCCGAAGCCCGTCGCATCGTTCCTCGCGCGCCATTCGTCAATCTCCGAGCGTCACACGCGAGGGTTCGGCAACGAATTCATGCCGACGCTCGACGAAGGCTCGCTGCTCTTCATGCCCATTCTTTTGCCGAGCACCGCGCTCAGTGAGGTGAAGCGCATCATGGCCTGGCAGGATCAAGTCATCAGCCAGGTGCCCGAAGTTGCGTCTGTCGCTGGTAAATTGGGCCGCATGGACACAGCCACCGACCCCGCACCGGTTGAGATGATCGAAACGACAATCATGTTGAAACCGCAAGCCCAGTGGCGCGCCGGGCTGACCAAGCAAAAACTGATCGACGAACTCTCGCAAAAAATGATGGCCGTCCCAGGTTACGTGCCGGGATTTCTCCAACCCATCGAGAACCGCTTGTTGATGCTCGCCACTGGCATTCGTGCCCAAGTGGGAGTGAAAATTTTCGGCGACAACCTCGATGCCCTTCAGGCGAAGGCTTTCGAGGTGGAGAAGGTGATCCAGCAAATCCCGGGAGCTGTCGGCGTCGCGGCTTCCCGCGTGCAGGCCAAACCCTATCTCGAAATTTCCCTCAATCGTGAAGTGATGGGGCGTTACGGTCTCCGCGCGGCGGATCTTTTCCGCTACGTCGAGACCGGAATTGGCGGTTCGACCGTCGGCATCACCCTCGAAGGCCGCGAGCGTCGTCCCTTGCAAGTGCGGTTGGAACGCGCCGACCGGGAGGATATCGACAAACTTGGCGACATTCTCGTCCCCACTCCCGCCGGCCCGCACATCCCACTGGGCCAGCTCACGACCATCAAACGCGTCGTCGGTCCCAGCGAAATCCAAAGCGAAAATGGCCGGCTGCGCGCGTCCGTCCAAGCCAATGTGGCCGATCGCGACCTCGGCAGTTTCGTCGACGAAATCAAGGAACGCGTCGGTCGCGAAGTCACATTGTCGCCGGGAATGAGTATCGATTACAGCGGGCAATTTGAAAACCAACTGCGCGCCCGGACGACTTTGCTGTACGTGATGCCGCTCGTACTGCTGATCATTTTCGTGTTGCTCACCATGGTGTTTCATTCCGTCGCGGAAGCGGCGCATGTCTTCCTAGCCGTGCCGTTCGCGCTGACCGGCGGCGTTTTCCTGCAAGCTGCCCTCGGTTACAGTTTCAGCGTCGCCGTGTGGGTCGGCTACATCGCACTCTTCGGCACCGCCATCCAAACCGGAGTAGTGATGGTCGTCTACCTCGAGGAAGCAGTGGCAAAAAAATCGGCGCAGGTCGGAGCCGTTTCCCCCGACAACCCAAGGACGCTCACTCGCGCCGAGTTAATCGCCGCCGTTAAGGAAGGCGCGCGCCTTCGTCTTCGTCCGAAAATCATGACCGTCGCCACCGCCGTCGCATCCCTGCTACCCATCTTCTGGGTCGCACGGACCGGCACGGAAATCATGCGTCCCATCGCCACCCCCGTCATCGGCGGCATGGTATCGAGCCTGGTCCATATCCTGATCGTCACGCCGGTGATTTTCCTGTGGCTGCGCGAACGAAAGCTGATGAAGACGCCCGCGACATCGTGACGCCGACGCCCGAGGCTCCACGCCGTTATTTCATTTCGCAGCGCGTGACTTCTTCGCCTTGGCGCGTCCCACGGCCTCGTGGTATTTCAACCGAATGTCGGCAATGTTCACCGTCGGGGCCGGCACCTTGATCGCCATGTCTTCCAATGTCCGCACGATGATCTCGGAAATAGCCAAATCGCGAAACCATTTGTGATTCGACGGAATGATAAACCATGGCGCCTCTTCGGCGCTGCATTTCGCAAAAACATCCTCGTAAGCCGTCTCGTAGGCCGGCCACCGGTCGCGCTCCGTGTAGTCGGCCTCGCTGATTTTCCACTGCCGGGTCGGATCATCGAGGCGATCCTTGAAGCGCTCCAATTGCTCCTCCTTGCTGATGTGCAAAAAGAATTTCAGGATGCGCGTGCCGTTCGCCACAAGATTGCGTTCGAAGTCGTTGATTTGCGCAAATCGCTGTGACCACTTCGCTCGCGACACCAAGTCATGGACCCGGACCACTAGGACATCTTCATAGTGCGAACGGTTGAAAATCACGATTTCACCGCACCGTGGCACCTGTTTTTCAATCCGCCAAAGAAAATCGTGCGACAACTCCTCTGCGGACGGTTCCTTGAAGCTCACGGCGCGGCAGCCCTGCGGATTGATACCCGCAAAAACATGCCGAACCACGCCATCCTTGCCGCCAGCGTCCGGGGCCTGAAGGCAAATCAACAACGACTGTTTCTGTTCCGCATAGAGTTCAAACTGCAGTTCCGACATCCGCTCCTGTAATTCAGCCGACTTCCGGCGGGCCGACTTCTTCGTCTCCTTCCTGCTCGAAAAATCTGGATCAAAGTCCGCTAACTTGACCTTGCTGCCTGGAGTGACCCGGAATTTTTTGAGATAATTCATCGACGATTTAGACCTCAGGTGTCCCTGGGCGCAGTATAGACCTTCCGACGAGGATTTTGTTGCTGCTCCGTCTTACCCCAAACCGAAGAAAAACGACGGCGGCTCTCTACGAGCCGTCGCCCGTCGTGAAATCACCAAAGCGCTCAACCTTTCCCGTCAAGTTGCGCCTGCCCGCTTTGGCCACCGGAAGACGCATCGTCGTGCAGCGGTTGCGCTTCATCGAAGTCCACTCCTGCCCGTTTCAGGTGCAGCCGCAATGGATGCAGAAAACGGCCACCGAGTTCTTCCATCCGGAAGGTGATATCCAATTCGAATTTACCGCTCGAAAACGCCACGATGTCGGCGAGATCCGTGATGTCCTCGTCGGTAAAATGCTCTTCGATCACCGATTGATTTCCTTCCAGCGCCGTGAGCGAAGACCAATACCGGTCGCCCTCCAACGCGGGATGCTGCAAGCGCACTTCCCCCGACAACCCGCCCCGCTCGATACGGGCGGCAAAACCACTCAAACGATCGTAGGCAAAAGCGAGATTCGCGAGTTGAGCTTGCTGCAAGAGCACCCGCCGTTGATTGAGGAGAGCAGAGAGTTTCATAATGGTTTTCGGTTATGAGTTGATGGTTATTAGAACTCCGTTCCTGACTCTCAGATACTTTGCGGTCCAAACCCCGCGCACGCACCTCATTAGGCGGCAACTTCGCTTCGACCTGAACTCAAACTGCCCGGCGGAAAAACTTCCCGATCCCTGAAAACGAAACTGAATCGCTTCCCTGACGCTGCAATTCCGAGAACTCGCTGCGTGCGTTAAACTACGCTGGAATCAAACCGTGTATCTGACACTGACCGTTGATCGAACCCACCAACCCTTCTCCTGAAGTCTCGTTTTCGCAAGTGGAATTTAAACCGACAACACCCACCGTCCGTCCTCGACGCGAGTCCGATCACTTCTCGCTCACTTCCCTTCCAGTGCAACCGTGATCACCGGCGGGCTCTTCAAAGTCTGATAGACCACACAATAACGTTCCGTGAGCTGGAGGAGTTTTTGGACCTGCTCGGGAGTCGCGTCAGTATCGAGCGAAATCATCAGCCGGATTTGCATGAACCCGACGGGCGCGTCTTTCGCGACGCCGAGCGTACCGCGAAAATCAAGGTCGCCCTCGGCGCGCAACCGCGCGTCCCGAAGCGTAATTCCCAGTGAAGTCGCCACTGCATTGAGCGTCACACCGGAACAGGCCACGAGCGCCTGAAGCAGCATGTCGCCGGAACATGCCTGCGCTCCGCTGCCGCCGGTCGCGGGATGAAGACCTGCTTCAACCAGTGCGCGACCTGTTTCGACGCGACAGGACACACCCTCGCCCAGCCGGCCTTCGGCGCGCAAAGTCACGAGCGCAGTCGCGGGCTGTGCACGGTAGCCGTCTTTGAGTGGTGTCTGTCGCGATCGCAAAGTTTCGGAATCCATGGGAAAGCTGGCTTCATGAATTCACCGCCATGTCGTTGTCAAACGGAGAACAGTAACAACCCCTGCCGCATGCGGCAGGGAAATTCGTCACACCAACTGCACCGTCATGGCGGTCATCACCGAGCGGGTAACCGCATTTTTCCCGAGATCGTAATTTGTCGAGTCCACGCGAGTCACGGGCATCACGCCCAACAATGCGTTAGTCACGAAAACTTCTTCAGCTTCGAGCAATTCGTCGTGCGAGACTTCACGCTCCTGCACCGATCGCACCCCGAGGCGTCCGATGATCGCCGCCCGCATCACGCCCGGTAAAATGCCGCTGCCCAACGGCGGCGTGGCGATCACACAATCCTTCACGATAAAAATATTGGCGGAAGCGCCCTCCAAAACCTGGCGCGTGGGATCGATGAAAAGCGCGTCATTAAAACCCGCAGCGACCGCAATCCGCCGGGCGTAGGCGTTTCTGAGATAGTTGAGCGACTTCAACGTGTTGAGCGGATCGACCCGTAGATCGCCGGGAAAGGTCTTGAGCTGAAAGCCCCGTTCGTAGTCGGCCGGTCCGTACGAGGGTAGCCGGACCAAAATCAATTCCGTCCAACCCGTCAGCTCCTTGAACACCACGATCTTTAGACTGCCGTTGACGAGATCGTTGGCCGCGATCACCCGCATGCAGCGAGTGTGCAGTTCGCCCCGCGACGAGGTGGAAGGATGATCATCGAGTCCACGCAATGATGCAGCCAGGCGCGCGTGGTGGGCTTCGAACAAAACCGGGCGGGAATTTCGCACGCGAACCGTTTCAAAAAGTCCTTCGCCACTCATGAAACCCGCGCCCAAGGGCGAGATTCTCAACGCCGCCGTTTCCACGACCGCCGCGTTGCACATCGCATATTTTAAATAGGGCGAATCTGCGGTTATCATGTTTTTTCCTCCCCCATCAAAGCGGCACGCATCGCCCGGCCTTTAGCCAGTGTTTCCTGATATTCGGCCTCCGGATCGGAATCCGCCACGATCCCCCCGCCCACGTGATAACTCGCGCGCCCGGCCCGGCATAGGATGGTGCGAATCGCGATGTTGAGATCGCAGGTGCCGTCGAAACCGAGATAGCCCAAAGAACCCGTATAAACCTGGCGGCGGCACGATTCCAGTTCGTCGATAAGTTGCATGGCTCGGATTTTGGGCGCTCCCGTGATCGAACCACCGGGAAGCATCGAGCGCAAGCAGTCGAAAACGTCCGTGTTTTCCCGCAGCTGTCCGACGACGGTCGCCACCAGGTGAAAAACCGTGGGATGCGTCTCAATTCGATGGCGCTCTTCCACTTGGATCGAACCGTAACGGCAAACCCGCCCGAGATCGTTGCGCTCAAGATCTACAATCATCAGGAGCTCGGCGTGGTCTTTTTCACTCGCAAACAATTCCGCGGACAGCCGCTGGTCTTCCACCGGCGTCTTCCCACGTGGACGGGTTCCCTTGATCGGACGCGTAACCGCATGCCCGCGCGCATCGACACGCAGCAACAACTCGGGCGAACTGCTCAGGATTTGAAAGTTCCCGGCGTCGAGATAGGCGCCAAATGGCGCCGGGCTGAATTTCCGCAGTCGTTCGTAGATCGCGAAAGGCTCATCTGCCGTTTGCAGCTCGAAACGTTGCGACAGGTTCACCTGATAAACGTCGCCGGCCGCGATATATTCCTTCACCTGCGCCACGCGCCGGAGATAGGTCTTTTTCGTCAAATTCGAGGCGGGCTCGACGGCGGACGGATTAATGACGCGATCCAAACCACCCGCGCCCGCCCGACTTGCGGAAGCCTCGTGGACCGCGTCACGAAGCTTGGTTAAAATTTCCGCTGCATGGCGTCCGGCGACAGATTGAGCGATCGCATAGGTTTTTCCCGACGAATGCTCGATCGCAATGACGCCGTCGTGAAAACCGAACAATGCGTCCGGAGTATCCGGTTCGTCGCGCCCGGAGGCGCGCACACCTTGTTCACGCGCGCCAAATTCGTACCCGAAATAGCCGACCGCCCCGCCGCAAAAAGGAATGTCGGCACCGCGGGCACAACGATAGCGCTCCATCATTTTCCGCAGATGGGTAAGAGGATTTTGCGTAAGTTCTTCGCGCTTGCCACCCACCTCCACCACGACCCTGTCGTCCTTTGCGCACCAAGTGAGAAAAGGATCGAAGCCGATAAACGAAAATGCCGGCCGCACGTTACCCTCGGCGCGGGCGCTATCGAGATAGAAAAAGCCCCGTCTTCCGCGCAGCGAGCGCGCAAGCTGGTCCGGCGGTGGTGACTCGTGAAGTTCTTCGACGATCATTTTTGGCCTGCGCCTTCGTGCGGAATTTTTGCCCATCGCGAAAAATCCGCCCACGACTCGACCGCACGCAATCCGGCCGTGCCGAGATCGGCAGCGATCTCGCGTGCCGTGCGTCCTTTCACCACCGCGTCCGGCGCAATCTCCGCCATGGGCACCATCACAAAACTGCGTTCATGCATTCGCGGATGCGGCAAAACGAGGCGTTCGTCGTTCAATTTCTCCGTTCCGTAAATCAGCACATCGAGATCGACCGTCCGCGGCCCCCAGCGTTCGCGTCGTTCGCGTCCGAGCCGCACCTCGACATCGAGACAAATTTTGAGCAACCCGAACGGCGGAAGTGCTGCGTTCAATTGCACGACCATATTCAGAAAATCCGGCTGATCCGTTTTCCCGACGGGTTTCGTTTCAAAGATCGAAGAGCTTTGCACGATCCGCACCGCGGGGTCCGCGCTCAATTCCCGCAGCGCGGCGGCGAGTTGCGCACGTCGGTCGCCAAGATTCGAACCGATCCCGAGAAACGCCACGTTCATGCCCGCATTTTCGAGGTCTCGATCGCGACGTAATCGAGTGGCCCGCCGAGCGCGACGGACGGCTTGCGTACGAGGATGGCCGCTTCGCTTACCCGCGGACAAGTCGCGAGAATTTGGTCGAGAATATCGTTGGCGAGGGTTTCGAGCAGCTTGACCCGCTCCTGTTCAACCATCTTTCGACACAACGCGTACACGCCCACATAATCCACGGTCGCATCAAGCTTGTCAGTGCGGGCAGCTTCGGCCATGTCCACGGTGAGGGTGAGATCGACGAGAAAGCGCTGTCCCAGTGTATTCTCTTCCGCGAGCGCGCCGTGATAGCCGTAGAAGGCCATGTTTTTCAGATGAATTTTTCCGGTCATGAGGAGTGAGCGTGGGCATTGCGGACCGCTGCCGCCATTTTTGCCGCGCGCAAATTGGCCCGCACATCGTGAACCCTCAGGAACTCCACGCCCTGCCAGACGGCGAGCGCAGTCGTGGCAAGAGTACCCTCGAGTCGTTCCTCGACGGGCAGTGAAAGCACATTGCCAATCGTGGATTTCCGTGAAGCGCCCAGCAACAGTGGGCAGCCCGGCGACTTCAATTCATGCAGCCGGCCCAGGATTTCCAGATTTTGCTCCTGGGTTTTTCCGAACCCGATCCCAGGGTCGAGAATAAGTTGCTCCAGCTCCACCCCGGCTGCGAGTGCGATGGCAATTGACCGTGCAAAGAATCCGGCGATCCGTGCGACCGTATTGCCGGGCGTGTCGCGAAATACCGGATCGTTGTGCATCAGGATCACACCGCAGCGCTGCCCGGCCGCAATTTTCGCCAGTTCCGGTTCGCGCTGGAAACCATGAATATCGTTGACGATGTCAGCTCCGGCCGCGACAGCGGCGCGCGCCACGTCCGGTTTATATGTATCGATTGAAATCGGCACCGCGAGACTGGTGGCGAGCAGCTCGATCACTGGAACGACCCGCGCAATTTCCTCCGCCGCTTCCAACTCCACAAAGCCCGGACGCGTGGACTGGCCCCCGACATCGATGATCGCCGCGCCTTCAGCCACCATTTGCAAGGCGCGTTGCAATGCGGCCTCGGCTGAAAGGTCCGGTCGTCCGTCGAAAAAGGAATCGGGTGTGATATTCAGAATGCCCACCATTTTTGGCCCGCCATCGAGCGTCAGCGTTTTGCCGCGCATCCGCATGACGCGTGAGGCGACCGAACCCGCGTTTCCTCGCGTGACAACGGAAGATGACATTGGACTCGATCTATAAAAAGCGGGTCCGTTCGACGCAAGCCCGCCGACGCTTTCAATTGCCCACACGGGCAAAACGCGGCACGCGCTTGCCGCCGACCTCAACCGCTTCGATAAACATCGCCGCCGGGCGAACCCACAGGCCGCGCTCACCATATAAGGCCTGATAAACCACCAGGGGATCCAGTGTTTCGGAATGTCGTGCGACACCGATGACGCGGTAATCGTTTCCCTTGTAATGGCGGTAAAGCCCAGGTTGCGGTTCGGAGGGCAGCAGCGGCAAGTCGGACATACGCCCACGCCAGCGATTCCCCACGCACGGGCAAGAGTGAACCGCGCATATCCCGTGCAGCGATCTTTGATTTTCTTCTTCCGCCATAAGCCCGCCTTGTCTAATGAAGGATTCAATGAGGACTGCCACCGTCAAACTCTACGATCTGACCGACGCGCTCGAAATGGATTCCGAGACGATCAGCAGCTGGCTCGATCGAAACACCGGCAAAGTAGTCATGGTCGAATCCGAGGTGATGGATGCGGTGGAGGCGGAAGAAGAGGACGATTTGCTGGATTGGCAGAGGGAAGAACTCGTCGCGGCCCGCGCTATTTCCGCCGGAGATCCACGTTACCTCGCGCTCCCGACGAAGTTCGATTTTCACGAATACCGCTACATGGAAAAGTTCATCGGTACCATCGCCGACGCCGCCAAAGCCGATCAATTGTGGCAGGCCATCAAGGGCAAGGGTGCCTTCCGGTATTTCAAGGACACCGCGCACCGCCTCGACGTGATAGATGATTGGTACCGCTATCGCGACGAAGCCATGAACGAATTCATGCTCCGCTGGGCGGAAGTGAACGAAATCACTGTCGACCAGGCTCCGCGCGGACCGGCTCAGTCTTGACCGCCGGTCAATAACATGCCCCTGGGGCCAGTTCAGTCCTGATCGTTTCCTTTCGGGAAATTGAATTTCACGCCGGCAAACGTCGCGCCTCGAATTGTGATTTTTTTGAGTACACCATTGAAAACCGTTTCCGTCTTCAACCAATTGGCATGCGCCTCGAAGAGTGCAGTGTCACCAACGGTCTCACCTGTGGCTGGGTTCGCCACTGCCGCAAGCACGAGCATCTTGCTCTCACCGCCGACTTTCGCGTCAATTTCCACGGTGACCGCGGCGCAGCGGATGAAATTCTCCATCTCACCATCCAGCACGAAGGCCTGCAATGTTCCCGAGGCGGCATCGAGCACGAGTTCGAGATGATACGCTTCATCGCCCAGCACCACCGGTGTGCCGCCATGTGGCGGGTGATGTTCGTGCCGTGCCGGGGCCGTGACCATCGCAGACGATAACGGTTTTCTGGCGCAACCCACGGTGCACGCCAGGGACACGCCGAGCAGAATCATCGACGAAAATAAACGAGGGACATTCATCCGGTCGAGATCAGGAAACCGGCGCTAGGTTTTCGGCGACGTCCGTGCGGTAGGCTTTCCAAGCCGGAAGCAATCCGCAGAGGGCGCAGAGCAAAATCATCGCGGGCGGCGCCCACGCCATGATCGGACTGTAGGCAAAGGTTTCCAACATTACGCCCGTTTGCGCCCGGATGACCACCGCGACTCCGGAAACAATCACAGCATAAATCGCAAACGCCACGACCATGCCAATCGCGCCGATGACCGCTGACTCCAAGACAATGGCACTAAAAAGTAAAAGCCGGCCCGCCCCCAACGCGCGCAAAATGGCGATGTCACGCCGGCGGGCGGACATGGAATTGTAGATTGCCGCCAAGACTCCCGCCGCTGAAACCAATGCGACCAGATACGCCACCAAGGTCAGGACTTGATCGAACCAGCCGATTTTCTGAAAAAGTTGCGCCATGATTGCGCCGATCGGAAAGGCGAAGGTCAGCCGGTTGCCCTGTTTGTTGTACATCAAGTCGAGCATGAAACCCGCCGCCGGCGACCGCAGCTGAATGAGCACGGCGCTGACGTCCGTCGCCACCCGCGGGTCATGGCCGGCCATCGTTTGCAATCCGTGCAGCGGAATCCACACCACCTTGTCCGCCGGCGTATTCGACGGCGCAAGGATGCCGACGACATGGAAGGTTTCCGCATGCTGGTTGCGCTCATCGTAAATCAACCCGTGAAAGGGGTGAAATTCGTCCCCCACCTTCAATCCCAGTTTCTGCGCGGCAAAACTTCCCAACACGGCTTCTTTTGCGGTTGGATCGAACAATCGTCCCGCACTCAGCGTAAACTTCTTCCCTGCGGTGTATTCGACCTGGGTGAAAAGCTCCGGCACCGTACCCACAATACGAAATCCGCGAAGGTTGTCGCCGACGGCGATCGGGATCGCGAGCTTCACCGCCGGGTGCTTTTTGATGAACTCGTAGTCGGTGGCGGAAACATTGCCCGGCGACGCTTCGAGGTGAAAAATGGCGTTGAGCACGAGCTGCAATTTCGAGCTGCGCGCCCCGAGAACCGCATCGAAACCCGTGTTGACCTGCGTAAAGGTTTTTTGCGACTGCTCCTTTACGACCCAAACCGACATCAACAGACCACCGGCGAGCGCGATGGCGAGAGCGGTGATGGTCGTGGAAAAGGCGTGCTGCCGGAGACTGCGGCGAACGATGAGCGGAAGGGTCACGAGGCGACCTCCTTCAACGCCTGGTTGATTTCCGCAAAATCGCTGACGTCCTCAAACGCGTCGAGTACGTCCGGATCGTGGCTGACCAACAAAAGTGCCGCGCCGCTTTCCCGGCACGTTTCGCGGATGAGCGCGAGCGCCTCGCGGGCATTTTTCCGATCGAGATTTCCCGTCGGCTCGTCGGCCAGCACGAGTTTCGGCCGGTTGACGAGCGCCCGCGCAACGGCCACACGCTGCTGCTGGCCGGTGGAAAGCTGGCGCGGATGATGATGCAGCCGTTGGGAAAGGCCGACCCGCTCGAGCATCGCAATGGCGCGGTTGCGATCAGTGCCGTTGCCGGAAAATGCCATGCCGAAAAGGACGTTTTCAAGACAGGAATAGCCCTGCAGCAAATTGAACGTCTGGAAAATATAACCGATGCTTTCGGCCCGCAGACGATCGCGCGCGTGTTCCTTCAATAACGTCATCTCGCGATCTCCGATCTGAACCGAGCCCGAATCCGCCGTCAAAATCCCCGCAATCAGATGCAAAAATGTGGTCTTCCCGGAGCCGCTTTCGCCGCGCAAGGCGTGTTGCTGGCCGGCGGCAAGGGAGAATTGCGGGATATCAACGATGGTTTTTCTGCCGCCGTCGGGCGAGATGAATGACTTGCGCAAGGCGGAAATGGTGAGGAGCGGCATCAGTGGGAATCGAGACGCATGGGAAGGATTCAAATTACAGGCCGGCCGCGCCGACTTGCGCAAGGGAGAAGCGCCACGACCCGGCCGGTACCTTTATCTGGCAAACCTGCGTAACCCCGGGAAAATTCGCCTGACGTCGCGGTTGCAAAGGTCGCTCTGACGAGTTTGCTGGTTGTTTACAGACTACCATTCAAACGTCCCTTCTCATGGCCATCGCCCCCATTCCCGTCACGGTTCTCACCGGCTTTCTTGGCGCCGGCAAAACCACCCTGCTCAACCGCATTCTGACCGGGCAGCACGGCCGGAAGATCGCCGTCATCGAAAACGAATATGGCGAGGTGGGCGTCGACAACCAGCTCGTGATCCAATCCGACGAGGAGATTTTCGAGATGAACAACGGTTGCATCTGCTGCACCGTGCGCGGTGACCTCCTGCGGATTCTCGCCCGTCTCATGAAGCGTAAGGACCGGCTTGATGCGATCCTCATCGAAACGACCGGCCTCGCCAATCCCGGCCCGGTTGCGCAGACTTTCTTCTCCGATCCGGAGATGAAGGAAAATTACCGGCTCGATGCGATCGTGACCCTCGTGGACGCGAAACACGTTTTGATGCATCTCGACGATTCGCCCGAGGCGATGAAGCAGATCGCGTTCGCAGATGTCATCCTGCTCAACAAAACCGATTTGATCGAACCTGCCGACCTTGCAGCGCTGGAGAAGCGCATTCACGTCATCAACGCCGTCGCGAAAGTTCACCGCACCAAGAATGCCGAGATCGAGCTGAACAAGGTGATCGACATCGGTGGGTTCAATCTCGACCGCGCCGTTGATGTCGATCCGCAGTTTCTCGAGCCCGAATATCCGTTCGAGTGGGCCGGCGCGTATGAGTTGCCGGCGGGGGACTATAAACTCGCCATCGGCGCACATCACCACGATCACGAAGGTCATGACCATGCGCACGATCACGAATGCGGGGAGAGCTGTGGCCATGATCACAATTCGCTCGACGTCATTGTCGCGCCGCTCCCCGGAGATGCGGCGACCTCGTCGCGTTCGGACCGCACCGGGGTCGGTGCGGCTCCAGATTATGACGCCGCCGTTAAATCCGCCGTGCTGGCTTTCTCTGACTGGGAAAAAGGCACCCTTCCCGGTGAAACCGTCACCGCCGACGGCAAACTTCATCGTCTCAAGCTCAAGGACGAAAACGGCGAGTTCCCCGTAAAAATTCCGACTGCCGGCCGCTACGTCCTTTTCACCGGCCACGACGTTCCCACCCACCTTCACGCCCCGTCAGGTGAAGTAGTGCGTTACAACTGGGACAAAACCTTCCGCCACGAGCATACCCACGACGAGGAAGTTTCCTCCGTTGGCATCAGTGTCCCCGGCGAACTCGATGGCAAGAAGCTCAATGACTGGATTTCAAATCTACTCGCGACCAAGGGGGTCGATCTTTTCCGCATGAAGGGCGTGCTCGTGGTCAAGGGAACGAAGAAACGCCTCGTGTTCCAAGGTGTGCACATGCTCTTCGACGCGAAATTCGACCGCGATTGGAGGGACGGCGAAAACCGGACGAACACGCTCGTCTTCATCGGCAAAAACCTCGACCGCGCCGCGCTCACCGAAGGCTTCAAAGCCTGCCTGACTTAAGGTCAAAAACTTTTTGCTGATTCCTTGCTTCTAATCGACGCAATGGCCAAAACGCGGGTGTGATTATCCCACCGCCAACAAATCACGATTTTTGCTGAACCAATGAATTTGCAGGCTCTAGTCGAGAAACTGGGCTACGCTGATTCGCGGTCTTATCTGCGGCGCGGCGATGCCGCATTTGAATCTGCACCCGGTTACGGACATATTTTCCGGCGCGGAGCATCCAAACCTGACTCCGCTACTAATTGGCGCGTCGAAGGCGTTTATTGCCTTCGCGATTCGAGCGCCAAGCCTGAGCGAATAGTTCCAATTATCTACGTTTGCCATGCTGCCGATGCCGCAGCTGCAAGCGACCTTCACAAGCTTGTATGGAATCAAGACGTCGTTCCCTACGTGCTCGTTCATACGCCACAGGGCCTGCGGGTCTACTCCGGATTTCGCTACAGTAACGAAAGTCAGGACGCTGCCAGCGGAGTCTTGCGCGCGCTAGTCGACTTCAAGCAATGCGACGACCTCATCGCGCTCTTTCACGCCCAGTCCATCGACTCAGGGCGTCTGCTGCGCCAATCGACTTGGCAGGTCGACTCGAAGCGTCGCGTTTACCATGAACTGCTGGCCGACCTTCGCGCCCTCGACAAATGGCTACGCGAGCCGACTGGCGGGAATCTCCACAAAGACACGTCCCACGCCCTCATTGGCAAATATGTTTACCTTCACTACCTCCGAGACCGCGGCATTCTCTCCGACAGACGTCTCGCCGATTGGGACGTGTCTCCGCCTTCGATCTTTGGCCGCACCGCGACGCGCGAAGGACTGAAAGCCGTGTCGGAGCAACTGGACGATTTTCTCAATGGTGAAGTTTTCCCGCTCTCGTTTTCCGGCAAGCATGCCCCTACGGTCAGCCACATCAGCCGCGTCGCCGGCACCTTCGCCGGCGATAACTTCACCTCCGGCGGGACCCAAACTCACCTCGGCTTCAAAGCCTACGACTTCTCTTTTATCCCTATCGAGACGCTGTCGTTGATTTATGAGCAGTTCCTGCACATTGCGGACGAGAAATCTTCCAAGCCCGGCGCGAAGACCAAAGGTGAAGAGGCAGGCGCCTATTACACGCCCCTGCCGCTGGTGAACTACATGCTCGCCGAGATGGAGGCGAAGAAACCACTGCGCACCGGCATGAGAATTCTCGATCCATCCAGCGGCTCGGGCGCGTTTCTCGTCCAAGCTTACCGCCGGCTCATAGAGACCACCTTTCCCACCTCTTCAGCGAATCCACGTGCGAAGCCCAGTGAGCTGAAACAGCTCCTCGAAACCTCCATCTTCGGCGCCGACCTGGATGGTGACGCCTGTCAGGTCACCCAACTCGGTCTCCAGCTCACACTTCTCGACTACGTCAACCCACCCGACCTCAAGGGGAACGTCTCTCGCTTCAAACTGCCCTCGCTGCACAATCGAAATATCTTCGAGGGCAATTTCTTCAAACTGGCCGAACCGTTGCGCGCGGCCACCGCCGGCCAAGGCTTCGATTGGGTGATCGGCAATCCGCCTTGGAAGGCCCTGAAAGAGAAAAAGGTTAGCGACGATGACCGACCGGTCTGGGATTGGATGCAGCAGGAAGCCGCCACGGCTCCAGTCGGCATGTATCAGATCGCCCAAGCCTTCGCCTGGGCCGCGCCCCGACTGCTCAAACCCGACGGCGAATGCGGCCTGCTCGTCCCGGCGATGGGCCTTTTCGAGGAACCCTCGGTAGGATTTCGCCGCGCCTTCTTTCGCCACTTCCAAGTCCACGGCGTGGCCAATTTCGCCAATCTCGCCGAGGTCCTCTTCGACGGCCGGGCCCGGGTACCCGCTGCGGCGCTTTTCTATCGCCAGCGCGTCGCAGCCGAAGACCCGTCGCCCGACGAGCCGATCACCACGTTCTCCCCATTCGTCGTCAACCAAGAGGCGACGCGCCCGCTCGAAACAGGCGAACGCTCGAAACTCTGGAGTCTCACCGTCAACGGCAGCGAAATCCGCACGCTCTCGCTCGCCGAGGTCGCCACCGGCAGTGGCCTGCCGTGGAAACTAGCAATGTGGGGCACGCCTTGGGACGAACGCTTGATCAAACGGCTGGAGAAGAAATGGGCTCCGCTGAATTCACTGGAGAGCAACGAAGCGCTCTTGATTTCTCAAGGTCTCGCGTTACGCGGACTTGAAGCCGAGCAGGAAGGCGATTTCATCGACGAGGCGCTGGAAGAAGTCGATGAGGCCAAGGGTAAACTTTACCTCAACACAGATCCGTTAAAAAAACTCCGGGACATATTCTCGTTTCCTCAAAGCGCCCTCGTGCGACTTGATCGGAAACCGAAGTTCACGCGCAAAGGGCGCGCAAAACTACCGCTCAAAATTTGCCGGCCGCCGCACGTAATTGTGAGCGCGGCGCGCAACTTCGCGGTCTACTCCGACGAGTTCATCATCGTCCCCGATCGCCAGATCGGCATCGTCACCCTCAGCGATGACGAAGCGTTCCTCAAAGCTCTCTCGCTCTTCCTCAGTTCCGACTTCGCTTTCTATCATCAATTTATCCGCTCGACCCAGTTCGGAGTTCAGCGCGGGCGAGCGACCTTGGCGGCGCTGCGCCAAATGCCTGTTCCGCTCGCGCACCTTTCACGTGCAGAACTCAAACCATGGACCGACCTCCATACCCAGCTCGTCAAATGTCCGCCGCGCCAACTTCACGAGGACGAGGATTTGGATCCAACGCTGTTCGAAGACGCATCCGAAGGCAGCAAAGAACTATTGATCGAGCTCAATCGCCTCACCGCTGAAGCCCTCGGGCTTGATGCGCGCGAACGTGCCTTGATCCACGATCTCGTGCAGGTACGGCTTGCCCTCAACGACGGGAAACGTGGTGCCCCCGCCATGCGCTCGCCGACGACATCCGAGCTGCGCACCTACGCCAAGCGCCTCAAGACCGAACTCGACGGTTTCGTCGGCGCCGACTCCGACCGACTCCACCGCGTCAGCATCGTGCATGAGCACGACTCCGCCATGATCGAGGTCGATTTCACCACCGACCGCCGCGCCGCCGGAGAGATCGCCATATTCCCCGCTAACCGCGACACCGCCGCGGCACTGCGGAAAACGCGCGACAAGCTCCTGCGCGAGTACGCCCAATGGGTCTATTTCAACCGCGATCTGCGCGTTTATCGCGGCCGCCAAACCTATCTCTTCAAACCACTCCATCGTTTCCACTGGACCGAAAGCGCCGCAATGATGGATGCAGGCCAGATCATCGCCGAAACCATCAGCGGCGTGTCCGAGTGATTTGAATCGCCGTCGTCGACGCCACCCCATGAGCGGCCATACCTCGAATCGCGACGACTACCGGAAGAGCTTTCTTTGCCACGTTCACTGTCTAATCCAACTCGGTTACGCGTCGCTCAAGCCCACGGCGTTTTCGACCTCCGAGGAAGACGACATCACCGGCGAACTCTGCCGGCACATGCAGGCACTCACCGACGAGAAACCCACCGAACCGTGGATGAATCTCTATTCGGTGCACGATCAAAACCCGGTTCACGGCGTGATCGACCCCGCCAGCGGTCGCATCAAACTCGGCAAGCGCCGCCCCAAACTCGACGTCCGTTTCGTGAGCAAATGGGCCTCACCAAGCCAGCGTTTCTGCGTCGAAGCCAAGCGACTCTACCGCAGTGACTCTGTAAATTCCTACATGGGCGACGAAGGACTCGGCGCGTTTGCCGCCAGTTACTATGCGGAAACTGATAGCGCCGGTGGAATGCTTGGCTACGTTCAAACGGAATCCGTTTCTCACTGGCAAACAAAGATCGAAGCACGCATTGGTGCGGAATCCTCAGCTCTCGCAATCTCGGGAAAAGCAAAAACCGTAGCTCAGCAGTTTAGAGCTGGTCCAAAACACATGTTCAGAAGCAATCACCAGCGACAAGCAGCTCGCGATCAAATAGAGATATTTCACACGCTTCTGCTTTTTTGTTAGAATCTTTTACGGACAGCAGCCAGCGGATCTGCACCACCTCACCCAGCAAGCCGGCATCGCGCAACACTGCCTTACCCCGCTCGTCAACCAACAGATGACAGTCACCATTAGTCCGTGATCGCATAAATACCGGACGGAATTTTCCTACTCATGGAACGAGCTCAACCTCGCTTCAATTTGAGCAGTCGTTCACCGGCGGCGTGTAGCGTCTCGTTTTTCTTGGCGAAGTTCAGACGCACGTACCGGTGCTCGGGTACCGAAAAGAAAACCGAGCCCGGAACCGGCGCGACGCCGATTTCCCGCGTCATCCAATGCGCGAAGTCCACGTCGTTGGCATAACCAAATGGCGAAATATCCAGCATCACAAAGTATGCGCCTTGCGGTGTGGTGTAGGTCAGCCCCGTCTGGTCAAGATAGCCAAGCAATATATCGCGCCGCGCCGCGTAGTCGTCTCGAAGTTGTCCGTAGTAACTGTCCGGCAATTTCAATCCCGCGACCACGGCGTGTTGCAACGGAGCGGCCGCACCGACCGTTAGAAAATCGTGTACTTTTCTCCCTTGCGCGACCACGGAGGGCGCGGCGAAAACATAACCCAGTCGCCAGCCGGTGATGGAAAACGTTTTCGAGAGCGAACTGCACATGATGGTGCGTTCCGCCATGCCGGGAAGCGTTGAGAAATACTCGTGCCGGTGTGGGGCAAACACGATATGCTCGTAGACTTCGTCGGTGATAATCCACACGTCGAACTCGGCCGCGAGCGCGGCAATTTGTTCCAATTCCGTGCGTGCGAAAACCTTGCCGCAGGGATTCGACGGATTGCAGAGTACAAACGCCTTCAGGCCGTTCGCAAACACCCGTCGCAGTTCCGCCGGATCGAAGGCGTAGTTCGGCGGCTGCAAATTCACGTGCACCGGCTGGCAACCGGCGAGAATGGCGTCGGCGCTGTAGTTTTCATAGAACGGCGAAAACATTCCAATCTTGTCGCCCGCATCGCACACCGTCATCACCGCGACCATCATCGCCTCCGTCGCGCCGCAGGTAACGATTAGATTTCGTTCAGGATCGCAGGCCATGCCGGTGAAACGCGTGAGCTTTTCCGCCAGCGCCTGTCGCAACGGCGGCGCACCCCAGGTGATTGCGTATTGGTGATGATCGCCGTCCATCTCGGCCTTGCCGGCCTCCAGCAACTCGCGCGGCGGATTATGATCCGGAAACCCTTGGGAGAGATTGATCGCGCCATGCCGCAGCGCGACGCGCGTCATCTCGCGAATAAGCGATTCGGTGAAACGACCGGTGCGGCGCGAGGTGGTGGGCATACGGTCTTCAGCCAAGCGCGATTGTCTGCGGCGGGTCAAGCCGAGTCGTCCATTTCCTGACCACCAGCCTTTGTCGTTCAATTTTCCATGACTCATTCCAATCTCACCCCCTGCCGCCCGCGAATTCAACACGCGCGTAAAAGCCGGAGTGGTCGACGTGAACGTCGGTGATGTGTGGAAGAAGTAACCAGCCGCAAGGGAATGCAAGAAACACAAAAATAAATCCCTTTCTGCGCCCTTTGCGTTCTCTTGCGGCTAAACCTGAACTCTCATTTCCATGCCTCTGTTTATCAAAAATGCCGAAATCGTCACCGCCGATTCCCGTTACTTTGCCGACATCTACTGCGAGGGCGAGACGATCACCCGGATCGATCGCGATCTCCCGGCGCCGCCGGCGCACACATATTGATGCAACCGGCAAGTTTGTTTTCCCCGGCTTCATCGATCCGCATGTGCACATCCATCCGCCATTCATGGGCCCGTTCTCAAAAGACATGTACGAAACCGGCTCGGACTATGGGCCAGACGATCCGTTTTGCCCCGCCGATGAACATCACGCAGGCTGATGCTGACTTTCTGCTCGCAGTTCTGGACGAGGCGATTGGCGCAGTGTAAGGGACCGAAGCAGGTAGGCCGGCACTTTTGTTTACTGTCAGCACTCTCGGCTTTTGCGGTGAAAGGCCGTGACCGCTTGGGTGATTGACTCCGCTCCGATTCAGCTGGGGCGGACTCAACCCAAGTCCCTGTGAAAATCCCCGTTATTCTCGTAGCTCTGGTTGCTTCTTTTATTCCTGGCGCTTTCGCCCAATCACAAACTCCGCACGCGCCTTATGTCGCCTCGGGCGGTCCGCCCAATCCGACACCGCCCGGACCATTTGCTCCCAACTGGGATTCCATTCGGGAAAACTATCACACACCGACCTGGCTGCAGGACGCCAAGTTTGGCATTTTTATCCACTGGGGCCTGTACTCGATACCCGCGCATGGCAGCGAGTGGTATCCGCACCACATGTACGCGACACCAGCGGTCATCAAATGGCACCGCGAACACTTCGGTCCCCAGGATAAATTTGGATACAAGGACTTCATTCCGATGTTCAAAGCCCAGCGTTACGATCCGGTCGCGTGGGCGGCGTTGTTCAAAGCCACCGGTGCGCGCTATATTGTCCCGGTGGCGGAACATCACGATGGCTTCGCGATGTACGACAGCGCCCTCACCCATTGGAACGCAAAGAACATGGGTCCGCAACGCGATCTCATTGGCGAGCTCGCCAACGCCGTCCGTCAGGAAGGCCTCATCTTCGGGCTCTCCGAACATCGCATGGAGCACTGGAGTTTTATGTATCCGGCGCCGGACTTGAAAACCGATCTCTACGATCCAGCGAATGCCCAATTCTATGGGCCACCTCAATCGCCCACCGAGCGCGCCCAGCCCGGCGAGATTTTCGAGGGACGCTCCGCCCCACAAAGCCAGGCCTTCCTCGACGAGTGGTTGCACCGCAATCAGGAGCTCGTCGACAAATACCATCCCCAGCTCGTGTATTTCGACAACGGCGTCAACGCGCGCGCGCTCGACGAAATCAAACTTCGCTTCGCCGCATACTACTACAACCGGGCACACGAATGGGGCAAAGAGGTCACGATCGCGACGAAGCGAGACGCCTATCTTGCGGGTAGTATTCGCGATTATGAGCGCGGACGTGCTCCCGACATCAGCAATCAATTCTGGGAGTGCGACACGTCCATTGCCCACAACAGCTGGGGCTACATCGACGGACTGGTCCTCCGCAATGCCGGTGAACTGATTCGCGAACTTGTCGACTGCGTCAGCAAAAACGGTGCGTACCTGCTCAACGTCGCACCCCGCGCCGATGGTTCGATTCCGGAAGATCAACAATTGCGATTGCTGGAGCTGGGCGACTGGTTGAAGAAGAACGGCGAGGCCATCTACGGCTCGCGTCCGTGGATCAGATTCGGTGAAGGCCCCACCGAGGAACCGTCCATCGGGGAACGCGGCATCATCAACGGCATGCTCAAGGTTTATACACCCGCGGATATGCGCTTCACGATCCAACGCGGGGAAAACGGAAGTTACGCTCTGTACGCGACGCTCTTCGCGTGGCCGGCCGATGGCAGAATCACCATCACTTCACTCGCGGCCAACGCGGCAGGCGTCGGCGGACAAATCGAACATGTCTCCTTGCTCGGCAGCCCGCAAAAGGTTCAATTCACTCGTGACGCGAGCGGACTTCACGTCACACTCCCATCTTGGAAACCCAGTGATTTTGCCAGCGTCCTGAAGATCACCGGACTGAAAGCCCCTTAACCGAATATCGCCCCACCTCATGAACCGATCGCCGATTCGCTGCCTCCTTGGACTCTTCGTCACGACCGCAATTTCAAATGCGACCGTCCAGCTGGCGAGCCCGTTCGGCGAACACATGGTGTTACAACAGGGGCGGCGCATTCCCGTCTGGGGCACGGCGGCCGCCGGCGAAAAAGTGAGCGTGGAATTTGCCTCCCAGACGAAAAGCACGATGGCGGGCCACGATGGCAAATGGCGCGTCGATCTCGATCCGTTACCGGTCTCGGGCGTAGGACGGAAATTTACCGTGACGGGAAGCGCAACCCGGTCGCCCATTAAAATTGGCGATGTCCTCGTTGGCGAAGTGTGGATTTGTGGCGGACAGTCGAACATGGAACGCCAGCTCGGACCGCGTCCGCCACAGAAACCGATCGTCAACTGGGAAGAGGAAGTCGCCGCCGCCAACCATCCGCTCATCCGGCAATTTTATGTGACGCAGCAACTCTCTCCCGCGCCCAAATCAACACTGGAGGGAAAATGGACTGTGTGTTCCCCCGTCACTGCCGCTGATTTTACTGCGATCGGATACTTCTTCGCGCGCGATTTGCAAAAGGCACTCAATGTACCCGTTGGAATCATCCACAGTTCGTGGGGCGGAACCCCGGCCGAGGCGTGGACCAGTCGCGGCGGCTTGTCGGATTTTCCTGATTTTAAAAACAGCTTCGCCCAACTCGACCGGGCCGCGATCGATCCGGTCGGCGCCAAACGTGATTATCTTGCCCAGCTTGAACAATGGTTTCGCAAAAACGATCCGGGCAGCGGCGATCACCCGTGGAATGGCGACGACATCGACACCAGCGGCTGGGAACATATGAACCTCCCGGCCTATTGGGAAAACGCCGGCCACCCCGGTTTCGACGGTGTCGTCTGGTTTCGAAAACCCTTCGATCTCCCAACCGGATGGTCCGGAGCGGATCTCGAACTGCGACTCAGCGCGATCGACGATATCGATACAACCTGGGTGAACGGCGTTCAGGTCGGCGCCACTTCCGGTTGGGATACTCCGCGCGTCTATCATGTGCCGGGTTCTCTCCTTCACCCCAAGGGCAACCTGATTGCCGTGCGGGTCCTTGACACCGGCGGCAACGGTGGAATTTGGAATGCCGATCTTCCGTTTGAGATGATACCGACCAACGGCAAAGGGAACGCTTTTTCCCTGACCGGACCATGGCGGGTTCGCTTTTCCACGTCGCTGACGAATGCCTTCAAAGATCGTCCACCGACTGACGCAACCCAAGGTCCCGGTGTGCCTACAGTGCTCTATAACGCAATGATCGCGCCGCTCGAACCGTATGCAATCCGCGGCGTCACTTTTTATCAAGGCGAGGCGAACGCCGATCGAGCGCACCAATATCGCACGCTTTTCCCCGCGCTGATTGCAGACTGGCGCAAGCAATGGGGCGAAGGTGATTTTCCCTTCCTGTTCGTGCAAATTGCCCCATTCACCGAAATGCCGCCGGAAATTCGCGAAGCCCAGTTGCTTGCGTGGCAGGCGACGAAAAACACCGCGATGGTGGTTACGATCGATTGCGGCGACGCTGACAATATTCATCCCGCCCACAAACAACCGGTAGGAGCGCGCCTGGCACTTGCCGCGCAAGCCCTTGCCTATGGACAACACGTGGAATATTCCGGACCGGTCTTCGAAAAGATGAAAGCCAAGTCCAACCGCATGGTCCTCGAATTCACCCACGTTGGCGGCGGGCTGGTCGCGAAAGACGGTCCGCTCGCGGGCTTCACCATCGCCGGATCCAACGGGATTTTCCATCCCGCCAGCGCAGAAGTTAAAAAAGATACGGTAGTGGTTTCCTCACCGGAAGTCCCGCATCCTACCGCCGTGCGTTACGCGTGGGCCAATGTTGCCACCGGCAATCTGTTCAATCGCGCCGGATTGCCCGCGTCGCCCTTTGAAACCGACGTTAAACCGTAAACTGATATTGCAATGACTTCTCTCCATTCTCGATTTTTCGCAGGAATGACGTTTGCGCTGTTGTCAGCGTGTGCCTTCGCCGCGTCCAATTCGACCACGTCATGGAAATTTGATTTCGCGCCGCAGCCGCGAGTCCCGGGTGGCACCTCAATCACAGCGACCGACAATTTTTCGGAAGCGCGCGGCTATGGCTTCGATCTCGGCACCAGCCCAACGACTGACGGCAAGCCATTCTTCTTTTCGGTCGTGGTGCCCGAGGGAAACTATCGGGTTCGCGTTACCTTTGGCGACCGGGAGTCCCCGTCCGAAAACACCGTAAAGGCGGAAACGCGACAGTTGATGATCGAGCATCTCGCGACAAAACCCGGGGAGTTTGTCACGAAGGATTTCATCGTGAATGTCCGAAACAGTCACGTGCCACCACCGGAAAAAAACGCTCCGGGCGGTTCGGCGGTGGCGCTCAATGATCGCGAAAAAAATCTGCTGCGCTGGGACGACAAACTCACACTGGAATTCAACGGCCCGTCGCCGAAAATCGCGGCGCTGGCCATCGATCGCGTCGACGCGCCCACGGTTTTTCTCGCCGGCGATTCGACCGTCACCGACCAGGGTTACGAGCCAGCCGCCAGTTGGGGCCAGATGCTCCCGCGTTTTTTAACGGGCGTCGCGGTGGCCAATCACGCGGAATCGGGCGAGACCATGAAATCATTTATCTCCGGTCTCCGTCTCGCGAAACTGCTGAGCCAGGTGAAGGCCGGCGATTATCTTTTCATTCAATTCGGTCACAACGACGAGAAGAAGAACTGGCCCCAGACCTATGTCGAAGCGCACACAACCTACCAGGCCTACCTCAAGGTTTTCATTGCCGAAGCGCGTTTGCGCGGGGTCACCCCGGTATTGGTTACTCCGATGCAACGGCGGACATTCGATTCCGCCGGAAAGATTCGCAACACGCACGGCGACTATCCGCAGGCTGTCCGCGAGGTGGCAGCCGATGAAAAAGTGGCGCTCATCGATCTGGACCGGATGAGTGTGGCATTCTACGAAGCACTCGGCCCGAAACGAGCCCCACTGGCATTCTCCGCGGCCGGCCGGGATCTCACGCATCACGACAATTACGGAGCCTACGAACTCGCCAAATGTGTCGTACAGGGCATTCTCAACGCCAACCTTCCTCTCGCAAAATCGATCGTGGCGGATTTCACCACCTTCGATCCAACCCATCCCGATTCCCCCGAAAGCTTCAAGTTGTCGGCAAGTCCAATGCACAGCGACATCGCGCCCCGGGGAAATTGAGCTCCGAATTCTTATTCGATCAATTAATGCACCTCCACCCGCGCTAAGAATCGTGGCTGGTCGGATAATCTCTCGACAAGAGGCGCTTCATTCACATCTCAGTGCGACAATCGGATTAACCTTCGTAGCCCGTCGTGCCGGAATAAAACATGCGAGCAACGCGGTAGTGAAAAGAACGACCGCAACGACCAAAAGTGTGGTCGTGTCGTATTTCCCAACATCGTACAGCATCGAGTCGAGAAGCCTAAAAAGGCCGAGGGAAGCCACAAATCCGAGGCCAAGGCCGATGACGGTGAACTTACTCCCGCCGCGCAGAACAAGTCCGAGCATATCTAAGGAGGTCGCTCCCAAAGCGGAGCGGATTCCAATCTCGCGTGTACGTTGTGCTACAGAATAGGAGATCACGCCATAGATTCCCAACGCCGCCAGCAAAAGCGCTATACCAGCAAAAGTCGCAAAAAGACAGGATCGGCGCCGGTCGGTCGCAAGGTAGTCAGACCTTATTTTTTCAAAAGTGACCAAGCCCTCCATCACTTGATCGGGATCGATCTCCCCGAGGGCGCGACGCATCGAATTATCGAGGAAATCCACGGCGATGTTACCGCGCACGACCAAAAACTGCCATGCCAAGGGATTCTGCTCTCCACTCACGTAAATCCCCGCAGAACTCTCGCCGTGCGGACTTTCGTTTCTTTCATTCCCCACCACACCTACGATTTCGGCTGAGATTTTGCGCCCCGGAACTGCGGCCCTAAAATCGAGTTCGCTGATCAAGAGATGTTCGCCAACGGGGTTCAGATCGGAAAAATATCTATGAGCCATCGACTCACTAATAACAGTGACGGGCTGATTCCCATTCCCGTCGCGGTCACTAAGGAATCGGCCTTTGATCAGTCTAATTCCGAGAGTACGGAAGTACGATGGTGAAACCACCTTGAAGCCGCACGAAAGCGGCAAGGACGAACCGGTCGTATTTCGGCCGGCAATTTGGAAAGGCATGGATAAACCCCAGCCATGATAGGTCAGCGGCGGGGTACTCGTCAGGGCGACGCTCTGCACGCCGGGAACAGCGGCGATTCGGTCCGTAATTTGCCGGAGATAAAGGCTGAAGTCCTGCGCCGAAGAAAAGGTTTTGCCGAACGGCAAATAGGTCTCGGCTAGATTCTTCGGATCAAAACCAAGATCAATCTGTCGCATTTTAAGAAAGCTTTTTGCCAACAATCCGCAGCTGCCGAGCAAGACAAAAGCCAGGGCGATTTCCGCAATAATAAGTGCGCCGGAAATTCCCCGGATGTGACGACCCGTTCCGGACCGTGAATTCCCGTCGCTCAGGATACCGTTTAGATCGAACTGTGATATGCGGATGGCTGGAAACAAGCCGAAGAGAATTCCGCAAAGGAGCGAAAGCCCCGTCGCGAATAGAATAACGCGTCCATCCATGGTAACACTGTTTGGGGTTGGCAGATAACCGCCCGGCGGCGCCATTTTCAGGAGTGACATGCCACCGTACCCAACGAACAAACCAAGAATTCCTCCGCCAACAGACAACAGGATGCTCTCCGTCAGAAATTGCCGCATCAGTCGCCAACGTCCGGCACCCAGAGCCGCGCGCGTTGCCGTTTCACGCACTCGGCCAATGCCTCTTGCCAACGTTAAATTGGCCAGATTGGTGCAGGCGATCAGCATCACCACCGCGACCGCAGCCATAAGCACGTGGAGCGAATCCTCTAGATCCGACCAGAGGAGAGACCGCGCGTACGAAAGGAGCGTTATCCTCCGACCCTTGTTTGAAACCGGGTTCGCGCTGGCGATACGTCCTCCAATCGCGTCCATCTCGGCCAGACCCTGTTTAAGAGAAATCCCCGGCTTTAACATTGCGTAAACATTCAACCACCGATGATCGCGCGCCATGTCGTCGGCGGTGAATGCGAGCGGACGGAATATTTCAATGCCTTGCCGGTCCACCACACCCCCCGGCGGCATCACTCCAATCACTGTGTGCGGTTTCCCGTTCAGAAATAGAACGCGACCAATCACGTTGGGGGCACCCCCAAACCTTGATTCCCATATCTTGTTACTCAGAATAACCACGTTGTCACGGCCCGCCTGATCTTCCCCGTCAACAAATGTCCGCCCCAACGCCGGCCTAACGCGAAAAACGTCGAAGTAGTGCACCGACACTCGCTTCTCGAGCAATTGAACGGGCGCTTCCGTTCCCCGCAGAGCGACTTCGTCTAAAAATTCTGCCGTCACCCCTTCGCAGACTGTGGTTTGTGCCGTCAAATCGAGATAATCGGGCACAGAGATCGGTCCCCAAGTTCCATCGTGACTGACATCAAAAAGCTTCACGATTCGATCCGCGTTCGGATACGCCGGTGGTTTCAACAGTGCGGCATCAAAAAAGCTGAAAATTGCCACAGCTGATCCCACCCCGACGGCGATTGTCGCCAACATCGCCGAGGTAAACCCGGGGGATCGCCGCAACCCTCCCAGTGCGTATCGGATATCTTGAAGAGTTTCTTCCAGCCAATGTCCTCTTCGGGTATCGCGACACTGCTCTTTGATTTGCTCCAACCCGCCGAATTCAATTGCCGCTTGGCGGCGGGCGTCCACCGGATTTATTCCAGCGGAAATTTCTTCATCAATTCGCCTTTCAAGATGGAAACGCAACTCCGCATCGAGTTCCCGCTCGTGTGCTTTCCTGCGAAACAAAGCCGAGAACCAACTCATGACTATGCTATGATTGAGTTATCCTCATGATCAATCCAACGGCTGCGGACAAACGCTCCCACTCTGATTCCTCAGCAAGGAGTTGTTTGCGGCCTGCCACAGTGAGTTCATAAAACTTGGCTTCACGTCCACTTTCCGCGTTACGCCATTCAGCTCGAAGCCATTTGCGCTTCTCCAGTCGGTGTAAGGCCGGATAGAGAGAACCTTGTTGGATGTACAACACGTCGTTGGAAACCTGCTGAATCCTTTTCGAAATGGCGTAACCGTGAATCGCACCCAAACCAACGACCTTGAGGATCAATAGGTCCAGCGTACCTTGGAGAAGATCGGATTTATCCGGATTCATGTAACCTCACATTTTCTACGTTAGCATATGTAGAACGTCAAGGTATCGCTAGGCAGTGAGGTTTCTACCCTTTTTAGCCCCAAGGGCCCGGAAGATAGCAAGTCGAAGACCGTACTGAATCGCGCATCAGAAAGAGTGCTGCTAAAGCGCAATCCACCTTTTCAATCCTTTCCATTTAAGGTTTGGAACTCTCCATGAAGCCAACGTCTTTCAACCAACCAGCGCGGTCGCATCGCACGAGCGTGGAAAGATCAACAGCCCGCCACCGGTGGATATGTTGCGACTCTTAACTGGAATCGAGGACGCGGATGATCTGAACGCGCACCCCGAACAAGGCCTTGTGGGAAATTAACCGGCTACGGAATTTTGATTTCCATTCCCGGCTTCAGATCGGTTTCGCTCTTCATCACGTTGCGATTGGCACCGAAGATTTCGTGTATCTTGGTGCGATTGCCATAAAACTGCATGGAAATTTTCGATAACGAATCGCCCGGACGAACCGTGTAACGTCGACCCGCCACCGGGCGGGAGTTCGCAGCGGCCGGTGCAATGGCTTGACTCGTGGCCGGTCTCGTCGGCGCAACCCGGGGCGGAGGAGTTGCGACCGTACGTACAGTCGGAATGGCTTCACGCGCTGCCGACTGGTTTGCCTGCCGGGTGCGAACGGTCGGCATCGTGGCGGAAGGAATACTGAACATCGGTGCTGACGGTTCCGTGTCAGAGGCCGGCACAGCCGCGGTGGGAACGTCCGGCGATGTCGGCGCAAGCCCATTGCGGCCGGCTCTCGCATCCACGAGCTGTTGTTTCAGGGTCTCATTCTCCTGCTTCAGGCGGTCAAGTGCCGCCACCAAGTCCACCCGCTGGGGCTGGCCCTCCAGCGGCTGGGCGGGAATCGTCCGGGCAAATTCGCGGATCGCCGCATCGATCCGCTGTTTAACGAGCGGGGCTTGCGGGCTGTTGGGACGAAGCGCCAGATACTTTTTGAAGTGATAAATCGCCGCGAGCGGATCATTGATGTACTGGAGATACAGCAAGCCGAGTTCGAGATGCGATTCGGGCGCGTCGTCGCCGCGTTTACTGATCACCTTGAGAAATGCGGTCAGCGCCTCCTGCTTGCGACCCGTCTTCAGCAGGGCCTCGCCTTCCCGATAGCCCGGTTCGTCCAGCTCACTCGCGGAATTGAGATGGTCGTTGTCCGAACAACCGGCGAGCCCAAGCGCCAGCACGCCCAACAAAGGCAGGATGAGGCGATGAATGACACGGACGAGACGGGACATGGAGGAAATGAATTGAACGGAGATGATCGACCGCTAGGTTTGCGCCAGCGTTCCACCAATACAAGTTTTAGATGCCGCTCGACGACAAGACCATCCTAGCCCAAGCCCGCAACTGTCTTGCCGTCGAACGGGAGGCCATCGACGCCACCGCCGGTATGCTGAATGAAAATTTCGTGCAGGTGGTTCGCGCCGTTGAAGCCGTGGTGAAAACCGGGAATAAGGTGATTTTTTCCGGAGTCGGCAAAAACGCCCACATCGCGGAAAAGCTGACGGGCACCCTCAACAGCATCGGTGTGCCGTCATGCTTCCTCGACCCGACCCAGGCATTGCATGGCGATCTCGGCCTCTGCGCCTCCGGTGATCTCGCCATTTTATTGAGCAACAGCGGTGCGACGGCCGAGATGTTGCGGCTGCTTCCACTCTTTGAAAAATTCGGCTTGCGAACGGTTGCATTGACCGGTGCGCCGACGAGCGAACTTGCGTTGGGCGCGGACTACCGGCTCATCTACTTGGCACCCCGTGAGGCTTGTCCGCTCGCGCTCGCGCCCACCGCCAGCACGACGGCCGCCCTCGCCTTGGGCGATGCACTGGCCATGGTCTTATTGGAAAGCTCCGGACTCACGCGCGAAGACTTTGCAAAATTCCATCCCGCCGGGACGCTCGGAATGACGCTCCTCTTGCGGGTAAAGGACATCATGCGCACGGGCGATGCCTGCCCGGTTTTGAGTGAGGCCAAAACGACCGTGCAGGAGGCGATATTTGCAATGACCAAGGCGAAGGCTGGTGCGGTTGCACTCGTTGATTCAGCGGGAAAAATGACCGGCATATTCACCGATGGTGATTTCCGCCGGAGCGCGTTAAACGGAGGCCCCGATTTTCTGCAAAAGCCCGTCGTGCAATTCATGACGCGGAATCCCCGCAGCATTTCAACGGACGTCCTCGCCGTCGAAGCCTTGAAGCTGTTTCAACAATTTAAGATCTCGGATCTCGTTGCCCTCGATGCGCAGAACCGGCCGGCCGGTTATATTGATGTCCAGGATTTGCCGAAATTGAGGATTCTCTAAAGTCAGGGGCGAAAGGTCGTTCGAGATTGCGAAGCGCAGTCGCGTCGTTTGCCTAGTGGATCTTCCCAGCCATGCCTACGCCGCCGTTTGTTTATCAAGATCCATTGCCACTCGCTCCCGACGAGACCGAATACCGGCTTCTCTCCTCGGAAGGCGTTTCCCCTGGCCAGTTCGAAGGGCACGAGATCCTGAAAATCTCGCCTGACGCGCTCACGTATCTTGCCCGGGAGGCGTTTCACGACACGAGTTTTTTCCTGCGGCCGAAACACCTCTCGCAAGTCGCCGTCATTTTAAAGGATCCCGAGGCATCGGACAACGATCGCTACGTCGCATTGACCCTGTTGAGGAACGCGGAAATTGCTTCAAAGGGAATTCTTCCAATGTGCCAGGACACCGGCACTGCGGCGATTTTCGGTAAAAAAGGCCAGCAGGTTTGGACCGGTGGCAACGACTCCGAAGCGCTGATGCGCGGCGTCTACGAATGTTATACCAAGGAAAATCTCCGGTATTCGCAGGTCGCTCCCCTCGACATGTTCACCGAGGTAAACACGGGGACAAATCTCCCGGCGCAAATCGACCTGCATGCGACGGAAGGCGGAAAATACGAGTTCCTTTTCGTCGCCAAGGGCGGCGGCTCGGCGAATAAACTCTATCTCTTTCAAGAAACGAAAGCGCTGTTGAACCCAAAGAGTCTCGAGAAATTCTTTGCGGACAAAATGCAGCTGCTCGGAACTTCTGCCTGCCCACCCTATCACCTCGTGTTCGTGATCGGCGGGACCAGCGCCGAGGCGTGCATGAAAACGGTCAAGCTCGCGACGACCAAGTATCTCGACGGATTGCCGACCAGCGGCAATGAACACGGCCGGGCTTTTCGTGATACGGCGCTGGAAGCCAAGGTTCTCGCCTTGGCGCAGCAAAGCGGCGTCGGCGCCCAATTCGGCGGAAAATATTTCGCCCTCGATGTCCGCATCGTGCGGCTGCCGCGCCACGGCGCGAGTTGCCCGGTGGGCATGGGCGTGTCCTGCAGCGCCGATCGGAACATCAAGGGCAAGATCACCAAGGACGGCATCTTCCTCGAGAAAATGGAAACCGATCCCGGGCGTTTCATTCCCGCCGAGTTGCGGGCGTTCAAGGACAATAATTTCGTAAGCATTGATTTAAATCGTCCGATGCAGGAAATTCTCGCCGAACTCTCGAAGCACCCGGTGACCACGCGGGTCTCGTTGACCGGCACGTTGATCGTCGCACGCGACAGTGCCCACGCGAAGTTAAAGGAACGGATTGAGGCCGGTCAGGGACTGCCCGACTATCTTAAAAATCATCCGGTATATTACGCCGGTCCGGCGAAAACGCCGGCCGGGCATGCGTCGGGCTCGTTCGGTCCCACGACAGCCGGCCGCATGGACAGTTACGTGGATTTATTTCAATCGCACGGCGGCTCGATGGTCATGCTCGCCAAGGGCAATCGCAGCAAGGTGGTGACGGACGCGTGCAGAAAGCACGGCGGATTTTATCTCGGAAGCATTGGTGGTCCCGCGGCAATTCTCGCGCAGGACAACATCACCAAAGTGGAAGTGCTCGACTACCCGGAACTCGGCATGGAAGCGGTGTGGAAAATCGAGGTGAAGAATTTTCCCGCGTTTATTCTCGTGGACGACAAAGGGGCGGATTTTTTCGTCAACCACTGCGGCATCTGCGTACCCGAGAAGGCAAAGTAGGCGAAGCGACCGTCTGTCTATTCACCCATAAAGGTAAGGATAAGTGTGCGATGGTGCGCAGCGCGGCGGTGTTCCCATAGAAAAATGCCCTGCCACGTTCCCAGCAGAAGCCGACCGTCGCCGAATGGGATTGTTTCGCTCGTACGGGTCAGCGCCATTTTGATGTGACTCGGCATATCGTCCGCGCCTTCCAGCGTATGCTGGAAATGAGAATCGTTTTCCGGCACCAATCGGTTGAACCATGCCTGCAAGTCGCTCCATGCCGACGGATCGGCGTTTTCCATGATCACCAAGCTGCAACTGGTATGCTGGCAGAAAACGCTGATCGTGCCGCGATTCATTCCCGCACGCTTCAACTCGTGAGCTACTTCTTCGGTAATTTCATGCGCGCCCTGTCCACGCGTACGAACCTCGATGGTGAGTTGATGAACCGCCATTTCAACCTCCGCCGGCACCAATGTGACTGTTCCCCGGGTGCGTCATTGAAAGCGGATTCAGCGCTTGGTCGAGGAGCTCCGCTTCCATGAGCTTTTGCTCGAGCACAATGCTTCGGAGCGTTTTCCCCGTGGCATAAGCCTCCTTCGCCACGCGGGCCGCCGCATCGTAACCGATGTGGGGATTAAGTGCCGTGACCAGCATGAGCGAACGGTCGACGAGCTCGCGGCAACGCGATGCATCGGCTTCCAATCCGACGACACACTGCTCCGTGAAAATACTCACCGCATTGGCCAGGCAATGAACCGATTCGTGCAGGCAATGCGCCATGAGAGGCAGTGTCACATTCAGTTCGAAATGGCCATCCCGCCCGGCAGTTTGAACCGACACGCAAAGCCCCTGAACGTAGAGGCAGACCTGAACCAGCATTTCGCTCATCACTGGATTCACTTTACCTGGCATGATCGAGGAACCGGGTTGCGTCGCGACGAGTTTGATCTCCGCCAAACCAGCGCGCGGACCGGAACCAAGCAGACGAATATCGTTGGCAATTTTTGTCAGGCTCGCGGCAATCGCGACCAGTTGACCTGCAACCTCGACACAATCGTCACGTCCGCCCTGGGCTTCGAAATGATTACTCGCCTCGCGAAAGCTGAGGCCGGTCTCCTGCGATAAAATCCTCGCGACCGTTCCGCCAAAACGCACGTCCGTGTTGATTCCCGTGCCGACGGCCGTGCCTCCGATGGCCAATTCCCCGAGCGCGGCAATGGCCCGGTCGCAGCGCCCGGTCGCCTTTTGCGCCTGCCTCGCGTAACCCGAAAATTCCTGGCCAAGCGTCAACGGGGTCGCATCCATCAAATGGGTCCGTCCAATCTTCACGACCTGTTCCCACGCCGCCGCCTTTCGACCGAGTTCCTCCGCAAGCTTCGCAAGGACCGGCTTGAGTTTCGTGTGCAATGCAACTGCTACGCTGACGTGCAAGACCGTTGGGATGACATCATTGGAGGACTGGCCGAGATTCACGTCGTCGTTCGGATGCAACGGGATTCTGGATCCGATGGGTTCACCCGCCAACTGGCTGGCCCGATTGGCGATGACCTCATTGGCATTCATGTTGGTGGAGGTGGCCGAGCCCGTTTGGAAAACATCGATCGGAAAATGCTCCGTCAGCTTTCCGTCGGTGATTTCCCGGGCGATCTGTTGGATGAGGGCGCTTTTTTCAGAATCCAATAAGCCAAGCTCCTCATTGGCAGCCGCACAGGCCCGCTTCACCAAACCCAAGCCGCGAATAAATGGTTCGGGCAACGGCCGCCCACTCACGGGGAAATTCATCACGGCGCGTTGTGTGGAAGCGCCGTAAAGCGCACTGTCGGGCACGGACATTTCACCCATGGAATCACGCTCGGTTCTCATGATTTGAAATTACGCGACGATCAGGGAAAAACAAAAAAGAAAAACCCGCCGCAGCGGGTTTCGAATTCGAAAGGATGGAACGTTTTATTAAAATCTCAGGGAAACTTTGTCGCCATTCACACCGACGCGGCTGAAGTGATCGCTAAAATCATTGTCGTCCAACCGCCGCGCCAATTTTTCCCTCGCCGCGTCAGCAGTGCCGTTGACCGCGTTAAAGTGATGGTCGTTGTAGCTGGCCACCAAACGCGTCCGCCGGCCGCCGTTTAATTGCAGTGAAGCGAGTTCGACTGCCGGTGCAGGTGACGATTGCGCCTTCGCCCGGGAACTTAAGCGGCTTCCCAGCACGGAACTGATGAGTTCCGGATCCGATTGTTCCAAACGGGCAAAGTTTGCCGCGATGGAACGAGCCGAAGGTGAATCTTCCTCCAGAGTGTAGGATTTGGTCGATAGCTCCGGCTGCGCCTCCGTGTTTGCGCGAACTGCAACCAATGCAGTGGCGCGCTCAGTGGCCGCGGAAATTTTAGCTTCGGCTCGATTAACGAGCGGCGAACTCACCGGAGCAGAATCAGAATCCACTGCGGATTTGCGTTCAGCCGTGCCCGTATAAGTGAAGGTGGCAACGGGTGCAACGCCCACCGCGACTCGCGACCGTTCAACTTGAACGGCATTGTAATGGCTGACCGAAATCAGCGTAAAAGTAAAAACAGCAGCTGCACTGATCGGCACGTAGACGCGGCGAGGAAAAAATTGCGGCAAATCGTGCCACCAAGCTCGTTTTCCAACCAAGGCAGAAAGCTGCTTTTGCCGCAATTCGCGTTCAAAATTCGACCAAAAATCGGCGGAAGGACGCTCCAATTTTTTGAGGCGCAGCAAATCCTCAATGGTTACTTTTGAAGGGTGATGAGAGTTGGGCATGAATGACTAGGAGCTGAGATAATTGCCCATTTCGCCCTGCAGGAACTGCTTGGCGTAGTGGAGACGGGAACGGACCGTGCCTTCGGAGCAACCAACGACTTGGGCTATCTCCGAATGACTGAGACCATCGATTTCGAATAACGTAATCACTGTTCTGTGAGGGATAGACAATTTTTGGAGCGCTTCGTTCAATTTTTCCTGAAGCTCCTTGAGATAGGTATCGCGGTCGGCGCCTCTTTTTTCGGTCAACTGTTCGATAATCTGAGCGTCGGCGCCTTCCTCGTTGAATTTTTCCAGACTGAAGAAAGTCCGCAAACGGTTT